>NZ_JBSGKF010000005.1:0-249022 GCF_054786515.1 Nostoc sp. UIC 10890
AGCTTTAAACCCATTAGCCACCTCAATAATCCGTTTTTTGTAATTTTCTGGCTTCCCTAACTTATCTGCGGCATTGTACCAATTTCTCAAATCATCAATAGTAATTGTCGGGGGCTTCTCTACGCCTAAAGGTTCGGTTTTTGCACTATTAGTAATCTCTGGTGTAGGAGGAGTACTAGAGAGTAATGGAGTTGTAGATTGGTTAGGTGGGGATTGTGCTGTTTGTTCTGGCGGTTTTAAAAATTGCGGTCGCGTGGCAAGGGAGCTAACGAGTTGCTGATATTCAGTACTTGATTCAATCACAGCCCCAAATTTCTTGGTCATGTTATCTAAAGTTTTGGGGGGAATTGAACTATTAACCAAGTTAAATACTGCTAAACCTTTTTTGGTTTCTCTAATAACATTTTCGCGTGGGGCAAGCGAGAATTTAACATTTTGAGCAGTTAACCATTTAGCAACAGTATCAGCTTTATGGTTGTCAACAGCCAAGCCCATGACTCCAAGCTTTTTGTTTGATTGGGTAGAAAATAGGAATGTGGGACGCTCTTTAATATGATGTAGAATTGGCTCACTGCTATTAATCATCTCTTGTTGTTGGGGATTAACCGATTGAGTCCCAAAAACTTGGAATTCCTTCGTCCAGTTCTGGGGATACTCAATAGTACTGGGGTCAATTTTGGCGCAGACTAATGAAAAATTACTTTGAATAATAGCGGGTGCAGGTGTCAATTGTCCGCTTTTGAGTAGCCCAAGCTGTTTGAGCGCGTCTTTGTCCTTTTTGAAGTGCAGTACTCCTAATGGTTCACCATTCAAAAACACAGCATCTCTGGTTTTTAAAGGTGGCAAATCGATAGTCAGTTTTCGGTAATCTTGGTCATTAAATGTCTGACCAGAAAAATCATAGAAGTTAATTTTATTAATTTTGAGGAGATTACCATTTGGGGACTCACCCAACAAAAAAGCTTGATCTCCGGTTTCGGAGATAGAAGTAAGTTTCAACTTCAGGGGCAAAGCATTTTTTAGGTAATCAACTTGTTTTAACTGTTCGACAGAATCACTGTCTAACTCACCCAAAGTTTTATTATCAATTTTGAGCTTGACAGTTTTATCAGTCACCGGCACAGTACCAAACTCTAGATTTACGGGTTGGTCGTTAAAAACAAGTCCTGCATAAGAGAAGTTCTTGAGTTCGCGGATGGTAATCTCAGTCGGCTCGTTTCCTGGTATTCCAATAGTGGCCTTTGCAGTAGCAGGTTCCACGCCAACGAAATTAGCTTGTGCCTTTGTGCCAATCGGTAGCTGTCCAGTTCTGGGTTCAAGCATGGCGAATTCTTTATATTCGCCGTCAGTATCCTGTACAAATAACAGTCTGGAAACGTGGCGTTCGTGTCCCGGTGGGTGGTGGCTAGCCCTAATTTCTATCGCGTGTTTTTCGCTGGGATTCCAGTCTCTACCCAAAAATTGATTCGCTTCATTATTCAGCGTGACTAACTTTGGTTCAGTAAATTGCAACTGCTCCAGTCGGGAGATAATCTCATTGGGGAAAGCAGCGAAGGCGAAATTGGAAACTTTTTTAGCGTAAGCCTGGGGGTTTGCGTTTTCTTTACGTGCAACTTCCAGTTCATCTTGGCGGGATGCACAGATGTTCCAAGCGGCGGCAGCCGCAGCAAGTTTGTCTGACTCTGGGATTTTCGCGTAAAATGCAACAGCCGCATCATAAGCCTTGGCAAAGAGTAGTTTAGTTTGGCTTCTAGTAAGTTCTGGTTTAAATTCTAGTACTTTAGCCCCCTGCGTGGCCATCCCCGGTTTGAGGTTATGGTCAGTTATCGACTGTTGGCTAACTGTCCCAAGATGACGGTATGCGGGTTTCCCATCTTTATCAATTTCTCCATTAATCTGGGCGACTGCTAGTAATTTGTGGGGGCGTTCACTACTTGTAAATTTAATTTCTTCTAGGCGAATGTTCAACGTCTCGGCTTTCCAGATTTCAGGATGCCCGTAACGGGTGAGATTGGTAATTTCCAGTTTGCAAGACTGTGGAGTTTGCACAATTGCGGATGGCCCTTTCTCGGTTTCACGCCGTTGGGACATCCGAACCGCTGCGTTGAATTTCTGGTCAAACTCGTACTTCGCCGCGATCGCTGCAAATTTCTGCTGTGGTGTAAATTCTACCCCTTTGAACAAGTCTTTAAACTGGACGATGGGGCGCGATTCTAACTGTGATTCTTGGAAATATTTATTAGTTTGATTAATTAATAATTCTACTGGGGAGTAGCCCTTTGGTGTTATCCCCGTGTTTAAATAAACTGAACGCGACTTTTTATCTTTAATATAGTTAACATCACGATACAAGTAGCGGCTGTTTTCCCTGATTTTATCCATCTCAGGTTTTTTAGCACTTTTGAATAAATCAACCGCTATTTGGTTTTGATAACATCCCTCCTCAATCATACTCCGATACATCAAGCGGTTAATATCCATCGCTTGATGCATATTTTCTGGGGTTCTTTCAGAATGAGCAAGTTCAACAAACCCTTGCATATAAGGCTTGTATTCCTCTCTAATTAACTTTGGCTTTTTGCACTGTTCTTGCTCAAACAGGGTTTCGTAATGGTTAGAAACTTGGTCTAGATAATTTGATTTCTGCTCAAAAGTACCGTAAGTTTTTAGTACCTCAATTTCTGATTCTAATGCCTCCAGTGCAGTAACCTGATTGTTGATTATGCCCACGCTGATGCTATCGCTCATGTGGATAGCAATTTTTTCAAATGGGGGCTGGGTTCCATCGGTGGGATCATAAAATGATTGCTTTTTTAGCTTAACTGTGGGGGAATAAGCGTTTTGGGGAAGATTTCTTCGCTCTGCCTCTGCTGTTAAATTGGGATATAAGCTGGCTTTTGCCACACCAATGCAGTCACCATCAAAATCTCGTGCTTGGCGTTCTGATTCGGTTTCTGCCGGGTCGATAAAATCAACATCGATTCCTTGCGCTTCTAACTCTGTAATTCTGGCTTGTATACGCTTGTGGTCTTCGTCATTGACTACAATTATGCCTTCTAAGGGTTCACCATCTGGCCCTAGCTGATCCTTAACATATTTATTATTAGAAACACACAAACCATTAGAATTAAGAAAAGGAGAACGGAAGTTAAGAATTTTTTCTTGCTCATCAAGCCAAGAGACACAGATTTCACCATTTTTGAGTTCCTTGGATGGAATAATCATTCCTCGGTCAAAAGTAAGCCTTTTCCCTACAGCAATATCTCGCCACTCACTTTGTACAAACCGATTTAATTCCTGTTTGACCTTCTCTGTTTCTAATAACTGCTGATGACCAAGTAAATCGGCTTTAATGAGTTTGTACATGAATAAGTCATCTTTGGCGGGGTCATCATCTAACTCCTGATCTGCATCTAAGTCATCATTTGTCTCTAAGTTTTTAATATCTGTTTCAAGATTTGTGACTTCTCCTGTCTTTGATTTGTTTTGGCTCAATGATTCTTTACGTTTTTCGTATCTTTCACAATAGTATGCAGCAACATTTCTAGGGTCATCTTGAATAGAGGCTAGTTTTTCAGCTTGTACCTCTAGTGACTCGGCAAAATCTTTAATTCCTTGGGGGAAAGATGCCAGCAGTTGGGAGATAGACATCTGACCTTGTTGAGATTGCCCTTTTTCAGCTAACCAAATATTTTGCTGATATAATCCTGGTTGAATTTGAGGTTTAGTGGGGCCTTTGGGTCTATCCTTATCTGTTCCCTTAAAACTGCTTACAGGGAGAATTATATCAATTTTTGGTTTGTTATTTGGATCTGCATATTTGATTTCATCTAGCCTGTATGGTCGCAGTGTTCCTTTGCCAAAACGATATTTAGTAGTATCTTCTCCTACTCCATCTACCCAACCAAATCGATGCTGAATTACACGATAGCTTTTATCTGCTTGGAATTCTCTTAAGGTTACTTTGTCATAAAGTTGTGTTGAAATCTGCCCATAACAGTCACCAACTAATTTATATGCCAAATCATTCGATAATATTCCTCCATTTTCACCCCGGTTATTAGTAGAATCATCTACTACCAGAATGCTTAACTTTTCGTGAATTGAATTTTTACAAGCCCCAAGGAAGATTGAACCATAAGCTCCACGGTCTTTACTATCTGGACAAATTTTTTGAATCGTTTCTAAACATTCTTTATCTCCATAAAGTAAGCG
Organism: Nostoc sp. UIC 10890; assembly: GCF_054786515.1. NCBI lineage: Bacteria > Bacillati > Cyanobacteriota > Cyanophyceae > Nostocales > Nostocaceae > Nostoc > Nostoc sp. UIC 10890. The sequence goes on from NZ_JBSGKF010000005.1 coordinate 4,216, forward strand.
AGTCTTAGAAGATAGCAATAAAATCTGTCCATCTGGATGATTATTTAATTCTTCGGCGGTGCTGTATTCATCTGAGTGTCCAAACGAGAATTCTTTGCCAGGAAAATAAAATTCTAATAAAGTATTACTGAGCTTTTCAGTTAAAATTGATTGAGAGCTAGTTTTGTTATCGTCTATATAGATCCACTGATTTAAACGAGGGTCAAAATGCTTCAATTCTAAAGCCATAACTGTTAAGTGAATTGATGAAAATTAATCAACTTTTGAGGAGATTTATATGTCAAGAATTAAGCGTTGGATAAATATGCACAAGGATGAGTTCCATCCAGATGGCAGCTTGAAAAATGAAGCTCGACAAGAAATGTTATCTGTGGGAATGAGTAATGAGGCAATTGATGATTATGCCTCTAGGCTAAAAGCAAGATACGACGAGTGGAAGCACCTGGACGAGACTGACCCAGAGCCGTGGCCAATCTACACAGCCTACGATTTCTTTACTGAACAAGAGAAAAAGGAATTTAACCCCGATGGTTCTCTCAGACCTGAATATATAGAATATGCTCAGAAAATTGGTATCAGTGAAAGTGCCCTGGAACAGCTTGAGTGGCGCAAGAAAATCGAGGTTGATGATTACAACAAAGTGTCTGCTAAATACGCAGAAAAGGGTATTAATTTTGGTGCATGGCAGATGAGAGGAAGGATTGAAGATAGCAGAACTTACGTTCAACGTCGGCAGCAGATGGAGCAAGACCTGCGTAACTTTGAGGATGCTGACAGTCTGCCTTTCGACAAAGACACAGCATATTAGGTGAGCCTAAGCATAGTGAGGAATAATATAAGCTGAAAGGGTTAGCAGACAAGGCTTTCAGCTTTTTAGCAAAATCTTTTTAATGAGGTTGAACAGCAGGTGGGTTAGCAGCTGTCGATGGTTTGACTCTGGCGAATGCCCCATTAAAAAAGGCAATCATTCCTAAGATGGCGAAGGCTGTAATGATTACTCTTTGCAGTGAATTGAATGTCGAGCGTTCTTTGATTACTTCAGCCCACATCACTTGCAGTTGGTCTTGTGTTGTTTGCTTTGAAGCTAAATAATGGAGAGCTTCAATACAAGGGGATATGTCTTCCCCTTGTTGAACCTTCTGATACAACAGATTTTCTAGTCGCTCTTTCTGTTGAGGGATAGTAAATGAGTCTGTTGCTTTTTGAGAGTGTGTACCGTTGTGGGTTGGTAATTGTAGTGTCATAGCTTTAGTTCAAAGTTGGAAAAAGGTGTAGAACAAATATTTGGAAGAGGGGGAAAGGTTAAAGGGAAAATTCTATCCCTTTCCCCCTAAACTTTCTTCATAAGAGCTACACCTTTAGAGCATGTGAAACGCTAACGAATAAGCCAAAGTTTAGGTCTTCTAGCCCCAAAAAATCAATAACCAGGAGTCTACAAAAAAATCGTACTTTTGGCTAAATTTGGATTTCCAAGTCTTCGTTCTCTTGACTAAAGGATTGAAACTGGTTTTGTTGGGAGGCAAGTACTGATGGTTGATTCGGTTGAAACGGACTTGTACCGTCATTGAAGATTTCTTGTGCAAGTGTGCGTCCATCCCCGTCAGTATCACTCTCCAAGATATATCCTGCAACGTGTTTAGGCATTCCTGCTGTTATGGCTTGCGCTAGTAGAGCTTTAGTAAATTCTGGTGATGCTTCACTCTCGCTCAAGACTTGCAATACAGACTCAGCATCAGCAGTAGTCATTTTAGCGATGTCTTTAACTCCCGCTTCTTGCCAAACGTCATCGAAAAACTCCACTGAACGTTCATCAAAACTTTGAGACGCAGCAAATTGGGCTAGCTGTTGGGTGTAAAGTTCTTGGTCGTTATTCATATATTGTTAGAGTCGTGATGGAGCAGTTTAATAGTTGAGTTCAGCGCTGCGCGAAGAGTTGATGAAAATCTCGCACAGCTAATTATGGCTAAGAAAAATTTCGCCGCAGCCCAAGCAGTTGAGTTGTACATCGGCAACTATCGGTTTGACGCGATTAGAATTGTTGAAACTGAAGAATACCGGATGTCCCAAAATCATATCCTCGAAACAATTGGTATAAATAAAAACTGGTTGACCAGGTTACAGTCTAGCTTACCCCGTGTGAACAAAACCCTTATGGAGCAAGGCTTAAATCACGTTACAGTCCATGCGGAATATACGGTTAAAAATACAGTGACACGTGCTGTAACGTGGTCATTGAAAGACGTTCGGATCATCTGGCGTTACTTTGATAAACAAGGAAATCATCAAGCAGCAATACTGGTTGATGCACTTGCTGAAGATTCTCTAATCAGCAGGTTTAATCAAGTCTGGGGTAAGCAACACACAGTCGAGCAACGCCGGATAGATGATTGCCGCATTCTCTCTACACCTTGCCCGTGGACTAAAATGTTTGAGGCTGAGTTTGAAGAGAATTTGGCTCGGATCAGTAAGCTGCACAAAAAGCACATTAAAAATGGCTTGTACTATTGGGAATTCATTTATAGTTGGATGACACCAGAGGAAAAAGCCAAGCTCGACACTGTTAATCCCGTTCTTGCAAGTGGGCGAAGGAAGTACAAAATACATCAAATGCTTTCTCATGAAACAAAGGAGAGATTATCCCCACATGTCACATCAGTGCTGATTTTAATGAAGTCAGCCAATTCGGTAGCAGAACTGAGGCGGCTGGTGCAGCGACAGTATGGGGTAGATCAACCGAATCTGTTTGATGGCTGGGATGTTAAATAGTTAGCTTGAATTATGCGATCACTCAGAAAGTTGGCTGACTCTATGAGCGATCGCACTTCAAAATGTTTCAACTGTTTAAAGGTTGTTCAGCCTCACGTTTTTTGGCGTATTCACGGAGTTGGGCAAGGCCAGAAGTAGGGGTAGAGAGTCGTGATTTATTGGGGTCAGGGACTAAATCTTGTCTGCGGTCGTAAACAAAGTTCTTGTCTAACATCAATATATAAGTAATGTGCGCCGTCCAAACATCAGCGACGCGCTCACCAAGACCCTTAGTATCAAGAGGAGCAGGGAATTGTACACCGCCATTCCAAACAATAGGTATACCTTCATTTTGAAAGTGGTCAGTTAACTCCTTCTTGACAAAATCAGCAGTCCCACCACAAATGAGAATTTCATCAAGTGAAGGGATGTTTCGTATCCAACGTACAAGAGCGCGACAGTAATCAGAGCGAACTTCAGGGAGAATGTTTTGAAATAATTTTAAGTCGGCAGATACACCTTCGGGTGTGGCTTGGCGGGACAAAGAACGCAAAGGCTCAAAGTTGCCCTTACCAGCAGCAATGATTGCAGTCACTAAATGTTCATCTTCTTTGGACAAGCCTACAGCAGTGCGTTGGACAAACTGCTGTACTAACCAATTCATACCTAAATCAGTAGTTTCAGCCAAAGCCGGATTCCCTTTTTGGCTGAGAACGAAACTAGCGTTCCGGTAGCCAAGCATCAGCAAACCGATATTTTTTTGGGTATATGATGCAGCCAGAGTGCGACTGCGGTATATCATAATGCCACTGCCTTCCGGGGCAACATGAAAATTACGCAGCTTACCTTTTAATTTGTTGGTGGGAGTTACAATTCCCCGGTTGAGTGATTGCCCTAACTTTTTACCGAGATTATGAGCATTACTAATTTCTCCCGGTGGCATCAATACTTGGACAAAGGCATCAATATTATTGGTATCAAGCTGAAACTGACGGCAAGCTAACCACAACAAACCAGCCAGTTTTGGTAAAGCATAATGAGATTTTAAATCCCGCAGTGCAGAAGTCCCAGCAAAAACACTTTTTGCCAATGCACCCAAAACATAATACTCATCGCCCATTCCGACCCAAATACTGGTGTTATATGAGTTTGGGACGAAACGCGCTACAGAAGTTTTAGAGACATCAGCGATTTCAGGTGGCATTGCTAATACTATTGGCACACCTGAAGGATAAATTTGAGCGATCGCTTTTGTCTCACTGCCACCAATGTCAGCTGAGATGACGATTTTGGGAGTATTAACAGCAGGTTCAGGATTTGGATTCGGTTTATTCATGAATTACCTCAAAAGATTGAATGTGTAGCGGTTGCATGGTGGCAAGCGTGGGAGTTCTGGAAGCGCGGGAAGTGTGTCCGGGGTAGGGAGTGTAAGAAGCGCATCGGTATTTGACAAAACAAGGTTAATCAAAATGATTACTCAACAAAATCCTTAACCTCCTATACCTCCTATACCTCCTACACCTCCTACACTCCCCACACTTCCCTTGCACCCTCTCATCCTTATAAACTTGCCGAAATTAAACGTACTATTTCACGACTAAACCCCAAATAATTTACTAGTCCTTCTCATTTCCTCTGTTATCTCTACAGGTATCAAATCCTTCTCGTAGTCATAATCTTCTTCATCTGGAAGCAAAAGTTCTTCTCTAACTTCAACATCATTAGATATAGATAGTGCAGTCGCTGAGTCAGACCCTTGAGAATTGACAAGCTCTGTCTTGTCCAGTGATATATCGTTGCTAAGGGTAGCACCTGGGTAGTCAGCAGTGGTATTCATTAGTTGAACAACAGTACTTATTTGAGGTGAAATCCCAAAAACCTCGCGGATCAGAGAAGCCTGACCTTCTAATTGTTTGATTGACCAGATTGCTATGCGTCTTAATTCCTCGTCACGCACTCCTACAGAATGCATCACAAAAGGTAGCCAGTAGGCTTTGAGCGCATTTATAACAAACTCAGAAAAATCTAAATCTAGTTTCAAAGGGTTCGACTTGAGGTAGGTAATTATTTTGCCATCCAAACTCTCAAGAGAACGCTTAATTGAGATTATCTCTTGCTTTACCTCATTCATATTATTCATTCAGAAATTTTCCGAAAACAGTAATCCAAATATTTCCAATGACTCAGCGAAAAGTCCGAGGCGCAGATGGGAAGCCCCATAAATAAATTTAGGGGTCTAATTTAGGACGTATTATTTTTTGTGCATTTTGAGCGTAAATCAATTTAATTGCTCTGAAGCCTTTGAGTAGAAGGGAATCTAAAATCTTTATCCTCTGCTCACTGCTCCCTCACTCGCCTATTCCCATGTTCTTTTGTTAGAAAGCTTTCCTGCTCCATGCTCAAGAGCTTCTTTGCTTAAGAGTTATCAAATAAGAATTCAGTTTGAACTCTGTATGACTGACTCTGAATAAGTAGGCTTAACACCCTCACTAAATTATAGATTTAGTGGTCAACTTTTGTACCTGACTCCAAGTTTAAATTTATTGCATTAAAACAAACGAAGACTCATGCAAAGACAATCGAACAAGTCTACTAGCCTAAATAATAGATTAGCACTCTAATTAATTTTTCAAACTTCACTCACCCTATCTTTTAAAAGTCTGGCAATCTACACAAAACTAAAGTAGATTCACTGCTAAACTGTATTGTATAATACAATTCCCCACAGGTAGTTATCGGGCTACCACACAGGTGACACCTAGCTACCTGTGGAGCAAAAAAGTAGTGGTTTTTTGTGATTTTTGATTTTCCCGACAGGTAGCTGTGTGGTACCCCTCAAGGTAGCTAGCGAGGAGCGATAAAATTGCCGAAAATCAAAGAATCAGCCGCCTCTAAATAAACGTACCTAGTACGCTTATTTTTGCTATTCTTGATTTGGTCAAAATGCCATTTTTAAGCTTGAGTAAAAATACTCAATGAGCCTAAAAAATAATTTTAGTTATCAGATGAAATATTGTTGACGAGAGAAAAAAGGTGGGCGGGAATGGCGTATGCGATCGCTCGTTTAAAAAAAATAAAGCAGAAGGATATAGGGAGTAGCGCGTCTCACACATCTCGTGAAAGGGAAACACCGAACGCTGATTTGTCGGTAGAGAATATTAGGTTTATAGGCAGCAGCGATCCCGAATCAAGGTTAGAAGATTTGGTGATGGCAAAGATAAATGAGGCTCCGCAACACAGGAAGATAAGGACTGACGGTGTTTACTGCGTCGAGATGTTACTGAGTGCATCGCCAAGTTACTTCCGTGCCTCATGTCCAACCCAGGCAGGGTATTATGAGCAAAATAAATTAGATGTTTGGCTAGAAGCGACGCACCAATGGTTGTCTGAGGAATACGGTTCGCGGATAGTCAGGGCAGAATTACATTTAGATGAAGCCACGCCACATATTCATGCTTACTTTGTGCCAGTGGATGACCGGGGCCAGCTACGGTGTAATCACTTTTTCGATGGGCGGCAGAAAATCCAAGCATTTCAGGACTCCTACTATGAAACGATGCGGCTGATTGGTTTGGAGAGGGGGTTGAAGGGTTCCAGAGCCAAACACGAGGATATAAAGGATTTTTACCGGATAGTAGAAACTGGGCAAAATCTGGAAGTATCAGAGTTGAATTTGGAGCAAATCAAAGCCAAAGCCGCAGATCGAGACAGGGCAGCCCGTCAACTTCGACAAATGGAAGCAACAGCTAGAGAACTGGCTCAAGCTAATGAACTGCTGCAACAACGCCTTGCCCAATTAGAGAAAGAGAAAGAAAAATATCGACAACAAACTCAGCAGTTGCGTGACTTAGCCTTGGAAGATGTGGCTTGGGAGTTAGGTTTAGACTTTAAACCCAGTCAATCTAATAGGTGGGTAGGTCATGGGCACATCATTAATATAAATGGGGATAAATTTCAGTCCGCCTCCCCAGGAGTAGAAAAGGGGGGTGGGGCAATAGATTTGGTGATTCAGGTGAACAATTACAATTTGCGGCAGGGTTTGGCATGGCTCAATGACAGATTTGGGGAATCGGGGGCAGAACGAGCAGCGATCGCAGCAGTCAAGAAACAAACAGCAGATATTCTTCAAACCGAACCAGCCCCCAAGTTTGTGCCACCAGTTGAGGATAAAAGCAAGTGGACTGGAGTACATGACTACTTGACTCACTTCTGGGGGCTACCTTCAAACTTTGTACACGGATTTCACCAATCGGGGTTAATTTACGCTGACTCTAAGCAAAATGCAGTGTTTGTAATGCGAGATTTGAACCAACAGGTTAAAGGGGCTTACCTTGAAGGAAGTGAATTTAAGGGTTTGGCAATTGGAAGCGATCGCACAAACAGTTGGTTCCATTTCCAGTTGGGTGAGCGAGGAACGACCAAAGTAGAAAAAGTGGTGCTTTGTTCCTCAACGATTGATGCTTTCTCATACGCAATGTTGGAATATTCCAAAACTGGGTCAATACCAAAACAGCGAACACTGTACATGGCACTTGCTGACCCCAAAAGTACACCTGTGGAGCGATTAGAGGATATTTCTCAAATCAAAACGGCGTTCAACTCCGATGAATTTGGAGAAGCTACGGCACTTGCTGTTAAGAAATTACTGCCCCAGGTTAGACGCTCAAGACCCAAAACAGTCTCTTGGAATCAGGATTTGTTACTTGAAAAGTCCCTACAGCAACAACAACAGCAACAACAGCGTAAGTCAGAAGCAGATTTGAGTCTTTAGTGGCGATTGCTGCCTGAGTGCGAATAAAAAAATGGCCAAAAGTATGAGAAACTTGGGTACTTCAGACTGTGAGTAGAAAGTGAGTCAGCCTTTATTATCAGTTTGATGCTCAATAATTTACCTATGAGTTCACAACTGATCAAAAGAATATTTTCTTTACGCGAACAGAACAATCCCTTAATAGCAGTGGAATCTCCATTGCAGGAGAGGATAAGCTTACTTGAAAACCTAACTAAAGAAGGCATTAATCTTGGTATTAATTGTTATCTCTGGATGTTAGAGGATGACAGATTGTACCAGTTAAGAATGAGTAATTCGGGATTGGCATTCTCAGAAATTAAAGAGTACAAGAGAATCGCTTTTAAAGTTGTACGCGAAGATTCCTTTGAAATTTTGCGGTTTTGGAAGACAAGCCAGTTGCAAGGGATGTTGATCCTGGAAGGGATATACCCGTGGCTAGGGCAAGGAGGGACGAATGCAGATTTCTTCCTGACAGCAGAATGGATTAAGTCAGCCCTGATTAACATTAAGCTTTACAATGATAACTCTGGTAAAACAGCTTTGTTGCTGGGGCCAAACGCAAGCCTGAAGTCAGATATAGCAGGTCTAATACCGACAATTACCCAAGAGTTACCCACGGTTGAGGAAATTAGTGATTATCTGCCAAAAATATTACCCGACTCAATTACACAAGCCCAAATCAATGAAATAGCGAATACTTGTGTAGGGATGTATTTAGTAGATGTTGAAACAGCAGTAAAAAGTGCGCTAGCAATTGACAGCAGTGAATTAGTTAAAAAAGTTTCTGCTTATAAAATCGAGTTATTCAAACGAGTTTACAATGTGGAATTTCTGCAACCGATGACAGTTTCAGTCGGGGGACTGGAATTAATGCAGTCAGCATTTAAGAGATACAAACGACTCTTAACACCGTTGGCGAAGTCTTACAACTTGCGGCTACCAAAAGGTGTTTTACTGATTGGCCCACCCGGAACAGGTAAATCTCACTCAGCCAAGGCTTGTTCTCAAATACTGGGATTACCCTTAGTAATCGTGGAGTGGGGTAATTTCCGCAGTTATGGAAATATGGCAGAATACAAGCTTAAACAGTTATTGGCACTAGTAGACCGGATCAATCGTATAATCTTATACCTGGATGACTTTGATAAGGGATTTGCAGGTGATGATGATTTATCACGAAGACTAGCGGGGATGTTGTTAACCTGGATGCAGGAAAGAACAAGTGATGTATTAATAATCGCTTCAGCCAACAATATCCAATGGCTACCACCAGAGTTAACCAGAAGTGGGCGATTTGATGAAATATTCAAAATCGACTTACCAAACAACGGCGAAAGACATTCTATATTTAAGATTCACCTAGCAAGATTTGATAAACGCTTTGCCCTGGATGGAGATGCCTTTAGCCCAGAAGAATGGCAAAGATTATTGAAGGTAACACATCGTTGTGTCGGTGCAGAAATTCAGGCAATTGTCGAAAGGGCAGCAATCTCAATATTCTGTCAATTGTTTGGTGAAGATACTCCAGCACCAAAAGATTTGCCGCCATTAGAAATTACCCTAACTGCACTATTAGAATCAAGAAAAAATGTAAATCCCCTGGCGATACGTGAAGCTGACCGAATAGAAAGTATGCGTAATATTGCAGATTTGCAAGGATTACCATCTAGCCCCGTGGATTCATCAATATATAGCGTGGGCGATGTTGATATTTTTGGTAACTAAGTTTTATGCAAATACTAAAGTTTCAATCGAAAATCAATTGGTACGTTGCTGGCTTTAAGATGCTAAACATTGCTGGGCCACTAGCTGGAATATCAGTAATTTTGTTCACAGCAGTAGTATCTTATATCGAAACTCGTCCCCAAAAATTGCCTCTTCAGTATAAACTTATTCACAATAACCAGACTTTTTATTTAGAGGCGGCAAATAAACCACAAGAACTTGAGATTGGACTCAAATGGAGAAATAATCTAGAGAGCGATCGCGGAATGTTGTTTAACTTAGGTCGAGAGTATAATAATGTACCCTTTTGGATGCACCAAGTCAAAGTACCCTTAGATATCATATACCTTAAAAATAATCTGGTGACAACAATAATTCGCAATGCACCACCATGCCAAAAAAATCCTTGTCCAATTTATTACGGTGTCGCTGCGACACAGGTTTTAGAACTTAAAGCGGGTGCTAGTAATATTCAAGTTGGGCAGAAATTAGTAATAGAGTCTATACCTAATAAATTGTAACAAATATTCCCTGTAGCCAAAAGGACTAGTTTTTTTTGTACTAGAGTCTGTAGGATTTTGAAAGTGAGTTGTGAATAATGTGGATAAGATTTCATCCACTCACAAATTATGCAGATATCAGACTACGAAAATCCCAACACAACAACCTCTGGGACAAGACAAACAGCAGTTCTACCATCAAAAAGAAAGAAAGCGATTGAAGGTAGCACTATTGGGCTGATGGGAGTAACAGGAGCATTAATGATTCTGGAGATGTCAGTCCACAACATAATGCTTGGAGGATTGATGATCGCAGGGGCAATAGCAGTTGCAATTCCAAAACAAACACAGGCATTGCTAACAAATTTTGAAAATCTACAACGGAAATGGGGAGTAAATTTATATGCAATATTGTTTGCATTTCTGTCGTTAATATTTCTTTTGGATTTTGCTTCTTCGCCAGCCGAAGCCCAGTTTTTTAACAATGCTCAAACCTGGATGACTGGTGCTTTCGGCAATGCTGGTAACGGGCAAACACAAGCAGTTATAGTATTGTTCTTTAACGTATTGAGAGGTTTATTTCTACTTTATGTAGGTATCAGTTTGGTAAGAATTGTTCAAGCAGCCCGAAACGATGAAGATTGGCAGACATTAGCCAGGACTCCATTAATTATCGTACTTTCAGTCTTTGTTGGAGACTTAGTTACTGGTCTAATTACTGGAGCTTGAAGAAGAATTCAGATGTTCTGGATTCAGGAGTCAGAATCACTCTTTATAGGGATATAAAAATACTGTTTATTCCTCTGCCACTCCTACAGAATTCATCCCTGTTTTCTGACTCCTGACTCCTGAATCCTGTTTTCATAACTGTTAAAAACAACACCACCTTAGTCGCAGCATTTCTTGAATGAGAAAAAGTGCCCTGATTCAAGAAATGCTTCATATTAACAAGTAGTAAAAAAAGATGAGAGATGAAAATAAATTTAGAAGTGTAAATAGAATTTTAGGAGATAGACCCCGATTAGGCCCATTTCCCGCCGATCAGATTTTCCCTTGGTCAGTTATAGCAATATTAAATGTATTTGTTTTCAACTATATATTGAAAACAAGTTGGTTAGGCACAGGATTAAGCATCGCTTGGGGATGGGCTACATGGTGGTTACTGTCATCAAATCAAGAATTTTTTGGCAAGTTTGTGCCAGTGCCTCGGATTATCAGAGGATACAAGCGGAATAACTATAAAACTTATGGCAACAAAGCAGACAGATAAGATCAAGAAACAAAGGTTAGAAGCCGAGCAAGTTAATGTAGTAAAAACTCTTACCCCCTTTGAAGACATTATCCATTTAGCTGGGGTTTGCGATGTCGCTTTGGGAGGGAGAAAAAGCATAGGAGCATTAATTCTCAAAAATGGGGAATCAATTCAAATTAAATTCTGTTTTGATTGTGTAGGAATTCATTCTAACTTAGCCTCTGAGCAAATCCTCCCAATCTTTGAGAGCATAGAGGCAGGTTTAAAAGAGATCCCATCAGCAGAGTCGTTAACCATACATTTGGGTTCCTTTACAGACGATTATTCGAGGCAATCTGAATTAGAGTCTATGGAAACCAATTGTGATCTTGAGCAACTGAAATTGCTAATTAGGAGTGAAAGGTTACGAATCAAAGAACTAACCCACTCTGGAGTCAGGAAGAACAAGTTTTTAAGATTATGGTGTACTTATACAGCGCTAGCTGAGTCAGAAAGAAGCCAAGACATTGTAGAGTCGGCAATCCGAAAGTTAGAGAAAGTTTGGTTTAAATTCACCGGAGAAATTCACGCTTTTAACAATAGTAGGATTGAAAATATCCTCAAAAATTCATTTAGTGATGGTTTTTTGCAGTGGGAATCGTTGCTGAGTAACAAAATGAAACTAGGAATCAGAGTTTTGAGCGCTGAGGATATTTGGAAAGTCTTATGGCATCAATTTAATCTGACATCACCGACACCAATTCCTAATCCTTTAATGATTAGTCAGACTCAAGGATTAGTAGAAACTCAAACTAGTGATTTTCACATTCGGCATCATCTCTTGGAGAATGAAGAATCTGTTCCATTCTTAGATCGGCAATGGGTAAAGATTCAAGATAAATATATTGGGGTGATGAATTTCAGCCAAAAGCCGGGGGGCTGGATAGATGAACGCTCTCAATTACGATACCTTTGGGAATTAATTTCCAAAGAAAGTATCTCAGATACAGAAATTATCTGTCAAATCACTAAAGCTAATCAAGCGATTACCAAAACTAATTTACAACGCCTTACTAAACAGTCAATTACATCAACAGCCTTATCAACAAGTAAAGGAAACATCGATGTGAAAGCTGGAATAAATATTGAAGAATCTGTAGAGGCGCAACGAACCATTTATAAAGGAAGCGTTGTACTTTATACCGGAGTAGCTTTTCTTGTTCATAGAAAATCAACAAGAGAACTCAATCAGGCTTGCAAATACTTAGCTTCCTACTTTTTAAGACCAGCAGCAGTAGATCGAGAAAAAGAATACGCCTGGAAGACATGGTTGCAATGTTGTCCCTTTGTTTGGGAACCACTGCTAGCAAAACCTTTTAACCGCAGACTGCCATATTTTAGTTCCGAAGCACCAGGGCTGATGCCTTTGATTCGTACAGCTACAGGAGATCAGGCTGGCTTTGAGTTGATTGCCGAAGAGGGAGGTACACCAGTACACCTGGATTTGTACAAACAGCATAAAAACATAGCAGTTTTTGGTGCAACTCGTTCGGGGAAATCAGTACTAGTGGCTGGAATTTTAACACCTGCACTTGCTCAAGATATACCAGTAGTAGCATTAGATTACCCCAAACCAGACGGGACATCGACATTTAGTGATTACACCAATTTGCTAGGTCAGGATGGTGCATACTTTGATATTTCCAAAGAGTCGAACAATTTGTTTGAACTACCTAATTTGAGGGGGATGGATCAAGAAACCATTAATGAAAGATTGAATGATTTTAAGGAATTCTTGAAATCAGTCTTAATGACAATGGTGATTGGAACTAGCGTCATTGGCGTTAGCCCTTCCATGATTACTAATATTGAATCTATCATTGCCCTAGCCTTGAAAACGTTTTTTAATGATGACGAAATTAAAGTTCGGTATAAGTTGGCATTAGCCGCAGGAGTTGGCACAAAAGCTTGGTTGGACACTCCCACATTACAAGATTTTTTGAATTATTGTTCACCAGCATTTCTCAAGATAGATTCTATAGCCAGCAATAGCCAGGAAATTTTATCAGCCTTGGAGCAAATCAGATTGAGATTAAAGTACTGGCTCTCCACAAGAGTTGGAGAATCAATTAGTCGTCCCTCGACTTTCCGAACTGATGCTAAGTTGCTGGTATTTGCACTGCGGAATTTATCAAGTGAGGCAGATGCAGCGATTTTAGCTTTATCGGCTTATGCCGCAGCCCTTCGACGTGCTTTGTCTTCTAAAGCCAGTATTTTCTTTCTGGATGAAGCGCCGATTCTATTCCAATTTGATGCGATCGCCGAGTTAATAGGAAGGCTTTGTGCCAATGGTGCAAAAGCAGGGATACGGGTGATTCTTTCGGCTCAAGAACCAGAAAGTATTTACCAAAGCAAAGCCGCTGCGAAAATCTTCGCCAATATTACAACCCGATTGATCGGCAGAATCCAATCTTCGGCTGTAGATCCCTTTGTTGATAGATTTAAATATCCTTACGAAATCATTCAAACCAATAGTACAGAGGCTTTCTATCCAACAAAATCCGGCATTTACTCACAGTGGTTATTGGATGATTCAGGCAAACTTACATTCTGTCGTTATTATCCAGCACATTGTTTATTGTCCGCAGTCGCTAACAATCCTTATGAACAAGAATTACGAACTCTATTCTTGAAAAAATATCAAGATAATCCAATACTCGCACAAGTCAAGTTTTCTGAAGATTATATCAGAATGGTTCGGGGAGAGCCGTTATCTCCAACAGCCCAAGAATTACTTAGGAGTTTAAATTCTAAAACCTTAGTCGTCAACTGATTGTAGGTTGCAAATTGCAGATTGACCCCATAACTAAAGTTAGGGGCTTGGAATTGATAGATTTTAGATTTATTGATGATTTTAGAAGGTAGATTATAGATTATCCTCATTAATAAATTAAGGGGCTTGATTTTTCAATCTGCTTTTCTTTAATCTCCAATCTCCAATCTTCTCGGTAACATCAATGTAGAATTCTTCTTCATCAATTCAAGGTAAAAAAGGGAGTATTTCAGTATGAAGAGAATTAAAAAAAATAGTCTAGCTGCCATTATATCTAGTGGAGTTACAAGTCTATTAATCACTGCACCCAGTTACGGAATATCACTAGACTTAAATACTTTTGTGGCTGAAATTAGGAATCAGATTCAGAGCGAAATGAGCCAAATTAGCAGTATAGCTTCAGATAAAATTAATAATTTCTGGGCAGCAGCCCAAGAGGATGCTAATTTCGCAATTAATGGTGCTACTGGTGTGATGGGTGCGCCAGATCCAGTTGAAAGTGGTCAGCGTTTGAAAGTATCCTTAGCATCCGGCTCTGATTGGGCAACAGCATCGACGCAGGCACAAGACTTACAGCGAGAAATTACTAAAGCATCAGTCTCTGGTGTATTAGGGCAACTTGGTCAGCAAGATACTGCCAACAAAATAGATCAAACTACACAAACGGCTCAAGATGCCTCAAACCTGGGACAGGAAGCGCAAGATATGAATGCCTCACAGAATATTTTAAAAGTAATAGCAGCCCAAAATAGTCTGGTGGTTTCGATGCTGGCACAACAGCGCACTGATTCATTGCAATCACGCTCTGATACCGCACAGTCTAATATGATGCTGACCCAAATTGCAGAGCAATTAACAGCAAATCGCCAAAAAGAAGATATTCGAGAAGAAGGATTAATTTCTCTCAATCTCGAAGTTGTAGGTATGTCTGTGCTAGATCCCACTTATGCACCTTAATGGTGCAAGGGTGTGTTCGCAATTCGCTTTTTCGCCCATTCGCAATTCGCAAAAGAAAGGATTTTTGTATGTATTTATTAGCGCAACAAGTGCTTGGTGGTGAGCTAGCCAAAAAAGCATCTGAAACAAGTGTATTCATATCAGCAGGATTTGATGATTTATGGAATAAAACTTTAGCTGGTGAACTGTACAACAGTATATGTACGGTCGGGGCATTATTTGCAGTTGCGACATTAACTTTTTTCATGATTGAGTGGACAAAGCAAATGATCAATGGCGATGAGCAACGAGCTTTCACTGATTTTATCTGGCCCTTGATTGTGGTGGTGTTGTTGTCAAATCATGGCAAAGTGCTAGGAAACTCGACGTTAGGGATTAGGAACTACATCAACAATGTAAATAATATGGTGTTGGTACAAACGGCTGAAGGGCTAGATTTAAGAGTCGCATTTCAAAAAGCAGCAGGGGTATCAGCTGCTCGTAGTGCTATTGGATTAGCAATGGAAAGATGTCGCAGTTCTTCATTACAGCCGAATGAATCAATTGCTTGTCTACAACAGGCTAAAGAAGATTTAAGCCAAAAATACCCGTCTGCTTTTGATCAAAATAGTGGCCCCTTTAAATGGCTGATGGATGGGATAGATAAAGTCATTGATGCTCCGATTGATGCAATAAAAAATAAAAGAAATCCAGTTCAGATATTATTCTCTTCCATTAGTGGTTTTATTGGTTCTGGCGTTACTTCAATAATTTCATTGGTGATGCTGTCGATGAATGGCTCATATCAATGGGCAATTGAATTAACAATGTTAGTTACAGCATTTCTCGGCCCGCTTGCTGTTGGGGGTTCTTTATTACCTTACGGAGCGAAATCAATTTACACTTGGCTGATTGGTTATTTCAGTATTGGAATATGTAAACTCTCTTTTAACATGATTGTTGGTTTTGCTGGGCAACTAATCTCTGATTCTCAAGCAGATCAACCCATGTTCTTCCTGTTTACAATTGGCATTTGCGCTCCCTTCTTGGCTACGGGATTAGCCGCAGGTGGTGGTTTAGCCCTGCTACAACAAATTAATAAAGCCTCAGAGACTTATGGTGCGATTGCCGCAGAAGCTGGCATTGCAATAATCACTAGAGGTGTTAGTTTGGCGAAGTCTAGGAAATAAGAGATATGGTCAACACGAAAAAGCGAAAATCAGAGCCATTACAACTACTGCAATTTAATAAATCCGTCCCGACAAGAATTGGAATCATTTCATTAGTAGGATTTTCTTGTGCAGTATTTTCATTACTATTGCAATTTCTCAATTATGGAGCAATCAGAGGATTAAGTAAA
This sequence comes from Nostoc sp. UIC 10890, assembly GCF_054786515.1. Taxonomy (NCBI): domain Bacteria; kingdom Bacillati; phylum Cyanobacteriota; class Cyanophyceae; order Nostocales; family Nostocaceae; genus Nostoc; species Nostoc sp. UIC 10890. Next base: position 20,338 of record NZ_JBSGKF010000005.1, read on the forward strand.
AAGCAATTAGCTTTAGTACAGTTAGATGATGGCAAAACTATTACTGCTAAATCAGTAGACCAAAATCAACGTTCGCCAGAAGTAATCAAGAAGTTTGTTGGTGATACGTTCACTAGAATGTTTAGCTGGGATGGGTTAGTGAAAATTGATAACCATAAGGGAGAAGTAATTACCAAGCAAGACAGAGGAATAGATATTGATGCAGTAAGTGGAAAAAAGAAAGTTACAACTAAGGCTTATGAAGCTGCTTTTGCAATTAGTGAAAAACAGAACTTTCGAGCAGCCTTTTTACAAAAGCTGGCAGAACTCACCCCCAGCAGAATATTTCAAGGAAATATGCAAGCGTCTTTAATTCCTCGTTATATTGGAGAGCCGCGATTAATTAGAGATGGGGTCTGGCAAGTAGATATCGTCGCAACTATTGTGACTTTTACAACTTCTGATAATACGGGACTTGGAATTACCTTCAATAAGACTGTGACTGTCGAAGCAGTGAATACGCCACAAGAAATTACTGCTCTCACTGAACTTTCTCGGAAAATCTATGAAGCTCGGAGCGCTGGTTTAGAAATTACACAAATCAATGATTTGAAACTCTAATAATTATGTCACTAAAAAACGAACACCAGAATTTGACTATAGATCAAATCTTGAGATTTTCAGAGGATACAAATGATGGACAAAGCAGAGAAAAGCCGGAGGACTCCGAAGAATTTCCATCGATTACCAAGCACACTGTCACTACTTCTCCTTGGTCAAGATTGGGGATAATCGCTATTCCTTTTGGCTTAGGGTTTTTAGTAATCTTTTATTTTCTTAATGGCATATTCAATCCTGGTAGAAGTCCAGAAGCGATAACTGCCAAAGCTGATAAAACATCCACAACCTTGGAGAAAGTCGAGCAACAAGATGGTGATGTCTATGCCAAATTAGCCTTGAATAAACAAGAAGATGAATTGAATAAGATTAATCAGAGTAAGGAGGAAGTTAAAATTAATAATAAGCCTGCAAGTGTTGCAGCTTCGCCATCAACATCAACAGCTAGACCTGTAGCACAAACACAAAGTCCTAGCCCTAGACGATATTACGTTCCGAGTAGAACTAACCCGACTATTTCATCACCACCTCGTAATCCAACGTTGCCAAGAATTAGTAATCCTTTTAGGACTGTTACGCCGAAAACAGAAACGCCAACAGACGTGATAGCCGAATTTAATCGACTTCGCAGCTTAGGATCTTACGGAAAAATCGCTTATACGCCTACTTCAAATAATCAGCAGATATCAACAGAGGCAACATCCTTTCAAGCACCGAGTACAACACGAATTCAACTACAGCCACCTAATAGTGCTTATACAACACAGCAAACACGTCCTAACTTTTCTAACAGTACGCCCACAGAAATTGAGAAAATTCGCCCTCGTTGGTCAGCCGATTCTAAATCTGATAAACAAATAGCAGATGGTAATTACTTGCCTCAAGAAAACCAAATTCTGCAACAGCGTAAAACTCGTTATTTAGTTGTCGGAGAATTTGCAAATGGTGTTTTAGTGACTTCAGTCATCAAGCAGCAAAGCGAAAATCGCTTCCAACAACAGCAAAATCCAGATGATACTAAACGCTATGTTGCTAGATTAACGGCTGATTTGCGTGACAACTATGGAAATGTGGCAATTCATAAAGGCACAATATTTACCGTTGAACCCCTACAGGTTGATGGTGGCTCTTATGTAACTGTGCAAGTCACCAGCATTATCAAAGATAACACTGAGTATCCAATTAGTAGCGGTGCAATTTCTGTATTAGGAGAAGGCGGCAAACCATTACTAGCTAAACAGTTCCAAGATAAGAAAGGGGGAGGTTCTGACTTGACTGTGGGATTAGTTAGTGGTTTGGGTCAAGTAGGAGCAATCCTGAATCAATCTGATTCTACGAGCAGTGTAGTTAATTCTGCTACTGGGACATTTAGCTCTAGCACGACTTCAAACAGCCAGCGCAATATTGGCGGGGCATTCTTGCAAGGTGCTTTTGGCAAGCTTAGTGACACCATTGCTCGCCGTGCAGAAGCTTCTAACCAACAAATTACCCCTCACAAGAATGTTTGGTATATCCCACAAGGGACGAAGATTACCTTTTTGGTGAACCGTTCTCTGGAGTTGCCATGAAGAAACTGATACTCCTCTTAACGATTGGACTGTCCTTACTTCCAATCAAAGTGATAGCTCAAAGTACAGTCCGCACCGTAAAGCAATCTCAGGTTAGTGGCAGTACTGCCAAGCTGCAAAAAATTAAGGTCTGGAATGGTTCGGGCGTATCAATTTCATTTTATGAAGTCAATGAGATGGTAAAGCGGGTGTGGATTGACGATCCCTCCCAAGTTTTGATTGACACTGATGGTTGTTTAGAGGGAATCGACCAGAATTGTCAAAACAGTAGTGCTGGATTACTTCACTTACGCCGGATTAAAAAGCTTCCGGTTCCAGGACTGCCGCAAACTAGTGCAACTTTGCTTACAGTGATTACTCAAACTGCTTCTGGCTCACGCAAAGTTTACCATTTTCAAGTTACCCCATCTAATTCCCGTCCTGAATACAGTCAAGTGTCAATTATCTCAGATAAACCATCTTCAAGAGTTACTCGACCCAAATTATCGCCATTAGTACAAACTATCAACACCATAAAACAAATTAGAGCGGGGATGAGCGTAGCGATTAGTAATGGTTCGCTCTCCTCATCTGATGAACTTCATAATCGGATTGAGCAATTCTTGACTCATTTTCAAGCTGGAGAGCAAATGCCTATTGCTGCTCTTCAGGCTGGTGTCTCACTTAATTTAGTTAACAAATTAATCGAGCTTGGACAAAAAAACGGCACAGAGGGAAAAATATGAAATCATCAAAGCGTTCGCCCAAAATTAGTTTTGACACGATTCGCTATTTAATATTGTTTGGATTGCTCGGAGGATTGTTTATTCACAGTTTTTGGAAATATGGAATTATGAATCAGGTAATTGGATTTATACTGCCCAAAGCCTCGGCACAAGTCCCATTTGTCAGTAGCAACAATGGCTTGATTCCAGACTGGTCAAAAATGAAGTTTCAAGACATGATTGTATCTGAATCTGGTAATGTGACTTACCCATCCGTGAGAGGTAATCAGACTAGAACTTGGCAAGCTGGACAAAGTATTGGCGATTTTATGGAGCTTGGAGATTTTGAAGATGCTAATCTTAATATTGAAAAGCTTAACCTCAAGGCGATATCTCAGGCATTAGCTATTGATTTAGATGGTTTAAAGCTTGATGATTTTGGAGTCATCAAAACTCAAACCCTTAGCGATTTAGTCAAAGCTATACCTGAATTAGCTAATCAATCAGCCAGGAATGTCGCACCAATAGCTGACTTTTTTCGCCAAATGGGTATCAGCACTAATCAAAGAATTGGTAATGTTGCTAATTATTACAACTTCGACAATATCCCTCTCGGCAATAAAATTGATTTGTCTAAATACAAGCTGACATCGATTCCGGGAATTGAAAACTCATCATTTGATGAATTTGCTAATTGGCAAGATACTCTCATTTCAGACATTCCCGGATTAAAAGATTTATCTTGGAATAATTTTCCTACCGTACCAGAGCCGGATCTGTCTTTTGTTGGGCAAGTAGATTTGCCTTTGGGAGATATAGAAGCTAACCGGATTCGCAGCATTTCTGGCAGTTATCAAGAAGGTTTTAATGTCCCTTGCAAGTCCCATAATTGCGCCCACTTTGAAGCTTCAGGTCTTGGTCAGACCACTGGAGCGCAATGGATTTCGGGTCAAGTCCAGAAAGTTAAAGGTGGCTATGGAATTTTAGCTGTAGCTAATGGTGGCCTTGAGCCAACTGGTCGTCATCCCTTTGGCAAATCATTTAAACAAGTTGTTTGGGATATAGATGAATCAACCGGTTCCGTTAACACTGCTATGTTTTTCCGTTTCTGCAAGAATATTCCCTTTGTTGGTCGCACTTGTACCCCCTATTTTATCGGGCCAGTCCCATTCATTACTTACTATGAAAAAGACCCAATTATTTTTGGTAGTCCTTCTACTGTTCCTGATTAAATAGCACTAATTCATGTAGAACCTAGCCAGGAATATCAATAATTTACACTTTTCTTATTTCCATTCCGTCCCCAATTAACTATTGTTACTCCTGAATTGTTACGTTATGAGCAATAATTTCACTACTTTGCAAAGTAATCAACCTTTTCGATTCGAGCATCTTCAAAATCCATATAGCGACATTGGCAAGTACACTCATCATTTGTTTAAACCAAGTGGATTAGCAATTATAAGTATGTTGGCTGCTTACATTTTAATGAGAGTATTTTTTGGCGATGGCAGTAATAAAAATAAGATTGCTACTAGCTATTGGGGAGGAACAAAGGAAACTAATACAGCTAAGAAAAAAGCATTGCAACAGATAAAATCCCCTCGGTGTGATAGTGTCGCTTTATATATTGGTAGACATCAATTCAAAGGTACAAAAAAACAAAGTGGTAGTCCAAAATTACCGATTTATGTTCCAGAAGTGCAAAGGGGAACTGCTGCTATTGGCGCACCCGGAAGTGGGAAAACTTTTAGTGCCATTAATCCCATGTTATTTTCCGCAATTGACCAAGGTTTTCCTATTTTACTATATGACTTTAAATATCCATCTCAGGCGAAAATCGCTGCTTATGCTAAACTTCTTGGCTACGATGTTCATATTTTTGCCCCTGGTTTTCCCGAATCCGAAGTTTGTAACCCATTGGACTTTTTAAGAGATTCTTCTGACGCTGAAAACGCTCGGCAGATTGCCACAGTCATCAATAAAAACTTCCGCATTCTAAACAATTCTAATGAAGATGGATTTTTCGGCCCCTCTGGGGATCAGTTAACCCAAGCTGTATTGATGTTAACCAAAGAGTTTGGAGATAGAGCAGATGTCATGACCAGTGCTGCCATCTTGTCTAGTGAGCAGATGATTGCCCGGTTAATGTCTGCTAATCTCAACCCTTGGGTCAAGATTGCCTTTGGTCAGTTGTTCAGTTCCGCCGCAAGTGAGAAAACTGTTGCTGGCATTGTTGCCACAGCTAGTATCATGTTTACCCGCTTCATGGCTAAGAACACACTCGGTTGCTTTATTGGTAAAACAACTTTACCACTCTCAATCAAGGGTAAACAAATGATTATCTTTGGTTTAGACAGAGAGCGCCGCGATGCTGTTGCACCCTTGATGACTAGCGTTCTCCACATGACCATCGCCCGAAATATAGCCAAAAAAAGGCAAGATCCTTTGATAGTTGCATTAGATGAACTGCCTTCTCTTTATTTACCTGATTTATTCAGATGGCTTAATGAATCACGAAGTGAGGGTTTCTGCGGTATCCTCGGCTGGCAGAATATGGGGCAACTTGAGAAGAATTATGGACGCGAAGTTGCTAAGACCATCCTTGGTGCTTGTAGTACAAAATTTATTTTCAACCCTGGGGAGAACGAATCAGCACAACTGTTTTCTTCCTTTCTGGGAGATGAAGAAATTAGGTACAAACACAAAAGCCGTTCTACTGGTGGTGGAAAGAGCAATAATACCATTAGCGATCAAGAAAAAACTAAAAAGCTCTTTGAGTCCGCCCAGTTTTTGAAGCTCCCAGCCGGGAAGTGTGTTTTTATCAATCCTGCATACTCCAATACAAAAGAGGGGTCTGTTCCTCAGTTAAAAAGCATCAATATTCCTCAATTTCTCCGCGATATCGACAGATACAACGAAAAAAAATGGAAGCCAGTTGTCAGTAGATTAGCCCGCAGAAGTACTCAAAGATATCCGACTCAGCACGACTTAGATTTGAGAGTGGATGATGTCAATAAGCGTTTCCCTTTACCTGTCAAACAAGACAACAATCCTAACAATAAAGTTTTAAATGTTGGAGAAATTAAATCAATTCTAGACAATAAATAAGAATTCAGTACCCAGAATCCACGAGTCAGAATAAATAAATAAATAAATATTTTAATTCTACTGAACTTCTTATAAATTCTGACTCCTAACTTCTGACCGTCGCTTCTCGAAATTCAAAATTATCAATTCAAAATTCAAAATTAATTAAATAATTTTACAATTTTGAATTCTCTAAATTGTAAACTTAAAATTTAATTGTAGCAATGCTTACAAGTCCCTTAATTTATTAATGAAGACATAAAAAGCACAGTATCATTATTTAAAGTCTCTGCTTTATACGTGGTTTTGATAATTTTGAATTTTGAATTTTGAATTTTGAATTGTTTTGACTCCTGACTCCTGTATTCTGCTTCATAATGCTCAGATTCCAATTCCAAGGATAGTAAACAATGAAAATGATGATTAAAGAATATGCTCTTTCTGATTTTGAGATAATTAACCAATTAATGCAGACGTTGACCATTCACTCCGGTAATCTTGTTAACATTCATGCTCCCGCTTGGATAATTAATAGTTATCAGGTTTTTAGTAAGCAAAGATCAAGATTAAAAAAGGTCGGAATTTATGTTCATATTACTTTGAAAAGTTTCCCAATTACTCTATCCTTAGATGTTTCTAAACAAATTCTCAATGAATATATCCAAGGTATCGGCTGGGATGATTTGCAATATGTCACTTTTCTCAAATTTCATCAAGACTTCTTAGAATTCCATCTTATCTTTAATCGCGTGATGCCATCAGGGGAAGTAATTGACTTAAATTGTCTCGGTGCTAAACCACAGCAGTATGACGTTTTACAAAAATCTTTAATAAATATTATCAAGTCAGGCACAAGGCAGGAGGTAGAAGTCAAAAAGAAGGGTGTGGGGGGTAGGGTGTAGGGTGTAGTAGGGAACACAGCATTGGTGGGGGCTTGAAACCACGGGCCTTTGCAATGCAATCGTCTTAAAAGACGGGGCTTGTACGTTCGCGCAGCGTCTCGTAGAGAAGATCGTTGTTGGAGCTTTCTCTACACCCCACACCCCACACCCCACACCCTGCCCCTTTGGGGCTTTGTCAGAACTGCCTCCTTCAATAAAACAACATGGGAACTGAGGTGAAATATGTTTGATGAACGGCATTTACAACTGGTTTCTAGTTATGCTAAAAGCAGCGATTATTTTGCCAGAAATGTCATAGCACCTTTAATAAAATATGTTTGCGCCGACACTGTAGAACAGTGGAATAAAAGAGCAAGAATTGAACTTGGAAAAGATACTTATGCTCTTAAACTTGATGGAGGTGGAGGTTATTCTTGGACAAAAGTTGATCCGAAAACTAATAACTTTGTAACAGTAGACCCAGATGAAGCTAAAGAAGTTGAAAAAATTGTCGAACAATCTTTAGCAAATACAAACCCTCCTCAGCATTCGCCACCTTCTACAGAATCATTATCAACGAATACATCTATAACCCACTCCAGGACAAACAATTCTTTAACCTCTGATGATTCTCGCTCCGAAATAGAGTTTTAACGAAGTCGGAAATAGGAAGTCGGAAGTCGGAAGTAAAGACAACAATTTCCGACACTTAGGGGTTAAAATCCCCATCCCCTATGGGTTGCGCGTTTTGCGTTGGGGTTAAAATCCCCATTGCAAAACCGTACTTCGGACTTCCGACCTACGACTTCCGACTTCGTTTTAATACCGTACTTCCGACTTCCGACCTACGACTTCCGACTTCGTTTTAATATGGATGAATTCGTTAATTTACGCCCAAATCATATCGAGCCTAAACACTGGCATGAACTGGTAGTTGATAGCGCCATTCATCCGATTATTGCCTCTGCTAATTTTAAGTCTTTATATTATGATTCCATAGAGCAGTGCCATGAATCTTGGGAATACTTGATGTATAGTGACCAGATTGAGCGTAAAAATGCTGGTCGCTTAGGTGATAAAACTCTCCAAGTTTACGCATATCTTGATTCTACTGATGGTTGGTGGTGTGATGCTGGAGTTGACCCCCGCACTTTCTCTGATTTACAACCTGGGAATAAACCAAAAGAGAAACTTTGGGGCTGTTACAAGCCTGATTCTCCTAGACCAGATCCTCAAAAAACTGGGAAATTTATCAAATATGAACATCCCTACAAAGTTGAACTTAGTATCTTCTTATTAGAAGTACCAAAAGAAATTGCTGAACTGATTTACTTCAAAGCTGGCGTTAATCCAAGCGCCTGCGATCGCCAATCCGGTTTTTGGTATTCTGTGTGGAAACACAATATACCAGTAACCATTGTTGAAGGTGCTAAGAAAGCTGCGAGTGTTTTGACTCAAGGAGATGCTGCCATCGGCTTGCCAGGGGTTAATGCTGCATATCGCTCTAAAGATGACCAAGGTTATCCAATTGAGAGCAAATTACGCTCAGAAATTGCCATGTTTGCCACTCCTGACAGAGAAATCAGAATCTGCTTTGACCATGATTCTAAAAGTAAAACTCAAGTCAACGTCGGCAAAGCTTTGATTAAAACTAGTCAACTTTTCCTCAATCATAGGGCTGCTGTCAAAATAATCACTTTACCCGGGCCAGAAAAAGGTGTTGACGATTTGATTGCTGCACTTGGCGCAGCTGCTTATGAAAAGCTCAAAGCCTTGGCGGTTTCTTTTGAAGATTGGCAGCAAGATAACCCTTTACCTGACCTGCGACAATTTATTTTTCTCAAAAATGGACAAGAGTTAAAGCTTAAGAGTGCGGAGAGTGTAGGGGGAAGTGAGATTCTCCTCACACCTTCTACAACTCCCACACCTTCTACAACTCCCACACCTCCCACACTCCCCACATCTCCCCTACCTCCTCTACCTCCCCTACGTCCTCTATCTCCTTTATCCCGTACTCACCCTCTGTATGCTGCTATCAAATCTATACAAGTACAACAGACATCATTAACCCAGCAAACAGAGTCAAAAATTGCAGATTTTCCACAAACTAATTCCCAAACAAATGATCAAGTAATTATTCCCGAAGCCTCTCTGACTCCCCTGCCTTCCCTACTTCCTTTATCCCCTACTCGCCCTCTGTATGCTGCTATTATCAAATCCATACGAATACAACAGGCATTATTAACCCAACAGATAGAGTCAAAAATTGCGCCTCGTTTGCAAACTAATTCTCAAACAAATAATCAAGTAATTATTCCCGAAGCCCCTCAATCTCAAGTTAGTCCGCCTTCAGAACAGAGCAGCACTCATAACTCACAAAACACGGAATCAATATCAGTCGATGAATTAGACGAATTAGATGAATTAAACCTATTGAAACGCCGTCGTCGCCAATCCGAAATTATTTCTGACACCATAGAGGATAACAAAACTTTTGTTGAAAAACTCTCTAGTCTTAACAAGGATTCTTTTGAATCTAGCAGTATACCTACTGCTAACAGTTGGGTCAATATCAAACAGGTAACAGTTTATAAACAAACAATCCCTCGAAAGTTTTTAGAAGCTAAACAAAATCAAGACATTGCTTTTACTGCTAGAGAGCTTGTCAAGAATTATGGCGTTCAACAAGATGATGGCTCTACAGTTTATCGTGCCGATGCTTTTCTTATTAAAAAGAATAAATCTACTTATACTATTCATCGTCGTCAAGCGACAAACTTAGATAATCCTATTATGGAGTTTGAAGCCTCACAATATCATATTAATATTACTCAAAAACCTTTAGATAAGTTTTTACCTATAGAACGCCAGGAGTTTTTAACGGTTGCAGATACCTTAAAGCAAGGTAAAGAGCTACCTGACCTTGATGAAGACCCCAGGAAAATTGCTAACACCCTAAGTTCACTTTCTCCTGATGGTACTCATAAAATTCTTGAAAGTTTTAAATCTTTAGAAGTTTTAAAAATACTTACAAATACTCTAGAAACCTTTAATTCTCACGATTTAGAATTAGGTAGTTATCGGATTACTTATACTTCTAATGATGAAAATAGTGGTGATATCAAGCTTTTAAAAACTGAACATAACGGTACTACTAGAGTTGCTGTACACCTAGAATTGAATCGTACTGATGAACAAATGAGTCATCTAGTTCACTCTATGGCTATTAACTCATTAGAAATTGACAAACTCAGGCTGATGGCAACTAAACTTCAAATCCCAACAATTAATTCTGCTGCTAATGCCCACGCGACTCGTGATATTCCTTTGCCACTTCATCCTGCATTAGCTGAAGTTTGGAGCTTACTGGAAACTTCTACCAGATGGACATCGGGAGCAAATCAAGGTAATGAAGGTTTTCGTGAGCGATTTCAAAAAGACCCCAATGCTAAACTAACTTTAGGTGAGCAGTCACAACTTTATTTTAAATTTTTAATTCAAACTAAAGAAGAAATTATTATTAATGGGAAAACTGATATTATTTTGCCACCACTTAGCCAAATTACAGAGGATTTAAAATTGTTACGTGAACAATCTATTAATAATTTTTATAGTCCCAGGATCGATCTCATCGAAACACAGAAGCCAACTCAGGAAAAACCTCATAACCCAGAACCTCAATTAAACAACTTGGAAGTTTAGTATGCAATCCACAGATGTTAGAGAAACTATCGCCTCCATTAATCGTGGGAGCGGAATCTCGAATAATATGATGGCTTATCGGCTGGCTCTCATGATGGAGAGAGTGCCACAGACTACGGTGCAATCACCCATTGAATTAGATTCCCAATCACGTCAAAATCTTGAAGATAATCTCAGAGGTATTTTGACCAAAAGCACTCAAAATATTGAAGATTATAGGCAACAACTTAAAAATCAATATCTCGCTGAATATTCTCAAAAGTTTGGTGGCTCTCAACCCGAAAAAACTGTGACGGAGCAGCCTAATGATTTCTCTAGAGTTGAAAATCTAATTACCCAAAGAAAGCATATATTCCTCCAACAAATGATGGCTCAAGGGGAATCAAACGTTAATTTAACTCCCTCCACATCAGCAAATCAAGAGCTTAATAAACAACATCAAGGCAATGACTTTAGCAAAAAGTCCCTGATTCCTGCCGTTGTTCAAACTATCATTGCTAAAGGTCAAGATACTAAAAATGAAGGCCGCGTTTATGAAGGTATTCTTTATAGACTTCAATTACTTATTAAAGAAGGTATACAGTTTATCAATATTAACCGCAAAAATGAATCGAATCAAAAAGCTTTTGCTGCATATAAAGACCACACTAACGAGTTTACAATTACCTTGAATAACCTCTCAACTGAAGAAGCACAAAAAATCGTTGCTTTTAATCAGCAACGGATTACAAAACAACAAGCTCAACCTCCTATTCAAACTGATAAAAATCAGGAATTTTCTTTTGATAAAGATGATAATCCCGATCTCGGAGATTAGGCGCATTCAACTAAAATACCCCATGACTAATCCAAATATAAATCCACTGATTAAGAGATACCGTCTTAATATTGGATTTATTTTCACAAAAGGAGCAATTATTGTTGCAAGAAATATGTAGAATGTGGCTTCAAATATATCAGTGCTGAATGTGATAACCGCAGCAATAAACAGCCCAGCAAATATCAAACATCCAACTACATACTCTATCTTGTCCCATAGCTTAGTGTCGTCCAGGTAGCGCATGAGTCAATCTCGGCTTTTTCGGGATTGTAGCATCTACTCCATAAGAATTGTTGACTTGATAGGGAAATTTTATTGTAAATATCGTTCCCTTACCGACAACGGAATCTACAGACAGTTTCAGCCCATGAGAATAAGCTACCATCATTGCAATATACAATCCTAACCCGGAGCCAGGTGAAGAAACAGTCCCACGATGAAAAGGTAGAAAGATATTCGCCAAATCCTCTGGTTCAATACCAACACCTGTGTCTTCAATTAAAACTACCAAGTCATCACCCTGGTTCAACAATCGCAAGAATATATCACCTGTCTCTGTATATGAAAGCGCATTTTGAAGTAGATTTGAACACATTCTATAAAGATGTATCGCATCTCCTTTAACCCTGGTTCCATGCAGATATCCTGTACAAGTCTCGTAGTGCAATCTTAAGCCCCGATTAATAACTTTTGGCGTATACTCTTGATATAAATTATTCAGTAAGTCGCCAAAATCAAATTCATTAATCAAGGATGGATTCAACCCGATAACTCTATCTCTTGACTGATGACTTTGATACCTATCTATCAACTGAATTACTTGATTATTTGTCTGCCATAAGGATCTCAAAATTGTTTTTATCTCTTGTAAAGTACTACCGTACTCTCCATCCATCATTTGCTTTAAAACAACTGACTCATTGACAACCGCATTTGATACGTCATGCAATAATGTGGAAATATTAATTTTATTTATGAATTTTGCTTGGGACATATAGCCACTCCTAAACGAAATTTATTTTTTCTTACCAACTGATTTCTCGCAAATATTTTTACTTTTAAGTATAACTAATTTTTTGCAATATATGTTCTACTTAAAACCTGCGTCTGAAATTAGTTTGCAAATATTTATATTCTAATTATCGGGAAAACAACTAATACTTGTTTTTAAATTATACTGGTTTCATTCAAATATTTATGGTATAAAAAGAGGAGAGGTTAAAGATTAACTTCCGGTGCAAATATTCTCGGTGCAAATATGACTATCATGACAATTCGGGTAGTAGTAATTGAAGACCAAGAACTATGTAGACTTGGCATTAGAACGGCGATTGCACAAGAATCAGACATGGAACTGTGCGGTGAGGCTAGCTGTGGATTGGAGGGATTAGAGCTAGTCCAGTCAACAAATCCTGATATTGTCTTACTTGATATTGGGCTACCAGACATCAACGGACTGGAAATCGCAACCAGGATTAAGAAGCACACCCTATCCAAAGTTATTATCCTCAGTGCTTATTCTAGTCAAAATATGATTAACGAAGCTTTTGCCTGTGGTGCTGATTCATATTTCTTAAAGACAACCAAGATCGACTCGATTAAAAACGCTATCCGTTGTATCTATCAAAACGAAGAATATCTTGACCAAGCGATTATCAAGAGATTTCTGGAATTGAACCATCGTCAGAGTACAAAAATTAAAGGCAAAAGATATAATGAGTTGCCTACAACTCAAGAAATTGAAATTCTCAAATTAATTGCCAGTGGCTACTCCAATAGGGAAATCGCTAATCAACTTTTCATTAGTATTAGCACAGTCAAATCCCACACTGGCAACCTTTTTCTGAAGCTGGGAGCTAGAGATCGCGTCAATGCCATTATTAAAGCTCAAAGTTTTGGCTACTTAGAACCTTCAACCCAAGACTGGAGAGCTATTGGGTAGTTCATTATTTGTCAATTCTGGCTCCTGGCTCCTGACTCCTGAATTCTTACCATTATTTCTTGTTCTTTTGCATTTGAATCAAGCAATATCCTTTCAAGCGATTTTCTTCTTGACAAGCAGTCAGAGTTTGTTGATTATCAACAAAAAGCTTATAAGTTTGCTTACCTTCGCTAGATTTTACCCATTGTAAAATCTTCAAGTCGTTGTTTGACAAGATGACTGATTGATTTTGTCCCAAGTTAGTCATCACGTTCCAAGTTGTAAATGAAGCAAGCATCGCACCGGCTGCTGTCACTCCTCCTACCAGAGCGCAGATAGACCAAAAACGCATCTGAGAATTTCCTGTAGATAATCGCATCTCTTTTGCTGGCGATGATGTCGAGGATGCAGATGATATTGATGCTTGTATCAGCAAAGGCATTTGTTCAGTTAATACATCACGCACAGCATTACTGACTACAATGTTGTTCATTGATTGGGCTGTTTTAGAAGTATTCGCCACTTTCTCTTCGACTGTTAGTACCCAAGCTTCAATCATTGCCTCCATTCGTGCTTGCAGTGAAATCATTGTCTCTTCATATCTGCCAAGTGTTGCCATGACTTGAAACATCGGGTCATCTTCTGCTAACCCCACTTGATGCGCTGTTTCAACAATCCTCTGTTGTTCGGCTTCAGAATACCCCTGCAATATTTCTGATCTTCTCACCTGCTGATACTCCTAAGTAAATACTTGCGACTTGATTATTTTTTACAGCATCAAAGAAATTTTTTAGCCACTGATAAATATATGAGCGATATAGCACATATAGGGATTGCTCATGAAAACATTGTGAGTAAGGTTTGCTTAAATCCTCCATTCCTTGATAGTGATCTCTGTGCAAGGCTGTTAATCTAATTTCTGTGCCCCCAATCAATGGCAATTTTTGCTGTACTAATTGGTTGTACTCTTTAAATCTTGTATCAAAATGTTGATTTTTTACTATGACATAATTAGCATTGTCCGTTGCAAAATCTAGTAGCTGCAAAAAATATTCCATGCAATCACTTCTATGGGAAATTGGCTGTAGAAATGTTAACTTCCAGTTGAGTTCAGCCAAAACAGTAAAAAAATCTGCCTCATATATGTAGTTACAGGTTTCTTCGATATATTGTCCCGGCATATCTACAAAAAGCACATCTAATGAGTCATTAAGTAAATCGTCTAACACCAAATCCGGGTTGTCAGTGAAAAAATTTAAGTTTTCTATTGGTACTATACCTTCATAAGCTTTGAACTTATTACGGTTGTCATGGTTATAAATCTTAACTGTTTGATGTTGACTAAGGAATAGTTCAATCAATAACTTGATAACTGTAGACTTTCCCACACGCGAGTCACCTACAGTCATCACTACACGTCTACAACTAGGGAACATCGTTTAATCCTAAAATGCTTTTTGCCAATCCAACTTGTTCCTTAAATTTACTAATCCAAGTACTTACCCTTCCTTTAACTGATGGCTTTTCTCTTTGCTCTATTCCTTGATTAAACGTCAAGCTATTCTTATCTAAATAATCATAAGCGTGTTCTATTAAATCTGGCATCGTTATCTCAATAAAGGGAATATTGCTTTCTACTAAGATATCCCTCATCGCTGTTATGTCTGACGATTCTTTATATCTTACAAAATTGTCTGGCGAACCGAAGAATAAATTCTTCACTACGACATAATCTACTTGGTCTTGACAAAAATCATATAAAGTTATTAACTGCTTTACCGAATCCATTACTCGACTAATTACAACTACAATTGTTACTCGCATATCATATAATTCATCAACTGTAGACAAAAATTTCATTTGTTGTACAACATCTTTTAAAATTCTCATGGACTGTGGTGGTAATTCCAATAAGAATAAAGACTTTCCGGGAATAACTGCTCCTTCTGTGTCTAGACTATCCTCTATTAACTCTTTCAAATCATCTAAAAAAATGTCTACATTCCCTTCTGTAAAAAAATCTAATTCTCTCACTAAACATTTATCGCCATAAAATCTGCTTAAATGAGAATTAGATATGTCCGCATCAAAAGCCAAAAATTCTTTTTTCATATCCAAATATGTTTGCGCTAACCCTCTGGCGAAAGTACTTTTCCCTACTCCTCCTTTATCTCCTGTCACTATCACTAATCTCCGACTCCACTGTTTTTTATTGCTAACTGCGATTTTTGTTTGTGGCAGGACTGTATTTACTACTTCTGTTTTTTCACCTATAGTTACTGCTTCTGGTATCTGATGTACATCTTCTGTACTTTCTGCTTCTGTTGTTTCATCTGTTAGCAAGAGTAATTCTTCTGCTCCATTAACGATTTCTGCCTCATCATTTAAAATAGCTGTCATCTGATTTTCTCCTCTATTTCATGTTTAATCAGTTTCGGGGTTTAGTCCAGTGCTAGCATCTCTGCTGAAAAGTAGTCTAATAGGTTTAAATACATTGGTTTTAAATCCTTGAAATTGTCAATTGATTTATTAACCATTGTTCCCATAGCTTGTAATATTAATCCCTGTTCTAGTACCTGATTTAAATCCGACTCATTTATTTTTCTGAAATGATAATAAACTAACAAATCTAATGATTGAGCTATCAATAAATTTTCCGACCGGATCACCAAATCTTCATAAATATATTCATAACTGCTGACTGACCTTAGTACTGTCTTCAATACTTGAAAATATCTGCTTCTAAACTCAATCCCATTTAAATCAACAGTCTGAGGACAGCTAGCTGGCAATGGAAGCTTTTTAAAAATAAACTTCAAATATAAATCAATACTATTTGATGACCAAGAATCACTACTTTGAAAATACAAATACTTGATCAAAGAATCTTTTTGAGAATAATCTATTTGTTGAAATAAGTATTTAGGCTGCTCGATTGCAATCATCGTCACATCATTTTTAAACACTGGCATCACATTTGTTCTTACCCATTGCATAAATTGCCTGACTACATTGTGTTCTACTACACTTGTTCGTGATATTAATGAGTGAATCGATAGAGCGCTGAGTGTTGATACCAAACTCACTTGATTATTCTCCATCATCACTAATCGTTTCTGAACTTCTATTGACCTCACCAAATCATCATTTATTGGAGCTACTATTTGCAATACATCCACTGCAAATAACTCTAGCCCTGTTGGTGTTGCTATCACTCTTACTACACAACTTGATGGATGCTCAAATTCCCAATATCGCCAAACTTCTACCATTTCTCCACTAACTTTTTTGTTCTCCCTCCTCTTACTGCAAAAGTTAACTTTTTACCATAAGAAGATACATTGCATACTTGAAAAAGAATTCAGCTATTTTGAATGAGTGTAGCCCAATGACTATTGCCCATGCTGAATTCTTACTTAGACACTATGGCATATTCCCCCACTTCAAAGGAATCGCTCGAAGTCTAAAAAAATATCGTACTTCTGGCTATTGCTTTTTGTTGACATCCTGTTATAAAATTAGCCTTTTTCTTTGGATAAGATTAAATTACCCGGAAAAGTTAGTTTAAGTTTTTTAATAGTTAATTACTCTTTTTAGCTTGCTATTTAAAATCGAATCATTATATATTATTAGGACGAGATTTAGCTCACATTAATCCCATAAATACATAAAATTTCTTTTCAATATTGAGCTAAATTTAGCTTTTTTACTATCTAATTCACTCACAATAAATTGTCGGTTATCAGGTGAGAATAATATGCTTTTCAAAACTTCACAAATCGCCATTACTTTAGCTTTGCTCGTCGGTGGTGGTATCATCTCTTGCCAGAGTAAAACGCCTGAACAGACTGCCAAAGAAACAGAACTTGAGTTGATTGCTGCAAAGGAAAAAGCAGAAGCTGCCGAAATCAAAAAATTTGTTGACAGTACTCCCGATCTGTATAGAGTTAATTGGAAAGTTTGTAGTGAAGGGTTTCTCGATCGAGACAACAACGGCTGTAAAGAAAGTCGAGATGTCCGTGCTAAAGGTTTTCCTGAAGCCGTCCTTGTTTGGGGGCCTGTTCAAGAGGTGAAGTTTGTCACTAAGCGTCATTTCAGTCCCAATATGCAAAGTGTTGGTTTGTTTGTCAAATCTAAAGGTTGCCTGAAATTGGGTAAACCCGAAGGAGGAGATCAGTTTTACAAAATACACGAATTTTCACTTACAAAAGGTTCTGCCCTTCCAAATCCTGACAGCGCTAAAATTGATAAACTTTCTCCTGAAGATAAAACCAAAGCTATACGAGTAGCCACCAATAACGCCGAAGACGAAATTGCTTCTTTAAACAATTTCGGTGTTTCTTCCAGTGGATTTATACCTACTACTGCTTTGCAACCTTGTCTCACCCTTGAAAAATGGAACAAGCTTTGAAAAAGAATTCAGCACAGCCTGATAGCAGATCAGCAAAGATAGGAGCCATCGCTCACCTCAAAAATCATCAAATCCACCACGCTGGATTCAGCTTGATGGACTCGATAGGTAAACAGGCAACTCCTGCATTCTGGCGACTGACGCATGTATTCTGTTTCGATAAAATACTAACTTGCTGGCTGATAGAATCCTGTATTTTGGTTAAATTCCCACCCAACACCGGATCTATCTTTGCCCTTACACCATGCTACAAAAAGCGGTGGGGGGAGTTTAATTCGCTCCTTGCGTACAGTTTCCTCACTTACACCAAGTCTCTTGGCTAAACCTTCTTCAGTTAACGGTTGCATTCGAGGAGTATGCCCTTGGAAGGATGAATTGTTGTAGTACGATTTTTGGCCCCGCTTTTGTTGGTTGTTGAGATAGTCTTGAATTTTAATGATCGCCTCAGCCAACTGTGTCATTCGGGCTGTCATCTTTTCAATTTTTTCTTCTAAATTGGCGAGATTATCAATTACTATGGTTTGGTTGCTATTAGATTCATTTGAAAACTCTGACTCTAGCTTATCAAGTCTTTCGCAAATAGCTCTTATCGTTTCATTATTTGGACTACTGTGACTTTTATTACTCGCAGCTAAGTACTCTTCTACACTTGCCTTAATCTTTGAGTCTAGGCGTTCGTCTAAATCGTTACCACCTGTTGTATCAATCTTATCTTGAGAATCGTCTAAGTAGAGTTCGATAAATTCGAGCAGCGTGGCTGTTGCAGTCGTCCCTTTCGAGTTGCAACAGGCGATAAACTGCTCCCACTTCCTTTGGTAACAGTTGAAAGATGCTAATTTTTTTTCCGCCCTGTATTGCTCATGGAAAGCGTATCATCTAGGTAAACTTGGACTGCCCACGTTTATTAAATCGTGTAATTCATCATGATAAATTACCTTGATAGTATCATCGCCAAATGTGTCAGCGCATTCTTCAAGCGATGGTTTTTGTAAAGAGATGCACTGCCAACGGCTACCATTGGCGATCAACAATTATCTCAGGCTTAAACACTTGCAGGATTCCTTTATCTAATTTTTGCTCATCGAAACAGTGCTGAGTACCTAGTTAGATTGCTGAGTAAGAAAGCAATAATTGCATCCAGTACAGTAAGTCTGTACCCCTACGGGGATCTTGCTACGCATAGCGTCTCTAAAAGTTGCCCCTGCTTTTAAGCCCTGGTGTCCATTAAAGAATTAATTGTCAGTTTTAAATAATTAGTGTCCAAACGCATCGGAGAAAAGTTTGAGTTTTTGGCACGCAAGTTTTACCCGTTTCTTGAAGAATTTTTTATAGAGCAATCAAACCACTCTCAAAAAATAAACTAAAAATGACTCTATAGTTTTATGGCGTGATAACGATTAAAAAACGGGCTATTCCGATAAGCTTGATTTGGCATGAAAGCAACAGAAGCAGGGAAGAATTTTGTACAAGTTTCTTAAAATAAGCACTTTTGCCCATTTTCTTTAACCCAAACCTACACCTGTAATATTTGTATACTCAAATGCTAAAGTATACTCTTTGACCTAATGCATCACTTATTAACTATAAAGTCATTATTAGTTTATTTTTTTCACCTATTTTAGGTTTTTCTTTTAGAGGTGTATTTTTAGGGGGAACCACAAAAAAAAGATCCCAGCCTGCATCGAAGAAAGGTAGTGTCTAGGTAAACTGAAACGAAAAGTGATTGAGTCAGTGTAAGCATATAAAAAAGTTCAACAATTCTAGTCTCTCAAAGCATTGATTTTTCGTGGTTGGGTGCAAGTCCACGTAAAAATAAGTTGAACAATTTGGGGATGGAAAAGGGATCGCTCTACCACTTTTTCAACACAAAGACACCAAACTCAAATAAAAAAGTTCAACAATTAGGAGAGTGATTCTACCCGAATGTGGGCGCGATGGGCTACGCCCCGCCGGAGGCGATCGCTCTAGTAATAACGTAGCGATCGCCTCCGGCGGGCGGTTACGCCATCGCACGGCGGTAAGACTTGCGAGCGATTCATGGACGGATGCCTGGAGCGGGGTAAAGCACCCAACAGAAATTGTAGAACTTTTTTATTTATTGTTGGACTTTATTATTTGTTGTTGAACTTTTTTATTCCTCTACAGTCAGCGCATCACTTATCTTGATAATCACTAGACCGCATCATGTAAAGGTGATTATTGCGTGTGCAACACGAGCGATGGCGTATCTACTATAAAGTGGTCGGTTACGCCATCACCCAATATGGCATTATTCGCCGTAAGGAATATGCAACAATTGAACGGCTTGGCGCTTATATTCCTCAGAACGCAAATCGTATTTCTGCGTGGTTGCTGGGTCGGCGTGTCCTGCCAGTCGGCTCACCGTCAAAACATCAACACCAGCAGTCAACAAACTAGTAATAAACGTGCGTCGAAAATCATGTGGGCTAAAAGCAGCTACTGATGCACAACTCGCCCGTTTGCGAAGAATCGTCATCACAGCTTGGTCAGTCATTCGCCCAACCTTTATATGACCACCTCGCCGTACAGGACAAATTAACGCTCCGGGCACATTACCTCTCTCTACAAGCCAATCTTCTAAAGCTGCTACCGCCCCGGAGGGCAAATACACTGTCCTCGACTTCCGCCCCTTACCCTTGCGTACAAGCAAAGAACTATCTTCTGTCTTGTAATCTACCGCGTCTAATGCTACTAACTCCGACCGACGTAAACCAGA
Source organism: Nostoc sp. UIC 10890 (assembly GCF_054786515.1). Lineage (NCBI taxonomy): Bacteria > Bacillati > Cyanobacteriota > Cyanophyceae > Nostocales > Nostocaceae > Nostoc > Nostoc sp. UIC 10890. The sequence goes on from NZ_JBSGKF010000005.1 coordinate 40,769, forward strand.
GCCACTGAGAATCGCAATTAGTGCTGCATCTCTTTTCCCAATTAGAGTGAGGTCGTTTTTGCAATCGCTCAAAAGTACAGCAATTTCACTCGGTTTTAACAGTCGTCCTCTTAAAGGTGAATCTCCCTGTACACTTTTGAGATTTATTGCTGTTGCATAATCATCAGTACTTATTAATCTCAAGTGATGGGCTTCTTGCAACACCCGCCGTAAAGCACAAAGCATCCGGTTGACAGTCGCTGGGGCGTACTGTTCCATCAAAACTGAGCGAATTGCAGCCGTGTGCTGGTAGCGCAACTTTGACCAATCCAATGACAATGCATCACTCTCAACTGGAGCCGTCAGCATTCGGGCGATGACATTTAGCGATTTCTCCATCGTCCGCCGTGAACCTGATGTCAAACTCGACAAATAAACTGCGGCAGGGTGAACTGTCAACGGCCTGGGCGCTGCTAAAACTAAGTCAATTTGCCGTGTCGTTTCTCTTGCCATGACGATTCAGCATACACCTGCTGTCCTTGAGCCAAGTGCATCTCTAAATCTTCATTCTCCCACCAATCGATTGCGATTCTCTCCCAAGGCACTTACAAGTAATAAAATGCCCAGTCCCGCTTTAACCCCATTTCTCAAGAGAAAAAATAGCTTTGGTAAACTCTAGTTTCCATAACCTATTTTTTCGATTCCTGAAGCAAACATTGGCAGTGTAAGGATTTGGGGTTTTTGTTATCAAGCAGAGGGTAAACGCACGAATCTATAGGTTTTCATGGTTAAGTTACCCGTCCACAGGCAACACATCTTCACTTAGCAAGGCGTAAAATTCCGGGATTTGAGCCTCGACAAGTCGCAATTCACTCGCGGCGATCGCCTCAAGTTCCAGCACCGTCTCCCAGCGCAAATCACTCTGCCATCGTTTGAGAATGCCTTTAATTGCGTCTACTCCACGAGAAATACCAGAGCGAAGTATTTCTACGCAATGAAGTAGAGTAATCCGGTCAGTTTGGGGCGGAACATAAACGGTAGTATCCTCCCCTTGGCAATGGGAGTTCCCTATAGCATCAAGGGGGGGTGTGGATACGTCCTGCTGATTGGGGTTTACATTATACGCAGCAGGGGTTTGAGCAGCGTAATAGGTTCGATTTTCTTTTTGATTACGCTTTTCCACGCGATGAGCAATTACATGCATTGCAAATTCTAATTCCTCTTTAGATAAAGAGAAAAGTTTCACCTGTTGACCCCGTTTACCTTGCTTGCGGAAAGTCAGCTTTAGCCCCAGCTGCTCTAGTAAAGTCGCCAGCAACCAAATAGGTTTACAATCATGTGGAATAGTAAACCCAAGAATTGCTTTGACGTGAGCAGCACAATGTATAGCGATCTCCGTCATCTTGAGTAAGGTGGAATCGTCGGCGGTAACTTCATCACCCTTCATTAAAGAAGTGAGAATTTGATGCAGCCCCAGGTTAAATCTAGCAAGCCACCGTGCGGAATAATTGCCCCAGTCGATGCACAAAGGTAGATTGTCGCGCTCGGTGCGGTCTTTTTGGGTGACAATTGTTGGTGGTGTAGGATAACTTTGCCCGGTTTTGGGGTCAGTAAACGATTCTTCGGGTGGGGCTAAAATTGCCTCAAGTCCAGCTAAGGCTCTAATTAATCGACCACCTTTATCCATTTCTACGAGCGATTCGGTTACTTCGATGCCGTAAGAATCAGAAATGCGAAACTTTTCACATTCAAAAATTTCATTAGGGTCAAGGTAATCTTTGCTCTGACGGGCACGGTACTCGCTCAAAGTAATATTCTTAGCCTTGGCAACAGCCGAATTGTGGGCACTATCCAAAGCTTGTGCTGCCGCTTTTAGACTTTCAAGGGATTGCTCATCATCATCACTGCCCACATATATAAATGTATTGCCCATTTCTGTGAGCAGCGATCGCAAATCATCACGCAGATTATTCAGAGAATAGTGGCGGTTAGCCATAATTTGGCAGTAAGCCTCAAGCGCCCAATCTTTCTCTGCGCCCCGCTTGCCTGTTTGACGGTCAATCCGCAACAGAAAAGCGGTCATTTCATTGGTTTGGAGCAAGCGCTCTTTAATCTTGGTAGCATTGGTATCCTTGTAACCAAAGGGAGGACGCGGGGCCACCCAAATATGAAACGGAACTTTTGGACGATAGCGGTACAACTGTTGGGCACATTCGGTAGCGGTTTGGGAAACGCCGTGAAAAACACCAAACACCAAATCGAAATGATACTCAGAAATATCGACACCAGTACCCAGGCTGGGAGAGGTGAACAAGGCATCAAAGTTTTTGACGGCGTTGGTGATATCTTTAATGAAAGCGACGTTTTCATCACTGCCAGAATTATCGGAATGTACAGACCAAATCCGCCATTTTTGTGGTGTATTTGATTGGTCAGAGTTAGGTTCAGAGTACTTAATAGTAAAAGACTTTTCGAGTTTCTTGATGAAACGCTTACTGTCACTGGCTACCATAACTTTCAGACCTTGCATTAGTGCCGCCGAAATCTGGGCAACTAGGGCGCTTGAATTGCTGCCTTCGTACCAATATATAGTGCGTGAGCCATTTCTGAATTCGTTTTTGACGATGTAAGGAATTTCACCTACTGGTCGCATTGCCCGAAAGAAGTCCACTGTCAGGTCATCCATGTGTGCGTCGGCAAGGACAACCAGGGGCGCGTTGTATACTATATATTCCAGTACCTCCAAAATTGCTGCACGGTGCTGTTTACACGTATTACTGTGTAGTAGGTGGGTAAGGTATTGGCAAGCCTCATCAATAAATATGCAGCCGTAAATTAGCGCCTGGGTATTGAGTTTGTGCAAGCTGTCAATAGTAATACTAAGGGCTTGGGCTTGGGCTAAACCTGTGTAACCCAAGTCTGAATACATCGCAGTTCTCAGGCGATCGCTTAAATTCTTCAGCAGGTTGACGCGATGCCCGTTGTTGAGGAACCGAGCGTCGGGGTTTTGCTCACGCCACCAGCGCATAAGTTCAGTTTTCCCTGTACCCATATCGCTCCAGAGTACAACTAGTCCTTTTTCTGGAAAATGGAAAGATTTTTTGGGATTTTGAGTACTGGGTTTAGGGTCAGGGCAGTCAGAAATTATTAACTCTTGTTTTCCTTCTCCCTCACCATAGCTTGTAGAGCTAACACTTGGGGTGAACAATTGCTCTTGTGAAATATCGTAAAGTGGCGGAGCGGATGAACATTTTTCCTCCAGATCAGGAATACAGAGTGCTTGGGTCAAATATTTAATATTGACTGTCACATCCGGTTTGTACTTAGAGAGTCCCCATTTCTTAGCTCGATAGGAGCGCTGGTAGTCGGCAAGTGATTTGGCATCGTCTATGATTGCAGTTAGTAAGACATTGGCATCTTCGCCCCGCGCCACAACAAAATCATCAACGCCTTTTTCTGGCCCCGGCAGTAATGCAACTTCACATAAGCAACCAGCCGATTCGATTGCTTTTGCAGTGCGAACAGTGGCTTGAAACACCGACCACCTGGTTTTAGAAGAAGTTTCGTAGTCAAATAAAATAATGAACTTGCGTCCCGCCTGAGCCATTGGTACTAAGTCAGGATGCAATCGTTCATCAAAATCCCGTCTTCCGACCCGCCCGTTCCAAATTCCCGGAAGTGCGATCGCTACAAACCCCAGACTCAGCAAGCAAGCAGCCTTTTTTTCCCCTTCGCATAAGATAATCGGAATCTCTGGGTGTTGCTTTATCCACTCCCAAAATATTAATGGATTGAGTTGATCCAGCAAGCGCAATGCTAAAAGTGAATGATAGCGCTTAATTAAATAGCGTTTTGCAACTTTGTCCCAAATGGGGTTAGCGACATCGAAGTAGGTAACGCGGTTGGGAGTTTTTGGGGGTGACTCGTACTTAACTGCCTTGCCTTTTTGCCAATCAATGCGCGGGAAGTTGGGCTTAATTCTTCCCCACTCCATCGGTTGCCAGTTTTTGAATGGGTCAAGTGATTGAATCCACGTCCCACCCAACAGCAAATGCTGATACAGCTTTAAGTATCCATCGGTGACTCGCCCTGCATTCTTGCGTGGGATTTTATCAGATATGAACAGGAAATCATAAACTGATTCTCCCTCTACATGGAAAAAGTTGCGCTTAATCAACGCCGGATGAATGGCGCTACCAGCTAACAACTCATGGTACTCCGCAGCCGTGAGATTGTTTGGATATTCAGTTGGAGAGGCTGCGCCTGGGTCAAGGGGAAGGGGCAAAGGGGAAGGGGAGGAAGAATTTGTTAACTCTTCCCCATCCCTTTTCCCTTTTCCCTTTAACCTTTCCCCCGTTTTCTTAGGGGTATGGTTCATCGGTTCTCCCCTCGGAATTCCTTAGAGAAAACTCTTTCAAGCTGCAAAACTCTTGCTCTAGCCTGGATATTCCGAAAATTTCCCTTCGTCACAGCACAAAATTGCCATGCGAAAGCTGCACTCGACCCCATACGCTCTAACACTGCGCTCTTGGGGCGTTCTCTGTTTTTCACGGTATTTTCCCCTGATAACTTGGTTGACAAGCTCAGAGGGGGTTGTATCAGTTATCAGTCAACAGTTAACAGTTATCAAATAAAGGTCTACTCCTACTGATAACTGGTAACTGATAACTGTTATTCGCGCTGCTGCTACTTTTAACTACAAAAATCGCAATTTCTCTTCATCAAACTTAGCTTCATGGAAACTTATGAATTTCGATAGCCAAAATCCACCGCAACAAATAGACATTTTGTGCGGCAACTCCTATAATGGAGTAGGTAGCGCGGATTTAACTCTCGGACAATCTTAGTGGGATCACAGTCGCCAAACTATAAAGCCCACTTATCTTGTTCCTTAGAGATCAGCCCCGCTCTGAGGTTATATGATTTTCAAAATTCGGAAAAAGCGCTACTCCTTAGTGGCGCTTTTTCCGTTAAACTATTTGCTCTTTTAGTGTACTCACCTCTATTTTTCGCTTTACATAGGTAATAACCTGATTTTACAGAAGTTATGGACTTCTGGTATTGAATAATAATTTGACTCTTTGCTTTTAGCTTCTCCATGTTTGTTAAGGGTCGAGATGAGGTTTGACAATCTCTCATAAGAAGTGCAACCACCTACCTTCGCTAAAGTTTTTCGTTTAAATACCACCTATGACAGATGCTAAGTTTAGGTTAAAACATCTGGATAGTCGGATCTTCATACAACTTGACGAGGCTAAAGATTAAGCACAAATACTTATGAGCGGTTTTTGCGTGTAAAATTAGTCAGATTTAGAACATTTTGGTAGGCTAAACGTAGATTTGTCAGTACATCCAGAAAATTCTACAATGTAACATTTTAATCTTATACCCTGGATGCTCTATTGTAACAAGTCAGCTTTGGTTAAGAAATATAACAAACCATATATAAACTTTTGTTAGATTAGTGAAATAGAGTATCAGTTGTAGTAACTCAGTAGTGTAAGCGTGTATGGATTCAAATGTGAATTTAGACAGAGTACTAGAAATTTTGGAAGAGCGAGTGCTTCAATGTACTGGAAGATATTTGACTGAAGCTGAAATTGCTGTAATTAAAGGGAGTTGGGACGGTAAAGACTATAAGGAAATAGCCCGTGATAGTGGATACACGATGCAGTATTTGCAAGCAGGAGTTGGTTCACCTTTATGGGCAATGCTTTCAAAAGTCATTGGCGAAGGAGTACAAGTTAAAAAACTTACTTTAAAACCTATTTTGCTTAAAGTAGTAAAAAAGGATTATTTCAAAAAGCTAAAAGCATTAAACCAGAACGATGATGGTTTAGTGGGCAAAACTATAATATACGGAGAATTACCCAAGGTAGGTTTGTTTTATGGTCGAGAAAAAGATATTAAAGATTTGAAATACCAAGTCAATATTTTGAAACAAACTTGTATAGCTATAACTGGAGTTGGAGGAGTAGGAAAAAGTTTTTTAATAGCGAAATTAATTGAAGAAATGCTTTTAGAAAAACCGGATAACTATGAATATGTAATCTGGAATACATTGACTCGTTATTCGTCAGTTGATGAAATAGTTGCTAAATTAATTAAGAATTTTAATTTAAACGGCGAAAGTAAAAACTTTAATGAAAAAATCTCTTTGTTATCAAATTATCTTAATACACATCGGTGTTTGATAGTATTAGATGGATTTGAGAATATAGCAAATGTAAAGAATTTTGAGCAAAAATTAGAGTCTGAAGATTTTTTTATTGGATTGACACGGGAACCTCATCAAAGTTCTATCATCGTAACAAGCCAAGTACCTTTAGAAGAAATTACTTATGTGACTAAAAAGTTCTCTTTTCTATCTTTACGATTAGAAGGTCTAGATGAAAGAGCGGCAATACAAATGTTGTATGAAAAAGGTTTATCAGGGGAAGAATGTAAAGAATTAGTCGAAACTTATCGTGGTAATCCTTCAGAGTTAGAGGTAGTAACTGACCGAATTCACAGATTTTTTGGAGGAAGTATTAAAAACTTTTTCAAATACAAATCCACTGTAATTGGCCCTCGACTACAAGCAATGCTAAATCAACAGTTTGGTCAAGCAGGTTTTTTAAATAATCTTCAAAAGCAAATAATGATTTATTTAGCAGAAGAGATATCAAAAGATTCAAGTTTTATTCCCTTTTCTAAACTTGTTGATGGATTAAAAGAACGATTAAATTCAGAATTATCAATTTCTGAGCTTATAATGGCATTAGAAGTTCTAGAGCAACGCTCATTAGTTGAGACTAGTAAGAAATTCAGTAGACAAGAAGCTAGTTATAGCTTAGAGCCAGTTGTCAAGAAGTACATATTAGCAGATCCACTGGGCTTAGTGTATGAACAATCGAGTAAAACAAAAATCAGCAATTCCAGCTATTAAAGTGTATGATCCGTGGTTTATTGCATAAATCACCTTTGCTCCCAACGCAATAATCCTAATGACGCTGAAAACTGTTTAGCTTGTGGTACTCCGTTACTAATAAATGGTCGCATACGTTTACTGCGTCCTTTGAGTAGTATTGATGAAGAGATACCTACTTACACAGAGGTTTTTGAAGTTGAGGATGCTGGCACAAAATTGCATCCAGGATTTCAAATAAGAGTGATGAAAATATTAAAATGGAATGAGCCAAAATTAGTTGAATTAGTTCGACAAGAAGCGCTAGCGTTACAGGTTATCGAACATCCAGGAATTCCTGAGTCCACTATGGATGATTACTTTGCTTTTCCCCTCAAGGGTACTCGTATAGAATTGCATTGCGTCATAATGCAGAAAATTGAAGGAGAGAACTTACGGCAGTGGTTAGAAGCTTATGGTCGAATTTCGCAAGAAGTGGCACTTGAGTGGTTTTCACAGTTAATAGATATTATTGATTTAGTTCATCGCTCTGGCTTCTTTCACAGAGATATCAAGCCAGAGAATATTATTTATCAGCCTGGCAGCAACAAGCTGGTACTTGTTGATTTTGGTGCTGCACGACGAATTACTAGAACCTACCTAACAAAAATTAGCACTAGTGGGGGAACGAGGACAGGATTAGGAAGTGGGCATGAAATAACTTCTATTGTTACACCTTTTTTTACCCCACTTGAACAAATTGAGGGACAGGCAGTACCACAATCAGATTTTTATGCTTTAGGTCGAACTTTTGTAAATCTAGTTACTGGTATATCACTAATGGATATACCAAAAAACCAAGACAGATCAAGACTAATCTGGAGAAAATATGCGCCTCAAATTGACAAACCGTTTGCGGATCTTCTTGATGATATGATGGCTCCCGCTCCAGCGCAGCGTCCAACAAATACTAAAGTAATAATACAGAGGCTTAAAAAGCTTCCTCTACAAACTAAGGTTCAGAAAGTACTTAAGTCCAAAACCTTTATATTTAGTGTATTTATTGGATTTCTTACTTTAGCAGATATTGGGATGCTTAAGATACTCTTGCCAGGGCTTGCTAATACTTTAATAGCTGGAGGAGAAAAATTAGAAATAGCAAATGATTCTCAGAAAGCGCAGCAAAAATTCAACTTGGCCCTATTACTTTCTCCTCAAAGCAAAGTTTCTATTTCAACTTTCTATTTCAACAAAGCCTCTAAGAATTTGAATAACCCTGAAATAGCTAAAAAATATTATGAATTAGCAATTAAATACAATAATCAAGATATATCTGCCTACAATAATTTAGCTATTATCTGTCAACAATTAAACGATATTAATTGTGTGAAAAATAGTTATAAAAATCAATTTAAATTAAAACATGATAGCTGGGAAGGACATTACGGATTAGGTAATTTCTACGAACAGCAGGGGAAATATGATCTAGCAGAAAAGCAGTATGAAATAGCTATGGCAACTAGCGATCAAGCAATATTTGCTGTTGCTGCTTTAGCAAGATTGAAAAATAAAAGAGGCGATGACAATGGAGCAGCTATTTTAGCTTTACAAGGTTTAAATAAGACTAACAATCGTGAGCTAAAAGCATCTTTATATAAAGACTTAGGCTGGTCTAAATTAATGCAAAATCATTTAACTGAGGCAAAAGGGTATTTAGAAAAAGCGATTGAATTAGATAGTCAAAGAACAGATGCTTACTGCTTGCTATCTCAAGTAGAAGAAGCGCTAGGAAAAACGGATGATGCTAGGATTCATATAGAAGTATGCATAATAGCTAAATCTAGTCTGCCAGAAGTTTTTATGTGGAGGCAGAACTTATTAGATCGTATACTTAAAAAGTGATAAAAGTTAATTATTTGTAATACTAGCTAGTAATAAAAGTGAAAAAGCGTACTTTTTTGAATTTATTCTGCTTGAGTACTATTTTAGTGATAAATATGCCATTAGGGGCAAGCGTGCCGCTTACAAGAGTAAGAAGAAACCAGGTTCGCTGTGAGCAGCCAATTGGAAGGGTAGTAAGTAAAGGAGATGAACATTTTGGGAAAGGGAGCCTTATTTGTGAAGGAGAGAAATTAGAAGTTTTGAATGGTGGTTATATACGAATGTTATGCTTTAGTTCGGGAAGCCTTTTAAATTTATTTAGTGGAGTTATTTCTTCTGATAAATGTGCTAAACCAGAATCATATTTACCTAACTGTAATTCTACTGATGTAAAACTGTGTCAGATCCGAAAAGGTGGAATAGCAGAAGGTAATAAGCCTACGATTATTTCTCCTTACACTACCTCGATATTAAATCCTCGACCAGAGATAACTTGGACTCCTGTTAAGAGTGCTATTTCTTATAAAGTTCGGTTAAGTAGTTACGAATTTGAGTGGGAAAAAGTTGTAAATCAAACTCAGCTTACCTATCCTGCTGATGAGAAAGAATTACAACCAGGCAATGCCTATAGAATTGATGTTTTTGCTTACAAAGACGGCTATGCTATTACCGCTCACTCAAGGATTGTTAACCTGCTGCCCGTAAGCTACCAAGAGGAGATTGCACAAGAGGTTAAACGAATCAAAGAATTAGGATTGCCTTCGGATGAAACCGTCCTTGACATAGATGCTATTTATATGTCGAGAAATCTTTTAAATGAAACAATTGAGATATTAAAGGCACAAACGGTAGCAGGCACTCGAAATCCTAGTATTTACAGGGTGTTAGGCGATCGATATTTAAGGGTACGGCTACCAAACTCAGCCAAGCAGGAATATACAATTGCTGTTGAACTGGCTAAAAGTAGTAACAACTCAGTTGAGTTAGTAAAAGCGCAAGAGGGGTTAAAATTAGTGGATTTTTATAACCAACTTCCAACAAGTAAGAAAGGGGCCCAATAATAAGGCTTATTTTTATATTTAGGATCTGATAATAGACTCAATTGTGCAAGCCTTAGTGCTTCAGCTTTAGTCTCGCCATTTTTCAAACCCTTATAGAATTCTCTCATAACTTGAGCAGTAGAGTCGGCATCTACTTGCCATAAGGTTGCTACAGTGCTTCTTGCTCCTGCCTGGACTGCTATTCCAGCAATACCCAAAACAGAGTGCTTGTTACCTTTTGCTGTTTGGCAGGCACTCAAAACCAACAATTCAATTGCATCTTGACTATTTTGAGTTGTACCTTTGATTAAGCTACCGAAATCTCTAATATTGATTACCTTGTCATACGCTAAAAGTACTGTCTTAAAGGGGTCAGAACTGAATTGTGCGTGAGTGCTAATATGAACGATTGGAAAGTTATTTTGACTCAGTTCTTCTTCAAATCGTTTAATGGTAAATTTATCGTCTAACAACGCTGTTGAAGACTTAGTTTGTTTCTCAACATCTTTTACTTCTTGTGCCGTTTGGAGCAGTGGTTTTGATCCTTGAGGAGCATTTGGATCTGTAGAACTAGGGCTATCTTTAGACAAACCAACAATTAAAGCTTTCAACTGATCTTCATGTAAAGATTTAGGTTGTCTAACTCTAGAACCTAGAGTTTCTGCAATACTGAAGTGCTCTATTAAATAATCTTTGCCATCATACAACAACCCCATCGGCAGGCTTTGAAAAGATTTATCCAAGATAAACACTAATGTTCCTGAAGGAGGGAGATATGTCTTAATAGGTGCAATTAGCTCTTCATAAATTGCTTGAGAATACGAAATAATTATTCTCTCGTCAGTAGTAGAAAGTCCTTCGTCTTGTAAGGTTTCTAAAAGATGATCTACATTTGCTCTTACTTTTTTTGAATTAACTGAATAATGGTGAAGGGAGCCGTTTGTTGACTGAACAATTACTTCTATAGTATTACCCAAGTCAATAATATGAATTAATGCTGGAGCGCTGTTAAGATTTTGAAGCTGATTCAAAGCAACAAGGTCAATTTTACCGCATCGCAGAAAGTTCTCTAACCGTGCTATTTGTAATCCTTCATTTATCTGTATTACTCGTTTTAAATCAGGATTAGGAGATACTAAAAGTAATCGCATATAATTACGATATGTCGGCTCCATCTCATCCTGAAAAGAAAACTGTAAATCTCCATTAGTTGACAGAAGGCTATCACGAACTTGAGCCATATTTGCGATGGCTGCATCATAATTTTTAAGCGCTAACTCGGTTTTACCCTGTTTTTCGTAAATCTGCCCTAACTGCTGTTGCCATTTGTAGGCGATATCTGAAGCTCGAATTGATTGAGCTAATCCTAAAGCCTTACTAAAATATGTCTGTCTTTGTTCTGTTTGTGTTGATAATGTCCCCAGAGTCCCGAAACTATAAGATAACCATCGGGTACTATTAATAGTTTGAGCCATTTGGAGAGCTAATTTAGTATATCGAATTGCTACAGATTTTAATTGTTCATCTGGAATCTGGCTAAGGTTCTTAGCGAAGTTCAATCTAGCATGAATAGATGACTCAGGTGAGAATTGGGAAAAGGCGGAAGAGTTTTCATCTATTTGAAGCACCAATGCTCGAATCTGTTGATTAATTTGGGTACGAACATTTACTTTGTTTGGTTCATTTCTGAGCCATTTCTCCCAACTTATCAGTAAATTCAAATGATTCAACTGAGCTTGTAGTTTAGCTAGATTTGAGATACTTGGGAGATTTTGGATTAATCTATAATATTCTAACGAATTTTGCGCTTTCTGAGGAATAATAGTAGCAATATTATCTCGGAAAAGCGGTTCTTCTATCCAGGAGTATTTATTTTGCAATTGTTGGTAAATTGCCTGTTCAATATTACCTAAAGACAAATAAATTGCACTGATATTTTCTGAGGATACAGGTTTAGCAAGGGTTAATGTTTCTTGCAGGACTGTTTCCGATTCATTCAACTTACCCAAAATTCGTAAGACTTCTCCTAGATTTTGCAATCCGAGCAAGTTAAGTGATGTTGGTTTTTGTTTATTAACTGCCGCTCTGAGTTGCTCTTTTTGAAAAAGAGTAGCTTGCTGTGGTGCAGTATCACAAATCAAATCATTTCCATTCAACTTCAAAGTTTCTAAAAGTAGATTGCAAGCTTGTTTATGTAAGCCTAACGACTGGAGAGCAAGGTTTTGATTAATCAGGCTTCTGGTAATCCCTTCTTGATCATTAAGTTGGCGATAAATTTTTGTAGATTCTTTCCAAGTATCTAGAGCTTCGGCTGCCTGAGCTACAGCCAATTGCTCCTGGCCTAATGAAGTCAGAGATTCCGCTTGCTTTTTGAGAAAATCCTTTTCGACAGTCCGGGCACTGGAAGAGGATTGAATAGCAATTATGGAGAGCCATAAAAAGCTTGATAAGAGATATTTAAAGCTAGATTGGAAGATGATCATTTTTCTATTTTTTATCAATGAGGCATTGAAAAACAAGAGTTTGCAGACAGCGAAGCATTATCCAAGTTTGCCATCATTACTTGGTCTGTAGTCAAAACTAAATTTCCTTGCTCATCACGAATCAAAACGTTGGCTTCTATGATTTGTGTAGATTGTTTGCTTGTTGATGAGTTTGTTTTTTGGTTTTGGGGATTTGAAGCAAAGTTACTTTGTCCCATATCATTAAGTATCATGGCATCAGGATTAGGTTGTAAACTTCGAGAACTACTAACTATAAAATTACTTGCTTTGGTGGCTACTTGCCTCTGGCAAATGGAGGTAATTTGAGGAGCTTCGGAAATTTCTTTTGCTTTTATTTCGGTTGTGTAAATGTTAGAATTAACAATGTTAAATTGAATATTCCCGTTAATTCCGTATTTGGAACTAGTTGTTATTAAGCTATTAGGACTAAAAAATAGTCCTTTAGCATTAATTGTGATATTTCCACCACGACCTGTGAAGGCATTGGCTGTAATTCTGCTGTTTTTTGATCCAGAAATTATATCTGCATTAATTGCGATATTTCCACCATTCCCTCTGTTGTCAGCAGATGTTGAAATCGCACTATTTTTATTCATCTGTAAATAAGATGTATTAATAAAAATATTACCACCATTACCAGAGATAGTTGATGCTGCAATTGTACCTTGATTTAGACTGATTGAATCAGCAGCATTAACGAAAAGATTACCTGCTCCTCCAAACCCGTCATTTCTACCGCTAAGAGTAGCGCTATTAGTAATAGTTAATTTTTTCGTATTAACTGTTACTTGCCCAGATTCACCAGAAGCAATCGGAGGGAGATTAAATATTTGTTGGACAATTGAAGGTGCAACAGTAGAGGATGAGGACAAGCTACTTCTAAAAAGGGATGGAGATCCTTGCAAGATTCCATCTATATCTATAGAATCAGAAGCGTTAACAATAAGGTTTCCAGCATTGCCCGATCCTGTAGTAGAAGTACTAATTATACCGCCATTAGTAATGATAAGCTTTTGTGTATTGATTACTAATGAACCAGCATTTCCTTTATTGAAAGTTATATTTGAAAAAGAACTAGGAGTGAATAAGGAAGATCCTCCCGTTACTTTAATTAAATCTGCGTGTACTTTTACGTTGCCTCCATTGCCTGTACCGAAAATAGCACTACCTAAAGAAGCTCCGTCTTCAATAGTTAGTTTTTTTGTTGATAAAGTAAGATTGGCTCCATCTCCTGAACCATAAATAGTATTAGAGATAGTACTACTAATCGAAGGATTTATCGAACTAAACCCTTTTATTAGTACAGAATCGGAGGCATTTACTATTAAATTACTAGATTTTCCTAGACCTTGTGTAACTGTTGCTATTCCTGAGCCTCCTCTTAGACTCAGTTGCTTAGTATCTACAATCAAATTTCCTCCGTCACCTTTTGCTCCTAGATAAATTATTGAAGCAAGACCGCTACGGGCTTGACCGTCTGCTGAAGTGCCACTTATATCTATAGAATCAGTGGTTGTGACGTAAAGTGTTCCTCCTGACTTCTCTCCCAAAGTGCTATTTTCAATCTGGGAGCCATCTTGTACTGTTAATTGCCTAGCTTGAATTTGAATATCCCCTTGCCCCTCACCACTAGAATCAACAGACGCTCCTTGAAATAGTTGAATGCTTTTAAAGTTTTGTGCAAGATCATAAGTAAAATTAAAACCATTATTCGTAGAGTTAAGTTTGATCAAACTTCCTGACCCAACACTTCCTAACTCTATCCGCCCCCCAGCAGTTTTAAGAGTCCCTCCATCCAATATTAGGTCGCCTCCTACTAATGCTAATGTTTTATCTGGTTGCACTCGTAGAGTATTAGTCGTATCAATTAGTTGATTTGTTTTTCTAGTTCCTTGACCATCACCTTTTACTTGAATTGCGCCTGGATCAGTACCATATTGTAATCCTATTGGGGTATTAATACTTAGTAAAGGTGTATTTTCAGGATTTGTAGCACTAAAATCCAAATTATTTGGAAACTTCAAAGTAGTTGCTGTGCTAGCTATAAATGAACCTCCAATATCTAATCGTGCATCTTTTCCAAAAATAATACCATTCGGATTAATCAAAAATAGATTAGCAATACCATTAGCTTTAATAATTCCATCAATATTGGATATTGACTTCCCTGTTACACGGCTAATAATGTTTTGAATGTCTAAAGCATTATTGAAAAAAGTAGAAGAACCAGTTGAAGTAGAGAATTCCTGAAAGCTATGATATAGATTATTCCCTGCTCTAGTTCCTCCAGTGATTTCAATAGTATTATCAGAAACTGTAGCGAGAGAGTTTTGAGGCAAAGTTTTATCTGGAACAATCTGGGCTGTAACGGTTTTATTAAATAAAAAGACACAAAATAAGCCTAAATCAACTAGACATATTTTTATAATTGTTTTAAAATTTGTGGGCATAACTAACCTCTGGTTTACTCCAAAATTAAACTTATGACTACTGCTTTAATAACAGGAGCTTCTTCAGGAATAGGAGCAGCATTTGCAAATGAATTAGCTGCCCGCAAAAATAATTTAGTTTTAGTGGCAAGAAGTGAAGAAAAACTTCAAGAGCTTGCCCAAAAACTCCAAGAAGAACACAAAATCAAAGTACACATTTTAGCGAAAGATTTGACGATAACAACAGCGGCTGTTGATATTTTTAATGATCTGATTGAAAAAAATATCACTAGTATTGATACTTTAATTAATAACGCTGGGCTGGGGGATTATGGGCTTTTTAGTGAAAGTCAACGAACGAAACAACTACACATGATTCAATTGAATATAACGGCACTAGTTGATTTAACTTACCAGTTTCTTCCCCAAATGATACAACAAGGCAGAGGCAATATTATTAACATTTCCTCAATAGCGGCTTTTCAAGGGTTGCCATATATGGCCGTTTATGCCGCTACAAAAAGTTTTGTCCTTAGCTTTAGTGAAGCTTTGTGGGCCGAGAATTCTAAGACAGGAGTCAAAGTACTTGCTGTGTGTCCTGGCCCTACAAATACACAATTTTATGAAAAAGCTAGTTTTGATAAGTTTTCCAATGAAGCAGAATCACTACGCTTGGATAACCCTTCAGAAATAGCAAGGGAAGCTTTAAATGCTCTTAATTCAGAAAGTTCTCATATTGTTACAGGTCGATGGGATAATAAAGTAATCTCTGGAATTTCACGTTTTTTACCTAGAGAGATTTGGTCAAAAGTTTTGGAACAAGAGTTTCGCCCTAAATAGTAATTATCAAAACAGACTTTAGTCCTTTTGGAGTCAGAATACCTTAACTGTATTCTGACTAGGAAAATTACTAGTGAAGCTCTCTAGAGCCTGCGTTTCCTACAAAAAAGTAAGTTAGCAAGAGGGCTTGATAGAGAACGTCTATGGTTTGGCTTTTGAATTCTAAATAACTGAATTATTCTTCAAGATTTATTTGCTAGAGTATAGTAAATTGCTCTGGGGCTAAAAAGTTTTAGTGGGGAGATAATTAAATTAGTAACTTGCAGGAATAAAATGTTCATTTCTGGAAAAGACACAGTTCCCAAAATAAATTTTTGGCTATACCATTGTGTAAATTTATGCAATAACCCTCGCTTCTGAATGGATGGAAAAGTAGAAGGAAAAGCAGAGTCTTGAATTGTTGCTACATTCCAATGGGGAAAATTGCTTTTAGCTAATTCCTTTTGAAATTTGGAAGATAAAAAATAGCCATCGCTCGACCAATTTTTTTGCTTTTTCAAACAATTGCGTAAAACTAGTACAGCAAGTGAGCTAACTGTTAAACCCTGTCCATAAACAGGGCATAAGGCACAAACAGCATCACCTAAAGCTAAAAAGCCAAGTGGCAATTCAATTTTTTCGTAATGGCGGAGTCGATTAGCATTAGCACGATAAGCATAGATAGGAGAGATAGGCTCGGCATCTTTGATAAATTCATAAAACTTGGAACTCGGTAAACTACTGGCGAATTCTAAAAAACCCTGCTCGTCAACTGGAGGAAAGTCTCGTCCGTAACCTCCAAGAGTAGCAATCCATTCTCCATTTTCAATTCTTGCTAAATATCCTAGACGTTTGTTATTAGGGGGGACTTGAGGAATTAACATTACTTTCCCTTCAAATGCCAAATTTTCACCTTTTTTATAACGCCTTGTGGAATACCCTAAATGTGGATCAACTATACTCTCAGGGGGACAACTAAATTTCAACTTTTCTAGCCATTTTGGAGCAAAAGAGTGTCTGCCACTAGCATCAATAACAAATGAAGCTTCTTCAAGTCTCTCCTCTGTTGCTCCAACAGGATGTAGCAAAACGCCAGTGATTTTTTTTTCGTTATTACATACTAAGCCAGTTGCACGATGCCTCTGCAACCAATATACATTTCCTAACTGAGCGACTCTTTTCCGTATAGTCCACTCTAATAATGGACGACTACAAGTATAAGAAATAAATTCCGAGGGAGATGCAGCAATTGCACCCCATCCGACATTCGGGACTAACCTAAAAAATTCTTGTGCCCAATCTATTGGTAATGCGCCATTAAACTGTAATTCTTCACCTATTCCAGGAAATAATTCTTCAAGAATTCTGTACCCTTTGACCAGCAGCACATGAGGCTGAACAGACTGTGCTACACCTTTCCGAGGTATCGGTTGATCGGAGAACTCGTCACTATCAACAATAGTGACCTTAGAAAAAAATTCTGCAAGTACTGTAGCGCTAAGTAACCCTGCAATACTCCCACCAATTACAACAGCGTGAGTGTTATAAGTATAATTTTTGGCTTTTGTAATATTTACCATTCAATTCACTATTGTTTTAAGTGTGTAAGTGCTTAGTGCCGATGGAATAGAAGGTTTGAGGTAGTATATCAGTATTGAATGAATTAGATTTCTGAGAATAAAAACTGTTTATAAAAGTTAATAATCAAATTAATTACGGACTTTAAACTAAGACTTTTATTGAATAGAATACATGCGTCGGTTGCATTTTTAATGATTCAAAAATTATGCTTTTAGACAACGAAAATATGTCTTTAGCCAAAACTTTCTCTCAGACAAAAGTAATATTTGATACTATTCCTTCTTCAAAACGAGAAATCAAGGGTTTTGACTATTTCGCAGTGAGGGAATAAATAATTACGTATAAACTCTCATGAGAGAAAAGGTTTTTCCAGTGAAGATCGAGATTATAATATTGAACTTAAGTTGTAGGGCATCTGTGAAAAAAGGTAAGAGAAAGTGGATTTTGTCAATCGGCTAAAAGACTCAAAAGTATTTTAATAATAATAGTAGCTGGGTTGGGGAAAGAGGGGAGTGTCAGACTCAGCCGTGGTTAAATATCTCCTCAAGCCAGCAAGCTGGATTTATTAGCACTGCACCTTCGCAGACATTTGTGCAATCTAGGCTCTCACAAGTGGCCCTTTCGAGAGCATTTTTGTGCTTTGCAAGGGTGCGATGGCGTAACCGCCCGCCGGATACTGTACCGGAGGCGATCGCAAAACAGGTATTTTACCAAGGAGGAGCAGAGTGATAAGTCTGACGGAATGGTAGGCTTACCACTTACGCCCGGAACAGAACGAGAAAATGCATTTTAGGAAGCTGGAAGGCTTTGAAGTAGTTACGGGAGGGGCTGCGGCTGCGATGGCGTAACCGCCCGCCGGAGGCGATCGCAGCCCCTTCCATTCTGTAGATAGAGCATTTATTTGAGAAGTATTGCCGCGTTCACCCTTTGTGTTGGCGTACACTTGGTAGCGTGCCTAAGAGTTGCCATTGCCATTGAGCTACACCTTGCTCTAAAAAATCTAGATACGTGTACATGTTCAAAGAATTATCGATTATTGATTTTATTAATTAGATTTAAAGTAAATTGATATTCGGTTGTTTTGCCTTGTTGCTGAAATAGTACCGAAGCTTTTTGTAAATCTGTAATTGCTAACTCTAAATTTTTTAATACATAATGGGCAACGCCTCGATTATAATAAGCTTCTCCCTCTTGAGAATTAATACGCAAGGCTCGATTATAATCTTCAATTGCTCCTTTCAAATCTCTTAAGTTCTTCCGTGCAACACCTCGGTTGATATAAGCTTTTGCATCTTTAGGATTAAGACGTAATGCTTGATCATAATCTTCAATCGCTCCTTTTAAATCTCCTAAGTTCTTCCGTGCCACACCTCGATTAACGTAAACTTTTGAATAGTTAGGATTAAGACGTAACGCTTGATTATAATCCTCAATTGCCCCCTTAAAATCTCCTGAGCGATAGCGAACAATACCTCGGCTTAAGTATACTTCTGGATCATTAGTATTAACTTGTGCTAACTGCGATTTTGATTCACTTTCCAAGTCTAAAACTATTGACGAATTTTTAGCATTCACTTGAGAACTATTTAGAATTACTCCCAAGGCAATAAATAAAGTTGTTGATTTAAATATTTTCATATTTTTCAATCGCAAGTTTTACTTAGCCAGAATTTTTTCACTAGGTTATAACTACAATTACCATACAACAGGTTATTATTTTAATTTCTTAAACTGTAATTATCAATATGGTCGTAACAAAAGCATAATTAGGTCAAAAACTAATGTTTTTGTTTACGTAATAGGTAACATCTGCGATCGCCTGAAGCTGTCTTCCTTTGTCTCCAAACAAAACCAAAGGCTTAAGAAGAGCTTATCCCTTCCAGCAACAGGTAATTCAGTACAATTTTGAGTAGAAACGGAGTTTTGAGTGGAGAAACCAATTGAGGCAAAGTTTGACTGCACCAAGCCGGAAACTGAAGATTACGATCCTAACAGTAGGTTCAAGAGGAGACTTGCAACCATACTGTGCTTTGGGTATTGGGTTAAAACGTGCGGGGCATAAGGTGAAGGTAGCAGCGCATGAAAACTTTGAGTCGTTTGTTAGAAAGTTCGATTTAGAGTTTGCACCGATCGCTGGCAATATGGAAGAGTTTCTGCAATCGAAACAAGGGCAGCGATTGATTGCGGGAGAAAAGTTGAAAAAAGAAGAAGGAGATAAGCTTTTACTTCAACAGTTGGAATCAGCTTGGGATGCGTGTGTTGGAAGTGAAGTGATTATTTACACGCCGTTAGCTACCTTTGGATATCACATTGCAGAGAAATTAGGCGTACCCTGCTTTTTTGCATCAGTTCTGCCGTTGACTCCCACAGGGATGTTTGGGTTTTTGAGATTTGGTCAGATAACTAAAAACCCACTAAAGAAAGCAATCAACTATGGCAGCTACTTGCTAATAGAGTTTTTGCACTGGCAAAGATACCGTCCACTGCTGAATCATTTCAGAACCGAAACTTTGAAATTGCCGCCTTTGCCATATTTAGGCAGACGCTTCAGACAGAAGACTCCGGCGAATGTATCACGAATCCCTGTATTGTACGGGTTTAGTTCGCACGTCATCCCAAGACCCCGTGACTGGCCTGCATGGGTGGATGTAACTGGTTTCTGGTTTATTGACCAAGCCTCCGAATACGAGCCACCCCTGGAACTAGAGGATTTTCTTGGACGAAAGCAATTACCTTTGTGTTTTGGGTTTGGGAGCATGACGATGCCCAATCCAGAGTATCTCACACACTACATCGTGGAAGCTCTAAAGAAAACCCGTCAAGGCGGGATTATATTATCTGGCTGGGGTGACATTGGAAGAACAGTGAATGTAAAAGATTCGCTACGAGTGTTTGTGATCAAGGAAGTTCCCCATGATTGGCTGTTTCCCCAAGTGCCAGCAGTAATACATCACGGAGGAGCAAGTACAACGGCGGCAGTGTTACGTTCGGGAACACCATCAGTTACCGTACCTTTTTTTGCAGATCAGCCAGTTTGGGGTGAAAAGCTAACTCGGTTGGGAGTCAGCCCTGCGCCGATACCGTACCAAAAGGTATCAGAAGAAACCTTAGCGGCAGCAATTGAAATTGTACTGGGCGATGAGGTGATGCGGTCTAAAGCCCAGGAGTTAGGTGAAAAGATTCGGGGTGAAGATGGTGTAGCGAATGCTGTAGAAGCTTTCCATCGCCATTTGGGTTTGATTGAGTAAGTTATTATTTGGATGAGAAATCCTAGATAACCGTAATACATCATCATACCCACAACAGCAGTAAATGTCCACAGTTAAAGTTTGTGTTCATCTTAAATACTGGACATTTAAACACTATTTGCAAGATATATTCATAAGGAGTTGAAAATATGACAGGTAAAGCAAGCTATGACTTTGCTGGTAAAACGATTTTGATTACGGGCGGTGCTGGCGATATTGGTCGGGCTACCGCACAGCGTTTTGCCGCAGATGGCGCAGGTGTAGTACTCCTAGACTTAAACGAAGCGAAAATGGCAGAGGTTACTCACGAATTGGAAGTGTATAAAATTCCAGTCGCTGCCTTTGGCTGCAACGTCACCGCTTCTGAGGAAGTTGCTCAAGCCTTTTCTGGTGCTGTAGAGAAATTTGGACGGATCGACTATGTTTTCAATAACGCGGGTTATCAAGGAGTATTTGCCAAAACCGACGAGTATCCTGATGAGGATTTTCAAAAGGTCATTGACATCAATGTTGTCGGAGTTTTTCACATCCTCAAGGCGGCAGCCCAACACTTACGCAAATCGGGTGGAGGAGCGATCGTTAATATGGCAAGCTATGCAGGAGTAGTTGGCCCTCCGAATATGATCGCCTACTCAGCCTCGAAGTTTGCCGTAATTGGGATAACTCAGACAGCAGCGAAAGATTTGGCTTCCTACCACATTCGGGTAAATGCGCTCTCACCTGCGTTGATTGGACCTGGTATGATGTGGACGCGGCAGACTGAATTGCAGGCAGGTGTAGGCTCACAGTATTTTGATGCTGATCCTAAAGTAGTAGAACAGCAAATGATTAATTCAGTACCGATGCGGCGTTTGGGGAGCCTTGAAGAAGTTGCCAACAGTGTGGCATTTCTGATGAGCGAGGAAGCAAGTTACATTACGGGCTTTAATTTGGAGCTTACTGGTGGGCAATAGGGAAAGAGTATTGCCTCAGTTAGTCAGGGACTTCCAAAAACTGAGGCTATAACCTGAGTTAGCGATCGCCTAATCTAAGAGCGATCGCTTGCCTACTAAAAAATTATGGTTAAACTCAGACATACGCGCTTGACAAAGATTTTGAAGCATCCGCATGAGCGTTTGAATCATATCTGAGGATAAAAGTGAGCAACTTGCTCATCTTATGGTTACAGTGACATCAGTTGTGACTTTAGGCAAAATCTGGTTCTTGTCAGATTTTGGTGATCATTGAAGGTCACGCACTTTAAGGCAGACGGCAGAAGGTTTTAAGACGTTTTGTTATCCGAGCGTGGAACTTGTGGCCAAGACGGGCGATCGCTTACGGCTTTCTGATGATGCAGATGTTCTAAAATCCAAGCAAAGCTTCAATTGTGGGAATTTTTTCTTCCTCCTTCCTTCTGCCCTCTGCCCTCTGCATAGCTGCCTTGCTCCAACCAAGATCACCAAAAGTTGCCAAGAGCCACTTTATCCTTTAAGTGACATGCTTTGAAACCATAAAGTGAGCAACTTGCTCATCTTATGCTTACAGTGACAATACACGATCGCGGTGTGAATACAAAATAAGCTACTGTTATCTTTTATCCGATATAAACTACGATTAACACTACTTTCCTTGATACATAACACTTTCACCAACATGCGATCGCTCTGGGTGCATGTTGGCAACGGAATAGACACTATTGCGCTGCCGATAAATTTTGCTTGTCTTGGTATCGCCTTTGATGCGTAATCCAACGATACACACTTACAGGGTGCTAACTTTTAGTTATAATTAGCCGTAACTTATTATAGGCACAATTAACTATAGCTTTGACTGAGTGCAAAGATAGTTTACAAAAGTTGCTCAGGCGGTAATACTGCGCGGATAACTGCAACCGCCTTGATGCAGAACTGTCTGAGAATACAAATTGTCTGTTTTAATTACAAAAATTATCTACCCGAATATCTCGCCAGACATCAGACACTTGCCAGCCGGAATTTCCCACCGATTGTACTGGAGGATTATCAAGAAATGGAACATAGTCAGGAACTCTAGGCTCTGAAATCGCTACTGGTTTCTCCTCAACCTCAACCACAGGGGCAGTAGAATTGTCAGTATTAGCTTGAAGAAGTTGGTCTTCTGCCTCCTCGATTAGCTTCATCTGTCTCAGGGTAAGCTTGTCAGATTTTTTGATGATCTTCTTGGTATGTATCTCATTAGAAGCACTCATTGGCTGTTCCCTCGAAGGCATTGGTTTAAAATTTGTCTGAGTAAAGTTGGGAAAGTTAGGTATAAATAATTTGCACGGAATAAACACTCTACTGCAAAACTATGGAAAATACGAGTCCCTTGCTGAAGAAATTATCAATTGAGTACAAATTTCTTTTTCGTGCAGATGCCTTAGCTGTGGAGGAGGACAGATGCAAGTATTAAGCGATCGCTTCTTTCCTCATGACTGAATGTGTCTGTCAAGAATTACGGAAACAATCAGATGTACCAATTATCATGCTAACAGCCTTGGCAGATGTAGCAGACCGAATCACTGGGCTAGAACTTGGTGCTGACGACTACATGACGAAACCCTTCTCACCCAAGGAGCTAGAAGCCCGAATTGCTTCTGTACTGAGACGACGTTTTCACAAAAGTGATATGAATATTATTCCTAACTCTGGGATAATCCATGTTGGGAATCTCAAAATCGATGTGAATAAGCGGCAAGTCCATAAAGATGAGCAACGCATTCGGTTGACAGGTGTGGAGTTTAGCTTATTAGAGTTGTTAGTAAATCATTCAGGAAAGATTTTTTCAAGGGCTAAAATATTACAGCAATTGTGGGCCTTTGCCTTGCGATCGCAAAGTCTTTGCAGGTCAAAAGGTCATCGCTTGAATCATTTACAACTATAACTATATAGTAATATAAGTTATATATAAAATTGAATCCTTATGTCAAAGACCCTTTCTCCAAAAAATACTTCAGAAATCCTTGCTCCTGTTGCAGAGTATTTTAAGGTACTCTCTGAAACCAGTCGCTTACAGATTTTGAGTTCTCTTAGAAGCGGGCCGATGAACGTTACCGAAATGGGTGAAGCTACGGGTTTAGGACAAGCGAATCTCTCGAAACATTTAAAAGTGTTGACCCAAGCAGGTTTAGTGTCCCGTCAGCAAAAAGGAGTTAGTGTCTACTATGCGATCAGCGATCCTGTAATTTTTGAATTATGTGAATTAGTTTGCGATCGCATTGGCAACCAAATACAAAAACGGGCTAAAGAATTTGAACAGATCAAAGCCTTTAGCACCCTCTCAAAATAACTATTTCCTCAGCTTAACTGAGGAAAAGTTTCTTGGGAGTTTCCCTACTCCCCTCCCGACAAGCCATTGACTAGACATTCACTTTTAGATTCTCCTCCCAACGACGCGCACCATTGGCACGACGAATGTCTCGCCAAATTTGCGTAGCAGCTAAAGCACCATCCCCCGCAGCAATCACTACCTGATTCAATCCTACCTTCAAATCACCAATGGCAAAGACTCGCGGGTGAGAAGTCCGACACATCTGATCGGTAACTAGATTACCTCCTTTTAACTCTAGGTTTATCCCTTGCAGATAGGTATTGTGATAGCGGGAACCCATTGAAATTAGACCAGTTTCTAACTCAATCACCGAACTATCCACCAACTCGACACCAGTCATCTGGTGATTGTGTCCCAAGAATTGCTTAATTGGTGTCTCCACTAGGGGATAACCATGTTCTTGGAGTTTCTGACGCACTTGCGGACTTACTTCAAAAACTCCGTGAGTGAAGGCGGTAATGTAAGGTGTAAACCAGCTTAAGTTGAAGATCATTTCTTCAATACTTGCTTCACTACCTGCGAAGAAACCACATTTTTTATCTGTCATTTCATAACCATCACAAATCATGCAGACATGCAAATTATACCCAGCATAGTCATAAACATTCTGCATTTCATCCAAAGGTGGCAGATGGTCAATAATACCACTAGCAGCAATTAAATACTTAGAGCGAAACACTTCGGAAACGCTATTTACACGCCCCAGCTTGACCTTGACAGCAAAGGTTTCTCCCTCATCAACTATTTCTTCAACATAAGCATTAAGGAAATCACCATCAAGTGAAGTATAATGTTTTTTCCCACTCTGCAATAAAATCCTACCGGGGGTATCTGGTGGTAAACCCAAATAATTGTGCAATTCTTGCATCCAGAAAGACCTAGCTTTACCCTTGTCAATAATTAAACTAGAAAGACGAAAACGCTGTAAATAAATACCCGCAGATAGTCCCCCAGCACCACCACCGACAATAATCACATCATAGATTTGGTTAAGGTGTTGATTAAGGTTTTCTTTGGAAACTTTCATAGTTTTTATATTGTGAGTCTAAACAATTTGAGTGTTAATTAAACTTTTTGAATCTAGTTCAGCGATTTCGACAGTTTTCTTCCTAGCTACTCCAGCAATATGAGGGCTGACAATGGGAAAAGAAAGATTAAACTGTTGATAATCAACGCTCTCAAAACCAACATTGTCTAAAATTTCCCCAGTTTCACGGTTAGGGTGACAATTGTCGAACATTGTCTTCCAGACTGGTTCAATTCCATCTTGAATTCTGCGCGTCCAAGTACCGCATTGTGCTGCAACATGTTCGATAAATAAGAAACGACCATCAGGTTTAAGTACCCGCTCTATTTCTCGTAAGGTAGTTACAAGGTCAGTTACAGAACAGAGAACATGGGTACTGACAACAACATCAATGCTGTTATCTTCAATCTCTAACCTTTCTGCTGACCCTAAATGTAACTCAATATTATGCAAACCAAAGCGTTCCGCTTCCTGCTTGAGATAGGAATGCATGAAAGGATTTGGCTCAATGCCAATCCAGTAGACATCAGTGGGATAATAAGAGAGATTTGCCCCTGCTCCCGGCCCAATTTCTAAAACACGTCCGTCTAAATCGGCAAAGAAAGCCTGTTTGAGTTGTGCCATAGTTGCATAACTGCTGCAACCCTGCAACTTGATGGCACTGTTATCTGCGGTATTTGCTTTAGCCATTCCCCAAGCAAACAGACGTTTTAACCAGTCTGGAGTTATTTGTCTGTGTGGTGTCATAAAAAACTCCCGATTAAACCAAAATTATTACTTACCCGTACAAGTTTCTAGCCCCAATCGCCGCCACTCCATCATCCCACCGCTAATATTGAAGACTTTTGTAAAACCTGCTTTGACCAAATATTCAGCAGCGATGGGGCTGCGGTGGGAGGTTAAACAAATTACAACAACAGATTCGTTTTTGGGTAAATCCCAAAACCATTGGGGATAAAGCCAGCGACCTAAACCCGGTATCATGCCTATTAAAAGACGTGGCAAACTCAGGTTGATTGCCCCAGGTGCGTGAAACATCCCATACTCAAATTTGCTACGCACATCTATCAGCAAGGGAGGTTCAGCTAAGTTGGCAAATTCAGAAGGGGAGATATTCCCAAATGGTTGAATGGAAGATGTAGATGCCATTTCAGTAGTCATAACTTATACAATTCTCAATTGGTGGAAAGTTTGATGATGCCTACGGTGTAACCCTCTGGGGAAGCAAGCTACGCGTAGTGTCTCGTAAAGCCTGCGGCATAGTTACGCTTAGGACGTAGCCTCTCATAAAGAAAAGAGCGAAGCGATCGCAAATGTAGCTCTCAATAAACAGATTTTTTTCTCTATGTGACTCTGTGCTTACTTTACTACCTAGTGCATTTAAAAACATAATCTCGATGTTTACGGATTTATAGCAGATTGGAACCTGCTATCAAATCAAACTACTAAACCCACCAGGGTTTTTGCCCAGTGCGAGGATCAATTTCCGTCCAAGGAGAAATTCGGATATACTCCCCTTCCAAGTTAATACTAACAAGCTTGAGGGGAAGAGGTGCTGGCCCCCGTACTACTCTCCCATCAGGATCATAGCGAGAACCGTGACAAGGACATTGAAATTGATTGTCATTGGGATTCCAAGGAAAGGTACAACCCAAATGGGTGCAGTTATCGACAATTCCCCAAGGGTGCAGGGTGTCATCTGACTGTATTGTTAGGTAAGTAGGTTCTGCTCCTAAACCCGCGACTAAGGCACGAGTACCAGGGGGTTCAGCCAAAATCTGGTTAGCAGGAATGAGATTTCCGTTAATATCCTTAGCGAGGATAGAACCATCTTCACCCACTTCTGTGGGGGCAACAAAGAATTTAGCCGCAGGATAAAGTAGGCTGCTGGCTGTAGTGGCGACAACTGCACCTGTGAGAAAGTTTAGTAACTGTCGCCTCGACATTGAGGGACTTTCTAGAGGAAGACTCTCTGTCATGATTTTATACCGCTTAGTTTCACCATAGGTGTTGAGTGCCTTGGTGAATGTTTTGATCAGTAAATTTTATTTACTCTTCTACTATATTACTAATTGGTAATTTAGTTAATTATCTAAATTTTTCTAAAAGATGACTCTGTTCCTACTTTCGTTTTCCCGCAGGGGATAAGCATCTTTAAAACAAGATGAGAATTTACTTGACATTATATATAACTATATGGTTATATAAAGTATAAGGTTAACTTGCCTTGAACAACGATTAACCTCGGAATTAAAAATTATGACTATTTCTCTGCAAGAACGCCAAAGTAGTAACAATCTTTGGGAGAAATTCTGCAATTGGATCACCAGTACCAACAACCGTATGTACATTGGTTGGTTTGGCGTAGTGATGATTCCCACACTCTTAACGGCAATCACTTGTTTCGTCATTGCTTTCATTGCTGCACCACCTGTAGATATAGATGGTATTCGTGAACCTGTCGCTGGTGCTTTACTCTATGGCAATAACATCATTACTGCTGCTGTTGTGCCTACTTCCAATGCAATTGGTCTGCACTTTTATCCCATTTGGGAAGCGGCTAACTTAGATGAGTGGTTATATAATGGCGGCCCTTACCAGTTGATTATTTTCCACTTCCTGATTGGTATTTACTGCTACATGGGTCGGCAGTGGGAATTATCTTATCGCTTAGGGATGCGTCCTTGGATTTCTATTGCCTACAGCGCACCTGTTGCTGCTGCCACTGCGGTAATATTAGTCTACTCTATTGGTCAAGGTTCTTTCTCTGATGGGATGCCTTTAGGGATTAGTGGTACTTTCAACTTCATGCTTGTATTGCAAGCAGAACACAACGTTCTCATGCACCCATTCCACATGTTGGGAGTAGTTGGTATCTTTGGTGGTGCTTTATTCTCTGTCATGCACGGTTCTCTAGTTACTTCGTCTTTAGTTCGAGAAACCTCTGAAACTGAATCCCAGAACCACGGTTACAAATTTGGTCAAGAAGAGGAAACTTACAATATTGTCGCGGCTCACGGTTATTTCGGTAGATTGATCTTTCAATACGCATCTTTTAACAATAGTCGTGCTTTACACTTCTTCTTAGCTGCTTGGCCAGTAATTGGTATCTGGTTTGCTGCCTTGGGCGTATCTTCTTTTGCCTTTAACCTCAATGGTTTTAACTTTCACGATTCCCTTCTTGATTCTCAAGGTGTTGTAATTAATACTTGGGCTGATGTTTTAAACCGCGCTAACTTGGGAATTGAAACAATGCATGAACGCAACGTTCACAATTTCCCCTTAGATTTAGCTGCTGGGGATATTCAACCTGTAGCTTTAGCTGCTCCCGCTATTCACAGTTAATTAATTCTGAATTCAGTTCGTTCTAACTCCTCAAAAATAGTTTAGGCAACCCAAGTTAAAAATGCTTCGGGTTGCTTTTTTTATCAAGAGGGCGTTGCTATCAGAAAGAATCATTGTTTGGCGATAGCTACGCCTCGATGGAAGCGCCTACCGTAAGCAAGCGATCGCAACAGTCACAAAGAAGTGTGGACAATATATTACTGTATAGTTATACTATTGATTAATCAAACATTTTTATCTGGAGTTAGCCATGATGTTATTCCGACAACTCTTTGACCCGGAAACAAGTACCTATACTTATTTAATTGCAGATTTAGAGACTAAAACGGCGATTTTGGTCGATCCGGTATTAGAACAGGTGGAGCGCGATCGCCAATTACTCAAAGAACTAGGACTAACTCTCAAATACTGCTTAGAAACCCATATCCACGCCGATCATATTACTGGAACAGCTAAATTGCGGGAAGCTACAGGTTGTTTGGGGATTGTACCGGAAAATGCCCAAGCTATATGTGCAGACAGATTTATGAAAGATGGAGAAGTATTAAAGTTAGGGAGCGTGAAAGTAGAAGCGATCGCAACTCCGGGTCATACTGATAGCCATAATGCCTATTTAGTTAATGGTACTCATCTACTCACCGGAGATGCCTTGTTAATTCGTGGTTGTGGACGGACTGACTTTCAGAGTGGGAATGCAGGGATGATGTATGACGCAATAACGCAACGTTTGTTTACATTACCTGACGAAACCTTAGTTTATCCCGGTCATGATTATCGAGGTAACACAGTTTCCACCATTTGGGAAGAGAAACAATGGAATTCGCGCCTGGTGGGACGAAACCGCAGCGAATTTATCCAATTGATGGCAAACCTGAATCTACCCAACCCGAAAAAGATTATGGAAGCAGTACCCGCTAACCAGCGTTGCGGTAGCGTTGCTGCGTAACAAAATCACACAAAACTCTGCATTTAAAAATCTACATTCCTAAGTATAAAAAGCAATGACTACTTCCCGCGTAAACAAATTACAAACCGTTGATACTCAAACTCTCAAACAGTTGTTGAAGCAACAAGCTATCACACTCATAGATGTCCGTGAACCAGCTGAGTATGCTCTAGAGCATATTCCCGGAGCAACTTTGATTTCGCTCTCCAAATTTGATCCGCGCAAAGTTCCCCAAGATCAAGACACAAAAGTGATTCTCTACTGTCGTTCCGGGAATCGTTCAACAATGGCTGCTCAAAAACTATTTGATGCGGGTTTTACCACTGTTACCCATCTGGAAGGGGGTATAAGCGCTTGGAAACAAGCGGGCTATGCTACCACAATGAACAAAAATGCCCCCATTAGTTTAATCCGACAAGTGCAAATTGTCACTGGTTCATTGGTGTTAATAGGCACATTATTAGGAGCATTTGTTTCTCCTTGGTTCCTAATTCTTAGTGGTTTGATGGGAGCGGGATTAATGTTTTCGGGAATTACAGATAGCTGTATGTTAGGGATGCTACTAGCAAAGCTTCCTTATAATCAACGGAGTAGTGTATGACGCTGTGGATTATTGGGCATTTGCTGGCTGCTTGTATTGGGGTGAGCTTGGGTTTGATTGGTGGTGGGGGTTCGGTGCTAGCACTACCGATTCTAGTTTATGTTATGGGTATACCTCCAAAATCTGCGATTGCCATGACTTTGGTAATTGTCGGTACTGTTAGCTTATTGGGGGTAATTCCCCACTGGCGAGCCAAAAATGTTGATTTCAAGACTGCATTTATTTTTGGTTCAGCAACGATGCTGGGGGCATTTGTGGGGGCAAAAATTGCTACCCTCCCAGTAGTTACCGAAGCTTTTCAAATGATGCTGTTTGCAGTCATGATGTTGGTAGCTGCTGTGTTTATGATTCGGCGTAGTTCTAAGCCTGTTACAGCAGATGACAAACTGGCATTTTATCCCCCACCTGTCTGCAAGTATTGCTGGTTGTGGTTAATTAGTGAAGGCTTGGGTGTGGGAGTGCTGACTGGGTTAGTTGGTGTTGGTGGTGGGTTTGCGATCGTGCCAGCTTTGGTACTCTTGGGAAATGTACCAATGAAACAGGCGATCGGCACATCCTTATTAATTATTGTATTTAATTCAGTTGCAGGTTTTTTGGGCTACTTAGGTCATGTTTCTTTAAATTGGAACTTGATGTTCTCTTTCATTGTGGCTGCTAGTGTGGGAACAATTTTCGGTGCGTACTTAGCTGAATTTGTTCCAGCTAATAGACTTCAGAAAACTTTTGGTTATTTTTTGCTTGCAGTTGCAGCTTTGGTTTTGATGCAGAATCGTCAGCAACCGCGATCTGCGCTTCGCAGCAGCGCTTCGCTATCGCCCCAGGTAGAAAATCATAGCAACTCCCGACTAGTCACAGTCAGTAGACCGAAAAGTTTTGGGATACCTTCTCTACGAGATTCTATGCGAAGGGCGGGCGTAGCGATCGCCAAAAAATAACAGCATCTCAAAACTCCGTATGAAGAATTACACAGCGATCGTATGAACTAGCGGATAGCTAAGGTTTAGCCCATTCTGGCTTCTGAATTATTCTTTATTCTTTGATTGTTTGATTTTTTGGAACTCCTTTCGTGGCTGTTAAATTGGAAATTTCTCGATCAATGAAAAAGATACCCTGTCCTTCTGTCCCAATTAAATTAATTTTATCAAGAATCCCTTTGAACAGAAACTCTTCTTGATGTTGTTCAGCAACGTACCACTGGAGAAACTGAAGGGTGGAATAGTCTGGTTCCGTATTTGCTAAATGTACCAAATCATTAATCTTGTGAGTGATGCACTGTTCATGTTCGTAGATTTGTTCAAATAGTTCCTTCAGAGAAGAAAAATCACTGGGTGGAGCCTGCATTCCAGTGATGACAGCCAGTGAGCCTGTTTCATGTAAATAATTTAGCAAGCGTCGCATGTGCATCATCTCTTCATCTGCGTGTTGACTCAAAAAGCTAGCACATCCTTCCAAAGCTTTGTAGGCACACCAAGAACTCATTTGTAGATAAAGATGTGAAGAATACATTTCCAGGTTGATTTGCTCGTTCAATCGTTCAATGATGGCTGCTGATAGCATCTTTCTGACTCCTTTTTAATTTTTGACAAAGATAATTCGGAATAATGTCTTGAAAATGGAAAATAGAGAAGAGTAAAGACTAATATTCATGCTTGGTTGTAGAGTTTTCCAGGCATGGAAATCAACTACAAATTACTCAGCGCGATTCCACAAAAATACTTTGCGCTGTTTCCTGATCTAAGGCAGCGCGGGTTCTCCCAACTGTAATGATATAGGAAGGAAAACGTTGTTCCAGCACCAAATTACTTCCAGGTAAAATGCCGAATGCCATGAGTTTTTGTAACACTGAATGATCTTGAGTTTCTAAACTCACTACTGTTTGCGGTTGACCAATTTTGACTGTTGATAAAGCGTTCACACTAAAAGCTCACTCCGAATAAAATTAAACCGTGGTTGACGATATATCCCATGAGGAAGGCGAAGGGAAAAACAAACATTACTATTGCCAATGTGATTTTACTTCCCTGTTCCTTAATTAGGATTTGCAATTGGGCGATGCAGGGTAAGAATAAAGTCAAGACAATAGCAGCCACCACCAACTGATTACCCGTCAGGCTTCCCTGTTGCTGTAAATCAAACAGTCCGGCTGCACCATAATCTCGTCGGAAGAAGCCATAGAGAAATATCGATGCTGCTTGTTTCGGCATTCCCAAAGCCAAGGTTAGAGGTTCAATTGCCCGAATAATTAAGTCAAATAATCCGGTTAACCGTCCTACCCAAATTAAAACCGATGCCCATATAAACAAAGGCAAGATTTCCACAAAATACCACTTCATCCGCACCCAGGTTTTGGTTAGTATGTTCCGCAATTTGGGGAGACGTAAAGGGGGAACTTCCATGTAAAAACTGCCGGAAGTACCAGGTAGAAATTTGGCTGTGAGATAGCCAACAACTAAGAAGATGGCGGTGATAAAGCCTCCCCAAAAAAGCAAGGCGGCGGGTTTTTGTGCTAGTAGTCCCACAATTACACCCCACTGCGCTGCACAGGGAATGACGAGGGATAGTAAAAATGTGGCAATTAACCGTTCGCGTTTAGTTTCTAAGGTGCGAGTCACAATTGTTGCCATCGTGTCGCATCCTAAACCCAATACCATCGGAATCACGGCTCTACCTGATAAGCCAACGGATTTGAATAAGCGATCGAGCATTAAAGATAGGCGAGGGAGATAGCCGCTATCTTCCAAAAATGAGAACATCAAGAAGTAGGTAGCAACTACGGGTAAAACAATGGCTGTAGCATAACGAATACCCAAGGTGATAATGCCGTAGTCATTAGCAATGAGGTCTTGTATCGGTTTCCAGGGAATGAGTTGAGCGGTGAGGTAATTTACGACTGGGTTGATTTGTCCCTCAAAAAACGTTTCGATGCGATCGACGAGTTCCCCAGCGCCAAATTCACCGACAAATTTGTAAACTCCATAGTAAAGAATGACTACAAGAATAGGAAATCCGGTAATCGGATTGACTGTGAGTCGGTGGAGTGTTTCTGCAAGTGAAGATTGAGTCTGTTTGGTTTCATGCAGAACTGCTCTTTCTATAGCATTAGCCCAACTTTGACGAGTATTAGCGATCGCTAACCCAATAGGCTGTTTTAGTTGGTTCTGGGTAACAGTAATCAATATCTCTAGATAACTACACTGTTCTCGATCCTGTTCCAAAGTCTGCCATAACGTCGGGTCTTTTTGTAAAAGTAATAGAGCCAGACTGCGGGGTGAGAGTGAGTAGTTTTTAAATAAATAGTGATCGCCTAATGTTTGTCCCCAAGATTCTAGCTGGGCGATCGCAGTTTCAATTGGTTCTGGATAAGTAACTTGGCTAATCATGCCCTTGCCTCATAATCTAAAATACTTACGCTGGGATCATGACTGGCTGCTTCGGCAAGAATGGAGTAATTCTGTGTCGTAATTCGTCTAAACCTTGATTTAAAGCTGCCGCCATGCAGACTACTGGAATCCCTAACTCCATCTCCAACGCATCTGGTTGTACATTTATTCCCCAACGACGCGCTTCATCCATGATGTTGACGGCAAGTAAAACAGGTAGTCCAGCCTCGATCAGTTGAAAGGTGAGGGGCAGCATTCGTCCCAAGTTCTTGGCATCTACTACATGAATCACGGCTGTGACTGGTTCTGTTAACAATAAATCTCTGGCAACTTTTTCTTCTTCGCTGATCGGCAGTAGTGAATACATTCCTGGTGTGTCAATTACCATCATGGTTTGTGTACCAATCTGCGCCACTCCCCGACTCACTTCAACAGTCGTACCTGGGTAATTGGACACTGTGACATAAATTCCGGTCAAAGCGTTAAACAATACACTTTTACCAACATTGGGCATTCCTACCAGAGCAATTGGGGGATTTGAGGAAACTTCCTTTGTTAAAAATTGCTGACTTTTGCGAAAGAATGGCAACTTGTATGCTTGTTTTTTACAGGATTGACTGTGGGATCTACATTTGTGACATTCCATAGGAATTTCAGTTCGAGCTTTACTGACAAGTATTTTTAACTAAAAATGTGAGGAACTTGTGAGGAAATATATGGGATTGCATAGTTGCGGGATGAATTAAGCTACCAAGAGTTCTGTTGTACTAATGATATTGTGTATTAATTCTGTCTGATAGGGCTAAGTACTTACGGTTGATGATTGAAGATGAGTGATCGTAATTCAAGTTATAATCTGCACAGCATTGCAGACGTGGGAAAAATTTGGGGTGTTCAGTATTCAGCTTAAACGCTTCATCACGAACAAAATGATGACGGTTGTAGTCTGTCCGTATTGCCTTTAACTCTGTCTCCTGTGCAGATAAATCCAGGTTGACAGCAGTTTCAAAATTCTGTGGTGTAAAATCGGGCGCTAACAAAAAAATAACTATATAGTTATTTAGCTAAAATAGATAATACATTAAGTTTTGAAACTTCTCTAGCCGAGTTATCTTCATCGCTATATAGTTATAAAACTAACCTAGTTGCACTAACTGAAAGTTTCAGAGGTTTTAAAATGGGTCGTTATTGGGATAATTCTCTGCAAGAATCTAGAAATCAGAAAACATTGCTGTCATCATCTATCAACACAATACCCCAGGATTCACGGGTGCGATCGCAGCAATTCATGCAGACCTTACAGGATGAAATTTGCACAGCCTTAGAGCAACTTGATGGAGAAGCACGCTTTCAACAAGACCACTGGGAGCGAGCAGAAGGCGGAGAAGGGCGTACCCGCGTGATTCGAGAAGGGCAGGTATTTGAACAGGGTGGCGTGAATTTTTCCGCAGTTTGGGGAAATAGCTTACCGCCAGCAATTTTGGCTCAACGGCCAGAAGCCGCCGGACATGAGTTTTTTGCCACAGGAACCTCAATGGTATTACATCCTCGTAATCCCTATGTACCAACAGTACATCTTAACTACCGCTACTTTGAGGCAGGCCCAATTTGGTGGTTTGGTGGTGGGGCTGATTTAACGCCATACTACCCCTTTGCAGAAGATGCAATTCACTTTCATCAGACTCTCAAAAATGCCTGTGATGTCCACCATCCAGAATATTACCCAGCCTTTAAACAGTGGTGTGATGAATACTTCTACTTAAAGCATCGCCAAGAACAACGGGGTATTGGCGGCATCTTCTTTGATTATCAGGATGCTAGTGGCAAGCTTTATGTTGGTTCTCAAACAGATAGTCCCGCAGCACTCTACAGTCAGCAAGTAGGAACGGTATCTCGGAACTGGGAAGATATCTTTGCCTTTGTGCAGTCTTGCGGTCAAGCATTTTTACCCGCCTATTTGCCCATTGTAGAACGACGGCAGGGAATAGAGTATGGCGATCGCCAACGTCAGTTTCAACTGTACCGTCGGGGTCGTTACGCAGAGTTTAATTTAGTGTATGACCGGGGAACGGTTTTTGGTCTGCAAACCAATGGGAGAACAGAATCCATACTAATGTCTCTACCACCTCTAGCACGCTGGGAATATTGCTATGAGCCAGAACCAGGTACACCCGAAGCACGACTCACCGAACTTTTTCTCCAGCCTCATGATTGGACAAATGTGGCTTTTATCAAAAAATAACAACATTTTTAGCAACAAGGTATTCATCATGAGCAGCCATTTAGATGTTCGCTTGCGAGAAGGCACGAAACATTCTCACACAATAATCCATGAATTTGAACAGATTCCTACCCCAGAAGCTAAACGAGAATTTAAAGAGCAGTACCGTCAAGCATTGAATTTTCTACCTCTAGATGAGGCAATGATTCAGAAGATTGTAGACGAGGCCAACTATGCCTTTACTCTGAATAGAAATGTAATTTCTGAACTGGAAACAGATGTGAAGGCTATTATTGGGGAGTATGTCTTTGATTTGATTAGTCGCCAAGATCGCTTTGGTAGTACAGAACGTACTCCTGAAAGTGCTACGACAGAGATGAGCGCACCGGAGTATAGTATTTAGTCTTGGGGAAAGAAGATAAGGAACCTAGCGGGTAGGGGAAACGCACCTTATTTACTAATAAAATTTAAGAGAGATTTCAAAATGACATAGATAATTGCAAAAATCGATAAGGTTATGAATAAAATAAATGAATTGTCTCGAAAAAGTATGATTTAGCTTATCTGATGCTAAATAATTATTTATTGATACTAAAATAACTCAAGATTCGAGTTTATAAAGCTATGTTCATCTAGAGGAAAAGTAAAACTCTTCCTAAATATTCAAATTTAATTTCTGATATATGAGTTTATGCTAATGCTAAAACTCTTGCTAAATAATTGTTATCTAGCCCAGCGAGAAACTGTTTATTTTTTATTCCACGTTTGACACGCTTCTCTTGACCTAAAAGATTGACTGCAATATGTCTAAGAATTGCAAAATTCTGTGGAGCATTATTTTTTCTAATCCGACAGTCATCTTCTCTTAAAGCAACATCTAATATCCAATGTAGTGAGTTCTCAATTCCCCAATGACTGCGAATAGAATTACCAAATTGTTTAGCATTTGATTCAAGGCTACTGATAAAATAATGGGTTTCAACCGTTGTTTCACCATTTAACGAACGAACGGATTCTACCATTCCAACACTATTAAAGTTTGACCAAACTGAATTTGGGTTAAGCCGAGACTGGATTTGAGATAACATCACATAATGGCGGATTTCACGACGACCATGCCCTATTTCATCTGTTTTATATGTGCTATGTTCAATCCCCTCAAAACCTGTAACTATTCCTGAATGGAAGAGTTCTTCAACCTCATCATAAAGATTTCCTTGATTCTTTTTTAACGTAATTACATAATCTGCATTTGACTGCGTAATTAACTTCACAATTTCTTTTTGGCAACCCATTGCATCGATTGTCACAATACATCCAGATATATCTAATACTTTTAACAACTCTGGGATTGC
Source organism: Nostoc sp. UIC 10890 (assembly GCF_054786515.1). NCBI lineage: Bacteria > Bacillati > Cyanobacteriota > Cyanophyceae > Nostocales > Nostocaceae > Nostoc > Nostoc sp. UIC 10890. The sequence goes on from NZ_JBSGKF010000005.1 coordinate 77,338, forward strand.
TGTAATTTCATTCGATTTTTCATCTACTTTCACTTGTCCTAACACTAATCTATTTGTAGTTGCCCATGCACTCACTATTTGGATTGCACTTTGCTCACTACTTTCATTATAGGAACCACGTAATGTTTTACCATCAATTGCAATTACTTCTCCTGAAGTTATCTGATGTATTGATTTCATCCAATCTACAAAACAGGACTGAAATTGTTGAGGATTTATTCGTGCGAATACTCGCGCAAAAGTATCGTGTGACGGAATGCCATTCGGGAGTTCTAAAAATCTTTTTAACCAGTCATACTTCGCACAACCATAAGTCTCGATTCCCACCCATCCATCTGCCCCACAAATCACCGCGCATACGGCAATGGTCATGATATCGATTAACTTGTGTCGTTTAGTACGATCTATGCGTGGATCTTCTATTACACCAAAATGGTCAGCAATCGTAATTTTGGGTTTAAGCTTCATTCAACTATAATCTGGTTCTTGTTGTTTAATGCAAACAATGAATTTACTACAAAAACGAACCTATATTGCTTGGCAGCCGACGGCTGCCACAAATTCACGCCTCTACAACGATTATCATTCTTATTCAGCTTTATACCTAATTATCTGAAAGTCCTGTGTGGTCTAGTGTTGGGGAAGTTAATCTTGATTATCTATCTTTAATATTTAGATGCGTTCGCCCTAACCTAGCGGGTGGATTTATCCCCCGCTAAGACAACCGCTAGAATAGCCGTCAATAAATTGGCTGCGAGTGTCAAAATGTGTCTTGGATAATTCTGAGCGCCAAAAATCAGTATTTATAGTTAATAACTTAAAAATCAAATATGACAACACTTCCACCGCTACTTATTGGTAAACATATTGCCCGATACCCAATTATTCAAGGAGGAATGGGAATCAGAATTTCTGGCGCGAATCTGGCTGGGGCTGTGGCTAATGCAGGTGGTATTGGTATTGTATCCGCCGTAGGATTAGGACTCAATTCTCCTTATTTTGCGTTTAAACAACGAAAAAATCAGCTATTTGAAGCAAATCGTTTGGCGTTAATTGATGAACTTCAGAAAGCTCGTCAAATCAGTCCAAATGGAGTGATTGGGATTAACTCAATGGTGGTAGCGCGAGATAATGAAACTCTGGTACGTACAGCCGTGGAACATGGTGTTAATTTAGTGGTTTCTGGTGCTGGCTTACCATTGCATCTACCAGAATATACAGAGAGCTATCCAGATGTGGCACTAGTGCCAATTGTTTCCAGTACCCGCGCTGCTAAGGTGATTTGCCGAAAGTGGGAACGTCATTATGGACGTTTACCTGATGCCTTTGTGGTGGAGAACCCGAATACAGCAGGGGGTCATTTGGGTGCAAAATACCAAGATTTAGGTAATGTTGCCTTAAATGCGGAGCAAGTAATTCCAGAATTGGTAGAATATCTGCGTTCGGAAGTGGGAAAAGATATTCCAGTGATTGCAGCAGGTGGAGTTTGGAACCGTGCTGATATTGATCGGATGTTGGCTTTGGGGGCTATTGGCGTACAAATGGGGACTCGCTTTATTACCACCGATGAATGTGATGCAGATATTAATTATAAAGAGTTTCATCTTCATGCCAGTCCCGAAGATGTGGTAATTGTACCTTCTCCTGTGGGAATGCCGGGAAGGGCATTAAAAAATAGTTTTGTGAAAAAAGCGATCGCTCATTCTCCAGATTTAGAAAAACGCTGTATCGCTAACTGTTTAGAGGTTTGCCAATGCCGAGATCATCAAGAAACCTATTGTATTGTTCAAGCATTAGATAAAGCCGCCCGTGGTGATGTGGAAAACGGTCTAATTTTTGCCGGCAGTAATGCTGGACGTGCCGAATGTATTATGTCTGTTGCAGAATTAATTGGGGAACTTGTTAGCTAAGTAGGTAGGCGTAATTAAATATAAGATCAAAACCGAATGGCACTAAGTTAAGCGCAAAGCCATGATATAGCTGGCTTTTGGGTGTGGGGTGTAGGGTATGGGGTGTGGGGAATAAGAAGATGTTGAACTTCTTGACACAACTAAAATTTAATGGTCGGTCTTAAAAACTACACTCTACACCCTACACCCTGCCCCGTCCAGGTTTCAGCTTTTCTTAGTGCCATTCGATCTAGATTTGCCTCTCTTCAATTGGCGATCGTCTCCCCTGAAGCCTTCCAACCTGCAAAGCTAGGTGGAAAACCCTGGACATTATCGTAATTAAGCAGATGCAACGTCATCACCCCCATAGAAGAACGATAGCCAGTAGAACAGTACATCACTACAGGGCGATTGCTGGGAATTTTACTTAAATTACGAGCTAGCGTTCGGAGCGGGATATTGGTTGCACCAGGGATATGACCAGACCGATACTCTGATGGCTCTCGCACATCAACCAATAAGGGCTGACGGTTTGCCATCAAACTTTTTAAGTCTTCAACCTTAGCGATCGTGTAATATCCCGATGGTAGTGACATGAGATACTGATCTATGGCTGATTTCAATTTCGGAAATCCTTTCTGATCTGACAGAATATCGGTTTCAGCCATTGAGTCTGATGAAGTGGAAATTTCCGATGCCATCAAGTTTTGTTGAATGCTTAAAAAGAGACAGAACGACAAAACAATTCCGAGCAGTAGAGTTTGGATTGACTTTTTAAACTTCATAAATTTCTCCTAAAATGGCTAGCACTTGCAAGTGTTTTAACTTAGTGTGATCGCAATACTTTTCGGGTTTTGGAGGAAAGGTAAAAGGGTTTGAATTTACCTTTCCCCAGACCAAAAGAGAGATTATTGGGTTTATCCGAAAAGTATTGACTGCGATCGCCTGGTAAATTTGGAAATATTTCAATTTGTCAACAATATTACTATATAGTAATATAATCGTGTTAGTTTAAATTCAAACCCCGTCTAAAACTCTTTTGCATAAAGATGGGAGTGAAAAGGCATTGGTTAAAAACTCAACTTAAAAAATTACCTTTAGGAGTCGTTATTATGGCTCGCGTTGTTGTCATTGGTGCTGGACTGGGAGGATTGCCTGCTGCTTATGAACTAAGGCATATATTGCCGCGTGAACATCAGATTATACTCATTTCTAATCAACCAAAGTTTACATTTGTTCCTTCGTTACCTTGGGTTGGATTGGGGTTAAAATCCCTCGATCGCATTCAATTAGATTTAGCTAAGATTGTTCCTCAGCATGGTATTGAGTTTATTCATGCTGCTGTCACCGCCATTGATCCGAAGTCTCATCAGATAACGATGAGCAATCAAACACTGGACTACGACTATGCCGTTATTGCCACGGGGCCAGAACTGGCGTTGGATGCCCTACCGGGATTAGGGCCAGAAGGTGGTTATACCCAGTCAGTTTGTAATCCGCACCATGCTGTGTTGGCAGGTGTTGCGTGGGAGAAATTTTTAGACGATCCAGGCCCGGTTGTGGTGGGTGCAGCACCAGGAGCAAGTTGTTTTGGCCCCGCCTATGAATTTGCCTTGTTGATCCATCACGTTTTGAAGCAGAAGGGATTGCGAAATTGCTCTTCAACGTCAAAGCGATCGCAAATACCGATTACCTTCATTACCTCAGAACCCTACGCCGGACATCTGGGCATTGGCGGTATGGCTAACTCCCGGTGGCTAATCCGCAAATTCATGGCAGATCGAGAAATTGAGCTAATGGAAAATACTGCCATTTCCCATTTTGAACCTGACGCGGTTTATCTGGCTGATGGGCGGAAGATTCCAGCTAAGTACATAATGGTATTGCCGCCGTTTCGCGGGCCACGCTTCCTGCGTGAAGCACCGGGGTTAACCGATGCCAAGGGTTTTATACCCGTATTGCCAACTTATCGTCACCCTGACTTTGAGTCGATTTATGCTGTAGGGGTGATCACCCAACTAAAACCAGTAGAGCAAACCCCCATCCCTACGGGCGCTCCCAAGGTAGGGCTGATGTCCGAAGAAATGGCGCTTGCTGTTGCTCATAATATTGCCCTGGAATTAGGGGTTATTTCTGGATATCAGATCAGACCCACTCTACAGGCTATTTGCTTCGCGGATTTTGGCGATACTGGAGCGCTGTTTTTAGCCGATCCACTATTACCAGATGAGGCAGGACATCGCCACCGGGCGTTAACCTATAACGGCATCTGGGTATCTTGGATGAAAGCAGGATTTGAGAAATATTTTTTGACGAAATTGCGCCTGGGCTGGACGATTCCCTGGTTTGAGCGTTGGGCCTTTCGGGCAATCGGTCTGCCTCTGGTGGAACCGATTGTTCCCAACCCAGAACTGATTCAGGTAAAAGGATAAAGATTATCAATCGCCGCCATCACAACTCACTGGAGTAAAGCAAGTGATATGGAAATTGTCTTCAACTCTGGCGAACTGGAGGTACTCGCAAGCCGATTTAAGATCCTGGCAGAACCAACCCGACTGCAAATTCTAGCAGCCCTATGCAATCAAGAACGCAGTGTACAGGAAATCTGCAATTACACAGGGTTACTTCAGGGCAATGTCTCCAAACATTTGCGATTGATGAAAGATGCTGGCGTGGTGGCGTGTCGTCGAGAAGGGGTATGGCGCTATTACCGAGTAATTGATACTGAGTTATTGGCACTTTGTTCTTATCGGCAACAGTTACGCAACCATTTGAAGGAGTGAGTAATTAGAGAGGAAACATTATGGGATGTCGTATCCGCAAAATTTTTTCCGGGTTGCTGTTGTTGGGGACACTCGTACTAGATGTTCTCCTGGGTTTGGGAATGCTGAATCTTCCCAGTGCAGCAGCAGCCATCCGACAACTAGAAGAAGCACCGGGGCAAATCGTCTATCAGTCTCGCCAAACGCTCAAAGATCAGCATGGCAATGGCTGGCAGTCTATAGCGTTCAAACGTATTCGTCCCAATGGGGAAACCAGTTTTGAGTTGCGATTGGTGGGATTTCCCGGAGGGGTTGAAATTGACCGTTCCCAACCCCTGACTTTAACCAATTCATTGGGTAAAACCCTAACCGCAACTGATGTTTCTAGCAACATCTTTACCGAAGCCGCCAAAGCTGAACCCAATGTTGGGCAATACAACCTTCAGCCGACACTACCACATTTACAGGCAGAGATTCCCCTAACGTTAACATTGCCAACGTTCAAGGGTGAAGCCATTAGACTATCTGTTCCAACATCGTTAGTTCAGGAATGGCAAACCGTTTCTAGTTACGAATAATCTTCCAAATTAAGTAGGAGAAAAAAATGGCAGACTTATTTTCAGCGGAATGGATGCAGGCTTTTGGTAAACAGTGGAACGCAGAACCTGAGCTAGCTGATGCCCTTGCCAAAATTCATTTTAATTCCGCGATCGCTTATGGTTTTGTGGATGATCCCAACCCGATGGGCGTTCTAATCGTTCAAGAAGGACGGGTGGTTTCTGCCGGCAGCTATGACGGACAAAAACTTAACTGGGATTTACGTGCCGATGGCGATCACTGGCAACAGTGGAAAACCAAAGGGTTGAACATGATGGGATTGAGCATGGCGTACATAAGTAAAAAATTGCAATTTCGGGTGGGAGATTACACTGCCATGATTCAAGATCCTCGGATGGCAAAACCATTTATCAAATCGTTCTCAGTCATCACAAGAGTATAACTTCATGAATAATCAGATATCACAACAGCAGTTAAATTCCATTGTTGCCCCATTAATCCCATTCAAGGCAGTTTATGGCCCAGTTCAGTCTTGGCGATTTGGGCGATCGCTAGGGATTGATCCAATTGGTTCAGTATCTACCTGTTCATTTAACTGTGTATATTGTCAATTGGGAAAAATTGAGCATCAAAGCCTTCATCGCCGGATCTTTGTCCCTACCCAACAAATTCATCAAGAATTGCAATCCTTTACGCCATCTGATATCGATTGTGTCACGTTAAGCGGTAGCGGAGAACCTACACTGGCATTAAATTTAGCAGAGATTTTAATAACTGCTAAAGCCTTTACAAACAAGACTATAGCGGTATTGACAAATGGAAGTTTGCTTCTTAATGCGTCGGTTAGAGAAGCATTGGTGATCGCCGATCTGGTCGCTGTCAAATTTGATGCTGTCGGTATTCGACAGTTTCATCTCGTCAACCGATCGCTATCTGATCTCGACTTCATGCACATTTGGGCAGGGACATTAGAATTTCGCCGGATGTATACCGGACGATTAGCTATTCAAACCATGCTACTAACCGAATGGAATGATCGAGAACAAGAAGCATACATTTCTCTGATGCAGACGTTATGCCCAGATGAAATTCAGCTAAATACGCCAACCCGTCCTAAACCTCTAACCCATACTTTGGAGGCAAGAGGTAATCATCTCCCGGAAAACTCTGATTTAGGGCGATCGCTCAAATATGTTTCAGTGGATTTATTACAGAGTTTTGCTAATCGGATTCAAAGCACACTAGGGATTCCAGTGCGTTATCCACAAGTTACGGAATAACGATAACGAACCACAGAGGCGCAGAGGACGCAGAGAGAAAGAGAGAAAGATTTTAAAACTTAGGTTGGCTTGACACAGTACTAGTACCCTATTTATGACTTCTAAGAAGCAAGACTTAATTCTATGACTCACACGACTTCAGATGAATCGCAGGGTAAAACAATTGATGGATTAACTGAGCAAAAACAGTCTCCCTCACCAAGGCTTTTTCCTAAGAGGTGGGGACTGTTACTGGGAGGTGCATTGCTGCTGGCAGGAGGGACTTGGGGCATTCTGCAATTGACTCGCTCTGCTCATTCACCAGAAGCCATCTTAGTACCGGCGATGCCTGCGGCGGGCGGAGCCATCGCAGTTGAAACCCTAACTATTCGTTCCCAAGTGATCGTCAATACTTTGGAACTTTCTGGTTCAATTCGTCCTGTTGATCAGGCAACCCTGTCAACACGGGTGATGGGAAGGATTACCAAGTTGTCGCTAGAATCAGGCGATCGCTTCCGTAAAGGCCAAGTCTTGGCTCAGATTGATGTCACAGATATGACTGCCCAAACCAATCAGGCGAAGTCTGGGGTTATTCAAGCCCAGTCTGTTGTGATGCAACATCAAGCAGAATTATCGCGCTCTCAAGCAATGCTGAATCAGTTTGAGGCGCAAAAAATCGAGACGCAAGCGGCGCTACAGTTAGCAACTATCGATCAGAGGCGGATGGCAACTCTCCGAGCAGATGGCGCTGTTTCCCAAGAGCAACTGGATCGGGCAAACACTGTCCTAACCCAGGCAAAATCTAAGGTTGCTCAGATTAACGCCGGGATTCGCCAAGCACAAGCGGCAATTAGTCAATCTAATGCAGCGATCGCTCAGTTCCGTTCTGCCGTCAAACAGGCAGAATCTGGTGTCACCTCCGCAGATATCAATGAAAGCTACGGAACGGTCATTGCCCCCTTTAATGGAGTTGTGATTCAAAAGTTGGCTTATGAAGGGGAAATGGCAACTCCGGGAACGCCATTGCTAAAAGTGGAAAATCCAGACAAACTTCAGCTAGAGATTGCTGTACCGGAAGAGAAGTTGCGTTTCGTGCGTGTCGGTCAGTCAGTCAAAGTACGGTTTGATGCCGTCAATCAAACTCTCAATACTACCATTCAACAAATTGTTCCAGCCGCAGACCCAAAATCTCGCAGTTTCTTGGTCAAAATCCCTCTAAGTAATTCTGGCAGGTTAATTTCTGGGATGTTTGGGCGAATTACTTTGCCTTTAGGTGAAAAACAGCAAACAATGCTCATCCCTGCTGATGTCATGATGCAACGGGGGCAATTACAAGGGGTTTATGTGGTGGAAAAAAGCGGCTCTCAACCGATCGCTGTTTTACGTTGGGTAAAAGTCGGGAAAGTACAAAATAGACAGGTAGAAATTGTTGCCGGATTGATGAGTGGCGATCGCATCATTACCAACAAAATTAATCAACTCAGCGATGGACAAGCGATCGCAATTGAGCAATAGGGAGTGGAGAAAATTATGCAGAACGAATCGAATGGTCATCAATCCCCATCTCCCCATCCCCACAAATTGGGATTCGTTGGTAAGTTAGCTAAGAAATTCATCGACTCCAAATTGACACCGTTAATCATCTTGGTGGCGTTACTGTTGGGGATTGGCGCAACCCTGCTTCTACCAAGGGAAGAGGAACCACAAATTACCGTCCCGATGGCAGATGTATTTGTGCAAATGCCGGGAGCATCGGCGAAGGATGTCGAGCAGCGTGTCACTGCACCGATGGAGAAGTTGATTAAAGAATTGCCGGGAGTGGAATATGTTTACTCGACTTCCAAACCCGGCTCATCTCTAGTAATTGTGCGATTTTTAGTTGGTCAAAATACAGAAGATTCTATTGTTCAGCTTTATAACAAACTCTACGCTAACTTTGACAAGATTCCCCCCGGTGTTTCCCAACCTTTGATTAAGTCACGAGCGATTAATGATGTACCTATTCTTGCTTTATCTTTATGGGGAGAACAGACTACTGGCGCAGAATTACGGCAAATTGCGGCGCAATTAGACGAACAAATTAAGCAAATTCCCGATGTTTCTGAAACTACAATTATTGGTGGACAGAAGCGACAACTTAGAGTAAAACTAGATCCCACCCGACTAAATGGATTTGGATTAACACCATTAGAAATTTCCCAGGCATTGCAGTCTCAGAATGCTGAACTTGCTAGTGGTGCTTTAAGTCAAAATAATCAATCGTTTCTAGTCAGAACTCAAAGTTTTATTCGGTCGGCTGAAGATGCCAAAGGACTTGTAGTTGCTGTTGCAAATAATCAACCTGTTTATTTGCGAGATGTGGCGATCGTTACGGATGGTTCAGAAGAACCTGCCAGCTATGTATTTTTTGGACAAGGAAGTAAGCGAGGGGAGGAGCAGAAAAGCCAAAATGCTAGTGAAACCGAAGCGGTGACGATCGCGATCGCTAAACGGGCTGGAGCTAATGCCATTCAGGTGTCTCATCGAGTTCTCCACAAACTGGAGCAAATTAAGCATAATTATATTCCTCATAATGTCCATTTGACAGTTACTCGTGACTATGGCGAAACAGCCGCAGAACGTTCTAATGAACTTCTGTTTCACATGCTGATCGCTGTCGTTTCTGTGACGCTGCTGATGTGGTTTGTGATGGGCAAAAAAGAGGCAATGGTGGTGGCTGTCTCGATTCCAGTCACATTATCACTGACTCTCGCCAGCTTTGTTTTTTATGGATTCACACTCAATCGGGTAACATTCTTTGCCTTAATCTTCTCCATTGGGATTTTAGTAGATGACGCGATCGTAGTTGTCGAAAATGTCGGTCGTCATCTGGAATTACCAGAAAATAAAACCCGCTTACAAATTTCTACAAATCGCCGCCGCACCCTGAAACAGATTGTCTTAGAAGCAGTGGATGAAGTTGGTAATCCCACAATTTTGGCAACTGTGGCAGTAATTGCGGCAATCTTACCAATGGCGTTCGTTGGCGGCTTGATGGGGCCTTATATGCGCCCAATTCCTCTGGGTGCTTCGGCGGCGATGATCTTCTCAGCCTTGGTAGCATTTATTGTAGTTCCCTGGACAACAATGCGGGTATTCACTGGCGCTAGTCAGGCTGCTCATGGTCATGGGGAAGATGCTTTAAGTAAATTGTATCGCCGCTTTATGTATCCTCTGGTGCATTATCCGCGTCGGGGAACGGCTTTTTTGGTGGCAACTGCGATCGCTTTAATCCTAATTGTGGGCGGGTTGGCAGGATTTCGTTTAGTCATCCTCAAGATGCTACCCTTTGACAACAAGAGCGAGTTACAGGTGGTGGTAAATATGCCTGAAGGCACGACGCTAGAGCAGACTGCCAGAGCGACGAGAGAAATGGGACAATATCTTGCCACCATCCCCGAAGTTGTTAACTATCAAAGTTATGTCGGTACAGCTTCACCTTATAACTTCAATGGTTTAGTACGGCATTACTTTTTGCGATCGGGTACAAATGTTGCTGATATTCAGGTGAACTTTTTGCCGAAGGGCGATCGCAAACGTCAGAGCCATGATATTGCTAAATCAATTCGTCCCAAACTGAAGGAAATTAGCGATCGCTACAATGCTCGGATTCAAATTGCCGAAATTCCGCCCGGCCCCCCGGTGCTGCAAACGCTGGTTACAGAAGTCTATGGCCCCGATTACAAAGGTCAAATTGACCTCGCCAAGCAAATTTTTCAATTATATCAGTCAACTGATGGTGTTGTTGATGTGGACTGGTATGTGGAAACTCCGCAAACTGATTATAGATTAGTAATTGATCGTGAGAAAGCTACACTTAACGGTATTAGTCCCACTCAAATTTCCCAAGTTTTGCAAATGGCAATTTCTGGTGAAAATGTTGGGCTTTTACATGATGAAAATGCCCGTGAGGATGTGGCGATTAATCTGCGCTTCAGTCAGGCGAGCCGCACTAGCTTAGAGGATCTCAAATCCCTTAATCTTAAGGACGCAAACGGTAATTTGGTATTTCTGAGTTCCTTAGTGAAAACAGAAACTGCGATCGCTGATACTAGCATTTACCACAAAAACTTACAGCCTGTTGTCTATGTTCTGGGTGACGTGTCTGGCAAAGTCGAGAGTTCCGTTTATGCCATGCTCAACCTGCAACCAAAAATCGATAAACTGATTCCTGCAACAGGTGCAAAAATTCAGACTTACTTGACTGAACAACCCCCAACCACTGAAACCTACTCGATTAAGTGGGATGGTGAATGGCAAGTTACTTATGAAGTCTTCCGTGACTTGGGCATTGCCTTTGCAGTGGTGCTTGTACTGATTTATGCGCTGGTGGTGGGTTGGTTCCAATCATTTACAACCCCATTAGCAATTATGGCAGCCATTCCCTTTTCCCTAATCGGAATTATGCCCGCCCACTGGTTAATGGGATCATTCTTTACAGCTACGTCGATGATTGGCTTTATTGCTGGAGCCGGAATTGTGGTGCGGAACTCCATCATTCTGGTAGATTTCATCGAGTTACGCTTAAAAGAAGGAATGCCTTTAGAAGAAGCCGTAATCGATGCGGGAGCCGTCCGCTTCCGGCCGATGCTGCTAACTGCCGCCGCCGTAGTTGTGGGATCGGCAATTATTCTCGCTGACCCGATCTTTCAAGGGCTAGCGATCTCCCTGATGGCGGGTGAAGTTGCATCCTTGTTACTGTCGCGATCGGCTGTGCCAATTCTTTACTATAAACTCTGGCGTAAACGCAAAGGAATTCAAAAAGATTTCAATGCCCCAACGGATCAACCTACTGTCGAGATAATTACTAATTCGTAAATCCCTCTATGATATTTAAGAAACTTTGAATTTAAAGCTACATTTGCCAGTTTACTAGTGGTCAAGATTTAAACGAATTCAGAGGTTAGTTCATGGATTTTCTATCGGATACCGTTGCCCTATCGCGGATGCAGTTTGCACTGACGGCGATCTTTCACATGCTATGGCCTGTTCTCACTACTGGGATGGGGATTTATCTAGTCATAGTCGAAGGAATGTGGCTCAAAACACGCAATCCCGATTACTATCACCATGCTCGTTTCTGGGCAAAATTATATGTGCTGAACTTCGGCATTGGTGTAGCATCTGGCTTACCGATGGAGTTTCAATTTGGTACGAATTGGGCACCGTTTTCTGAAGCAGTAGGTGACTTTTTTGGCAGCATTTTGGGCTTTGAGGCTTCGATGGCATTCATGCTGGAAGCCGGATTTTTGGGTATTATGCTGTTTGGTTGGGAACGAGTAAACCCAGTGATTCACTATTTTGCCACGATCATGGTTGCCTTTGGCGCAAACTTATCTACCTTCTGGATTTTAGCGGCAAACTCTTGGTTACAAACCCCGGCAGGTGGAGAAATGGTGGACGGGAAATTTGTTGTCGATGATTACTTTCAGGCAATCTTAAATCCCTTCATGCTCAACAGCGTGTCGCATATGTTTTTGGGGACGCTGGAAACTTCGCTGTTTGTGATTGGGGGAATTAGCGCTTGGTATATTCTCAACAATCGTCATCAGGCTTTCTTTGCGCGATCGCTTAAAATTGTCTTAGCAACTGCGATCGCTGTCACCCCATTACAAATCTACGTCGGACACCTCAGCGCCGAGCAAGTAGCTGATTATCAACCTACCAAACTCGCGGCAATGGAAGCGAAGTGGGAAACTAGTCCAGCAGGACAACCTGCGCCTTGGAGTGTGGTGGCATTACCCAATAATAAGACTGAGCAAAATGATTGGGAAATCTCAATTCCCAACGGCTTAGGCTACATTTTGGAATTCAAACAGAACCTCTCTAAACCCGTTCTCGGACTGAAACATTGGAAACCTGAAGATCGCCCCCGGATGGTAGGTTTGATTTATTATGCCTTCCGTATTATGAGCGGTATTGGTTTCTTCTTGGCTGGATTGATGGGTATCAGTGTGATTCAATGGTTGCGGGGCAAACTTTCACCAGAAGCGATCGCCGGGCAGAAATGGCTACTGCGAATCTGGATTCTGGCGGCTCCACTGGGCTACATTGCCGTCGAATCGGGCTGGATTGTGCGTTGTGTTGGGCGGCAACCCTGGATCGTTTATGGGCAAATTCGCACGGTAGACGGAGCCTCCCACTTACCTGCTAGTGAGGTCTTAACATCTTTGGTGATTTTTGCTGGAATTTATACAACCCTGTTTATTTGTGCTTTATTCTTTGGTAGTCGGATAATTCGTCAAGGCCCCAATCTGGAGCTTCCGGTTCCAGGTATTGACACCCAACCTGGTGTAGAAACTACTCCGGCTAAATTTGTCCCAGATCAACGTCCTATCGAAGCAGAGCAATGAAGAGTGTTGAGTTCCGAGTTCTGAGTTCCGTTAGCAGTAGCGGGGCTTTAGCCGGTACTTTTTCTTCCCTACGGGACGCTACGCGAACACGCAGAACTCAATACTTAACACTCAATACTTAACACTCAATACTTAACACTCAATACTTAACACTCAATACTTAACACTCAATACTCAATACTCAGCACTGACTAAGGTAACTATATGGAGAATCTAGAACACTTTTTAGCCCAGGTCTGGTTTGTTATCTTGGCTCTGTTTTTATTTCTCTACGTCATGTTAGACGGGTTTGATCTAGGCGTAGGAATCCTATCGCTAACAAGTTCCAATGACGACCGACGCGACATTTTAATGACGAGTTTGGGTAATATTTGGGATGCCAATGAAACCTGGTTGGTGTTGATGGGGGGTGCGTTGTTTGGGGCATTTCCTCTTGCTTATGGCACAATTCTGAATGCGCTCTATATTCCCATTTTTGGGATGATCTTTGGCTTGATTTTTCGGGCTGTGGCCTTTGAGTTTCGAGAACATTCTACGAACAAAGTATTTTGGAATGTGGGGTTTGGAGTTGGTAGTTTTATGGCGGCGCTGTTTCAAGGATTTGCCTTGGGCAGCATTCTGGAAGGCATTAAGGTGGATGAAGCGGGTCACTTTATCGGCACCATGTGGGATTGGCTCGATTGGCGATCGCTCTTAGTTGCCTTGACATTAATCCAAGGTTATGTATTGATTGGCTCCACCTATCTCATCTTAAAAACTGAGGGAGAACTGCAAACGTCCCATTACCGCACAGCAAAACTCGCTGCTTGGACAACGCTATTAGGTGCAATTTTAATCACGATCGCCACCCCTGTTGTATATGAAAATGCCAGGGCAAAGTTATTTCATCAGCCAGAAGTGTATCTATTTGCAGTCATTCCAGTGTTAGGTGTGCTGCTGATTTGGTTATTGATTCAAAGCCTGAACCGCAAAGCAGAAACTACTCCCCTCGTTTGGACAGTGCTGCTTTTTCTACTTACCTTTGTGGGGTTAGGATTAGTTGTTTTTCCCTATATTATTCCCCCAAGTATCACCATTTATCAGGCAGCCGCAGCACCTAGTGCATTAGTCTTCATGATTATCTTCATTGGATTTCTTATTCCCATTATGTTGTTTTACAACATCTACAATTACATTGTGTTTCGAGGGAAAGTAGCAGGCACACATTATGGACAATAGGACTTCACTAAAGCAACAGGGATCGTGAGTTGTCAAACCAGACGCTACTTATTTAGGATTGACTCGGCTCAAAAATAGTGTGCAAAGCTACCCTTCTACAACTAGAAAAATTATCCATGTAGATATGGATGCCTTCTACGCATCGGTGGAACAGAGAGACAACCCTAGCTACCGAGGTAAACCGTTAAACGTAGTTCAATGCGAGTATTGAGGTAATCTTTGCAAGTTTGCCAGTCTGGAATGATGGTTTCTAAGAGTTTGTAAAAGCTTGGGGAATGATTATGAATACGAATATGGCACAGTTCGTGGATAATTACATAGTCAATGCAATCTTTTGGGGCGCTGACCAGCAAGGGGTTGAGTATTATCTTACCTTCCTTGGTACAGCTTCCCCAGCGTTTATGCATGGTGCGTAGCTCAAACCCTCGCTCATGTTGAATTCCGTATTGGGCTACTAGCCGGATGCAATGCTGGTAACGTTCCAAATATATCTGTTGTGCGCGTTCTCTGTACCAGCGCTTGACTAAATTCTCTACCTGCTTGCTGTTTTCTCTTTGATGAGTGCTGACTTCTAATTTACCGTGCCAAAGTCGCACAGTTTCCTGATTACTTTCAATTACTTTTAAGCGGTATTGTCTGCCCAGATAGCGATACCCCTCTCCAGAAACATATTCCTGGGCGGTTAATGTAGGGGCGTATTGGGCAAATTGCCGTTGCTGCTTGGTTATCCATCTTCCACGGTTACTAACTCTAGTCTGGATAGCTTCTAGGGGTGAATTATGGGGGGCTTTAACTACAACGCTACTGTCTGGATGGACTTCAATGCCCAGAGTTTTGCGATTGCTGTATTCAAGCGCAAACAAAATTGACTTCACTGAAAGCGTGAGTTTGTCCCCGGTGTTGAATTTGATTTAGTTTGCGAAGTTGGGTTGTGAGGATTTCTTCTAGAACAATCTTAGAACGTTTTCCCCCACGTTTGGCTAGGGCTGACTGTGGTGTGAGATATTCATAGCCCATGTTTTGCAGAAGAGTAAGGGCTGGAAGTTGGGAGATGATATTTTCTAGCCAGTCACTTGGGGATAGGTTCATTGTCAGATTGTTTTAAATTTCTCTTGCTGTAATTAGAGCATAATCATAAATTTTTGGGCTGATTCTTGTTCCTTTACTCATTAAATCATCTAAAATATTCTTGACATTATCAATCAATCCTTGCTCTTTTGCTAAAATAATCACTCCAACTAAACCAATAATTGGCAAGCCTCTACTAATAGCAACTTTTCTCCCAGCTTTTTCATCAATTAAAAGTTGATCTGCTTTTAATTCTTCTGCCAAAATAATTGCCGAACATTCTCCTAAATCTAAGTCTGTTTCTAATTGTAGTTGTTCAATGAGTTGGTTATTACTTATAGAACGAACTTCTAGCCATAAGGCTGATTTTACAGCTAAAACTGCGGGATGATTCCCCGTTGTTAATTCTGTATAGACTTGTTGAGGAATTATTACTCTACCAAAAACAGCCGAAAGTAAATCTAATTTACCAATTTTAGAAAGTTCACTTAATGGGGTTGTATCTGAGACAACAATCATAGATTATTGCCTTGTAATTTCATTTTCGCCTGATTAACTTCTTGCTGAAATTCGTCTAAAGTCATACTATCGTCAAATAGAGATATCTCATGTTTAGACATTAAATCTATTACCTCTAATCGAGGAATTCCTAGTAATTCACTAGCTTTACCACTGCTAATTTCTCCATGTTTAAGTAGAGTCATCACATAAGCTTCTTTGGCTTTAGTTTCTGCTTCTTCTCTGATGGCATTATTAACAGAATGAACAGGAATGGTAAATTCTACTTTAGTCATAATTTCAGAATGTTTTCTTTGTAATGTTTCATTTTCAACAGGGGTGATATTATATAAAATATCATTTTTCTATCGGTTAAAGTTGAGTTCTTCGGCGATTCCAACTAAGGGAGATTGACGGAAAAACTCTACGAGTGTGGTGGGTTGTTCTGGGTGGGTGTTCTGTGTAGTCAGGCTTTAACTGTTGGTTATTTCCTCGATGGCGCTGACCTTCTCAATATTACTTGGGATAAGCATACAAACTGGAACGGCGTGAGAGAATTAGATAAAGCACGAAACGTACCGTCAGCCTTATTTTCCCAACTAAACCCAACCGTCCACCCCCTCGCCCCCAAAAGACACTCCACCATCAGCCTGACCACACTGCCGCCAACCCCGGCAGCAACCGCCCCCGATAGAACTCCTGCTGTAACCCCGACAAAACCACCAGCACCCCAAGTTCAGACCAATCGCCCAAATCCTTGCTATGCAGAGATACCCGATAGTAGCCGCAAGCTAGGCGATCGCACTTCACAGGATAACCCAGTGCGTGACATTTCTCGATCAGCGACGATACCAAAGGTGGATATGTAGTAGGGTGGTTTGTCTTGCCTTGCATAAGGGTTAATTGTAGCTGGTCAGCCCCAACTTCCCCGCCCCAAAGCTCTTGCAGTATCTCCTCCCCGACTTGATATCGATGACAGAAATCCCCAGTCTTTTCAAAGCAGCATAGGGTTATATCTTGCGGATTTTCTTTCTGTTTTCTCACCCACAATTGAATTAGTTGCTGACGATAATCCAGAGTCTTCCTGAACTCCCTGGTGTATTCTTCCTGTGCGGCAGTATCCTGGGCTGATGCCTTCCACCAGTTCAGCAGTTCGGGAGTTGGCGCGAACAGTGGCAGGTGTTTGCCTTTCCAATTTTTGGGAGGGTACAGCGAGATTGAGATGGCCTCGCCTCGGATTTCGCCACGGTAGTATGAGGTGTAGATTGTCATACTCGCATCCTCTCTAAGTCATAGTCAGTCACCCGTGCGATGGGCGAAGTCTCGCCAAGGGCGATCGCATCTCTGAAAGTAAAAAGCTCATCAAACCAATTCGCAACTCGCAATTCGCAATTCGCAATTGCAGAGGAAATTATAAATTAAGCCGTTGGGGTGCAAAGCTAACATGCTAATCTTTGATTAAGTGACAAGTTTCAGTTATCAGTAATTTTAATTGCGAATTGCGAATTGGTAATTGCGAATTGTTTTGGCATCCATTCGATGCAGTAGAACCAGGAATCGCAAATCAGTTGGATGCCTTGGACAATCCTTGCTGGTGGCCCGTCGCCATGAAATCGGAACTCGACTAATTCACCCAGTTCAAACACAGGCTTTTCTTTGGTAACTAATTGTAAGTTACCTGTACCAATGATTTCACGTCCTAAAACAGTTAGATTATCGTTGCCAGAGACAATCTCATAATTCCAGCCTTTAGCTGACCACTCTACACCGCAACAGTAACCGAAAGATTTGGTGGTAGTGACGTAGACTTTCTCCAACAGGGAAACTTCTAAGGGAGGAATCTCTTTACCCCAAGGTGGTGAAACATACCAGCAAGTTTCTAAAGTTTGGACAAGGTTAATCATGCTTATGCCTCCTGACAGGACAATAGATGCCACAAATAATCAATCCGTTTCCAAGCGATCACCTACGGTGGGCGCTTGCGCCATCGCAGCTTGCCTTGGAGAACAACTCAAACCATAAGCGCGACGGGCATCATAATTACCCTTGATTCCCTTGGCTACTCCAATGGGAACCCCAGAAGCCACCTCACGAATGCCGGGTTGATAGCTTCGGTCTTCATGAGAGAGCCGTACTTGCGTAATCTGATTTCTAATTTGGTTTGCCCAGGGGGTCAAACCAATTCGCAATTCGCAATTCGCAATTCGCAATTAATTTCATTGCTTGATTTTCTCTTTAACTTTTCGAGTAGATGCAACTAAGATTTTTCCAATTTCTCTAGTTTCTTGAAGTAAGGATTCAAACTTGTTTTTATCAACCAATTCTGCCTCGATTAATATTTCTAACCAATATTCAGTCTCTCTTTCTTCTTTAAGCGCAATTTCTAATTTGCTCAGAAAATCTTTATCAGATTGGGCAGATTGAGCTTCTTTAACGTTTGCACCTATAGAAGTACCACTTCGGAGTAACTGTTTTGATAATGTTCGACAAACTCCGGGTTTTTCATCTAAAAAAGTACAAGCTTTAACTATTCTTATTGCCAAAGCTTTCGTTCTATCAGCAATACTAAGTTGTTGATTCATCTATTTTACTCCTAGTTAATAATTGCGAATTGCGAATTGCGAATTGCGAATTGATTCTTGGCAATGGTAGTTGGTAATATCTGCGTGGATTGGAATTCCTGGTTGTTCATGGCGCAATTGTGATTGAGCATAAGGGGAGATTTCGACAAATTGCCGGACTCGGAATTTGTGGGATAGACCTGCGGCTGATATTCCGTGGTGGCAGAGTCCGCCGATGCCGGAGAAAAGAGAAAGGACTGATTTCATGAGGCGATCGCACTCCTGACCAGTTCATCTGGCACTTCAAAAATTCCCAACCGCCCAATGTAAGGAATCGGCGTAATCTCCCGTGGATTCTCCAACTTCCAATGGTACTGCTCAGGCATTCCCCAGCCAGACGCAACTTGTGAAAACTTGCAATCAACTATTGTGACAATACCGATGACTTGGCCGCGGCGTAGAGAGATTAATTCTGGGATTATTACCCCCATGC
This sequence comes from Nostoc sp. UIC 10890, assembly GCF_054786515.1. Taxonomy (NCBI): domain Bacteria; kingdom Bacillati; phylum Cyanobacteriota; class Cyanophyceae; order Nostocales; family Nostocaceae; genus Nostoc; species Nostoc sp. UIC 10890. The sequence goes on from NZ_JBSGKF010000005.1 coordinate 96,036, forward strand.
TTTGGCAAAATTCTCTGGCTAGCTGATACTCTTTCTTGGTACAGGTCTTGGCTGCGTGAATCAGAATGTCGCCGCGATAATTGATAGGCCAGCCACGGTTTTCTATGTTTTTGAGAGCATAAATGATTGCCCATGCCCAAGGTTGACGGACAGATAGCGCTTTCACGATGTTTTAAAACTCCAGTAATTGAATGTATGCGTTTAATGCTGCGATCGCTGGATCTGGCTGTAAATTATCTCGCTAAGTTCAAAAATTTCGATGTCGATAAATCGCACAACATGGTCGCAGTGCCGAGCTTACCGTAAAGGCGGTTTTTCTCAACAATTAACTCGATAGTGCGATCGCTGCTGTCATTGCTGTACACGGAGTTGCGATAGAGCATAATTAACTGGTCACAAACCTCAAAGATTTCGCCAGAATTACGTAACAGATGACGATTGGGGCGTTTATCAGCCGTTGTTTGATTTCCCCGATTGATTTGACAGCCCAAGAAAACAGGGATTTTGTGAGACTTGGCAATATCCCGAATCTGGCGAGTAATCTTGCCGACTTCAAAGGCCATGTTCCCACCGGACTCCAGAGGAATCTGCTGCAAGTAGTCAATAAAGACAGCACCAATAGAACCACCAAATTCGGCAATAGCACGGCGCACAGCAGAAGCAATCATTGCGGTTGTCGGGGAGGAATGCTCATAGACTTTCCAAGGCAGTTCTACCATTTGCCCTATGCCTTGTGCTATTGGTTCCCAGTAGTGCTGAGTATTGGTTTGAATGGCAGAAGCGTCTACCCCTGTAATTCGGGCCAGCATACGGGCATTGAGTTGATTCTTGTCCATTTCTGGAGTTACGTACAGAACTGGTTTTCCAAGTTTGGTCATGATTTCATAAGCGTAAGAAATCATGAAGTGAGTTTTGCCCATGTGGGATTCAGCAGCCACTACAACTAAACTGCTAGGATAAATGCCACCGGTGATATTTTCGAGGTCGTACCAACCAACTTTGTTGCCTGCCATATTCCCCATCTCCAGCTTTTGAAAAAGTTCAATGCCCATGTCTTGTGCTGAGAAAACCTTGCAACGTTCATCGCTTTGATTTTGGGTTACAGTAAAAACTTTCGCCTCAGCTTGACCAAGGACAAGTGGTAGTTCAGTTTGCGTCTCGTAACCGAGTTGGACAATTTCATTGCCCACTTTGATTAACTGCCGCCGTCGATATTTCTCCATCACTAGATCAGCCAAAGCATCAATGTTGACGGCGGACACAGTGCGGTCTACCAAAGTTGCTAGCTTATTTCTGCCACCAATGCGATTGAGGAGATTGTGGTCAGCTAACCATGCGGTGACAGAAAGTAAATCTGTGGGTTGAAATGTAGCATGAAGTCGGGCTGCGGCTTGATAAATATCTTTATGGGCACTGATGTAAAAGGCTTCACTGACAAGGATATCGTTGACTCTAGCGATCGCTTCTGGATCGAGCATAATCCCGCCCAAAATTGCTTCTTCTGCTTCAATGTTTTGAGGTGGTAAGTTAACTTGATTTCGGTCAGGAGCAAAAGAAAGTACGTTGTCTTGATTAGAGTGCATAATTAAGCTCTTAGTGCTAATTTTAACTGCGCTTCAACTTCGCGCAAATTCGTGGAAGATAGTCTGGTGTTGCTCGGAACTTTTGGCTCATTTGCTTTGGCTTGAAGTTTCGCTTTTAGCTCCAGCATTTGTGGGCTTTTTTGATACTCCAAAGATGTTTCTTGTTTTGATTGTTCTTGCTGACGGCGCTTATAATCTTGTGCCAAAGCATCTTCGAGCGTGATGCTAGTGGTGTTGCTTGGTCTTTTTGCCGTCGCAGTATGCAGTTGGGGTAGGGGTTGTTTCTGTGTTTGCAATGCTTGGTTATAGCGCTGCATCAGGTTCGTCCATCCCCCTTTGGTTTTTTCCCAGGTGTTCATGACTGCGATCGCATGATCTACTTCCTGTCGTGCGGAGCGTTTCGATTTAGTGGCTAATTCTTGTGCCAGGAAGTCCACGACTATGGGGTTGAAGTTCTGGTACAGGTTATTCAGCTTTCGCTCTCCATTGCGCCAAGGTAAAACCCAGCAATTCCACTTGATTGAGTCTCTAACAAGCAGGGGCACACAATCATCACTCATAGCAGTCGGGTCTGTTAGCCAAGCATCAATCAGTTCTTTTACGTTCCGGGCTGTCTTGTAGGGACAGGTTAGTTGCGGCTTATTCGCTTGTTCGCGTTTCTCGAACGATCCCCCCGCAATAGTTGGTCTACAAGAGGGGTTATCGGTTTGTTGCGAAGACTCGGATTCTTTTAACAACGAAGTGGGTTGTTGTGGGGTTGGTTCTTCTGGGGTTGGTTTTTCTAAGCTTGGTTCTTCAAGTTCAATTTCTTTCGTTGCTAAATCAAGTTCTTCTTTTTCACACACACTCTCTTGGGTGGGGGGCGCGGGTGGCGTTGCCAGGGGCGCGTCCTTAAGTGGATGGACTTCAATTGGATAATCTTTAATTGGATATACTTTAGGTGTCCCCCCAGCACTACCCTGGTGTTCCCCCAACACTACCCCTAGTGTCCCCCCATCACCACCCTGGTGTTCCCCCATCACTACCCCTAGTGTTCCCCCATCACCACCCTGGTGTTCCCCCAACACTACCCTGGTTGTTTCCCCACTACTGGTCTTCGCTTTCCCTCTAGTCAAACTAGATTGTTTAGTTGCTTCGGTAAACCAATCGTCAATATCTGTGAGTCTGTATTGATTTGATGATGGCGAACCGTCTAACTTTTTTTTTGTGGCTTTAGTAATCAGATTCCAACAAACAAGCTCATCGACTGCTGCCATCGCTTTTCGCCGTAAAGTTTCAGTCGGTGAGTTCGGGAAAGAACCACGGAAACAAGCTTCACCTATAGATTTATAGGAAGGGAAGGCGTTATTATCACAACCGGCACGGCGGCACAGGTGGCAGTAAACCCGAAATGCCTCCATTGTTAGTGGCAAATCATCCAGCTTACTATCGATATAAATATGGCGTTTCTTTCTGCCGTCGCTGAAGCTATCGCTCTGTATTTTTGATGTTACACTCATATACAACCACCATTTGTCAAAATTTATAGTTGATCCTTTCCCCTACACTGCGCTACAGGTGGGGGATTTTGCTTGATTCACGTACCAAACGGAAATTCTTGTAATTGCAGTTGAAGGGGAAACTCTTCGATTTCGCCACCCTTACGAGCGCGGGTTTTAAATTGTTGCCCCTGGTAGTAAGCATTCGCCCCCAACTGTTTCACAAACACAGGCGTTTGGGATTGTAGGCACTGTTGGGCAATAAACTCATTCATGCCGTTATCTCTTGCCTCCTACGTGTGGGCGAAATGTCAGATTAATTCGTGTAGTTACAAACTTGTTGGTCTTGGGAACTTGGTGTAGATGTGTTGATTGGCAACCTGGGTGCATAACAAGTAAGCTGCCGTGTTCTAACCAGAAATCAGTCGGCTTTCCCCCGATAGGCTTAATCTGAAACTTTCGCATCGAACCCAGGCTGATAGAAGCGATCGCTGGGTTAAATCCCATTGATGCTTCACTATCGTTGTGCCAGCCGATGCTGTCAGAGCCACTTCTGTACTGATTACCAATGACGATACGGAAGCTGTAGCCAGTAGTCGCGGTGATTCTGTCGCGTAACTTAGCCAGAGCGTCTGTCCAAGGTAGTGGTTTGAGTAGTACGCTTTTAGAGTAGAGGTAATCACAGCCTTCATCGCCATAAATGCACTCTAGGCGAGGCACAGGAATTGTTTTACCCAGCATACGTATTTGATTCTGTTGCCATTGCAGTTGTTGACAATGTTGGTAGAGTGCGTCAGCTTCAGTAAGAGTGAGAAACTCTGGATAATAGTTGACTGGTAAAACAGCAGTTGGTTCGTCAAAAAGTGTCATCTGTTTCATAATTCTCCTTTGGCGTAGCTTGCCACCTTCGACATCGCCCGAACAATTTCTTCTACCCGTTTCTGTGAAATAGCTTGTTCTGGATTCTTGTAAAACCCAATAATTTCTGATTTGGGACGCACAATAATGCGTTGTCCTGTTGTACGTTTGTCCCATACAAAGCACGAAATGGTTATGTTATCAGTAGCCCAGCGAGTACCCCGTTTGTCTTTCCGAAAGCAGAAGCGCGGCAAAACTAGTACAAGTGACGGCGGGTGCTGCTGTAAGAAATCAGCGCGATCATCACAAGGTTCGAGAAAGCTGGTCAGGAGGAATGCAGCTACACCCACACGGGCTTTACGGTAGGCATTCTTAATAATTGGGGATGCGAACTCCGAATATGGCGGATTGGTGCAGATCCAGTCAGAATCGGGAAACTTAGCCCATGACTCGGATAGTGTTGCATCCAGATGGTAATCAGCCGATTTATGTGGATCAATATCGTTTGTCCACATTTGCTTGGTGTGTGGCCACGCCTGAAGTAATGATGCGATCGCGCCGTGTCCCACACAAGGCTCACCAATGACACCAGATAACGGAACATGGCGTAGTAATTCAGTTGTGAACCACGATGGAGACTCGTAAAAGTTTAGAGGATGTCGGGTGACAGTTTCGATGACGGTGATTTCTGGTGCTAATAATGGTACAACAGTCATACTTCATCCTCACTAAATTCAATGTGGCTTAAAGTCTGAAGTTCAACAGCTAATCCGCTTAAGAAATTTTGGAGTTCGACTGTTGCCAAATCAATGGATATCTCTTTTTCTGACGTATAAATAAGTTGCTTGTGATGCCCAAAGTAAACTTCTGTACGAGTTAAGTTTTGCTCTGTATCAGTTAACAGAGTCAAAGTAAATCTTCCAAGTTTACAAAAGTAATAGGGACGCTTTGAACTCCAAGGCTTTCCAGGTTGCCAAGTAATTTGGAGTTTTTTACCAATGTGAACGCTAATAGATTCAAAATCAACGTGGAAAATATTCAGTAAAGGAAGCATTTCGCCACTGTTGTAATTGTCTACAACGTGCTGTCTAATACCTGATTCTGCTAAACCTTCAGGAATATTAATGTGAGCTTCAGATGAAATTTTTTCAACTACTGTGACTATGGCTTTCATCTTTAAACTCCAAACTCAAAAACTTTGCAGTTATCAACAATAACCGGATTAATATTGAGCAATCCGCCCCCAGAATAATTGCAAGGAATATTACGCTTATCTTTGTCATCGAAAGCTTCTTTATGAACTGGCATCCAGCGCCCTACACAAGAAAATGCGACTGCGCTAGAAGGAGCGTCAGCTTTTTTATAATCTTCAGTAGTAGCGATATAACCGCAGCAGGGACACTTAAACTTCCAGTTCATTACATTCTCACCAAACAGTATCTTTCCTTGAGATAACCATGTTTCTTTGTTCATATCTCTTCCCCCTCCTCATCTGAACATTCATCTTCGATGGATTCAAATTCTTGAATAGCAAAAATAGCCATAGCCACACACGCTCTTTCTGCCGGATGTGTAGCTGATTGCATCCGATAGCTTTCGGGGACTACATAGCCTTGAATTGCGTAGAATTTCTTAGCTAGTTTTTCAATCAATACATCTTTCTGGAAGTAGCCGAGTTCCATATCTTTTCCCCTCAAGGTAGAATCTGCCTTTTTTGTGAAAGTCTTAATTTTTGATGATTCGGCGATCGCTGTGCTTGACAGATAACCATCAAGCAGTAACTACAGCTTTCTTACTAGCGAAAGCCCCCGCCTGCCTGAGCGCTGCACTAGGACTGGGATGAGCAAAGAACTCTTCTATAGCTTTGGTTAAGCCTGCTGCAACAGCCGGATCGTGGCAAGCGTAGACATAGATAGGCTGTTGTACACCATTGACCAATCGTGTTTCTTGGCGATCACCCAAATGTGGGTAAAACGTGCGAACCCATGTCCCAAGATGACCACGGTAGTGAGCGCCGCTTAGGGGGACTTTCTTTCCCAGTTCGCTCTCTGCAAAGTTGACCACGCCAAGCCATTTTTCTTTTGTGCCGGTTAGTAACTGTCTGTTGTAGTCAGCTATCAGATTGGCGGCGAAGTCTTTGCAATTCTGTTCCATGTATGGGTTGAGTCTGCCACCGGTAAGTTCGGCTAAAGTCTTCATTGCTTTGACAAAAGTATCTAGCCGTTGTTCAACTGGGGGGAGGGCTGGTGTAGTGGGTTGCTGGGGAGCGATCGCTGGTAGAGATGAAACTAAATCTAAAATGATAGTGCGTACTTGAGCAGCAATCTCCGATTCGGTCAAAAGCATTGCAATTCGGAGTGTGCCTAATGCGGAGAAAACCCTGGCTTGGGATGTTCGGGATGGTAAACAGAGCGTCTGACGAGCATCCCGTAAGTCCTTACCAGTAAGGGTTTTGGTTTCCCAGTCTCGAAATTCAGCCCCATTAACTCGAAAGAGTTCTCTGACAGATGACTCCGTAGTTCCGAAATATTCTGCGATTTGTGCAGTAGTTGCCCAACCACTACCACCCCAAACTGCAAAGATAATTGCTTTAGCCTTGGCCAGAATATCTATTGCCTTGTCGTCAGAAAAGTTTGTGATGGCTTCGGTTCTAAAAGATTTGGATTCGAGCAGTAGCGACTGATTTAAGAGTAATGTCATAGTTCGCTCCTAAAATAATTTTTCAGACTTGCACAAGTTTAAAAATGTGTTTTACTCTGCCGTGTCTAACCAAGGAAATCGGCTCAAGTCCGGGTGTTGGGCTTCAAAAAAGATGAACTTGTTCTCGTCCCAGTCGAGATGAAGGGTAAGACGGATTTCATCAGGGTCTAATCTTTCAACACTTTTGCCTCGCCAGCAGTTAGCGCCTGTTAGCTCCCAGTTGTAAGATTCAGTGTAAATCTCTGCAATTACTGCGCTTGATGCCGCATTCTTAACTGTGCTGACTGAAGCAGGAATTTGCTGCTCTTTCTCATCAACTAAAAATAATTTGTATGCAGGCTGCATCTGCATAAGGCTGACAAAATACTTGATGATTTCTGGTACAGCTTGTTGAAGGGTAAGGCGATCTTCATCCAGCGTGATTAACTGATCCTCTACTGTCGGGAATGAAAATAAGCGATCACGTACAGAAATGTTTCTTGTTCTCACCCCAGAGATGCCTAACCTTTTCTGAAGCTCTTGAATGTTGTCTCGGACAGTGTGGTAGAGAAAAAGGTCAGTTCCAAAACGAGGGCCAAACACTTTACCCATCTTGTCGTAAAACTTACCTCCTTCTTTTACCTCTGCTGGGGCATCCATGCACCAGCCTTTAGGGTCTGACAAAATGCGGCGAAGGATTTCTTCATCTTCACTGCTACCGTCACCAAGATTAGCAAGAGATAAGTAAACCTGTTGGTTTAGTAAAGAGGGGTAAGTGAATTTGTGGCGTTTAGGATATTTTAGACGAATACAATCTTCCAGTAAGGCTGATAAACCTTCTGTAGTAAACAAGTTGGGATTGTCTTGGAGGAGTAGCTGAAAAACTGGTAGTGTAAACATAACTATACCTCTTGTGGTGGTCTAGTTGAGGTGAGCGATCGCATAGCTTGCAGGCGGGCGGTCGCTTCAAATTATCATGGCTAGTTAAATAAACGCATTCATCAAGTCATTCTTGTTCTTCCTCGTCCTCATCCTCTTTAAATTCGACACCAAAAGTAACACCTAAAACAGCTTCTACTTTTCTGAGTGTTGCCAGAGGCAATGTTTTCATTTCTTCATTTTCAATGGCATACCAGTTTGGGGTACTCATTCCAGCCAAGGCTGCTAATTCTATAAGTGGGCGTTTATCAACCTTTCTTGCACGTCGAATTTTTTCTCCTAATCCAGGAACTTCCTTTTGAATACGCTTTTCAACCTTCATCAAACATGAACTCACTAAACCACCTCCTTTATTAAGCCTTGGTTTAGGATTTATTTCTACAAAGTAACACCTAGCGTTTACTAAGTCTGCTTTGTTTATATAAAGTAACACTTAGTAAATGCTAAGTCAAACTTGACAAATACTAAGTAAGACTTTATATTAAATATAAGGGTAAGGAAAGTGAACTGCCTGCACCCAGGACGCGAAAGAGTTCGCAAGTCAACCATTACAAACCAAGTCAAGCCAACATTCCAACTCGAAACATAGTCTAGAGACATGATCACCGGGGTATAGCACAAGCTCTATTGAGTAGGTAAAGAAGCCTGGAGAAGCAATCAACGGACACACAGCCATTTTGAGCAAGCCTTTTATTCAAAGCAGAAGCAATCGCTTTAGTGCAGTGGCTGGCAAATAATACTATTGAAGCCGTCGGTTGCGTGACGCACTATGTCTTTTGCTTAGTAGCTCTAACTACTGGTTAGGAGCAAGAAAAATTGAGGCTTCGCCAATTCTAGATTGAGAGTGTTGTGCTGAAAGCACAACAAACTGACCAATAAAAATAGGGCGAACGCTGGCTCTGGAAAAGTTGCGATCGCCCCTATGCCCCCAACCTTTTAAAGAAGAGGCAATTTATAATGATGACACAAAGTTTAGCCCCTGCGCCAACAAAAGATCCGTTAACCACGAGCGATCGCGAAATCATTGCAACCATCGTCAATCAGTCGGACTACTCAAAAGAGTGCAAGCCCGAAGATGTAGTGACTATCTGGATTACTGAAGATGACACTACGGTTTGGGTGAAAATGACTCACGGTTATGCTCGATACCACAAAGAGCAGTTCAAACGCGCAGTAGCAGAAATTAAAGCGAGTCTTTCTGCTTCAGTAGAGCGCAATCAGCAACTAGATAATGAGTTGAAAGAAGCTGATGAGAAAATTGGCTTGTTGGGTGATTGTGATTGGTTATCGTTGAATATCCAAACCCATCCTGACAAGGTAATTGGTTATGCTGGCTGCTACACCTCACAAAAGCATCGAATATTAACCCCACCTTCTGAATGGGACTTCACCCTGCCAAAGTGGAATCCTCCTGCTGCCATCTGTCCAGACTGTGGTGGTCATGGGTGCGGGAACTGTGGGTATCGTGGAACTCGTTCTGAGGACTTATGTACACCAGTGGACAGCTACCGACTAACCTATGTAGGCAAGACTGACATCCAGACGGCTCACAACGTCTATCTAGATGGTGAGTTCTTGGGCATACTCTTCAAGGTCAGAAACGCTAAGGAAGTCTGGGAAAACGACCCCAAAACATACTACTGGCGCTGTGGCGATGGCGTGCAGTACTGGAGCATTAAGGAAGCTGTAGAGGCGCTGCGTAGAGTGAAGATTCCGGTTGAACTGCCGCAAGTTCGTCGGGAGTTGGTAGCAGCGTAAAAAAATCAGAAGGCGTGACCGAAATCTTCATCGGTTGCGCCTGCTGCTTCAAGAAGTCTACGGCTTCGCCAATGCAAAAGTGAAAATGCTTTTGGTACAAACAAATGAACCCTCAAGAAAATGCTGAACTACTTGCTGCCCTGATGCGCCAAGAAGAATTGCTCAAGCAGTTAGTCGCAGCAATTAATAAGCCGAAGCTGGGATTGCACTCTGAAGCTGGCAATTGTAAAATCTACTGCAACCGTCAGCACGGAGGATTGTGGTACACACTAAATGGTGAACCGAGTGATGTCTCTCAAACTGCGCTGACAGGATATCTTAAAGAACTACGGTTTGAGAATACAGAACGCCGCAAAAAAGAAACCTGCAAGTTGCTAATAACTATGCAAGCAGACCGGACGTATATCTTAGAATCAGGCTACGATACGCATTTCTCAAAGTGCATACTTGCGGCGATCGCAACTTTGACCCCACAACAATTGTATTCTCCCATCACACTACAGCCTACTCCAGGGACGACAGACGAAAATGTGTTGTTCTGTCGTGTATGGGTAGAGTCGGAATTAGTGATGGCATCCTACAACGAGCAAACAGAGTGGCGAGAGGTCAGTAAACAGGCTTTAGCTGTAATAAAAGCGGCGAATGAGATTACGTTTTAACTCGTTGTAAACAGGGTTTGGGCAACTGTAATTAGAAGTTGGTTAAGCCTTGTCTACAGCTAATACGTGCTGTTGAACTATTCACAAATAATTACAGATGAGTATTACAATCGTTCACCCTAATATCGAAAACTTGCAATCATTTTCTGACTCGTTTGACATTGAAAAACTATTGCAATCTGATGGAGTTCTGCCGTGGCTTTTAGCAAATGGCTGGAAGCACAACGATGAATCGAGTTTGATTGCAAACATTATCGATGAGTCAACAAGTCTTGATGAAGTTTGGGAATCAGACGAGTTTGACTTTAAGGCTCTGCCTGATGAATTAAAGGAAAAATTAAACCTGATTTTCGAGCATTTCTATCTTTGAAAGAATCGAAAAATTACATTGTACGTGAAAAACTCTACAGTCAAACTGATTAAAGTTGGCTGTAGAGAAAAATCGATTCCACAAAAGATTATCGCACACTCTACTTCAATACTAATCAGATGCAAACAAATTTGATTAAGGTGTACGACGCGACACTGTTGAGTTCATCAAAAGTTTACCAAATTAATGGTACACATTGTCGATATCTGGGTGATTCAGGTACTATCCAACATCCACAGTATCTGTTTGTACCTCTGCCAAATCAAAGAAAAAAAGCCAGCTTTCGACTAAATCGAAACAAACTTATGACTCGCTGTTATGAAGTCGAAGGCATGACTTATAACAAGCCTGTGGTACAGGATAATTCGCAGCAACTTCAGCTATTTTGAGATATGTCCATACATAAACCACCAGTCATCAAAAGACACATTAGGTTACAAACAACCTCTAAAAAAGTAATCTATAGAGCTACTAAAGACATTCAAATAGTCACAAAGAAAGCTTCGCTTAATTGAAAGTGAAAAATAATGGTTGAGGTAAATAATCATGGTACAAGCAATTGACAACCCTATTGCTACAAATTTCCTAACTGATGCAGTAGTCGAGCGCCACAATTTCTCGCAATTAAATAAAACCCGTATTCGTTTTCGTATCCAGCTAAAGAAAAGTACAAAGTCTGCTGCTCCTAAATGGGCTGATGTCTTAAAATCTGAAGTGTCTGAAATCGAATCAGACCTCGTTAAAGTTACTAATTCCGAAGTTGGATTACGCGGAATCAAAGTATTCAAGAAGCTCGATGAAGCTGCTGCCCAATTGAGGCAAGAGATTGCTTCGGTTCAAGAATGGATGTCTGCTGATACTGGTGATTGGGTTTGTCCGATTGATTTAGCTCCACTTGTGTGGAATCAGTTAATTAATATCAGAGATAATGTTGCCCCTGGACTCCGTAATCAATTAAAAGTTGATTACGAAGCGGGACTCGAAGATTACCAAGAGCGAATTGACCAGTTCCTTTCACTTAACACTTGGGAACTACCCCAGGATAAGCAAGAGTCAGTTAAAGCCAACTTAATAATGGCTTTTCCGACTCTGACTGACCTTGAAGATTATCTCCAAGTAATTATCGGTCGCCCAGTGATCATACCTGCCCTATCCGAACAACTCGACCATAAACAAGCCGAATGTTTAGACCAAATCACTCGCTTCATACAACAGTATGACCAAAATCTGGAGCAGCGACTAAGGGAATCAGCCCTAGCTGGTGGTGAACAACTCGCCGCCCAACTTCTCTCTGAACTAGCCGACTGGGAGCCAGGACGTAAACCAGTCCAATTTAAAAAGAAGATGGAACGCCATTTAATGAAGATTCAGGTACTACTAGCGAATGCTGACCCGGAGGCTGGCAGCAGCTTGGAGGCGATGATGGCGCATATTGACTCGATTGTTAATGATCCGGCGATTGAGTCGAAGAATCTTGGTAATGAGGGGCGCAATCAGTTGCAGCAAAAAATGCAAGAAATTCGCACCAAGCTACTAGATGAACAGCGCAATCTGCAATCACTTGCGACTAGCGACGTGGGCTTGTCGAAAGCTACCGTTAGCGCGTTTAAGTTCAGGTAAAAAACAGTCTTGGGCGAGGGTGAATTCGCTCAAGACTGATCCCAATGGATTTAATACGTAGTTTCCAGAATAACCCAAAAAGAATATCGCACCCATACTATTTCTCAAACCACTTTGAAAGCCTTGGAGCCAAAAATGTCGCATTTCTCAACAGTTAAAACCAAGCTTGTATCCTTTGAATGTCTAGTACAAGCTTTACAAGACTTGAAACTGAATCCGCAAGTTCACGAAACAGCACAGCCACTAAAAGGATACTATGGCGGTTCACAAGGACAAAGTGCTGAAATCATCATATCTGGTCGCACCATAAAAGCTCGTGCAGACATCGGGTTTAAATGGAACACCTCAAGCGGCGTGTACGAGATAATACACGACAGTTATGAAACAGTTCCGAAGCTGGGCAAAGACTTCTTCAGCAATAAACTAATGCTGGCTTATGGACAACGGATGGTTCGCGCTAAAGCCGCCGAGTTACAAGAAAGATTTGGGGAGTGTGCGATCGCTGAAGAAAGCAATGAGACTGTACGAACTTTACGCCTAACCTTTGCCGGACATCAAGAAGTTCAACAATATGCACGGAGATAATTATGGAACGTTCAGTTTTAATTCATTTCGACTCGGCTACAGGTAAAGTTCAAGTAGAAGCTCTTGGATTTGAGGGATTGTCTTGTTTAGAGGCGACCCAACCATTTGAAGAGGCGTTGGGGGTTGTACAGGGCGAACGTGAATTTAAGCCGGAAGCTCAAACACAACGGATAGCAGCAAATTATCAACAATACCAGCGCCAGTAATTAGTCAGTCAGTAGTCAGTTATCGCTTAAAACTGACTACTGATTTTGTCACAATGGCTTCGCCAAAACTAATTGAAGTTATCTCAAATCTGCTATGAAACTCTCAAATCTGCTCTCCACACTCGATTCACAAATCCCTATCGCCGCAGTTGATGTCCTGTCTCCTGATGAAGCGACGATTATCCAATGGCTGACTACAGAGGCATCTAACAAACTGTCAAGTCCAGTGTTCTTCTGGAATCTGGGAGTGTCCAACCTGGAGCAATGTTTAATTGCAGCAGATGGGGGATTGGTGTTTAAGCCAGTTGCAGAGTACAAAAGACCTCCACAGGCTGATCCACTACTATTTGTATTCGACTACATTGCTAATTTTAGTGGTCATGGTGTATTTATCCTCGGAGATATTCACCCATTCATTGCTAAGAACTCACCCCAATTATCATGGGAGATTTTAAGCAAGGTAAAAAACCTTTACCACAGGTTAAAACCTACAGATAAACGCATTGTCTTGTTGGGGCAGAACATACAACTACACGAATCTCTAATCAGATTAATTCCTTATTGTGAAGTCCCTTTACCTAGTATTGACCAAATACTTGAACACATCAATTCTTATTTGCATGACTTACAACAGTCAGCTATTGAACAGGAATTGACTTTCACTATTTCCCTTAATAAAAGTGAAATTGAATCTCTTTCTCGTGCAGCACTGGGTTTAACTTTAGAAGAAATCAGTGATTTTCTGCGGTTAACTGTCAAAGAAAACTTAACTAATGATGGTGTCGTTGTTGATGCTAATTTCATCCCCAAAGCCGTCGAGTACAAAACTCGGTTACTTGCTCAAATGGGTATCGAATTGGGTAAACCTGCGATAATCGCATTCGGCGGTTTGGATCTTCTGCATGATTGGTTGATGAGGCGGCGGCGGCTATTCACCCAAGAGGCGCGAAGTCTCTCGTTACCACAACCAAAAGGTGTGTTGCTGGCTGGCCCACCCGGAACAGGTAAAACATTACTGGCTAAAAACATTGCTAACATCCTTAATTTACCATTGCTCCAGCTAGACATTGCATCCCTTTTGGGCAGTCTGGTAGGTGAGTCTGAGGGGAATGTCAGACGTGCTTTGAAAACTGCATCCGCGATCGCACCCTGCATTTTATGGATAGACGAAATAGAAAAAGCCCTTTCTGGCAGTGGTGACACCAGTGGAGTCTCACAGAGGATTCTGGGCAATATTCTTACGTTTATGTCCGAATCTCAGTGTGGCGTGTTTGTCGTGGCAACTTGCAATGACCCCTCTGCACTGCCAAGTGAGCTAAAGAGGAAAGGCCGTTTCGATGAAAATTTCTTTGTTGACTTGCCCACAGAGCCAGAGCGTGTACAAATTCTAGGGATTCATCTACAACGCTTTGGCATTCACCTGGAATCAGAGTATTTGGAAGCAGTTGCTGCCAACACCGCGAAATTCTCCGGCGCTGAACTGGAAACTCTCGCATCTGAAGCTGCTCTGCTGGCATTCGATGAGGGTAGACCGCAGCAGGTAACACTTGCTGACCTCGAAGCTTGTCGTCAAACCATTACCCCGCTTGCGATTCAGGATGCGGCGGCGGTTGAAAGAATGCAAGCATGGGCATCCACCGCACGACGAGCTAGTAGTCTTGTGGTTGCAGTCAAAACTCAGTCTTTGCGTGCTGCTAAGTTTCGGAATATGAACTGATGAAAAAGCGATTGTCTCCTGATTCTATGGGGGCAATCACTCTTTTTTTTTAGTAATTGAGAGCAATCAATTAACATACTTAATAAGGCGAATAAACATGACGACAGACTTAGTTACTTATTACGGGCAGACTCTAACTATTGACCAACTGGTTGATAAATATGGTGTGTATTTAGAGAAGTTGGACAGAGAAACGAAGCTTATGCTCCGAATGGCATTAGCAACTTACATTTTTACGTTAGAAAAAGACAGTTCTACTAAGCATACTGTTACTGAGGCACTTGAAGATGCATTGTCTAATATAAGCTTATTAGTTTCATATCCATTGTATAAAAACTTGTTTGAGGATGTTTGCTCTATTTTAGATGAGCTAACAACTCTGGAAGCTGAAATCTTACTTGAAGCTTTACAGCATCAAATTCGATGGGGCAATGCCCGTTAAGTCGTGAGTTGACAGGGTAAGAAACATGGAAATTTATTTAGTTTTTGTTGATGCTATCCGAAACAGCAATAAGTTCTGGTCTGCCATTGTCGAAGATGGTAACTTAACAGTGCAGTGGGGCAGAGTCGGTTATCAAGCGCAAACCAGAGTCCACACATTAGGCAATCATCAAAGAGCCGTTAATAAATTCAACAATCTAGTAGCAGAAAAGAAAGCCAAAGGTTACAGCGAAAGTCAGCCAGAGATTGATGCTAGCCGTAGTGTTGCAGACATTAGACGAGCTATTCAATTATTGAATATTATCCGTCCTTGTATTGCTAATAGGATTTTTCACGATGGCTATATTAACGCCCTAAATGAATATCTGAAAATAGTACCAACACCTTTAGGAATGCAAATTGATTACCACAGAGTTTACCGCACAGTAGAAGATATTGACTATCAGCGAGAGTTACTTAACTCTCTGTTAGCGACATCTGCACCAATTGTTACTGCGGTAGCTGTTGGTCATGCCCCTGAAGCAGCAGAACCCAAGGTAGTCAGTCTCAAGACTATCAGTAATAACTTCTGGCGACATTTGTAATTTGAGAAGCGTCACTTTGCAAGAGATGCTAAAAAGCTAAACTTCATTTTGAAATATTCTTTGGGGAAATTATGGAAATCAAGACTATTGCTGTAACTTACACACGTAAGTTCAATTTAGGCGACTACGAATCTTTAGAGTTAAGTTGCTCCTTATGGGGACAAATTGACCCAGCAGAAGAAGATGCACAAGGGACGACACAATTTCTATTTCAACAAGCAAAAGATTCTGTTAAGGAAGCTGCAATTCCAGTAATTAAAGCTTCAACCCATCAAATGAATAAAGCCAAAATGTACAAGCACTCTGCAACAAATCAATTTGAAGATCCTGATAATTTTTAATAACTAAAATTCACCTTTTAAATTCAAAAATACTTTAGTCAAGCATTAATACTGCTTGGCTATTTTTTTCTGCCATCGCTTTGCTTCCTACAAACCACAACAGTAAAAATATCATGCCTAAAAAAACTAACTCAGTCCCAAAAGACCATTCCCAGTTATGCCTACAGTACCTCCGCCATTGCGGTGGCAGCGCTCGATTATCTGCCATCAGGTTTAGTCTCTGTTTCATACAAACATTAGTTAATCGCAAGCTGTTAAAAGTGACAAATACTGGTGCAGGTTTTTTTGTGGAGTTGGATGAAACGAAATGAAAATACAAGTCGAGCAGCTAACTGCTAACGAATTTTTGTGGGCGAAATACTGGATAAAAGAGTGTTTGCCTTGGCGCGATTTATCCTGCCCCGAAGAAGTTGAAGAACTCACAGAACAAGAAATCATTTCCGGCATCACAATCCACTATAGCGGAGGGATAAAACAGTTTAAGTTATCTGTAGATGATCATATTTTTTCTAGTAATTCATGAGAATAAGTGAAACCGATGGCTAATCAGAAACAAATTGCTCGTTCAAGTATGCAAGAGCCAAAAGTCCGGTTAGTTAAAAATCATCGTCCAAGAAGACGATTCAACTCCAAAGTATTCATAGATCGCACCATAGAAACAACTGCAATTGTCTCTCTGCTAATTACTGGATTTTCTGGAGTTGGGGCAATGGCTTGTTGGGGGCTAGAAGTAATCGAGACAAATGCTAATCCCAACATAATCATCTCTGGTTGGGAGCAACAGAAAAATATCTGCCTGGGTGCAATGTTGGTCAGTTTTTCCGCCTTCTTAGGCAGTTCTCTAATCGAGCAAGTCTCAGTATTCAACAAGATAGATTTTAGGGAAAGAAACGGACAATGAAAGAGTATAAAACCAAGCATGGCGGCTACAAAATTGAGACTACCGAATCAAAGGCAAGTCGCAAGTGACAAGTAGCAAGTCGCAAGTTTAAGAGCAATTTTGTGAATTTTTACTTGCGACTTGCTACTTAGTATTATTTTTACTTGCGACTTGGTTAATTTGTTCTTCACTTGCGACTTGCGACTTGCGATTTATGACTTGGTTAAATGATGGTGCTGTGGATATTCACGTTGGGAAGCAGGGCTTTTTTAAAACAACTTGGGCTACTCCTACGACTCAAACTTTTGACAATCATACCCAAGCTGTTCGTCACGCTAAAAATGCTATTGATAACGGCGAAATCGATTCAGTTTTTATTAGTTGAAATGTATGAACTACTCAAAAAATAAAAATGAACACAAAACAATTGATTCTTAAATCTACCATTGCAGTTTTCGCATTTTCCACTATTTTGAGTGGTTGCGTCATGGTTTTTGGACAAAAGAAAACCAATTACTTCAACATCACAATACCTGCAAGCGCAGCGAGGCTGATTTTCAGCTTTAGCATGATGGGAACTGGATTGACCATGTTTATCGGTAGTCGGATTGAAGCAGCGCAATTTGAAGAATCATTAAAACCCAGACCTGTACCTCCTCCGTGCCAAGGTTGCAGGCATTTCCACGGGGTTATCTACAATGGTGTAACCTTCAATTGCGCTGTTCATCCCAAAGGCTGCTTCGGTGATAAATGCCCAGATTGGCAAACATTTAAAAAATCTTTAGAGGAGCAAGAAAATGACATTAACTTTAAATAATCGCTCTCGAAACAAAGAATCATCTCTGACACAAGCATTACGGCAGATACAACAACTAAACTCCAGAATTCTGGAGCTAGAGCAGCAGCATCAAGATTACGTGCATCAGCAACAGAATTTAATTCCAGCGATCGCTGAAATCTGTGTTTCTCCAATGCAGGAAGTACAGGCGCTGCGGATTCTGATACACCGGGGAGAAGCAGCTTGCCGACAGTACTTGCGTTCGGTGCTAGTCAAACAGGGTCAGACTTCAAAATAGCCACAGAACAAATAGAAAAACCCACTTTAAGAAAAAGAGCCAAAAACCAGGGTTTTCTGCAAAATTCAAAAAAATGAATTTTCTTTCTCATAGAGGCGCGGAATCAGTCAGGGCAAGGGATTGAGCAGACCATGAGACAGTTATTTTCACGGCATTACTAGGGTTTTGAGCCTCGTCTAAATCATCCGCGTGTCCCAAAGCCTTGATGCTACCGTGTTTGAGGTCGAGCAGAGTCTCATGGTCTGCTTGCTTTTTAGCGAAGGCACAAAAAAAAGGGGAGTATTGCACCCCTTTAGACTAAATCCCGTCAAGTTATTCGGCTGTACTTTGTGCTTCAGGAATCAAACCCAACTGGTAACGGGCAAGAGTTCCTTGAAGGTGAACCGCAAATCCTTTTTCCCAAAAGACTCGATGCATTTCTGACTCATTCCAACCCTCCATTGCTTGAATCCGTTTTGCAGCTTCATACAATGGCTCTGGAATAGAAACTGCGGTCTGAACCATTTTTGGTGTAGTTTTCTTAGGCATTTTCTCCTCGACAATAACGCTTACCTAACTTTACCCCTATAGTTATATGTTTTTGTCGAGAGTTTTTTCAGAATAATACCCTATCTATAGGGTTATACATAAGGTATTTATGCTAATCTAGAAGTGCAAAGATGTTATGGCTGTTTCTATGGCAGGAACAATTCTGAGGAACGAATATGAAAAAATTGTTGGTCAAGTTAGTGATTACACTTGGCCAAGAATTCTTCGTCGATTAGAAATATCTGATACCACCAGTGCCAAAGCTGGGGTAATTCTGCTGGTGAGAGCTTATGCTCAACTAAAGCTTTTAAATCCCAATCGCACCATTCGATTATCAGATGTTCAACGCTACGAATTTATTTGTTCAAACTTGCCACAATTGTCATGCAACGGCGCTCAACTCTTTGAAGCATTACAAAGGCTAGAACCGCGACCATCCAAACCGACAATTTACAGATGGGGTCAAGAAATTGGAGTGCCATTTTCTGTAGATAAGATTTACACCGAATTTGAAATTCAGCAATGGGTCAAAAAAATTGCTTCTCAAACTAAATTTAAATTTCGTCAACCTAAATCAATTGGAGCCACTTCATGAACGATTTACAAGAACTTCTCATTGCTAATGGAATCGAAATGAGTTCTGAAGAACTACGCTTGTACTTGCAAAAGAAAAGCGTAGATCCCGATGCGATTACTGAAGCAGAAATTATTGCCATCTCTGAAGAACTTGTGGCACTCAAAAAAGCTAGTAATTTAATTGTTTCTAGCAATGGTAAAACAGCTAAAACTACCAAACGTACTGCCAAAACCAATAAAGCTCAACAGAGCATGAGTGATTATAAAACTTCACTTGCCAATCAAGCCAAGCAGTCGTTAGCAGAGATACAATCTTTTAATTCTGCAATTACCCAAGGGACACGCGAGTTTGCTCACAAAGAGGCAGTTGAAACAATCGAGACTTTAGCTAATGTTTCTAACGAGTATTTAGCAGAAGTAGCACAGTTCGCCAAAGAATTTCAGGGAGAACCAGAAGCCTTTTTTCGTTTCGGTCAGGAGATTACATCGCTCTATCTCTCTGCTAGCAATGCAGATGCGACCGAATAAATTCATCTTGGTAGCAGCAGTACTAAATCTGCTGCTATTGACCCTCGTTTTGGGCGTGGCAATATATGGAGCAACAAGACCAAACCCATCGCAAAGCATTAAATATTCACCTGAAGAAGGACGGGGAATTGAATCTGTCAGGGCTGACACTAGAAAATCTGACAACAGAAGAATTCCTGGTAGTCCAGCAAATTATTGATGAGTCGAGAGTGCGATCGCAGTCCAATAGACAGATTGAGGAGTTAATGCAACGGGGAATGATGGCTCAAACTGCGATCGCAGCTTTTACTGTTTTGATGTTTTCATTCATGGGGATATATGGCATAACCCGATATATCGGCTCACAAGTTCAACAAGTTCAGCAGACTTATACGCAGGAGTCAGGAGTCAGAATTCAGGAGAACTAAATAGATAGATTTGAAAAGTAAAAATTTAATACTTTATAGTCTATTCATTCAGTACTACAATTCTTTATTCTGGCTCCTGACTTCTGGCTTCTGAATTCTTTAATTAGTAGTTAGAGAGGAGAAAGCAATGTTAGGAAAATGGCTTCCTGGTTTATTCGGCGGTAAAGGTGATGGAGTAGTGTCAACGGATTTAAGAGTTGGGGATGCTACCCAAATTGAGGGTGATTTACCAAGTTCTATCCGCGCTCGTTATACGTTACCTGCTTATACCACTGCACAACAGGTTCTTGATGAAGCAGAAGTAGCTGGCACGTTAAAAGCCCAGAAGTGGTTACACACCAAGTTCTCTCGCCATCGCCTTAAGCAGTTACAATCCTTGGCTGAAATGTATAAGAATCAACTGGCATATTCTCAAGAAGCCATGAAGGTTGAGGAGGATTTGCAGCGAACCAGGGGATTACATGGGGAGGCGGTGATCCGTCATGCCTTCGGGTCGCAGGAACAACAACGCCAGTTGGGAGGATACGAGCAAGCGTTCAACGAAGTGGGAGATTCATTCAGATTCTAGATTATGCAAAGTATTAAGCTCTCTCATATAGGATATGCAGTGTCTGGGGTTGGCTTTTCTATGTTTATGGGTTATCTATCCGTTGCCAGCCCCGCCAGTAAATACATTCTTTGGTTTATCGGCATAATCTCCATCTGCTGCATATTTCTAGGGTTATTCAACTTTGGCGGTTTAGTTATGAAAGGATTCGGTTTCAACCGCAAGACTTTTACCATTGGCTTAATGCCTGGGGTGATATTCCTGTTTGTCTTCTTGACTTTAGTTGCAGCTGGTGTTGCGTTGGGGGTGAGATAAGTTTATGCCATTTGAATTAGAACGACTAACCGCCAGTAGTGTGATTCACGCAGAGCGGACTACCTTGTGTTCTTTAGGAGCGAGTGCAGTGTTATGTCTGTCTGCTCCTTTTTTCTTAAACACTGACCGAATAACAACCGGGATGCTACTTGGTGCTGGAACAGTCAGTGCTGGCTTATTTGGGGTATCCGCCCAAATCAGCGAAAGTAAGGAAAAAGTTTACCAGTCTTTGCTAGAAGCTGACCTCAAAGCACTTAAGCAGCATTTACAAGGTGAGGCTGTTTATGATTATGTCACCACTGCGATCGCAGCCAAACGCCGAGTTGCTGATTACGTGAATCGGCTACCAATGCAAGAGCGCCCCCGGTGGATAGCTGAATATCAGTTGCAAGGTCTGGTTACACTCCCAGAACCACCAGCACAACGATCACCCTCACCGACTGGTATTCCCAATCCCAATATTGCTGACATTGATGAAGAATCGGTGCAGTCCGTGATTAATCCGGGTGCGATGAAAATTCTGCAAGCGATCGCAGCTAATTATCCCTCATACATCAGAATTGATGGTGGCTGGATTGATGAACTGTGTGATGCTGCATCTAATCAAAATATGACCCTTCGCAGTAATCACCATTTCTACATTTCTGGTGGAACACAGTCTGGAAAGTCCACGCTGGCTGGGGTAATTATCAACAAAATCGCTGCAAAATCTCAAACACCAGCAATTGTGATTGGCAGCGATCCAAAGGATGATGTCACTAGATGGTTGTGCAAGTTCAGCCGTAAGTTTGACGGCATGAAAGAACTAAAAAACTGGATTACCTTTGCCACAGACCAAATTGACAAGCAGAAAGCAAGAGTATCAATTGTTGGTGGCGAATGTCAGGGTGTCCCGGAATTATTTCTTGCTCAAGACGAGGTAGACAGTGTTTACGGTGGTGGCAAGGGACTTCCAGGAATGGTTGATGCTGATACTGCCAAAGACTTGCAAGGTTTTTGGAACTATATCATCAAATTCACAGCGGGGTTAAAGGGTCATGGTTTATTTATGGGACAGTCCCCGCTCTCTGGGGAAACCGGATTTAGCCGCCCATCTCTGAAAAACGTTTGCTTTATTGCGATGGGGCAAACATCAAGTTATATCCTTGACCATCCCCAGGATTTTCTGAATGTCAAAAAAGAAATTCTTGAAATCTTGCGACAGGCTTGCGAAATGTTGGATAAAGCCGGAGTTCGATATGCCCTAGTAATTCCAACTCGTGGTAATCCTTTTATAGCTCTAATACCTGAATTTGATATCAAAGGTATGGAGCAGAAGCAAGATTCTAAACCGAATGGTGACACTGTTAATAGTTCTAAAAATAATCAGCAATCCTCACAGCAGCAGGTTGACTGGTATGAAGAAATTAGAAAATGGGCAACAGAATTAGGGAGAAGACCACATTTTCAGGAAATCAAACAGAAGTGGCAAGAGCTAACGGGGCAAGAATTAAACGAAAAAGGGGTGACTCTATTACTAGAAAATCTCGGCTACCCAGACAATTAAACTGGAATGCCAGATATGGTAATCCCAAAGAGTACAGAAAACAAGTAGCGATTGCTCATAGAAAAACTCACAATTATTGTGTCGTTTGCTTGACTCATAAAAGTGAAGAGATCCATCACGCTTACTACGGCAACGACATCATTGGAGTATCAACATTTTCTACGTGCTACCGTTGTCATCAAGAGATTTGTCATAGTCCAATCAATTGGATAAAAAGCCGTAGTAATCCTGTTTGGGGCAATCGTAATACTGACGAATTTATTATCAGATTACGGCTGGGGTATCAGCTACTTTATGGAGGGATTGTCTATGATTAAGCTCTTTCTAAAATATGCACCAGATTCAGTAGTTGATGCTATAAACGATATTTCTTTAGCAGAACTTGATAAACGAGGTTTAATAGTGTGGGCTGATGCACCGCGCCTGGAGCCAGAAGATGAGAACTCAGCATTTAATCTAGCCATTCAGTTTCAAAACGTCACACCGGACAATATACCGTTCATACTCCAGGCGATCGCTCAAATATACACAAATTACGGTGATTGCTTGGCTCTGAAATACTTGATGGAACTTTCAACCGAATACTTTAGTTTAATTGGAGTTCACGAAGATGTATAACCAATACGATGATTTAAGTTTTTCAGAACAGTTACAGTTGACTGAATCAGAAATTAGACGGCGGCATAATCAGCAGATGTTCTTGCGTCGAAATGCTCAACTGTTGCAGCAGGAGTTAGAGCTTGAAGCTGAATTGTTAGAAGACAGTCCAGAGTTAGCCCAGACGATTCATTCTCTTAATATCCAGGAGATTCAGAGTAATCAGCGAGGGCTAGAGAATGTTTTAGGTTCAGAAGGATTACCTTCAAAAGAGCAAAGTGTTTGGAGTAAGTTTTTTCCGGGATTGGGTGGGAGATAAATATGTCTTGGTCGAAATCTATTTCATTAGATGTTGCTAATAAACTTTTTGACGTAATTGGGGTTTCTTTTGAGCAGAATGAGTTAGAGGGCGGTTACGTCGCCAAACATCAAAATAAGACCTTGAGAAGGCCAACGTTAACCGCTTGCTGTATGGCTGTTTTAACTGACTGGATAACAATCAAGGAGAATTGAATTTATGTCTGATTTATCAACTTTTGTATTTGAGTCTCAAGAAATTCGCGTAGTATCAATTGATGATGAACCCTGGTTTGTTGCCAAAGATGTAAGTCTTGGACTAACGATTCCTTGGAAGGGTGCGGAAACTCTCAATGCTATACCAGAACGGTGGAAACAGGTGAGTCCGGAAATTCCGGACTCACAGGGCAGAACCCAATCTGGCTGGGTAATTAAAGAGTCTGGCGTGTACAAATTAGCATTTCGCTCTAATAAACCAGAAGCGGATAGATTGACTAATTGGATTGCAGAAGAAGTACTGCCATCGCTACGGCGCACTGGTAAATACGAAATATCCAAGCCTGAGCAACAGCACAATACCAAACCCACTCTTGATGAACTCGTTAACTTTGGGCAAAAAGTACTTGCTGGTACAAGGCTGAGTGCAGAACTCCAAACCATCACCATCCTTCGAGGTGTACAAGCGCTGTGTCCCGAAATCACCCCAATGGCACAGGAGTTAGTCGGAGCAATCCAGGAAATCGTTGCGACTCCCGACTGACATTTGTCTCCAACTGCAATCGGTGAATTATATGCCGAACGCAACGGACTGCCCAAGCCCGTAAAGCCACAAATAGTTAACCGTGTTTTGGAATCTGCTGGCTTGCAAACTAAAGAGGTTCAAATCAAGACTGACACCAATGGTAAACAAAGCCACAAAAATATTTGGCATCTAACCGAAAAAGGTAAGCTGTGGGGAACGGTGACACGAGATAAAGCTCGGACTCACGACAAGATTGTGGAACACGTTCGCTGGTTGCCCAATGTTTTGGAAGTCATTGACTTGAATGTGGAGGTTTAATACAAACTTACAATTTGCATAATTTATTCTTTGGAAGTCCCTAAGCCTTACTTTATCTGGTTTTTGCCTTAACCAAACTGTATTGATAGTTAGGCAGCCTCATTTGGTCGAGTTGGTAGTAACTTAAAACTTACGCATCGGTGTTTAAGATGGTGTCAATAAAGCGTTGATATGCCGCCGCACGAGATATTGTTGTTGATCTGCGGAGAACTGTTCAGGAGAAATGACAACACCAGTGCCAATACCATCCACTAGGGCGATGAGTGCATTGGCTTCAAGGGTTAAATCAAGATCGGCTCGAATCACTTTGGCTTTTTGTAAGTCAACTAACTCTTGACAAATAATCTGCCGTAAGAAGTCATAGCGTTTTCGGTGTTCCTGGACAAGGCGTTCGCGCCCGATAGAATAGCCCAAAAATGCCACCCAAACCTTCCAATCAACTTTGTCAATGTCCTTCACAGGCAGAGCCACAAAAATCATCTGTGCTAGTCTGTCAATTCCTTGCCGTCCCTGGGCACAGGTTTTCATGTCCTCTAAGACGTTTTCAAACACTTGTTCTAGGGCAAATAGGGTGAGTTCTTCTTTATCTCGAAAGTAATGGGTAACAACCCCGGTCGAAGAGCCAAGCTCTTGCGCGATTGCCCGCATACTAGCGCGATCCAATCCTTCACGGACAATCACCCGCCATGCCGCTTTAGCGACTT
Organism: Nostoc sp. UIC 10890; assembly: GCF_054786515.1. Classification (NCBI taxonomy): domain Bacteria; kingdom Bacillati; phylum Cyanobacteriota; class Cyanophyceae; order Nostocales; family Nostocaceae; genus Nostoc; species Nostoc sp. UIC 10890. Next base: position 120,915 of record NZ_JBSGKF010000005.1, read on the forward strand.
CAATACGGCGATCGTCATAACTCATAGCTCTCCTCGGTTTACAGCAACATGAAACAAGCATCTTGACATCTTATCACAACAGTTGTTATGTTTTAAAGCGACATAACAACTGTTGTAATATTTCCTCCAGAGGCTAACCTGTTTTACACGCACACGGAGTTTGCGATGATTCGACCGACCATACCCGATGACACGACTGCGCTGATTGCTTTAGCCGACGCAACCGGACTGTTTGAACCAAACCAACTTGAGGAGCTTGGTGAAATACTGTCCGATTACTTCGGTGGTAGCAGCGACAGTGATTCTCTGCGAGACGGCAAACGCTTTTGGATTACCGACGATGACAATGGAGCGATCGGGGTCGCTTACTGTGAGATGGAACGAATGACCGATGGGACGTGGAATCTACAGTTGATTGCTATCCAACCTGACAGACAAGGACAAGGACGTGGTGCGACCCTGCTACGCTACGTTGAGCAAACATTGATCAGACGCGGCGGGCGTATACTACTGGTGGAAACATCAGGTACGCCGGACTTCGAGCGCACGCGAACGTTCTACCGCAAGTGCGGTTATGAAGAAGAAGCACGGATACGTGACTTCTATCAAGCGGGCGCTGACAAAATCGTTTACCGCAAGGCGCTGTCCGTTCAGCACCAGTAAGCGCTTGCTTGATGTGACTGCTGTCATTGTTAGAGGAGAGCGATGCCTATGGCGGGCTACGCCTACGCACGTGGGCAATTTAACGACGTTTGATAGCACTAAATTTTTCTAAGTTTCCTGTTCCAGCAATTTCTATAACTTTATGCCAGAAATCTTAAAAATTAGATACTGAATGCTTACGGAGAATGTAAATTTTACTTGCAGTAAATAGTACATTAATAAGTACTGTAAGTTCAATCAACAGGATATATCTTCATTGAAAATTTAAACTACAAAAGTTTAAATCCTAGCGAAATATGATGTGTGTACAAATAATTTGAACTAGTTCAAATTGTTGTTTATCTCTTTTGATTAATCATTTGTAAAGGTTTTAGGCGTATTTTATTCTAGTAATATAGTTATGTTTATTTGTACCTATTTAATTATTATCCATTATTGCATTTAAAAAGTCGGTCAGTTTTGGTCAATGTGTATTGCTATACCTTAATCAGGCGCTTGCTATACAAAAAGATGATAATTTTGTATGGTTTTGGATTGGGTCACATCCAGAGTATGACAGATTGCTAAGTGGTGGATAGCGTTCTAAGACAAATTCTATGATACTGCCCTAGTAGTTCACTTTCGTGACGAAAGCGGGGTAAAGGGGAAGGTGGGCCCCCACGAAGTGGGGATAAGGAGCAGGGGGAAAGGGTTTAAATCCCAAACCCAGTACCCTTTAACCTTTCCCCAGCCCTCACAAGCGCATTTTTGGGTTGGCAGACTACTAGAAATGGAACGAGTGGTAGAGGAAAAACTCGATAGCAAAGGAATTTATCCCAATATTGACTTTTACTCCGGTTTGGTGTTTGGAAAGATGGGAATTCCTACAGACTTGTTTACACCAATATTTGCGATCGCGTTGCAGATTGGCTAGGGACTTCCAGAGAATAAAATATACAGAGTTTTTGAGGGTTTCGCCTGATTTGAGCCGAAACATGGTTGCATTACCAGGGTCAATATTTGCTTTTCGCCTACCTAAGAGAGTAATAAATATCGAAACTTTACCGAATTAAAATTGAAACTTTAAATAAAAAATATTGATGTTTTATATGATTACTCATAGAAAATAAGGTGTGTTTATGAGTTTTTATCAGTGGGCATCAATTTTTGGCTGTACGACAGCAGCTTTTATATCAATTGCACCTCTACAGGCAGAAGCTGCAAAATATCAAATACAGTCTGGAGTCACTAGCGTTTATCATGATCTAAGTTTTCTTAGCAATATCGGTCTAAATTTGACAGGCAGCAATGATACAGTTACGCCAATTAACAGTGATTTTATAGTTGGCTTTGGTATATCCCCAACTACCAATTTTACATTCAGCGACATGGGCGGGTTTTCTCAGCTTTCAGGTACAATTCAACACACTGGTACTGTTACATTCAATAAAGAAATTACTATTGGAAACTTTTCTATTGGCTACGATCCGACACGTGCTATCAACAATGCCAGCGGGCTTTTTCTAAAAGACACAATTTCTCTGAATAAAATTTTGTTTGATTTGAGCGCTCCAGGCAATATGGAATTTGATGGCAAAAATTTAACTATCGCTAACGTTAAATTACTGTTTACTTCCGATTTTGCTAGTATACTTGCCGACTCTAGCTTGCTAGGTCAGGTAGGTGGAACTGCACGAATTGATGCAAAAGTCGTTGAAGTACCTGAATCTACAAGCGCGATCGCATTTTTAGTAGCGGCTGTGCCTCTGTTGAGAAGTAAGTTGAGAAAGCAGATGTAATTACTAATTCTAGAAAAGTACGAGAGACAATTTACTTGTCTCTCGTAAATATTGGTTGCTGTAGTATTAAACTGAATACTTTTTAAAATAAATAGAAAAAAGTCAGAATACGGAATTCAGAATTTAGTCTTCAGAATACCCCATCAATCAGACCACCAGGGGTTTTATAGAGATGGGGATGGTGTCAATACCTTTCGGTTAAGGGGGAAAGGGGAAGGGGAAAAAGTAGAAGAAAAACCTTTAACCTTTTCCCAAAACCAGATTACAAGTTAAAAATGCTTAACCGAACAGTATTGGGGATGGTGTGGGTTGTGAGAGTTGACTATGTAAGCCCTGCCCTACAAAGGCAACATAATTGCAAATTCAGTTCCTTGATTGAGTATGGAATTAACCTTCATTGCTCCACCATGCTTTTCTACTACAATTTGATAAGCGATCGCCAATCCCAGTCCAGTACCTTTACCAACTGTTTTTGTTGTAAATAGATAATTAAAAATTTCTTGCCTCACCTCGTCTGTCATGCCAATACCATTATCGGCAATCCGAATCGTTACATATCCAGGGCTGGACATCTCTGTAAAGATGTTGATTGCTAGGGAATCATTGACTCGCTTGCCCTGCTGCCAAACATCTTCTAAAGCATCTACAGCATTAGCTATTAGATTCATGAACACTTGATTGAGTTGTCCTGGATAGCACTCAACCTTTGGTAAGGAAGCGTATTTTCTGACAACTTTAATTTCAGGTCGCTGTCCCAACCCTTTAAAACGATGTCGCAGGATTAATAATGTATCGTCAAGTCCCTCATGAACATCAAACTTAACCTTTACCGATGTGTCAGTCCGGGAAAAGTTTCGCAGCGACATGGATATTTCTTTAATTCGTTCTGTGCTAACCTGCATAGAATTGAGGAGCTTGGGCAAATCTTCTAAGAGAAAGTCTAAATCTGTTTGAGCGATCGCATTCTGAATCACAGGCGGTAGTTGGGAATAATTTTCCTGACATAATTGCAGGACATTAGTGAGATCGGCAATATACTCTTGAGCAGGATGAATATTGCTAACAATGCAGCTAATGGGATTATTCATTTCATGTGCTACACCTGCTACCAATTGACCAAGCATTGAAAGCTTTTCTTGTTGCACCAGTTGCACTTGTGCCTTTTGTAACGCTGTCGTTCGCTCTGTAACCATTTGTTCAAGATTATCAGTCAATTGCTTCAGTTGCAAATGGATTCGCACTCTGGCAATCACTTCTGTTTGTTCAAAGGGTTTGGGAATGTAATCAACGGCTCCTAACGAAAACCCTTTTACCATATTTCCAGTATCAGCCAACGCGGTCATAAAAATAATTGGAATGTTTTGCGTTAATGGATCAGCTTTAAGTTTCTGGCAAGTTTCAAACCCATCTATTCCCGGCATTTGCACATCTAACAAAATTAGAGCAGGTGGTTTATGCTGCACCATTTCGATCGCACTTTCTCCATCTTCGGCGACTCTAACCGCGAAACCTGCACTTTTTAGTGCTTGTGATAGTACTGACAAATTAGTTGGATTATCATCAACAATTAAAACAAAATCAGAGTTTTTCATGATTCTCAAATATTTCTTATAAAATGAATTAACAAGACCAAAAACCTTATTGATGATTATTTACAGTTTATTTGGACTGGTCTATCCATTGATTTAATGCCTCTCGCAATTTCCTGATTTGGAAATTTTCGGCAAGTTTGATTACTTGTTGAGCAAAATCAAAATAAACAGGATAATTACTCTTTAAGTTATTGGCTTCATGCAATATCCCATCAGGATTGCCATCTTTTGCTAACTCATACAAGCTAGTCAATATCTCAATCGAAGGTAAAGAAAGATTCTGAGAATCTGACTGAATATTAGTTTGATTGCGCTCTAAATCAACTTCTAATTTTGGTGCATAAATCCATACCAAATTTAATTTTAATCGCAGTAATTCCAGCAAATTTTCAGCTACGACAGGTTTAGATAAGAAAGCATCCGCACCAACATCTAAACTACGATTTTGATCGCTGTCAAACACACTTGCAGAAGAAGCAATTATTGCTATGTTTTTTAACTGAGCAGATTGCTTGATATACCGAATCAGATCAAAACCATCCATTACAGGCATAACTAAATCAGTGAGGATCAAGTCAGGTTGAGATGTAACAGCCAGATCAATCCCCTCTTGTCCATTACTAGCTTCTATTAACTCAAATCCAATCGGTTCTAATAAATTAAGGATTACCGAACGGTTTTCCCACTTATCATCTACTACTAAAATGCTGCGTTTTTTGCCTTGATAGCCTGTAATTGCTCCTTGTTGCATTACTCTGGAACTTACAGCCCATTGTTTTGCTTCTGGTAACTCTACTTCAAACCAGAAAATACTACCTTGACCAATTTGACTTTCAACTTCCAAAGTACTACCCATGAGGTAAACAATTTTTTGACTAATAGCTAATCCCAAACCTGTTCCTTCAGATTGTCGTTTGATATCTCCTGCTTGCTCAAAGGGAAGGAAGATTTTCTGCAATTGCATCGATGTCATCCCAACTCCTGTATCTTCTACTTGAAAACGAATTTTATAATTAGTTATTTGTTGTATTTCTTGACTACTGACCCTGGACGAATGATTAATAACGTTTACTTTTAAAGTCACCCCTCCTTTATCTGTAAACTTGACTGCGTTACCCAAAAGATTAATCAGAACTTGCCGCAGTCTTTTCTCATCGGCGTGGATACCAACCGGGAGTTGAGAGTCGGGCTGATAGGTGAAGGAAATAACTTTTTGATCGGCTTTAATCCGACAGATTTCGACTACTCCTTCCAGAAACGAAGGAAAATGGAAATCGATAGGATGCAACTCCATTTTGCGGGCTTCGATTTTAGACAAATCCAGCACGTCATTAATTAAAGTTAATAGATGAAAGCCGCATTGATGGATAATTTCAATTCCTTTGTATCCTTTATCAGACAAGGTTTCAGTCCTTTGTAAAATTTGAGTATAACCGAGGATGCCATTAAGTGGAGTTCGTAATTCGTGGCTCATGTTGGCGAGAAATTCACTTTTGGCTTGATTGGCAACTTCGGCAACAGTTTTTGCTTCGTTGAGTTGGGCAGTCCGTTCTTCAACTCGTCGCTCTAGTTCATCATTGGTTTGCCGCAGTATAATTGCTGATCTTTGGTTTTCACTAGTTACCGCAGAGATCACAAAGGTAGTGATAGCAATTACACAAATGAATGATTGCAACAAGATGAGCGATTCATTAGGTGAGAGTTGTTTGGCAAACGAACCAAAGCCTTTAACAGTACCAAAAACCGCAATCGCTGACACAATAAGTACAGCTAGAGTAGATATCCGCGCTTCAAATCGAAATGCCGTCCAAATTAACGGCGGAATGATCATGTATTCAATTGGGTATCCCCCTGAAAAAGCGACCCGAACAATCGCCATCATTGACAATAAGACGAATGCAAGTTCGATAGTTTGTCGCCGATGGAAGCTTCTCGGCGATGGGGATTTTTGCAACCATGCCAGCACTAAAGGTGTAACAATTAAAATACCTGTGCTGTCTGATGTCAGCCAAGTTCGACAAACGTTACTAAATATTGACCAAGGTGCAATACCACTAATACAAAGCGTTAGTGCAGCCAAGATGGAACTGATTAGGGGGCTGGGTATAGTCAGAACCATAAATTTAAAAATATCTTGCGATCTCTCTAAGAAATGGCGACGCTTGATAAACTTATGAATTAAAAAAGTTGCTACGAAAGGAGTAATTAAATTGACAGTCGGAATGATAGTACTAATTAAAAGATTGTTCTTAAAAAAGAGAGTATAACTAACAATAAAATCACTCAAAAATATGATGGGCCAGACCCGATAGCCTACCAATAACATTCCTGCTAAAAACACACCGAATGAAGGCCAAAATGCTGACGCACCACCGACAAATGTCATGGATAAACCTATGTATCCAAGTCCGAGGTGAACGATAGGAATGGTCAGTGCTGCTATTATAAATGGACGATCCAGCTTGGGTAGGAATTGCTGCTTTGTCGTAGTTTGCTGCATTTCTTGTCTCCGTGCAGATAGCTGAAGGCCAGTAACCCTCAACAAAGGTTGTCCAGTTTATAATTCCCAAAAGTAGTTGTGACTTCACGGGACTTAAACAAAAATTAAGCCCAAATAAAGCCAAAATTGGTTTTGTAAGCAGCAAATACGTCCCAGTTCATCAGTCAAAGTGTGTATTAAGAATCCCTTACCTTTATGCCTGTACTTAACGTCTTCACCGCCACCTTTACCAGGGGAAAAAGACCCATCAACAGCACCGTAGTTCCAGTTGATTAAGGCTCTTTCCTCTGCAATCCCTAGTATCCTTGCTTGTTTTCTAAAGTTCCGTCCGTTTCCCAACGTTGTAACCATCTGTGCGCTGAACTTTTTGATGCTCAAATCTCTCTCTTTGGAATATCACACCATCGACATCCTGTTAACAATACATACAGTAAGGTGTTAAGTACATGGCGAAATGGTGCATGAGGCATTCCCCGCCCTCTGTTTTTTTGGTTCCTTGGGGAACATATCTTCAAACAGCTTCCATTCCAGATCGCTTAATCCTTTCCTTCGGAACGCTACGCGAACAAATCGCCCAGCCATACCTTGATAAAACTTACCGTTATCAACAGCAGATTATCATACTACTGGTATTACAGGTAATGAATCGCTCTTTAAGTGAAAATTTCACAAATCACCCCAGCATTTTTCTATCTCAGTGATTGTTTCAAAATAGCTTCTAACATCTCAATCGCCATTCTCATGTTAGTCATGTGTGCGCGTAACTCATGTGAAACTGTACTTACGAAATCATCTTTAAGATGATTTAATCGTTCAATTTCCTCAATTCGCTGTTGAGATGCCTGATAAAAACGGGCTTGACGAATAGCAAAAGCACATTGATTTGCGACCTGTTGCACTAGCCCAATTTCTACTTCATTAAAGGTCTCCGTTTTCTGTTTGAATAGCTAGAGGTCTCCTAAAATGGCTTGATTATCAATAATGGGGCAAGCCAAAATTGCCAACGGCTTGCTAACCGCGCTGATATCTATTTCACAGAATTGGAAATGCTCACCTTACGGGTCTGCCATCAATCAGTATGTCACCATGAGTCTGGAAGTGGCAAATATTATCCATACTTTTATTATTTGGAGCTTTTATTATCTTTTGTGGTAAAACCCATATAATGGAAATTTGGACGCTTTGGCATCCAACTTATTGGCTATCTGGTTTTATAAAAGCTTTGACTGCTTTGATATCGGTTTATACAGCTTTTACATTAGTGCCGATAATTCCCCAGGCGTTAGCTTTGCCAAGTCCAGCACAACTAGAAGCAGCTAACAGTCAACTAAAACTTACTCTCAAAGACCTTGCAGATACGCAAACTCAACTTATTCAAACTGAAAAAATGTCTTCTTTAGGGCAGTTAGTTGCAGGCATTGCCCATGAAATTAACAACCCTGTTAGTTTCATTTATGGTAATATCGCCATTGCCAATGAATATACTGAAAACTTGCTTAAATTAATTTCACTTTATCAAGAATTTTACCCACAACCGCTATCAAAAATCCAGATTTTAGCTGAGACAATAGAACTTGATTTTGTTAAAGAAGATTTACCCAAAATATTATCTTCAATAAAAATCGGCTCGGAACGCATCTCCGAAATTGTTTTGTCGTTACGTAATTTTTCGAGATTAGATGAAGCAGATATAAAAAGAGTGGATCTTCACGAAGGTATTGATAGTACTCTCCTAATTTTAGGGAATCAATTAAAAGGGTATGGGAAATACCCTGATATTGAAGTGATTAAAGAATATGGCAATCTACCTAAAGTCGATTGTTATCCTGGGCAACTTAATCAAGTATTTATGAATCTTTTGACTAATGCAATTGATGCTTTGAGAGAGCCAACAGTCGGTTGCCCAATACTAGAGAGTAACATTACAAAAACTGGAAATCAGCAACTGACGAATGATAGTCTTCAAATCCGCATTGCTACTGAGGTTTTAGATAGTAATCAAGTAATGATTCGAGTTATTGACAATGGCTGTGGGATGACAGAGAAAGTGAGGCAAAAAATGTTTGACCCTTTCTTTACAACTAAACCTGTTGGTTCAGGTACAGGTTTAGGAATGTCAATTAGCTATCAAATTGTAGACAAGCATGGTGGTCAGTTGAAGTGCATTACACAACCGCTTGAAGGCACAGAGTTTCAGCTCCAACTCCCGATTAGGAGTAATTCTTATTGAAGCTCTATGTACTTTAAGAAAAACCAATCTAATCATTTTCTTGGTAACTTCAAGATTTCACAACAAATGATATAAACATCCTGCTGATTAGTAAAAACAACTTTTATGGTAAAAATTCAGCACTCAGGAGTTAGAAGCTTTTATGCTCTTAAAAATGATTGCCCAGAAGCTAGTAAAGTTCTTGCTTGTTCTCGATCTAAAGGCTTTGAAAATAAGTACCCTTGTGCTTGTTGACATTGCAACAATTTAAGTTGCGTTAATTGGTCAATCGTTTCTACCCCTTCTGCAACGACACTCATTCCTAAATTATCAGCTAAAGTAACAATAGCCCGAACAATAGCGAATTGTTCAGTATCGCTATCAATGCGATTGATAAAGGAGCGGTCAATCTTGAGAACATCAATGGGAAAATTATGCAAATAAGCTAGAGATGAATAACCTGTCCCAAAATCGTCAATACATAATTGCAACCCAAAAGCCTTAAGCTGTTTAAGGACAGAGGTAGCCTTTTCAGGAGAGGCGATAATTGCAGTTTCAGTGATTTCTAGCTTTAAGTTGCTAGGGCTGAGACTAGTATCTTGAAGGATTTGGCTGATTTGTTTAATTAAATGAGGTTGAGAGAACTGTTTACCAGAAAGGTTAACATTGAGCATTAAGGGTTTGATCGCAGGAAATTGTAGTTGCCACTGCCGCAATTGCTTACAAGACTCAGTTAGTACCCATTGACCAATTGGGATAATCAGTCCAGTCTCTTCTGCTACGGGAATAAACTCGGCTGGAGAAATAAGTCCACGTTCTGGATGCTGCCAGCGAACCAGTGCTTCAAATCCTGTAATTGTTCCCGTTTTTATACAAATAATTGGCTGGTAAAAAATGCACAACTCCTGTCGTTCAATTGCCCAGCGTAAATCAGTTTCTAACTGCAACAGCGCTACTGCCCGATCGTACATAGTAGTATCAAAAACTATATGTCCAACTTGACTCTGTTCTTTAGCGCGGTAAAGGGCAGTGTCAGCATCTCGAAGTAAATCTGCGGGTTGAACGTATTGGTTTGTACCTAAAGCAATGCCAATGCTAGCAGTCATAAATACTTCATACCCGCACAAGTTGAAGGGCGACTTTAATGCCTGATGTATATGTTCTGCGATGTCGGTCGCATCTTCAATAGTTTGAATATGGGAGAGCAAAATGGTAAACTCGTCTCCACCTAAGCGAGCAACAATGTCGTCAGGCTGCAAACATTGTTGTAAACGTTGAGCAAGTGTTACCAATAGTTGGTCGCCAACTAAGTGTCCTAAGCTATCATTGACGACTTTGAAACGGTCAAGGTCAAGGAACAACACAGCAAACAAATCATCTCGATTATGTTTTATCTGTGCAATGGCTTGTTCTAGCCTGTTTATAAATAAAATTCGATTGGGCAGTCCAGTCAGAGCATCATAAAAAGCATTGTGAACTAACTTTTCTTCAAGAAGTTTGCGTTCAGTAATATCTGTTGCAATTCCATCGATCCGAATCGGCTGACCAGAAGCGTTATAAATTAGATGGCTTCGGTTTAACAGCCAGCGTACCTGCCCATCAGGTCTGAGAATTCGGTATTCTAATTCTTGCTTCTCAGTTAAGAATAATGGTTGAATGGCAGCATAAACTCGTTGCTGATCTTCCGGGTGAATGACTTCAAACCAAAGATTAGAGTTCTCAAAAAATTCTGATACAGAATAACCATAAACTTTCAGAGCCGCAGGATTGAGATAAAGAGTTTCAAAAGTATCAGCAGAAATTGACCAAATCACATCTTCAAGAGAACATAATATTCCATCTAAACGTTGTTTACTCTCTTGCAGTGCAGCTTCTGCTAGTTTGCGGTCAGTGATGTTAGTAACCATCCCCAAAGCTCCAGCATAATTTCCCTGGTCGTCTAATAACGGGGCACAAGAAATAATTGCCCAGAGGTCAGAACCGTCCTGACAGCGAAATTTGAAATCATGTGCTTCTTGAATACCCTGATAACGCCGTAAAAGGTAAGCATTAGCAATCTCTAACCCTTCAGAATCCATAAAAGAGAACAGTGTTGCACCCAACATCTCTTCAATGGTGTAGCCCAACATTGTTGCCATCTGTTGGTTGACAAAGGTAGTACAGTTGTCTTTATCGAGTACCCAAATTCCTTCACTTGCTGTTTGTACAATACGGCGATACTGTTCTTCTTGCTTTCGTAATGCTTCAAGAGCTTGTAGATGGTGAGTAATATCAGTCTGGATACCAATAAAGTTAGTCAAGTAACCGGAATTGTCAAACACAGGAGCTAAGTAGAGTTCATGCCAAAACGGTACATTATCCTTGCGGTAATTCCGTAAAATAACATGGCATTCTCTTTGTTCTTGAATGGCACTACGTAATTCCTGGAGGGCTGCTTGCTCTGAGTCGTTTCCTTGCAAAAAACGACAGTTACGCCCAATGACTTCACTGGCACAGTAACCTGTGATTGATTCAAAGGCTGGATTGACATAAATGATCGGATTATCTGGTTGATTGGGATCTGTCAAAATAATGCCATTACTACTAGCATTAATCGCACGTTCCATTAGATGTAAATCTACTTCTGGCTCCTGTAAGGGTGAGATTTTTTCAACTGATTGAGCGTTCTGATTACCTGTAGTGTTTGCAATAGAAGGGTTCCCATCAACCAAATTGGATTGGCTGTATGTGAAGTCAATGGGGTCTGTTATCTCTTCTACAGTATTTGTTAATGAAAAATCCTCCTGCTGGGTTTTTAAATGCTCAGTACTATTCATAAATATGAATAGTGCTGCTAGTTTGTCTTCGTAATTAACAACCTTAGCTGAAATTTCCGCCTTAAAAGTATCACCATTGGCTTTTTTGACTTCTACGGCACAATTCTTGATCAGGTTGCCACTTTTAAGGTTATTAACTAATTTAGCCCATAAAGTTGGCTGGTCATAAAAACTAGGGATGATTTTGTCGAATCTTTGACTTGGCTCAATTGCAAAAAAAGACGCTAATAATTCGTTTTTAAAGAGAACTTGCTGGCTTTCCAGGCATACAATTCCAATCGGGAATGGGCTAAGTTCCGTTAACGAATAAAGTATCTGCTGCCAGTCTATTTTTGGTTGATTATCTAATTCTTTCACCTCTGGCAATGAATTTCTGTTCGGATAGTTGCACCCAGTGAGGTATTCCTCACTTAACAAAATCGACTTTTCAATGAGATTATTTTGCTTCTGCTGATTTTGGTACACATTAAAGTCAATTTTGTTTTTCAATTTTTTTTTATAAATTGGCAAATTAGCTCAATCCTATATTTGACGTTTTTAATAAGCTGGAACACAGGACTTATAAAACTCTTCAAATAGGAAAAAGCAGATGATTTTATTTTGCTAGTTAATGTCAGAAGTATGTATTTTCTTAAAATACTCAGTGATTTCTCAAACCATAAATGTTTAGCATCTATTACAGATACCTAAAGAGGAGATAGTGTCTTAGGCCAAAATGCCCAGAAATTGGTGATTTTAAGCATTGGTTATAAAGTTTTTTAACTATTATTAATTTACCCCTTTAGATAGATGAAGTTACATATTTTACTAAATCTTTATCTAAAGATAATATTGCTTAATATTACTAGGGTTTGCTAGTAGTCAAACCATTTGGAGGTTGTAAACCCAGCGTTGGGATTTCGATAGCTCTGATGGTTTTTCACTTCCTGGCGTAGGCAGACGCGATCGCACTTAGTACAGCGCCAATCGGAGGCATCTTTTACATCTGTGGGGATTTGTTTCCAATCTTTGGAGTAGCGGGTTTTGCTCATACAAAAGAAACACTTAATTAAGAAGATAGTCTTTAATCTTGTTTTGATGAGAGCGCAAAATTTTCAAACCTTGATGTTCAGTTTTACGAATTGTTTCCGGGCTTTGGTTTAGGCGTTTTGCAACTTGACTCAAGGTTAGCTGCTGATTATCTTCTAATCCAAAGCGTAAAGTCAATACTTCTCGCTGCCTTGGCTTAAGCAATGCCAGCAACTTGCTCAAGTCTTGCTGTAGAAGCTCCTGAGCAATTTGTTCATCTAGGGAAATGCCATCCATCGGCAAAATATCGGCTAGTTCACTTTCACCCTCATCTCCCACCCGCATTTCTAATGAGACTGGAGACTTGGAAACTTGAAGGTAATCTATTATTTGACTTGGCAACAGATTCAAGGATTCAGCAACTTCTACCACAGTAGGACGACGACCTAAAGACTGAGACAACTGCTGCTGTATTCTCCTGATTTTGTTTAACTTTTCGTTGATATGGATTGGCAAACGGATAGTGCGAGACTTATCTGCTACAGCCCGTGTTATTGACTGGGTAATCCACCAGTAAGCGTAGGTTGATAATTTGTAGCCTTTATTAGGATCAAACTTTTCAATCCCTCGTTGCAGTCCTAGTGCCCCTTCTTGGAGCAAATCGAGAAAATCTAAATTGTGATTCTGGTATTTTTTGGCAACAGAAACCACCAGCCGCAGGTTAGCTGTCACCATTTTTTGTTTAGCCTTTTGACCTTGTTGAATGACTGATTGTAGTTCAGCTTCGTTTTGCCCAAGCGAGGTAGCTAATTCCAAATCACTTGGTTGTCGGTTAAGTTGAAGGGCAAGAGCTTGCCGTTGCTGCTCAACCGCCATCATCTGCTGCACTAGTCGAGCGTTTGTAATTTCTTGGTCAGGGGACAGCAGAGGATAGCGACCGATTTCTTTTAGGTAAGAGCGAACTGAGTCGGTAGTTGGACTGGTCATTATGGATTAGTAAATGATGAATAAAGGTACTAATATAAGTGGCAAGATATCAACGTCAGCCTTGTTACAGTTAATTAATGAAGAATAAGCTGTCCCGCTTAGATAATTTTAGATTTTCTGATTGCACAAGTTCAAGACCAACTCAACTCTAATCAACTATGCCCAAGACTTGGAACTTAAAGATAGATAGCTCTTTTCAAGCCGCACCCAATTGCATCATCGCCACCGCCCATGTAGACACATTCCCTACAGACCTACCGCTAGAACCAAACATCAGGGAACCAAACCGCAAAAGCGCGACATATAGGCAAATCTTCGATTCAGTGACGACTCAGCCTGAGAAATTCTTTTCGCGTCATAGTGGAATAACCCTGTGTGTAAATAAAGTTAAACCCAACAAAAACAAAACCGAACTTGAACTAGAAGTCTTAGAAGCTAGTGAAGGTGGAAGTGATGGGATTATCAATGGCGGTCATACAGTTTTAGCATTTGAGCAAGCGAAAACTTATAAATATGACCTAACCCAAGCTAGAGTCAAAGTCACCATCCACATTGGATTGGTGGAAGATGAAGCAAAAGATATAGCCTTAGCATCAAATACGACAACACCGGTAGATTCTCGCTCCAAAGTCAACGCCAGAGGTGATTACAAATTCATCAAGCAGTACTTAGCTTCCTTAGAACAGAAAGAAGATAGGAAATTCCGCATTGCTTATTACCAAAATCAAAGCGGCGCTCCCAGAAATGCCCAGTGCAATGTGAATCATTTGCTGAAGTTGATTAACTGCCTCGACAGAAATAGATACAATCCCGACAGCAATAAACGAACCAAGCACCCAGCAGGTATGAGTATCCCCTCTCAAATCAGCGATACTGAAAGGGAAAGATTAACTGCCTTGCTACCTCTCTTGACTCATGCCTTGTGGATAGAGCAAAGACTCTACGAACTAATCCAAGAACATATCAGCAACCCCAGAAGAAAAGGTGTAAACGACTTAGCATCAATAGACACACGTAAAAATACATTATTACCTGATAGTAAATACTCATTTGGGTTTGGTGCGCCAACAGATTTGGCACTACCGATAATTGCATCCTATCGGGTGTTTTTGGATCAAGATTATAAATGGATTCTGCCGTTTAACGAATTCTCTGAAGACTTTTTGCAACACGTGTGGACGAACTATTTCCGCAAATACTTAATATCGGAGAAAACAGCAGGGAATACAGTCGGTACGAAAATCAGCCGCAACCAAGAAATTTGGGAAAGTCTGTACATTTCCGCGCAAAGCTATTTGAATCAGCACTTGGTGAAAATGGTTAACTCCGGGAAGAAGCGGGAAAAATTGACGCTGACATCGGGTTAAAGGAGTAGGCTGGACAGAAATGAAGAAGAATTCAGAGATCTCTGTCCTAGTTTCGCCAAATGTCGGAGAGAACTAAAATAGTTATTAATACAAATATACTATTGAGGGAGGCTTATGACAGAGCAGGGCAGCATTTACAACCACAATAGCAAACAATCAACAGCCAGCACTCAATCACGCCAGATAGCCGAAAAGTTTGCCAGCGCGATTGGTGAATTCAACTGGAAAGTTGATTACTTTAAGTTTTGTGAGCTTTTAGAATTAGAGCCTGGGGAATATCCAGACGAGCAATATCAGTATTTTCAGCAGTTAGCAGAATCGCTCACAAGATTCAACCCTGAGTCTTTAGCCAAAATGATTGATGCGGGAATGGAAAAGTAAAGACATAGCTTATGCTCTGACGGTTAGGATGAACATACTGGTGATCATCCTGCTATATCTTTCCCACTCAAGTAGTTCATAGCTCTAGGTTTCCTCTTGCCTATAGGGACTAATTTCGATTGCTTAGGTGCTTGTGGGGGACGACATTTTTCACAATAGAGCGGTCGCACACCAAAAGTTTCTCGTTGTGTGGGTTGTTCACACTGCTTACATACGAAGTTAAAAACGCGAGTATGAATTTCCCGCTTGTGCGCTCTGACAGTGTACTCTCGGACTTCAATAATTTTGCTGGGCATCGGCTCTGTAATCGGTGTTCTATTTTTAAAGATAATTTCTAAACATCAATATATTCGTGTATCTCATTACAAAAACAGTGACAATTAGTTCACAGAGGGTAGCGACCGATCTTTAATTTTGTTTTAGTACTTTTTCAATTTCTACTAATTTGTGACGTAAGACTTCTTGTAATTCTATTAATTCAGCAGGGTTAGCTTGCTTGAGCAACTCTAAAGAGAGTTGTTGCAAACGACTAGATGCTTGGGATACTGCTTTTTTCTTCGTATTTTTGGTTACTGCTAGCTCGGACTCAGATGCTATTACTTCAGCTACTAATTTTCGAGTAGCAATAACAGACAACTTTTCTACTATTACTTTGTGCGTCGTCTCTTCCCTAATAGATTTGGCTTTTTGTTCAGTCAATCCCAAATTTTTTGCGGAAAGTTTTTGTAGAGCCATTGCATGAACACCTTTAAGTCCTGCTCTTATGGCAAGTTTTAGGTCTTCTGCTAAAGATAGCATTGGAAAAATATTGGCATCTATAGAAGCAGGATTTAGCTGTAAATCTAACAGTAGACTTAAGATTGCTCGTTCTGAGTCGCTTAAATCTAAAGACTCTAGTTCTTTTTCTTGTTTTTTTGCATCTGCTGTTATTAAATCCACCAGTGATGTTATACGCTTTTGACTATTCAAACGTCGAACTACTGTTGAAAGAATACGCGGAATATCTTGAAATTCTAATCCAGTAATTGTAGACAATTCACGCGCGATCGCCTCGGCTTTATCCAAAGGATTAAGGTCTTCTCGATGTAGAGAAGTTAATAGTGCTTTACGATGTAAACCAGTTGGCTCTGGAATAATAACTGCTTCCAAGGTTTGCCAACCTAAAGCTTTAGCACTGCGCCAGCGTCGCTCTCCGTCAAAAATTAATAAATGATTCTCCCTTTGAATCAGAATAATTGGTTGCAACTGTCCATCACTAGTTAAAGAGCGAGACATAGATTCAAGACTTTCAGTTAAAAATGTTTGTCTAGGTTGTTCTATATTTGGCTCTATTTCCTCGATAGGAATTGACAAAATACCTATTTGGGACTGAAGTTGTGTTCGCAACTCTTCCAATTGTCTTTCCAACTCGCCAGAATTTTTGTCACGAAGTTCTTCAATCTCTGCTCTTAATTGCTGTATTTCTTCCTCTGCTTGAGATAATTGCTGAGATTGCTTCGCACCTGAAAAATAATTTGTAAGATTAGGAGTGTTACGAGCGCACATAATTATTTTGTCTTTTTAGTTGTCTTAGGTTTTCCAATTAAAGTCACAATATGAGAAGTAGTTTCTTTAAAATCATCTTTAGCAGGATGACTAGGACGGTAAATATGCAATGGTAAACCTTGACCACTGGCATTGACAAATTCTGCGCTATCCCGGATTGCTGGAAATGCTCGAATCTTCATCTGTTGCAACTGTTCAGGCAATCCTGCAAGCATCTGTCTATGAGTACTTCTGCGAACATCATATTGATTGGGAACAAATCCTAAAATTTCTGGAGTTGGGTTTAAACGTAAGTGTTTGCAATGATAGTAGTACCATTCCAATAAATGTGCTGCACCTTGAATTGATTTTGGTTCTAGCTGTACGGGGATAATAATATGTGTACAAGCAGCTAGAGCCATTAAAGGTAAAGGGCCAAGGGTTGCCGGGCAATCAAAAATAACTACGTCGTGTGCTAGTGGATAATCTGTTAAACAGTCGGCTAAAAGGTAGGCTCCTCTTTTGTGTAGGACAAGTTCATCTGCTGTTTGGGTTAATACCATTCCCCCTTGGCATACGACAACATTATTGGTGTAGTGGCTCCAGCAAGGAGTTAATGGCCAAACACCATCAAATTGATCTTTGAGAACTCCTGCTAAAGTCTGTTCTGGCTCTGGTGGATTCAAACCACAGAATAACGTTAATGAGCCTTGTGGGTCTAGGTCTAGTAGGGCTACATTGTACTTGCGTTTTGCTAAGTCGTAAGCTAAATGAACTGAAAGTGTAGTCTTACCACTGCCTCCAGCGTTGCTAATTACTGCTAATCGAATTTGCATGGCTTCGCTTTGAGTGCTATTTCCGAATCATATATTGTGACGCTGAGATCATATATCAATATATGATCCAACTAATTACTTGTCTTTCTTATTGTGTCTTCCATTCAAGATAGTTTATTAAAGAAGTTTTTACGGCAGACATCATGAAATCTACCAAACGTCCACCCAAGCCACAATCAAAGCTCAAACACCCAAGTTTAAAACTAGAACAGACCCCTGATGCTAATCAGTTAGAGAAAGAGTTTCTAAATGTAAATGATGAGCCAATAGAGTTGACCAGAAATGCACAGGAGGCGATTAACATTATTCTTCGCAGCGATCGCGTCGCGGTGCAGATGATGACTCAGCACAGTCACCCAAAGCGCAGCGAGCTTCTAAACCCCGTATTGAAAACTCAGAATATTTCGAGCGGTTTCAGTATGTGAGATTTCTAGACTCCAACAAACCAGTGAGGCGGATTATATTTGGGTGTTGGCACTATCAACAAGAGATGCTTTGCGAGTTTATAGGTAAACCTGTAATGGGAAAGTACAAAGGTCATCCTTCACTAATTCAGGTGAAAATCTAATGCCCCAACTGTGAGCAGACGGCTATCAGATTAACAACTGGAAAAGTGCTTTCGATAACAGCAATTCCTTCTCCTTGGCAGCAATGATGGCACACTCCCTCTTCAAGAGTGACTGGTAAGAGATATTTACAACTGATAATGCAAATGAGATTGTTAACTTCAATAATGACTGCACTAACGGCGCTCACACTAACTAGTTGCAGCACTACTACTGCTGAACAGTATGAAGCTACAGCGCTCACTAGTTACAGATGGCAAGTCAAGTATGCCAATGATCTAACTAGTCAACCACAACCCCGCATTGAAACCTTTGCTACTACTTCGATGTTGAATCGGAATGGATTGAAACCGTCAGGAGCAGTCGTTGGCCCAGATGACCAAGGGCTATGGTGGCCTACTTTACCGCCGCGACCAAGTGTTGATGAAGTTGAACAACGTAAAAGACCTCAAGAAGAGTCAGGTAAAGCCGAACTGGTAAAAGATGTAAAGTACAAACTGACCTATGGAGTGGGTAATTCTCAGCAGACCCTACCTACTAATTATGATGTTTATCGACAAGTAGTGAAAGCGTACCCGACACGGCAGGCTTTGCAATTGACTTTGGGCGTGAATGATAATTCAGTCGAGAAAGCTGAACCTGTAAGCAAGTAATAACGCACTCGTTACGTAAGAAACAAGAAGTTATAGATCAAGACTTAATTGCTTTTCAACTACCAGTATTGACCAAGACCCGTTCCGGCAGGGTGTGGAGTGTAGAGAAAGAGATACCCCCAACAACCGTCTTCGTTACAAGCCCCGTCTTTTCACTCTGGTTTGCATTGGTCGGAGTTCCAAGCTCAGTCCAATGCCGTCTTTACTACACCCAACACCCTCTATATTGACCTTATAAGCCCAAGTGACAATCTCAAGTCTTGCAATAGCCTGTCCAAACGAGCAATTTATCGTAGGTAGATTGCAAGTCAAGAAGAATCTTGGCTCGACATCTTGCAGAGAACTAAATTACTAAATTTGATAATAAAAAATTGAAAGTAAAAGTATAAATCAAATAGTCAACCATCTAAATTAATTTCTACTGCGTTGATAAAAAAGATTTCAAAAATTGTTGGTGGGGGCTATGTGGGGGCTATATATACCCCAAATATAGTTCAGGACTTTCGAGAGAATATAACCCCTATATAGGGTATATATAGGGGTTATATGGGTTATATTTGACTTGATTGCATTTTATACCCCACTTAGCCCCCAAGGGGTTATGATAAGCTCTTGAGACTGGAGAAAGAAGCAGGGGGGCGGAGGGGAAAAACTTATAGCAATTTATTTTTATCTCCCTTACTCCCCTACTCCCCCTTTGCAGCAGAATAGATAACTTCCAAAAATCAAAGCGTATTGACTCATCCCTCATGTCAAACATTCACAGCTTACAAAAAATTTTTCCTGCGGGTTTCGATAACGGCTACGGAAGCCTAAAACTTTTAGTCGAAGGCTTTGAAGTAGTTCGTGTGCCGAGCTATATAACAAATGCCGAGATGGAAGATGTCCCAGGAAGAGTAGTTTTTAACGGTAGTGCTTATACCGTTGGAGAATCAGCTTACCGTACAGGAAATTATTTTGATCGCAACACAGACAACAATGAAAATAAAGTCAACAACGCATTATTGACTTTGTTCGGTGCATTGGCACATCTCCCACATCGTAAAGCTTGGCACTTAAAATTAGTCGTCAGTTTACATGATGTTGCTCTGGCATCAGAACTACAAAAAGTACTCAATGGAGAATATCAGCCAATACTTGCTGGCAAGCAATCAGAAGTAAAAGTAGAAGTGCTGAAAGTTGTACTAGAGGGTATGGGTGCATTGTTCGGGCATCCACTACCGAAAAAACTAACCATTTTAGACTTTGGCAATGGTACGACCCTGTATTCTCGTTACAACCGGGGTCAGCGAGAAGTTCACACTGCTTACCCCATAGGTGTAGAAGTTCTCATCGATGATATCTCCCAAAAGATGAAACATTTAAATGGCGGAAAAATCGGAGATCCATCCAAAATCCGATTTTGTTTGGAAATGGGGCATACTCGATACAGCCGTGACATCGATATCAAAGATATATACAGCGCAAGTTTAAAAGATTGGTATGAAAAATACTTGAAGAAAGTGGTGAATCTGACACTTGATGCCAAACACCAGGGGGATGAAATCTGGGCGATAGGTGGAGGCTGTCTCTTACCAGGATTTAAGAAGCTGTTGGAGAAAAACGGCTTCAAAATCCTGGACAATCCGGTAGAAGCCAATGTCTTTGGGCTTTTAGAGATGGCAAAAACTATCAGTAGCAAGAATCCAACTACTACATCTATTAAGTGATCGCAATGACAGAAAAACTTGACTTAACCCCAGAAAAAGTTCGGATCAAAGATAGCTACCGAGAGCGGATATTTGCCGAATCACAGCAACTAGGCAAGAGCTACCTAGAGACGCTCTACTTTATCATTGATTGCTATTTTGCTTTCAGGAAGGGTGCATTTCCCACACAACAAGTAGCTTTCACGCCAATTAATACTGAAGATAACAAACTCACCTCTTGGAGTTCAACTCAAATTACAGAGGAGGAACAAGAGGATTCTGATGGAGAAACATTCAGCCTCGACTTTGATTTGTAGCCAAAATGTAGGATTTATCGAGTCAGGCAGGAGGAAAACTGGCCTCTGCCTCCTGCCTTCTTCAAGTCTGATTTCTGAATAAGCGATCGCACTATAGCGTCATCGCTTTCTTTTGCATACATAAAGAAGATAATTCTAGCACCTCTGTTTGCTAAAGTAATTCTAAGGTGCGTGAATTTCTAAACCATCCAGAGACATCTTAAACAATTCGCAATTCGCAATTCGCAATGACGCGACGCTCCTGTGTCGCTACCGCGGACTCGCTAACGCAATTACGTTTTGTAATGGGGATTTCTCAAGACAGACCCCAACACAAAACAAGCTTCTTCCTTTGGGGATGGGGTCTTAAACCCTTTAATTATAGAAAATGGAATCCCAAATCCCAGAAAAAACAATGCTAAAAGTTTTTTAATTAATCTCATATAACTTTTCCCCTTCTACCGTTCACATCCAATCCCATCACCATCTCGGTCAAAACCATGAGGATCTGGGGGCAGTACCCTAAACCTCCGTTGGCTAATATCTCGGCAATCTAAGTCTGGTGAATTCTTTGGAATGCAAAAATCTGGGTAAGAGGGATCGCAGTTATTCTGTTGCTGCGGTTGAATCGCTTGTGAAGTTGTCTTTTGAGTAGCTCTGTGGCGGAAGTCCCAAGGCATCACAGGATTAGCCTGACTCCAAAATGCTAAACGCTTTTGTTTGGCGGTGTTTTCACCTTGCAACAAGCTATCTTTAGATTGTGGGCAACCTTTGAGGTACTGGCGATATACTACAGCTTGCCCCTCTTGCACCATATTCACATTGATGCTGCGATTTCCGACATAAATCTCTGCAACTAAACGCTTGTATTTATCAGTTTCAACAGGACGCAGAGTGATGGCTTGTCCTACAGGCAGCAATTGTTTAAGTCTTGCCGATGATTGCTGTCCCCAAGGGTTTTGTTTCATCTCCGGTGCATCAATGCAGACGAGGCGGACAGTCACAGTTTTGTTACCAGTTCTCACCCGTATGGTGTCACCGTCACCTACGCTTACAACTGTAGCGGTAAGATTGTTGGCAAATACGGGTAACGACATTTGAGCTAGAAGCAAAGCCGCAACACCAATCAAGCGAAATTTAAAAACCATTTGTACTAAAAATCACTCTTAACTTCTTCTTTTAGGATTCCCAATTTCAGCCAAGCGATCGCTTGTGATAAAGCAGTACACTGGTACTATGCCAAAACTTCCTCCAGTGCGATAACTGTCTCCTCTATTCACATAACCCCCACCTCGTCTGTGTCGTTCACCCTGATGGGGTAGAGGGTGAGAGCTGCTTGGACTTTCGATTAGACCCCAACGCCAAAGCAGAGGAGTTATGGCAACCGGAGGGGGCAAGCTACTATAACAGTGAATTAATACTGCAACCACAACAGAGGTGGACGCAACAGCAAAAGCTGGAGTTACTTGATTGGCATCCAATGTTTACTGGCAAGTGCCCCCAGTGCGGTGCATCCTTTGACCGAGACTACACCTCAAGAGTGCATTGGGATTGTGAATGCGGTTGGATGGATGATTCAATTTAGAGCGTTCGCCCAAGACGTTGGCGTAGCCATTGCTCAAACTACTTCTTTGCGCTTAATGCCTGTTGACTCAATTGCATCACAACATCTTGGGGCAATGGATCTATGACACTATCAGTAGGCAAAGATTTCATAAAACCTGTTACCTCCTCTTGGGTTTGATATTTTCCTTCACTCCAAGCATCAGCAATCTGCTTCGCTACCCAGTCAGCATCATCTCGATTGGTATGGGCGGTAATACATTGAATGTCATTACCTGTAAATGATATCCATGTCTGCCAAAGTCCCGTAACTGGATGCTGAACAATACCTGTAGTCAGTTCATTGTCCTCAAGCACTGATTTTTTCTGACGGCGACCAAATCCTTTAAACATGGCTGTATTTAGAAAACGCTATTTTAAAATGCCCAAAAATGCAGCAGCGATCGCCTACGGCGGGCGGTTACGCCATCGCACTTGTGTACATCTGCAACTCAACACTCACATTTCCCCTAAAATTGCCATATCCTGTCTTGAGAACAGCGAACACTACAGCTTTACAGCGATTGGATTGCTAGTGATAAAGCAATTCATCTATGGCGCTACTTTTTCTTTAAACTGTTTCCCAGCAGAAAACGCAGGCACTTTGGTCGCTGGAATTGTCATTGGCTCATTGGTTTTCGGATTACGCCCTTCACGCTCGGCACGTTCGCGTCGCTCGAATGACCCAAACCCAATCAGCGTTACCTTATCCCCATTCGCTACAGCCTCGGTAACAACTGACAAAAATGCACTGATGATTTCATCGGTTTGCTTTTTTGTGATGTTAGTCTTTGCTGCTACAGCATCTACTAGTTCGCCTTTGTTCATAAATCACCCTGAAGCATTGCAAGTAAAGGAAATTTACTTTACCATTCATTACTTCCTCTTGTCACGAAAGGGGGAAAAGGACTAACAATCAAGCAGCATACGAAAATTAACAATGCACGGCTACTGCTGTGGCAACTTGAAATTAAGGGGTAAAGCCAGTTGAGTTTCAGGAGAGCATTTACTGTAATCAAACACTCAATCTACAGTTTGCGCTTTTCTCATGCGATTTTTGCGGCTTTGCAAAAGGTTTATTAGCAAAGTAACCAATAGCAATCTAATAGGTTAAATCAGCAGCTCTCTCGATATTTCTCAGTGCGATGAATTGAGCTATTGGCTGCGGGATTGGGGTAAATTACGATGCGCTCTAGGGTGTTGAAAGCGATCGCGCTCTTGCTACATATAATTCCACTGTTGCTGGCTGTTGTTGCTCCTTGACAGCACCCAGTTCCTCAATAAGTGAGGATAAATTACATCTGGCTACGGACACTCAACTTCGACAGTAAAAGAAATTATTGGTACAAATGTATCGTAGGCTATGGTAAATTAAACTATGCACCTTCTATGGTTCCGTCGAGATTTACGATTAACTGATAACGAAATTGTCACAATAGCAACTGCTGACGGTGCAGGAGTTTTGCCATTCTTTATCATTGACCCTTGGTTTTATACCTGGGCTGATGTGGGAAAGAAGAGAGTTCGGTTCTTATTTGAGTCGTTGGAAAACCTCAATTTTAATCTTCAAAAGTTAGGTAGTCGGCTGTACTTATTTGAAGGTAATTCTACAGACATTGTGCCAGAGTTGACTAAGCAGTTAACCGAGCAAGGGTATAAACCCAAACTTTACTTTAACCGTGATGTGCAGATAGAGTATGGTATCAGCCGCGATAAAACTATAGTTGATTTTTACAAGCGGCTGAATCTCGACTACCACATTGGGCTGAACAACTTTCTGCAATCACAAGATAAACGTGATGAGTGGTTTAGCGAATACTATAACTATCAAAGACAACCCCAACATCCAACACCTCAAACTATCAACACGCCCCAAGTGACTCTCAATTTACCACAACTAACATTTGAAGAACTTAAACATAAGTATCACAGTTTTTGGGCAGGAGAGAAAATTTATTTTTCAGGAGGTGAAACCGAAGCACAAGCCAAGCTAGACTCATTTTTACAGAAGAGATATTACGGTTATCACTGGAAGCTTTCTCGTCCAATGTTATCACAGCTTGGGGCAACATCTCACTTTTCACCACACCTGACTTTCGGGACTATTTCAACCCGTACTGTTTATCAAAGTACTAAAACCAGAGCAGAAAAATTAAAAACTCAACCCAAGGCAGAATTCTCCCTCAAAGCATTTCGAGACCGTTTACGCTGGCATGATAGTTTCACTCAAAGACTCTATTTTTATCCAGAAATTGCTTACACTAACCGTTACCCAGAATTTGATAGTTTGTATACACCATCAGAATTATCACCTGCAAAACAAGAATTATTCCAGGCATGGCTTGAAGGAATGACAGGTTTCCCTTTAGTAGACGCAAGTATGCGGCAACTTCAAACGATGGGCTGGATGAACTTTCGGATGAGGGCAATGTGTGCCACGTTTTTAACTATTAACTGTGGTATTTCTTGGCATCACGGCGCTAGGCATTATATGAACTATTTAGTAGATGGAGATTTAGCAATTAATAATTGGCAGTGGCAGATGCAGGCTGGTGCAACGAATCCACTTAGCGATACTTTCCGCATCTATAATCCGTCAAAGAATGTTGCCGAAAAAGACCCTCAAGGAGACTTTATTTACCACTGGATACCGGAACTGCGGGGCTATAGTTTACCAGAAATTGAACAGGAGAAATACATTAACAATAGTTATTATCCACAACCAATTTTAGATTGGTCAAAGACGCGTAAAGTTAATGGCAAAGTTGTTTCTGACTTACGAAAGCAAACCAAACAGCGATTATTAAGCCAAGGTGGAGATGAATACGATAGTGCAATCGCTGCTAAAGAAACAGTTGAGAAATACTGGCAGCATAAAGACAGAGAGTATAAAGAATATCAACAAAAGCTTACTGAGGCGCAAGGGTGAAGCATTATCTAGATTTTAGACTAAGCTCTCTATATCTCTCTATACATTTATGTTGCGTCTGAACGAAGAAAATGGTTAAAAACCATCTAGAACTTAGAACCAAAAGTTACTTCAAGCTTAGTTCACAACTTGCTGGGTTGGATAATACGCAATTGTGTTCTTTGTTTGACAATAATGAGCCAGGCACATCAAGTTCAAGTTCAGGGCGAAATCATACCATCGTTCTTGGACAATTCAAAGTTTTTGTCATTGGCTGTCACTGGAGCCTTAGTCTTCGCCATTACCTTGGTTTTCATCTTAGCCAAAAGTGGAGCCGAATCCATCGCAACTGTGAATTTTGTCAGTTTCCAACCACCTTACCACTAACCGCAATTTATCAATGTAAAAAATGTGAGTTTAATCAAGAAAAACTATTTACTAATGGTATAGAATTTGCGAATCAAGCCCAATGTATGTACTGTAATCCGTAGGGTCACAAATGAGCGAAATCCTTGTTGTAGTAGATATGCAAAATGGTTTCATGCCTGAAAAATGCAGACATATTATTCCTACTGTCATTAAACTAATTGAGCGTTTTTTAGAGGCTGGTAAACTCGTTGTATTTACAAAATTTATCAATAATGCTGACAGTAATTATGTAAAGCTAATTCATTGGTCAAGCTTAATACATGAACCAGAAACGAGCATTATTGATGAACTTCAGCCATATATACATAATATTTTTGATAAGCCTTATTACTCTGCATTTACGGAAAATTTTTCGAGTTTTATTTTGATTAATCAAATCAGCAAAATATATCTTTGTGGAGTTGAAACTGATAGCTGTATTTTCAAGACAGCAATTGACTCTTTTGAGCGCGGTATTGAACCAGTAATTATCGAGGATGCTTGCTTTAGTGCTGGTGGTCAGCAAGCGCATGATGCAGGTATTTTCTTACTCAAACGTAATATCGGAAAAAACCAAATTCAGATGAGTAATCAGATTCTTGAGAAGATATCATAAGCTGTTCCACATAAACTATCCATTATGAGAAAATGTTCACTTGACTTCAAATAGGCACGGCTTCAAGGAGTAACAGCGATGGAAACGCGATTTTTAGGAAAGTCCGGTCTTAAGATTTCGGTTCTCAGTTTCGGTACAATGACATTCGGTGGTAGTGACTTCTTCCAAGAAATTGGGGCGACTCAGGTAGACGAGGCGCAGCACCTGATTGATATTTGCCTTGATGCAGGTGTCAACATCTTTGACACAGCAGATGTTTACTCGAATGGACTTTCTGAGGAGATTCTTGGTAAAGCTCTCGGAAAGCATCGAACTGACGTAATTATTGCAACTAAGGCTTATGGTCGTATGGGAAAAGGAGCAAATGATATTGGATTGTCACGTTATCATCTGATTCGAGCCTGTGAGGACAGCCTACGTCGATTAAACACAGATTACATCGACCTCTATCAAGTTCATGGTTTCGATGCTCTAACTCCACTAGAAGAAACACTTCGCGCCTTAGATTCACTTGTACGTAGTGGCAAAGTTCGCTATATTGGCTGCTCTAATTATTCAGCTTGGCATTTAATGAAGGCGCTGTCTGTATCAGAGCGTTTGAACTTGGAGCGCTATGTGTCACAACAGGTTTATTACTCACTTGTGGCGCGAGAGTTGGAATTTGAACTAATTCCTCTTTCTTTAGATCAAGGTGTGGGTATCTTAGTGTGGAGTCCGCTTGCTTTTGGTTTCCTCTCAGGTAAGTATCGTCGTGGTCAGTCCCAACCGGAGGGGACGCGACGAGCAAAAATCGGTGATATTGGTACTGTCAGTGACCTAGAAAAGGGATACGACATTGTGGAAGTTCTGCACGAAGTGGCTAATAACCGTGGTGTCAGTGTTGCTCAAGTTGCTCTCAACTGGCTGTTACGTCAGTCTGGTATTACATCCGTTATTATCGGAGCGCGGAATGAACAACAACTTCGAGACAACCTTGGGGCTGCTCAGTGGGAGCTAACATTAGAGGAAGTAAATCGGCTCAATGAGGTTAGCGCCATCGCGCCAATCTACCCTTACTGGCATCAGCGCAAGTTCGGATCTGAACGCATTCCACAATAAAAATATCCCAGTTGCGATCGCATGAAGCCAGTGAGCTTGGTGCGATCGCTCCCTATCTGCAAGTCCTAGCCCAGTTGAGGAAAATCAGAGGTAGACAGTAAAAAAGCGGATGATGTCTGTAATACACTTGCTTGTACTGACTTTTAACCTTTGTAATGCCAACTTCAAGATTATTCGTTTTTTGCGTAAAGCACGAAAATTGAGGTGAATAGTATTATATAACGGTATTTACTATGGATAAACCGGGGACAACGCTAATTGTCTCCCCTATAATTTACTTCTATCAAAAACTGCTCTAGCTTCCGTCTAGGGCAGTTTTTGATTGCACGGTGAACTGATTTCAACTGTGCCCAATAGGGAATCATCTAACAGTAGCTAGAAGCAATCGAAATTCTGGTATAGCCCATTATTTACTCACTTCTGGAGAAATATTGTGCCACATTCTGTAAAACCGCATATCCTAGACGTATTCTGTATAAATCTTTGCTTTCAGCAGTCTAAAATATGCTCCAAGACTTCTCCGGTCAGGATCTCAGAGGTCGTTCTTTCAAAGGTCAAAACCTTGCAGGAGCTAACTTTAACGGCGCAGATATTCGGGGGACTGATTTTAGTTGGGCTAATTTGACAGATGCTAATTTGACTAATGTCCACGCAGGGGTGTCCCAAAAGTGGATAATTAATGTTGGATTATTATTAATATTTCTGATTTTCTCAGCGTTATCAACATCTTTAATTGTGCCTCTGTTAGTGAATATATTTATAATAATATTTTTAACAATAGGTACATCTAAGTATAACTACACAACCAATGGGCGAATTCTAACAGTAACCTCGGCTCTAGCTATACTTGGCTCAATTGCTCTAGTCTTGGCTGTAGTTTTATATTTAGTGATTACTCAGATTGCATCTGTATCCGTAGTTATAGCTGGATTACCCCCAGTTTTTGTAGGTGTTGTGGGGTTGGTATATGTAGTTTTAGTTGGGTCTGAGTCTGGAATCCTTTCAACAGCTAATAATGATGTTGGTGGCTTTATATCTTTGTCTAAAGCAATAATTAATGAACTCATAAAAAATACTATTACTAATACAGGCGGTACTAGCTTTCATGCAGCTAATTTAACAAATGCTGATTTTCAGAATGCAAGTCTCAAATACACCAATTTTGGAAAAGCTAATGTAACTTATACAAAATGGTTTCAAGCAAGAAACCTTGATCACGCTCGTGTTGGGATGACTTATCTTCAAAATTCAAAAGTGCGAAAATTGTTGATTACGAGGCAAGGAAAAAATAAAAATTTTGATGGATTTAATCTAAGGAGTGTTAATCTCCAGAGAGCTAATTTAACAGATGCTAGCTTTATTGGCGCAGATTTAAGCAAAGCCAATTTACAGGAGGCAGATTTATCAAGAGTAAAGCTGAAGCAAACTCAACTAGACGGCACTGATTTTACAGGTGCAATTCTCACCGGCGCATTCATTGAAGATTGGAACATTAGCACTGATACCAAATTTGATGGGGTTAGATGCGAGTACGTTTATATGCACCTGCCCACGCAAGACAACCCAGACCCTCACCGTAAACCAGACAACAGGGAAGAGGTATTTGCTGATGGCGAGTTTGGAGATTTCATTAAGCCAATCTTTGATACCCTCGACCTTTACCATAGCCAAGGTGTTGACCCAAGAGCGATCGCTATTTCGTTCAAGCAGCTAGCAGAGAATCACCCAGAAGTAGATTTGCGGATTGTTGGGATGGAAGCGCGTGGTAAAGACAAATTTCTGCTCCGTGCCAAAACAGCGATCGCCACCGATAAGTCGCAACTGAGTGCAGAGTATTTCACCACTTATAATCAGCTAAAAGCCCTGGCAGAGCAAGAAATCCAAAAGTTGATAGTAGAAAAAGATAGCAGAATTACTGATCTACAGAATATGGTAGTGACAGCACTACAACGCCCTAGTTTTTATGCCCAAACTTATCAAAACCAAGGAGATACCATAATGGCAGAAGCTTCTAAAAAACAGTCTAACTTTGACCTCAAAGGCGCTCAATTTGCAGGTGGACTAGTCAACGCAGATACAGTAACCGCAAATCAAATCGGCGGCAACATCACCAACTACTCCACTGAACAAAAGCAGAATCTCGCAGAAGCCGCAGCAGAAATTCAGCAGCTTCTCAATCAGTTAGGGCAGAGTTACCCTACTAACACTCCACTAGAAAAACAGATAGCAGTGACAGAAGCGCTCAAGCAAATCGATAATAATCCTACATTGAAAGCGCGGGTAATTGGGGCGTTAAAATCTGGTGGAACTGAGGCATTGAAGGAACTAGTGGATCATCCTCTTGTGAATATACTTTTGGCAACTTTAGAAGGGTGGCAGGATGCTGAATAATTCTGTCGTTACAGAGGAAGCAGGGGGGTAGCTGATGATGGTAAATGAGGAGCATCTGGCGATATTATGGCAAGGGGTGGAGGTTTGGAATGAGTGGAGAGAGAAAAATCCTCATACAAAATCCGCAGTTTGCAAGTGGCATAGTAGATGCCATTAATGTTAATACAGAGCAAGTAGGCGGTAACATTAAAAACATAAATAATCAAGAAACCCCAGGTTAAACCTATGCCGGATTCTGAAGACCCAAAGCAAGTCTCCAGCAACGACTTACGAAATTCCCAGTTTGGCGGTGGGTTTATCAACGCTGAGTCCGTAAATGCTCAAAGAATTGGTGGGGACATCTGGAATATTTTCTTAGGGCAGCAGATAACACCAGTAGGCAACCCTGCTCGACCAAAAAATGAGCGGTTATTACTAGCCAGAGTCAAAGAAGAAGTTACAGTGCGGTTAGAGCAGTGCCTTCATAATGCGGTATTGATTAATTTGGGGAAGGAGTCGCAACCGCAAAAAGTAAAGCGGCCTTGGGATGCAGAGATAAAAATTGGGCTAAAGCGTTTTAAGCTTTTACCAGAGACAACAAGTATTTTGGAAGTGTTTGATTCAACAGAAATTGCAGGTAAACTGTTAATCCTGGGTTCGCCAGGGTCGGGCAAGACAACTACACAGTTAGAACTTGCTCAAGCTTTAGTTAAACGTGCAGAAGAACAACCGGATTATCCCGTTCCAGTTTTATTCAACTTGTCTTCCTGGAAAGATAACAAACAACCTATACACGACTGGTTAGTAACAGAATTAAAGTCAAAATATGGGGTACAGAAAAATATTGGCTATGATTGGGTGAATAATCGTCAAATATTGCCAATGCTTGATGGGCTAGATGAATTACAAAATAGCCGTCAGAAACCCTGTATTAGAGCAATCAACCAACTAGTAGAAGGAGAATACCGTCCTCAGTATTTAGTTGTTTGTAGCCGCAGCGAAGAGTATACTAATTATAAAACTCGCCTCCAACTTAACGGTACTATCTATCTACAACCTCTGCATACAAATCAAATTTGTAAATATCTTGCTGATGTTAATCATACAGATTTATGGTTTTACATTAGTAATGAACTAAATTTATTAGAGTTAACTAAGATCCCTTTGGTGCTAAACATTGTTATCCTCGCTTACCAGGAAATATTCAGAAATTCATGGGAAAATGGGAGTGAGGAACAATTGGACAATATGTCTACTAAAGAATGGATTCAAACGCCCTCCTCAAATTCGTTCAATCTTGAGTACTTGCTACTTTCTTATATCCAACTAATGCTGAAATGGAACATTAACAGTAAGGTATACATTAAGCAGAGATTACCTACGGTTCGGCAAACCCAATTATGGCTTGTCTGGTTAGCTCAACAATTAGATAAAGAATCTCAAACAGAATTTTTTCTAGAGAGTATTCAACCTACTTGTTTAAAAAATAACCGACAAAAATGGATATATCGTTTCGTATTTATGCTAAATATTGGGTTAAGTTCCGGTATAATCGGTTTGATTTTTGGAAGTATAACTTTTGGTCTATATAGTGGTTTGGGTATAGCCATATTTTTTGCTTGTATAGTTACTTCTAATTTAATATCTGCATCATTTTCTAATTTGAGAAAACATAATAATACTCAAGAGTTAAGTGGTATTAGGAAAGATATATTAGATTTTTTATCAGATATTTTACAAACAGAATTTAATATTGATAATCCTATTCTCCCCGTTGGATATTTACATTGGTCGTGGAAAAAGTTTCTTAGGGCTGTAATGGTTAGTTTAATTCGAGGATTTTTAGTTTGGACATTTTTAGTCTCTATTTTTCAACAGCCAATGACTTCTGCATTAATTTTTATAGGCGTTTTTATCCTAGTTGATTTGTCAATTTCAGCTTCAGGAATATTTGATAAGCCTGATATAGAAAGGCAAAGAAATTTTAATCAAGGTATTCAGCAATCAATAATAACTGCTGGATTGGTTGCTGTCTTTACTTGTTTTAGCTTTATAATTCCTTTCTGGATTAATAAGGTTTGGAAAACTAGCATTATTACTGAATTAGTTTTAATTGTTGGGTTACTATTTGGTGTATTTCGCTGGCAAGCTACTGGTGGGTTATTTTGTATCCAACACTTCTCTTTACGCCTCGTTCTGTACTTCAACGGCTACATTCCCTGGAATTATGCCCGCTTCCTCGACTACTGTACCGAGCGTATGTTAATCCAACGAGTCGGCGGACGCTACCGCTTCATCCACAAACTGCTACAAGACCATTTCGCACAAATGGACTTCAAAACCAGTGGAACAACTGTAGACGCTAACACTGTTGACGCACAGGAGACAGGTAGTTAACATTCAGAACAAAGCCGTTTAAAACCGCCAAAACTCAACTATGCCGGACTCAAACGACAGGGGGCAAGTCTCCAGTAATGACTTACGCAATTCACAGTTTGGCGGTGGGTTGATTGATGCTGATACAGTGGACGCTGAACGTGTTGGTGGCGATATCTATAATATTCATATTGGGCAACAAACAGTAGCATCAAGTAATCCAGTCCAATCAGAAAACCAAAGAAAGCGATCGCAACAAGAAAGAGGCTCACTCGAAAAAGCCTATACGCTCCAAAGCCAAAGAGTTGACAGAATACGAAATGCATGGGTGATTGAGACAGATCCATCCCGCAAGTTTCAATACGAACAACAGCTTCAGTCAGAGGAACGCACACTCTATAAGCTTGGTGACAAGTTGAATACAATTGAACAGCAGTTGCAAGCTACAAAAAATTATGCTAGAGAAGATAACTTTAACCAAGAATCAATTTATGAAGTAGATTCGTATTCTGAAGACCCAGAACCGCATAACCAAAATTTTTCTAAAGATGATAGTATTGCGGATCTTATCGAAAAACTGAAAAAGATTAAACCTGAAGCAATTGTCAGTTCTTGTAGTACTTATCAAGAAGCAAATGCCTTAGTCCTTGAGTTATGGAATGAAGCAACGAAAATAGCTAAGAAAACGCAACTTTCAGAAGCTCTCTTTCTACTCGAATTTGCTATTGCTATTGCTAAAATACTTAATGACCCTGTTCTATGGTTAGCAATTGACAAAGATTTGGAATTTATAAAAGCTAAACTACGTTAGGAAATCAATGCTATTAAGCAATGCAATAGTGGTATTTTGTTATACTTGCACATAGTTTAGATAAAAAATCTAGTCTTACACGATACCCGATTACCCATCTGCTAGACAACGAATCTTGGCACAAAGCTTTACGCCAAAGCAACCAGTATCAATCCTATAGCCAACATCAGCAGAACTTCCAATGTTCTTGCAGCAGGTTCGAGAGCATGAGCGATCGCGCAACTCAATCAGCGCCTATTTCCAAAGCT
Source organism: Nostoc sp. UIC 10890 (assembly GCF_054786515.1). Taxonomy (NCBI): domain Bacteria; kingdom Bacillati; phylum Cyanobacteriota; class Cyanophyceae; order Nostocales; family Nostocaceae; genus Nostoc; species Nostoc sp. UIC 10890. The sequence goes on from NZ_JBSGKF010000005.1 coordinate 154,216, forward strand.
GACCATTGAAGTTTATATAAAGTTTTTAATGATTACCGAGTTTATACTGAGGCAATAGTACTTAATCTAACCTTAAAAATGTGAGATTAGTTCGAGCAATTTTTATGTTTAATATTCAAGAAACAGTAGCCAGGAATCCATCCTTACTACCTAAACTGTACTGGTTATTCTCCAGTATAAAGAGAAAATGACAGGAACTTTAAGCCCCTCTCCTGGTTCCATAGTCAGTTGTCGCAGTCGGCAATGGGTGGTACTGCCTTCAGAAAATCAGAATGTTATTCGCTTACGACCGCTTTCTGGAAATGAAGATGAAATAGCTGGTATTTATCAGAAGCTTTTAGAAGAAAAGCTAGAGAACATTCAATTAGCCACATTTCCTCTTCCTCAAGCTACTAGCGTACAAGACCATGCAGCCGCACTTTTACTTATGGATGCTGCACGTCTTCTACTCCGTAGCGGTGCAGGCCCTTTTCGTTGTTTAGGACGGTTATCACTGCGTCCTCGTCCTTACCAGTTAGTCCCTTTGTTGATGGCACTAAAGTTAGAGACGGTAAAATTACTGGTAGCTGATGATGTAGGGATTGGTAAGACCATCGAAGCTGGATTAATAGCTCGTGAATTGTTAGACCGAGGTGAAGTTAAGCGAATTGCAGTGCTTTGTCCACCGCACTTATGTGACCAGTGGCAGCAGGAATTACGTGAAAAGTTTCATATTGATGCGGTGGTAGTACGTTCTGGTACAGCTTCTAAATTAGAGCGCAATATACCTAATAATGACAGTGTTTTTAGTTATTATCGCCACCTGATTGTTAGCTTAGACTATGCCAAGGCAGAGCGTCGTCGTGCTAGTTTTATAACTCACTGCCCTGACTTAGTAATTGTGGATGAAGCACATACTTGCGCCCGTCCCAATAAAACTACTACATCCCAGCAGCAGCGACACCAACTGATTACAGAAATTGCTCAAAAACAAGAACAACATTTACTGTTACTTACAGCTACTCCTCACAGTGGGATTGAAGAATCTTTTCTCTCACTTTTAGGTTTGCTGAAGCCGGAGTTTGAGCATTTCAATCTCAATAGCTTAACTGACAAACAACGTGACCACTTAGCCAATCATTTTGTTCAGCGCAGACGGGCAGATGTCAAGGTTTGGCTAGGGAATGAAACTCCTTTTCCTGAACGAGAGTCAAGTGAGGAATCATATAAGTTATCGAAAGAGTACAAAGAACTATTTGATGAAGTCTATGATTTTGCTCGTGGTCTAGTGAAAACGACTACGGCGGACATGAGCCATGCTCAACGTCGGGGAAGATACTGGTCGGCTTTGGCTTTGATTCGCTGTGTTATGTCTTCACCTGCGGCTGCGATCGCTACATTAAATCGCCAAGTTAGTAAATCAGGTAGCTCATTGACTGATTTAGATGAAGACTTAATGAGTTCTTATGTCCACGACCCCACAGAGCAAGAACAAGCGGTTGATGCATCGCCAACTGTAGTAATAGAGCAGGGACAGCAAAGTTATAAAGACGCAGACAAACGCAAGTTAAAGGCTTTTGTGCAAGCAGCAGAGAAGTTGCAAGGTGGCAAAGACCAAAAACTGCAATCGTGCATCGCTACGGTAGAATCTTTCCTCAAAGACCAGATGAACCCGATTGTCTGGTGTCGTTATATTGCTACGGCAAACTATGTAGCTGATGCTCTCAGACAGAAATTGGAGAAAAAAGGTAGTCAGATCCGCGTAATTGCGATTACTGGGGAACTTTCTGAAGATGAACGGGAAACTCGGCTAGAAGAGTTAAAATCTTATCCTCAAAGAGTCCTAGTAGCTACCGACTGTTTGAGTGAAGGGGTAAATTTGCAAACGCACTTCAGTGCAGTAATTCACTACGATTTACCCTGGAATCCTAATCGGTTAGAACAACGCGAAGGACGTATTGACCGCTACGGCCAAACAGCAACTAAGGTGAAAGCCTGTTTGCTTTATGGTCGGGATAATCCTGTTGATGGTGCAGTCTTGGATGTTCTGATTCGCAAAGCTGTGCAGATTCACAAGTCTTTAGGGATTACTGTTCCCGTACCAATGGAAAGTACTACTGTAGCGGAAGCAGTCTTTAAGTCCCTGTTTGAACATACTACTGAAGTTATTCAGTTATCGCTGTTTGAGTTTCAAGAAGAATCTGCGGTTGATAAAGTTCATAAGAATTGGGACAACGCAGTAGAACGCGAAAAAACCAATCGGACTCGCTTTGCTCAACGTGCTATTAAGCCTGAGCAAGTAGAACAGGAATTAATTGACTCTGACCAAATTTTAGGGAATGAGCAGGATGTAGAGCGGTTTGTCCTATCGGCTTGCGATCGCATCTCTTGTTCCTTAATTAAGAAAAAGCAGGGCTGGTCGCTTTCCCAACCACCGGATTTCCTCAAGTCTACGTTGAGCGATAAGTCCCGTTTACTTACATTTACTACCCCAGCACCAGAAGGTGTGGAATACGTAGGGCGGAATCACCCTTTAGTAGAAGGTTTAGCACGATACATCTTAGAAGATGCACTTTCTCTGACGGCTGAACCAATCGCAGCAAGATGTGGGTTCACTACAACTAATGCCGTTCAAAAGCGCACGACTTTACTGTTAGTGCGGTTAAGGCATTTATTAGACAGTTCTAGGCGTACTACAGAGACAAGGAATACTACATTAATAGCAGAAGAATGTGTAGTTATTGGCTTTACTGGTTCGCCTTCTAGCCCTAATTGGTTGCCGCAGTTGGAAGCAACTAGATTATTACAAGAAGCAAAGCCAGTCAGCGATGCTGGTAAAGCTATCAAGCAGGGAGAAATTGCTGAATTACTTCCCAGGCTAGAAGAATTAGAACCAGATTTAAAAAAGTTTGCAAGCCAAAGAGCAGAAGAATTATTACAAAGCCATAAGCGTGTGAGGGACATCACCAAAGAAGGTCGAATCCGCGTTACTCCACAATTACCGATGGATGTTCTCGGTGTTTTCATACTCCAACCCGGACGTAAGTAAAAGGCTGGTTGTCCTAAAACTACACTGCTGCCAGCTATTAATTTTTTATTTTTAATTCTTCAGATATGAAAACTACATTAACTGCGCTTCAAATCGAAGGAAATTTACTAGCTCCAGATATGACTGCCCAAATGCTAGAAGGCAGCATCAAAGGACAATTGCCAGAAGACTTTGGTTTTAATAAAACTGACAAGCTAGCAGATGAAATTGCTACTGCCTGGGGCGATGCTAAAGCATACTGGGCAGCATTTCAACGCGCATTGGCAAGGCTGGATGAAAATAACTCGGCTACTACCATTACCCGTGAACTTTGGACAGTGCCATTACTGCAAAGTCTAGGTTATGAACCTGTATACACTGCAACAGCCGAAGTGGTAGAGGACAAAACTTATGCGATTTCCCATCGTGCAGAAGTAGGAGAAAATAAACCACCTATTCACATTATTGGTTGTCGGCTAGAAATCGATAAACGTCCTCCTAGTGGCACACCCAGATTATCGGCACACGCACTGGTGCAAGAGTATCTTAACAAGACAGAGCATCTGTGGGCGATCGCAACCAATGGTTATCGCTGGCGGTTACTGCGTGACTCTTCATTGATGACTCGGCTTACCTACATCGAATTTGACTTAGAACAGATTCTCAACGGTGAGAATTTTGCTGAATTTGGGCTGTTTTATCGGTTGTTCCACCGTTCCCGTTTACCTGAAGGTATGGATGATGCGGATAAGTGCTTGCTGGAATATTACCACCAAGAAGCACTGCAACAGGGGGGACGGGTACGCGAAAAACTACGGGATGGGGTTGAAAAAGCCTTAGTTCAACTAGGTAATGGCTTTATTCAACATCCACAAAATGAACACCTGCGCCAAAAATTAGGAATTATCCCCCACTACGAAACAGAAATTACAAACTACGAATTTTATCGCCAATTGTTGCGGCTAATTTATCGCCTTCTGTTTTTAATGGTGGCAGAATCTCGCGATTTATTATTAATTGGAGATGACTTAGAGAAAGCGCGGATATACCAAGAATATTATAGTATCGAACGCTTGCGAGAGTTAGCTGAACGTCCCTATTGGCGGCGGGAAGGTTTTCAAGATTTATGGCAAGGTTTGTGGATAACTTTCTTGCTGTTTGATGAAAACTGGCGCGGTGAAGTACTAGGTTTGTCTCCCCTCAATGGAGATTTATTTGGTTCAGGTACCCTTTCAGCTTTAGATGATTGTGCAATTGATAATTATGATTTACTGATAGCACTTCGTCAGCTATCTTTGTATCAAGACAAGGGGCAATTAAGGCGGGTTAATTATGAGTATTTAGACGTAGAAGAATTAGGAAGTATATATGAAAGTTTACTTGACTTTCATCCCAAAGTAATTTCCCATCAAGGGATATATGAATTTGCTTTAGTTTTTGGCAGCGACAGGAAAACTACCGGCTCTTATTATACCCCACCACAGCTTGTACAGCAACTGATAAAAACTGCACTTGAACCAGTAATTAAAGAAAAGCTTCATAGTACGCAACAGAAGCTAGGCAATTTAGAAAACAATCAAGAATTAGAAAAAGCACTTCTTAGTTTAAAAGTATGTGACCCTGCTTGTGGTTCAGGCCATTTTCTTTTAGCAGCAGCAAGGCGGATTGGTAAAGAATTAGCCAAAGTTCGTACAGGTGAAGCAGAACCTGGAATTGAACCTTTAAAATTAGCAATTCGAGATGTTATTCAAAATTGTATTTATGGGGTGGATTTAAACCCGTTAGCAGTAGATTTATGCAAGGTTGCGTTATGGATTGAAGGATTTCCTGGTAAGTTACCACTTAGCTTTTTAGACCACAGAATTAAATGCGGAAATTCCTTAGTAGGAGTATTGGATATTAATTGTCTATCAGAGGGAATACCTGATGAAGCTTATAAGCCTGTAACCGGGGATGATAAAAAGTTATCTTCACAGTTTAAGAAGCGGAATAAGAAAGAACGGGAGACAGATAACCAAGGACAATTATCAATATTTGGAGGTTTAGAAACCGAACGTACACACTATACAGAAAGTGCGCGGGAGTTAGGAGATATTCCTGAATCCACACCGCAACAAGTGAGAGAAAAACAAGCACGATATCAGCAAGCTCGTAAAGATTCGGGATGGTGGCGAGATTATTCGGCGTGTAATTTGTGGACTGCGGCATTTTTTATGCCATTGACTGAGGAAAACTTGCAGCTTTTACCAACAACGGCGGTGTTAACTCAGCTATTACAAGGTAATTTGTCAACGCAAGAGATAGTAAATACAACAAATAAGTTGGCTGAGGATAAGCATTTTTTTCACTGGCCTTTGGAGTTTCCTGAAGTGTTTGAAGTAGATGGATTTGACTGTGTATTAGGAAATCCACCTTGGGAACGGATTAAGTTACAAGAAAAGGAGTTTTTTACTTCTCAAAGTGCGGAAATTGCTAACGCTGTAAATAAGGCGGCGCGGGAGAAGTTGATTAAGGAATTACCTAAGAAAAATCCAGAGTTAGCACAAGCTTTTGAAGATGCAAAACATGATGCTGAGGCGCAGAGTAAATTTATCCGTGAGTCTAGTAGATTTCCTCTAACTGCAATAGGAGATGTTAATACTTATGCAGTGTTTACAGAAACTGTAAGAAAAATAATTTCTTCTACAGGAAGAGCAGGAGTAATTATTCCTACAGGTATTGCAACAGATTCAACTACCTCTACATTTTTTCGTAATCTGGTTGAAACTTCAAGCCTCATTAGCTTTACTGGTTTTAAAAACTCAAAGATGATTTTTACTGGTATTAAAGATTATGTAACATTTGGAATTGTAATTATAGGTTATTCGGAATCTACCTTTAATTCAATCAAGTTTTCTTGGCTAGCATTAGATGTTCAACAAGCAAATGACTCAGCTAGACAAATATTTTTAAAACATTTAGATTTTGAGTTGATAAATCCTAATACGCTGAATTGTCCCATTTTTAGAACTTCTGTAGACGCTGCAATAACTAAAAAAATCTATAGCACGGGAGTAGTTATAGAAAATGAGAAGACAGGCTTCAATCCTTGGGGTGTCTCTTTCTTAAGAATGTTTGATATGTCTAATGATAGCAATTTATTTAAAAATGAAATTTCAGACGGCTTAGTTCCTTTATATGAGGCAAAAATGTTTCATAATTTTGATCATCGATTTGCAACTTATGAAGGAGCAACACAAGCAAATATTAATGAAGCAACTTTACCACAAACTTCAGCCGAAATGAAGCAAAATCCTTATTTTGTTAATCAGCCTCGGTACTGGGTTACTAATAGTGAAGTAAAAAATAGATTAAATGATAAATACTCATTCAATTGGTTTTTATCTTTTAGAGGTATTTCGGCTGCGGCAAATGAACGAACAGCAATCTTTAGTATTTTGCCTAAAGTCGCAGTTGCGAATAGCGCACCCTTGTTATTAACAAGTATAAATAAGTCTGATTTAATTACTTGTTTATTTGCTAATTTTTGCTCTTTAACATTTGATTTTGTAACCCGACAGAAAGTAGGGGGTGCTAATATTAACTTTTTTATAGTCAAACAACTACCTGTTATACCACCAGAATCATACACTCTAGAAGACATTAAATTTATCAGTACTCGCGTACTCGAATTAGTCTACACCGCCTGGGATATGCAACCCTTCGCCAAAGACATGGGATACGACGGCGAACCCTTTATTTGGAACCCCAACAGACGCGCATTATTAAGAGCAGAATTAGATGCATATTACGCCAAACTGTACGGACTCACCCGTGATGAACTGCGATATATTCTCGACCCTGCTGATGTCTACGGCGCAGACTTCCCCAGCGAAACATTCCGCGTATTAAAGAATAACGAAATTAAGCAGTTTGGTGAATATCGCACACAAAGATTAGTTTTAGAAGCTTGGGACAATATGTTTGGTTCGTAGCAAAACCAAATAGATAAATATTTCTAATTATTAATTTTAATAAAAAAGATGGCTATAACTGTAAAGCTAAATGAATTAATCCAGCAACCAGAGAATGCTATTTTATCTATCAGCACTCTATTAGGTCAAAAATTAGCATTATTAGATTGCTTAGGTGTGGTTGCCCTTACTCCAGAGCAATTAACCCTTTTATTTACAGCTATCCCTGAAACTTGGCAGTCAACCGAAATTAAAGAAGTTTTCGATTTCTCCACAATTACCCCAACCTTTAACCACCAACTTCAAGACTGGATTAACCAACGCTTAGGATACATCCAACCCCAAACCTCCATTACCGACTACGAGTTAACAAGTACAAATGATCTTGATATCTTTAACTTCCGCAACGAGGTAATAGGCGACTACCGCCGCTATATAGAAAGCTTCCTCAAAATCCGCGATCGCAAAGTCAAAGAATTTGTAGACGCAGAATTAGACAAGGGGCAACTCTGGACTGACCCCCTAGTACAACTCAATCCCAGTTACAAAAAAGGTGCAACAGTTAAAGAGTTAGTACAACAGCAAACGCTTCATCCAGACTGCGAGAAATACTTCTACAAAAAAGACGGCACGCCCTTTACTTTCCATTACCACCAAAAGCAAGCATTTGAAACCGCACAACGCCAAGAACCTTACGTTGTTACTACAGGAACAGGTTCCGGTAAAAGCATGACTTACGTCGTGCCGATCTTTGATGATTTACTGCGTCATCCTGAAATTTCAGGAGTCAGGGCAATATTGGTTTATCCGATGAATGCCTTAATTAACTCCCAAAAAGAAGAACTCGACAAATTTTTACGTCAAGTTCCGAATACTCACATTCGTGTTGAAAAATACACTGGGCAAGAAAGTTTAACCAAGAAAACAGAAATTCAAAACAATCCACCCCATATTTTGCTCACCAACTACGTGATGCTAGAGTTAATGCTCTCACGCACTCACGAAAATAAACTGGTCGAGTCTCCCAATTTAAAATTCCTGGTACTGGATGAATTACATACCTATCGGGGACGACAAGGTGCAGACGTTGCCATATTGATCCGCAAACTCCGTCAGCGTAGCAAAAGTAATGAGGAATTACTCTGCATTGGCACAAGTGCCACCATGTCAACGGTCGGTTCCCGCGAACAACGCCGCCAAGTTGTAGCAAATGTCGCTAGTAAGTTATTTGGCGTGGAAATTAAACCCAACAATGTTATTGATGAAACCCTAGAACGTTCTATCCAACGTGTTGAACCTACTATTGAACAACTGTGCCAAGGAATCTTGGCAGGTTTACCAACCGAATTAGAACAAACACTAACAGAATTCCGAAACCATTCCCTAAGCTACTGGATCGAGATGAACTTTGGTTTAGAAGAAAGAGAAGGGCATCTTGTGCGCCGTCAACCCATTAGTTTAGAAACGGGTGCAAACAAACTTGCCCAACAAACCCAGCTTCTAGAGGAAACTTGTTTAACAGTCCTCAAACAGATGTTCCTTTGGGGAAGCAAAACTAATGGACTTGCCTTTCGCCTACATCAGTTCATTTCCCAAGGGGGAAGCGTTTACGCCACTATTGAAAATCGAGACAAACGCCATTTAACCCTCGAAGGTCAATATACAACCACCGACAACCGCATACTTTATCCCCTCGTTTTTTGTCGGGAATGTGGACAGGATTATTATGTCGTGCGCTACGATGCCGATAAGCATATTACCCTGCCTCAATTGCCAACTGCATTAGATATTAGTCCTGATGATGCAGATATTACCGAAGGTTATCTTACCCTTGATGAACCAGAACTTTGGGATACAAGCGATGAAGATAGACTTCCTGACTCTTGGTTTAGTGAAACCAAAAAGAAAGGACGGGTTGCCAAAAAAGACTTTGTACGGTTTATTCCTCGCAAACTCCAAATTCTACCCAATGGTAAAGTTACATCCTCCTTGTTGCAAGGAACCACTTGTTGGTTTATTCCTAAGCCCTTTTTGACCTGTCTCAACTGCGGTGTACTTCATGACAAAAAGCGCAACGAATTTGCTAAACTCTCTCGCCTCAGCAGTGAAGGACGCAGTACCGCCACCACTCTACTTTGTCTTTCTACCACCAGCCGCCTCAAGCAAGTCTTTACAGGGGAGAAAGCTAAAGCTGCCAAAATCCTCAGTTTTACCGATAACCGTCAAGATGCGTCTTTACAAGCGGGACATTTCAATGATTTTGTCCAAACCAGTTTCTTACGAGCAGCACTTTTAGGCGCAATTCAAGCCAAAGGACAACTCACTCACAGCGAATTAGCTAGTGTAGTCGTCCAATACATGGGAATTACTCAAAACGACTACGCCAAGCAAGCAGCAGAATTTGGTGTCGGGAAGCGTCGCAATGAAGAAGCCTTTCGCAAACTGATTGAATACCGCCTTTACGAAGACTTACGTCGGGGATGGCGCATTGTTCAACCCAACCTCGAACAGTGCGGACTGTTGATAATTGAGTATGACGGACTCCAAGAAGCCTGTGCTGACGATAAACTATGGCAAAAACACCGCCATCCTCTTTTACTACAAGCGACTCCGCAACAACGTTTCGTAATTACCCAAGCATTCCTCAACCATTTGCGACGAGAATTGGCAATTGATGCCAAACTTTTACAACCAGACCAAAAAGATTCACTTAAAAGCGAAGTTATTCAAGCTCTTAAAGAACCTTGGGTATTTGATGAGAACGAATATTTATACTTAGCAACTTGGGCAACTATTAGTACTGGTGGTAATGAAAAAGCGAAAGTCAAACTTACTACTAGAAGTAAAATTGGACGATTTTTGCGATCACCGAATACATGGTCGCTCCGCAGCCAACTTTTAACAGATGTAGAGTTCAACAGCTTAATCACTACTTTAATTGATGCTTTGTGTGATGCTGGCTACCTAGTGCAAGAAAAATCTGAGGTACAGCTACGCATAGATTCACTACTATGGAAAGCAACCAACCTCAAGGAAATCCCTACCGATCCCTTAACATCCCGTCGCTTGCAAGGTAACGATAAACCCAATATATCTGTTAACCAATTTTTCCAAGGTTTTTACCAAACCAATGCCTTGCAAATCCAAACAATGGAAGGTCGAGAGCATACCGGACAGGTAAGCAACAAAGACCGTCAAGAACGGGAAGAAAAATTTCGTCAAGGACAATTAGCTGCATTGTTTTGTTCTCCGACAATGGAATTAGGTATCGACATTTCCGACCTTAGCGTTGTCCATCTCCGAAACGTTCCCCCCAGTCCTGCTAATTACGCCCAACGTAGCGGTCGTGCTGGTAGAAGTGGACAACAAGCTTTAGTCATTACTTATGCTTCCATTGGTAGCGGTCACGATCAATACTTTTTCAAACGACAAAATCAAATGGTTGCTGGGGTAGTTGCTCCACCAAAACTAGAGCTAGCTAACCAGGATTTAATTAAATCTCATGTTTACTCGATTTGGCTGGCACATACTGGGGTTTACTTGGAAGATTCCATGAATAAAATCTTGGATTTGGAATTAGAAAACTATCCCCTCAAAGACAGCATTCGCCAACAACTTACTCTGAGCCAAGCCAAATTAACCCAATGTCTGCAAGCCGCTCAGTCTATCTTCTCAGACTTTTTCTGCCAAGAGGATCTGCAAAAAGCTTCTTGGTATTCGGTCAATTGGTTACAGGTAACTATCGAAAATGCTCTGAATGCTTTTGACCGAGCCTGTAAGCGCTGGCGAGAATTGTACACAGAATCAGTCAAGCAGTTAGAATCTGCCCGTCGCACCATTGACCGTTTTGCTAGAGGTGATGTTGCTCAGGAAGAACGTAACAATGCCGAAGCTCAGGCAAGAGAAGCACAACGACAAATTGATTTACTCGTCGGACACAGCCAAGGCAAGAGTAATTCCCAGTTTGAATTTTATCCCTATCGTTACTTTGCTGCCGAAGGGTTTTTACCAGGATTCAACTTCCCTCGCCTGCCAGTTCGGGCATTTATTCCGGCTGGTGAAGGTGGCGAATTTATTTCTCGTCCACGCTCAATGGCATTACGGGAATTTGCTCCCAATAACATCCTTTATTATGAAGGTAGTAAATTCATGGTGGTCAAAACTAAAGTTCCTGTTGGTGGCATTGAAGGCGAGTATAAACGGGTAAGTGTCTGTGCTAATTGCGGGTATTACCATGATGGCGATTTTCGTGACACTTGTGAAAACTGTGGCGCAGAAATAAAACCTGATGTTCATAGGAATGTAGACAAGTTGACTCGTGTACTGCCAATGGAAACTGCGATCGCTCGTCGTCGAGAACGCATTACCTGCGACGAAGAAGAACGGCTCAAGTACGGCTACAACATCACCACACATTTCCGCTACGCTAGCCAAAAGCGGGAATCAGCCATTGTCCAAGCTGCTGACGGTACGCCACTGTTCAAATTAACCTATGGGGCTACAGCTACTATTTGGCGAATTAATCGGGGACTGAAGAGGAATAGAGAAGAACGAGGATTTAAGCTCAATCCAACAACGGGGGTATGGGGCGACCATAAAAATCCACAGACTCAACAGACACCCGACACCTTGCATCCCGAAGTAAATTTAATGGTTGATGATACTTGCAATATCTTGATTGTTGAGCCATTAAATGTTCCTGTTGAGGATAGAGAAGCTTTTATTGCCACCCTGCAATACACCTTAGAAACTGCAATTCAAGCCGTTTACAAATTAGAAGCTGATGAACTCGACTCCGAACGATTAGGCGAAGGCAAATACTTGCTTTTTTGGGAAGCTGCTGAAGGTGGTGCAGGTGTACTCTCTCAGCTATTAGAAAAACCAGAGGCATTTAGAAAAATTGCTGATGCAGCTTTCGACATTTGTCATTTCACACAACCTAAAGACAGTTGTATTCAAGCTTGTTATGAATGCTTGCTCTCTTACCGCAATCAATTTGACCATGCACTGATAAATCGTCACCTCACCAAACCTTGGCTTGACCTCTTACTAGAGAGTAGCGTTATTACTCAAGTTAAAGGGCTTTCTCGCGATCTGCAATATCAAAAATTGCTGGAACAAACAGACCCTAACTCTGATTTTGAGCGTGTGGTTTTGCAAGAAATTTATCGACGGGGGTATAAATTACCCGATGCTGCTCAGAAATTTATTCCAGAGGCAAACTGTAAACCAGATTTTGTTTATGAGGAGAAGGCGATCGCTGTTTTTTGTGACGGTTCAGTTCATGATAGCCCCAATAAGCGCAAGCAAGATAAAATTGAGCGCGATAATCTGAGGTACGAGACTGGTTATACTGTCCTTACCTTAAGCCATAGCGAAGGTTGGCAAACTGAACTGCTTGTTTTAGCAAGTTTATAACCTAGAACAAATCTATCCACTGACCCTTAATTTTGTACAATTGCCCCCAAAGTGCCATTGACCGCACGTAAATAATCATCTGGCGATAGCAGAAGCAGTATCCCTCCCATTCCATCACTGAAGGTATATTTGCGGGTATTCGTCGCGTCGAATTAAATTAAAAATAATGAAAAGACCACAAACTGTCAAATCATTGGAAGAATTAGGTCGGGTACGTTTGTCAAAAAACTTCTTTATGCGTGATTTTCTACACTCAGAAATTTCTCAAATTGAAGGAATTCCAAATATACCAGATAATCCTGATTTGGCGATCGCCTCCGGCAAAAGTCTTTGTGAACAAGTTCTAGAACCAATTCAACAAGCTTTCGGAAGAATCAGCATTCGCTCTGGATATCGGTCATCTGCTGTCAATGCTAAAGGTGCAGAAAATAAAAACCAGTACAATTGTGCTAGTAACACATCTAACTATGCAGTTCATATCTGGGATGTTCCAGACGCTAAAGGTTATATGGGTGCTACAGCCTGCATTATCGTGAATTCTTTCATTGATTATTATGAGAAAACTGCCGATTGGACAGCCTTAGCATGGTGGATTCACGATCGCATTGATTATTACAATGCAATCACCTTTTTTCCCAAGTATGCTGCATTCAATATTGGTTGGTCTGAAAATCCCGAATGTAGAAAACTATACATTTACAGCTATATCCCTAATCCTTACACAGGCAAGAAGGGATACTTAACACGTTTAGGTGCAGAAAATTATTCAGGTTCACATAAACAGTTTTATGAAGAGTTGGCAACGCAGTTAGCTATTACACTTTAATTTCAGACTCTAGAAAGCTCAAAGTTTTTTCTTCCAACTCAGTAAGATAAGGACGATTCACCTTCCCCAACGACTGCAAAAGACTTTTGACTGTCTCCTCCAGCGAATCGGAATACACCTGATTAATGCGATCGCAAATCACCCGCATCTGCTTACACTCGGCAGGCAGGTAGTTGAAGGACTTTAGGTGCTGCAAGCCAACGGCATACTCGCCATCCCACATTCTCACGGTGCAACTAAAATCATTTATTTGAGGGGGTAAATGAGCAATCGTACAGAGAATTATGCTAAGGCTGTAATCCTTACTGGGTAAGTATTCTGCAAATCAATATTTTTCACAATTCTCGATGTACCGATTAACCTATAGATTATTTGGCGCAGCTTTTTTGTACGATACAGCAAGGGTTTGAAGACTTTAAATTTTAGAGACTTCAATTGGTACAGTTTAATTTTTGATGATCGTAATATTGAAAGTGACTCATCAAGTTCTTAGCGTAACTTTCGGTATCACTGCTTATTTAACCCCGTATAAGAACTTTGTTCAGTCCTTTTTAAGGCTCTGCCTCCACTTCAGTATCTTCATCTTCAATTGCAAACTCGCTAATGTAGTCCCGCACAACACGCTCAAAAAACAAGGGAGCAGGTAAAACAGTCCACTCGCTATAATGACCAAAGCTATAGCGTAGTGATTCCACGAGGGAAGCTATACAATCAGGGTCATCTTGCGGTTGCCGTAATGTAACAAGAATCTCAAGAGGGTTTGGAGTGGGCCACTGATCCAAAAATGGTGGTTTTTCCGAGACTTGATGAATCTCTAACCCAGCCTGGTTTAAAACTTTTTCTCGTAACCCACCATCTTTTTTTAGAGTTACAGGTGTATTTATTTGTATTGGGCGATAGCAACTTTGTCCGCGTAAATGCTGGTGGAGTGTTTTACCTCCCACAGATAGATAAGCAACACACTCACTTTGGTTGGTACCACTGAGTCGGAATAATCCAGATGAACTAGATGCAGATGGTAGTTTAAGGTTTGGGGGCAATTTTTTTAATTCCTCTTTAGACCGTGTGTCTTCTAGAGAGGTTTCAGCTAGAAGCCTTTCTTTTTTATCAATAATTCCAGGGGCAAGGTCTTGACGAATCCGAATTATGCGTGCGCCCTGCCACTCTTGCTCCATCCATTGATACATTTGCTCAAAATTAATTTCATTTGCATTAATTCTGATATCTGCAAGCCAAGGCCACAGCTGGACACAGTTAGAAGAATCAATCATTACTAGTGGCTGTGCTTCTTCTTCCACGGAATTAGAAATAATCTGTTTCACAAATTCCATGAATCTAGTCTTACGCACTTCATTTTTATCGCCCAGTTTTACTGGAGACAGTTGAGCAATGAAGGCGATTCCATCAGAAAAACTGCTCCAAGGGCTGATTGCTAAGGTATTTCCTTTGTCATGGGCACAGCAAAGTTCACACTTGCCTGTATCTACCTTGAGGCGCATCGCCACTGCTAAAAATGTATTTTCGATGCGACCGCGAACACGACCCCTCTGTTTGCGGACAACTGTAATCGCCAAAATTTCTTTTGGTCTGGCTTCTGTTGGAATATCTTTTAAGTACTTGTCAACCTTCTCTTGCACGCCATCAATACGACCAGAATGGGCAGACAGCAAATCTTTCAGAGCTGCTTGTACTCGATGGAAGAAATCTTCTAATTTAAAAAGTTTTGTTGTTTGAGTCTTCTCAATTGGTAAGACAAACTGTACGCAAGAACCAGCCATTGCAGCCAAAGCTTGGCGAGTTGAAGGTTTATTCACCCTATCATCATGTTTTAGATTGTTCTGTCCTTGGGGATCTGGGTAAAATTCTCGTGCCATTATCAAGCAAAAAGTTCGCTGTTCGCGTAGAGCAACTTGCTCTACAATAGGTTTCCACGCCTCACGTCGGCATTCCGAACGCTCCTTAGCTTTTAATTCTTTGCCTGGTAATGCAACTCTGGGCCCATGAGTATTTGCTGGTAAACAAGTGGCTAGGAATTCTATTGTTTCTCCCCACAGAACGCGGATAATTGCTTCTAGCAATTTCATCTCTGTTTGCAACTCCTTTTCATAGAAGATGATGAGTAGCAACCGTTCATTTGGGTAAAGTCGCCGCAAGGCCTCTTGATTTGCCCGAATAAGCGATACAAGTTCATTTGTCTGGTCTTTCGATTTGGAGCTACCAAATTGGAGAACTTTCCTTCTCTGATGAATCTCATCTAAAACAATGTCAAAGTGTTTGCGTAACAAACTGTTTAGCTGATTATCGTCAAATTGCTCAAGGTATTTTGGGGTAAACTCCAGGTTACAATTTGTTTCAAGCGCTTCTAGGCAAGCACCAAGCACTGTGGGAGGATTAATCATACGTGATGCTGTATCGTCCGAATTGTGCCTAGATTTCACCTGCGAGTAACCCTCAAATTTTTGAAGTCCAATTCGCTCAAGAATGTTTGCAATTGCCTCAAATGCTTCTAGCTTATCAGTCTCAGGTACACCAGCCTTAATTCCATATTCTTTTACACCGTTCTGAAGCCCATTGCGGTAAGTCAGCACTACTGTGTTACTGTTATCACTGGCTTTGCCCAGTGCAATATCTTGCCCACTAAAAGTCTGTGCTTTTAGTTTCAGTTCACGGCGCAAAGCTTCAAAATCCTTATCTGTCACCCACTGCCAGTTTTTATCATCCTTTTTGCAAACTACTCGGTAACTAAAGGCGCGGTCGGGATGGTCTTGAGAAAAGACAAAGCCACTAATATCATTACGGTCAAACTCAGGGGATTTCAACTGACTTATCCAGCGCCGCTTAGAAACATCTATTTTTAGCAAAGGCTGATGAAGGGAAGGATATGTTATTACTTCTAAGCGTACCACTAGACTGAATTTACCTTTTTCTGGGTTGTCAATGATGCTGATTGGCTTAGTAATAAGTTCTGCAACGCCAGAAGTGAGTCCACCACCACTGGATATAATCCGATTCATTGAACCTAGACCGTGAAAAATCTCTTTACCAGCTATTTGGCGAGCTACATGATCGGCTAGAACTCGATACAAATATTTGCTTTTTCTAGTATCAGGATTAGTTGTACCTGTTTGCTCCGACCAAGGCCAAGGTAAAGCTTGGTATTTAAAGGGTATGATTTGAAAAATTTCTTCGTTTTCTCCTAATTCTTCTAGCCTATTAATAATTTCTTCTGATATTTGTTCTCGTTTAGCATAAGGTCGAAGAAAGTTAGTAATCCAGTTGTCGTGTATTATTTGAAGAGACTTTTTAATTGCTTCTAAACTGCCATCAACTAGATAAGCAAAAGGTTCTGGTTCGCTTGTACTTTTAGTATTTAAAGCAAAGGTGCTAAGACCTAAGTTCGACTCCAGTCGTGCTAAATCTTTGAGTCCTACTTCCAGAAGTCCACGCAGTGAAGCATAGGGAAGATTTTTAACATTTTTATGTCCATCAGTGCGATTTCCTTTTTGAATTGCAGCTAAATTGCCTAGAGCAACCTTTGTCCATGCAAGCGTATAGCCCTCCACCCATACGGTCGGCAAATCGTCTGGGATCTTAAAGGCTAGAGGGACAAACTTGATACTTTTAGGCATCCCTAGCGGAATATAAAAGGATTCTGAAAGTGAATTTGTCTCAGTTACTTCATCTTCGTCAAGTTCAGATAAATCTTCATTAAAGCTAAAGTCGTCAGAAAAATTGCTACCCATTATTACATCTCCAATAATTGTGAAAATTCATCGAAATCTTCCTCGTCTGTCAACTCTTCTTTTGAACGCAGATTTTCAGGATAAATTACGCCTTCAATTCGTTGTAAAGGGGTTAGAAATGTGCCGTAAAGTTCTTGATAAATTTCTCGAATTACAGGGTCAGGATGATTTACACATTCTTCTAGGATGATTCGCATCTGTACCAACATACTGTTTCGCCCATAGTCGGGTTTATCCTTTGTGGATTGAATCGCCCAAGCTGCGTCTACAAAATAAACTGCTACTGGACAACCATTCCGCATACCTCGCCCAATTGTTTGTAAAATGGCAACCATTTGATTAGCTGTAAATGGTCTAAATAGATCAGAACCAAGACGGCTAGCCATCAAAGGTTCGCGCAACAATCGATTAGCAGATCGCCAAAGATTTTTTCGAGACTGGTGCCAAGAAGAAGCGATCGCGCTCAGGTCTTCTGCTTCGGTAAAAACTTTACTATCAAATTCTTGCGTTGACCGTCCTGCTAGGCTGTACAAAAGCTGCATATCATCCGTGGAAGGATGAGGACGAGTGAGAAAGTAAATCGATCCAATTGCAGCGTCAAGTTTCCTTTGCCCTTTGGTGAAAACAATATTTACGCCCCGACCAATTGCAAGTATGGGGAAAATTAAAATATCGCAAGTTTCATCATCTCCTAGTGCTTCGCACTGGGCAGTTGTAACAAAATCTATTGGTTGCTCTCCTTCTTTTAGAGAGCGAACAACTGCTTTTGTGCGTCTGCTAACCTCTGGATGATAGTCGTTAAGAAATTTTTTGATAGTGCGAGCTTGCTCGTAGCTATTAACGATTAAGGCTGCTTTGCGATGTATGCCGTCTTTTACATCAAAATTGCGAATAGACTTGAAAATTTCTGATTTTGTAGTGCCACCCCGTACCAATGCGTCCACCATTCGCTTGAGATTGCGTTCCTGAAGTTCTCCAGCGCCACTGTATCGCAGGGGTTCATCGCCACGCTCGCGATCAGGAATCCATTTGAAGCGGTAAACGCTGCGTTTTGGGTCATGCTTTGCTTGGCGCGGTTTGAGTAAATAATGCGGCCCAGCATTAATGTGGTAAGCCGGACTTGCTTCCAGAAATGATGTTGCCGAAGTCATTAAAATAGCTGGTTTTGATTGTTCTCCATCTGCTTCTAACAATTTATGAAAACGGTGCATCAGCATTCGCGGCGCACCGACAAAAGTAATATACGAAAGTTCTACGTTTCGAGCAGTGGTACGAGTTGTCTGCGCTTTCTTAAAACTGTATTTCACCCCAGAAAACGAACCAAGAATATTTTCCGGGATAATCTTTCGCAATTCTGGCGTTGCTGTAGACTCCACAATTGGTTCTCGGATTAGCCCTTCTGCAACCATCGTTCTAGTTCCCGGTACAATTCGTTGATAACCCAAAATCATGAAAGTGACTGATACCAATAATGTAATTACATCGTTTGCTTCAGTTGGGGATTGACGGCCGGGAAAGCAGAGAGGAAGAAACAATTCGGCAATCTCTTCGACAATTTTGTCACGTTGCTTAATTGAATCTTCAGCTAGGTAACGGCGGAAGTGCTTAACTAAATTCTTCCATTGTGCTTCTAAAATATTACGGTTTGTTTCTAGAATTTGAGCGCACAAATCAGCTTTAGCCCAGTCTGTTTCCTCAATACCTGTACGGTTGTAAAAGGCACGGTAAGCTGCTGATTCCCAAACTTCAGTCAGCGCCCGACTTTTACTGAAACCAAGTTTGACTTCAAGGTCATCAAGCTGATCGCGTTTGGAGTATTTCTCAAAGCCATCTAATAAATCACTAACAAGCCTTAATACAGTTAATAGTTGGTTTTCATAACGTTCCCCCACCCTCGACGAGGGCATATTCTGAATGGCGGTCATTAGCGAAGTATTGTGATTGCCAAATTCTGCTAAGTAACGACTGTAGAGTTCTACATCTCGGTCAGATAGTCGATGATTTTCCCCACGAGCAAAGCGGTTATGGATTTGTTCGAGAATTTCCCGGTGAATTGAAGTGTCCGAACCTGAGATGCTTAAAGTTGCTGCCCCGTAAGCATCCAAAACTGACTGCACCATGTCGGCTTCGTCAAACACAACTACATCGAACGTACGGGCAATCAATTCAAAATATCGCAAATTCTCTCGAATCGCATGGGGTGGTACTTGAGTATCGAGGGAGCGCACATGACCAACCCAAATATCTGCGTCTATCAAATCTCGCGGTGCTTTGTTACGACCGCACATTGTCCACAAAGGACAAAGGCACTTCTTCATTTGCCCTTTCTTACCCCCACCTTGCAAAATCTCTTCGCAAGGTGCGTAACCAAAACCCCACATCGAAGTATCAGCATTTGAAAAGGCTGGTAAAACACAATTCAAACTAAATACTTCTGCCCCTTCCAAACTGTGGGCAAAGCCAGCATTACCTCCACCAGCTGCAATTGCCTCAGCAATATTGTCTGCATGACGACGACGAGTCTCATCACTTTGACCCACTAGCATTCCCACTTTAACCTTATGAAATGCCAGTTGAGCCATGTACTGTCTGGCTACTTCAATCGAGGGGAAAAGAAACATGGCTTTGTAAGCATTCCGTCCCAACCAAATAGCCGTCAGCACGAGAAGCGTTGTTTTACCAGCCCCTGGCAAGCCAATTAAATGCTTGATGCCTTCTAGTTCCAATGTGTCATCTTCTTTCCGCAGTCCCTTGCCGATAGACGGTATCATCAGGTCAAAGTGTTCAAAACGACTCACCCAGCTCCCAGATCGCCGTTCGGGATTTTTGGACTCACGCTCGTCCATCTCAATAGCTAAGTCACGTAGTTCTTTCAGGGGAATGCGGATTTTTCCTTTGGGCTGGCGATTGAGAGAATGCGTGCGACGTTCGGCAAGAGGGGCGGTAATAGGATTGATTGGTACTCTCACTGCCATTGTCTCTTGACCTAAAGAAACCACCATTGGCTGACGAGGGTCGGCAACTGTTGCAGTATGTAGTTGATAGGACATCGGCGTATTAAGAATTTTACGCGCTTTTGCAATCAACGGGTCTTCTAAGGGGTCTGTTCTTTTGAAGCGAAGCGTCTGAGCCTCAATCTCATAGGTTCCTTTTGTTTTGTTGCAGTAGTGATGATCGTTATAAAGCGCTACTGCATGTTTTACTGACTGCTCCGTAACATAAGTCAGCGACATCTGCCGCATATTGAAAATGCCTTGACAAGCTTGCTTTAATTTAGGTGCGTTCAAGATACTCGCCATGCCTGACATTGCCACTGGTGCATAGTCCAGTGAGTTAGTACCAATAAATTCTTCCATCAATACGCATAGCCAACAAATTCGGTCTGCACCTTGCCAGAAATCAGGTTTGATTCGCATAAGTAAAAGAAATAAGGATAAGAATGGGAAAGCTTTTCCCAGATTATTTTGCTTGTTGGAACGTTACGTTTAATGATTTCCATCGATTTACTAAGCTGTCGCATCTTTACTTTTCTAAAGTATTTTGATATATCAAGAGTTACGGTTTCCAAAAAATGCAACTTGTAGCTGTGATAATTTACATCTGTTTTAAAAATTCAATCACCAAGGAAACTGGCAAAATTTCTAAAGTAGTGGGGTCTCCTTTTTTATCGAGTGTTGACTTTAGGGTCGAAATGTAACTAGGGTTTTCTTCAATTAACTGGTCGCTAATGGCAATAATGCGACGACGATAGTGAACCAATCCCCCAATGCTACGGTTGAGGCGTAGAGCTAGAGATACAGGACTTGTGTAAGATTTAGCATCAATACCAATTGCCCGTTCATTTATCGACACATCACATAAATCAGATTCCGGGTACAATTCAGCATTTAGCCCGTGTTGTAGGGCTGTATCAAAAATTTCTAATTCATCAATTGCCGGGCCAGTCCAGTAGGTCAGAATTTGAGGCTTTGCAATCAATAAACGGTCTTGAGATGGGTCTAACTTCTCCAAAACTTTTGCTCCTTTACGGCTGTTACACTGTCGGATTGGACAGTGCCCTTCTGGAAAATTTTTTTTATTAGGATGCGGTCGCATCAACGTGCCACAGTGGGCGCAACGATGAGCTAGCCCTTTGATTAGCCAGATATCTGGTACTGAGTCGAAGAATGTGTCGATTATCGTTCCCTGTATGGGGGTTAGATTGTTGTCTACCAAATAATCCCATAGTTGATGTTCGACTATAAGCGAGTACCTGCCAACTAGCTCCCGTAAAGCAGTGTAGGTTTTGTGCTGGCGACGACTTCCCATTCGCTCAGTTGCCTCACGCAAATATCTATGCAGCCGATGCTCAATCACATTGTCTTCGCCAAAGGCTCCACTGATAGCAGCAATCTCTGAACAATCTGAGGTTGGTACGCGCAAGTCTGGGTCAATTAGGGTAACTCCACCGAAGCGAAAATTAGAGTTGCGAAAAACTTCTAATTTCCACTCTTCGCAAACAAGTGAGTATCTAGCACGTTCCAAAACAGTATGCACACAAGCAGCGCTGTCGGTTAGCCCTTCTTCAATATATAGACGACCCAATTTACACATGGCCTTATAGAGTTCGGGTGGCATACTATCGTGTTGGCAGACAATTTCTCTACCAGAAAGAACCCGGTCATATTGGCGAAGAATTCCCTGTGCCAACAGAACGATAGCATCTTCAGCCAAATCAGCTACTTGGCGATGTCCCGTAGATAATGGCAAGAGAGTTACTTCCATTGCAGGTGACCATGTGGGATCTTGACCATCAGCTTCTGCAATGATTTGCCTTTCTAAAATATTTTCAGAAAATGAAGGCAAAACTTGAGCGATCGCTGTTAGCGTCCAGCCTTTTTTCAAGAGAAGAGTTGTTGCTAACCCCTCCAAAATCTGTCGAAATCTAAATTCTTCTCCTTTGGGTTGCGAAAGAAGTTGCTTTGTTCGCCATGATCGAACAGTCCGTAGGGCAGGTACTTCTACTGAGAGTCCTAGCTGCTCAATCCGGCGTTTCAGTTCTTTTGCAAGAGCCTCCGCAGTTCCCTGCCATTGACGCACGTCGTCAAAGTACATAAATTACAAAACGATTTTTTACATCAATTCTTGTTTACACTAATTGATGTAAATCAAAATGTCAAGTCAGCTTGCTTAACTAAAATGTAAGCTGAAAGTAAGCAAAACCAGATAGCATCACAACTTACGCTCAAGTATATTTTTAGAGAAGAAGCCTTTAAGCCCAGCGTCGGATACAAGGATAAATACAGGGTATTCAGCCAAGATACTGGTTGACTGACAAAAGTCTAAGTAAAAAAAGAGGCGCAGACTTATGTCCCTCTTTAGCTGGTACTTTATTTGATTGCAAGCCTCTAAAGATTTCCCTCTATGAAGCTCAAAAGTTCTTCCTCAAACGCAGTTAAATACGACCGCTTCAATTCCCCCAAGTGCTTCAGTACAGTACGGGCAGCTTCTTCCAAGTTCTCGTTTTCCCGTAACCTACTGATGCGATCGCAAATCATCTGCATCTGCTGACACTCCGCAGGCAGGTAATTGTAAGACTTCAGGTGCTGCAACCCAATGGCGTACTCTCCATCCCAGGTTTTGACGGTACAACTGAATTCGCCCACATGGTTAACTATACCCCAGCAGCCACCTTTGCCCCTCAGTTCGGGATTGTCTTTAACAAGGATTTGGCAGACTTCGCCAATTTGGTATGTGTTTGGTACTTTCGTCCTTTCCATGATGCGCTGCACCACATCTTTGACAATTCTGGCTGGCGGCACTTTTCCCCCTGCCTGCTCCACCGCTTGCCGCCATACTTCTTGCTGTTGCGATGGTTCTAGCTTAGTCAGTGGTCGAACTTGGCGTTCGGTTGTAGGCAAAATTTGGGAACCATTGGTTCCCATTTCATCCGATATCTCGTTTTGGGAACCATTGGTTCCCATTTCATCCGGTATCTCATTTTGGGAACCATTGGTTCCCATTATTATGTTGTCAACTACATTTGAAGCAGCTATTAAATAATTTACATGGCGGTGAGTATAGGCAAACCGAGAACGGCAATATTCCTCAAACGTCTTGTGCGTCGAGCGGTACAATCTGCGATCGCGCAATTCTGCCAGTGCCTTACCCGCCTCAAAAAACGCTCTTTCCACACGGCGCTCTAGGTGAAGGCGATCGCGTTGTTCCGTTTCGGACAACTCCTCTACTTCAGCAGCAGTAACTGTAATTGTTGCTGTAGCAGGATTTTCTGGATCAAAGGTGTCTTCGGCAGAACTAGCGGTTGCTTGTAAATTGTTGGAGACAGCAGAGGTGGCTTTTTTGCGGTTCGAGGATGGTTTAGTCATGATTCCACCCTTTCAAATGGTATTTCTCAGACTAGATAACAATTTTATGGTTGTAGTCAGGAGCTACAATCGCTCGTAAAAAAACTAAGGGCAAGGCGAGAGGAGTAGTTAATCATCGAATTTCACTCCTAAGTCAATACCAAGTACTCGCTCAATTTTCCTTAATGTGTCTTCAGGCAAAGCATCTCGTATTCGTTCTGCCTCAATATCGTGCCAGTAAGATCGGCTAATATCAGCTTCTCCTGCCAAAACCTCGACTGAACGCCCATCAGCTTTTCTAGCTTGTTTAATTTTTCCTCCTAAACCTGAAATTTCAATGTCTGTGTAGCGTCTGATTTTCACTATATCCACCTAAACCACCTCCTTTAATGTAAAACGTCGTCCTACACTTACTATATAGTGTCGTGCATCAGTTGACAACTGTAGACCATCAGTCTACAATATTTATATAGAGAAAGCGCCCCCGACCGGAAATCTGAAGCGCTTCTCTATGTCCATTAAGACTTTATCAATTATGACTTACAACATCTACAGCCAACAACAGCTACAACTGAAATCTATTGCCCGTCTGAAGCAAATCTACAGCGAAATCGGCTGCACAGTGGAAGTAAGCGACAAACGCTGCAAGGATTCTTGGATTACTGCGATCGCTGAATATCAAACCAGCAAGATTCAGAAACTCACCTTCGCTGCCCCCGACAACCAAGCCCTCGCCCAAGCCGAACTCGACAGCTACATCGCTGACCAAGCCCAAGCCATAGCTCCCGAACCCCTCAGAATAGTCGAAATCTCTTTTTACGATCATGAAATTTACTGCGGCGAGGAACTGATAGCCAGCATTAGCCACGACGATGACCTAACACAGCCTTGGGTAGTCTTGGTACAGGGCAAAGAGAAATTCCGCGCTAACACTTATGCAAGATGCTATCGCTTCATTCAATGGCATCACCAAGACAGCACACTAAACGAACCCGCCCAAGTAGAAACACCCCCCACGACCGAAAACCTAATCATGGCGCATATCTTCAACGAGTGCCAGAATTACGGGTTTGAAATTCTCGATGATGGCATTTACAACAACGGCGTGAAACTGGGGCAAGTCGGATGCACTGATGGGAACTGGTGGGTGAAGAGGCGTTATTCAGTCCAGCAGCAGTATTCTAACTCCGTACTTGATGCTGTGCGCTCATTGTCGATGGTGGACGTGTCTACTGATAGTAAATCCATTTTTGAGGAATATTTTTTAGATCAGCCGTTAGAACAGTTAACTGGCGATAAATTGCAACGGCTGCTGGAGAGAACGGAGTTAGTCACAGCGTAATCTTGGGCTTCGCCTGGGAAAAGGTTAAAGGGGAAAGGTAAATTTCTTCATTCCCTTCCCCTTTCCCCTTTCCCTAATTATTTATTCACCAATCCCCAATTAAATCAATGCAACCCACAATCGTAATCCCCCAATACTGGGGCTACCCTCGCTTTGCTTTAGATCAGCGTACAGAACAAGGCACGATTCTAGGACTTTACTACTATCCCTCTGGTACAGAACTGGCTAATGAATTTGATGAAGGATGGCGTTACGTATTGATGCCTAACAAGAATTCTGACGAGATATCGTACTTGCAAGAGAATCAAATTCAACCGCTCTCTCCGCAGGAATTGTTCACGCAAATTACCGCAGAGATTGAGTTTTACCAACAGCAGATAGCAATTCTGCAACAACAGTTAGCTGTAGTCACCGGAGGAAAAGCGAATGTCTAAACCGATTGACAACGACTTTGACCGTAGAGCCAATCATTTACTGCGTGTGCTTCAGTTTTGCGGTGGTTGTGTTCCTCTGCACCGTCTTCAGTTTCAATTCTCCAATTCAGTCATTCAAACACTGTTGGATAAAGAACTGGTGCAAGTACAAAACACGGGGCGCGGCTTTTTGTTAGAGATTGCCGAGGATTTTTAGGTTATTAATCCCAGAGGACAAACTTATGAAACTTTACGCTAAGACCATTGCACAGACTTTACCTGATTGGGCAACTATCGTTACACAGAGCGCAGATTTATTTGAAGTCGAAATCAACGATGAACACCCTGGTTTTCAATCCCTGCTTGAAGAGTTAGAAACGGAGATTGAGCCAGGAATCATGGGAGTGAAAGCAGAAGATTTATGCTCACGGCTGGGCATTGAAATGTCTAATCCAAATCTCTGCCAATTACTTGAACAAGCCCAAAATCTGATATCTGAAATTGCTACGCACCCAGATTACAAACAACTACTGGAGTTGGGATATCAACCTGATTTAAACATTGCGGATGCTAGCACTGCGCTCACTTATTTGCAATGGGAGTTAGAGCGGAATCGAGAACTTTCAATTTAATACAAAAGCGTTCACCTGAATGAGTGCCGCTTATTCAAGTGAACGCACGGAAGTTTTTCTCCCGCTACAGAATTCCCATTATGGCACACAGAACAACACTCAATGAAACTTTAACCGAGGCGAACATGGTTACTGAAATCAAACTAGGTTTATGCAACCCTCCCGAACCCATCTATTTATATGTCAAAAATGCCGAGTTAGGTGGAGAATTTTACCTGTGGTATCACTACGATATTGACAGGGATAAAACCATCCCTGTTTCCCAAAGAGCATTAACTGGGTATCTTTCAGAACTGCGATTGACGACTAAAGAATTCAAAGGCAAGGACAATATCAAGCTGGATATTGTTGTCAGTGCTGATGAACTTTACGTTATCAGAACTGGTGTTGAAACCAATTTCGCAAAAAGCTTTCTTCTTGCTGCCTCATTAGTTCAAGATTTTTCTAAGCCACTGATTATTGTTGCTAATGCTGGCGACGAGAATACAGTTTTCTGTAATCTTTACGATGCTGCAAGTAAGACCAAAATTTATAGGGAATGGAGTAGAGATTTAGATTGGGCAACAATCATTCATGACATTCAAATTTTATTAGCTGGGAATTCCTCAACTACTCCATCCACGCCAAAACTTAGTGTAGTCCCTCAAGCGGTACATCCCCAAGATTTACGAATCAAAAATATTCGCACTTTGCTTGATTATCCCCTTGATTTAGTCAAAGAGTGGTTGGAATTTCAGGATGTTGACCGCCCAAGTCTACTTCATATTAGCAAGATTAATGAACTGGTAAAAACCATGTGTTTGGCTTGGGCAGCAGATAAGTGTGACCATCCCAATCATGCTGAATCTTTGTATCAAAAGCAGGTTGTTAATGCTGTCGCTAATGGTGCAAATGAATTAACGGCAATCAACGGATGGATGCAAGAGTTGCAAGCTTCAAAAGCCGGAGCGGTGTAAATCAAAAGTCAGAAGTCAGAAGTCAGAATTCAGGATTCAGAATTATTCTGATTTCTGGCTCCTGGCTCCTGAATTCTCAACATCAGAGGAATTAACCATGAGAGTCATCGTTACAGTTGTTGAAAAAATCACCAGCGAAGCGCACATTGATATCCCTGATGGGCTGAGTCAATCCGCAATCAAGCAGCACATAGTATACCGCTACAACACCGGGGAAATGGTCACAGATATGAACATCTTTCAAGTGGATTTTGAATCTATCAGCGCTCGGATTGTCCAAGAACATTCTTCTCCTAAGTCTGCATAAACATTGGAGGTAATAAATGAATCCCAAATGGACTGATGAAGAACTCGGAATTATTGAAGCTAAAGCTGAACTTTATACCCCTAAGCAAATAGCCTCAATCTTAAAAAGACATGGGTATTTTCGTACTCCAATTGCGATCGCTACTAAGCTTTGGGCTTTAGGTTATTCTACAAGCCCCTTCCTCGATAACTATAGTAGTGCTGAAATCGCCCGTGTTCTCTGTGTGCATTCCACCACCGTTTCTGGTTGGGTGAGACGTGGTTGGTTGAAAACTAGTCGCCGTTCTTCTAAGCGTTATCAAGTTCGGAGATGGCATCTTAAAAGCTTTTTTGAGAATCCTCCACAACATCTGAAAAAGCGTATTGCCTCTATTGACTCCGAAGCCATTAATTATTTATTGGGAAGAAAAGCATGATTGACAACATTAATGCCCTGAAAACAAGTTGGTATCTTTCCCCACCTTGGCATGGAACAATTCCACCTGTTGCAGTTAATTTACTGGAGAGGGTATACCTCAGAACCACGAGAACATTCGGCTATTGCTGTGGGATGCAGTGGAAGCACGAATGTTGGATTTATTCAATTGACTGCCGTAATGAAATACTCCACGCCACACAAAATCAGATCATTGCAACTGGAGAGTTAGAAGCCATCAAAGTGCAAAAACCTGCGTTTGTTTTGGGCGAAAGAGTAATCCTCTGTTCTCACGATAAGGGAACAAAACAACGGCTGATTTTGGGGATTGCGCTGGTGCATGATTCTTGGTTTTACCTTGTTGAATTGATGTCGCCAACGTTAATTAAGACACCAACTATATCTAATCGTTTCTCACTAGTTGGTGAGAAAAGTTTAGTGCGGGTAAATGTCTGATTTGTTTAGCACTCTAACGATAATTTGTTGGCTTCACCGAAAAAAGTATCACCTGTTAATCAAAGTCAGCAATTACTTCTACCACCATGAAACAAAAGGTATGTCATGACTAAGAATGAAAATCTCCATCAACTAAATAACAGTAGTCCTTTCGATGGCATCCGTCAGTTCGATGAACAAGGACAAGAATATTGGACTGCTAGAGAGTTAATGCCATTACTGGGTTATTCTCGCTGGAATGAGTTTAAACCCGTAATTGAAAGAGCAACTTTTGCTTGTAAAAATACGGAAAATGACGTAGAGATGCACTTTTCAGGGTCAACCCTGAAAAGTCAGGGGCGACCAGGACAAGATTACAAACTATCTCGTTATGGCGGATATCTAACCGCAATGAATGGCGATCCACGAAAACCAGAGATAGCAGCAGCACAAAGTTATTTTGTTGTGAAAACGCGAGAGGCTGAAACCCAAACCCAGTTAAAAGCCATGACACAAATACAGTTACTCGCGGCGATCGCACAACAACTTGCAGAGCAAGAACAGCATTTACTCCAACAACAACAGCAACAGACTGAAATTTTGGCGAGACTCAAAGCGGTTGAAGTTGAGCAAGACAGAGTAAACACACCCTGCGGTCACAAATATAGTGTTGTTGGATTCGCCAATCTTCAAGGTTTAGAAATTTCAGTTAAAGAAGCGGGTACTAAAGGTAGAAAGGCAAGTACATTGTGCCGAAAACAAGGGATAGAAATAGAACGCATTCATGACCCACGTTTTGGAAAAGTCGGTTTGTATCCAGAAAGTATTTTGGTTGAAGTTTTTAAAGCCGAACAGAACTAATAGCAGTTTCTTGTTTTGAGAGAAATATCATGCAACAACTCACACTTTTTGCTGAATCAACCCCGGTTTTACCCATCACCTATTACCCTGATTTCTTAAGTCAGGAACTTGCAAATGAACTTTACCAGCACTGTCTACGACTGGAGTGGCAACAGAATCAAATCAGAATGCTGGGTAAAACAATGCCTGTTCCCCGCCTGGAATGTCTTTACGGTGATGCCGGATGTGATTACCTTTACTCCAATAGCGTCTTTTTAAAACCACTATGTTGGACAGAAGCTCTGTCTAGCTTACGGGACAGAATCACTGCACTGACTGGTTACAAATTCCGCATCGTAATCGGCAACCAATATCGCACGGGACAGGATTCGATTGGTTGGGTGTGATTTGTTGGATAGAAACTAGAACCTGTAATGGTTTTGGAGGATTATCCTAGAGATTTTATCTCTAAACTGAATGACTTTGTAGGTGTGAATCCTACCCCTCAAGTGCTGAGGTGAAAGCGCACAGAACGCGGATAAAACTGCGTCCCCCAGGTTTGAGACTAGCTATCAAAGCCTGAAGCGGGGGTGAAAGGATATCTCACTAGGAGCCTCAACCCGGTGAAGTCCAAGCGAATGTATTCATGAGTAAAGCTTTGGCTTGAAGACGTGTTTGAACCATCGTTATCGAAAAGTAGCTAAATATGGCTGATAAGCTACACCAAAAGGTAAAGGATAATCAGGGATTGGCGATTCCAACCTCGACCAATAAGCACTCCCGACAAACCCGGTGGAGAACGTCGCTCTAAAAATACACAGTAATGTCATTTGGAACAAAGTAACCCCTCGTATGTTCTCAAAAGGTCGAATATTTGAGTAGGTGCTAACCGGATACTGCGAGGTGGTGAGATTGAGTAAGAAGCGAATGTTTCACTGTAATGGTGAAAATATGCTGACGTACTCACAATGATTTGAAAGGAAAAGTCTTTTGTAGGAAGTAGATATGTCTAATACACGGCACAAGCCGATGGTGGAATGGAACACAATTAACTGGCAAAAGCTAGAACGTCGTGTTTTTAAGCTTCAAAAGAGAATTTTCCAAGCCTCTAATCGTGGTGATATTAAAGCAGTTCGTAAGCTTCAGAAAACATTGATGAGGTCTTGGTCAGCAAAAGCTCTAGCTGTTCGCAAAGTCTCTCAAGATAACCAAGGTAAGAAAACAGCAGGTGTTGATGGAATCAAATCCCTCACTCCATCTGCTCGGTTACGTTTGGTAAAAACGATGAGATTAGGAACCAAAAGTCTTGCTACTCGAAGGGTTTGGATTCCCAAGCCTGGAACGGATGCAAAACGACCTTTAGGTATCCCAACAATGAATGATAGGGCATTACAAGCCCTTGTCAAACTGGCACTAGAACCAGAATGGGAAGCGGTTTTTGAACCGAACAGCTACGGTTTTCGGCAGGGACGCTCATGTCATGATGCTGTGGAAGCAATATTTATCACAATTAAGCAAAAATCTAAATTTGTTTTAGATGCTGATCTGTCTAAATGCTTCGACAAAATCAATCATTCTGCATTACTCAAAAAACTAAATACATTCCCCACCCTTCGCCGTCAAATTCAGGCATGGTTAAAAGCGGGAGTGATTGATGGTCAAGAGTTACTTCCTACAGCCGAAGGCACGCCTCAAGGCGGGGTCATTTCCCCTCTACTGGCGAATATTGCCTTGCATGGAATGGAACAAGTAATTAAAAAATACGCTGAATCTATTCCAGGAACTAAACGGGATAATCGTAGCGCATTTACCTTAATCAGGTATGCCGACGACTTCGTTATTTTACACGAAAATGCCCAACATCTGAACGTCTGTAGGGATTTAATCACAGAATGGTTAAAAGACATGGGTTTAGAATTAAATCCACAAAAGACAAAAATCCGTCACACCTTTGTATCAATGAATGATGAAATCGGGTTTGACTTCTTAGGATTCAACGTCAGACAATACCCAGTCGGGAAAAATCATTCAGCAAAGAATAGTAATGGAAAAGTCTTAGGCTTTAAAACGCTCATCAAGCCCAGTAATAAGAAGATTAAAGAACATTACCAAGAACTTTGTAAGATTATTGATGAACACAAATCAGCACCTCAACAGGCACTGATAAGTAAGCTCAACCCGATTATTCGGGGTTGGGCAAATTACTACTCCACCGTAGTGAGTAAAGAAATCTTTGAAAGTCTTGACCACCAATTGTTCCAGAAGCTTCAAGCCTGGGCAAACAGCCGTCATCCGAAAAAGTCAAAAAGTTGGATAAACAACAAGTACTGGCATACGGTAGGCGGCAACAACTGGGTATTCTCCACAAAGTATGGCACAGAAGTAGTTCATAAATTGCTTAGACACCAGCAGACAGAAATAGTCCGGCACGTCAAAGTTAAAGGAACTGCATCCCCCTTTGATGGCAACCTAGTTTACTGGAGTGCAAGAAAAGGTAAAAATCCCCAAATGCCTCACAGAGTCACAAAACTCCTGAAACAGCAAAAAGGAAAATGTGCCTTTTGTAACCTTTACTTCCGTGAGGAAGATGTCATAGAAGTTGACCATATTCTTCCTAAGTCGAAAGGCGGTAAGGATGAGTATAAAAATTTTCAGCTTCTACATAGACATTGCCACGATACGAAAACCGCCAAAGATGGTGCTAGGTACGCATGACAAGCGTCAAATCATTGAGGAGCCGTGTGAGGTAAAAGTCTCATGCACGGTTTTGAAGACCAACGGAGTTGGTGACAACTTCGTTGAGTTTAATCACGCTGACAACGAAGCATCGATGGGATTCAACCCTGCGATCGCTTCCATAAGCCTGGGGTCATGTCGCAAGTTTCAAATCAAACCGAGAAATGGCAAACCCACTGACTTCTGGCTCGAACACGGTAGCTTACTTGTGATGCACCCTGGTTGTCAATCGACACATCTGCATCAAGTCCCCAAAACCAACAAAGTCGTTGGCACACGTATTAATCTCACATTCCGTCCACACACCGGAGGGGGCAGATAACGCTGTGGCTGGCTTGATCACTACTTCATAGCCAGCACAAGCGCTCACAAAAAGTTGAATCGGCGGCATGGGTGCAATGCCGCTTCATTTCCATGCGTCAAAAAACA
The DNA here is from genome assembly GCF_054786515.1 of Nostoc sp. UIC 10890. Lineage (NCBI taxonomy): Bacteria > Bacillati > Cyanobacteriota > Cyanophyceae > Nostocales > Nostocaceae > Nostoc > Nostoc sp. UIC 10890. Next base: position 186,011 of record NZ_JBSGKF010000005.1, read on the forward strand.
GAGGAAATATGCGTATAATCGAATCTGATTCTCACTTCAAACATTTACAAGAATGGCGAGGCAGCGGAGTTGACGAAGAAATCATTGCTCTGAATGTGCGTTCGCTGTCTGGCACAACACCCTACGAATACTTGCTCTACAGTCCCAAAATCTCCCGTCGCAATGATGGACGACTGCGCGATCGCGATTTAAAGAAGTACCAGCACATTGAATTAGGCGGCTGGTGGTGCAATGGAGTTGACCCCCTCAACAACTACGTCCTGATGATGTGGGGTTGCTTCAAACCCGACCACCCCAGACGTGACCGCCAGAAAATCCACAAGTTCATCAAGTACGAGCATCCATACAGAGACGAGACACGCGCTTTCTTCCTCTTAGTGCCGAATCGCATTTGGCTAAAAGTCTCAAATCGCTCTGGTATCCCCATCACCGAAGATGATCTAAAACACCCTGGCGGCTTCTGGCACTGGGTTGTAAAGCATAACGTACCAGTCACAATTGTCGAAGGGGTTAAGAAAGCGGGGGCATTACTGACTGCTGGTTATGCTGCGATCGCAATTCCAGGTGTTAACGCAGGATACCGCACACCCCAGGATGAGTACGGTACTGCCATCGGGAAACCCTTTCTGATTCCCGACTTGAAACATTTTGCAACACAGGGGAGACAGGTTAACATTTGCTTTGACCAAGACAACAAACCTGAAACAGTCCAGCGAGTCAGAACCGCTATCAGTCGTATGGGACGGCTGCTGGTAAATGAAGGCTGTTCGCTGCGAGTGATTGATTTACCGTTAGGGGCAGAGAAAGGGGTCGATGATTTTATCGTTGCTCACAGTCAGCCAGCATTTGACGCACTTTACAACACTGCCGTTGCACTGGAGTTGTGGGAGATTAAGCTGTTCACTCTGCTGACTTATCCGCCAGCGATGTCTGCGACGGGCTACGCCTACGCACTCAACCAACGTTTCTTGGGCCAGCTTCTCGTCCCCGAAGGTGAAAAACTAATTATCCTCAAGGCTCCTAAAGGCACTGGTAAAACTGAATGGCTGGCAACTGAGGTGGCGAAAGCACACGACCAAGGGCAGAGGGTATTAATCATTACTCATCGCATCCAGCTAGGTGAGGCACTGTGTAATCGATTTGGTGTTAACTATGTTACCGAAGTCCGCACGAATGAAACAGGCACATTATTAGGATATGGGGTATGTGTTGATTCATTGCATCAAGAAAGTCAGGCGCGATTTAACCCCAATGACTGGTCAAATGATGTCATTATTATTGATGAATGTGACCAAGTTTTCTGGCATCTTCTCAACTCTGGTACGGAGGTTGCTAAACGTCGGGTATCCGTTCTCAAAAACCTCAAACAACTGGTACAGAATGTTTTAGGCAGCAGTCAAGGAAAGATTTACCTGTCTAGTGCCGATGTGTCAGATACTGATGTGAAGTATGTTTTATCACTTGCTGGAGAATATCGGGTTAATCCATTCGTCATCGTTAACAATTATCGGCACGTAGCTGGCAATTGTTACAACTACTCTGGCAGTAATCCGAAGAATTTGATTGCAGCACTGGACAAGGCGATCGCGCGTGGTTTAGCAAACCAGAATTGCCGTGTGGGTCAGGCACGGGAGCAGGGGAGCGGAGGAGCAGGGGAGAATGAAGCTACACTCTCCTCTGCACCTCTGCCCCCCTGCCCCTCTGCCAGCCACCATGCAGAATCGTCTTGGCAACCTCGTTTTCTATTGTGCTGCTCTGCTCAAAAAGCCAAATCCAAATGGGGGACGCAAGCTTTGGAAGAACGTTTTCGCCGGAAATACCCAGAATTGCGAATCCTGAGAATAGACAGCGAATCTGTTGCTGATCCTTCTCATGCGGCTTTCGGTTGTATCGCTCAATTGAACGAAATTCTCACCCAGTATGATTTGGTTATTGCCTCCCCAAGTTTAGAAACTGGAGTCAGCATCGACATTCGAGGACATTTCAGCGCTGTTTGGGGGATTTTTCAGGGAGTGCAGCCGGTTAACTCTGTGCGTCAGATGTTGGCAAGGGTTAGGGAAACAGTTGACCGTCACATTTGGGTGAGAGAGTGGGGGATGTCGGTTGTAGGGAATGGTTCTACTTCTATAGGGGGTTTGTTGAGAAGTCAACACGTCGCAACACAAGCTAACATTGCGCTGTTGTCGGCGGCGGACAATGATGATTACAGCTTTGTTGATCAGAATTTTCAGCCCGAATCTTTGCAGACTTGGGGTAAACGTGGTTCCGTGATTAACGTTGAAATGCGGCGTTATCGAGAGTCTGTGCTTGCGGGTTTGGTCGAGGATGGGTACACCGTTATTGATGCCGACGATGTTGATGATGATGAAAGTGAGGCTGTAATTGAGTCGGTTAAAGCGGCAAGTCAGGAATTGTACGCTAGTGAATGTAAAGCGATCGCGGATTCTCCGACCATCTCTGATGCCGAACTTAAGAAGCTGCAAGACACAAGGGCGAAAACGAAAACCGAACGACATCAGCAGCGCAAGGCGGAATTGTCTCGTCGCTACGAAATTGACGTGACCCCTGATTTGGTCGAGAAAGATGACGACGGCTGGTATCCCCAACTGCGGATGCACTATTATTTGACACTGGGGCGAGAGTTTCTGACGAACCGTGATGCGAAACGGGCGAAATCCATATTAGAGTTGGGGGAGAATTCGGTTTGGAAACCGGATTTTAACAAGGGGCAACTATTACCTGCTGTGTTGTTACTCGAAAATCTCAATCTGTTGCAGTTTCTTACACCAGATGTTCAGCTACGTGGAAGTGATGAGAAGATGGTTGAGTTTAAGGCACTGGCTGTAAAGCATCGGCACGTTATCAAGAATTACTTGAATGTAACGATTTCAGAAAAACACACACCGATAGCGATCGCACAGAAACTACTTGCGAAGATTGATTTGAAGTTGGACTATGTTGGTCGATTAGGTAAGCGTGAAAACCGGGAGTGCGTTTATCAATTCGTTGCTCCTGATGACCGGCGTGATTCAATTTTTGGGCAGTGGTTAAATCGGGATGAAGCATTTTCAAGGGATTCGGTGTCAGTCACGAACAATATAGAGTTACAAACACCAGGTATTGACACGGAATTTCTTGACATTCCCCAAACATTTACCCAGGTGGAAAATCCTATTGCCCAAAGCTGGAAAGGGCTGAAACTGAAATTGCGCCAAGGACTCGACAGCGCTGGTCAGTTCTACCAACAGCTAGTCTCCACAATCAGGGAGGCTGTCGGCGTTGCTGATGGTGAACCGTTCTGGAACGCACACTTGGGGCAGTGGCAGGTTTGGGTTAACTTTATTGACGAGTGTAGGTCTGTGGTCTGTGATTGGCTCAAAGCGGCTTAGACCAGAATGGCACTAAGAAAACCTGAAACCTTTGTCTGAGGGAGGTGTATAGGGTGTGGGAGGTGTGGGAAGAAATCTGGCTCCCCACACTCAAAAGCCAGTTAAATCACGGGTTTGCGCTTATCAAGCGTGCCATTCGGCTTAGACCAATAAAGCTCCCGCTTAATATTGAATAAGTTTTTGTGGTCTAGTGTAGTTGCTCAGATTTGCAGGTACTTCAATATGTGGATATAATTTGGGATCATTTATGGGTACAGCCGCCGTCAATTTTAAGGGAATTTCTCCTGCCCATACTGGTATTTGATAGTCAGCTTCATCATCAATGGGCCCACCAGTGCGAATCTTTGCTGATGCTTCTGTGAGCGGTAAAGATAAGACTATAGTTCTGGCTAATTCGTTATGGCAAGGCGATCGCACTTGCGACCACCGTCCAAGAATAACGTGTTCTGTAAATGCTTTCAAGGCAGCTAATTTTTCCTCTGCATCTTCGACCAGTGTTGCTTTACCAAATACAACTACTGAATGATAATTCATTGAGTGGTGAAACGCCGAGCGTGCCAATACTAACCCATCAATTAAAGTCACTGTTACGCAAACATCAATACCTTGTTGCAGGATTCGCAGCATTCGACTAGCAGGTGAACCGTGGATGTATAAGGTATCCTCAACTCGTCCATAGGCTGTAGGGATCACAAAAGGCTGTCCATCTGCGACAAAACCTACATGGCAGACTAATCCTTCATCCAATATTTGATAAATGGTGTCGCTTTCATAGTTTGCTCGTTGGGATACGCGTTTAACTGTTGTTCTTTGGCTGGGCGCTTTTTGTTGAGGCATGGCTGGAAATTTATACTCTATATCGCTAGAGTAATCAGGTAAGTGGAATGATACAAGTGCCACTTTTTGAATAAATTACCAGTCCACTTATCTCTTTTGCAATTCCTAACCCGAATGGATTTTGTTATTAGTATTGACCTAGAAGCAGCTTTACCTTTGTATCGCCAAGTTTACGCCCAACTACGTCAGGCTATTCTTTCGAGAAGGTTAACCCCAGGAGAAAAACTGCCTTCAACGCGAAAGCTTGCTCAATTGCTTAGTGTTTCCCGCGCCACTGTTACCCAAAGTTATGAAATGCTCTTAAGTGAAGGTTATCTTGAAACAATTGTCGGTTCGGGAACATTTGTCTGTCGTCAACTCCCTGATGAATTACTAAATACCACACCGATTCAGGCAAAATCACAACTACCTCATTCTTCAATATCCTTATCAACTTATGGCGAAAGTTTGAGTGATCGAGCTTTTTTACACCTACCAGAAGCAGAAGTAGAAATTAGCTTTAGTTATGGACGACCAGCTTTTGATCAATTCCCAATAGACTTGTGGCGTAAGCTCTTGTCTCGCCATTGCCGCTTTAGTCGATACGTGCTTGACTATACTTCTGACTCTATGGGATATCAACCTCTAAAAGAGGCGATCGCTGACTATCTGTCACGCTCCAGAGCAGTTAAGTGTAAGCCAGAGCAAATCATTATTGTTGCTGGTTCACAGCAGGGACTTGACTTGATTACACGTGTATTAATTGACCGTGGTGATTGGATAGCAGTGGAAGAACCAGGTTATTTAAGCGCTAGACGAGCTTTTTTGGCACAGGGAGCTAGTCTATTCCCTATATCTGTAGATCAATCTGGCTTAATAGTCAGTAGCCTAACAACAGATATCATCCCTAACATTAAATTCGTCTATGTCACTCCATCTCATCAATTTCCTACAGGTGCTACATTATCTCTTTCTCGCAGGTTAGAGTTATTAGCTTGGGCACACAAATCAGGGACGATGATTATTGAAGATGACTATGACAGCGAGTATCGTTATGGTCAGCGTCCCATACCAGCATTGCAAGGATTAGACCAAGCTAACTCAGTGATCTATCTGGGTACTTTCTCTAAAGTACTATTTCCGGCTTTGCGTCTTGGTTATTTAGTTTTACCACAGAATTTAGTTCATATATTTGCTCGTGCAAAATGGCTAGCAGATCGGCAATGTAGTTTGTTAGAACAGTACGCCCTGACTGATTTTATTACCGAAGGACATTTAGAACGCCATATCAGACGGATGCGTGCGCTCTACGACCAACGCAGACAGACTTTGGTGCAGTCTTTGTTTTCTTATTTCGGTGACAAAATTGAAATATCTGGGGAAAATGCCGGAATGCACCTGATGGTCAAAATCAATACTAAACTCACTGATGATAAAATAGTCCAGCTTGCTGCTCTTGCTGGCGTAAGTATTGGGGCAGCGTATCCTCAATATTTAAAACATAGCCCTGGTGGCGAATTTATCTTCGGATATGCTGAACTCAATGAGCAGAAAATTCAAGAAGGAGTACGCCGACTAGCTCAGGTAATACTAATTTAAATACTACCCCAGTTACTGACACACACAATATTCCCCAAATATTAGATAAGGCTGTTGGGGAGTGGAAGAGCAAAAAGATTGAAATTACGCCAGGTGCAAGAAAAGTGCGGCTCAGTTCTACAGCAAGTTAGCCTCCAAGGAAGGCGAGGCTGAGGTTTTTTAATTCAAAATGCAAAATTCAAAATGCAAAATTAATTTTGAATTACTAATTTTGAATTTTGAATTGGAGGGAAGCGACTCGCCTTACTGGAACGCATACCTGGGGCAGTGGCAGATTTGGGTTAAGTTTGCAGACGAGTGTAGGTCTGTGGTGTGCGATTGGTTGGTGGCGGTGTAGGGAAAGTGGTGATGTCATTTTTGCATACATATAAAAATTGGCGTTGCTGAATCCAAGTATGAATCATGCGATCACCTCAAGCTTGCGGGCGCTACGCGCCCGCAGCGGCACGGAACCGTACTTTAGATATGGGGTAGCCTGCGATCCTGCGAAGTTTGTTTACCGTCCGGCTGATTTTGGTTAATTTTTGGGGTTCATCAATAAGCCAATCTTATCATTTCTCCCAGACGATACCGTTTTTCCATTTCTCGAAAAACGGTATCGTACACTACTATTTTTTAGCTCAGAGGGTGACAACCTACCTATAAAGGTTGTTGCATAAGGGATAGGGCATAGAAACCACGCTGAAAATAGAGCCGTTTATGGGGTTTGAGTGCAATCAGACTCAAGACCGAATCTGCCCATAATTCCATGCCGTAACGCCATCGTTGTCCATAGAGTCCAAAGCTAAAGTTACTCTGGCGTGGGGTTCGGTCTTTGTGTTCTTGGATACGTCCTGCATAAATATCTATCCCTAATTTTTTCATCTGCTGTCCCTGCATTGTCGCCAAACTATAGGCCAGGGCAATCAACAAGACTATTGAGTCGAGGCAAGTTTAAAAAGCGTTGCAGGTTTCGCTTACGACTACCATATTGAATTGGTTGGGGAAAGACACTAGCTAAAACAGAGAGTTTGACCTGACGATGAACTTGTAGCAATAACAACAGAAGCTTTATGGTTATATACTGGCTTTCATTCAGATGGGTACGCAGGGTTTTTTGGTAAGATTCAGGAAACATATTTTTCCAGGGGAGCCACAAAAATGCTCCCTATTTTTTGTCTTCACCATCTTCTCAAAGTTTTGTCCTGCATAGCTTAGAGTTGTCTTGTCATCCTCTAAGATTTTTTAGCGATGGCTACGCCCGCCGCAGGCATCGCCAAACTTTTAGGTCTATTGACATTGCTTGTTACCTCTAGCACCCGATTTCAACTACTGTACCGTATATACGGCACTTGAGCCAGAACCCTTTGTGAGCAAGCTTTTTAAGACTTAACGGGAAAAGTCAGTATTTAAATAACCTCTCAATTTTTCAGCCACTACCTGGACGTGAGGTTCTTCTAAGATGCCAATGTGCCCACCAGGAACTTCATGAATTTCCAATTCTCCATCTACAAATTTTCTCCAACCTAACTCAGGAGGATCATAGCTATAGCTTACAGAAAAATCATCTCTCGCTTTAAACAAAAGCACTCGACCTGAATAAGTTTTGGGGGTATAATCCTTCAAAGCTGAAATGACTGGTTCTGGGAGGTAGATGTGCGGTAGATACTGAGTTCCATATCTTAGGCGACGAAACTTATTTTTCACCTTGAGCTTGGCTTTTTCTAGAAATTCGGTGGGACTCAGCCGTAATAAATTAGAAAGCCTCTGACCCAGTGGCAATAGTTTTTGGTTTTTTTCTATATAGGAATCAAACAAAGCCAATAACCCTACCTGCTGACCTTGGGCAACGAGCTGTTGAGCCACCTCGTAAGCGACCACACCGCCGAAAGACAAACCCATCAAAAAGTAAGGACCCTCCGGCTGAAGCGATCGCATTTCAAGAATGTAGTGAGATGCTAAGTCCTCTATCTTAGGAAGGGAAAGCGGACTATCCGCCTGTTCTCCCATTCCATAATGCAGGGCATAAACAGGCTGAGATAGTCCTAAATATCGACTCAAATCCTTGAAGTTAATATAATGGATGGCAAACACGGGGAGCCGGGAGCCACCAGTTTGAATTGGAACGAGAGAGTACCAACGGGATACAGGAGTAGTAGTTTTTTGCAGAAAAGTTAGGATTTCTGCTTTATGCTCAACTATTTGTGCTTGCAAAGTTGATGTTAAAACTCCTTCGGGGGCGCTACAGCGCAGCTTGTCACCTTCAGCAAATAGCTTGACATCTAGACTGCGAAGGTAAGAGAGAAACTTGTAAGTATTAGAAGTTACAAATTTTTCTTCTAGATTTGTTTGAGACTGAACAGGAACTGATACAGACAGCCAACGTCCACTGGGAATACTTGGGTAACCTTTTACCTTTTCCTTGGTACCTTCATATACTAAGACTCGGTTACCACTTTTCAGATGAGTCCAACGTCTTTGATAATAAGTAGGGTGACTCTCTATTTGGTCTAGCACTTGCACCGTTTTCAAAGGTATGCGGTAACGCTCGCCATAAACAACTCCATCATCCGGCACTAACATAGGATAAGTGCCTAAATTAAATAGCTGTGCATTCTCAATAGCATCTTCCCCCAAAAACTCACCATATTTCATTAGTCCATGATTCCTTTCCCCTGCCATTAAAGTGCCATAGACAAATACTTCTACGCAATATTCATCTAATATATCCTCAATCTTTTTAAGGACAGATAGCAGCAGACTTTGAGGATTTTCATCACCAGCTTTACTAGACTGATAGTTATTGATAGCTAGGGCTAGTTTTTCGTAAAAATCATTTCCCTCAATTAATTCTGGCAGAATTGTGTGGTCCCGTAGCTGGGTAAACAGCCAGCTTAAAGGGACAGGATAGGGAGTCGTGATTAGTACTTTGCCTGTTTGAGCTTGAATGTAATCAGAGGTTATGATGACATTACCTTCTTTCCACTCATGAGTATTTTTTTCTTGATAATTGCTAAAGCTGGAGCTATTAATTTCCTGCTTGATATCGGCTATACTTTTGTATATTTTCATAGTTTTATGTATATTAATTGCCAATGAGGAAAATTTTATAAACTCTACAATGAATTTAAATTTATATCAATACTTCCTTTGAGTTAAATAGGTGATTATATAGGATTATCGGACAACCATTTTAATACTTCTTCTGCATTAAGGTCAGGAGGGAACACTGGATAAAAGACCTTCTCAATCTTCCCATTTTCAATAATAAGAGTTAGTCTTTTTATGAGGGTCTTTGATTCTATTTCAAATGTTGGCAAATGAAGAGAGTGTGCAAAGGATAACCCACTGTCGCTTAAAAGTTGAAAAGGAAGATGTAATCTTTCGACCGCCTCTCTTTGATAATCTGAATCTTGCGTACTTAATCCAAATAAATTGGTTACAAAGTTACTAATATCAAGGTAGCGATCGCGAAAAGCACAGGACTGCGGAGTACATCCTCTAGCACCTGGTATTTTATCCCATTCATTAGGTAACTGATGATTAGGACTTCCAGTAAGGGGGTAACAATATACAACTGTTCTTCCAGTTAACTTAGAAAGATCGATATCGCGTCCTGATGTTGATGGCAGTAATACTGACTTTAATACTGTTCCAGTAAGATGAGAGCAACTTCCATCATCTTCAGGTATAGGAAGATCGTCTGGAAGTTTATGAAGATGCACTGATTCATTCATAGTTAATTGCGCCTAAATTACAATAAACGTTGCTCTATAATAATATATCAAACCTTGAAACCAAAATTATTGAAAGCTTCAATAACATAAGGCAAATCCAAAATGCCATTCTTTTTTAAGTGATTGATTGTAGGTTTAGCATCGGATTGAATACTAAGAACTACTTGGGAATGAGGATAAGATTCTTCAACAATAAGATTAGACTGATTCATTGAAAAACCAAGTCTATTTAAATATGATTTCTCGTTAGTTAGATCGGGCTTTAGAAAAGCAAATATTAATTCAGGGAAAAGCGGCCCAATTATCTCTTGCTGGTCGGTACTTAGCTGAGGCCATAATATGTGCAACAGATAGGAAAAATAGGCATGATGTAGCTTTTCATCTTGGGCATGATCCAATATCATGTTTTTTACTGCACTAATCATGTTACTATTTCTAGGAGTTTCCCTCAGGATACTAGAAATAAGTGTTTCGGATACAATTACGGAAAAAGTCTTTGCTAATTCATGAATATCAGTAGGAAGATTTTCAAGTATCTTTTCTAAAGAAAAAATAAAAGAAGGCTTTTCAATACTTAATTCAGGAACACCAGTCAACTTAATAATTTGACTCTTCATGTCAGCTGAAAATAAGGAATGATATGCTTCATCAATGTAAATTTTTTGAGCATCGATTATCATTTGAGGAGGTAATTCAATAATTAGATTACCACTAATTATTTGATGTGCCACATGATTAACAACCTGATGTTCAAGAACATTTGTAAGTTCAAGATAACTATAAAGACGCTGAATTATTATTTGTTTCCTAAATTTAACGTCTTTTCCTTGAATCAACGGATGGGAAAGTATAGGGATATTCTGAGATGGAAAAAATTCTTTTTCGCAAATTTCAATCTCATCTATAATTCTTTGGGGTTTAGTTCTTACAGATGAAGATTCATACCAGTTAGTAAAGGGACTAAAATATTCGTGTTTCCTATATCTTTTATCTTCTTGCATAAATTATTTATTAAATTTTGGTTATTATAATTTGTGATTTTATCGAGGAAGAAGTGAATTAAATTGAGAGGATTTTATTCACTTCTTGTATATAAGATATAAACACACCCGAAAGTCCGAAAGTTAGATAGCGTCAATTACATCTATATATTTACTTTCCTTACACGCATATATCATTCTTTCTCGATTTATTTGATCTTTAGTCCAAAGGGATTGATCAATCAACGCTTGATAAGCTGGTTCCCCCTTTTCGATTGGAACCATATCTGGTTTTTCCGTATCTCTAAATCCAAGCATTTCATAGATGTAGAATCCAGTTTGAGCAAGCAGAGTGATAATTTGTTCGTAGGAATACTCGACTACTAAATGTGCAGCATGAATCTCAATGAATAAATGTTTAATTGAATTACGTAGAGTTTCTTCCATACCGAACAATACCTTTCCTTCCGCACCGTGAACATCGATTTTTACCACAGCAGGATGAATATTCTTCTGAGAACTAAGTTCGTCAAAGGTTATCGCCTTAACGGTAACTGGAGGAATATTCTTAGTGATATCAACTTTCATTGTTCTATCCTGAAAGGAAATATCTCCAGATTTATCTGAAAGGGCTAAATCGAAAATCTCCGCATTTACCTGATTTTCAGCAACGTTTTTGCTTAGTATTTCAAAGTGATTCGGACCTGGCTCAAATGAATATATTTTAGTTTGAGGATTGAGTTTTCCGACATAGCAAGTATAGTATCCATAGTGAGCACCTACATCCATAAAATCGCTGGGTTCTTCTGTTAATATTCTGCTCAATAAGTTGATTACAGAAGGCTCATAATCTAAATCTTTTGTTGTTTCTTTGGGTACGCTAGAATCTGGATCAAAAAGTTTGAAACTAACTTCATTGATCTTGTATTCATAAAAACAATTCAAAGTATTATTTTCCATCTTCATATTCCTTTAATAGCGATGATTCCAACCCAATTATACCATTTTGAAAAAACTTCAATTTTACTATAGCCTATATCTCTTAAAATTTCTAAGTTTTCACTTAAGGATAGAGGCATCAATACACCTCTTAAACTCCTTGCTTTTTGAATAATCATACTGTCGTTTAGTCCCTGTCTTGTTTTAAAATCCCAGTGCAGTTCTACCCATAGATCCTCAAAAAATGAACTTTCAGCATTAACTTTTTCAACTAAAATAAAAGCGCCTCCCACTCTTAAATCTCGATAAATCATTTTTATTAATTCCAGCCTCTTATCGAAAGACATAAAGTGAAGTGTATATAAACTCGTAATCAAAGATGCATTGATAAATCCTGTTAAATTTAGAGCATCTTCATAAACAAAATTCACAGACAATAAATCACATTTAATTTTTGCTTTCTCAATCATTGTCTCACAGTTTTCAACGCCAACAAATTTAACATTCTTCTTGTTTTTATGCTTTTTTGAAAGCAATGAAATTGTTTCACCCGTTGAAGATCCTATATCATAGATAATGCTGTTATCTTTCACAAACCACTCACTCATTTCCACTATCATTCTTTGAATTTCATGATAGTATGGAACACTTTTTTCGACATGACTATCAAAATTTGCCGCTACTTGATGATTGAATTCCCATTCACCGGTGACGGCAGAAATCATTGTATCAACCGATTCTGAATTCATCTGTTCTGGGTGACTTCCGTTATTATGCATATAAACAACCTTTCATAAAGTTTTACTATTTACTACAAAGAGTAATGTATTTATTTCCTAGACCTTGGACACAAAAGAGTTTGATTAAGGGGGAAGGTTTATAAGATAATCTCCTCTCTTTTGGAATAACTATCTTCAGAGGAATTGCCCACTTGCCAACATAGTATTTCAACACGTTCTGCTAGTTCTGCTATAGTCGGTATTTCATACAAGTCTCGCAGGGTCAGTTTTATCTGAAATGCTTTGTAGACTCGATGCATCACTTGAGTTAAGCTCAACGAGTTTACTCCTAATTCAAAAAAGTTGTCGTGGATACTAACTGATTTCAATTTCAGAACTTGCATCCAAATATCAGTTAGACGCTGTTCAACTGGAGTGCGAGGTGCGACGAAGGTCCTTTTTAAGCTTGTTTGTGGACTCTCTAAGCTAGCTAGGGCGAGACGGTCTATCTTACCATTGAAGGTTAGGGGCATTACTTCGAGAAGCACGAAATTTGAAGGCACCATGTAGTCAGGTAGTTTCTGCTGTAAGAAACGACGCAGTTGCTCAACTTTAATTGTCTGCTCTGGGTTCGGCGTAAAATAAGCCACGAGGCGCTTGTTACCAGGAACTTCTTCTTTGGCAATCACAGCACTTATTTTCACGCTGGGATGTTGTCTGAGGACGGCTTCAACTTCCCCAAGTTCGATACGATTTCCACGGATTTTTACCTGATGATCGATGCGCCCAATATATTGGATAACACCATCTGGTAAGTAGCGGGCTAAATCTCCTGTTTTGTAAAGTCTAGCTCCTAATTCCTCACTAAAGGGGTTAGGGATGAATTTCTCTTCTGTCAAATCTGGTCGGTTAAAATAGCCACTAGCCAAGCCAACACCGCTAATGCAAATTTCGCCCATAACACCGGTTGGAACTGGTTGTAAATATTGATCAAGCAGATAAATTTGCATATCTGTTGGGCGACCTATGGGAACAAAGTGCTGCTCATCGTTGCTCTGACATTGCCAAACAGTTGCATAGTTGACTTCATTTAAGCCATAAAGGTTGTATAAATTCGCTGCTAAACCCTTTTTAAAGAAACTATCTTGCAGTTGAACAGGCATTGCTTCCCCCACACAGAAAATGTGCCGCAAGTTCCTACAATTTTCGATGTTGAGTTCTTCAAGCATTAATTTTAGGACGGTGGGAACAACACTAATTACAGTGATTTTCTGTTCAGCAATGAGGTTAACTAGATAATTAGTATCTTGATAACCTCCAGGTCGCGTCATCACAGCTGTTGCTCCGGCTAACAGAGGCCAGAAAAATTCTTTAGAACTCCAAGCAGACTTCAGCAGGATGCGGTCTTTTGTAGTCATAGGATAAGTTCTCTGTTCCCATAACTCACGGTTGCAACAGACAAAGTGGGAAAGCATTACCCCTTTAGGCTTGCCTGTTGAACCGGAGGTGTAGAGAATATAAGCAAGGTTTTCAGGTTTAACCTCTGTGTCCGGGTTTTCTAGACTCTGTTGCGTAATCGTTTGCCAGCTTGTATCTAGACAAACAATATCACCTTGATAGGGGGGTAATTCAGTTAACAGTCTCTGTTGAGTTAATAATACTGGTGCTTGGGTTTCTTCCAAAATAAAAGCTAGACGCTCTTTTGGATACTTAAGGTCTAGAGGCAGTAAAACACCGCCTGCTTTGGTAATGCCCAAAATCCCCACTGCGACATCCATGCAAAGTTCCGTGAAAATGGCAACAGGAGTCTGGGGTTTTACACCCATAGCTTGCAGGTAATGGGCGAATTGATTAGCACGGCAGTTTAATTCCTTGTACGTGAGTTGCTGATTTTCAAAAATGATTGCTACAGCATCCGGAGTTTTCTCAACCTGCCTCTCAACCAATTGATGCAGACAGACATTCTTGGGATAATCTGCCTCAATATCATTCCACTCCACCAACAACTGATGCTTTTCTGCTTCTGTCAAAATCGGCAAATGTGAAATCTGCTGATTGGGTTGAGCAACCACACCCTCTAGCAACACCTGCCAATTACCAATCATCCTGCTTATGGTGTCAGCATCAAACAAGTCTGCGTTATACTCAAACCAACCATTAATACCTTCTGATGACTCTTGAGCTTCAAGAGTTAAATCAAACTTTGCAGTCTTGCTCTCAACTTCAATTGCGTTCAGACTCAAACCTGGAAATTCCAACGCAGACACCTGTTGACTTTGGAGAGCAAACGTCACCTGAAACAATAGTGAGCGACTAAAATCCTGCTTTGTTTGCAATTCTTCTACCAACTTCTCAAAAGGTAAGTCTTGGTGGGAGTATGCTGACAAAACAACTTCCTGAACTCGACCTAACAATTCCCGAAAACTTGGATTTCCTGAAAGGTTGGTTCGCATTACTAGATTATTGGCAAATAATCCAATCAGCCCTTCGACTTGATGTTGGTTACGGTTAGGAATGGGAGAACCGACAATAATATCTTCTTGAGCCGTGTAGCGGTAAAGCAAGATATTGAATGCTGCAAGCATTGTCGTCAACAATGTAACTCCTGACTGCTGACTCAAAGACTTGAGTGCATTAGTTAAATCTTTGGGCAGATTCAGAGATTGTCTTGCACCTCGGTAAGTCTGGACTGGCGGACGCAGATGGTCTGTCGGTAACTCCAGTACAGGTAACTCCCCTCCTAGTTGCTGCTTCCAATAGCCGAGATGAGATTCCAACACTTCACTTTGCAACCACTCACGCTGCCAAATAGCAAAGTCAGTATATTGAATGGGTAGTTCAACTAATGGTGATGGCAAGCCATTGGAAAAAGCTTCATATAAACTTGCAAGTTCCTGCAAAAGTATGTTTAACGACCAGTTGTCGCAAACAATCTCGTGTATCGTTAGCAGCAAAATATGCTCAATTTCACCCAATCTCTGCAAAGTTGCACGGACTAACGGCCCAGTAGCCAAGTCAAAAGGCTGCTGCGCTGACTCAGTTAGCAGATGTTGGCTCTCTTGCTGAAGTTCAGTAACAGAAAGCTTACTTAGATCCACAATTGGCATCATCCAGTTTGAGGATGAAGCAATAACCTGTAATGGTTGCCCATCAACAGCAGTAAAAATGGTACGCATTGCCTGATGACGCTGCACAATTTCACCCAAACTTTGCTCCAGCGCTTTCACATCGAGCGAACCCTTCAAGTGAATAGCTCTAGATATATTGTGGGCAGGGTTCCCAGAATTTAGCTGGTCAAGGAACCACAACCTCTGCTGAACAAAGGACAAAGCACCAGAGTCTAACCCCTGCTTTGTAATAATTTGGGGCGAAGAGATGGAATCCATACGGAAACTTCTGAACAATTAATTTTATAAAAAATATTGGTTCTACCGTTCTATTAATGCTGTGACATTAAAACGACAGCTTTATAAGTCAGGTTGAAACCGTCAAAAACGAATCTAAGTAGCCAAGACAGCTTACAATTATATTGTTAAAATTCGTTTTTTTAGTTCATGATGTGCATTTATTCAAGTAAATAAATGCCAACTACCACTCTCATCACTTTCTACTTCTGACAATGGCACCGGAATATAAAGAGCCATATTCCCAGCACCACCGATCGCAATTTGCCCTTGACTTTCTACCTAAGCATGGGCTGACATCTGTCCACCCTTGTCTCTGGTAAAACCTATGCGTAGCTGAGTGGGATAACCACGCCAACCAAGTAATACTTGCGTAGCCAAAGCTTGCGGAAGACATACGGCTCGTAAGTATGGGCTTGTTACTGTCACAGCACAAGCAACTTTGTTGACATAAGCTTGATCTAACGCCTGCAACTTAGCCCTTGGCTGTGCAATCTTTGTCAAAAGACTACGCAATTTATGAAACAGTAACAATTTCAGTCCTACCCTGATGATTGCAAGTAGAATTGCAGCCTTAACCAGAAGCAGGTGATCGCTTGATGTCAGACTCAAAAACTTAGTTAGCCTTTTCACACCTAACCTTGATAAAAACTGTGTTGTTAGTTTCTGGAGTAACACTAAAAGGTCTAAATCAGACACATCTCATGGTCAAGACGACGCTTAATCCGAGTTTGTAGTAGCCGCACCAGGGCTATCCCAGTCAGTGCCACATATCCAAACGAACCTGCAATTTCTGCAAGCATAGAGTGAGTCTACTAGTGGTTGAACAATCACAGTCGTCTGTCAGAATATCATCACCTAGTCCTCCGTAAATCAGATCATTGCCTGCACCACAAAAGATGGTGTCATTACCATCGTTACCGAAAAGTAGTTATTTTTCTTGATGAATTATTTTGTGTCAACAGTCTCATCAATTTGGAGCCACTAAACAAAGACTATCTTTAGGGTCGTAGCCCAAAGCAATAAGGCTAAATAGAATTGCTGAACATCTTGTAAAATTGGCAAACAGGCGGTTTAGGCTAGATTAATCACTTTGGGCTACCCCAAAGTTTTCTGAAAATGCCGCAGTTTTTAATGTATCTTCTAGCAAACGCTGATTGGACTTCTTCAGACTATGCGTAAACCGACTTGGGGGCCTATTGTCAAAGAACGGGTTCGGCACTTTCTAGAGAGATTACTCTCTGTTGCAGATCAAGTGTACGATTGTAATGATTTCCAATTTCGTTGGGATGATAGTGCCAGAGCTAATTTAATTGTTGAGACTAAGCGCAGATATTTAGAAAGATTAACCAAGTTAAAACAAAATCAGATTTACGAAGTCATTGAAAGCCTCAAAATATTAGAAGTTCTGGAGGACAATCGTACCCAAACCCAGGGTAAGGATGATTGGCATTTCACATTGAGGCTTTGGGACAGAGATATAGCTACTAACTTGAACCAGTTTGACCAAAAGTGGGAAAATACAAGACCAGAAAAGTCAAAAATCCAAGGTGCTGCGCTTAAAAAAGCTACAGCAATAGAACAGCATTGGCACTTGCCTGCTGATACCCCAATTATTGTCCAAGCAGCCTTAAACTTGATACCAGAAACACAAGTATCACTGCTCAACGAAACTAGATTGACATTGCCAGATTTATCCCCAATGCCGACAAATCCAAATGGACAAACCTTACTCCAAGCAGAGGCACAATTGCCTGTGGGACAAGTTCCTCTCAATTCCATTTTTTATGTTGAACGTTCTCTAGTGGAAGAACGCTGTTATCAAGAGATTTTGCAACCAGGTGCCCTAATCCGAATTAAAGCACCCAGGTTCATGGGCAAAACTTCGCTGATGGCCAGGCTTCTTCACCAAGCTAGAGAGTATGGTTATCACACAGTACCCTTGAACTTTCAGTTAGCAGACAATGCAGTGTTCGCTAACCTGGATACATTTCTACGTTGGTTTTGTGAAAGTGTTGGTCGCAGACTAAAAAAGCTTGACCAGTTAAATGATTATTGGATTACCTATGGGAGTAAAGATAAAAGCACAGCTTACTTTGAGGAATGCCTATTGGAAGAAACTGCTACCTCACTAGTAATTGCTTTGGATGGAGTTGAGCGAATTTTCCCACATCGCAACGTTGCTGACGAATTTTTTAGTCTTCTGCGGGCTTGGTATGAGTATGCTAGGTATGGCGATCGCATTAGCGAACTTTGGAAAAAACTCCGGGTAGTAATAGTACACTCCAGCGAAGTTTATATTCCACTGGATATAAATCAATCTCCATTTAATGTTGGATTGAGCATTGAATTACAAGAGTTTACTAAAGAGCAAGTGCAGGATTTATCAGCACGTTACCCTGGAGTGAATTGGACAACTACCCAAGTTGATAGTTTGATGGATATGGTGGGAGGACATCCCTATTTAGTGCGGTTGGCTCTGTATCATATACAGCAAGAAGGAACTACACTTGAACAGTTATTACAAACGGCTCCTACAGAAGGTGGGATTTATAGCGACCATCTCAGACGACACTTAGGGAATCTTAAGCAGCATCCAGATTTAGCCGCAGCTTTTAGCCAAGTAGTAGCCACCCCAGAACCAATAGAGTTAGACTCAGATTTAGTATTTAAACTATACAGTATGGGACTGGTATTGCATTGCTATGAAAATAAAGTAACTTGGCGCTGCAATTTATACCGTCAATATTTTCCCAACCGCCTAAGTCAATTTTAGTTTTCTTGTTGGGTTAAAATTCAAAATAATTCATGCTACATTGCACGGCTGATAGCCGATAACACAAAACAAAATGCCTCCGACAAGCAAAGCAGAAAACTCAGCTTACAACTATCAAGTTGGAGGAAGTCTACAAATTGATGCTCCCAGTTATGTCGAGCGACAGGCTGATAAAGACTTCTATGAAAGCTTGAAATCAGGAGAATTTTGCTACGTTCTCAACTCTCGACAAATGGGCAAGTCAAGCCTGCGGGTGCGAACAATGCACAAACTGCAAGAAGATAATATTGCTTGTAATGTCATAGATATTACAGGAATTGGTAGTCAAGATATTTCTCCATCTGAATGGTATCTGGGCGTACTTCGCAGATTGGCACGCAGCTTTACCCCCACAGTTAAGGTACTAACTTGGTGGAAGGATTACGAGGGACTGTCACCATTAGAACGCTTAAGTGAGTTTATCGAGTCAGTATTACTCATTCAGATTACTCAAAACATTGTCATTTTTGTGGACGAAATTGACAGTATCCTCAAATTAAATTTTAAAGACGATTTTTTGGCATTTTTAAGAGCTTGTTACAACAAAAGAGGCGATAATCCAGCATATCAGCGCCTAACCTTTGCACTTTTGGGAGTAGCGACACCTTATGATTTAATTCGAGATAAAGATCGTACACCTTTTAATATCGGTCGAGCTATTCAACTCAATGGCTTTGAGGAGCATGAAGTCCAGCCATTGGCTCAAGGATTAGTGGGGAAAGTTAGCGATCCTCAAGCAGTGTTAAAAGAGGTGTTAGCTTGGAGTGGTGGTCAACCTTTTCTTACCCAAAAGCTTTGCAAGCTAATTATCACATCTGACTCCTTCATTTCAGCAGGTAATGAAGCAAATTTTATTGAAAGCTTAGTACACTCTAAAATCGTCAACAATTGGGAATCTCAGGATGAGCCAGAGCATTTGAAGACAATTCGCGATCGCATTCTCAGAAGTGAACAGCGTAGTGAGCGATTGCTAAACCTTTATCAACAAATTTTATTAAATAGTGAAATCACAGCAGATGCCAGTCCTGAACAAATAGAATTACGACTATCAGGCTTAGTAGTTAAACAGCAGGCTTCCTTAAAGATTTATAACCGCGTTTATGCATCCGTTTTCAATCAAAATTGGATTAATAAAGCATTATATGATTTGAGACCATATAAGTCGGCACTAAAAGCATGGATAGCTAGTAACTATCAAGATAAATCATATTTATTGCGTGGGCAAACATTACACGATGCTCAAATATGGGCAGAAAATAAAAACTTAAGTCATGAGGACGAACGCTTTTTAGCTGCGAGTTTTGAGTTAGAGACACAAGAACTGAAAATTGCTTTGCCGAAAAAGAGAAACTCCGCTCGAATTTTGTTCAGGAAGTCTCCTTTACAAACAGTTTTGTTTTTAAGTGTTGTTGTTACAGCCTTAGTAATGGGAGTGCGACATTTAGGGATGCTACAAAGTTGGGAATTGCAAACTTTTGATTATCTCATGCGGTTGCGTCCCAATGAAAAACCAGATGCGCGTCTTTTAGTAGTGACAATCACTGAAAATGATTTTAAACTTCCACAACAACAACAGCGAAAAGGTTCGCTATCAGATCAAGCGCTGGCGCTAGTTTTGCAGAAACTCAAACAGTACGAAGCACGAACCATTGGCTTAGATATCTATCGTGATTTTCCTGTAGACAGCAAACACGCAGACTTAGCAATTCAGATGCAGCAAAATCATAACTTAATTGCTATTTGTAAAAGCAGTGAACCAAAACTCAATGACCCTGGTGTTTTACCTCCTCCAGAAATACCCATAGAACGTCAAGGTTTTAGTGATTTCGTCAAAGATAGAGATGGTATTCTCCGCCGCCATCTGATAGCGATGAAACCAGACTCCACATCTGGTTGTACCACTCCCTACGCCTTTAGTGCCCAGCTAGCATTTCATTATCTCAATTCTTTAGGCATTTCTGTCAAATACACCAAAACCGAAGAATTGCAAATTGGTGAAATTGTGTTTAAGCGTTTGCGATCGCTCCAGGGGGGCTATCAACAACTGGACGATCGCGGCTATCAAATATTATTGAATTATCGTTCTGATGGTTCTCCCCTAAAGCTTGCCGAACAAATCACCCTTAAAGATATATTAAGCGATCGCCTAAAACCTGAAATGGTCAAAAATCGGATCGTTCTCATTGGTGTTACTGCTCAAAGTGCTGGTGATTATTTTCTGACTCCCTATAGTGCTGGTGAAAATATTTATCAAGAAATGCCTGGGGTAATTCTTCATACCCAGATGGTAAGTCAAATTCTGAGTACAGTTTTAGATCAAAGATCCTTGTTATGGGTTTGGCCTTCTTGGGGCGAAGGTTTATGGATCTGGCTTTGGTCTATTTTGGGAGGAATACTAGCTCGGCGCATTCATAATCCTCTAAGCTTAGGATTGAGAGGAGTTGTTGCCCTTGGGATTTTATTCGCAGTTAGTTTTGGACTACTGATCAACGGTGGTTGGATACCACTAGTTCCAGCTGCATTAGTCTTTGTAGTCATGAATTTAAGTATAATTGTTTACCTTAACTCCCAAAGCAGTAAGAACAAAGATCACAGGAATTTATCCGAAAATGACTTTCCTTTTGTTGAATAACTAATAGTTAGATAGCTAGCGATTAGCCAATACCATTTTCTCCATTTTTTTACATGGAGAGTGTCAAAATTAATATGCAGTTGCCTCTTTTAAAAATTAAACTTGCTTTAACCACTAGTTTGGTATCGTTAGGATACACATCAGCACACGCACAGATGGTCAAACCTGTAATTACTGTGCAAAGCCAGACTTTTAGCTCAAGTAAACAATCAAACAAGCCATTAATCTTTAACGTTCCACCACCACCAGACGATATTGATGCACCAGGGAACCGTTCCGCTGGAGGAAGACGTGGCTGTGAGATTATAAACCAGTCCGCAGGAGTTCAGAAAAAGCAGCTGACAGCTTTAGTTCCTGTGTATGAACAAAAAGATTCGGCATTTGTTTGGGGATTAACAACCACTTCTCATCCCACACTCTGGTTTTATGTTCCTTATTTACCCACAGTTAATGCCGAGTTTGCGCTCCAAGATGAAACACGAAAGATTGTATATCAAACCCCAATTTCACTTTCTGGAACACCAGGAAT
This sequence comes from Nostoc sp. UIC 10890, assembly GCF_054786515.1. Lineage (NCBI taxonomy): Bacteria > Bacillati > Cyanobacteriota > Cyanophyceae > Nostocales > Nostocaceae > Nostoc > Nostoc sp. UIC 10890. The sequence goes on from NZ_JBSGKF010000005.1 coordinate 207,549, forward strand.
TGTCAGTATTTCTCTTCCATCTACGACACCGCCCTTAGAAATTGGCAAGCGATATCATTGGTATTTCAATATTTACTGTCAGCCACAACAACCACCTATTTTTATTCATGGGTGGATTCAAAGGAAGGCACTCAACTCTGCTGTTCAAAATCTGTTGAATAAAGCCACTCCACAAGAGCGTGTTTCCCTTTATGCCAGTAATGAGTATTGGTATGACGCATTAACGGCAGCCGCTGAACTTCGCCGTCAAGACCAAAAAAATACCGAGTGGACTAACTTATTGCAAACCGTTGGTTTAGCTGATATCGCTACAGAATCGTTGGTCGAGTGCTGCCGTTCTGGAAGTTGATATCTTTTGGCGTGGTTGCCAGATGTTAGTCTAGCCCATCGCTTTTAGGGCAGGGGAGCAGGGAGCAGGGGGAGGAAAATCGTTTTGATTCCAAAAATTGGATAATTTATTTTTTGGAGTTCCCTAAGTGCGGTCAAAGCCAATTACCCACTAGAACGTAAGGTGCCCAATACAAAGGATGTTGGTAAGTGGGATTTTTCAGAAGAGTTAACTGGGCTTGACGAAGGGCTTCTGCTTTTGTCATCTGAGACATTTTAGTTAATTTTGTATAAAACTGGCTCATCAGCATAGAAGTAGACTCATCTTCTACGTTCCATAGGGAAGCAAGGGTACTGCGTGCCCCCGCTCGTATAGCTACCCCAGCAAGTCCCAAGGTAGCTCGATTGTCTCCGGCTGCGGTTTGGCAAGCACTTAATACTAGCAGTTCAACTGCTTGAGGTGTATTTCCTTCTCTAATGCGTAAAAAATCACTCAACTCATTTACGTTTATCTGCTTATCCCAAGAGAGAATAAATGTATTGTCGGTGTTGGAACTAAACTGTCCGTGAGTTGCCAAATGAACTACTTTAAAAGGCAGTGATTCTATCTGTTTTTGAAACGCTAAGGAGGTAAACTGCTGATTGAGCAGCACTTTTGTTCCCACTTGTGATTGAATCTCTTTTAATTCCCGTTCTACGTTAGGTAATGCTGAGAATCCTAAACGTGCTTCACTTAACCCGGCTGTTAACACCTGCAATCGTTTCTTTGGTAGGGGTTTAGGATCAAATAATTGTAAACCGGGAGTAAGTGCGATCGCATACTTTTCTACCAGATATTCTTTACCATTGTAGAGTGATGCCATTGGCACATTTCGCAACGATCCATCCAACACAAACACCAAAGTTTTTACTTCATTTTCTGACAGAATTTTCTCAATCGGTAGAATTAACCAATCATAAACACGCTCAGATAACGACTGAAGCATTAATTCCTGTTGGGGTATGATGATGTTTGCACGCAATTTATCGAGTGTGCTTTCTACTTCTTGTTGATTGACATTAGTAGCATAATGTTGGAGAGATTTTTGTCCTGGCAACTTGAGAATAACCTCTAATCGACCCGGCAAAATAATTGGGTAAATAACTGCTGCTGTTTGGTCTTGCTCTGTGGCTTTGTCAATTTCTACTTTAGCAATTGAGCAAGCTTGTCGAAAAAAGTTGTCTAATTCTGCCACCTGTAGAGATTCAATGACAAACTGAGCTTGTTTGAGGTTGTCTTGTTTTAAGGCTGCAAAATTTTTATCTGTTTGCAATAGTAATCCCACCAATTCTCGATATACTGGTTCTACATTTTCTCGAAATGAAAACTGAATTGTGGGATTAATAGCAGCTAAATCATTCCTCAGAGACTGGAGGGTTTGGAATGCTTGAGAATAATAAGAAATTGCATTTTTTATCTCACCTTGACTTTTAAGTAAACGCCCTAACTGCCATTCCCACTGATAACCAATATCCGACGCTTCAATACTTTGGGCGATGAATAAAGCTTTTTCTGTAAGTTCTTTAGCTTCGACAAATTGCCCTGTTTGTTCGTATAACCAACCAAGACTCCCCTGAGCATAAGATTCTGCTTGTCTGTCTGCCAAACTTTGCGCCTGTTCAACAGCTTTTGCTAAAAATTGAGCAATATCTAGCCACGAGGGTGTATCTGCGATCGCCTGCTGTTTGAGTTTGACTAAATTCTCAGCAAAATTAATTCGAGCGTAAATTGCCATGCGGCTAGGAGCTAATTTACTAATTTCTGACTGGATTCGCGGCAATAATGCACTTGCATCACTCCATTGCTTGGTTTCTATTAAAAAGCTAAATTGATTTAACAGCAGTTGGATACGCGTACTTGGAGGAACAGATACAGCAGCAGCCTGTTGATAAAACTTTATCGTAGCTTGAGTGTCGCCTAAATCACGGACTGTATTAGCTAAACCGATTAAAGCTTCAGCGATTTCTTGATTTGCCTTTAAGGATAAAGCCACTTCTAAACTATGGTTTAATATCCGTTGAGATTCCTTTAAATCCCCAACAACTCGTAGTATGTTGCCGAGCCTACGAAGTCCTGTAGCTTTTAAAAGGGAGTTTTGTTGATTTTGCAGGTTTTGCTCAACCTCGGTCAAGACTTTTTTAGCTTGCGGGTAAAACCCTAAAACTTGCCAAGCTTGAGCCGAGTTAATCCGAACTCTAATCAGTTGATTGCGATCGCCTAATTGTTCATAGATATCAGCAGCTTGTTGCCAACTTTCAAGTGCTGCTTGGGCTTGTCCCCGTGCTAATTGCCATTGTGCTTGAACATCTATTGTTTGGGCGAGGATTTGTGAACGTTGTGATGAATTTTCTACATTTTCTAATAGCTTGAGACTTTGAGCGATCGCTTCTTGGGCTTGTGTCCACAAGCCGAGTTGTTGATAAGCTAAAGACAAGTTTCTCAAAGTCATTGCTTGCCGTAAGTGATCGCCACTACTAGCGTATGATGCAGCAGCTTGTTGTAAAACCTTTACTGCATCACTAAACTTCTCAGCTTCGTACAAGTTTCTGCCTTGTTCTGCTAAACTTTTGGCATTAGGTAAATCTGAAGCTACCCTCTTGACGGCAATCTTCTGAGCAGTAGTGGGCAAGGTTGCACTGAACAAAAATAGTGCTACAAACAGAAGTAAACTGACACGGCGTATAAAGCTTGTCTGCCACTGCTTAATTTTGTATTGGACTGTTCGGCAAAATTCTTTGAATTTATACTGAATATTCATAGTGATTTATCGAATCAACGCTTCTGAGCAGATACTGGTAGCCCACAGGTAGTTGCGACCTGTCCGTAACTGTGGGCAGTAGCAGTAGGCGGATTGGCTGTCAGTATAATTTCGCCTTTGGCATTAGTTACCCATCCTGTAGCCTCCACAATGGTTGCTGATGTCGGAATGGGAGAATTTGTAGTCGCTGTTTGGCGATCGCTACCTTGGTTGAGAGTTGCCCACTCTGCTTGGGGTGTTTCATTAGTAAAAGCTTCTCTAGGATTGAGTGGTAAGCCGCCGCGTCCTATAACCACAAACTTGCTTTGAGCATAACTTGGACTGTAACAGCCTTGAGCAATTTGAGGATCTACTGCGATCACTGGTAATGCGACCAAACCATTATTAGGGTCAATATCAGGTGTATTTATTTCTATAGTCCCGTTGACTCCATACTGGGAACTAGCAGTGATATCACTTGCATCAGTTAGCGTTGTCCGAGGTTTGATACCAAAAATACCTTGAGTATTAATCTGGACATTACCACCTCTGCCTGTAAAAGCATTCGCAGTGATGTCGCTGTTTTCGTTGGGGACGGCGACAATAAACTTTGCGTTGATGTTGATGTTACCCCCATTGCCGCCTTTTTCTTGTGTACCAGCGTTGGTGGAAATTAGAGCGTTGCCACGTAGAAGCAAAAAGTCACTTACTTGTAGATTAATGTTCCCGCCGTCACCAGATGCAGATTCAGCAATAAATCGTCCTTGATTAGCTAGGGTTAATTTGGGGGAGGTAACTTCGATATCGCCTGCTAAACCAGAACTTTCGGAACGAACAAAAAGACCGCTAGCAGAACCGATATTTAGCACTTCTGAGGGAAACCGCGCTACTCGGTTATTGAAGGTCGTATCAGTGCCGGAGACAATCATTTGGTCGTTAGCATTAACTGAAATTTTACCAGCACGCCCATTACCAAAAGTAGTAGAGATAAGTTGCCCCCCATTGAGAACCTCAACCTGATTTCCTCTCAGTGTAATATTGCCACCATTTCCATCATTTCTGGTTCTTGCATCTAACACAGCACCATCTAATAGACGGAAAATATCCGTATTTAGCGTGATATCACCACCTTTGCCTATGGAATTACTGGATGTAGATGTCAATAACCCGCTAGAGTCTGGGCTTGTGAAATCAGTACCAGAAATATTGATAGAACTAGAAGCATTAATCTCGATATTACCTGCATCTCCCTGTCCAAAAGTGCTGGCAGTTACTTGAGCGCCATTAATTACAGAAAATTCCCTAGTGGTAATGCGGATATCTCTACCGTTACCGATGCCGCTTTGTTCTACGGTACTTGCAGCTCCGCTATTTGTGCCATCGAATAAAATACGCTGTTTGGCATCGATAAACAAGTTACCTGCATTCCCTTGTCCGCGAGTACTGGCAGTTAGCTGGGCACCATTGCTAACTGTCAGTTCCTCTGTACTTATATAAATGTCTCCACCCTTGCCGATGCCGCTTTGTTCTACGGTACTGGCAGCTCCGCTATTTGTGCCATCGAATAAAATACGCTGTTTGGCATTGATAAATAAGTTACCTGCATCCCCCTGTCCACGAGTGCTGCCAGCTAGTTGGGCACCATTACTAACTGTCAGTTCTTCTGTACTTATATAAATGTCTCCACCCTTGCCGATGCCGCTTTGTTCTACAGTGCTTGCAGCTCCGCTATTGCTGCCATCGAATAAAATACGCTGTTTGGCATTGATAAATAAGTTACCTGCATCCCCTTCTCCACGAGTACTAGCAGTTAATTGAGCGCCATTGCTAACAGTGAGTTCCTCTGTGCTTACGTGGATTTCTCCGCTCTTTCCTTGGCCACTCTCTTCTGCGGTGCTGGCAGCTGCGCTTTTGCCATCGAATAAGATACGCTGTTTGGCATTGATAAACAAGTTACCTGCATCTCCCTCACCAAAGGTGCTGGTAGTCAGTGCGGATGCATTAGTAACAGAGATTTCTTCAGTGTTAATATAGACATCTCCGCCCTTCCCGATGCCATTCTTTTGTACGGAGCTTGTAGCGCCGCTTTTGCTATCGAATAAGATGCGCTGTTTGGCATCGATAAATAAGTTACCTGCATTTCCCTCACCAAAGGTGCTGGCTGTTAGTTGAGCGCCATTACTTACAGATAGTTCTTTAGTGCTAATACGTACAAAACCGCCATTCCCTTTGGCATTTTCTCCTACAGTACTAGCAGCCCCGCTCGCTGTGGGAATAATATTATTTATGCCATCTAATAAGATGTGCTGTTTAGCATCGATAATCAAGTTACCTGCATCTCCCTGTCCAAAGGTACTGGTAATTAGTTGAGCGCCATTGGTTACAGATAGTTCTTCAGTTCTAATATAGACATCTCCTCCATTTCCTTTGGCATTTTCTTCTACGGAACTAATAGCCCGACTTGGTACGGGAAAAATATTTGTGCCATCGAATGAAATACCTATGCCATCGAATAAGATGTGCTGTTTGGCATCAATAAACAAGTTACCTGCATCTCCCTCCCCAAAGGTACTGCTAATTAATTGAGCGCCATTGGTCACAACGAGTTCTTCAGTGGTAATGCGGACATTTCCACCATTTCCCTTAGCATTTTCTTCTACAAAACTAGCAGCCCAAGTCGGTGTGGTAAAAACATTTATGCCATCGACTAAAATACTTAGAGCATCGAATGTAATGCGCTGTTTGGCATCAATAATCAAGTTTCCGGCATTTCCTTTACCAAGAGTGCTGGTAGTTAGTTGAGCGCCATCGGTAACAGAGAGTTCGCCTGTCGTAATGCGTATGTCACCACCATTGACCGTAGCATCACCAATTACAAAGTTTTCAATTACGGACTGCTGATCAATGTTTATTGACTCTATGGCATTGAGCGAAATATCTTTGGCTTGACTGTCAACAGAACCTTGTCCATAAATCCCAGATGACAGTTTACTGGCTCCCAAAATATCAATATTTCTTGCGTTGACTGCAATACTACCCCCATTCCCACCAACAACATCCAATTGAGCGCCATTCAAGAATACATCTGCGCGTGCTAAATTCTTGGGAAAGTTCAAACTCAAAATGCTGTCATTCACGGATATATCTACTGTCCCTGGTTCTAGCACTCCACCTAACTCAATCCGTCCTGATGGGGCAAAAAGAATGCCTTCTTCCACTGCCACATCACCACCTACCAATGCCAAGGTTTTCTCTGGGCTGACTTCAAAGCCTTGGGATAGATTGACGATAAATCCTGGATTTGCGCCATACTGCAAACCTATTGGCACATTAATACTTAGCAAAGGTGCAGACTGAGGATTTATAGCGCTAAATTCAAAACCATCTGCAAACTTCAGACTACTTGCCGTACTTGCTAAAAACGAACCGCCAATATCCAAACGCGCATTTTGACCAAAAATAATCCCATTTGGATTAATTAAAAACAAATTGGCTGTACCGTTAGCTCTAATTAACCCATCAATATTAGATATTGAATTTCCCGTGACCCGACTAATAATGTTCTGAATATCCGCAGCATTATTAAATATTGCAGTATTGCCAGTAGGAACAGAAAACTCTCCAAAGCTGTGAAATAAGTTACCTCCAGATTGATTTCCTCCAATGATATTGAAGGTGTTACCATTATTTTCGATACTGGAGTTAGTAGGTAGAGTACCATCTGGAGTAATTTGAGCCTTAGCACAATTCCCAAATAAAGTACTAACGCTAACTATGGCAGTACTAAACAAAGCGCCCCATTCACTCAAACTCCAACTGGACATTGTATATCTCCACTCACAGCACTTAGGTATAGTCAACCATGATCAAGGTCGCTGCCATATACTCTTTAACAACAACACATGAAAACTAATACTTTATGAAGGAGGAGTTCACAAATATACTGCTAGTTATCTACATCTTCTGAAATTCTATTGAGTTTTGTTAATTTCTAGCGTGGCAAAACTAGCTAGAGCAAAAACTTAAACGTAGTAAATTCGTTATTATTGAAAATTTTGGTTTACGTATTTACGCCTATTTCAATCATGAAAAATCTACTCTAGCAAGTTTTACCACTCTAGGATTGATTTACCGTTAGGGGCAGAGAAAGGAGTCGATGATTTTATCTATGCCTTGGGTCAGCCGGCATTTGATGCACTCTACAACACTGCCGTTGCACTGGAGTTGTGGGAGATTAAGCTGTTTACCTTGTTGACTTACCCGCCGTCAATCTCGCTTAATCAACGTTTCTTGGGCCAGCTTCTCGTACCCGAAGGTGAAAAGCTGATTATCCTCAAAGCTCCCAAAGGCACTGGTAAAACCGAATGGCTGGCAACTGAGGTAGCGAAAGCACACGACCAAGATAGACGGGTATTAATCATCACCCACCGTATTCAACTTGGTGAGGCATTATGCGATCGCTTTGGAGTGAATTATGTCACAGAAGTTCGCACGAATGAAACAGGTGCATTATTAGGATATGGCGTGTGTGTGGATTCGCTGCATCAGGAAAGTCAGGCGCGATTCAACCCTAATGACTGGGCGAATGATGTCATCATTATTGACGAGTGCGACCAAGTATTCTGGCATTTGCTCAACTCTGGTACTGAAGTGCAGAAACGTCGGGTATCCGTTCTCAAAAACCTCAAGCAACTGGTACAAAACGTTTTGGGCAGCAGTCAAGGAAAGATTTACTTGTCTAGTGCCGATGTGTCAGATACTGATGTGAAGTATGTTTTATCACTTGCTGGAGAATATCGGGTTAATCCATTCGTCATCGTTAACAATTATCGGCACGTAGCTGGCAATTGTTACAACTACTCTGGCAGTAATCCGAAGAATTTGATTGCAGCACTGGACAAGGCGATCGCGCGTGGTTTAGCAAACCAGAATTGCCGTGTGGGTCAGGCACGGGAGCAGGGGAGCGGAGGAGCAGGGGAGAATGAAGCTACACTCTCCTCTGCACCTCTGCCCCCCTGCCCCTCTGCCAGCCACCATGCAGAATCGTCTTGGCAACCTCGTTTTCTATTGTGCTGCTCTGCTCAAAAAGCCAAATCCAAATGGGGGACGCAAGCTTTGGAAGAACGTTTTCGCCGGAAATACCCAGAATTGCGAATCCTGAGAATAGACAGCGAATCTGTTGCTGATCCTTCTCATGCGGCTTTCGGTTGTATCGCTCAATTGAACGAAATTCTCACCCAGTATGATTTGGTTATCGCCTCTCCAAGTTTAGAAACTGGGGTATCCATCGACATTCGAGGGCATTTTGATGGTGTATGGGGAATTTTTCAGGGTGTGCAGCCGGTTAACTCTGTGCGTCAGATGTTGGCAAGAGTTAGGGAAACTGTTGACCGTCACATTTGGGTCAGAGAATGGGGTATGGGTGTTGTGGGCAATGGTTCCACAACAATAGGAGGATTACTCAGAAGCCAACACGTTGCAACACAAGCTAACATTGCGTTGTTGTCGGCGGCGGATAATGCGGATTTGAGCTATATTGACCAGAACTTTCAGCCAGAGTCATTGCAGACTTGGGGCAAGCGTGGCTCTGTTATCAACGTAGAGATGCGGCGTTATCGGGAATCGGTGCTTGCGGGATTAGTCGAAGATGGTTACACCATTATTGATGCTGACGATGCAGATGACGATGAAAGTGGGGCTGTTATCGAGTCGGTTAAGGCGGCATCTGTTGAATTGTATGCTGCGGAGTGTCAGGCGATCGCTAATTCTCCAACCATCTCTGATGCCGAACTCAAGAAGCTCCTTGACACAAGGGCAAAAACCAAAACTGAACGACACCAGCAGCGCAAGGCGGAATTGTCCCGTCGCTATGAAATTGACGTAACTGCTGATTTGGTCGAGAAAGATGACGATGGGTGGTATCCCCAACTGCGGATGCACTATTATTTGACGCTGGGGCGAGAGTTTCTGACCAACCGTGATGCGAAACGGGCAGCAGCGCAGTTAGAGGCGGGAGAGAATTCGGTTTGGAAACCGGATTTTAACAAGGGGCAGTTATTACCTGCTGTACTGTTGTTGGAAAACCTCAATCTGTTGCAGTTTCTCACGCCAGACGTTCAGTTGCGTGGAAGTGATGAGAAGATGGTTGAGTTTAAGGCACTGGCTGTAAAGCATCGGCACGTTATCAAGAATTATCTGAATGTTTCCATTTCTGAAAAACACACACCGATAGCGATCGCACAGAAACTACTTGCGAAGATTGATTTGAAGTTGGATTATGTCGGTCGGTTGGGTAAACGTAAAAATCGGGAGTGCGTTTATCAATTCGTTGCCCCTGATGATCAGCGCGATTCGATTTTTGGACAGTGGTTAAATCGGGATGAAGTATTTCTTAGTGAGTCGGTGTCAGTCACGAATAATATAGTGTTACAAACACCAGGTATTGACACGACACCTATTGATATTCCCCAAACAGTTACCCAGGAAGATCCTTTTGTCCAAAGATGGAAGGGGTTAAGCCTGAAATTGCGCCAAGGACTAGACTGTGTTGGACAGTTCTACCAACAGATAGTTTCCCAGCTTGGCGAGGCTATTGGCGTTGCTGACGGAGAGCCTTACTGGAATGCATATCTGGGGCAATGGCAGGTTTGGGTTAACTTTGGGAGCGGCTGTACGTCTGTGGTGTGCGATTGGTTGGTAAGTGTGTAGGTCATGTCCTGACAAATCTCACCTGATTAATTGCATGTTATGGTAATCAGTCAAAAAAGTTTAATATGAAACAAATATTGCAATTTATGGATTTATGCAATGAGAATTACTAATATTTACGTCAAAAATAACTGCTTAGTATTTTGTACGGATGATGGATGTAAGTCAGTTTATCCTTTGTCAAATATTGTTATAGATACAGGCTTATCAATGGATTCACTTTCTCCTAATAACCTAACAGAATCGAGAGTGCAAGCAATTATTGAAGCTGAAGGCGAACAAATATCAATAGTCGAAATTAAAGGCCCGATCGGTAGGTTAGAAAATGCCGAAAATTGCCTTGATGTTGATTACAACGAAGTTTCTCATAGCTGCGTTTATTACTTTTCTGGACAACTCAATGAGATGCTAAATCAAATTTTTACCTAAAGATAAATCAGATTTTTCGATTCTTGTTAATTTGTCTAACCATCTTGATGCTTCGTTATAAGATTTGAACTGGTTTTCACTAATACGTAACTCTTTAGTGTGAACCATTCTTCTTCCTTTAACCCACTTCGTGCCGTGGTACTTGTGCAACAATTCGTGATACAACACAAACTCAACTACGAACCCAGGTACTTTCGCATCATCTAGGGTTAAACTCATCACTATTCTGTCTCTGGCTGACTCGTAGTGTCCAAATTTACGGTAAGTGTTAACTCGGCTCCATGTTAAACGTGGTTTGGCAAGACTTGCTGCGAAATATTCATGATTGACTTTATCAAATAACTCATTTAGATTATAAAACTTGCCTTGTGGATTTTCTGCCACTACCTCAGCAATCAAATCAAGCTCTAACAATACAGCAATGTATTCTTCTGTACTAGCAAATGACCTGATGAGTCGTGTATTATCTTGACTCTTGCCAACAAGAGCGTTCTCACACCTCAATATTACTGTTTAATCTGAGGCAATGATTCCTTGTAAGATGCGCCGCAGTGGACTGAATGGATGGCGTGATTTTTCGGCACACATTGCGATCGCTAAAAGGTCAGTTCCTCCCAATCATCAGAAACAAATATCAGTACTCCCCAGGAATTGCTAGTAAATTCTGATTCAGATGAAAACGGTAGTATTACTTTTGAAGAGTTAAAGTCAGCAGAAGAGATAAGCAAATAATTTAACCTAACAGTCAAAAAACCCAATACCAAATATCAATACCCAAAATCCCTCAAAGCGCCTACGCTTTGAGGGATTTGTATGAAAAAGACAATTGTCTGTTCGTCATCTTCTGAGTCGCTTAAAGTAACGGGAGCAAGATTTGTTTTAACTCAAGATTGAACCTGAACCGACTTCCCACTGATGTTTGAGTAATTCTTGGTAAGTCGCTTCCCTTATCATCATCTGCTTATACAGCATCTGCAAAAACTCTTGAGCTTGTTCACGGGACATCTGCTGCACTTGATCAGAGAAAGTTCTAAGGCTAAATTCTTGTTCTAAAGATAATTCAATGGGTTGGTTCATAGCTTTTATTTGAGTTTGCTAAGTTAAGCAAATATTCCTTTATATAAATAAATGTTACGATAGCTTTACAAAAACTAAAGGGGTGTAAACCGTACCGACGTAGGTTAGAAATCCCGTCTCTGCTGCTAAAAACCTTGATATAACTCAATTGTGGCAACCCAAGTAAAAACTTAAGTTCTCAATTTTCCTACTTTGAGGTTTTTAAAAGCATTTTTCGCTTCTGCTTGCGGCTGGCGATCGCTCTTGGAGAAGATGGGCAATACAATTATTCCTTTGGGCAAGAGTGGTGAGTGTTGCGGCGTGATGCTGGAGTTTAAGGATGTGAAGATGACAAGTTTGCTCAACTGGTGGCAGATGCGCCGCCGTGGACTGAGTAGATGGCTTGATTTGCTTCTGTTACAGACCCGTTGACTGTTAATCCCTCGAACATCATTTGAGTCTTGTAAACAGTCCTATAATATTCTCTTCTTCATTTATTGACTTATTTTTGAAGCCGAGCTAATTCTGAAACTTCAGAATCTGGCGAAATTTCCGATGCTTCGTCACTATCAACCTTTAAAGAACGCAGTAATTCCCGAATTACATCGTTAAAGGGTCTTCCTGTTCTTGCACAGTCCATAATTAATGCACACCCAATACAGAGAGTGCAAGACAATAGCTAATAGTGTAATTTATCCAGCTTGCTGGTTCAACCAAGCTTCTAAATCCGCCACAACGGAAAAATCTCAGCGCATAATACAGGGAATTAAGTAATACATTTATGTATTACACAGAATATTGAGTTAGTAAACTGCTAGCTCTGATCACAAATCTGTTAAAAGTCTTGCTTTTCTAAGGAGAAACTGTAGTACTGTTTCTTGAGAAGAAATGATGTCTGCCCTCCCTTCCATGCCAGATTGAATTGTACACTGGCGATCGCCAACACTTAATACTAGCTTCTCAGGTTGGATAGTTATATCATAATTAGCAGCATTTTTATCTTTATTTTCAGATATGTTAGCGTAGCCCAACCCAGACATTGCATCTGGAGAAATGGCGCTGACTTTACCTTTTAGAGTTCCATATTCAGTATACGAACAACCAGAAACCCGCATTTGTACTTCTTGACCTTTTTCTACTTTACGGATATCTTGAGATCCTACTAATGCCTTAATTATTAAGGGTGAATCATTAGGAGAAATTTGAGCAACAATCTCACCAGAACGCAACACTTGGGAAGGATTACGCAAATTTAATTCCTGGATAACGCCAGATGCTGAGGCACGAATTGCTGTATCTGCAATCTCTCGAATAATTTGTTGAAGTTCTTGTTGATCGCGGTTAAATTGTTTTTGAATTTCTACTTTTTGTTGTAATAATTGCTCGCGTTCTTGATTTAATTTTCCCAGGCTGACTTTACCTGTAGCACTTTCAGCAGCAATTTTCTCTTGAGAAATTGTAACACTAGCATCACTAGGATTGAGATTAACAAATGTGCTTTGTAATCTAGCTGTGGCTGCTTCTACTGCTTGTTGCTGTTGCTGGATTGCTTGTTGTTGTTCTTCTACACTAGCTTTTTGAGATTCTAGGAGTTGTTCTTGTTGTTCAACAGCTAGTTGCACTTCTTGAAATTGATCCTGAGAAATCGATCCAGTTTGGAGTAAGGGTTGATATCTGTCTCGCTTTGCTTTTGCTGCCCTTAATGAAGCATCGCTAGACTTTAAATTCGCTATTGCTGATTTTAACTGTGTTTGAGTTTTTTGTAATTCCTTTTGAGCTTGCCTTAAATTTGCTTTAGCTTCCCTAACTTCAGCAGTTGAGGTGATTCGCCTATCTTGCACCTCGCGTTGACTGCGATTAAGTTCAGCTTTAGCTGAGGCGATAAGTCGGCTGGTGCGATCGCTTTCTGCTGCTATTTGCCCATCTAAAGCCAAAATTTGGGCATCAAGTTGAGATAGTTGCAGTTTAGCTTGCCGAATATTTGTTTCCAGTTGGCTTTTTTGAGTCTGAAAACGATTATCCTCTATCAGTGCGATCACATCTCCCTTTTTCACTGGTTGATTTACCTGCACAGCAATGCTTTTAATCGTTCCCTCTGTTGCTGCTTGCACCAGGCGCAGTTCTCCAGCAGGACGAATGGTCGCTGGGACTTTGACTGTAATTTTATATTTAAGAACGCTTGCCAAAATAAGACTAGCAGCAAAGATACTAAGGAGAACTATACCGCCCATAGTTGTCCAATTACTAATGGGGGGCAAGAATTCATTAGGAGTAGCTGGGCGCAGAGAGTCGGGGTTAATTACCTTTTCTGCATTGGTGTAAGAAATTGCAGGTGAAGGTAAGTTTGCATCAGCCATTTTTGAATTCAGGATTTTTTAGTTTTATTTTAGACAATAAAAGTGAGAATTTACTTAATTTATAATTATTTAACTGAATTCTGTAGAACTTCAGCGATCGCTTGTGAAATCGGTAAGCCAGGACAGCGTTCCAGCCAGAAAAACTCGCCAACTGGGTTAACTTCAAGGAATACATACCGACCATCAGGAGTCAAAATAATATCAATAGCTCCGTAGTTCATACGGAATTCTGCCATGAGTTTGAGCAATTTCTCTTCCACATCTTGAGGCAAAATGTATGGCTCCCAAGCGTTAAGTAAGGCAATTCCCTGTTTGCGCCAATCGTAACGCGCTTTATCCAAAGCTTGAGAATCAACCGCAGCCGTCAGAACGCGCTTACCTACAATAATTGTCCGCAATTCCAATGCTTTAGGGATTTTCTCCTGAAATGTCATTGGGCAGAAACGTAAGCCATCAAGGTTATCCAGATCCTCAGATGAAATTAGATTTGTAAACACAACTTTTTCTCGTCCTTGTTCATCGTAAATAGCGAAAGAAGAGAGCATTTTTGTAATTATTCCCTGCTGGCACTCTTGGGCAAATTGCTTGACTGCCAGTGGATTATTTGTAGTTAGGGTGCGTGGTGTATCTAGACCTACCTTCCGCGCTATTTGTAATTGCAGTTGCTTATTTTCGGCTCGGCGAATATTTGGCAGAGGGTCAAGATGAAATCCCTTAATACTGGCAATCATTCCCTCAATGGTGACACGAGATTCTTTCAATGAAGCTTGTCTAAGTTGCTTATCCATCCAGTCGGGAATTTTTGAACCAATTGCGATGCGTCGATACCAAACTGCTGAGACTTTATTTAAATCTAATGTTTGGTCATCAACATTTAGAGTAACTCGCTCAGTTTCATCATAGTAAACATCTAACTGGATTTCTGTGGGAAATCGATCTGTGTCAAAACGAAATGCTTTCCCTCCTTGGGCTTCAATTGCCTGAATCACTAGAGGGATACTTTCATTGTCTTGGCTGTGAGTAATTATTAATACAGTCACGTTGCTTCGCTCCGAATTCAAAATTCAAAATTAACAAGTTCCTAAATTTATAAAGCCTGTTAGTTGGTTTTAAATTTTTAAGTAAGAATATTAGATTTAGGGCTTGTTGAAAGTAGTGCAGATGCGATCGCATCTGCAATGGGATAGTCCAAATCTCTCTCTAGCATCCCCCACTCTCCTGTGGGATTAATTTCTAAAAAAACGTATTCCCCTGATAGCGTTTTAATAAAGTCAAAGGCTCCAAAAACCAGTCCAAACCTTGCCATAAAAGCATCCAGACAACGGATTAGTTTGTCGGGTAATTGATATGGTTGCCATGTAATAACCTCTTTTGTCCCACGTCGCCAATCTTGCGTTGATGCTGCATACTCAGACGCATCTAGCGCCCCGACAAAGAGATTGCCATTCACATACACTGCTCGTAGTTCCTGCTGTTTGGGGATTTGCTCTTGAAACACAGTTGGACAATAGCGTAGTGTTTCAGCATCAAGTAAATCTTCTTCTTTAACGACGCTGGTATACATGAAAAATGAGGAGGCTTGCATACCATAAGAAAGGGGTCTGAGCAGCTTGGCAACCATTTTTCCCTTAACTTGGTAGAAAAACTCTCGTGCTTCTTGAGGGTTGTTGGTGACAAGAGTCCGAGGTATGACAAGTCCTACTTCCGATGCAATCCGCAGTTGGCGTAACTTGTTTTCAGCTGCACTAATCCTCTGTAAATCATCCACCCACCTAGCTCCTCTGAGGCTATCCCAAAAGCCATCTAAAACTGCCAGTGATTCATTAGAGCAGGCTGCTTGAAATTGTGGAGCCAGTTCTTTACCTAAATCGGGTTGCCAAATACGTCGCATCCATACTGCTTGCACTTGCTCGGTGTTAAAGGATAAATCCCCATATTTCAGCCTATGGTTGCTACCGTAATTACTTAAATTAGCCTGGAGTTGCAGTGTCATTGGAAACTTATCAGTATCAAGGCGAAATGGCTGTACGCCTCGTTTTGATACAGCTTCTGCAACTCTATCTATTGTAAAGAAATCACCACTATGGGTAATTAATAAAACCACATCACGCTCAAGGTGCATAAACTATCTTCATTCAGTTTTTGAATTTTCCTTATTGTCAACTATTGAGGAAGCAAGGTTTTTAAAAAAGTAAACTTAGTTTTAATGGGAAGCCAACCCCTCAAATGGAGTTGGCAAAGCTAATAATATTTTTGTTGTCATAATTTTTCAAAACCGCATTTTTGATGTACTCAAAAGTATGCAGTTATCGTACTAAGCTAGCTCATCATTGTCAGATGGGTACTTTCTCGTTTCTATGGGACCTGGGCTATCTTCTTGATCGGATGGGAACTTCAGAGTTTGGACAAGTTCATCATCCTTCTTCTTGGTTACACCACAAGTTCCACCGCTAATCGCTTCTGATTCTTGATCGGATAAGTCTTCAAAGCTTTGCCCTTCTAAAAATCGGGCAAAAAACGGTACTGCTTGTGAATTGAGCTTTTCTGGTTTATTTTCAGACATAATTTTTTCTTCCGGTAAAGTGAAGATAAATCCACACCTACTGCATACTATTACATAGGGTATAATATTTCAAGTATTAATTTAGCCTTAAATAAAATTTAATTTTTAAGTAAAAATCCCTTAAAATCAAGTAATACTTTCATCAAGAAGATACTTTAAAAGTATAGGGCGAAATATATAATCCGCTACTAGACAAACTCTCGTCCACACTGATGGACTATTTGCTTTAGTTTTATTTTTCTAACGATTGTAAACTATCAAACAGCACACTAAGAGGCAAAAATAGAATGAATGTACTATCATCTGCTAATTTTGTCATCTAGAAAGAATGAAATATCAAATCGTTCTGCAACATAGTGAAGAAGACTGTGGAGCAGCGTGTATTGCGACTATTGCCAAACATTATGGACGTAGTTTTGCCATCGCTCGTATTCGGGAAGTTGTTGGTACAGGAGCGCAAGGTACAACCCTTGTAGGTTTGAAACGTGGTGCCCAAAGCCTTGGATTTAACGCCCGTCAAGTTAGAGCTACGCCGCAACTAATTGATAAACTTCATGAAGCACCTCTCCCCGCCATTATCCACTGGAAAGGATACCATTGGGTAGTTTTATATGGAAAAAAAGGTAAAAAATATGTAATTGCCGATCCTAGTAGTGGCATCCGCTATCTCAGTCGCGAAGAATTAACTACAGGTTGGGCAAATTATGTCATGTTACTGTTATTACCAGACGAAATACGCTTTTATCAGCAACAATCAGATAGAATTAGCGGTTTTGGTCGTTTTTTAACACGAGTTTTACCCTATCGTCATATTTTAATCGAAGCAATTTTGATTAACTTGGCGATGGGAATATTTTCCCTTGCAACCCCTTTTTTAATTCAAATTCTCACTGACGACGTACTAGTGAGGGGAGATACACAACTTTTAACCACGGTTGCTATTGGTGTGCTGGCAATAAATACCTTTAGTAGCACCCTAACACTGGTACAGTCTAACTTGATTGCTCACTTTGCTCAACGCCTAGAATTAGGACTTACTTTGGAATTTGGCAGGCAAATTTTGCGCCTTCCTCTTACTTATTATGAAGCTCGTCGTAGTGGTGAAATCGTTAGCCGTCTCCGAGATATTCAAGAAATTAATCAGATAGTTTCTCAAATTGTTATTGCTATTCCGAGTCAGCTTTTCGTTGCGGCAATCTCACTGGTTTTTATGGGATTTTATAGCCCTAAATTATTAGGCTTGTCGGTGTTAGTCGCTCTAATAATGTCTCTATCGACAATTATTTTTTTGCCTACTTTAAGCCAAAAGATTCGTAATCTTATTGTGGTAAAAGCTGAGAATCAAGCAATTCTGGTCGAGATATTTAAAGGCATACTTACCGTAAAAACTGCTAATGCGGCTCCCCAAGCTTGGGAGGAAATTCAAAGTCGCTTTGGAAATCTTGCTTATCTTACTTTTAACACTGTTCAAATTGGCATTATTAATAATGTATTCTCTGGATTAGTTGCTGGTTTTGGTAATCTTGCCATACTCTGGTTTGGCAGTAGTCTAGTTATTAGTCAGGAATTAAGCATCGGTCAACTGCTAGCATTTAGCGCGATGAATGCTAATTTTCATCTATTGATTACTACAATCATTAGTTTTGTCGATGAATTTACCCGAATTCAAACTGCAACACAACGGATTAACGAAGTCATTGAAAGTACTTCAGAAGACCAAAATGAAGAGAAGAAGCCTTGGGTAGTAATCTCTGGTAATGCTGATATTATTTGTACTAATGTCAACTTTCACCATACAGGTAGGGCAGACTTATTACAAGATTTTTCCCTAACTATTCCAGGAGGTAAAGTCACAGCCTTGATTGGTAAATCTGGCTGCGGAAAAAGCACTTTAGTTAAATTGATGACTGGGTTATATCCCTTGCACTCAGGTAATATTCGCTTTGGTATTTATAACCAGAAAGATTTATCTTTGGAATGCAGGCGGCAACAGGTAGTATTAGTCCCACAAGAACCCCACTTCTGGAGTCGCTCAATTTTAGATAACTTTCGCTTTAGCTATCCTCATACTACATTTGAACAAATTGTTCAGGCTTGCCAAATTGCTGCTGCTGACGAATTTATCTGTGAATTACCGGATAAATATCAAACTGTACTAGGTGAATTTGGTGTAAATATTTCCGGTGGACAAAAGCAGAGATTAGCCTTAGCTAGAGCAATAGTTACTGACCCTCCAATACTAATTTTAGACGAATCTACTAGTGCATTAGATCCAATATTAGAAACTCAGGTTTTAGATAAAATTTTACATTCTCGGCAAGGCAAAACCACAATTATAATTAGCCACCGTCCTCGAGTTATCCAACGTGCAGATTTTATTGTCCTATTAGATAAAGGGCAGTTAAAAATGCAAGGGGTTTTAGAGGAAATGCAAGTTACCTCTGGAGAACACTTGGATTTTTTA
The DNA here is from genome assembly GCF_054786515.1 of Nostoc sp. UIC 10890. NCBI lineage: Bacteria > Bacillati > Cyanobacteriota > Cyanophyceae > Nostocales > Nostocaceae > Nostoc > Nostoc sp. UIC 10890. The sequence goes on from NZ_JBSGKF010000005.1 coordinate 226,230, forward strand.
ACACCTTAGAAAAGGAAGATAGCTCAATACGGTTCGTTAAGTTCTAAGCGGCATTAAAATAATTAGTCTCTAAGCATCTCTGAAACTCAAATAAAGAAGCTCTTTGACAAACATGCGAAAATACCAGCAGAACGACACCAGCAGTGTAAAGCCGAATTGTCCCGTCGCTACGAAATTGACGTAACCCCTAATTTGGTTGAGAAGGATGATGACGGCTGGTATCCTCAACTGAGAATGCACTATTATTTGACGCTGGGGCGGGAATTTCTAACCAACCGTGATGCTAAAAGAGCTGCATCGCAGTTAGAAGCTGGGGAAAATTCGATTTGGAAACCAGATTTTAACAAGGGGCAGCTATTGCCTGCTGTACTGTTGTTGGAAGAACTGAATCTGTTGCAGTTTCTCACACCAGACGTTCAGTTGTGGGGGTCTGATGAAAAGATGCTGGAGTTTAAGGCACTAGCTGTAACGCATCGGCAGGTTATTAAGAATTACTTGAATGTTTCTATCTCGGAAAAACTTACTCCTGTAGCGATCGCACAGAAACTACTTGCGAAGATTGATTTGAAGTTGGATTATGTCGGTCGGTTGGGTAAGCGTGAAAATCGGGAGTGCGTTTACCAGTTTGTTGCACCTGATGATCAGCGTGATTCGATTTTTCGCCAGTGGTTAAATCGGGATGAAGCATTAAATCGTGAGTTGGTGTCAGTCATTAATAATATAGAGTTCCCAACACAAGTCACTGGTACAATATCACATGACATTCCCCAAACATTAAATCAGGTCGAAAGTCCTGCTACCCACGGTTGGAAGGGGCTGAAACTGAAATTGCAGCAGGGTTTGGACAGTATTGGCTCTTCCTACAGTGAGTTAATCTCCAAGGTTGGTGAGGCTGTTGGAATTGCTGATGGTGAGCCTTACTGGAATGGGTATTTGGGGCAATGGCAGGTTTGGGTTAACTTTGGGAGCAAGTGTAGGTCTGTGGTGTGCGATTGGTTGGTGGGGGTTTAGTCCAGATTAGTTCACCGTTTTCCCATTACTAGCATCCGAACTCCACCATTAGGAGCAAGGGTAAATCCCCGCCTTTGCAATTTAAGAGGTTTATTTTCTACCAATGCAAGTTGATAATTAGATAAAACGGTTGCCAAGACTAACTTCATTTCTAACAAAGCTAGGGCATATCCTAAACATCGCCGACTTCCACCACCAAAAGGAATGAACTCCCAAGGGGAATACTGCCGTCCTAGAAAACGTCCCGGATTAAATTGTTGAGGATTAGGATACAAGTCTTCTCGGTAATGCAGGAGGTAGATACTTGCCATTAAGGTTGTGTCAGGAGGAAACTGGTATCCTGCAATATTTATGGATGATTTGGTAATGCGTGGGAAAAGCCCTGGAAGGACTGGATACATCCGCAGGGTTTCAAGGCATACTGCGGTTAAATAAGGAAGTTGGGCAATTTCCATCGGGTTTGGATTTTCTCCCAAGCTGTCAAGTTCCTGCTGCAATTTTAAGAGGACATCTGGATTTCGGTGAATTTCATAGAAAGCCCACGCTAGCGTTGTTGCAGTAGTTTCATGTCCAGCAAATAAAATTGTGAGCAATTCATCTTTTAATTCATCGTCGGTCATTGCTTGCCCAAAATCATCCCGTGCTGCCATCATCAAGCTCAGAACATCGCCCTGGCTCTGATCGTCCTTTATTCTTTTCTCTTCAATTTCTGCAAGAAGTAGCTGATAAATATAGTTTTGTCTACTTTTCATCTGTCCCCAAGGAGTCCCTAGTCCCCAATCTTGTTGTAAGAATCGGAAAAATAGCATACTGGAGCGCAAAGGAGAATCAGTCATATCCAACCAACTAGTAAGGAGAGGTAAAATTAGTTGATAGCGTTCCCCTTCACTTAAACCAAAGACAATTTGTAAAATTACTTCTAGACTCACTTTCTGCATAGCAGACCGAGCCACAAAAGGTTGATCTATTTGCCATTCACTGGCGATTTGCTCGGTAATTAAGCAGATTTGTTGACCATAAGCCTGTAGCCTTTCTCCATGAAAGGGGGACATTAATAATTTTCGTTCTCGTCGATGACGGGCACCATCTATTAACATAAGAGAATTTTGCCCAATCAAAGGCTCTGCAAGTTTATTACCACGACCAATATCAAATTTAGAATCTTGACTGAAAATTTCTTGAATGGCTTGGGGATGGCTAAGAATTACATAAGAACCCAGTCCGCTCAGTCGCATGGAAAAAATGTCTCCATACTTTTGACTATACTTTTGCTGAAATCCAATTGGATCGGCAATCCATTTTATCAGTTGCCACCACGAAGGACTGGTAATGCAATTCGGTAATTGAGTAAGCATAATATTTACTTGTATATTCCACTTCCTAATCTCAAACAAATACACCCACTTTTGTGCATTCACACACAATTTACGGGAGCAACCTGGATCTCAATTGAACTACTTGTGTTGATTTGGGAGGAGAAAAAACCCAGAGCAGATTCTGACCAACTAAAACTCTTATACCATGTCAAACTAAAAGACAAAGTGTTGACGGAGGTTTTTAAAGATGGATTCTCTAGCCCAACTTGAGTCAGGATGGCACGATAGCGCACTTGAGAGCATTATAAATATAGTCAGAGCGCCCGATGGTGACTTTGAGAGTATTGGCAACCTCGCAAATACTGTTGCTGATTTGCATAGCTTACAAAAAATAATAGAACTTCTTCATAGCACTCCACAAGGAAAACAAGCATTTGAAAGACGCTCAAGATTAGGTGATATCGATCTTCAAAAACTTTATCGCCTACCTCCTAATACATTTGGATATGCCTATGCTGAACATCTGCTCAAAAACAATTTGCAACCTTTACACTCTGGACAAGTAGAGAATGATTACCAATTTCTCGGAGCGCATATCACAGAAACACACGACATTTGGCATATTATTACTGGATGCGATACAAACATTCTTGGAGAAATTCAATTAGAAGCTTTTTATGTTGCCCAACTACACTTTTCGCGTTTCTGGTTAGCATTATTGGCTAAAAATCTTGTCAAAGCCGCTATTTACGATATTGAGGTTTCGACAAAATATATGGATGCAATAACTAAAGGATGGCTAATGGGAAAACAGTCCCTGCCCCTTTTTGGTATTGAATGGAATTCCTTGTGGTCAAAACCATTGGAGAATCTCCGTAGTGACTTAAATATCATTTTTTGTGAAACTTAATGATATAAAACTGTTGCAACTACTGTTAGTCGTTGAGTGTAAATGTGAAAGTATTGAAAAAGAATGTTTTATGAGCCTAGACAGTAGTTTTTTACTTAAACTGCCGCATGTTGAGGCATTCCTTACTTACTTTACGCCAATGGCAGAAAAAAAGAATGAGTATAAAAAGCTCAGTTTTGCTAAGATAATAGGTAAAAGGATAACAAGAATGGAAACCTTAGAAAATTATCACTTAATTCTAAAAACGGGTAAAACTACAATAGAAAAAGCTCTAGAATTGTTTGATGCTTTTGAACCCGTGAATTTAGATTTTATGTTTGGTCGTTGGCAAGGGTCTGGACTACATACAAATCATCCAATGGATGGTTTATTAGAAATTTCTAATTGGTATGGCAAAGAATTTATAGATGCTGAAAATGTTCACCCTTTGTTATTTTTAGATAGTCAGGGAAAGATTTTTCCAGTTGCGCCTCATCCGACTTTAATGAACTGGGTTTTGAAGTTACCGATACCCAAAAATAATTCTCTCAAACCGTTACTAGGATCAATTAATTCTTTACTGAAAACCGATAAAAGCCAAGCCAGACTGAGAATGATGGAGTACAGAGGCAAAGTCACGGCTACTATGATTTATGATTATTTGCCAATCAATGATTCTTTTAGACAAGTAGATAAGAATACTGTGTTAGGAATTATGGATTATAAGAACCTAGCTCAACCTTTCTTTTTTGTTCTCAAACGATGCTTTTAGCCTTTGGCGGATAAATTGAGTTAATTCATGCTTTAGATTTCGTCTCCCCAGCTTTTTTAGAGGCAGCAATTACAGCAACTCCAAACAATAGACCTAGTAGGGAAGTGGGTTCAGGTATTGATGTAGATGAAGAACTCAGGGTAATATTGGCCGCAGAATCTTGATAGATGTATGTTCCTGCCCGTCCCACTTCACCCGTTAAGGTAATTTCAGAGCTTGAAGTTTTTTCTAAGGTATATCTTGGAGCATCAAAAACAATCCCAAAATCAACTACTAAATTCCAATTCGACCTAGAATCAAGCTCAAAATCAACATCTGGGGTTAAGTTCCCGCCATTACTAGATCCTGCATTCAAATTCAGGTCTAGATTGTTGACGGATAGCTCCCAATCGCTCAAAGTCCCGTTCTCTGAGTAAACCACAAATCCTGAATATTCACTCTCTTTTGGCAAAGAGTTCGTAAGGAATGGGCTAGTAGCATCGACTAAGGTAAAATCACCTGAAAATTCTTGTCTAGTTAGAATAGCTCCCAGCACGGGAGTAGCATGAAATACGCTTGCAACTACCAAACCAATCACGGCGACGCTAACTTTGGGGAGTCGAACTTGATTCATGGATTGGGTATGCTATCTAAATTTATTGAGGGTATGCTATCACATCCGGGCAACACTTGGCTCAATCAGGTAAGTATCCCAAAATTACTAAGCGGGTTGGGGCTAGCCCTCCTCAATATGCAGATTTTGATTAGGAGAAGAAGCTTACCTATTTGAAAGATAAAATACAAGTGCAGCGTTTTGAGACAAACCAGTCGGGAACAAGTATCAAATGGTTAACTATGAGATAAAAAAGGTAGAGGTTGATGAGTTGATTTTTAATTTAAATCTCATGATTAAAAACTGTAAAAAGCTTGATTTGGGTCATAGTGTATAATCTTTGAGGTGTCTTTTTCGCACTAACCAAATGACTACGGTAGCTAGATTTTAAACTTGAAACTTACATATATATTTTATGGCTCGAAAAACCACACCTCCATCGCAATCAGCTTCTTCAACTCCACTAGCCCTATCTCAATTACATATTCGTTTAGAATTTTTAGAAAAAGAACACCAATCACTGCTTAAACAAATCAAGAGAAAGCGCACGGAACTGAAGAACTTTGTTGAACAGATGCGTTCCTTTGGTGCGGAATTTCTTACTAAAGCTACTCCACTATTCCAAAGAATGGCTGAGTTAGATCGGGAAATCCATACTCTGTTTGATGAAATTTTTACTACTAGAAAGCTTGGTAAACAAACCCTCAAAAAGATAGAAGCAGTTTACTGGAATCTACAGGTAGCAGGAGTCATCAGTGTAAACCCCAATAGTAGACATTTAGATATAGAGTTAGATAAACCGTTTGATAATGAAGATGAAAATATAACTAGAGATTTTTCAGAGGAAACTACTTCAAAACACTACCAAAATTGGCAATCACAACAGCCTATAGAATCTCCCTCCGTAGCTAGAACACTGGAGCAAAGAAAAATTCGTCAAACATTTCTGAAGTTGGCTGAAATCTTTCCCCACAACCATTCTTTGACTCCTTTAACTGACCAAGGTGTTTCATCCACATGGATGTTAGGTTGTGTCTGTTTTACCCAATTACTTAATTCAATAATGCTTGGTTCAATCGCTTGTTGGATTCGTTCATTAGTTGCGACTAACGTTCCTAGCCCAATCTCAACTTGCCCTAATTCCCACAACATTTCTTGCTGTTTTTCATAAGGCATGTGTGCATAATTGTTTACCCATCCTAAGAACGCTTGTAATCTAACTCCTAAATCTTGTCCGGGAACGATATCTGGCGACCATGAGGCTGTTTGTACATTTCCACAACATTCACACACGCAGGTATGGCGTTGATATTCCACTATTTCAATGGGACGTTCTACCAATTGCGCTACCGAGTGTTTTTCTACCTTCACTGCCACACTCGCAAATGCTTTGTGGCCACAACAGATACAATCATTTGGACGTAAGATTTCATAACGATCTACTTTCCCAAAACCTTTACGCGTTTTTCCCTGATGTCCTGGCTGCCCGCCTGGTTTTCTTTTGGGATGATTTGATTCCTCTTGGGGGGGAGCTTTTTTGTTTTCGCTTTTTTTCAGAATGTCCCCAGATGGTGGTTTCGATGAAGTCTTGCTGTCCAAATCTCTGCTGACTTTTAACTGTTCTACTTCTTGCTGTAGTTCTAAGATTATTTTCTGTAAATCACGTATTACCTTACTCTGCTCAATGATGATATCTACCAGTTCTTCTTTTGATAACTGGTTCAAGCTTTCTCGATCTAATTCTTGAGGCAGGTTTTGGTTCATATTTGCGATATTCCCCCTCAAGTGTCCCTTTTGTCAATACCCTGCCACCTGAATCCTTACGAAAAATCTAATAACGCCTCTACTAATCCCTCCAATTGCTCAATAGATAATTCTCGAATTCGTTCAATCAACGCTGCATCAATTTCACCAAAACGGCGATTTAGTAGACGTATAATTAAATCTTGTTGCCCTTCAAGTTTTGCTCTTTCGCGGTCTTGCTGATAAAGTGGTTCTAATCTCATAATTAACTCTCTATCATCTGATTCTAAATTTTGATTAACTCTTAAATTCTGGCGCAGGTTGTAAACTAATTCTAGCGTTGCTTGCCTGTATGGGTGATTCAATGGTAATGCTGATAATTCTACAATTGCCTGTGACTGCACGCTCCCCCTGCCAAGAATTCTTAGCCACAACGTTTCTGGTGTTTGCGGTAGTTGATGTATAGCTACAATTGCTGTCCGTAGAGCATCACCTAAAAAGTATACTCCTGACAACCACCCCGATTTCTGATTAACATTAAAGCTCGATAGTATTGCTGGGGATGCAGTTGGACTAAGAACCCATAGTTTCGGAATATCTGACTCTTGGAGTCTGGTTTTATTCGCTTTAGCATCTCGCCGTAATCCAGCTTTTACTTCTAATAATTTTTGAATACAATCGCAAATTTCATCACTAGAAGCTGCATTGCGAAATGGTGAGCCAGCGCGGTCTTGGGGGTTTCCCCCATGAGCGACTGGCGAACCCGTAAGGGTTCTAATATAGCCGGAAATTCGGCAAATCTTCCAAGTAGCCCTAGCACTTCTAAATTAGAGCTTTGCTGAGAATAAGGAGTAAATAGCACATCAATTTCTTTGATCTCTCCTGATATTTTTGATGATGACTTTACTTCCCCATAAGGTTTTAACAGTTCTTCTAGATAATATACGAGCAAATTCGTCATGTACAAATCGAGTCATTCAATTTAGTTGATTTGAAATTAATTTGAAGTGATTAATAATATTTTATCTTGATTTACAACCCATTTTAATCATATCTGAAAGGCTGGAAGAGGCTAAAGCTGAAAATGCACTACTGAGCCACACTGTACAAGGCGATGCGAGAGCTAAGTCATCAGCGATCGCGGTCGTTCATGTCAGCACAAAGTTATTCATCCTCATCTTCCTCCTTTTCATAATCTGCATAATCTGCATAGTCTTTCCCGTGTTGTTCATACCACAAACGTTCTTCTTCTTGAGCCGCCTCTCGCTGTATCCTTTTCCGCTCTGCCATCTCTGCTTCTAGGCGTTCTTGCTCTAATTTCTGCTTCTCAAACCGCTCTCTCAAAAGCTTTTCTCGCTCTTGGGTTTCTTGCTCTACCCTCTCCCTCTCAAGTTTGATTAATCGCTGCTCAACTCGTCCACAGTAAAAATCTAATGCTTTACCCGTCGCCGCTCCGGTAACTGTACCACCCACTAGAAAGATGAGTCCGGTTCTCCAGCCTTCAATTGGGCCACCGCTCCACTGCAAACTTTTTTGATTAAACCATACCAGCACAGAAAAGACAGAAATTCCAATTACCGTATTGATGAGCGCAAAAATTCTTGGTGTCATCTCAGTCTGACGGAGAATTAGCCACTGCCCCAGCCAGAGTATTGCACCAAAAATCACCGCAGCGATCGCCTCCGGCGCGCGGGTACGCGATCGCACTCATGACCAAATGATCTGGATATCTGAACGGATCTAATGCCATGTTAATGATCAATGGCACAAATATCAGCAGACAGAGCAAAAAGCCAATGAATAAGCCAGCAACACTTATCAGGCTCCAGTAACGACCGAGATAACCAAGGCGGAATTCCAATATCCATTCTTGTACTGGGAGCATTGTGACGTAAAATGCCATTGCCGCACTGACGTAATCGAGCATTGGACTAAGTTGACTCTATGTTTAGCGTGTTTGGCATCACCATGCCAGAACGGACAAGGCAAGATATTAATAATCTAAGACGAATTGAAGCGATTATTACTGAAAGGTTTTCTTACTCCCCGCGATCGCGCCTAGAAAGGGATTCGTCTTTTCAGTGGTTATCAGGTATCAGAAGTACTAGCACTCTAGACAACTGATATTAAATCTGGTGCTATCACAATTAGCAAGTCTACCACCAAAGGTAAGCATAAAATAAATCCGGCGTTTAGGCATAGTCATGCTACCCATGTTATAGATGAAGGTGTTCCAGCGCATTTGGCTCAGGCTACTTTGGGGCATACAAGTTTGGATACCACGAGTAAATATCTGCACGTTAGCTCTAATAGAAGTTCTGGAGAGGCTTTAGTTAAGCGATGGTCTGAGCCATTTTAATTAGCGATCGCTTTTTGGGGCAGTGCGGGACGCAATCGCCCAAACCGATTATCTATGTATGACAAAGCCCAAGTTTGATATCAAAACTTAGTGAAACCAAAAATACTAAGTATTTTCTGTATGCTACATTGTTTTAAACTGCATTAATAAAAACAAGTATGATTTGAGTCTGTTTAGCTGTACAAAAAACATACAGGGCAATCCTAGTCAATAATTTTTAAGAAAAAATGTATTTTTAATCACTATAAGCACATTAATTGCTTCAGTGCTTATGGCATCATTTAGCTATGTAATCAATATTGTAGTATTAGATTTTACATTTTATACAAAATTATCTGAGTTAAAGACTTGTATCGTAAATCTGATTAACACTAGAGAGTATATTTAATGGAAGAAAGACAAAAAATCACTAAGTTTAACGGAATATCAAAGTGGTTATCTAACTCAGTTAGTGAATCGGAAGATAAGCGGTACACACATCGTCTGCTCAGAGAAGATAAAAGCCAACGAGATATAATTATCAATGAATTAATATTAATTGTTCAAAAAGCCCATGAAGATGCTCGATATCGTCTTCATAAATTAGCAGGAAATTCTCTCACTCCATTTGGGGATTTTTCAGACAACGATCCAAGCTATGGCTATCCTGATCGTCTTAATATTATATCCCTTCAGGGTTATTTTGGAGAGATATTTTCAGGAATCATTGCTGAAAATTTTGCTCCTTTTGGGCGGCATGATTGGGAAGTTCCTACTTTTCTTTTTCGATTTCATCTAGTTGAGTTTCAGCATTTAGAATTTCTAAATCAAACTGAAGAGATTGCAAAAAAGCGACCTGGACGTACAGGCGATGATTGTCTTGCTTTTCTACGTAACAGCGAAGGAGTAATTATTGCTTCTCTAGTTTGTGAAGCTAAATGCACAACTAATCATTACACAAAAATGATAGCTGAAGCACATAAAAAGGCAAGTGAACCACATATAAAGCCTGTTGATATCCCACAAATAATTGAGATTTTGGGTGATTACGATGATCCTTTTTCATCTGAATGGGTTGATTCTCTAAGAGTTTTATGGCTAGAAAAAAAAGTTGATAAAAATTATGAACGCTGCGATTTAATTAGTTATATTTGTGGTGAACATCCTGTCAGAAATCCCACATGGATATCTCCCGAAAAACCACACGAACAATATACAGCAGGAAGAAGACTCGAAGCAGTTGAAATTCATCTTCATGAAGTTGAGAATCTGGTTACAAGTGTCTATAGTCAGCCAGTAATTGCAACACATTCAGTAAATATTTCTACTCAGACAGTTCAACAACCAGATGATTCAGAGTTTGCTTTTGCAACCTCTGATGTCATAGTAGAGGGTGAAGTTCTGCAAAATGAGATGACTCAACCAAGTAACGAAGTCATTGCTTTAGCGAAAGAACTACAAAACAGTCTGGCAGGTAGCAGACTAACACCAGCAATTGCAAAACTTTATAGCCAACATACCAGACTTCGCGCAGGAGGAAAGGGATTAACTGGGTGGCGAGAAGATGAAGCAGGTGAAAGATTAAATGATGCTATGCGCCTTATTGAGGCTGCATTTATCCAGCGACAAACTGGAGATACTAACTGGCGTAATGGAATGCTACGGGCTGGTGAGTTATTTGAATGGCTATCTCATCCCCAACTAAACCCGGATATTTTACCAATTCGTTTACTTGCAGCAGCTGTGTATGAACTTGCTGGTTATCCTGCTAGGGCTGCGGGTTTACTCAATGAAGATATAAGTGAGGGAATAGAGTCAGAAATTCTACGTTCTTTGCTAAAAGCTGATTTCCCCAGTTTATTGCAACAACTGACAGAATATTGGGCAACTGCAACATCATCAAATTTCCAAACTGAAACAAGTCTTCTTTGGGATGAGACTGATACAGCTGCTGACAGATTTAACAAGTTGATTGTTAAAGAAACTGCTAGTTCTTTAGGAATTTTATGTGCCAAAATGCGCTGGGGAAATGAACCAAGATTAGAAAAAGCTATTGAAAAGCTTTCTGCTATTGCTAAGGTGCTTCTTCATGGACATGACACTTATTCTTGGCTTTTAGGTAAGTTATGTGCTGAAGTTGCTTATGTATATATAGAAACTTCTCTACGATATCATTTAGAAGCACTTTCTCAGATGATTACCCCAAGTGGTAAAACTTTCTTGGAACGTTATTTACGTCAAAGTTATCAAAAGTGTAAAACTTTAGCATGGCGTTCTCAAATTTGTGGAATTGAACGACTAGCAACAGCAGAATCATTTGCTCTTTGTACCCCTACGGGTTCAGGAAAAACAACAATAGCTGAAATCGCTATTCTGCAAAGTTTGTTCTTTGAAACAACAAATTATAACGAATTAAGTAACTCGGCCCCTTTAGTAATTTACTTAGTGCCAAGCAGAGCGCTTGCTACAGAAGTTGAATCAAATTTGTCTCGTGTTTTAAAGCGCTCTACTAATAACAATGTCATAGTTACAGGTTTATATGGAGGTACTGACTGGGGCCCAACAGATGTATGGCTGACATCAGAACAGCCAACAGTTTTAATTTGCACTTATGAAAAAGCAGAAGCTTTGATGAAATTTTTAGGGTCTCTATTTATCCGTAGAGTATCGCTTATTGTACTTGATGAAGCCCATGCAGTTCAATTTGATGGTAATAAAGATTCTTTGCAAAAAGCTGAGAATAGATCCTTACGCTTAGAGTCATTAAGTGCAAGACTGTTTACTTATATAGAACAAAATAATAGCCGAATTATTGCACTATCCGCTGTTGCATCAGAAACAGAAGGTGCTTTAGCAAGCTGGATAGAAAATTCAACTAACGCTAGTCCAGCAAAGACAAATTACAGAAGTACGCGTCAACTAATAGGTCGTCTTGAATGCCTGCCAGGAAAAGGATTTGAAATACGCTATGACTTACTTGATGGTAGAAGATTAGAATTTCAAGAAGGTGGTCAAGCTGACACACCTTTTATTCCAAATCCTTTTCCGACATATCCTCCTGTGCCAAAAGGTAAAAAAGAAGGAGTTGAAAAGAGGTTACGCCCTTATCTTTTCTGGGCAGCTATGCACTTAGCTGCACCAGATGAAAAAGGACAAAGACGTGCTGTTCTTATTTCAGTCACACAGCACCCTGGCGGTTATGCTGAAGACTTTCTGAATTTTTTGAAAATCTGGTCGCAAATAGAAATACCTTCATTTTTTCAAGAACCTATAGAGCCAGAAAAACTTAAGATTTGGCAAAAGTGTTTACGTTCATGTGAAGATTATTTCGGTATTAAATCTCGTGAGTATAAGCTGTTAGAGAAAGGAATTATAGTACATCATGGAAAAATGCCAGGATTGATGGCTCGATTACTTATCGATGTCATAGATGAAAAAATTGTACATTTAGTTTTAGCAACGTCAACTCTTTCCGAAGGGGTTAATCTTCCTTTTGAAACAGTATTAATTCCAAGTTTAAGGCGTGGTACGGGAGAACTAAATATTCGTGAATTTGGTAATTTAGTTGGTCGATCTGGAAGACCTGGATTTGGCACAGAAGGACGTAGTTTAGTATTACTTAGTAATGCATCGACAGATTGGAGTGACAAAGAAGCACGTAAAAGATACTTATCTTTGATAGGAGAATTAGAGAATCAAACACAGGCAATTAACCCAAATGCAAATCCTCTAAGTCCTATAGCAGAATTACTGCTACGTTTGGAAGAACAATGGCAGCTAATTTCTAGTTCTAATAGACAGGAGAATTTTTTAACCTGGCTGGAAAAAACTGCACCGCTTGACTCTGGCAATAATCTTTCTGATGCACAATTATCAGCTATTGAAACTTTAGATTCGCTGGATAGTATTTTACTGTCTGCAATTGTTGAAATTGAACAGCTAGCAGCTAATGATTTAAGTCCTAATGAATTGGAGGAGCAACTGCAAAAAATTTGGCAACGAAGCTTTGCTCATTATGCTAGCCGCGAACAAGAAAGATTAGAAAATTTATTTATCAGGCGAGGTAGGGCACTAAAAACAGAAATATATAAAGATTTGTCACAGCGTCGGCGCTTGTATCGCACTAGTTTACCACCACGTGATGGAAATCAGCTTTTAACTCTCTATTCTAGACTTAAAGAACAATTAGCAGTCGGTGGAGATTATGCTATTTGGACAGTAGAAGAACGCTTTAATTATATTCAAAATATAGTTAGTATTTTGACCAGTTTATCGAAGTTCAAACTGATTAACCCATCAGGAAAGGTTACTTGGAATGAAATATTACGCTGGTGGCTTGACCCTACTAAAGCAATTAAAAAACCGAAACCGACTCAAATTTCAAATTGGCATTCATATATTAGTCAAAATTTTGGATATAGATTCAACTGGGGCTTAGGAAGTGTTATTGCACTAGCAATAGATGAAGCTTTTGGCGGTGAGTTAGTTGAATCATCCCTTGAAAACTGGTCACAAACTGGGCTACCTTGGATTGTTTTCTGGATGAAAGAACTTATTGTATGGGGAACTTTAGATCCAGTAGCCGCATACTTGCTTGCTAAAGTAGAAGATGTAACAACTCGTAAACAAGCTGAAGAATTAGCGCAAACTTACTATGACTACATTAGCGAAAGAGAAACAGAAGCCAATGAATATCTTAATGCAATCAATATCAAAAATTGGGTAGAGCAATCATTTTCTAATGTTGAACGACATTTACCAACTCCTAAACCTCCTAATCGAATTAACGTCAATCTGCTTAGAGATTTCAGTAAGGCTCCAAGTAAAAATTGGAGAGTAGTACCAGTAGAAATTGGGGATGATATTCAATGGTTTGATTTAGCAGGATTTTCACTAGCAATTTGCCAAAAGCCTGAAAAGTGGCAGTCTGATTTTTTAAACACTTATGATTTCATGCTTGATGCAGAAAATCGAGTAGTTTCATCAAAGAGTTATATTTGACTAAAGTGGATGCCTAAGCTAGCTATGTCGCGCCAAAAGCCTTACTCAAGTGCGAATTTCTCCATGTAGCCGAATGAATATGCTCAACTAACCGTTTAGTTTCACCACCAGCTAATTCTAGTTCCTTAAGATTGCTCACCTCACCAAAACAAACAATTTCTTTACCCTACTAACGGCGGTATTCAGCAAATTAGGTTTACGATAAGGAACCAAAAACTATGCTCCTGATGGCACTGATAAGGAAAGAAAATGATCGCTGCTTTCTCTGCCCCTGAAAGGTGTAAACTGTGCCAATATCATTCCAAGAAAAGTTTTGCCAACGCTTCGTGAGTCGATACCTCAGCACGTTGGCTTGCTGCGAAAACGGCGATATCATCCCAATTGTCTTTGATTTGTCGGTAACACCAAAGTCATAGCCCTGTATTTTCTTCTAAGTCCTAGTTTTGATATGTAAGGTTACTTAATATTTGTCAGCGTCTCTAGTTGTACCAGCAGTTTTTCTATCTGCTTACGCTTCTTCGGATCTGACCAAATACGCAATTTTCTGAGTTTGCTAGTCGTAGCAGTAAAGCGTTCTTCGTAATTGTCAGACTCGGTGTTTAGGGTAGATTGGATAAATCTTATCACTAATGCGCTGTCTGATTTTCCTTAAAGACCAGTTGTTAGCAATAGCTTATTCTAAAAATTCAACACGCTCCAAAGTATATCGAATCTGGGCAATCACTCCTAGTACTCTTGGACTTTATCGATTAGAGTAATTTCAGTATTAGTTTGGAGCAAGCTGTCTGTGTTTAATATCAAATTCGTAATATATAGCTCCCAGGACAGGTCTGGCGGAAAATTTTGCTGATAAATCTGGAGAGTTAAAAGAGGTGTTTTTAAAGTTTTAATACATAGCAATGTATACAGTTGATGTTCCACAATGTAAATTAAACGGGATTTAAAAATGGAATTTGATAAGATAAAAGAACTAATTAAAGAACAGAAAATCCAAGCCATAACTATAGATACATCAATTTTTGATGCTGAGGGCTTAAAGCTAGAATCAGGGTTACTTAAGCAGTTAGAGCAGTTTAATAATACATCTATAAAATTTATAATTTCTGAAGTTGTTAAAAATGAGCTTCTCAACCATTTAGAAGATAAAGCAAAATCTGCATATACAGATATTGACAAAGGTTTAAAAGCCGCCCAAACATATTGTCAACTTCAAGATGATATTGATGAAATAAAAAAATTGATTTTTAAAGGGCGAACTCCACGAGATACTGCTTACGATCGTTTAAATAGCTTTATAAAAATCACATCTTTGAAAATAATCAAAGTTCAGGGCTACGTACAGGTTTCTGAATTGTTAAGCAAATATTTTAGAAGTGAACCACCATTTGCAGTTGTAGGTAAAAAGAAGAATGAGTTTCCTGACGCTATGGCTTTAATATCTCTTGAGTCATGGGCTAAAAAATACAAGACAAAAGTTTTAGTGATTTCACAAGATAATGATTGGAAACAGTATTGTACTCATTCCGAAAATCTTATCCTTATTAACGATTTGTCAAAATGTTTTGAGCTATTTCAAGAAGTACGTTCTTATTCTATATGTAGACAGTTATCAAAAAAATATTATCAAGGAAATATTGATTTTATCAAAAATGCAATCACTAATGTATTAAAAAACAAAATTTATGATCTGAATATTCATATAGAAGCTAGTTCATCTTACCAATATGAAGATGAAATCACGGACATTAGCCACGAAAAAAATGAATTTAAGATTATCAAAAAACCTGATATTATTTTCAGACCCATTAATTTTAATAAAGATACTTTAGTGATTGAGGCTGAGTTGAGTGTTGATATTAGTATTGAATGTAACTTTTACTTTACGACTTGGGATTCTATAGATCGAGAGGATGTTGGAATAGGAGCTAATACTATTAACAAGGAACAAAGCTTAGATATAACTGTTTTAGTAACCTTAATAGATGAATCTGGAAAATTTGACGAAAATATAGAAGTGCATGAGGTTGAAATAACAACAACAGGAATAACAATTGATTTTGATTATATTGAGCCAGATTGGAGAGATGAAGGTGATGATGAATAAATGAAATAGTTAGCCGATGTCAGATTTATTTATTGCTTTATCAAAATAATGTAGTTAAACCTTGAAGCGGAAGTCACGTTAATTGCGGAAGAGTGAGAAGCGATCGCCACCTGTTGTTCACTGCCAGTGACCTTATCGTTGGGGTCAATCGTCCCCGCTAAAGTCTGACTACCTTGTAGATAGAACGTTTTCATCTCCCGCAGTTGCTTAATGTAATCTGCCTTCTGTTCTTCAGTTACCCCAGCCGTTTGCGCTTCAAAAATAGCCTCGGATGCTTCCAATTGCGTAACTTCTAATACCTTTGGGCACCGAGCAATCGCGCTTTTATTGATTAATCTGGCACTGAATAGCTTACAGTGCTAGCGTACAGTTCCCTTTTTAGCACGATGATGCTTATTTACACAAGTTTCTGTGTGATAGCTCAAGCATCCAGGCTTAGGCACTCGCGTTGCGAGGAATAGAGTGAAAATTCTCTTCTGCAATACATCCAAATGAATCCGAAACAATTAGAATACTCCATTTTTGAAGCTGTCTCTGACGCGATTACAAGAGTTTAGACCAGTGAAGAAAAAGAGTTTATTCAGAACAATTCAGAGCTACAAAATAAATTTGAACAATGGCTAAATAAAACATTTAAGTGATACTTGTTGACATCCAGAAAACTATAGAATAGTCCGAGACTTAAGCACCTCTTCAAGCTTCAGTCAACCCATGAATTTCTTTGAAGATATTCCTTTTTCAAATTTCTTGTATGCGTCTGGCACTTGATTACGAGGCTGGTAACGCTTCGCGTAACTTTTGTGAACATTACAAAAATTTCGGAGAAATACAATGGATATTCAATCAACACTTACCCAAGCTATTGAAGTTATTGTGATGAGCTTTGTTGCTCTGATGATTTTCGATTTTATTGACGGACTTTATGTTGTGCCATTACCATCTATTGCAATTGCACAATCCAATACCAGTTCCAAATCCACAGTAACAGCAACTCAATTTGAGCCACTATCTAACACTGAACAACTAGTAGTCGAACCTCAACAAATCTCCTTCGTTACATCACAATTTGAGGAAATTTCTGACCCCTGGACATTAGAGCTAGAGCCTCACAACAGTTCTACCGAAATTCAACCAGTTGTACTCCCATTCCCCTCACTAAGGCTGCTACCGCCAGCAACAGGAGTACAACCGAAATCTAAGGCTAAAACCGCCAAGAAATCTACTCCCCTCAAAGGCAAAACTACCAAAACTTCTAAGACTACTGCAAAAGCGACATCTACTAAGGCTCCACGAAAATCCGCAAGACCACGCAAGCAGTCGGCTTAAGTAACTTTGTTGGTTTTCGTGGAGCTTCGACACAGACACCTATTAAAGGAGCGATCGCTATTCTGAAAACGTGATCGCTTTTTTGTCATTTCAACGTGAGCATCCCACAGAAATCAACATCTTGCGATTGAAGTCTACTTTGATTGCCGCTCGCTGTACGAATCTTCCTGTGCAGTATCGGCTACGCCAATTTTTTGTGAAAATCAATACTATATACAGTCATGGTCAGCCTAATCGCTACACAAGGATGTCTCTTCGACCTGCAAACAGTTCTGGACTACGGGCAATCTGTTGTGAACGTTGCCCAAGAACTTGTTAAATTATTAATTGAAAATCGTCCTATCTCCACAAAAACTGTTTCTACCCAGATGAATCGTTACTTCAACGGCACGGCGGCACAGGGGAAGTGGCAGTGGAAGGACGGATACGAAGCCCTTGAGGTGGCGTTAATCTTGTACTTGCGGCAAAAGGGGCTGTCAGATAATCCCTTAGAACAACTGCGACGGCTTGAGTTGCTCTGCCCCACGCATACCCGCCGCAGCGAGGAGCAATTAAAACTTCAGCAGTTCTCGACTCCGCTACCCCTAGCGTACTTAGTAGCATTGGCAGGACAAATCACAAACAATGACCTGACGCTTGAACCATCAGCTGGTACTGGGATTTTAGCCCAGTTTGCTAAACTTCAAGGTGCAAGTTTGATGCTCAACGAGCTAGCCGACGACAGAGCGAAGATTCTGCGACGATTGTTCCCTGGCGTTCCCTTATTCTCTGTGAATGCCGAACAGATTAATGACTATCTGGCAGGCAAGACTCAACCATCTGTAGTGCTGATGAATCCGCCATTCTCATCATCACCCAAGATTAGCGATCGCAATCCCGACGCAACAAAGAACCACATCAACTCGGCATTGCAAAGACTGGCTGACGGTGGACGGCTGGTAACAATCACAGCCAATTGGTTCTCTCCCAATAATCCTACTTGGCGAGAGACTTTTGTTAAGTGGCAGGATTTTGCGCGAGTTCTCCTGTCTGTTGGGGTCAGTAGCAAGGTGTACTCCAAACACGGGACGACGATGGAAACCCGAATTACAGTAATCGATAAAGTCCCAACTGATAATCACAGTGACATTCCCTGTATTTCCGAAACCTTGGACTTGCCTGAACTGCTGGCGTTGATTGAGCAGTTACCTGAGCGATCTCCGTGGGAACGCTCAGAAAAAGTTAAAACTGCTGCGAAGGCAATTGTTGTTCAATTGCCAAAACGTACTACAGTTGTACAACCAGAAACAGTTTCCTCTCTTCCAGACGACCTAATAGTGCTGGAATATGAGGTTATCGAGTGGACGGCTAGTGAGGGATTGAAAGATACCCTATACGAAACCTATCGCCCACAGCGAATCCGAATAAAGGACGCTTTACCTCATCCCTCGCTGCTTTGCGAAAGTGCAGCCCTAGCACTTGTGTCACCACCAGCACCAACTTATAAACCGCATCTTCCTAGCAACATTATCACACAAGGCTTGTTGTCAGAGGCACAACTTGAAAGCGTTATTTACGCAGGTCAAGCGCATTGTGAATTTCTGTCTGGGTCTTATATTGTGGATGATTCGTGGGATAACGTGACTGTTGCGGCTCAGGGCGAAGAAAACGCCGTTAGATTTCGCTGTGGCTGGTTTCTTGGCGATGGAACGGGTGCCGGTAAGGGTAGACAATGTGCAGGAATCATCCTCGACAACTGGTGTCAGGAACGAAGAAAAGCAATCTGGGTATCTAAAAGTTCTGCCTTAATTGAAGATGCCCGTAGGGACTGGTGTGCGCTTGGAGGTAGTGAAAAAGATATCATTGACCTGGGCAACATCAAACTTGGCGACCCCATCCCTTTCACCCAAGGGATTCTGTTCTGCACGTACTCAACTCTACGTTCTCAAAAGAACGGTAAAAGTCGGCTTAAGCAAATCGTTGAATGGGCAGGTAAGGATTTTGAGGGTACTATCTCCTTTGACGAGTGCCACAGCATGGGTAACGCAATGGCTCAAGAGGGTAAACTCGGTATGGTTGCAGCATCCCAGCAAGGCATTGTTGGGCTGCGGTTGCAAAACGCATTACCGCAGGCACGGGTTATCTACGTTTCTGCGACTGGAGCGACAAAGGTTTCCAATCTATCTTATGCAAATCGTCTAGGGCTTTGGCAAACCGGCGACTTTCCGTTTAGCTCCCGTGAGGATTTTGTGGAATCCATTGAGGGCGGTGGTATCGCTGCGATGGAAGTGGTCGCCAGGGATTTGAAAGCGTTGGGTCTGTATCTGGCACGATCACTCAGTTTTGAAGGGGTCGAATACCATACCCTAGAAATTGACTTAACGCCAACCCAGGAAAGGATTTATGATGCTTATGCTGACGCTTTCAAAATCATCCATAACAATTTATACAAAGCGTTGGAAGCCTGTAACATCACTGGCGCAAAAACTTATAATCGTGCGGCTAAGATGTCCGCAATGTCACAGTTTGAGTCTCATAAGCAGCGATTCTTTAACCATCTACTTACAGGGATGAAATGCCCACAGTTAATCAAAGCAATTGAACAGGATTTAGCTCACGGTCACGCGGTTATTGTTCAGATTGTTTCAACTAACGAAGAATTGCTCAAACGACGACTTGATGAAGTTTCAGCAGAAGAATGTCACGATCTCAATCTGGATCTAACTCCCCGTGAGTACTTGATGGACTATTTGTTGTGTGCGTTTCCCGTTCACCTCCATTCCATTCATTCAGGTGAAGACGGGGAAGAACGCTCCGAACCTGCTTTTGATGCTGATGGTTCGCCCATCATTTCACAAGTTGCACTTGGGTTACGTTCGGCGCTAGTTGAGAGATTAGCAAGCCTTGACCCCATCCCTGGAGCTTTGGAGCAATTACTTTGGCATTTCGGACACAAACAAGTTGCTGAAGTAACTGGACGCAGTAAACGGGTGTTGAAGGACGAAGCTGGGCGCTTATTTGTCGATTCACGAAGTTCTGGTGCGAATATTGCTGAAACCACTGCATTTATGTCCGACCAGAAGCAAATCCTCATCTTCTCTGACGCTGGCGGCACAGGTCGTAGCTACCATGCAGATTTGAACGCCATCAACCGTAGAAGGCGATCGCACTACTTACTTGAAGCTGGTTGGAGGGCAGATAATGCGATTCAAGGTCTGGGGCGCTCACACCGGACTAATCAGGCTTCTGCACCAATATTCCGCCCAGTCACGACCAACGTAAGAGGTGAACGTAGATTTATTTCCACCATTGCCCGACGTTTGGATAGCCTGGGCGCACTCACCCGTGGACAAAGGCAGACTGGAGGAAACGGCATATTCTCACCCCAAGATAACCTAGAGTCACAGTACGCCGAACACGCTTTGTATGAGCTATTTAAGCAAATTTTCCAAGGTAGGTTTGCTGAAGTTCCATTAGGCACTTTTGAGCAGATGACAGGTTTATCGCTCACTTCCCACGAAGGCGGCATGAAGATTGATCTTCCACCCCTGCGTCAATTCCTCAATCGACTGCTGGCTTTGAAGATTGGAATGCAGAATATCATTTTCGAGAGGTTCGAGTTGCTGTTAAGTCAGCAAATCGAAACAGCGATCGCTCAGGGGATTTTTGAACAAGGTGTTGAAACTCTTCGGGCTGAACGCTTTACGGTTGTTAGCACAGAGACTGTTTATACTCATCCGGTTAGTGCTAGTACTACCAATTACTTGAAAATCGAACGAGTTCAAAAGGCTGACATCAAAACTGGTATTGAAGCGGTGGATTTAGCGACAAACTACCGGGGACAGCTAATGGTAAATGATAAGTCTAATAAGGCGGCTGTCTGCATTCCCACACACAGCATCTTTGACGATAATGGTGGAGTTGTACCAAGGGTTTTGTTGGTACGACCACAAAAAGAAACTCGCGTACCTCAAGAAAAGTTACAAGCCTCTCAATGGAGGGAAGTTTCAGTAAACGAGTTCGTCGCAGCTTGGTCTAAAGAAGTTGAAGAATTGCCCAAGTTTACTACTGATTATATTCATCTTGTAACTGGCATTCTTCTGCCAATTTGGAAAACCCTACCAAACAAAAACAATCGAGTATTTCGATTGCAAATCAGCAATGGGGAGAAAATTCTGGGGCGAGTGGTTGATGCTCAAGATATTCGTACTGTTGCAGAACAATTGGGTATGAAAAATAAGCTGCTTTCTCCAGAAGAATTAGTTTATTTGGTACTGAATGAGCGGTATTCAGAGCAATTACCCGGAGGTGTAACTTTGCGTTGTTCATTGGTTGCAAATGAGCGCCGTATTGAATTAGTTAATGCTTTATCGTTGGCTGACAGATTTGTGGCTGTTGGATGTTTCACCGAAATCATTCAGTGGAAAAAGCGAGTATTCATTCCAGCTAACTCTAAAGCGGCATCAATATTAGCTGCTGTGATTGAAATTCTGGGATGAAATTTGTAGCCACTTTTATCGAGTGGCTACTTTTTCGATTTGGCTATCCTACTTTCAACCCCAAGCAAATCCTTATAAACTTCATAATCTCGAAAAAGGTCTATAATCAAACTTCTAGTAAAAGCACAGTAAATCATATTTCCTCGTGCCTCGTACAAACCAAATGCTTTAAACAAATCTTTTTTAGCACCCTCAATATCACCCAGATGAAATCTGACTGTCCCTCGTCCACAGTATGCTTCTGCACAATCAGCATCCAAAGATAATACCTTTTCTAAATCAGAGAGTGAACTTTCTAATTCCCCGGATAAAAAATAAATATTCGCCCTATTTATATAGGCTGATAAACAGTTTGGGTCAAGTGAAATTACTTGATTGTAATCTAAAATAGCTGCTGGATTATCACCAGTTAGATTTTTATACGTATCAGCCCGATTTAGATAAGCTTGGACTAAATTTGGATTCAGGGCGATGGCTTTAGTGTAATCTTCAATCACCTTGGGGAATTCTGATTTATGACAGATTTTTGATCGAGCTAGTCCCCGATTATTATAAGCTTCAGCAAAGTTAGGATTCATTACTAATGCGTTATCGAAAAGTTGAATCGCATTCTCATATTTTTCAATTTGAAACTGAATCATCCCTATAGTATTGTGAACTTCCGCAAAATTAGGATAAAAATAAAGTGCATTTCTGAAGCACTCCATTACTCCAGATAAGTTTCCTGATAAGAGATGTTCCAATCCTTTTTCATACCACAGTTGCCCTTGTTCTATATCAATCTCTTCCATTAATTCCACCATATATTCTCTGTTGTAATTTATAATTACTGAAATATTCATCAACTCAGATATTTAGCCGAGTCAGTTAATTTATCTGTGCATTTCTAATTCTTGACTTTTATTTTTTGCTAAAATTTTATCTATTTGACTATTCGCGTCCTCAAAAGTTTGCAATATCTGTGGAGTTACTTTATTAGTCTTCACCTGACCAGATTGCAAGTTTAAAATTACCTCTCCATTTTTCTGTGAAATAGTTAAATCCCTCTGCTGGGTATTGAAAGCCAAGTCATAAATCTTTCCCAAAACTTGAGTACCATTTCCATCAGACTTACCCCAGACCATGCCAATCCTTTGAGCAATTTGAGTCAGCCGACTGATGGCTTCAAGCTCAAATGTATCTTTATTCATTACTGTCAACGCTTCGGCTGATAATTGCTCACC
>NZ_JBSGKF010000006.1:0-68254 GCF_054786515.1 Nostoc sp. UIC 10890
GGCTTTACTTTCCGCTTCATACACCTCCGTTACCAGTGGTGCATGGGAAGGTTAGGAACAGTCTTGGACACCAGACTGGAGGAATCGGTTCCTCGCTCATCTTTTGGAAGCTTTATATATAGGGGCTTCCAACCCTTCGTGCGCCATCGTGTCGCACCCAAAACGGGGAAATTGTACTCGCTTGGAACTGATGCTAACCTCAACCCTATGGAAATCAGTTGTTTTGACAAATGGCATACCTGTATTTATCACTGACCGTGCCTCTAACCCTGATTCGGTCGTAAGAATATAAGTATTTTTTACTAGCTGCAACGGGTAGGAGCTAACTAGGGCAAGGCATCCACCTAGAGACTGAAAAATATAGATTACTTTTAAAAAATAACTTACAAATATTTACTTTATATAATTAAACATTTCGTCATCGCCCTTGAGAGGGATGTTAGATTCGATGCGGAAATTACTGAAGTTTGACAAGCAGTCAGGATTTTACTTTTACAAGAACGACACTCAGTTCATAAGTCAAATAGCAGAGTAACGATTGTCTTGTCCTTATCTCATTTTCGTATCATCAGAAACTAAGTAATATGACAGTTAAAAGAAGGCTCCTTTCTATCGATGGTGGCGGTATTCGCGGTATTATTGCTGCTGAAATTCTTGTCCAAATGGAAGACGCACTCAAAGCCCATAACTCCAAATGGCAGCGCCTTTCCGACTATTTCGACTTCATTAGTGGCACGAGTACCGGTTCGATCATAGCCGCAGCTTTAGCGATAGGAATGCCCGCCCGCGAAATTTTAAAGATTTACCAAGATCAAGGTGAAGCAATTTTCTCGCCAGCGAACTATTCTGACAAAGACCTTGATCAACTCCTACAAACCTTTGGTTTATCAGGCTATTGGACACTTGGTTCAATAAGTAATGCAATTAAATGGTCTGGTAATAAGGATAGAGTTTGCCAAATGTTACTCACCAAATATAATGGTGAAAATTTAGAAAAGGCACTAAAGGATAAGAATGCCCTTGGAGACATAACTTTAGGATCTTCCAGTTTAAAAACCAACTTGATGATTGTTACTAACAATGTTACCCGTGGACAAACTTGGTTCTTTGTCAACAACAACGTTAAAGGAGTTCCTAATAAGAAAAGCAAACATTTAGATATTAATGCCGATATTCCGCTCTGGAAAATCGTGCGGTCTAGTTCTGCCGCTCCAACCTTCTTCTCGCCCTTTCCCTTTGAAGATACTTCTCAAAAATCAATACCGAAATATGAGTTTATTGATGGTGGTGTAGGTTCTTACAATAATTCATCGTTTCAATTATTTCTCGAAGCGGTTCACCCCAATTATGGTACAGGTTGGGATTCTGGCGCTGACAACCTTTTGCTGGTTTCAATTGGGGCAGGATTTGGTTATGCTAAGATCACCCCTGGTAAAGCAGTAAATAAAAACAATGCTGAATGGGCTGAATATGTTGTAGGTAGCTTAATGTCCGAAGCAAATCTACAGCAAAATCAACTTATTAAGTTAATTAGTAAACAAAAGTCTAAAAGTAATTCTAATTCCTTAGAGAATGGAGATTCATTCAAAATATCTAATGAGGAATTATTGACCTACTGCCGTTTTACAGTGTCCTTTACAGTAGAGCGATTTAAACAATTAATCAAGAAACATGGTCTTGAACTCAAGGATGAAAAAAATAAACTAATTCAGTCTGATGAGGACATAGAAAAGCTTATCCATAAGTTGGAGCAAATGGACTGTGTAGACCAGAAGGATAACTTAAGTGCTGTTGGTAAAGCAGTCGCTAAAGAGCAGTTCGATCTCAGTTTATTCGAGGGTTTCCTTGAGGATGAAGTAATTTATCCCCAAACAGAGAAAGGATTGTCAAAGATCGGCGCATAACATCAAACTTCTTGACGCTCAAATACCAGCGTACATTCGGTCTACTACACTCCTCCAATATACAAGCGTACAATTTTCTTGGGTGCGATCGCGGAAAATCCCAAGCCCGAATTTTAGAGTGCGACCGTCAATCGCTTGAAGTCGCCCAATTTTGATGCTTTGATGCCCCGCTCCTTGAACATCATTCTATTAAACTAATTTTCAATCATGGCTTGAACAATGACCGGGATGTCTGCGGCGGGCCACGCCATTGCACGAAAGTTCGCCGTATGCCTGTTGAGCGCTTGCCGAATTCTTTCATGCTGTACCCTGTTAAATCAAGACATCCAGGGATATAGCTTCACCCGATTACAATCTTGTTGATCGCGCTTCGCTTAACATCTGTTTAAACAACATCAAAGCAAAGGTCTGACTGTAAAACATTCAGCCGCAGGTCAAACCGTAAGCGTGATCGATGAATTGAAAAGATTTTGAGGCTCTAATTACACGTAATAGCCCAAATGTGTAACGCAACTATATATGTGACGAATGGCGCTCATTGAGGCGATTGCCTGATTTGTTACCTTTAGCACCGGATTGAAATTACTCTAGCGTATATACTGTGTTTTTTTCTGAATCATTTGTGAGCAAGCTTTTTAAGACTTGACGATCAAAGTCAGATCCACTTACAAGTCAATAATTCAGCAGTGTGAGTTGTTGAACTGCTAATGAGTAAGTTTTCTGGCTAATTCAACGACGATGGCCACCAAAACTTCTGGATCGATGGGTTTGGCGAGGTGATGTTGAAATCCGGCGGCGATCGCAAGATTTTGATCGAGTTCTCCAGCATAAGCTGTTAAGGCAATAGCAGGAATTTGTCCGCCTTGTTCAAGCCCAAGAGTACGAATTTGGCGCATTAGCATATAGCCATCCATCTGTGGCATCCCAATGTCACTAATAATGATGTTGGGAATGAATTGAGCGATCGCTTGCAGCGCCTCAGTTCCAGATGCAACAGCCGTGACGATCGCCTTATGTTGTTCTAAAACAAAAGCGATGAAGTCCCGCGAGTCCGTTTGATCATCGACGACTAAAATGTGAATGCCGTTCAAATCACTATCCTGAACGGGCGATCGCTCCAAGGTTGGTGCTTGAGTTAACCCAGGAGCAAGTGGAATTTTAACTGTGAATGTGGCTCCTAGTCCAACACCAGGACTGTCTACTGTGACTGTTCCGCCATGCATTTCCACAATTTGGCGCACGATCGCTAATCCCAAGCCAAGTCCGCCAAATTTGCGGGTGGTTGCGCTATCTTCTTGGTGGAAATGCTCAAACACGTAGGGCAGAAAGTCGCCAGTAATTCCTTTTCCAGTATCGGTAATTTGAATTTGAGCATGATTTTCAGTTTGAGATAGGGCAATCGTGACTTGTCCGTTATGATGTGTAAATTTAACGGCATTCGACAGCAGATTCCACACGACTTGCTGCAATCGCCCTGCATCTCCGATTACCAGTCCTAGAATGGGCGAGACAATCGTCTGAATTTGGATTGACTTGGCTTCTGCGGCTAGCCGAACTGTTTCCAGCGCGGCCCAAATTACTGCATTGAGGTCAATGGATGAGGCTGATAAGCTCATTTTGCCACTCAGAATCCGAGAAATGTCCAGTAAGTCATCAATGAGTTGCACCATTAGCTGGGCGTTGCGCTTAATTGTGGCGATCGCAGCATTCGTTTTTTGGGCATCCAGCTTTCCTTGCTGCAACAGTTTTGACCATCCCAGAATTGGATTCATGGGCGTTCTCAGTTCATGGGAAAGAACCGCCAAGAACTCATCTTTAATGCGATTACTTCGATCTAAAGCTTCGGCTCGTGCCTGTAACTGTGCAATTAAGCACGAACGCTCTAGGGCAGCGGCTACTTGATTGGCTACTGTTTGCATGAGTTCGAGTTCGTCGGGCGTAAAGCGATCGCGTTGACGAGTTCCCAGCCCTAGTGTACCTAAGACGCGATTGCCCACGATTAACGGATGACTAGCATAAGCTCTGATACCGATTGATTGAACTGGAAGGGCGAGTGCATTGGTGGTTGAGAGCGCATATTCAACGATAGCTGGCTGGCGATGTTGTACCGCATAACCACATACACCCTGCCCTAACTCCAAAAATTTAGCTCCTAAAGCAATGTCTTCGGTGATACCGCCATAGGTATTAAGTTTAAGGTGCTGCTGGTCTTCTTGAAACAAGTAATTAAAGAAAACTTCCAGTCCCAAATAAGTCGAAATTTTTTCAAACAAACTGGCTAAAAATACCTTGGGATCTTCGTTGAGCAACAGATCGTTGGCAACTTCTGAAAGCAGCTTCAGCCGTTCGTTGCTTGCTTTCAAAGTCGCTTCAATTTGCTTGCGATCGGTGATGTCTGCTAATGCTCCAGGAAAAGCAATCGGTCTGCCATCAGCAGCATATTCAACTCGACCGCGTGCGGCAAGCCAGCGCTCCTCGCCTCTTGCCGTATAAATGCGGTACTCACTAACATATTCTTCCCCGGTTTCAATCGCCTGGTTAATTGCGGCGACCACTCGTGGACGGTCTTCTTCGTGCATGGCTTGCACAAATAGTTCGATCGGCAAACCCGTCGTTGCTTCCACAGGATCAACGCCAAACAATTGAGCAAAGGCTGCATTCACGATTACCAGATTCTCAGGAATCTTCCACCGCCACGTGTAAATGGCTCCTGCTGCTAAAGCGGACTCCAATTGCACATGGGTTTCCCTTAAAACAGCTTCGGCTTGTTTGCGGATGTCTACCAGTTTTAAAGTTGACTCAACACGAGCCAGTAGTTCGCGAGCCGAAAACGGTTTGATTAAATAATCATCGGCTCCGGCTGCCAGCCCTTCTACACGAGCCTCTTCGCCCGCCCGCGCTGATAGCAAAATCACGGGCAATTCTCTAGTTTGGGGGTCAGCCCGCAGTTGATGTAGCAACTTAAACCCATCTAGTTCCGGCATCATCACATCACTGAGAATCAAATCCGGGCGATGTGCCTGGATTGCAGCCAAAGCCGCCATGCCATCGGCGACTGCCTCAACCTCATACCGTTGACTCAACAATCGCCGCACATAATGGCGCATCTCGGCGTTGTCATCTGCCAGGAGAATACGGGCAGAAGGAGCAAAGGAGGAAAGGATCAAAGGAGCGGAAGGTAAAAACACTGTATCAACACTACCTTCTTTCACCATATCTCCTCTGCCCCCCTGCCCCCCTGCTTCTTCCAAAAGCCAGCGCGAAGCTTCTTCAAGGTATGGTGTGGCGCTGAATGTGTTTGATGCCATAGTCCCAGAGGCACTTAACCGTTCTTGTGGTAAATGCGCGCACCCAGTTGGAATAGAAACCGTAAATCGGCTGCCCCGTCCTAAGACGCTGGTAACGCTGATAGTACCGCCATGCAACTTCACTAGCTCTTGCACGAGTGATAAACCAATTCCAGAGCCTTCAAAACTTCGTCCCTGTAACCCTTTAACTTGATAAAACCGTTCAAACAGGTGCGAAATTTCAGCTTCTGGAATGCCAATTCCAGTATCTTCAACGATTAAATTAACAGTATTATGATTTGGCTGCAACCGAACAGTGATGGTTCCCGTCAACGTAAACTTAAAGGCATTAGATAATAAATTAAATACAATTTTCTCCCACATTTGGCGATCGATATAGATTGCCTCTGGCAAGGTCGGACAGTCGATCGCGAACTCCAGACCAGCCCGTTCGGTCAGCGAGCAAAACATACTAGCTAGCTCTGTTGTCAATGCGGCTAAGTCAATCGGTTCATAGGATGCTTGCATTCGCCCTGCTTCCAGTCGCGAAAAATCAAGCAGCGTGTTAACTAATTTCAGCAACCGGAGTCCGTTGTGCTGCACGAGTTCAAGGCTATCGCGCTGTTGGGGCGCTAATGGGGTTTGAGTGTCGAGTAACAAGTCTTCGAGCGGATTCAACATCAGTGTTAAAGGCGTGCGAAACTCATGGGAGATATTGCTGAAAAAAACAGTTTTGGCGCGATCAAGTTCTGACAATGCCTCATTCGCCGCTTGCAGTTGTTCGTTGACCTCTCGTAACTCCTGCGATCTAGCATAAATTTCCATCTCCATTTGGTCGGTGCGAGTCTGGAGTGATTGATTCAACTGACACTGTTCATTTCGCTGCTGCTGCACCCGTACAAACTCGGTGACATCTTCGACTCGGTGAATAATGTGTGTCATCTCACCGTTTTCATCAAAGACTGGTGAGTTGGTTGGTGTCCAATACCGCTCCTCAAAACCACCGCCTTCTGATTCCGGGCGGCGAATGTCATACTTTTGCACTACCATTGTGTGAGGCTGGCGATGCTTGAGTACGCTTTCTAGCGAGGCACGCAAATTCCGAACTCCATTAGCATTTGGATCGTCAGGATTGTCTGGAAAAACCTCGAACAAATGGCGACCAACGACCTCTTCTCGTTTGGTTTTGGTCGCCCGAAAGTAAGCATCACTTCCCCCAACAATCACAAAGTCCAGTGAGTGGACGATATACAATCCCGGTATTGATTCAAATAAGGTTTGAAAATTCAGCATCTGTTCCCCCGGTCACGCTTCGCCAAAGTAATCGAGCAGTAGGGATTTAGCACCCGTTCGATAGGCTTCAATAGGTGAATCTTTCAGTTGGTTGAGCTTGGCTTTAATTTGCTTGAGTGCTAAGGGTAGTGGCTTGGCTCGATTATTTTCCCAACGATTGATCGTCACCAGTGTCACCCCCACCTCAGCCGCAAACTGCTCCTGTGTTAGTCCTAACAATTGCCTCAGTTGACGCACTAGTGCTGATGCGTCAACCTGACGACTGCTATATAACTTTGATGTATCTACCATAATCAATCCTTTTCTATTTAAAGAATGATAAGTCACTTGACCCATTATTTATCAAAAGGTACAGATGTTGACGTTGTAGTAGCAATCGTGCAAAAATTAATCCGCTTTCCTGTAAAGCAAACAGGACAAACATTCTAGCATTCACTAAACATTGCCTAGTTTGATTCCTTGTATGCAAAAACATCCAATAAATAAAATGCCCAGCCCTTCTCCTTCCCTACGGGACGCTAGCGCGAACGGAGACGCTAACACGAACGGCTTAATGCAGTTGCTGGGAGTAAATGAGCAGCTGATTCTATCCAAGATGTGTCACTCGCTTCACTCCAATTAAAAATTAAAATTGGGGGCTTGTACCCTAAATTAATTAAAAATTACTTATTATTTCTTACTTTTTGAATTTTAAAATTTGAATTGTTCGGTTACGGTGGTGGAGCTAAAGAACAGCATCGAAAGGAACGCGATGCGCTACACCTCTTTGAGCCATTACGTGTAATTACTGCCTATAATATATTATATTGATATAACGTGATTGCTTTTTTGGCTTTGAGCCGACAACCGTGTAATTTTGGTTTATTGAGAGTATCTACTCTACTCTGCACTAGAAATAAATTTGATCTGCTGAGGCTTTCCCCTTCTTCACCCTCGGCTTACACTCTAAAAACCCCTCTACTTTAGAAGAAGAGAAAAGCCAAGCCTCGGTAGCAGCTAGCTGAACCTGTTTAAGGTGCTGTAGTGGCTCGGCAGGTCACAGGTGACGAGCGATCGCTTCAGAGGCTCTCCCCCAAACCGAGGAAAAATCTGCTCCAAACACTTTGTCCTTTAGAGGTTGAATCTCCTTGTGTAACATCAAATACTCCTTGCTGCGGGGCAAGAATCTCCTGCATATTAAAAGCATGAACCGCCTGAGCTAATAGGAACTTACAATCTATATCAACACGAATTTGTTGCAAGTCTAAAGTGGGTAAGGCTGAACTCGATGACACGGATTTGTCTCAACGTAATTTAATTCTCACTGTAGAATAGTTAACGCACTAAAGTCCCGTTGAGCATTGAGATAAATGAATTCGCAAAATGAACTCCTAAAACAGCAGTTGATAAAAGCGATCTCTTGTCAAAATCTGCAAGAAATTCAAAAAATCCTAAACTTAGCACAATTAGAGGATGAGACAATAATCCTCAAAGAAGCTCTTGTGCAAGTAGAGTATGCAAATTTTGTTTGGTTCTTGCAAGAATATGTAGGTGAGGAAAGTTATAAGCAAGCCGTAAAGGATGTATCGACAAGCATGACTCAAAAACTAGTTAAAGGAGGTTTTAAGCCAGGGGTTGATTTCAACTTACACCCAGATGGTAGGATGTTGGCATCAAAGGAGGCGAATGAATATTTAGAAAATTATCATTCTAAACAACTAGAAAGTAGCCAAATTTCTGTTGTAGCTCATGCACTACCAAAGTCAATGCAAATGTTAGAGAAAGCTTTAGGTGTGCGATTTTTTGAGAATCTTGGGAAGGTGGCAGCTAAACGTTTAGCGACAATAGATGATGCAACAGCCAGTATTTATGGTCTATGGCTGATGCAAGGGATCAGTGGTCGTCATCCATTACTGGAAAAAGATTTTTGTGACTGGTTCATGATTGAGATTTGTGGTGAGCGATTGTCAGCGTTAGCATCAGCCGAGATTCAAGACTTGGAGTTTAATGGCTTAGTTGTATTTGAAGATTTGTTGATGGCACTGGGCAAAACAAATGTATCGATAGTGAAAGAGAGCGACTTAACCCTTGAAAATTTGCGGTTACTAGATAAAGTTTGGACGGGAGAAAATATGCGAGTGTTTGAATTAATTTCCATCTTGGAAAAAGATGACGAACAGTCCTGTAGCTAATTGTCACTGAAATGAGAACCGTAGTAAAAAATAGTAATTATCTAATAACTTGAGATACTGTGCTTGCATTATCCACGCATTGAGTGAAGCAGCCGAAGACGGACATTGCTATTTACCACAGCCAGAACTCATTGAGAAGGAGAAACCTTTGGAGTCCGACCGCTCTATTGTGAGAAATGCCGTCCGGCTCAACCTCCCAAGCACTTGAAAGTAGTCCCTATAGGAAAGAGGAAACCCAGAGCGATGAACTACAAGAGTGGGAAAGATATTGAAGGGTGAGTTGTTGTTTTAAGGTTTTGAGCGATCGCTCCTACTCCTTGACTCATTAATCGCATAAATGCCTGTAATGTTCACGGAGCATAGCTTACAGCTTATCAAGTGTATCATTCCTTTCTAATGGCTCACCTGTTCTCTGGCTCAAAGAAAAAAGGTCTTGGCGATCAGGTGATGGGTGGCGATCGCCGCAAAGGAATCTTAAAAACCTCGCTGAGTTTTTAAAAGTTGAACTTGCTCAGTGCCGAATGACCAATGACCAATGACCAATGACCAATGACCAATGACCAATGCCCGATCTAAATTTTCTTGGGTGCGATCGGTCGTTGGCGGAAAAAGGGATTTTAACGACATCTCTGTGAACGAGACAGCAACTCAAAGAGACTAAGCACCATATCAAAAAGCGCTTGTAGCAATTGCGTCAGGTAATCGTGATTAGAAGCGTGCCATTCGGCTCAAGGTTAGGAGCGATTGCTGTTACCTAGCTTCAACTGGTAAAGAGTAACTCTACTGTTGTTAATCATTCAGGAGTTGCAAACTGTGCAAATACCTCGTCCCCTGTCAGGTTCTTAGTTTCATTGGCAAAACAGTAATATTTGGGCTTTTCATCAATGAATACCTGATGATCGAAAATAAGACCTTCAGAACTATCGAATAGTCCAACAGGCACGAAATACTGGTTATTTTGTTTTAATCTATAAAAGAGATGGCTACCACACTGCTTACAGAATCCACGTTCTGCCCACTGTGACGATTGATAAAGCCCAATATTTTCTTCACCAGACAAGCTGACATCACTTTTACAGTCAACAGCTAACAGAGGCCCTCCGCCCCAATTGCGGCACATACCACAATGACACGCCCCCACATTTTTACTCATGCTAGCTGTGGAAAGGCTTACTGCTCGACACAGGCAACTACCTTTTGCAATGCTCAGGTTAGACATATTGTTTCCTCCGATTCCATGCAGGCGCTCAAATTGTCACATTTTCCCTATTTAATACTGGAAATGCCAACAATACATAGTCTACAGGCTTACCAGCTAAGAAAGCCGTTTCAGTGTTCTATTTTGATGCTTGGTAATCTAACCGCCATAAACATTCATTTTGTTCAAAAGTAACGGTGATTACATAAAAATATTGATTTAGCCTACGCCAAGTGATTGTCTAGCCATCTGTTTATATTCATCTAAGCCTGACTTGAGCGCAAATTCTGCGATGGCTATGGGATAAGAAGCAGCCAGTTCAATCACTTGTTCTGCCATCTTCGACCAAATACGTCCACCCGATGAGGCGTATGCTGATATCAGCTTATTCAAAGCGTCTTCACCAAAAGTGCGGTAATGGGCGACAAAATCACGGGCTGGGTCAGTAACGGCTGCCTCAGTCCAGTCAATGAAGCCAGTTACCTGTACTTGGGCATCAATCAAAATATGCCCAGCGTGTAAATCACCATGAGTTAACACTGTTTCTTTCGTCCAAACCTCATCCTTTTGGAGCCAAGATTGCCAACGGTTCCACAACTCTTCACCAACACCAAACTCATTCTTCACTGCATCCATCTTCTGTTTCATCGCCGCACGTGCTTCTTCAGCGGTTTCAATGGGAAGACCAATTGCGCGTGCTTGCTCAATGCTAACTAGATGAAGAGAGGCAATCCCCTTAGCTAGCGATTTATGAAACTGGTCGGGTGGATTTGCTGGATCAATTTCCCACACATAAGCTTTTGCTTGAGAGTCAATTGTGCCTGTTGGCACACCGTTTAATGCCCGGTAAACAATGAGTTCATCTGTGCAAATAGTCCATTGTGGCACTTCCACATTGAGAAGAGGGGCAATCAGTTCCAGCGTGCGTTTTTCCTTATCTACCGACGGTAGAACATCCTCCCGCCGAGGAAGACGCAAAATCCAGCGTTCTCCATTAGTGTCCCTTGCTAACACAACTTGAAAATCAAGACCCGATTCATTAAATTGCAGTGAGTCTTCTTGGATAGTCAAATTATGCTTGTGGGCTAGTTCAAGCACTTCCTGCTTTGATTTTGTCTTTTTAATCATGTCTTCTTACCACTACGCATCAAGAATGCTGAATACTGCTGCACAACAACTGTTTAAAAGGAAACTTTCTGCCTAATCATCCAATACGGGTGATTAGGTGGAAATACGTCAACCTAATGAGTAAGAAGTAAAGCCTGCATTTGTGCCGGGGAGAAGTAATAAGTAATGAGTAAGAAGTAAGAAGTTTTTACTCATTACTCATTACTTATCTTCTGCTCCATCAAACGCCTTGAGAAGAGTGAGAAATGCGGGTTCCTACCTCAGCCCATCCTACGCGCTTGAGTGCAAACGACATTCTTATCTCGGTTTGCAGGTTGCGGTAAGTTCAACATTGTAGAAAGTCCCTGGTTTGGGATTAATTGAACGCAATTCTTGGATAAAAGCATTAAATCTTGCATTGCTGATCCCGAAGCCAGCTTCAGCACAAGCAGATAAACCTCCTTCAATGGGAACAGGAGATCCAGTCTTGGGACTATATACAATGAATTTATCGACGGTGCTAGTGCCGACTGCAAACCCGATAATCTGGCGAACTGTTCGCAAAGCAGCATTATCTAAGGAACCACCAATACTGCCAATACTGATATTAACTGCACGACTATTAACCGCAGGACTTTCAGCCACAACGGGCGTACTGATCGACAATACTGCCCCGACAATCATCAAACAGGTGAATTTCAACATTATCCTCTACTCCAAAAAATTGAAAAACTAATAATTAGGTTTCGACATGGATGAAGTACATTACAGATGCTAGCCATTTGAAGATTACTTCTGCATTACGTCTTTCCTTTTCTGAAATATGTTAATTTCTTAAAAATTCTTTATCAAATCGCCTTTGCAGACCCTGGCTGTCTAATTGGTGAGGATGTTTGAAAAGCTCAAGATAGTTACAGTTCGCCATTCTGAGCGTCACAAAGTAAAAGGAAGAATCCTAGTTTTTCGTTGCTCTGGGTTGGCTACGTTACTTTTGATACAAAACATACTTTTCAAACGTCCTCAAAGAGAGTAGAGAATTTCATGCAATACCGAATAGCAATGATGACGTTAGATATTGCTCTGATTAAGGCTGACCAAGAAAGTCTCCTTTGCCAAGTTCGACACCGCAGTGCCTAAGAATGTCATAGGCTGTTGTGACATGGAAATAAAGATTTGGTAAAACAAAATATAGGAGAAATGGCATTCCTTGAAAAGAGAGAGTGTTGTCACGCATCTGTAGAGTAATTTCTCTCTCTTCTGAACCGTCAATTTGCTCGGGTTTAAACGTATTTAAATGAGAAATAGTTTTTTGAATGCGGTCAATAAGTTGAGGAAAAGTAGTTTCATTGTCCTCGAATTTAGGTGGTTCTATTCCTGCTAACCGTGCAGCACCTCTATTTACTATATCAGAGGCAATTTGCACTTGTTTTGATAACGGAAACATATCTGGGGATAGACGACTATTTATAAACACAGAAGGATCTATTTTTTTAGTTTCCGCATAAGCAGCACCTTTTTCAAGAATGTTTGTAAGATTATTCAGTGCGCGAATAGACACGGGTATTAAAGTTTGGTACATTGAAATGGTCATTGAGATTTCTCCAGAAAAAGTTCAAAGGACTTTCAGCCGCCCCATCTAATATTAGGGGGTATTGACTGTGATGTTGTGTCAAAGAATATGGAACCGGATTTAGTCACAGATCCAAAGATACTAAATGTTTTGAACGAACTTATACAACGGGAGCCGATTTTTCATCGCCCAGAATTGGGGACGAAACGTGCCGACTTTGAGCAGATGACGGAAGCCACATTTTGGGAAGTGGGTGCGTCGGGTCGGCGTTACAGTCGGCAGTATGTGTTGGATGAGATGGAGAAGCGGTTAGTTCTTTTTGCTTGGGAGGAACTGACCTTTTAGCGATCGCTTTCTATACCCAACTTTCTCACACCATCCACTGGGGCGCATCTGTCACCAGTTGAGCAAATATGTCATACCATTTGCCATGTCATTTCCTGTCCCGCCCCCAAAGGTACAAGCCCAGATTCCATAAATGGAACTTCATCAGGAATGCGCCAAGTCGTTTTGGACAAGGTAATTCGCTCGGTATTACGCGGCAGTTGATAAAAATCTGGGCCATAGAAGCTAGCGAACGCCTCCAGTTTATCCAGGGCTTTCACGCTTTCAAATGCTTCGGCATACAACTCAAGGGCGTGCAGAGCTGAAAAGCATCCCGCACAGCCACAGGAACTTTCTTTACTGGTGCGGGTATGGGGAGCGCTATCGGTACCTAGAAAAAACTTCGGATTAAGCGATGTTGCCGCTTGCAACAAAGCCTGACGATGCTCCTCCCGTTTCAAAATGGGCAGGCAATAAAAATGGGGGCAAAGGCCGCCTTTGAACAGGGCATTACGGTTAAACAACAAATGTTGTGGCGTAATTGTTGCTGCGATGGTGTTGGCAGACAGGACATACTGCACCGCATCGGAGGTGGTGATATGCTCAAGCACCACCCGTAGGTTGGGAAATCGCTGCTTGAGAGGGATTAAATGTCGCTCGATAAACACCTTCTCGCGATCGAACGTATCAACATCATTATCGGTCACTTCCCCGTGCAGTAATAACGGCATGTCCACCTGCTGCATTGCTTCAAAGACGCGATCACGCTTTTGAATATCCGTCACACCGGAGTCTGAGTTGGTCGTTGCACCTGCTGGGTAGTACTTGACCGCTTTGATAAACTGAGATTCTTTCGCCCGGAGAATGTCGTCGGGGCTGGTGTTGTCGGTGAGGTAGAGCGTCATCAATGGCTCAAACTGTTGGCCTTCTGGAATGGCGGCGAGGATGCGATCGCGATAGCAAGCCGCATCTGCCACCGAGCGGATAGGGGGCTTCAAGTTCGGCATGATGATCGCGCGGGCAAACTGACGCACCGTGTAGGGGAGAACCGCTTTCAGTGCTGCACCGTCGCGCAGATGCAGATGCCAATCGTCAGGTCGGGTGATGGTAAGCTTTTGCATCCTTATTCTTTTATTTAATTACGCAAAAAATGAATCTGTCTGGGGTGAAAGTATTTGATGTTAATTTTCATATAATTCAACCACGGGTAAACCTTTTTTGGGAATACTACTGAGAAAGCGCTCTCGAATTAAATCTAATTTATAGTTAAAAATTAAACTTAATATGCCAAATAAAACTGGTATAACAACTGTGTTTATAGGAAGATTAATTACGATTAGTAGCAACGCTAAAATCGTCAATCCAAGCGTCAAATTTTGACAAAAATTTTGGACTTTATCTATCAAAACTAGAGATTGCCGACAACTAGGGCAATGTTTTGTATGTCTGTGCCAGAGATCATATAATTGCTCATCATTTAATTCCTGAAAAGGTGCTTCTGCTACTCCCTGCCATACAGGTTTACCACCGGCAAACTCATCTAGCCATTTCCGAAAAGTAACGATGCCAACGTCAGCTACTGATGGCATAAAATATGACTTTTGCCAAGTTATATTTTCCACAGATTCGTTAACAGCTTGGGAGTGCATCATTGATAAATCTTGGTTACTCAACTTATAACTAGATGAATGTTTTAACCCAGTTTGTAAATATTTGGGCAGAAGCTCAAACCAGAAATTACGTTTTTGTGGAAGGTCATCAGCAATAAATTTACCAATCTGTTTACAATAACCAGGTTTACTAGGTATAAAATATAACTGAAATAAAGCGGATTTACCGCTAGAATATTTGTAGATTGTTGTATTAGAACAAGGTGGAGTAAACTTCCGAGTTGCATCCATATCTTTGTTAAAAATATTGTAACCAGAATGCTTTAAAGTAAAACCGTCATCAGCAGATATTTCTCCCATTACTCCAAAATATTGTATTGGGATGGCTCTGTCTGGAGAAAATCCAGCAATTCCTTCATGCAAAAATTGGGCGTGAGAAGGATCAAAACTACTTTCAACAGAGATAATATAATCAACAGGAACTTCTGACATAAACCAATCGCTTAAAGAGCTATCAAGTTGAGATTCTGGCATCAGGGCAGGTTGCTTTGAAGCACTATCTTCAAAAGCAGTAGGACTATTATCTGCCCAGATCCATAATAATCCTTGTAGCACTTGAGTAGGGTATGTTGTTACTTGTGAACGCTCGCTATTACAAGCAGTTATTAAAGCCTTTTCATCACTCAACATGGGAATATTTGTACATTTCCCTGCCCCATCAAAACACCAACCATGATGACGACACATTAGGTTTCCATTTTCATTGATACTTCCTAAAGATAATTGCGCCAATTTATGGGGGCAAGTATCATCCATTACTACCCAATTTTGATGTTTGTCTCTCCAGATTACTAGCTTTCTTCCAAGCAAAGTGATGGGAGTCGGATGAGAGGGTTCTAGATAGCTGACGGGAGTTATTGGATACCACTGTTTAGTCCAGGAGAAGTTAGTTATCATCAAATTAATTAATGTATTCAACTTTTTAATTAGGGTGGCAATCTTGTAAAGAAAGAATCAGCATTACAGCCTTTAATGTGTAGTTTAAAGGATAAAATCAACTTACCGTACCCGTACACCCAATTTCTTTAAACCCCCACCAACCAATCGCACACCACAGACCTACACTCGTCAATAAAGTTAACCCAAACCTGCCATTGCCCCAAATACCCATTCCAGTAAGGCTCACCATCAGCAACGCCGACAGCCTGACCAACTGTGGAGATTAGCTCACCGTAGAAGGAGCCAATACTGTCCAAACCCTGCTGCAATTTCAGTTTCAGCCCCTTCCAACCGTGGGTAGCAGGACTTT
Source organism: Nostoc sp. UIC 10890 (assembly GCF_054786515.1). Taxonomy (NCBI): domain Bacteria; kingdom Bacillati; phylum Cyanobacteriota; class Cyanophyceae; order Nostocales; family Nostocaceae; genus Nostoc; species Nostoc sp. UIC 10890. The sequence goes on from NZ_JBSGKF010000006.1 coordinate 15,774, forward strand.
CGACCTGATTTAATGTTTGGGGAATGTCATGTGATATTGTACCAGTGACTTGTGTTGGGAACTCTATATTATTAATGACTGACACCAACTCACGATTTAATGCTTCATCCCGATTTAACCACTGGCGAAAAATCGAATCACGCTGATCATCAGGCGCAACAAACCGATAAACGCACTCCCGATTTTCACGCTTACCCAACCGACCAACATAGTCCAACTTCAAATCAATTTTGGCAAGTAACTTCTGAGCGATCGCCACGGGAGTAAGTTTTTCCGAGATACTAACATTCAAGTAATTCTTGATAACGTGCCTATGCGTTACAGCCAGTGCCTTAAACTCCACCATCTTCTCGTCACTACCACGCAACTGAACGTCTGGTGTAAGAAACTGCAACAGATTCAGATTTTCGAGTAATAACACAGCAGGTAATAACTGCCCCTTGTTAAAATCTGGTTTCCAAATCGAATTCTCCCCTAATTCCAACTGCGCCTTAGCCCGTTTTGCATCACGGTTGGTCAGAAATTCCCGCCCCAGCGTCAAATAGTAGTGCATCCGCAGTTGAGGATACCAACCGTCGTCATCCTTCTCGACAAGCTCAGGGGTTACGTCAACTTCGTAGCGACGCGACAATTCAGCCTTGCGCTGCTGGTGTCGCTCGGTTTTCGTTTTCGCCCTCGCGTCAAGGAGCTTCTTGAGTTCGGCATCAGAGATGGTTGGAGAATTAGCGATCGCTTTACACTCAGCAGTATACAATTCTTGACTTGCCGCCTTAACCGACTCGATTACAGCCCCGCTCTCATCATCTTCAGCATCCAAGGCATCAATAACGGTGTACCCATCTTCGACCAAACCCGCAAGCACAGATTCCCGATAGCGCCGCATCTCTACGTTAATCACAGAACCACGCTTACCCCAAGTCTGCAAAGATTCGGGCTGAAAATTCTGATCAACAAAGCTGTAGTCGTCATTATCCGCCGCCGACAACAACGCAATGTTAGCCTGTGTTGCGACGTGTTGGCTTCTCAACAATCCTCCAATGGTAGTGGAACCATTCCCCACAACGCCCATACCCCACTCTCTGACCCAGATATGGCGGTCAACAGTTTCCCGTAATCTTGCCAACATCTGCCGCACAGAGTTAACCGGCTGTACTCCCTGAAAAATCCCCCAAACACCATCAAAATGTCCTCGAATATCGATGCTGACTCCAGTTTCAAGACTTGGAGAAGCGATAACCAGATCATACTGGGTTAGAATTTCGTTGAGATGAGCGATACAACCGAAAGCTGCATGAGATGGATCAGCAACGGATTCACTGTCAATTCTCAGGATTCGCAGGTGAGGGAACTTGCGGCGAAAACGTTCTTCAAGCGCTTGAGTTCCCCATTTTGACTTGGCTTTCTGAGCAGAGCAACACAATAAATGATGCCCACCTTTAGCAATGGCTTTATCGAGTGCCGCAATCAAATTTTTCGGGTTGTTGCCAGAGTAGTTGTAACAGTTGCCAGCTACGTGCCGATAGTTGTTGACGATTACAAAGGGGTTAACCCGATATTCTCCAGCGAGTGATAAAACATACTTCACATCAGTATCTGAGACATCGGCGCTTGAGAGATAAATCTTTCCCTGACTACTGCCCAAAACATTCTGTACCAGTTGTTTGAGGTTTTTGAGAACGGATACCCGACGTTTCTGCACTTCAGTACCAGAGTTGAGCAAATGCCAGAATACTTGGTCGCACTCGTCAATAATGATGACATCATTCGCCCAGTCATTAGGGTTGAATCGCGCCTGACTTTCCTGATGCAGCGAATCCACACACACGCCATATCCTAATAATGCACCTGTTTCATTCGTGCGAACTTCTGTGACATAATTCACTCCAAAGCGATCGCATAATGCCTCACCAAGTTGAATCCGATGGGTGATTATTAATACCCGTCTATCTTGGTCGTGTGCTTTCGCCACCTCAGTTGCCAGCCATTCAGTTTTACCAGTGCCTTTAGGAGCCTTGAGGATAATTAGTTTTTCACCTTCGGGGACGAGAAGCTGGCCCAAGAAACGTTGGTTGAGTGCGATCGCTGGCGGATAAGTCAGCAGAGTGAACAGCTTAATCTCCCACAACTCCAGTGCAACGGCAGTGTTGTAAAGTGCGTCAAATGCTGGCTGACTGTGAGCAACGATAAAATCATCGACCCCTTTCTCTGCCCCTAACGGTAAATCAATCACTCGCAGCGAACAGCCTTCATTTACCAGCAGCCGTCCCATACGACTGATAGCGGTTCTGACTCGCTGGACTGTTTCAGGTTTGTTGTCTTGGTCAAAGCAAATGTTAACCTGTCTCCCCTGTGTTGCAAAATGTTTCAAGTCGGGAATCAGAAAGGGTTTCCCGATGGCAGTACCGTACTCATCCTGGGGTGTGCGGTATCCTGCGTTAACACCTGGAATTGCGATCGCAGCATAGCCAGCAGTCAGTAAGCAAGCAGCTTTTTTGACTCCTTCGACAATTGTGACTGGTACGTTATGCTTTACAACCCAGTGCCAGAACCCACCAGGATGCTGCAAGTCTTCTTCGGTGATGGGGATACCAGAGCGATTTGAGACTTTCACCCAAATGCGATTCGGGACTATAAGGAAGAAGGCGCGTGTCTCTTCCCTGTAAGGATGCTCGTATTTTATGAACTTGTGGATTTTTTGGCGATCTCTTCGGGGATGGTCAGGTTTGAAACAGCCCCACATCATCAGGGCATAGTTGTTGAGCGGGTCAACTCCATTGCACCACCAGCCGCCTAATTCAATGTGCTGGTATTTCTTTAAATCGCGCGTAGTCGTCCATCATTGCGGCGGGAGATTTTGGGACTGTAGAGGAGATATTCGTAAGGTGTTGTGCCATAGAGCGATCGCACATTCAGGGCAATGATTTCTTCGTCAACGCCACTATTTAACCATTCTTGTAAGTGTAAAGATTGAGAATCAGGTTCGATTATACGCATATTTCCTCTCTTTTTTGACGCATGGAAATGAAGCGGCATTGCACCCATGCCGCCGATTAAAATTAAAGTGAGAGCTTGTGCTGGCTATGAAATCCTCAATAGCCAGCTACAGCGTTATTTCCCGCCTCCTGTGTGTGGTCGAAACGTCAAATTAATTCGCGTGCTAACAACTTTGTTGGTTTTGGGGACTTGGTGCAGATGAGTAGACTGACAGCCAGGGTGCATCACAAGCAAACTGCCGTGTTCCAGCCAGAAATCAGTAGGCTTACCATTTCTCAGTTTGATTTGAAATTTGCGACATGACCCCAAGCTGACTGATGCGATAGCTGGATTTATACCCATTGATTGCTCATTGTCTGCGTGCCAGCCGATACTGTCTTGTCCACTGCGGTATTGATTGCCGATGACTATGCGGAACTTGTAGCCAGTCAGTGCAGTGATTCTGTCCCGCAAGCTAGACAGAGCTTCTGTCCACCATAGTGGTTTCAAAAACACGCTGTTTGAGTAAAGATAGTCACATCCGGCATCACCATAAATGCACTCAAGGCGCGGGACGGGCATAGTTTTACCCGCAATTCTGATTTGATTTTGCTGCCACTCCAGTTTCAAGCAGTGTTGGTAAAGTTCGTTTGCAAGTTCTTGGCTTAAGAAATCGGGATAGTAAGTAATGGGTAAAACTGGGGTTGATTCAGCGAATAAATTTAGTTGTTGCATGGTAGTTTTCTGCAATTAAAGAACGTGTGCTGAAGCAGTTGCTGTTAGTTCTATTTGGTGGAGAATACTTCACGTTTCTTGAGATACTTGCTCCCAATACTCAATGACAAAATCATGGGCTTGCTGTAACACTTGGGGGAGTAAAAATAACGGGACTTCCCAAGCCGCAATAACGCTACCAGCAAAACATTCTGCTAGTTCAACCCGAATACATTCTGGTAAATTGCTCATCTTAAACTTGAGCGAATGATCTTCATTTTCTGGTAGCTGAACAAAAAAATAATCGTCGTGCATAATATCAGCAACAAGACCGTATTTTTCTGCCAAGGTTTTTCGTAGACTGTTCATAATGAAAGGTTGAGTTAGGTAGGGAATTATTGAGAGATGACTTTTACTATTTCGGGCAACCACCGCAGTTGAAAAACAGTTTGGTTTGAGGATTTGGCGACTGCGGGAACCATGCGACCCCATTGCTTACCAGATTCAGTAGGACGATAGGGAATTTTCTTGTCCAATGTTCTGTATTGCAGTCCCGAATTTAGTAAGCAGTGGTTAACAGCCCGTGCAGACATTCCCACTACCTCACCGATTTGTGTTGGGTTGAGAAATGCGTCCTCTGCAACATTCGTTTGAGCGATCGCAGTCTTAATCTCATCTGCTGCTGGCTTAAGTGCGGGGTTGACAATTGTTGCAGCATTGACTGCTAACTGGGCAGTGAGAGATTTGTCTAGTCCAGCAAATTCCCCCAACATCATTGCCAACTGCGCGGCTTCGTGGGATGGGGCTAATGTATGTGGTGGTTCTTGCTGTAATACTTGCTCTACTTGGGTTGAGAGCATCACTTTCATTAAAGTTCTATTAGCCCAGATGCGGAATTCGACAGAAACCCACCGAGCTAAATCAATGGCGATTTCTGGGTGAATCCAAGTGCTTTGTTCGCTTCCGTATCCCTGGATATCTATCACCAATAACGATATGAGGATCTTCATATCGTTAGAAAGTGCTTGCAAATACTGCTTTGTAGACTTGAGCTTCGTGTAATCAGCCAAGAATTTCCCGTTAGCTTTGCACATCTGACTTGCATTCACGTAGCCCTTGGGTACAGCATATTTACCTATTTCCCCATCTTGAGGCATTTGATTAATTTCTGAGTCGTGCCAAAAATGTGTCAACATGATTCATCCCCTGGGTATTGAACAAATAATTGATTCAGGCATTCACGCGCACCAAACTTTTTTCACCAACTAATGAGAAACGATTCGATATAGTTGGTGTCTTAATTAACGTTGGCGACATCAATTCAACAAGGTAAAACCAAGAATTATGCACCAGCGCAATCCCCAGAATCAGCCGTTGTTTTGTCCCCTTATCGTGAGAACAGAGGATTACTCTTTCGCCCAAAAAAAAAGCAGGTTTATGCACGTTAATGACTTCTAATTCACCAGTGCCGATGATTTGGTTTTGTGTCGCGTGGAGTATTTCTTTTCCGCAGTCAATTGAATAAATCCAACATTCGTGTTTCCATTGCATTCCACAGCAATAGCCAAATGTTCTCGTGGTTTTGAGGTATACCCTCTCCAGTAAATTAACTGCAACAGGTGGAATTGTCTGACCCCAAGGCGGGGAGATATACCAACTTGTTAAGAGAGCGTTAATGTGGTCAATCATGCGAGTTTCCCCACTAAATATTCAATAGCGTCTTTATCAATTGCAGCAATGCGGTTCTTAAGACGTTGAGGTGGATTCTGGAGAAATCGTTTTAAGTCTTTGCTCTTGATTTGGTGATATCTCCCGGAACGTCGGGTTGTACGAATCCAGCCCTTCTTTACCCAAGTCCAAACAGTAGCTGAATTGAGTTGCAATACTCTGGCAATTTCGCAACAGTTGTAGTTATCAAGAATTGGACGTGCGGAGTATCCTAAAAAGCGCAGTTTGTTTTGAATAGCTGATGTTGAGCGTGTGTATCCTCTTCTCTTTAGCCGATACGCTATTTGTTTAACAGTGTAAAGGCAAGCCATTTCTTCAACGATTGCTACTTCTTCATTAGTCCAGTTTGTATACATCTAATGACCTCCAATATTTATGCAGATTTAGCATCAGACTGTCCTTGTACAATCCGAGCGGTAATAGATTCAAAGTCAACTTGAAAAATGTTCATATCTGTGGACATTTCTCCAGTGTTGTAGCGGTCTACTATGTGTTGCTTAATTGCGGATTGATTCAGCCCATCAGGGATATCGATGTGAGCTTCGCTGGTGATTTTTTCAACTACTGTGACAATGACTTTCATAGTTTTTATTCCCATCTAATTAATTGAGGATTCAGAAATAAAACTTCTTCTGAATCCTGCATGGTTATTTACACTGCCCCAGTCTTCACTGCTTGCAACTGTTGCATCCATCCGTTGATTGCCGTTAATTCATCCGCACCACTAGCGACAGCATCAATAACTTGGTTTTGATAAGAAGATTCAGCATGATTGGGATAGTCGCACTTATCTGCTGCCCAAGCTAAACACATGGTTTTTACCAATTCATTAATCTTGGTAATATGAAGTAGACTTGGGCGGTCAACATCCTGAAATTGCAGCCACTCTCTGACCAAATCAAGGGGATAATCAAGCAAAGTGCGAATATTTTTTACTCGTAAATCCTGGGTATGCACCACTTGAGGAACTACGCTAAGTTTTGATGGGGCCAGTGAGAGTTCTGAGATGGAGCTTGAAGTTCCACCCAATAAAGATTGAATGTCACGAATGATAGTTGCCCAATCCAAATCTCTACTCCATTCCCTGTAAATTTTGGTTTTAGTCGTAGCATCATAAAGATTACAGAAAACCGTGTTTTCGTCGCCAGCATTTGCAACAATAATCATTGGCTTAGAAAAATCCTGAACTAATGACGCAGCGAGAAGAAAGCTTTTGGCGAAGTTGGTTTCAACACCAGTTCTTATGATGTAAAGTTCATCAGCACTGACAACAATATCCAGCTTCAAGTTGTCCTTGCCTTTGAATTCTTTAGTCGTGAGGCGCAGTTCTGACAAATATCCAGTTAATGCCCTTTGGGTAACAGGAATTTTCTTCTCTTGGCTGATATTAAACTTGTACCAAACGAATGATTCCCCGTCTACTTCTCCCTGATTGACAAATAAATAGATGGGTTCGGGAGGGTTGCATAAACCTAGTTTAATTTCAGTAACCATGTTCACCTCACTTAAATTTCATGGATTAGTAGTCTGTATGCAATAATGAGAATTCTGTAGCGGGAGAAAAACTTCCGTGCGTTCGCCAAAAGGAATGCATTACTTTTGGTGAACGCTTTTGTATTAGGCAGGAGTTTCTCGATTGCGGTCTAGCTCCCATTGCAGATAGGTGAGCGCAGTTTGAGCATCAGCAACGTTTAAATCAGGTTGATATCCCTCGTTCAATAGTTGTTTGTATTCGCGGTGTTCAGTAATCTGGATGATTAGAGTCTGGGCTTGTTCAACTAATTGGTAGAGGTTGGGGTTAGACATTTCTATGCCCAGCCGTGAGCATAAATCTTCTGCTTTCACTCCCATGATTCCTGGCTCAATCTCGGTTTCTAGCTCTTCAAGTAGAGATTGAAAATTTGGGTGTTCATCGTTGATTTCAATCTCAAATAAATCTGCACTCTGTGTAACTACAGTTGCCCAATCGGGTAAAGTTTGTGGAATGGTCTTGGCGTAAAGTTTCATATCTGCTTCTGATTGTTTCGTCAGCTAAAAATCTTCAGAAATTTCCAATAAAAATCCGCATCCAGTGTTTTGCACTTGTACCCGTTTTTTATCAAGCAAATATTGGATGATAGTTTCTGAGAACTGAATGCGGTGCAGAGGAATAGAACCACCAGAGCGACTTAAAGAGTGCAGTAATCTAGCAGAAGTACGTTCCACGTAGTTGTCAACCGTCTTAGCCATTGCTTGCACCTCTAGCTATTGCGTCTAACTGCCGATTGAGAATATTTATCTGCTGTTGGTAAAAGTCAATCTCTGCGGTAATTTGCGTGAACAATTCCTGTGGGGAGAGCGGTTGGATTTGATTCTCTTGCAAGTACGATATCTCGTCAGAATTCTTGTTAGGCATCAATACGTAACGCCAACCATCATTAAATTGTTCAGCCAACTCTGTACCAGAGGGATAGTAATAAAGTCCCAAGATGATGCCCTGTTGTGTACGCTGTTCTAAGTTAAAGCGAGGATAGCCCCAGTGTTGGGGGATTACGATTGTGGGTTGCATAGATGAATAGGTGAATGAAGGGACAATGAAGCTCTTGAGCAGAGGAGCGGAGGAGCAGAGGAGAGATTTGTACAGATTCTTTCCCCTCTGCCCCCCTGCCTCTTTACGCTGTAACTAACTCCGTTCTCTCCAGCAGTCGTTGCAATTTATCGCCAGTTAGCTGTTCTAAGGGTTGGTCTAAAAAATATTCATCAGAAATGGATTTGCCATCAGTAGACACATCCACTATCGACAATGAGCGCACAGCATCAAGCACCGAGTTAGAATACTGCTGCTGGACTGAATAACGCCTCTTCACCCACCAGTTACCGTTAGTGCATCCGACTTGCCCCAGTTTCACGCCGTTGTTGTAAATGCCATCATCGAGAATTTCAAACCCGTAATTTTGGCACTCGTTGAAGATATGCGCCATGATTAGGTTCTCAGAAGTCGGAAGTCGGAGGTCGGAAGTCGGAGGTAATTTAGTTGTGTCTTCCAGCTTTAAGATTTCAACTTTATCTTCAGACAGTTTTTCCACTTCCGACTTCCGACTTAATACTTCCGACTTCATTGAATGATGCCATTGGATGAAGCGATCGCAACGTATTATAGTGTTGGCACGGAATACTTCTGTATCGTTGACTATGACTACCCAGGGTTGCGTTAAGTGGTTGTCGTCATGGCTAATGCTAGCTATAAGTTGATTACCAGCGTAATATTCGTGATCAGAAAAGGAGATTTCGACTATTCTGAGTGGTTCAGGAGCTACGGCTTGGGCTTGGTCAGCGATGTAGTTGTTGAGTTCGGCTTGGGCGAGGGCTTGGTTGTCAACCTTTTGAAGCTTAGTGGATTGATGGGTGATGATTGCGTTTACCCAGGTTTGGGCCGCTCTTTTGTCTCCGGTGGGTGTAACGCCTAATTCGGCAGCGATTCTTTTGAGGCGGGGGAGGTTATAGCGGCAAAGGGCTTGCTGAGTGTATTTGGGATAAGTCATAATTAATATTCCTGCCTCGACAGGGGTTAGGTTTTCACAAAGGGCGATCGCTTCGTTGTCCAGACGGGGGCGGTCGTCTTTTGTTATTCCTATTCTATCAACTCGGAGTAGACAAATCAACTGTTAGGCGACATTTTTTTGTAAAATAGCCAAAAGTTCAGATGGATCAATGTATACAGCCGGAAATAGCTGCTTAAAATCGGCATCAAGAGCATTGCAGATAGCCACGATTAAATCAGTTGAGACGGCCTCAGCTTTGCCTACCTCCAGCTTATGAATATACTGGTAAGTGCAAGTTACACCATTATTGTTAACTTTGTCGGCAAGGGTTCGCATGGGAATCTCACCACGTAAAGATTGTAAGCGTTTTCCCAGTTCAGAACTCCATTTTAGTCTGTCAACGGAATCGAGAGAAATCATCAGTTTACTTTTATCATTCTTACTCACATTGTAATCTCCCAGTTGACGTAAAATAGCTTGGTGACTACTACGAGTTTAAAGTTTCATCAAAGCTGGAAGAATATGAACCCACAAACTTTACAGACAGCGATAAACGGTGCAACGAATGCCTACGCCGGACTGCACCAAGCCATATATAAACTGCGACACCGTTCAGTTAACGAAGCAAAGCAACTGCTAGCGCGTAAAAATGCTGTGCTGGCGACGGCTATAGCTCCACAAATACACCTGGGATTTTTAACGCGGTAGGTAAGCTTATACCGCTTTGCTTGTAATGGACATTTTATACACGGGAATGTAGAAACAATGCCAAAGCTGACAAAGCAAAAAGGATGACTACCGCAGATGCAAATATATATGTAAACAAGTTAAGGAAAAACCCCAACCTTAGTAAAAGGTTTGGGGAATTAATATCAATTTAATTACACTTCCATCATGGCACAACTCGATATTCGTTCAAGTGCTGTTCAGCTAGGGGTGGAATAATGGCTAAACCACCCTCGAACCGTAACAAAACCACTTCTGTCGCAAAGAGTGATTCCAAATCACCCGCTAACTCTGCAAATAAGGATATCTCCCTTCAAGAAAACCCAGGTTCCGCAACGATTACGGTTACTGCTGTTGAAGTAACAGAGTTGACCCAGGAGGAGCAAAGTGATCGCCTACTCTTGGAAAGGAAAGTGGAACGGGCGTTTTTTGAAGCGGGGAAGGCATTGGCTCAATTACGCGATCGCAAATTGTACCGCTCGACCCACCGCACATTTGAAGAGTATTGCCGTGATAGGTTTGGTCACAGCCGCCGCCAGTCTTATCTTTTAATGGATGCGGCTGTTGTTTTTGATAATTTACTTGAAAAATGTGATCCATTGGATCACATTTTGCCAACTAACGAACGTCAAGTTCGACCAATGACAAAGCTTGAACCCCAAGAACAGCAGGAAGTGTGGGTAAAAGCGGTGGAGCAGGCAGGGGGTAAAGTGCCGCCAGCTAGAATTGTTAAAAACGTAGTGCAGCAAATAATGGAACGCACCCAAGCACCCAACACTTACCAGTTAGGAGAAGTTTGCCAAATTCTCGCAAAGGACAACCCCGAACTCAGAGGCAAGGGTGGCTGCTGGGGCATCGTAAACCATGTGGGCCAATTCAGTTGCACTGTTAGAACCTGGGATGGCGAGTATACAGTTGGTTTGCAGCACCTCAAATCTTACAATTACCTGCCTGTGGAGTGTCAGCAGATGCAGGTAATTTGCGATCGCATCAATAGGCTACGAGAAAATGAGAGCTTAGAAGATGCCCCAAGTGCTGTGCTGAAGCATCTGGGGGAACTGAAGCGGCCGTATTTGACTGCGGTGGAGGAGAAGTTGTTGAGTTTGATAGAGCAACAATACGGAATCACGGATTGACGCAGCCTGTAAAAAACTCAATAATAGATGGATACTCTTCTTATGATTCGGTGATCAGCAGCTTATTACCCTGCAAGGGGAGTCAAACACTGATAGAAAAATTTAATAGGATAGGATCTAATATTTCGTTTCCACAAACTATTATCCTGCAAGGGGGTTGAAACAACTTACAGACTCTAGGAAACTTAAATACTTGAATGGGTTTACCCAATTAACCTCAAGTATTTCTGTAAACCCCCTATATATAGTAAATCATCTATTTTTAGAAAAGTTGCTTCTCCCTTCAACTCAATATCTTTAGTTGGGCGAAATCCAGCATAAATTAAAGTGTATTTATTTTTGCTTTCATCAATTTTATTTGGAATATAAATACATACCAACGCAGCATTTACATCAATTTCTTTTTGGGTTATTTTCCAATCTACTTTATCAATATCCTTATGACAACGTGCTTTGACCTGTATACATATATTACAATTAGAAGTTAAAGCGAAATCGAAACCTCCGTCTCCATACTCTCTATTACTGAAATCTATAGAAGTTATTAAATTACCTAAATATTTTTTCAAAGCTAATTCCCCTAATTTACCCTTCATATTATTTTCATATATTTCTTTTGCTGAAAGGCTGGGATTAATTAATTTATAGTCATCGACCTTTTGCCAAGAGTATTTGCTGATAAGTTCTAATTCAGATTTATTTTTTATTTCTATTATTTCTTTATGATAACCTTCAGCTTCACAAATTATCAATTGACCAATTTTCAACCTTTGTTGAAAATTGGATTGAGATATTTTTAAAACGTTAAGATAAAGAATGCTATCTTCTATTATTGGAGTTTTTGATAGTTTAATAGTTTCAAAGTTGCTAATGTAGTTCAAAAAAGATGAATTGCCAGATCCATAAAGATATAATTCATTCTGTGCGCGTGTCATTGCTACATATAGTTGCCTTCGAGCTATGGCAGATATATCATAACTATCAGAAAGGCAGTCAATAAATTGTTGTAACCATATAATTATTACAACTTTAAACTCTAACCCTAACGACGAAAGTGTAGTAAGAATTCTTACTCCACAGGTATTAATACCATATTTTCTTTTTGTATGGTTGCTCTCTGTAATCCAGGAATTATTTATTCTTGACTCATCTAATTTTTTTCTAAGTATATAAAAGCTCTCTTTTTCTTCTTTTGTAATAGCTTTATATAAAATTGCTATATCTTCTAATTGATAACCTGATTTTTGCAATTCTTTTATTTTATTAATAACTAACTCTACTTCTTGAATTGGTGAATCAGCTATCTCAAGCATTGGAGATAAACCTTGACGCAAATATGCCTTTGGTTGAATACATGGAAAAGTATCATTATCAGTAGCTTTCTCCATAGTTAAAGGCTGAATAATACTCCAAGCGGCTGAAAGTATTTCTTGAGTATTTCGGTAGTTTTGGTCTAAATTAAAGTCTTTACCATAAGTTCTACCTTGAGCTTTTATACCTACTGATGACCAAGTAAACTTGGGTCTGTTATATAATTTTTGATTAGCATCAGATACAATTAACAGATGATCTGTATCAGGTTTTTTCAATGCAGACACACATGATTTAAACCAGTTAGGGTAGAAGGTATGACCTTCATCTATTAAAATAGCATCCCATTTAGCCTCTAAAGGAAACTCTTGCAGTTTGAATAATAACTGCTCTCCTAAAAAATCTTCACATCTTTCATCAATTTCTAAACTAGTTGGTACTCGGCCTAATTCCAAAGTTAATTTATGACCAAGCCTATTACGGATTGTCGAATATCTCGACTGTAAAACTTCTGCTGCCCATTCATGAAAGTGGCTAACTTGAATTCTAGTGCTTTCTGCAAATGATTTATCTTCTTTTAAAATAGATTTAATATAAGAAGATAGACATATATTATAGCATAAAATCAAAATTTTGTAGTCTGGATGTTGTTGAGCTAGAATTCTGGCACGAGTGAGCAAAATAAGTGTTTTACCGGAACCTGCAACACCCGAAAGTAAACGATGACCGCTACCTATTCTCGTTGCTAAATCCTCTTGTTGTTTATCTAAACGTTTAATCAGAATTTCTGGGTTAAAATCACTAACTTGGCTCATATAACTTTTAACCTTCTAACTTGAGTAAAACTAAGACATGGCATATCACCTTGTAGTTATTAGTATTCCCAAAAAATAGAATACCTTGTACATAAAAAAACTAGCTATGCTTTGGTTCCAAATTGATTTGAAGATTTTGGATAAATAGTTCAGCGTCAGATTTAGGTAAGTGTTCAAGTAGGTAATGAAGAAGGTCTTCCTGGCGACTTTGCCCAAAAACCATGCGATAAACTGCTAATGAACTATGTAGAGACTCTAAACGTTCACAATCACGGCTTAGAGGTAGGCTGGGAACATGGCGCTCAATTTTGGCACCGCCTTCTAATGAATAAATCCAAAACGGTACTAAGTCTGATGTTTCTGGCGGACGATCGCGTTTCCCTGCCATGAATAGGCTTTCCCAAGGATCTGTATCAGAGTTTATAATTTCACCCGTACCATACTTGAGAGCTAAATTTTTCCGAACTGCATGACCTTTGTAGCGATGAACTCTTCCCTCGCGTTGCTCCAAGTCTACAGGGTTTGAGGGCAAGTTCCAGTGAACAATTGCATGGCAGTAAGGATGAAAATCTAACCCTTCTTGTCCCACTGAAGTTGTTGCTAGTACGAAGGGCCGAAATGGAGAGTTAAAAGCTTCACGAACTACTGAATCTTATCTATATAACTTTGTACTTGCTGGGAAATAGGTAAATTATGAGCTAGTTGGGGTAAAGTAGCGATGAAATTACTTAAGGGACGGTTCTCAACAATTTCCTTCCCGTTATTAATTAACTGACCATCAAGAAGTAAAATAGTATCCCAACAGCGATCAAAAGTAAGGTTGCGGCTAAGGCACAAAAGGCGATACAGAACAGGTTGATTGGGAGCTGTAAAACGTAATATCCAAATTTTTGGATGAAATATACCATCTGAATGCGGAGCATTGACTTCAATCACTGAGCCTTCTAAATAGCTGTAAAGGAGGCTGTGATTTTTGGGTATAGCAATTTTACCTGTTTGGCAGAAAACAGTGATGCGCTTTGCATATTGCTGCATAGTTGCCAGTAAAGCCTGGGGGCTGCGAGTCAGATGTCCGTCTTCACCTCCCCAACCAAATGTAGTAAAGGCAAGGGGCGCTGTTAACAACGTCAGCAATTCCAAGGTGAAGGTAGTACCGATAGCATAATCAAGGGAGTAGCCATCTGGAGGACATAGGGATTCAAACAGATGTTGGCGATCGCTAGGCTGCAACATCAACTTCCTCCTGAGCAAAAGTATCTAAAATATCGGTCAAAATTCTTTGAGTAGTCCCCCAACGATAGTCAAATTGGGCAGTTCCTGATCCTCCTTTCCAAAGTTCTAAGGCTCGAGGATTATTGATACGTGCTTGACTACCTTTGAGAAAAATTTCGCGCTCTTGAATAAGATGACGGGCTTCTTGGTGAGTAGCTATTGTTTTAACTGCTCCACTTTTAAGGGTAAAATTCAACCATCGGTCAATAAATTTTTGGGTTAACCAAGAGACTGTCACACCACTATCTGCAACAATTTTCCATAATTTCTGCCAATCCCACTCTATTAGATACTTATGCTGTGCAGTTAGTTTATCTGCCCAACGTTGAAGTGCTAATTGGTATTCTTCTACGAGTTCTTCTGCTGACTTTTGTTCTGCCAACATTAAATTATAAAGCAGGGCAGCTCCTTGGATAGTTTCAGAAAAATTCCGAGCATGACACAACTGTTCTTGAATGCGGCTAGGAAACTCACTATATAGAGGATGTTCCCAGATAAAATTAACTGAAGAAAATTGCTGACGATAATTAACTAGAAATGCTAACAAACTATTAGTTTGCTGAGTAATAATGCGCTCTGCTAAATAATTAGCTTCGTCCAGGGTAAGGCAAAAATTAGCTTTCTCAGGAAAGTCTGGCGGAACGGAAGGAATTCCTTGATGCCAATAACTAGTGAGTTTACCTTTGACAGGTTCACCATCATCATCGCGCAAGCTATAGTTAACAGAATCATAAAATTGATTTAACGAGTGATGATAATCTTCTTGAGAATCTCGAAGATGACGAATACCCCAGGCTCCTAATCCATACCAGTAAATGTTACTGGGAAGCCGCTTTAAAGCTGCTCGTGCCTGAATGCCTATAATTCCTTTACCATCACTAGATTTTGCAAGACAGGAAATTAACTCAACTTCTTTTTGACGCAGTTTGGTATAAATCTGACTGGATGGTGTTTTTTGTTTCACTAAATCTTGGTAAATCCAGGGGATAAATAAAAAGTAACGAGCGCGGGTATGGATAGTGCTAGTACCAGGAAAAAACAGATCAGCAAACGCGTCACGCACTGAGCCAACACCTAATTCATCACGAGTAGTCTTTTCGTTGAATAGGCTAATAACATCAAGCATCTTACGTTTGTCTTGTTCTGAATAGTCCAACCAGCTAAAGGATGAGGGCATTTGGAAACTGATAATTTTATTCTTTTTATTAGAGTTCCCAATTCTTTATATGAAATTTCATACTTTTTATTTAATAGCTGCTTCAAATGTAGTTGACAACATAATAATGGGAAGCAATGGTTCCCAAAACGAGATATCGGATGAAATGGGAAGCAATGGTTCCCAAATTTTGCCCACAAGCGAACGTCAAGTTCGCCCTCTGGCAAAGCTATAGCCGTAGTCACACAGGTTAGGACATTTGCAAAGGGTGAATGCTAGAGTTAGCAATAGTTTTACCTCCTGCCTCCTGCCCTCTGCCTCCTGCCTCCTGCTATAGAACCTCAACAACAGCCAGGAGCATGGCAGCAGGCGGTAGAAAAAGCCTAGAGTGGTAAAACTTGCTAGAGTAGATTTTTAATCATTGAAATAGGTGTAAATAGGTAAACCAAAGTTTTCAATAATAACGAATTTACTACGTTTAAGTTTTTGCTCTAGCTAGTTTTGCCACGCTAGGAAAAAGCAGAGGGTAAAGTCCCAAGTGGTAGAATCGTCAAAAACATTGTGCAGCGCATAATGGAGCGAACCAGAGTACCAAACACCTACCACTTGGGCGAAGTATGCCAAGTTTTAGCCAAGGACAACCCCGAACTCAGGGGTAAGGGTGGGTGTTGGTGTGAGGTAAAGGTTATTTGCAGCCGCTCAAGCGAACCGTTAGCAGTAGTTACGATGCACTTCAAGGGACTAAGGACAAGCAACTAAATCGAAATTACAATCATTACGAGACAAAGTAATCATGGAATTCAACCCAAACAACAATGTTGTTAAACTCTGTCTTCAAGGTATGGGCATGGAAGAAAAAGGCAAACCAGAAGAAGCAAGTAAACTGTTTCTTCAAGCCTGGAACGAAGCGACATACGACTTTGAAAAATTTATTTCAGCCCATTATGTAGCTCGATATCAGAAAAATATTTCTGACAAATTAAAATGGCTCGAAACGGCTTTGCAGTTTGCATTAAAAATAAATAACAACACTGTTAAGAGTGCTTTTCCTTCTCTATATTCAAACATTGCCAAATGCTATGAGGACTTAAGCGACCCTGAGAAGGCAAGAAAGAATTATGAATTAGCAACTTCGTTTAAGGATAAACCTTCTGACAAAGGCCCCTTTTATCATGGAACGAAAGCAGATTTGCAGGTTGGCGATTTGCTGAGGGCAGGGGGCAGTTCTAATTACAAACTTGAACTCAAAATGAATCACATTTATTTCACAGCGCTTGTCAATGGGGCGGGACTAGCTGCTGCATTAGCAAAAGGCGATAACCGTGAACGTGTTTATATTGTTGAACCAACAGGGGAGTTTGAAAATGACCCGAATGTTACAGACAAAAAATTTCCCGGCAATCCAACACGCTCATATCGCTCCCAAGCACCATTAAAAATCGTTGGCGAAGTCACAGATTGGGTGAGACAAACACCTGAAGAACTCCAAAAATGGCGTGAAAAGTTGGCCAATAACAAAGGAGAAATTATTAATTAATTTCTAAGATTACTCTTCTAATATTCTGTAAGTGAGTCAGTAAGGAGAAAATAGGTCAAAGATTGGCTCATGAACAAATTACACCCCTAAAAGCAAAAAAGCCACCTCTGCTTTATCTAGTAATTCAAAGTCGCCCAACTCAAACATTTCCTCCTTCAAAAAAACCAGCGACAGCAACTATTACAGTTACATCTGTTGAAATACCAGAATTGACCGAGCAAGAGATTCGCGTAGACGCTTTTAGCGTTGAGCGATCGCATCAATCGGGTGTATTCGAGTGGGCTGGAGGAGTCGGTGCAGAGGTTTCTGGAGTCGTTGGGGAAGCTGAACCGGGTTTATTTTACAGATTTGGAAGAGAAGCTGTTGGGTTTGATTGAGCGGGAATTTGGTGTTACAGACTGAGTATTATGTTCAACACCTTATGGGATCTAAGGTTTGGGCAGCAGAAGGTTTCGCCCAATTCCTCGAACCTTTCTTTGTGATCAACGCCTTACGGCATCAAAGGTGTGACTTTAAGAAGATTTTGGACAGCTTTTGGAAGGAGAAGTTGGACAAGTTGTAAGCTGGACTACTTATAATTCGTTAAGGCATTAATCAAGCGATCATAAGTTTGGAAAAAGAAAATGGACATAATAACAGAAGTCAGTTTTAGCAAAATCAGCTTGTGGTCAACCCTTCAAGTCCCTCTGTTCTAATTTACTGCCAATGGGCGATCGCCTATGAGCAATCGTCAACCCGAAAAACGTCGCCTGAAGCCCTTATGTTTCCTTAACTTTATTTTTTGGACATTTTCGGAAGGTAAAGTTGGACATCTATTTTTGAAAGGTAAAGTTGGACAACCTGTCCAGAATCTTCTTCAAGTCACAAATTGAACGAATTTTACTTCTGTGTAAATGCCCATACGCCATTCCAATTGGCTGGAGTACCTTCTAGCAGCAATTCTTGGACTCGTTCTAGATAGAGTTTGGCAGTCTTATCGAGAGAGTTCACTGCAAGTACCTGTTCAAAACAGGCTTTGGCCTCAGTAAAGTTGCCCCGACAGTAGTGTTGAAGTCCCCGCTCAAAGGTTTGCAAGGTGTCAAGTTTTAGTTCTCGGATTGCTTCTGTTTCGGCATCGAGTACTTCGTAAACCGCGATCGGTTCAGTTCTACCCTTAACGATCGCTCGATCCAAAAAGCGAATTTTGTACTGCTCTGGGTTGCTCAATCGCTCCAAGACCTCTTCAGAAATTAGTAATGAAACACCATAGAACTTTGTCAATCCTTCCAAACGAGCAGTCAGATTCACATTATCAGAGAACGCATCCCCTTGAATCCGGTTGTGTTCCCCTACCATGCCCACCATCATGTGTCCAACGTGGATACCCATACCCACATCAATTGGCAAGTAGCCTTGAGACTCTCGTTTCCGGTTGTATTTCTGTACCCGTTTGAATTTATCAACCCCTGCGGCAACGGCATCATCCACACCATTAGGAAAGACTGCCATCATGCCATCACCCAAGAACTTCACTACAAAGCCATCATGGGCGCGAATTTCTGGAGAAACCCGTCGCAGGTAAGCATTGACAAAATCGAAATTCTCTTTGGGAGTCATTTTCTCGGATAGGGTTGTAAAGGAGCGAATATCCGAGAACATGACCGCCATCTCTTTGCTGACGTGATCGCCCAGTTCGATGTCTGTTACCCCGTGCTTGTTGAGAAACTTGAGATATTCGGGGGGAAAGAACCGGGCAAAGGAATTCTTCTGAGTTTCCAATCTCTCGAAGGATTCCTGGAGTTGAAACGCCATGCGGTTAAACGAATCAGCCAGCTTCTCAATCTCGATGATGCCGTTGACTTCAACGTGTTGCTCAAGATTTCCACTGGCAATCTCTTGAGACGCGGTGTTAAGTTTGAAAATTTGGTGGCTGATCCAACGAGACGTAAGAAGACCGATCGCAGTTGCCGCCGCAGATGTCAGTACGCACAGCAGAATGGTGGTACGAGTATTGGCATTAATCCGTGCCATAAAATCATTTTCAGGAACAACCACCACCGCCAGCCAGTTAATACCTCGACCATCCTGAATTGGCATGACCTGAACGTAGTGCCACACACCGTTAATTTGAAACTTTAAGTGTTGACTGCTCTTAATGGCCTCAAACAGGCCGAAATGCTGGCGTAAATATCGGGCAGTAGCAGTCACTGTGACATTTTGACTATCAGCGGCTGCCATTCGCTCAATCTTGCGATCATCTCTTTCGCCACCTTTAACCTTGAATGGCTCTGGAATGGTTGAACTGACGACCAAATGTCCCGACGGCTCCATGATAAAGCTCTGTCCGTGGGGACTAATGTAAAGCTGTTTCAGGAAGTTTGTGATTCGCATCAAGGTGATGTTAACGCTCAAAACCCCCAGCAGCTTGCCGTTCGAGTCGTAGACAGGACGGACTGGAGAAATCCCCAAAGACGTATTCTCACGGGAAAAGAATGGATAAATTGGACTCCACGTAGGTTTACGAGCTTGCGCGGCGGCTCTATACCAGGGGCGGTAGTTGGTATCGTACTTCACCGATTTCAACCGCTTTTGTCGATCGCCGCGATCATCCAGCAAGTAGATTTCGCGCATCGGCTCAGTAGCTTTGGTGCGAATTTTGAGTTGAATTGTGCCATCCTCTCGATGTTCCACACCGACAAACTCGCCCTGTTCGTTCCCAAAAGACAGATAGCTTTCTAAGTCACCCTGTCGCACTACCTGCCAGAAATAGCGTTGCAATCCTTCAAAGTCATCAAGCTTTAAATTGCCACTTTGGATACCCGCATCGGTGAGTTTCAGAACATTATAAGATTTATTCAAATAGTCCAAAACGTGTTGCTTAATGCGGGCACTAATTTCACCATTCAACTGAATTGCCAGGTCATCGATCGCCTGCTGTCCGTTGCGGAAAGAGAACCACCCCACCAAGCCAGTTGACGCAATAATAGGAATAATAAATGGAACAATCAGAACAGTTCGCAAACGAAACTTTTTTGAGCGACTTGCTTTTTTAATAGTTGCGTAAGTCCTGTATAGAAAAAACGGTTTGTAGTTTATCGATTTCATCTTGTCTATCTGATGATTTTATCTGTGTGGTGGAATTACTATTAGCTATATGCTGAGAACTTTTTACTAATTCACTCAGCTTTTGAACTATGGGTTTACTAAAATACAAACCAAAGACAATGGCAATTATAGGACAAATTATTAAGCATATTAATATTAACAACGTAGAAAAGCAACATGAACATGGCAATTTCCTTAAAGGTAGTTATAGAGAAGAATTCAGAATGGGCTACGCCCTGCTGCGCTGACAGGAGCCAGAATTCAGATTTTTTGAATAAAAGTCCATAACCCTCACAATTATCAGCCCCCAATTCAATTTTTGATTAATCGCTCAAATTCAAAAAATTTGATTAACACTTCTAAAGATGTTTGTTCATTTGTGGGGGTAGTTGCTTCAATTTCTTGTATGGTTTCTAGATTTAGATACTGAAAAACTGCTTGAGTTAATATGGGGATTGCATCTGCTGGTAAAGAAGCTAACTCACGAGAGAGCCGATTTAGGCGAGATTTAGCAAAATTAACTTGAAATTTTGCACGTCTGAGTAAACGTTGTCTAATATTTTCGTATAGTTCTGGATTATCTGTAGCCAGAGTTCGCACGTTCTGATTTTTAATCATAGGAATAATATCTGGATTTTCTTCTAAAAAGAGTAGGCTACCCTCCTGGTTATAAGATGCTATTCCTTCGATTCCTAAAGAACCAATATCCCCTAGAGCAATGATGCAAGCTACTGGTGAAATAGGTTGGTTCTGATTATAAAGAGAGGGTTGATAAATGGCTTGCTCTGTTGTATCGTAATCACAAATGGTAGCGGCGATCGCTTCTTGAATGATTCCCAAATCTGTATCTGTGAAAAGAGCCGTACTTTTTGGATAAAATGCTGATATTTCTTGATTTAAAACTTGTATATAATTCAATAGGATTTCTATAGTTGCATTTTCACTGACACCCGCTTCTCGTCGTCTGGATGTGTGCGGTTGATGGGGTATAAAGATTTGTACTAAGTCATGAGCGATCGCACAAAGATCCAGTAACAATTCCATCCTCTCAATTGTCTCTACATCAGCTGACAAATAAGGACGAATGACTTGAAAAATTAATTGAGCGCGTTGCTGTACAGCCATCAAATGATCTTTTGTATGGTAGTACAATTGCTTTTCGATAATTTCACGCTCAAACTCTGCTAGAACAAATTTATTTACCTTAGCAACACTTTCAGTGAAATTACTACTGATATATGGTATATTTTCTGTAGTTATTGGCTGTGATTGCCAGTTTTTTTGGTTTTGTGAATTCATCTCTATTAGGAATCGAACATCTGAAACACCTTGTAAAAGTAAGATTTAGATGCTGCTTACTTCAAGCTGGAATATTTGAGTTGAGTTTAATTTTGTAGAACAGATAAATTTATAACGGAGTATAAAATAATTGCCCAAAAACAAGGCAATTATTTTATTTGCTCCTAAGCATCGATCGCAACTCGGTCTCTAAGGTGAGCAATACAAGCGAGAATATAGCCTTCCTCCTGTTCGCTTTCATCGAGAGCATCAGGTTCTCCTATATACTTGACTTCTCCTTGAAGCTTCCGGGTTTTACAACTACCACAAACCCCACTGCGACAACTACTGTCGATCGCCACTCCTTCTTGTTCAGCTAACTCTAGAATCGGCTCTTCTCCAGTGCAGGTAATTTCTTTGCCAGACTTGGAAAACACTAGAGTAAAAGAGCCTGTTGTTTTAACTGGAAGAGTAGCTGGGGTGGAAATTACTGGCTTTGGTACTACTGTTGTCACTTTGGTAACTTGCTCAGTAATTACTTGAGCCGGAACCGATGGCTGGAGTTTTGCCTTTTTCGCCCCGCCAAAACTTTCTTCATAGTAGTTTTGCATGGGGAATCCGATTTGCTCTAGCATAGTTTTTACCCCTTGCATAAAAGCATTCGGCCCGCAGACATATACTGTGCGCTGCCAAAAATCAGGAGCGATCGCATACAGCATTTGTTCGTTGAGTCTGCCCATAAAACCATACCATGCTTGACCTGCGTCAGGTCTGGTAATGGCGATCGCTAAACGAAACTTAGGTTGGCGGCTAGATATTAACTCTAGTTCTTGGCGATAAATAATATCACGAGGACTGCGGGCGCAATGGAAAAAGATAATATCGCAATCAGCAGCGGTGTCCATCATCCATCGTGACATAGACATCATCGGTGTAATACCACTCCCAGCAGAAATAAACAATAATTTTTGACTGGGGTTGGCAAAACAAGTGAATTTTCCCAAAGGGCCGCTGACTTTGATTTCACTACCGACTTTGAGATTGTCGTGCAACCAATTGGAAACTAAACCAGGCGGTACATCCAAAACATCTGGTGGTACAGGAACACGCTTGACTGTAATTTCTAAAGTGTGGGGTCGTGAAGGAGTTGAAGAGATTGAGTAAGAGCGTTTAACTGGTTTATCGTTGATTTCCAGGTTTAGCGTCATAAATTGACCAGGTTGGTAGGTAAATAATATTGGTGGGTCAGCAGCAAAGCGAAACGTCTTCACATCATTAGTTTCGTCAATTATTGCCACACAACGAACCATTAAATCGCCTTTTGTCCACCGACTGATTTGTTCTGGCGGCACAAGTGCGATCGGCATATACTCACTAGGCGAACGAGTCGGCTGACTTGGTTGCTGACTCACTTGGGGAATAGGGATGGTGTATGTCGCCTGTGGAAGAATTGGTGTTTGGGTTTGGGCTTCCAGAACTGGTGGTGCGACCTCTGCCTTATCTGTTGCCGATCCGGTTGCTTCAACAGTGAGGATAAATTCGCCAATCCGAATAATGTCATCCTTTTTCAGGAGATATTTTTGGTTTAGACCCGCCGCTTGGTCATTAATGCGCGAACCAGTCAGGCTAGCCAGATCACAGAAGTAATATTCGCCCTCTTCATAGCGGATACTACTGTGAACTCGGCTAACTTCAACACTGGGCAGGACTATACCACAATTGCGGGAGCGACCCATAAAACATTCGCCATTAATCATAACTTCTGGCGATATGTCTAACTCTTGTCTCTCTGTGGGTATTTTTGAGTTTAACAGTTTGATTTTGAGCATACTAACTTTCCTAAGTTTCAATAATTAGGTATGGAGCATTGGGCATCGGGCATTGGGCATTGGGAAGCAGGAGGTAATAACGTTTCACTTTAAAGTTGATACATTTAGGAGGCAGTGCGGTCTTGGGGTTCCCCTAAGAGCCTGTCAAGAAACAACTTTTACAATTTATTATCTGGAAAGCTTACTGAGAAAGCATTTCTAGCTAAAAAGAGGCAAGGTTGTTACTTGACAAGCTCTAAGAAGAGTAAAGGATGAAGAAATAAACCCTTTCCCCCTTACCCATTCCCCTTTACCCTTCTTACCCATGCCCAATGCCCAATCCTCTTTTCACTTCTGACTTTCTTTAACTTGTGCAGTTAACCTTTGCAGGCGACCAATCATATTCAGCAACAAACTCCTCGACACTTCCGAATCATTGCGTAACAGTGTCTCAAAATCCTTCGCCTCTATGACCAAAACTCGATTTATTTCAGCCTTGGCAACTACATTTGCCGATCGCGCTTGCCTAGTCAAAACTCCCATTTCACCAATAGTTTCGCCTGACCGAATTGTATTGACGACAACCTCAATATCTCCTTGCACAACCGTTACATCAACTTCACCATCGATCAACAACAGCAGTTCATCAGATGGTTCTCCAGCCTTACAGATAATTTCTTTTTGACGGTAAACTCGAATCTCAGCCTTGCGAGCCAGTTCGAGCGTCGCTTCCGGCTTCACCGTTCGTAAAAGACTGGTTTCAAACATCAATAACAGCTTATCCAGGGTGCTGAAAGTTTCTTTTGCTACTCCTGAATATACTGGCAATTGCTTTTTCCAACTCACAGTTATGACTGGTTCTTCTGCTGGGCTAAACCGAATCACATCTCCTGGCTGGAGACGCACTGTATCATTTTGTATGCGTTTATCATTAATACGTAAGCCATAGGCACTTTTGAGCGCCGTTAATCTCACTTCTTGCTCGTCAAGATGAAATATCGCGTGGTGCTGAGATACTCTGGCATCGGGCAAGATGATATCATTCGCTAAACTACGTCCCACTTGCACGGCTGATTGCTGAAAGACAAGCTGTTGTATTTTTCCCTCCACCTTCACTTCAGCCGTGAGAGTTTGCAACAAAGCAGCAGCCTGTCCTTCATCCAGACCCAAAATATTTTCTGCTGTCTCCTGCACTAGCCAATCTCCGGGTTTTGTGGAGTTGAGTAACTGGCGTGCTTGTTCGCGCCCTTGCTGTGGATCGAGTTGCTCTAGGGCGTAAAGTGCAGCTGCTTGGATGAGTGGCTCTAGTTCTTGCAAAAGTTCTTTAAGAACATCAATAACAAAGGGCTGATGATTGGCTGATATCACCTTTGGTATTGGTTGTCCAGCAACAAATATTTGCGTCGGTGCTTCGTCATCAACTATCTGTGCTGGAGTATCAAAGGTTGCTGCTAATTCTAAATCATCGGGTTGCAGAAGTGCGATCGCTTCGGAGGCAATTCTTTCTTGCCAGCGCCAAGTATTATTGCCTTCATTCAGAATATTTGGCAATACATTTTCTGCAAGTATGCCAATGGCACTAGCTATTTTCACAGCTTCCGGTGCATCTTGCAAAACTTCGAGAATACTCAATAATTGCTTGGTGATAATTAGTTGTTTATTTTCAATAGCGATTAATCGCAGCAAGACAAACACGGGTGCTTGATGACTTGGAAAATTACTTAAAGCTTTGTAGCGGACAATTAGCTCCTTTAACTGTGTAAGTAGTATCTCTGCTTTGCGGAGAATAGCACTGTTTTCATCAATCATTTGGGATAAAATTTGTGCTTCTTCCTCTGCGGTAATGCCATACTCTTGTTTCAGACCTTGAATTTGCTTGTCTCGGCGCTGGAGTGCTTGACGCAACGGAACTCCCATCTCGATCAAATCTAACAATTGTAGTTCTAAAGCTTGCCGATAGCTTTCGATTCTTAACTGATTTTCCCGACTTCTGCGTTTAGTTGGATCTAATAAAGATGGGTTTTCTACTCCCAATTCTGTCAATATATTGAAGTGTTCTTCATCCTTAAGTCCTAATTCCAAACGGATTTGCTTGAGTTCGTCTAAGCTATTTGCCGGCTCTACATTTCCTTGTTCTAATTCTTCGCGCAGCAATCCTTTGTAAACCTGAAAACTAGATTCTTTACTAAAACTGGGCAGTACTTTTGCAAGAACATACACCTCATCGGGTTTCAGGTCTGCCATTGACCGACCCTCTAAGAATTTAGAGAAATCAACTGTTAATTTAGCCAACTGACGACGCAGACTTTCTGCAAGACTTTCCCGCGAATACGTTTCCGCACTGCGGCTGAGTGTCCTGTACAGCCACAATGTACTGACGAGAATTACTAAAGCGTTAAATCCTAGCTCTATGAGATTTGGTAGTTGTTTGAGTACGGGACGGCCAGCAAATAAGAAATAACAATTGAAAACTACAAAGGTAGAAAATGCAAAAATATTGTGTTGTATCTGTTGTTTACTGAGAGGTTTGTTAATCCGTTGACAATAAGCTTTGTATTCTTTTTCTACCCTCGATAATAAGAAGTAACTGGCTGTAACAAAAGCCCCAATAGTAAAAGGAACTGCAACTAATTTCGGAATTGGAATCGGCTTACCAAAAATATAAAATCCTGGATTTAAAAGAGTTGCTAACTGATTTTCTTCATGACTCCAAATTCCAGAATAGTAATACTCAAGAGTGCCAGAATACAAAAAATAGTAAAGATAAAAACCGATGACTAATCCCACATAGCCGTATTGAACTAATCTCCGACCTGGCTTGTTAAAAATTTCCCAGTAAGACCGTTCTGCATCAATGTCCATACAAGGAGATTGGCAGCTAACACAGGCGCTTTTTTCGTTACCATCTTTATCTGATGTCCGGCACATAGACTGAGTAACAATCTGTTTTTGACCTTCGTGAGCCTCACTTCCTAACAATCCCCTTGGCCCGTTATAAACCATCTGCACGGGGCCCATAGGGCAAAAATATTGACACCAAGTTTTACCAGCAAACAGATAATTTACCGATATTGCTGATAGAATTGTCAGAATAATAAAAGACCCTAAAAATAGTCTATCGGCATTAATAAATAAAATTCTCAAGCAAAGACCAATGCAAAGAAACCCAAATTGGAAGTATAAATGATTGCGACCAATCCAAGAATCTTTTGCTATTTTAGCTAGTTCATAGCGCACTGCTCCCGTGCGAGGATTAGTGATTTTGCGTTGACGTTGCTTACCTAACGCTCTCGGAATTTGTGATAGAAAAGATAACGGACAAATCCGCCGCCATGTTTCATGTCCTAAAACAAAGATAATTAATACTCCACAAGGAACTACAATTCCCCAAAAGATTTTGGCTCCTAATGCAAAAGGTTTCACATCAACACACTTTCCTTGGACTGTGACAACCTCTTGGCATTTCGTCGGGTCTAAGAGATTCGGATTGAGACGGAAAATACTCCACTCAGTAGTAGGCTGCGTGAGATATGGCGAAATTGGGTCGTAAAATAACGATAAAATGAGTAAAATCCAGCCAATAACGAGCAGCCATCTAACAAAATGCATTTGTTTTTCCGGAACTCGATGAAACATAGTGTCAATCCTGATTATTCTGTATGGTTGTGGAAGTTGGCTGAAGTTCTAGAACTCCAATAATTGTGATTTATTGGCTAGATTGTACCAGTAGTAAGACATGGGTTACTAGCCTCGGATGTTTTAGTGATCGCCTGCATCATCAGCAAGACGCGCAACTGACACCTCGAAGTCGCTCCGCTCAATAGAACCGTTGCAATCATCATCAAAGGTGCAAAAACGTTTGAACCTATCCTACTATTCTAAAAATCCTTACTTATTTCTCTAAAATGTGCTTGAAAACTTTAATTTTCAGTTCTCAAGAAGCTTAAGCTTTGTAGCAAAAATATTATTAGTGGGATAGGTTCATGCAAATAATTTGGGATAACTTATTTTCTGCAAGTCCCAAGTGATAATTACTGCGATCGCAGTCATGCTCAAATCTCTAAAGCTAATTGAAAGCCCCTGAGATTGACTATTGGGCTGACACCAGCCGCGTTAATGTTAAATGGTGTACCAAATTCGCTATCTCAGCAAGCTGTTAGAAAAGCCACTGTTGTGGGAAAACTTAAAGCAAGACCAAGATGTTGTGTTAAGACATTGGCTCTAATTCGTCAGCCGAACGCTACAAATTGCGCGGTTAGGTAACAGGAGTGACAACGCATTCATGAGTTAGTTAAATAGTAGTTTTGTACTATTTTATTGATAAATCAATGCTTACTGCTAAAATCTTCTGAAAAAGTTAGGGTGCGGTAAGTTAACAATTTCTGATAAATGAAATTGCGGTCGGGCAATTCTATTTTCTATTAAGGGTTATATGGAAGACTTATCTATTATTGAATTATTTTATACTTATTTAGATTTAGAAGTTAACAATGAAAATCAGATATTTCGTATAGGATTAGTATCTCCTAATTTAACAAAGGACTTTTCGGAAGAATCTTTAAACCAAGCTTATGAAGAAATTAGAAAGCTAAAGAATAGTAATTTAGCAGTATGCGGTCACAACTTTCGGCGATTTGATTATCCTTATTTGATTAAGCAAGAGCCGGAACTGTCTTCTTGGTACATAATCGATACTTTAGAACTGTCAATACTAGCTTTTCCTCTACAGGAGTCACACAAACTAAATAAAGACTATAAACAAAGTGAGTACTCAAGTAATAATCCTGTAGAAGATGCCCAGGCGACTCGATTATTGCTCCATCAACAATTAGAGGCAATAGCTAAAAAGCCTGATGAAGTACAACAGGTATATACTTGGCTGCTTACTTGTGGTGGCGAAGATGCAGATTGTGCATATCAACAACTCTTCAGTCAGATTCTTAACTGGAAAATTGACCAACCTGCAATAGAAATACTGCCAGAGATAATGCTAAAAGGGATGAATAAATCCTATTTACAGCAAATCTGGTCTAATCCGCAAACCCATGATTTTGAAACGAGATTATGCGTGGCAGGATTACTAGCTTGGAACTATGAGTGCAATGCCAATGAATCGAAGCAGTCTTTTTCTAATTGGCTGAAGCATTTAAATACATTTCAAACAGTACTTGAGGGTTTACGCCCTTTAAATACAGACGAATTTGCAGTTAACTCCTATTTAGAATATTTCGGTATCCCTAGCTTTCGCTCTTTACAAGAAGAAGCTGTTCAAGCAATCATTAATAATGAGCGTCCACTTGTTTTGATGCCTACTGGTGGTGGTAAATCTTTATGTTATCAATTACCAGCTTTCATGTTCCACAAAAGGCACAAAGCGCTGACTGTCGTGATTTCGCCGCTCCAAGCATTAATGGCAGATCAGGTAGCAGATTTAGAACAAGCGGGGTTTTTCTTCGCTACTTTTATCAACGGAAATCTCTCAGCAGCAGAACGCCGCCAACGGCTTGAAGAACTGCGTTTTGGTTCCAAAGGTTTGCTATACATCAGTCCAGAGCAATTGCGGTCAATGAGTATTCGGGCGTTGCTAGAACAGCGCCCTCCGGTTCTTTGGGTGATTGATGAAGCTCACTGTGTTAGCCAATGGGGTCACGATTTTCGACCAGATTATCGCTACATACCGAAATTTATTCGGGAGTTATATCAAGAGCGGCAGCTTGCAATGCCTTTGTTAGCTTTAATGACAGCAACAGCAACAGTCGCAGTTGTTGAAGATATTAAAAAGCTATTTGCCAAATACCAGTTAAATATTAATCGTACAATTAATGGGGCAACAACCAGAGAAAATCTAACTTTTCAAGTCATTCCAGTAGCAGGGAATAAAGAGCAAATCTTACTAGAACAAGTTAAAGAGTCCTTAAAGCTTGGTGGTAGTACGCTAATTTATACAACGACACGTAAGAATGCAGAAAAACTAGCAGAACTTCTCAAACAAAGTCATATTGAAGCTAAACATTATCACGGGAAACTTGGAAAAGAACAAAAACAACAAGTTTTGCAAGAATTCAAATCAGGTAAATTAAACGTAGTCACTGCAACTTGTGCATTTGGGATGGGTATTAATCGCAAGGATGTACGAGTAGTTATTCATCATAGTATGAGTGCAAACTTAGAAGGTTATATTCAAGAAGCTGGACGGGCTGGGCGTGATGAAAAGCCAGCAGTTTGTACTTTACTATTTGACCCAAAAGATGCTGATACAGTTTTTCACTTGCAAAGTTTAAACCAACTAAGCGAACAAGAGTTGAAAAATGTCTTCATCTCAACCAGACATATTCGCGATCGCACTTTTGGGAGCGCCAGAGATGATTGGTTTTGGGTGACAACTAATGAAATCTTTCAAGAGGGTGACTTTGATGAAGAGTTTGGTGAAGAATCAGAGCAGCAAAACACTAAAATTAAAGTAGGTCTGCATTACCTAGAAAACTTCGGTTTATTAGAACGAGCTGAGAATTTTTCAAGCTTTATCCAGTTTGAATTGAGCCATAATACTTTTGCAGAGTCTATGGAGCAGTTTGAGAAATATAACCACGTTAAGGGTTTATCTCGGTTTGAGGCAGATAATTTTGAGCGCCTGATCCAGGCAATGCACGTTGCTAAAGCTTATTGTAGTAGCAATGATGAACCGTTTCCACTAGATCGTCTCAGCGATGAAGCTGGCATTAGTTTACATGACCTGACTGCTAGAATTCGAGAACTGCAAAGGGCTGAAGTATGTTCTTTTGAAATACCAATTACCCTTGTGATTACCAAGGGTGTAAGAGGGGATGCCCGTAAGAACCACGAGCGTATTCGTCAGCTAGAAGACCAATTGCTCAATGCACTTAATGAGTTATTCGGTAATGAAAATGAAATACAGATAAATCTGCGCGGACTTGCTTCTCGACTCGATCCAGACAATAGTAAAAAAATCAGAGCATCCAATATTATAGATATTTTAGAAGGATGGGTTGCTCAAAAATGGATGAAGTTAAACCGTATAGCTCATGATGTGGTTCGATTGCGGGATATAAAAGTTGCAGAGCATTTACCTGAACATAAAATTTTAACAGCTACAGTGTTAGAAGTTTTATATCAAGCATTGGGAGATACAACAGGGGCAAGATTACCCCTGAAGTATGAACTGGGAAGGCTGGCTACTGAAGTTATCCAACAGACTAAACTTGATTGGGACAAGGAAGAGTTGGAGGTTATTCTTCTATGGCTACACCAAAGAAAAATAATTCGATTGAGCGACGGACTAAATTTATTCCAACAGTCACTAAAAGTTCGTGTCATAAAAAATGCAAGTATTTCCACAGTAACGCGCCGTTATCCTAGAGTCGAAGCTCATTATGAAGAACAGACTCGCCGCACTCATTATATGGTGCAATATGGAAAGCTAAAGTTAATAGAACAGCGTCAGCAATTCATTAGCGATTACTTTGGTACAAATAAAAAAGAATTCCTTTCAAAGTATCAATTTTCGGCACAAGAGATTACCAAACCAATTCTTCCAGAAGATTATAAGCGTATTCTAGAACCATTGAACTCTGCTCAAAAAGAAATTGTCCTAGCTTCAGACCCAGCGATGGCAGTGATAGCAGGCCCTGGTTCTGGTAAAACAAGAACTATTGTTCACCGAATTGCTTATCTTGTAAAAGTTAAGCGAGTTGAGCCGAAGCGTATTTTAGTTTTAGCTTATAACCGTAATGCAGTTAGAGAATTACAACTACGACTGCGAAATTTTATTGGCGAACAAGTATCACAAATTCGAGTTTTTACATTCCACGGTTTAGCATTAGGACTGTTGGGACGAACGGTAGGTGAATACAGTAGAACTCAGGCAATAAATTTTGATCGACTTTTAATTGAAGCTTGCAAACTGCTTGAAAAAGGCGAAGAATTTGAAGATGTTGATGAAGATACTCAAGCTCGACGAATTCAACTGTTAGGGAAGTTAGAGTATATCTTCGTTGATGAATATCAAGATGTCAGTGAAAATGAATATCGTTTGATTAAATTAATTTCTGGTTTCAATGAATCGGAGGATAAAAAAAGGTCAGTACAAATTAATCTCTGCGTTATTGGAGATGACGATCAGAATATTTTTACCTTTAAAGGTGCTGACACTAAATATATTATTCAATTTCAGGAAGAGTATAGAGCAAGACGACTACTACTTACTGAAAACTACCGCTCTACAGAAAATATTATTAAAACTGCTAATCATCTTATACAGAATAATCAGGTACGCTGTAAACAAACTCCAGAAGAACAAGTTCGGATCAACGAGAAACGTCAAGGGGTAACAGGAGAACCAGTACTAGCTTTAAAATTCAATAATTTGTCGCAGCAAGCAGGCTGGATTAAAGATAAAATTCAATCTTGGCTGAACTCAGGGATTGCCCCTGATGAAATAGCTATTATAGCTAGCCGTTGGGATGATATGAATCCGATCCGTTTGCTTTTAGAAAAAGAAAGCATTTCTACTTATGCGCTTAAAAATACTACTATACCCTTAGTAAAAAATCGCTCTACCCGTCTACTAATTAATGCTTTACAAAAAGACTATAGCCTAGTTTTAAATCCTGAAGAATTAGTTCAGAAGAGATTTGAGGCTTTTTTTGAACGTACTAATCGTATCTTAACAGAACCTACTATTGGAACTTTAATAAATATTGCTAAAGATTTAGATAAAGAACGGGGTTACGAATCTGGAAGTGTTGTACTGCCGATAAGTGTTGATGAAATATTGACTGCAATATTTGAGTTTAATGAAAATCGTGAAGACTTCCTAGAGAATAACTCCGTTTTAATTACTAGTTGTCACGGTTCAAAAGGTTTGGAGTTCCGTAAAGTTATACTTTTAGATGATAGCTTTAAGACTAAACCTAATGAAATTGAATCAGAGCGTCGGCTTTTTTATGTCGCTATGACCCGTGCCAAGGAAGAACTAGTTATTTGTTCTATAAAGCAGAGTAAGTTTGTACAACAAGCTAGTTTAAATCCCCAAATAATTACTTATACTGAAACTCAGCTTCCTCAGCTAATGCATTACTTTGATTTAACTCCAGGTGATGTACATTTAGGCTATAAATTGACTAAAAAAAGACAGAATATCATTAAAAATTTACATGAGGGTAGTCCTGTTGAATTAAGAGTTAATTCTTTCGGTAATGGTTGGAGTATTTTTACACAGCAGAATCAGGAAATTGGTTGTTTATCACGGGATGGAACGCAATCTCTCATAAACAAAGGGATGTTGCCTGGTCAGTTTCGGTTTCAGAGTAATGAGATTACAGTTAAATATATCTATCATCATCTTAAAAGAGATGATACAAGTGGAGTAATTTTGGAGGATTGGTTTGTTATCATTCCTCAGATTCGAGTATGTAGAACCGTATTTCTGCATACTCAAATAAGCAATTAATAAGATGGAAAGGTAATCCCTAATCCATCCATTAGCTTTCTGCTTTTTGTTCATGATATTCAGTGATATGCTCATATACCCCTTCTGGAAACTGTAAGTCTTTGTAAACGTTACAAGCATCTGGATTATCAAGATTCGGGCAGATGGGAAATTTTTACTGCGACTGCCATTGAAGAACACGCTCACACCGAGGCGGGTTATAGTCTTTACCTTGCACAAAAAAAGTTACACCCAAAGCAAAGATAACAGAACTATTTCCAGGTTTTTCTGTAGTTCAACCTCTGCAATAACGGGGAGTAATCACAAAGCATCAGTGCGATATATGGATTCAATCAACTCCTCAACTTCTTCTTCATTCAAGCATTGTTTAACTTGAGTATTGAACCACTTTATCTCTTCGGCTTCTGTGTTTTGGACTTGGTAAACCAGTAATGTTCCTGCAACACGGGCAAAAGTAAGGGGTGATGGGGAAAGGTGGCTGAGTAGATCGGATGCATTCTGGTATATTTGCATGGCTGATGTTTCATCCAGAGGAGATCCCAATTGAGCGGAAAGCTGTTTTAGGTTCTCTTGAATAGACAAATGAAAGTCTGGTTCTTCCTCATGTGAAATAGGGTTACTCATAAACGCTGATTAATTAATGCAATAACTATGACGGTCTAGCCTGACTATTTCGGCTCGAATGTCTACCATATTTTCACATTCATTGGGTATTTTCATCGGCTAAAAACCATAACTGACGAAATTAGCTTTCAATTTTGCAGGCAACTGAGGAAAAAATTTTTATAGCAATCATTATAAATTAATTTTTTCTGGCTATGTTGTAGTCTTACAGGCTGTAATCATCGATCCACTAGCTAGTAGTACTCGCGCTCACCGCTTCTATGAACGTCTTGGCTTCAAATTTATTCAATATCGACGATTCGGTGACGATAAGTGCTTTGTTTATCGCTTGAGCCGAACAGATTGGCATCATGAAAGTGAGATGTCCAAATGATAATTTGGCTGACTAAAGAGGATGATTTTTTTCTAGTACTCAAGTTGTGTGAATGACTAACACAAACAAATAATTTAAGGTAAAATGGCTTTTTGGAAATGTAAGCTTATGCTTGTAGCTAATACTCCTGTAGGAGTAGAGCGATCGCCCCAACATTCCCCTACTCCTGTACCATCACTACCAATTTTTCCAGCAGCGCCTCAATGATGCGCTATACCTCTTCACCTGTGACTTCAGTCTTAGTAAGACATCGTTTATTATGAAACTGGGCTTAGTCATCTCCATCTATTAAGCGACAACGGCTTTGGGTCTTGCAAGCTTGCCCTGAAGAACGCTCTCGTACAATAGTCGCTAAATTTGGTCGTCCTGTTAAGAAAAGTCGCCAATCAGCCCAAATCCCATATAGGAAGTCGGCAATAGTAGCGATAACTGGTAAGGAAGTTGCAGCATAGACCCAACCCATCCCCAGAATTTCGTAAATGCGACGGAAAACCTCAACATCTTTAACTAGCGTTCCGTCTGGCAACACAGCATGAATACGCCCCATTGCAGTTTCATAGTTAACACCGCCATGTGCTTGGTAGTTGTAGTCATCAGCTGCAATATCTACAAACGCCACCAGCCCTCGACCCGCGTCCCGCTTTTTCAAAAAGTTAACCTCACGCAGACACAAGGGACATTGGCCGTCATACAGCAGTTTGATTTTCCACGACGGCAGAGTGGATAAAGGCTGGTCTAGAGAGTTGTTACAACCGTAGGATTGAATTTGTGGTGAGGACATTTTGGGATCTTAACTAAGTTTATTTCCTTACATCAAGCGTAACGCCTCTGGAATTATAGGGTTTGGCCCATTCGAGCGACGCGTAGCTTGCCGCCTTCGGCATTGCTACTAACGCGAAGGGCGTAATTCCAAAACCAATAAGTTCTCAAGACAGGATATGGCAATGTTAGGGGAAATGTGACTGTTGAATTGCAGATGTTGCATAAAGCGATCGCAGTTTTGATTTTTGACGCTAAACACTCGAAGTAGAAAACAATAATCGTTACAGAAGCAAGAGGTGCGTAAACATTTGCGTAGCCCCTTGAAGTAAAGATTACACTCCTGCTTCCTCAGACACTAGCTTTACTTGTAACATTTGTTATATAAAATACAATTGCTTACTTATTCTAGATTTTAAGGAATTTTACTGAGATTTCAGTTAGCTTTCTTTAAGAAGAGAAATAGTTTCGTAAATATACGATGTTTTTGTCTGAAGATAACTGGCATTTTAGAGGAACAGATTTCGGGAAAGAGAGTTGATATATGAATTTACCTAAGCAAGAACATTTAAGTAGCAGCTTATTAAACCAGATACGTTATCAGGTTGAAATATTAGAAGTTCATAATGCCAAGTTAGCCAGACTGTTATGTAAACTAATTCCATCTCACTGTCCTTTTGAAAGAACTATATCAATTTTAGGGCGGACACTTTTTCACATTCCCCCATTGTGTAAAATCAATCCTCTCTATGAACAAATAATTGGTTTACGTTATAAGTGTTTGTTGTATTTAGTAGATGAATGCGGGGAAGACGCGACAAAGTATTGTTGAATGGTGATTTTATTTAGTAAAAAGAGAGAGGAGCTTGGTTTAAAATCTAGATAATGCTTTACTCCTGCAACTCAGTAAGCTTTTTTTGATATTCTTTGTACTCGCTGTCTTGATGCTGCCAGTATTTCTCAACTGTTACTTTAGCAGCAATCGCACTATTGTATTCATCTCCACCTTGGCTTAATAATCGCTGTTTGGTTTGCTTTCTTAAGTCAGAAACAACTTTGCCATTAACTTTACGCGTCTTTGACCAATCTAGAATTGCTTTAGGATAGCTACTAGTATCGATGTATTTCCCCTGTTCAATTTCTGGTAAACTGTAGCTTTGCAGTTCCGGTATCCAGTGGTAAATAAAGTCTCCTTGAGGGTCTTTTTCAGCAATATTCTTTGACGGGTTATAGATTCGCAAAGTATCGCTGAGTGGATTAGTTACACCAGCTTGCATCTGCCATTGCCAATTATTAATTGCTAAATCTCCATCTACTAAATAGTTCATGTAATGATTAGCGCCGTGATGCCATGAAATTCCACAGTTAATAGTTAGGAATGTCGCGCACATTGCCCGCATCCGAAAATTCATCCAACCCATTGTTTTTAGTTGCCGCATACTGGCATCAACTAAGGGAAAGCCTGTCATACCTTGTTGCCATGCCTGGAATAATTCTTGTTTTGCTCCTGATAACGTTTCTGGTGTATATAGTTGATCAAACTCTGGATAACGGTTAGTGTAAGCAATTTCTGGATGAAAATAGAGTCGCTGCGTAAAACTATCATGCCAACGCAAACGGTCTCGAAATGCTTTTAAGGAAAATTCTGCCTTGGGCTGATTTGTAAGTTCTGCTGCCCTTGCCTTAGTCTGTTGGTAAACAATGCAAGTTGAAATTGTACCAAAGGTCAGGTGAGGTGATAGGTGAGATGTTGCGCCTTGCTGTGCTAACCAAGGGCGTGAAAGTTTCCAGTGATAGCCATTAAATCTACTTTTAAGAAATGAATTTAATGTACCTTGTGCCTGTGTTTCTCCACCAATAAAATATATCTGTTCTGTTTGACAAAAGGCTGAATACTTTTGTTTTAATTCTGGAAATGTAAGCTGGGGAATATTTAGAGACAGTGACGGAGTATTAATAGTAGTGGCTCTTCAGTACTTGTTATGCTAAACTAATAATTAAAATGCCAATTCAATAAACATCTTACTCTAAAATTATTAAAATTTCTGAACCCATAAGCTGAACGCTTAATTAGCTTGAGTTTGTTATTGATACCTTCAACAGCACCACTTGTTGTCCTATTATCAAAGTAAGCTACTATTTCATCAAACCATCGGATAAAAGTATTGTTACTATTTGGGAAATATTTTTTAGCTTTTGATAGCCATATACCCAATTTAAAGACTGCCGGATACCAATCATTTGTTTTATTAAAAACTCTTCTAAGTTTCTCTTTCAATTCATGCATTAATTTTAGACTAGGAGACACAGCTTTCACCTGAATAAGTTTATTTTTTTGCTCCTCGTTTAAATCTGACTCATTTTTAAGTAAAACATATTTACTTTTATTTAATCCTGATAATACTTGCTCCTGTTTGAATTTTTCTTTTGATGTCTTTGCTTTTTTTATTAACTCTTGTATATTTCGCTTTTCTTTTTTTCTCTGTGTATCTAATTCCTTATTTATCTGAACCATAACGTGAAATCGATCTGCAACTACTTGAGCTTCAGGCATTAATTCTGTCACTAAGTTTTTATAACCCTTCCATAAATCTATACTGACTTCCTCTATTTGCTCTAAGACTTCAGTTCCCCACTCTATAAGAGTTTCCTTTATTATTTCTTGAGTACGTCCACTTAAAATAGCAATCAATTTGGATGTATCCAAATCTATTAGTACTGCACAATAATTTCCTTTTCCTTTAACTAGAGCTATCTCATCAATTCCAAGTCTTTTTAATTTTAAAGGTTTTGAATTTGATAATTGTTCCAATGCGTCTTTTAACATACCTTCTATCTCTTCTGTTGTGACTATTCCTTTTGAAGCTACAGTGTGGATATCTTTTTCTAAAACTTCTTGTATTGTTTTTTGTGCAAGCCGCTTTGTATAAGTTCTTTTCTTCTTGACAAAATCTAAATTTTCACTAAACGGTTTTTTACATATTTCACATTTGAATTGACGCCTATTAATTTCTAAAAATACTAGACGCTCTCCAAAAGGTAAGTCTTTAACAATATGTCGATGATTTTGATGTAATTTCTGACTTTTTGTGCCACACCTGGGGCAAATACTATATATTTTTTTTGATTCGGTTTGTAAAATAATTCCAATTCCATCGTGAAGGCGATGTGATATAACTTTTATATCTCCTAAATCAAGAAGTTCTGTTAGAATTTTAATATCTCTTTTGCTAGTCATGACTGTAAATTTATATAAAAATAGTGGAAGTCTATTTACAGTTAACAAAAAATATTCTTTATATGTCAATCTTTATAGTACTTTTAGCAGATTATTGATACATTTTTTGACATTATATAATATCTATATTTTAATAATTTGGCATAACAAGTACTGAAGAACCATAGTAGTAGGTTTTGGGTAAATAGATTGTCTTTGGTATGTGTAATACTCGTTAAACCACTGCTCACGTTTATCTTGTGATTGTAAAAAGTTGTTTAGTCCCAGATGATAATCGAGATTTAATGCTTGATGAAAATTAACTACGGTCTTATCTCGGCTAACACCATACTCAACTTGTACATCACGATTAAAATAGAGTTTTGGTCTATGCCCTTGATGTATTAAATGTTGAGCTAATTCTTGTATAATCTCTACATAATTACCTTCAAATAATATTAATTTGCTGCCTAATTTTTGTAAATTACTATCTAGATTCTCTAAAGACTCAAACAAAAACCGCACCCGTGCTTTACCGACATCAACCCATTGATAAAACCAAGGGTCAATGATAAAGAATGGTAAAACTGCGGCATTATTAGCAGACGCTAAGGCGACAATTTCGTTGTCAGCTAAACGTAAATCTCGACGAAACCACAGAAGGTGCATAACTCAATTTTTTATATCAACTTAATAATACAATTGTACTATCTAATTTTAATGGTGGAACTAAAACTATGACCTACGCCTACAGCATGGATGACGCGGTGCAGGTAGCTAATCAGGCGGCTACTGACATTGAGGCGTGGTTATGGTCAAAGCCAGAACCCATCAGCGTTAACAATGTTGAAAGTGACCCCAATTATCAACATAAAGATATTGACCTCATCTGGACAACGCAGACGGGAGAAATTTTGATTGAGATTAAGGGCGACAGGTGGAATAAAACTCGTAACCTCTTCTTTGAAACTCACAGCAATTTAGAACGTGGAACCCCCGGCTGCTTTATGTACACTGAAGCAGACTGGCTATTTTATTACTTTGTCAACACTCGTCAACTGTACAGGCTACCCATGTCAAAGACGCGGGAGTGGTTTTTGATTACCATGCGGCGGTTTCGGGAGCGTGCCACAATAACGCCAGTGGGGAGTAGCTATTACACCACTGTGGGGCGGCTTGTGCCGATTACCACCGTGATGCTGGAAGTGCCAGGGGTGAAGATGGAGCATCTGTAGGGGGCGATCGCTCCTGTTGAATTTACCAACCGTGTTGAGACAGCATTAGGTAAAGTAGCAGTAATTTGATTGTGTTTATCCTTCATTCAAGCAAGTATTGCGATCGCTCTTCCAATCAAGCGAGGAAATTAAGAAATTGGGTATCACCGTGCCAAAGGCCCCAACCCCAAATAAGCGAAATCAGAAATATACGTTTTTTAGGTCTATGAACACCAGCATTTACACAGCACAGCAGCCAACTCTCCAGACACAAAGACTTGTGATGAGAGCCTTCACCCTTGCAGATGCACCTGAGTACAATGCTTGGCTGGTATAAAAGAAATTGCCGCTATGACCTTAACTATTCCCCATCCTTACCAAGACGGTATGGCCCAAGAGTGGATTAAAACCCATCAAAAAGCCTTCAAAGAGGGAAAATCTGTGAACTTAGCGATTGTGCTGCGTGATATTGGTGTGTTGTGTGGTGCGATCAGCTTGCAAATCAACCTTGAACATAACCATGCCGAGTTGGGCTATTGGATAGGAAAACCCTATTGGGGGAAAGGCTACTGTACAGAAGCGGCAAAAGAAATATTGCGATATGGCTTTGAGGTATTGGGACTCCACCGCATTCATGCCCGACACTTTTCTCATAACCCCGCATCAGGACAAGTTATGCAAAAAATTGGTATGGTTTACGAGGGTTGTCGCCGTCAACACAAATTTAGATGGGGTGAATACGTAGATATTGTTGACTACGGGATTCTCAAAAGCGACTGGCAGACGAATTACTTAACAGGTTCTTAGAGGAAACTGCGCGTGGTTGCAGGCTGTTGGTGGGTACGCCATACCACCTTTACTATGTGTTTTCTAGTCCATTACTAGCCAGTTGTATGTAGAGAAGCGATGACCGAGTGCTGTGGGTTGGCTGCTGAGTTCTACAGCGTTGGGTCAACAACTGGCGATTTGTGTCTGTTCTGTTCTGTTGATATCTTATTTAAACTGCAATTCACAGACTTGTGATGCCAAATTGCCAAAACCTATGAATATGGTTCGTAATTGAGAACAACAATCCCACAGTCAAACGATGTAGCTTTTACTAATGTCAGATATTGTTTGCTGTCAAGTTCTTTGAAAATTGTCATTCCGTCACCAATTGCAATTGGATTAATGAATAAATGAAACTCGTCAATCAATCCTTGTTTGATTAGAGCCGATACAAAGGTCGCACCGCCATAAGTGATAATGTCGTTACCATCTTGTTTTTTTAATTTAGTGATTTCGTCAACAAGGTTGCCTTTTGCTAAAACGGTATTGTTCCATTCTGACTTATCAAGCGTTTTGCTAAAAACAACTTTGTGTGTGTCCGTAAATTTCTTACCGGCTGTAAACTCCGGGTCATCAGGATTTGCAGCCACGCTACCCCAGTAAGGAATGAACCCTTCGGCAAGTTTTCGTCCAAGAATAATGCAGTCAACAGGTTCAGTTATATCTTTGACATATTGTTTTAATTCGTCGTCCCAATTCCACGCCATAAATTCCATTTCGCCATTGAGTCCGGCAATGTATCCGTCAAGGGTCATTTGTATTTGAAGTTTTAATTTTCTCATTGTCGTATTCTCCTTTGTGATGAATTAGGTTTATATTCAGCCCCTTTTATAGTACATGAGTACTGTATAAATATCCTATCTCTTGTGGCTGAACATGAGGATGTATTTACCTAACCGAAAATGAAACCGTTACACCAATTAGACGGTTTTGGGGCAAAATAACGATTATCTATCGCGCCAAATCGATACAGCAGTAGCCGTGCATTGTTAATTTTCGCGTGTTGCTAGAAGATTATTCCCTAGCGTGGCAAAACTTACTAGAGAAGAGGGGAAATCCTGTAATCTTGACCTTGTAGTGAAATAATGGTGCGAAAACTTGGTAAGAAAAAGTCTAAAACCAGAGGCAACATCGTTTGAAGTACTCGATTGTGTTCAAAAAAGATGCCCCTCGTGCGGGGAAGCAATGTGGAATGAATACAATAATCCTCGACATATAAGAACGTTGAATGGGGTAGTAGAACTACAGCTAAAAATTCGTCGATGTCAAAATAAGTCATGTCTGCGGTATAAAAAAGCATATTGACCAGAGCAAGAAGGGTCACTCGCTCTACCACAGAACGAATTTGGTTTGGATGTGATTGCTTATATAGGAGCATTGCGCTACCAGGAACATAGAAGTGTTCCTCAAATACACACTCACCTTGAATTAAAGGGTATATGTATCAGTCAACGAACGGTCACGCACCTAATTGACAGATATGACGAGAAAATTCTTTATGGCTAAAAGACCATAAAAGGTTAAAAGCAATAGTTAAAAAGCAAGGACGGGTGATATTAGCCATTGATGGGATGCAGCCAGAAATTGGACATGAGGTATTATGGGTCATTCGAGATTGTATATCAGGAGAAATATTACTAGCTAAAACCTTATTATCATCAAGAAATGAAGATTTAGTGGCGTTATTATTAGAAGTAACTAACACCCTAAATGTACCAATTGATGGAGTTGTTAGTGATGGACAACAATCAATTCGCAAAGCTGTAAAAGTAGCATTACCTAGTATTGCTCATGGTTTATGTCATTATCATTACCTAAAGGAGGCTATTATTCCCATATATGAGGCGGATCGACATGCAAAAAAGGAATTAAAGAAAAAAGTTAGAGGATTACGAGACATTGAACGTAGTGTTACTAATGAAGATAAGGATTTGGCAAACATTATTGAAGATTATTGCTCGGCAGTACGTAGTTCTATAACCAATGATGGTCATCCACCGTTAGAGGCATCTGGATTAAAGTTACAAGAAAATTTGACGTTGATAGAGCTTCATGTTAGAGCGGATGGAAAAAAAAGTGCTTTACCACCACCTTTAGTCAACCTGAAACACCTGATAGCTAAGGGTTTATCTGCGACTGCATCTTTATTTTCACCTGTCATAGTTGCATATCAGTGGGTTAATAAAGCTAGTAATATTCTCAATAATAAAATAGGTCTTGATGCTGCTGGAGTCAAAAAAAGTTATCAGCAACTGTTAACAGAAATGTCCCAACAAAAACAGAAAGCTGGTACACTGACCACCGCCATCGATAACTTTATAAAAACCACCCATAACTACTGGTCTGGACTTTTTCATTGTTACGAAATTGAAGATTTTCCTCGAACTAATAATGACTTAGAACATGCTTTTGGGATGCTACGTCATCATCAACGTCGTTGTACAGGTCGTAAGGTTGCCCCCTCATCTCTCGTTATTCGTGGTTCCGTCAAACTTGCCTGTGCCATCGCTACTAAACTTCATTCTTTCACCGCATCTGATTTAGCACAAGTTGATATTGTTACTTGGCTCGAATTACGCTCTCAATTGCAAAAACACCACGCATTGCCAGAATTGAACAGTATCGATTTCGCAGAGATCCCAAGGCTTACCTAGCTAATCTAGAGAGTCGTCTTCTCTAGTAAGTTTTGCCACACTAGGGTATAACGAATTTGGCGTTGAAGGATTAGGCGATCGCCGAAATGAAAATCAAGGAGCAATTCCCTTAATAAATGACATCCACCAAGCGCAGTTATGGCAAGCTTTGCAGTCAAACGCCCCAGATGGGGGATTCTGGAATGGGCGAAAAGTTGCGGATTGGTTGAGTGAAGTCATGGGGAAAAAGATTAGTAGATACAGGGGATGGGAGATATTACGGCAGATGACTTTTAGGCTACGAGTGCCTCGCCCATCTCACACAGAAAGCGACCATTTTGAGCAAGAAGCTTGGAAAAAAAACTAGCTGAAGAAGTGGAACAACTCAAAGCGGCTTACCCAGACGCGGAAGTTGAACTGTGGTGCGAAGATGAACAGACGCTCGAAGACTCGCTAACGCTTCGCTATCGTTTAGGACTTAAGCCAATAAAACGACTACGTTTATGTTCCTGAAGGTGAAACACCAATCGCCAATGTTAACTGGAGATACAAGTGGCTATGGTTGTATGCATTCGTACATCCCAAAACTGGAGAAACTTATTGGTGGATTCTTCCTTATGTAAATACAGAACTTTTTAACCAGGTTTTAGCAGATTTTGCTCGTGAATTCAGTTTAGGTGCGAATAAACACATTCTTTTAGCTGTTGACCAAGCTGGGTGGCATACCAGTAAAGACCTTGAGCTTCCGTCCGGGCTGCATTTGACATTTTTACCCTCCCATTCACCTGAATTGCAACCAGCTGAAAGATTATGGACTTTGGTTAACGAACCAATTGCCAATGGAACATTTAAAACACTTGATGATTTGGAAGAAGTTTTATTTCATCGGTGTCAATCTTTACTTCAATAGCCTGATAGGTGCAGTTGCTTACGAGCAAAAAAATAAAACTACTATTTCAATAATGTGCCGCTCCGAAAAACAGACTTTAGCTTATCCTCCCCGACCTATTTTTAAACAAGGTAATTTTAGCTGCCCTATCGGTTTTGAAAGTATCAAATAAAATAGTATGCAAACATTTAATGACGTTTTTAGGAGGATTTATCGGAGTCATAATCATGCCCCTATATTGATAATACTTACCAAAATTGAAGCTGCTATGGGCAAGCCTGTATTGGTTTTTGTGATTCGGTTGGTTGTTCATCAGCTTCTCCCGATAAATTCTGAGTGCAATCTTCAGCAGCTATTGGGCCAAAGTGCGTAGGCGTAGCCCGCCGTAGGCATCGCTATCGCTTGAGATTGAATTACCGATTTTTCCAACTGAGTGATAATTCTATTTCCAGCAATCATCACTGTAAAAGACTTTCTGTTGTCCGTTGGATAAAATCTCGCGCACCATCCGTTTCTAACACGCCATCTGTCAACAATGCTGTAAGTGATTAATTGTGGGATTCAAGGGATTCTACTTGGTAGAATGTGGACTTGATAGCATAAACTAATTACCCCGCAAGGGGACACAATACCGGAACTAATTGAGGGCTAGAATTCTTTTGTTGACCCCGCCAAACCCCGCAATTGTCTCCAACTTCAGCTATTGGCCATAACAGCAACACGGAGAGCAATCCGCTTATATTTGTTTGGATTGTAGGGCATACCTGTATGCATAACTTGGGAGTTATCCCAAAACACAATATCTCCAGGTTGCCAAATATGGGCATAAACTGGTGTACAGTCCAGAATCTCCTGAAACAATTTCTGCCAATACTGTTTAGCAGCTTCTGGTTCGTTTTCTAGACCTTTGAGAATCGAAGTGTCAGAACCCAAATATAAAGAATAGCGCCCAGTTACTTTGTGAGTTGAGACAATTGGATGTAATTTCCGAGGAATCTCTACCCCTGGCTGTGGGGAGATAGGTGACAGGTGATACATCGACAGTAGTTTTAATTGCTGCTGATGTTGGGGAGCAAGATTGTGGTAGGCTTCCACCATGTCGAGAAAGAGAGTGGTGTGGGGCTGTCCATCCGTTCCTTCGTCCGGGATGGACACCCCATAAAGCATCACGACATAAAGAGCATTCATATCCAGTCCCTGTGTTTTAGGGAGATGGTCTTTATCGTGATGCCATTGCCAAGCAACTTTGCCGACCACCTCACCCCTATGCCCCTTGGGATTACCTAAAATGGAGACTCCAGGACTTTGTAAGTCTGGAGCGATTTCGGGATCTAGGGGCTTGGGGCGACGGCCAAGGGTTGAGTCACCAAACGTCTGGATGGCAAAGTCTTTCAACTGGGATGCCGTCAGTTTTTGCTTTCTGACAACAATAACCCCGTGTTCCCAGAGAGATTGCTTCAATTCCTCAACTTGTTGATCTGTTATGGATGCAAGATTACAATCTCGTAGAACTTCCTTGCCCAGTCTTGAATGCTGCTGTACGGTCAACAATTTATTCATCCTAAGTAAATACCGTTTGATAATATTATTCACCTAAAGTTTCGTGCTTTACGCAAAAAACGAATCATCTTGAAGTTGCTATTA
This sequence comes from Nostoc sp. UIC 10890, assembly GCF_054786515.1. Taxonomy (NCBI): domain Bacteria; kingdom Bacillati; phylum Cyanobacteriota; class Cyanophyceae; order Nostocales; family Nostocaceae; genus Nostoc; species Nostoc sp. UIC 10890. The sequence goes on from NZ_JBSGKF010000006.1 coordinate 60,483, forward strand.
GGAATTTTAAAGGTCAGCATCAGCCAACGTATCATAGACGGCATCCGTGACTTTTAGCTTCTTCCCTGGCAGGCGATAGACATGGTTGCTGGTGATGGGGTGCTGAGTAAGGAAATTTGGGGATGAGAAAGTAGCGACACCGGACAGCCCGTTGTAGACATCGCTCTTAAAGCAAAGCGTAGCCAATTATTTTCTCTCTTACTGCCGAAAGTGCTGCTGATGTGGGCTATTGGAGTCGTGAGTAGGGAGTTGGTGGTCAATCTTGGGTCAAGATTCTTTGCTAGACTTGAATAGGGAAAAAAGTTTAGTGTTGTTGTTTTCCTTCATTAGGATACCAACCTGCCGGAATGACTTCAAAATTCCAAACATCTTTGAAGATGTATATGCGTCCGATCATTTCCGATGGGGAAAGCAAATTTTTGTCGCCTTCCTTCCAATCTTTTTTATCAACTGTTCCCATAACTACATAGTTATTACCTACAATTTGAGGATTTGTTTGGACAAAAGTAGCAGCCATCAATGGCTCAATTTCCTGTTTTTTAGCAATAATTAAGTCGCAGCTTGGGCAATATTTACACTGTTTATTGAGTAAAAATAGCTGTTGTGGTTGGATATGAATCACTAAAGGGAATTTGCGAATCTTCGTTTTTGTTTCACACTTTGGGCATTTAGTGAAAGCACAGTCTGTATAAGGATTTAGGAAAAATCTGTGTCGTTGTTTGAGAGATTTAGGCTTTGATGTCTTGGAACTAATTTTAGACATTTTATCAATTGAATATGGTTATACAGTTAAAATAATTTATCGCCCTAACTTAGCAACATATTTACATGGCAGAACAATTTTACTATCATCTTGATTTGATTGGTTATTTCCTTTATCTATTAAAATTTAAATTTGTTTAAAATAATACAGTGTTAATGTAACTTGAGCATGACTTCAATCACCGGAACAATTACAATTAACGTACAGGCTGACGATCATGGACAGTATGTTTGTGAACTGTTGTCATCTGTTGACCAGCCCACAGATGAAATTCGTTGCTGTGGGCAAACAAGAGAACACGCTATAGCCGTTGCATTAGAGCAGTTAGCCAGTAAATATCGTCAGATTGCCGAAGAGGGTCAAAACCAAGATGGGCTTGCAGTAGAGCGTTCTGAGTCAGGAAAAGTAATACAAAAGCATTATCATGTGATTTTACATTATGAACGGATTGGGATAACAGAGTCTAAGTTTGAAGCAATGCAGGACACGCTGCTGGGAAATACCGTAGTTGAAAATGCCAAAGTTACCTTGATTGAGATTGATGCAAACTTACCAGTCTCGCCCTTAACTTAATGATGTGCTAGATAATTCCAATGAATCGGCAAGTAGGAGAAAACAGTAATGCAAAGTATCAAATTGCGTTCTCACGTAGGGTCTGATGGGATCTTACATTTAGAAATCCCTGTGGGGATAAGGGACAAAGAAATAGAAGTGACAGTAACCTATCAACAGCTAGAACCATCAGCACCCTCAAAAACACCCGAAGAATTGGGATGGCCAGCAGGATTTTTTGAGCAGACTTACGGTAGTTGTCAAGATGATCCAATTGTAATTGATTATGACCAAATCTTCTCAATCACCTCATCACTCATCTGAATTTGGTTTTTTCCGATATTACGTTTGAGCAAGAAAATACCTGCATCATGCGCTTGCTGACCACCAGCACTAAAGCAAGCATCCTCGATAATTACTGGTTCAATACCGCGCTCAAAAGAGTCAATTGCTGTCTTGAAAATACAGCTATCAGTTTCAACTCCACAAAGATATATTTTACTGATTTGATTAATTAAAATAAAACTCGAAAAACTTTCCGTAAATGCAGAGTAATAAGGTTTATCAAAAATGTTATATATATATGGCTGAAGTTCACCAATAATACTCGTTTCTGGTTCGTGTATCAAGCTTGACCAATGAATTAGCTTCACATAATTACTGTCAGCAGTATTGATAAATTTTGTAAATCCAACAAGTTTACCAGCCTCTAAAAAACGCTCAATTAGATTAATGACAGTAGGAATAATATGTCTGCATTTTTTAGGCATAAAACCATTTTGCATATCTACTACAAGAAGGATTTCGCTCATTTGTGACCCTACGGATTACAGTACATACATTGGGCTTGATTCGCAAATTCTATACCATTAGGAAATAGTTTTTCTTGATTAAACTCACATTTTTTACATTGATAAATTGCGGTTAGTGGTAAGGTGGTTGGAAACTGACAAAATTCACAGTTGCGATGATTCTCTTGGAAAGTGAGCGATGCCTGCGGCGGGCTACTCGGTGTCGCAATGATTATGTTAAGGGTTTCCTAGGCGTGCGAGACACTACTCGCGTTCGCTTGAAACTGAAGGAGGCGATGGTGTTTTGCCCAGCATAGGCGATGCCTGCGGCGGGCTACGCCTACGCATTTTCAACCTAGCCAACAAATAACAACAACCAAAATCTGTATATGTACTAAGATGCTCTCAGGAGCTATTTCTCCTTTTATGCAGAATTATTGCTAAATTTCACTATGATGAATAACTGGTTTGATACAGCTCGATTGGGGATGTTTATTCATTGGGGACATAGTTCTCAAATTGGATGTGAGTTATCTTGGCCGTTAGTTGGGGGTGTATTCAGCCTTCCTTTTTGCCAAGATATTCCAGTTGAGAAATATCACGACACAGCTAATACTTTCAATCCCCAGCAATATAATCCTCAAGAATGGGCAGATTTAGCAAAAAGTCTAGGAATGAAATATGCCATATTAACAGCCAAACATCATAATGGTTTTGCCCTATTCCATACCCAAGAATCAGACTTTTCAATTGCATCTGCACCTTATAAAAAAGATATTGTACGTGAATATATCGAAGCGATGCGCTCTGTAGGATTGCGTGTTGGTCTTTACTTTTCGCTTAGTGACTGGCATCATCCTGACTATCCTGCTTTTACAGAAGCAGATAAACCTTATCGTTTTGACCAACTACCTCAACCTACAGCGCAACAGTGGGAACGATATATCGAATTTATGTTCAATCAGATACGAGAATTATTGACCAACTATGGTCAAATTGACATCATTTGGTTTGATGGAAGTTGGGAACGGACTCCAGAGCAATGGCAGGCTCAAAAATTAGCAAAAATGATTCGTGATTTACAACCTAATATTCTCATTAACGATCGACTACCCAATTGTGGAGACTTTGAAACTCCTGAGCAGTTTATTCCTCCTCACCCACCTGCTCATCCTTGGGAAACCTGTCTGACTATTAACGAGAGTTGGGGATATAATTCAGACGATCGCAACTTTAAATCCTCTCGTCAATTGATTCATACCCTTTGCGAAGTAGCTGGCATTGGAGGCAACCTCTTGCTTAATGTTAGTCCAATGGGTAATGGACAAATCCCTCCTGAGCAATTAGAGCGTCTCAAAGATATAGCAGATTGGATGGGTAGCCACTCTGAAAGTATACTTGATACAACCCCAGGATTAGAACCGTGGCAATTTTATGGCCCCTCAACTCGTAAGGGCATTCGCGGTTCGCGCGCCGAAAGTAATCGCATTTATCTACACCTATTAATGAAACCTTACGAGACAATATCGGTTAGGGGTATACCAATTAAGCAAGTAAAATCGGTGTTTGTTCTTGCTGACGGCACAGCACTAACCTACACAAGTCGCTGTGCAATTATGGATTCTATTCTCAATTCTAATCCGTTAGGAGAATTAACAATTTATGTACCTGAATCAGTAATTAATCCATACGTTACAGTGATTTGTATTGATATTGATTCTTGAGTAATTAATGTAAATTCAGTAGACCGAAAAGTTTTGCGATCGCTCTGTGATGGATACTTGCGGATCTGATTATTGTCTGGAAAACTATGCTTTTTGATACAATTTTGGGGAATTTTGTTGATAGATATTATATAAGCAAAACTAATATGTTGAATGGCAAAGGTAAGGGTAGCTCTCGCAGCAAAACAATGTTCTGGTTCTGTGTCTTGGAATTTTTGTAAAGTATTGAGGTGAAAAAGCAAAATTTTTGACTTAAAGGATTAATTAGTTTGGCTATGACTGCGACTACCCCGGTTTTAACCGATAATCAAACGTTAAAAGAAGTAGTTAACTGTTTAGGAGAAAATGTTCCAATTAAAACTCAAGGTAATTGTGAACAACAAAATATATTTGAAATTTTAATTCGTGCTGCTACTCAAAGGGATAGTATTGAAAACACTACTAAAATCTTAAAAAATGTTCCCACAAGTAACGATATTCGTTACCATTTAGACAAATATTCAGACCTGAACTCTCTGGAATTAGACTTAAATGCAGCACTTCAAAGCCGTTTACCAGATGGAATTCGACAGGGTAAACAAAAAATTGCTATTGATTTTAATTTAATTCCTTATTATGGCGAACCATCACCAGATGAAGCACCTTTTATTTATAGAAGTAAAGCTAAAAGTGGTACTTGCTCTTTTTACGCCTATGCTACTCTCTACGTAATTAAGAAAAATAAACGAGTCACTCTAGCTATCAAAGCTGTTCAACAAAAAGATACAAAAGCAGCAATTATTACTTATCTATTAGCGCTAATTGAGCCTCTAAAGCTTAAAATTGAGCGATTATATTTAGACCGAGAGTTCTTCTGTGTGCCAGTGATTCGCTGGTTGCAAGCTCTTGATATCCCATTTGAAATGCCTGCTATTATTCGAGGCAAATATACAGGAACTAGACAGTTAATTAGAGGTAGGCGCAGTTATAAAACATCTTACACCTTAAACAGTGATAAATATGGAGCGGTTACTTTTCAAGTGTGGATAGTTTGTACATATAAAAACGGTAAAAGACGAGCGCATGGGCGAGAGTTTTTTATTTATGCAGTCTATAAAGTCCAGTTATCTTTACAGCTTATACATGATGACTATCGTCTCCGTTTCGGAATTGAAAGCAGCTATCGGATGAAAAACCAGTGTCGGATTAAAACTACTATCAAAAATCCCACCATTCGCTTTCTGTTTGTAGCTTTGGCATTTTTAATTATTAATGTTTGGATTTATCTAGTGTGGCATTATCTTAGTCGCTTAAAAAGAAGTTCCAGACAAGTTTTCGCTCATCTATTTACCCTCAAACAAATGCTTGAATTTTTACGTCAAGCAATAGACCGCTACTATGGGGTAGCTTGTGAAGTTTGTTTACCTTCTGGCTGATTTCGGTTGATTTTTAGAGTTTATCAATAAGTCATTCTTATCATTTAGCTAAGGCAGTCAGCTTTTTTCCATTCCTCCAAAAACGGTATCGCACACTACTATTTTTTAGCGATCGCAGAACTTTTCGGTCTACTGACTGTGTTGGAGACAGTGGTCGTAATTGCTACAAATTACAGAATTACACAACAAAAGTGGCAACATATATAAATATAATTCTTACGAGATGTATTAGCTTTCCGGCTTTTGTGAATGATAATCAGTTTATTAAAGCTCCTGAAAAAAACTTCAGTAGCCATCTTTGTCTTAACTCTATCAAACCCCAACGCCCTAGCCTTTTCTGACACCCAAAGTTATTGGGCAAAACATTGTGTCGAGCAACTAAAAGAGCGTAAACTGATTACAGGCTACCCCGATGGTAGTTTTCGCCCAGAAACAACAGTGACACGCGCTCAAGCAGCAGTGTTAATGCTAAATGCTTTTCCTGATTCACCAGTGAAACGCACAGCCATGTCATTTAAAGATGTACCTGCTGATTATTGGGCGAATAAAGCAATTTCTACCGCTTACCAAAAAGGATTTTTTTCTGGTTATCCTGGTGGTATTTTTCAGCCAAACCAACCAATTCCTCGTGCCCAAATCATTGGTGTTGTAGCTGGGGGGAAAAATTACAGCCCTTTACCTAACCCAATGCAGACATTACAAGAATATTTTAACGATGCGGGGCAAATACCTAACTATGCCCAAAATGCGCTTGCATCTGCCACGATTAATAGTATTGTTGTCAATTATCCCAATGTCAAACAGCTAAAACCACTACAAAGCGCGACTAGAGGGGAAGTTGCGGCTTTAATGTGTCGGGCGCTAAATATTTACACGGTTCCCCCACAATATATTGCTGGAGTCGAAGTAGACAGCCAAGAAATACGTCCTTTACCAGGAAAACTTGATATTATTCCCACCTTCAACAGTAATAGTCCTGAACTGGTGACAACTGAAGGAATTTTACTATCAACCTTTCCCCCAGATGGGAAACAAGTACATGAAGCACATTTAAATTATCCCTTTGAAGGCAGATTTGATATATTTGCTCATCATATCGTCAGGGCAGAAACACCAGCCCAAAGCCGCACTGTATACCAAGGGATAATTGTACATAATCCGGGAAATGAACCTGTCACAGTGCAAGTATTACAAGCAGCTAGTTACCTTACCAAAGAAGCACAGTTTATTGCTTTAGCTGATATGGTTGAAAATCCCCAAGGTACAGTTTACTCTGGGCCAGGCGATCGCACAATGAATGATGTACTGCGGGGAGTTCGGCAAGAGATTTTTCCCCAAAAGCTGGTGATAGAACCAAAAGAAACTAAAATCCTAGCAAATTTACCAATTCCGGTACAGGCTCCTTCTTCTAACGGTCGCACTACAATGATGCGCTTGGCAAGTAGTAGTCCAGTTTATATTGCAAATTTAGCCAAAAATAGTAATATTTTACCGACTTTAGGCGAGTGGCAAGAGCTTCTGGATACAGGTAATTTAGCAGGAAAGCGTGACCCCATTCCAACACCTCTTGACCCTCCCAGAGAACCAACGGTATTTAGTCGCGTCGCTGGTGTATCCCAAGGAACGCAATGGAAAACACAAATTACGGACAATTCCAATGTTTCCGAGTTAACAATACCCTCACCAGGAAAGGCGTTTTCTTATCCTTTGGGAACTGTACATTTAATTACTCTTAGGACTGGACAAATTCAAAGTGCAGCGATGTTAAAACGTTATCCTGATACTGCTTACTTTGCTCACAGTAACTATGGTGTTGAGTACAATCTAACTTTGCCTCTAAGAAATATTACGAATGAAACCCAAACTATAACTGTGTCAATACAAACTCCTGTGAAGGATGAAGGGGGAACAGATAGACTACTGTTTTTAAAGCCAGGTGTAGAACAAATATTCTTTCGGGGAACGGTGCGGGTGCGTTACATAGATGATAATGGCTTAGAAAAGACGCGCTATGTGCATTTGGTACAGCGTCGGGGACAAAGGGGCGAACCATTGGTGACACTGAAGATGTTGGCGAGTGGAAAGCGACAAGTACAGATAGACTTTTTGTATCCTCCAGATTCTACGCCACCACAGGTTTTGACGGTGAGAACGCAGAAGTGATTTAAAAGCTAGTGCATTGTGCGTTGTGCGGGTTTAAGAGCGTTGTCGCAACTGACGTAGGGCAAAAGCTTTTTCGATTGCTGAGAACAGGTAGACAATTCACCATTGGGTGCAGTTGTGAATCTGGCTTCTACCCTGCAATATAAAACTGCCCTGGACAAAACCCAGAGCAGTTTTTGATAGAAGTAAATTCTATAGCAATCACCTCTGGCATCGTCAGGCGATCGCCTGATCACGGAAATAACTGTTGAAGTGCGCCGTTCTTAGAGGATGCATGGTGATCGCTCCCCCTCACAACCCTCAAACCCTGCTAAAATTCCTGTATCAAATATACCAACTACTATGTCTCGCAAAGGATTTGGTC
>NZ_JBSGKF010000007.1:0-59303 GCF_054786515.1 Nostoc sp. UIC 10890
GTTGTGGGTCTTTCACGGCTAACATTGGGGACATCAAAAATAATGATGTGAAATTAGCTTTTTCTTTACTGATACTAATGCTTGACACTACATTTTTGAACCAATAGCTATTTATTAGACTCTTTATCCAGTGCTGGCAGTTGGTACTTCCTATTTTTCTTCAGACTTTATCCAATTGAGAATTAGTTCTCTTGCTTGTTGGCTCATGGACGTTTTATTACGAGCGCAGGCTATTTTAAACTGTGTTCGCTCATCGTCCGATAAGAAAACAACAAGTTTCACTGTTTTATCTCCTGTTTCTTCAGAGTTATCCATCTCACCTATTGCTGTACTTGGCTCAATTATGCCATTAGGTTAAGTTACAGCAAATAAGTAACATAGGTAAGTTGCACTAACTTACCTATATAGGTTAATATAGCATTAGTTAGCCAAAAACAGCCACAAAACAAAGGCAAAAGAAGCCAGAAAGTGATGTTAAGGCGAACCTGTAACTGGATATCTGGATTCGTGCTGATTTAGCTAAAAATCCTGGTAAATCCTCGCAAATCAAGAATTTAACAATCATCTGAACCATGACAGCTATATATTCCAATGCCAAAAATTGGCTAGTTCAGGCAGACTTGTTAGCCAATTCCGGGCTAACTGACCTGATCGCCGGAAAAGACTCAGGAGCAGGGTATGGCAAGGCAATCATCGGTGATTTTTCGATCATGATGCCTGCCGCATATTCACTAGTTCGCAACCGCAACATCATGCACCACGAAACCATCTCAAAAGATGGGGCATGGGTGCGTTATGTCGAAGGAACGCGGCTGGACTTAAAAGATGTTCAATTCTTTTGGGGCAGTGCAGCTTTAGCACAAAGTGACCACACCTTGCTGCACGAGGACAAAGCCAAAAAAGCAGAACTGGCACTAGAAAGCATTCTTGCAGATTTGGCAGTTCTGAATATTCCCGATGGAGTCAAGCTAGAAATTAGTTTGAGCAATCACAACCCCGAACGCTGGGCAACTGAGATTAAGCGCAGAGTCGAAGGAACTCACACCTTTGAACATCTGCATCCTGTGACTCGTTCCATTGTCAGCAAGACAGTTGAAATTGTTGTTACAGGCATTTACCCTGAAGGATTTGGCAGCATTGCCCACTGCTTATTCGGTGAAGCATCCCTGATACTTGACCCTTCAGAATTAGCGATCGCACTCGATATCGGTTCATCAACTTGGTTGGTGACTGTCTTTAATGGCAGTGGCGCAGTGATTGACCGTCACCTGATTGAAGGTGGAGCCGGTGAACTGCATTCGATGATTGCCGAATCTCTCGACAAACGAAACGACCGAGTGAGTCTGCTGTCTAAGGATGTGAAGCACTCGCCCAGCCTCGTTAACCAAGGAATTATCGAAGGCACTTTCACCTACGGCGGCAACCACCTGACAGGCAAGAAGTTCGAGGCAGAGTACAGCCAGTGTCTAGACGAGTGGTGGAGTAACAGGATTGAGAAATTCGCCAACTTTGTGACTGCTGGCAATTATCTGGATAGAGCGAAATACCTTGTCGCCTGGGGTGGGGGTGTTTCCTTGCCAGTGGTGGATCAGAACCTAGCCGGTTTAGGCTTTGTGGTCTTGAATAATCCCCAATTCATCAATGCCTTGGGGTTGAAACTATTAACTCAAATATCGGGAGGAGCCTAATCAATGAATTACGAATCTCGGCGTATAACCATCTCCTACTTAGCAGTAATTGAATTGTGCAAGATTTTTGATTTACCCCAAGATGCACCAACACAAGCACTTTCAGCAGGTGTAGAGAAGCTGATTTTTCAACACGGCAATGTGCAAGCATCACCCAAAGTTGAAACTTCACTTTCTACACAGCCCAATAAATCGGCACTTAGCGCAATGGTCACTAATTTCAAAGGGGCAGCATGACCAAATCCAGATTTAGAAACACGGTTTTAGGCATTGGTGCAACAGCAGCAGCGTTAGCCTTTGGCTATTTCGGAGTGCAGTACTTCGGTCGTAACAATATGTTCACCATCGCCGCAGCTGTCGGGGGTGCAGGGACTATCAGCTATGTACTTCAAAAGCCGAACCAGCCACAAGCCCCAAGTAATCAGCCAGAACCCCAACCCACACCGATGAAAACCCAAAGGAGAAGAAACAAGTCATGAGCGACCAAGACACCCAAAAGACACAACCAAGCCTAACAACAACCGAAATAATGACCATCATCCTCGGTTGTGAACAGACTCTAAGATTTGTACAAGCATCCCCAAATTATCAACAAATCGAAGCCTCTGAAAAGTTCAGTACATCGAATGACCTAAAAATAGGTGATGCCGTTCAAGCCTTGATGGAGATTCACGAAGCAATCCTAAATATCGAATTCTACTCCCAAGTTGAGGGACAAACTTATGCTTTCAATGACAGCCTTGCAACGTAACCACCTGTACGAATTCCGTGGTCAACAACTCCGTTACAGCCACCGCTCTAATTGTCGAGTTAATGCCCCTTTCATATTCAACGACTCCAAACGCAGGCGCAAACAATTAAGCCAAAACCAAGTGCAGAGGGAGGTTTTTGAATTGAATGAGTTTTGTGAAAACTGATGATGAAGCGATTGCATCGACGACCAATCACTGCAATCGCCCATCTGTGCATCGAAACTACACACATTTTGGATTCTAACAAATGACACTCGATTATAGAAATCCCAACGATTGGGGACGTTCACCCCTGACTGACTCCGCCCTAAGAAAGCAGCAATTCAAAGCAGAAAATCCTGAAGAATGGGCAGCAAGGATTGAAGCAGATATTGAGGCACTTTCCACGCCAATATTCGAGAGTGAAGATTACCCACCCTTTACAGGAACAGAATTCCTAGCAACTCATTCAACCATCGATGACCATCCATACTCTGCTGCATTTGGTCAATTCTTGGGTAATGGTATTGACGCGGACATTGCAAATATCTTGGCATTTGGCTCTAAGCGATTTGATTTAATCTCTGATGATTTGGATGACCCCGTAAGGCAACTGGCAACGAGAATTTATAGCCGATTTGAAGACATGGGGTATTGGGATAAGTTGCCCCAACCAGACAGCAATATCGACTATGACTACATCCCTTATTAGGAGAATAACGCAATGGATTTTGCAATACGTAATCCGGTACTTGGTCATGCAAGCCACATTGACGAGAAAGCGCAATCCTGGGGAGGGTTTGAGTCTGATATTCTGGGCTATCTCTCTGATATAAATAAGCTCGAACAGTTTGCCGACTATGCGAATAATGCCCAAGAATTATCTGACCGATTAGAACCATTTTTGGACAATGCCAAGGTCGTCTTTGAGGCGATGGAGAAGCTGACCAAAGGACAAGTAACCTGGGTCGAACTTCGCAAACAATACGGCTCTCATGTAGCGGGTGCTATCGCTAAAATTCGCAAACTCAATTCGGAATTTGATTCAGAAATGAGTAAAATTGATGCCCAAGATAGAGCCGACTTGTTGCGGATTGATCAGAAGCGGAAACACGCTTTAACTGAAGTTGCAGCCCAATTACATCAAGATTTACAAGCTGAACTTTGGCGGCATGAAAACAAGATTAGCGGCATCGAAAATAAACAAACTGTGCAGGCTGAAAGGCAAGCTATCACTACAGGATTGAGAGAGAAACGACAACAACTTTTAGCCCGTGCGCGGTATGGCTCAAGGGCGCTAGAGCCTAATCTTACACCCCAGGAAGTCATACCAATTCAATCCGTGCGATTCGTTGATTAGTGAATCACGGTATAAATAGCCCGCACATAACTAATCCAGTGAAACTTAACGCAAGTTAAGCACTGAACTCTCAGACTGATGTAGGTGAAAGTCCTACCCGCGAGATTCTAGCGTGACTCCTTATCTGACCACACTGACCAAGCTCAATTCTTGGAGGGTGAAGCTGGTAACAGGGCGCAACCAGACAACTGTTATGGGTTGACACTGGCGCTAATAGGGAGTTCCTACGGTGAAACTGAGCCTAGAAAAGCAACCTAATCGGTAGCAGAGCATAACCCAAAACCTCTGACTTCATCAGAGTTAAAAACCCGCAGCATTGTGGATTGAATAGCTGCAAGAATCCAGGGTTTCTGATGGTTGAAGTGGCTACACCTAACGGAACGAACAATCATTTGAGGGAACGAATAAAAACGATTTGAGAGTCTAGGGATAGTCCAACCCTAGTAGGCGAGATGAGACGCGGAACTCTCTCAGATCGGGTAGGATGCGGCGTAATTGCTGCAAGGTATTCAGAAAACACTTAATGGAGCAGAGCATGATTGGACACAGTAGCAATACTAGTGAATCTTGGATGACGTTGCCCTGGAAGAAATTTCAGAAAGACTTATTTCGCCTACAAAAGAGAGTGTTTAAAGCAATTCAGGCAGGAGACAAGCGGAAAGCGCGGTCTTTGCAAAAGCTTATTCTGAAATCCAAAGCAGCCAGATTTTTGGCAATTCGTCAAGTATCACAGCTAAACGCTGGTAAGAAAACAGCAGGTATTGATGGTAAGAAATCCCTCACGTTTGAAGAGCGCTTCAAGTTAGAAACCACTCTAAAGAATGAGGCGGGAAATTGGAAACATCTTGGACTACGGGAGATACCAATCCCTAAAAAGGACGGTACTACCAGAATGCTGAAAATTCCAACTATCGCAGATAGGTGCTGGCAATGCCTCGCCAAATATGCTTTAGAACCAGCACACGAAGCAACCTTCCACGCTCGGAGTTACGGGTTTAGGACAGGACGTTCGGCACACGATGCCCAACAATTCCTATTCATAAATCTACGCTCAAGTAGTAACGGAATAGATAAACGAGTTATAGAACTCGATATTGAAAAATGCTTCGATAGGATTTCACACTCAACCATCATGGAAAACTTGATAGCCCCCAATGGGGTAAAAATCGGGATTTTTAGATGCTTAAAAGCCGGAATAAACCCCGAATTTCCAGAACAAGGAACGCCGCAAGGTGGAGTGGTAAGCCCTTTATTAGCAAACATCGCCTTAAATGGGGTAGAAGATATCCACAGATATCACGATAACCCTCTCAAGAGAATTACCGACAAAACCCCAGAGAAAGACATTAAAACCCCGTCCGTTCGCTACGCCGACGACATGGTAATAGTGTTAAGACCCAAAGACGATGCAAATGAGATACTCAGAAGAATTGACAAATTCCTAGCTGCAAGGGGAATGAAAGTAAGTGAGAAAAAGACCAAGATAACCGCCGCGACAGATGGATTCGACTTTCTAGGATGGCATTTCAAAGTGCAAACCAACGGGAAATATAGCTGTACTCCCTCAGTGGAGAACTTTAAGAAATTCCGTGAGAAAGTCAAGAAAATCGTCAACTGCTCGAATTATGGTTCTAAGGAAAAAGCCATTAGGCTTGCTCCGATAGTTAGAGGATGGAGAGAATATCACAAATTCTGTGATATGACAGGGGCAAGGTTCTCACTTTGGTTCCTAAATCACAGAACGCATACGGTATTCAACAAGGAAACGAAGAATACCCGCGAATCAAGTGTAAAACTTGTGCAGAAAGCATTCCCATCGGTTCCTTACTCCCTAGCCGCCCACGTCATGGTCAAAGGAAATAAATCCCCCTTTGACGGAGACTTAACTTACTGGAGTTCACGCAACAGTAAGCTATACGACGGTGCAACCTCTAAAGCCTTACAAAAGCAAAACCATTCATGTGGTCGATGTGGGATGAAATTGACAAGTGAAGAGCGAGTCCATTTACACCACATAGATGGTAATCATGATAACTGGAAGCCAAAAAACCTTCAAGCAATCCATGAATCCTGTCACGACTATTTACACATGAGCAAAAGGGAATACAAACCCTAAGAATATCTGGGAGCCGTGTACACGGAAACGGGTACGCACGGTTCTGTAGGAGAGGTGCGGGAGATAATACTCCCCATCGACTCTAACCAAAATCATGCACCATCTTCTAGTGTTTCAGCAACGGGAACAGTTCGCGGCTGGGGCGCAATGTTAAGTAACTTGTGGCAGAAGTTAGGCGATAGATAAGTAATCAATAAAGGTAAGGCTGATGCTAGTAAGGAAACGAAATGAAGATCCTCATAGCGTCAGCCCTTTTTCATTTGAAGGGCTGGCACCGACTCCACAACAACAGAAAATTGAGCAACCATCACAACCGCAACCATTACCAGAAAATAACAGAGGGAGAACATTTAGACGTGCTGGTAACGCTTGTGAAATTGTCGCTGGCAGTTGTCTAAACAGTGCAGTAATTTTTACCTTTCATCTGCTACAAGTTCATCCAGTTGGAATGTTCTTAGCTGTGGGTACTGCACACTTGTATTTTACTGCTACTGCAACAGGTGAAGGGTTCAATAATTTCGTCACTAATTTAATGACTGGTTGCAGTGCATCACTGGCGTTATTGTGTGCGCTTTCCGACCCGTTGGGTGAGTGGAATGAAGCTCGGACTTCCACACAAACAGCTAATACTTCAATTGAGTCGGTCTATAAGCCAAAAACTGCTGAATCCTCAAGTTGGATGGATGGTGCAGGAGTGGGCATATTTCTAGCGATATTAATGATTTTTCTATTTGGTGGTAGGAGAAGTAAATGAATTATTTAACCGACAAACATAAACAGTTATCCGAGTCACAACAATCGGGTTTAATGAAGTGGTTCGGTCAGTTACCGATGGATAAAAAAGCTGTTGCAATTGGGCTAAGTTTAACTGTGGGCATTGGATCAGCTGCGATGGCTTGGCAGGGAACTAGCAGCGATCGCGTTTACTTCTGCATTAAAACCCCAAAGAAAACATTGGTATGCCAGGACAAAGATAACAGACCATTTCGCATGACCCCCTTTTATTGGTCACAGTGGCAGTTAGAAGGAATGCCGCGCCAAGTAGTGAGAGATCCAGCGATGGGGGTAAACGGGCTGGTGAAAGCGACGAACCCTTACAAGGCGTTTTGGGCGTTTGGGGGATTCCTGGGGTTTGCCCTAGCTGGGTGGATGTTGCGCCATTGCCAAGATGAGGAGAAGCAGAGAGCAGTTTTTGAAGACATTGCCCAAAAACGGGATGCAGCGAAAGCAGAGATGGCTGCACGTTCCGAGCTACTAGAGAGTTGCCGAGATGTTGCGATCGCAGAAGTTCAACTACAAGCTGACCTGGATCTAGTGGCCAATGATCGCACTGTGGATATCCAAAAAGCCGAGATTTACGCCCACACTGAGATAGAAGTTACGCAGATGGAGGCATCCGACGCTATCTTTGAGGCGCAAACGGCGGGGATGACCGAGCAACAGAAAGCAGAGTACATCAAGCAATTACGTGAGATGAAAACGCCTTATCTGCAAGGGAGTCAGACTCTACAGGGGACGATTGACCCCAACGATAAGGTTACTGGGGGAGAACAGGGCGCAATCGCACCGGGAGCAACCCCAACAGGTGATTACCTTCACCCATCAGAAGCTCTTGCCCTAAATACTTTGCAAGCTCTAGCCAGAGCCGATAGTTCCACTGCTTTAGTTGCCGCACCGGGAAGCGGTAAATCAGTCACCCTCAATTACTTAATTGGGCGGATTTTGGCTGATTCCCCAGGGGCGGACATCTGGGTAATTAGCGCTAAAAATGATAGTTTCTGCGGTTTACGAGAGAAAGAAAGGGTAATTGTCTTTGACGGGGAAAACCCAGACCTAGCCAAAGAGGTAATTGACAACTTTTACACGGACTACAAAAAGCGTAAGCAACTACCAGAATCAAAGCGCGAATCCTTGCCACCATTGATTCTAATTCTGGATGATTGGTTAGTGATTGCTGACCAATTGAGCAAGCATTACTCCGACTGGAATTATGGGAGTAAATTACTTGATATTTTACTGATTGGTCGAGAGTTTAATACTAAGTTTATTGCTTCCCTACAGTCTTTTAATCTGGCGGCATTGGGCATTGAAAAGATGGATGCTCAAACAAGAATGTGTCTCAATTTATTGTTGTTAGGTAACAAGTACATTAAGAATGGAAGGGAGCAAGAATCTTATGGGGTACTGGAGTTGATTTTAAATAGAGGTGACATTATTCCTGGCAAACAAGAACGGGAGCAAATTAAATCTAAATATCTGAATGTGAAAGCAGTCTCTTATCAAAACTTACGTCCAGTTATGATTGCTTCCGTTGGTGGTTTTGTTGTGGCATTAATGCCGAATTTCTCTAATCAAGTCAAGCCGATTGCTTCGGAGCAGGAATATCTAGATAGAGTATTTGACCTGGAATTTAATTTAAATCCTGCTCACAATGTACATCCCAAACCATTATCTGAGGTGGCTAAGAAGATTTATGAATACTTCCAGAATGTGAAGTCGAAAACGCCAAAAACATTACGTGATTTGAAGAAGGCAGATAGGTTATCCGGCTATTCAGAGCAAGAATTAATTGATGGAGTAGCTGAATTAGTTAAGACTGATCAGATAAATTCTGACGGTAATGATAGCTATTCCCTGCCTGATTGGTGAAAGTCCTGCCGTGATGCCGTGGTCATAATAAGGGATGTTTTACGGGCTTTTCTCGGTGGACACGGCATCACGGCAAATCACGGCAATCCATGCCCTGTATAGGTCGTAGCCTACGGCAGCTTCACGGCAAGAAGGACAGTCACGGCAGAAGCATCAATAATAAGTCCGCCAATAAACAGCCATTTATTATTAGAGGATTAATAAAATCATGCTGAAAATAGTAATTGTTGAACCAGAAACATTCACGCTCTTAGGTATCAAAGGCGCTATTGAACAATCTCCAGATATAGAAGTAACTGGTGATGCTACCAGTGGAAAGCTAGGTTTTCAGTTAATTGAACAGACCAACCCTGATGTTGTGTTAGTTGATTTACTCTTACCCGACATGAGTGGTTTAGAACTGACTAGCTCAATCAAAAGGAAAACTAATAGTAAAGTGGTGATTTTTACTAATCAGACTCATTCCGACTTTATTAAGTCAGCTTTCCGTCATGGGGCTGATTCTTATATGCTCAAGAGTGCTGATATAGAATTGATTGAACTAGCCATCAAAAGAGCTTACTCTGATGAATGCCTGCTTGACCCGAAGCTGGCTAAAAAACTGTTAAAAAACCTTGATAAAAATAGATATATTGACCCCAACTCCGTTGACAAAAACTTGCTTGACTCTCCCACCGAACGACAAATACAAGTTCTGCGTTTACTGGCTCAGGGTTTAGGTTTTGAACAGATTGCCAAAGAAATGTTTCTCTCTGTTAGTACAGTCAAACATTACGCCAGCGATTTGTACAGTAAATGGCACGTCAAGAACAGTTATGAGGCGATAAAAAGAGGGGCGATGCTTGGTTATATTGACTATAACTTGATTGTGAATGAATGATGTATTGGTGAGGAGACGGAAGGTATTAAGTCGGGTATTGGTGGGGTTTGATTCTTATTCACTTCTGTTAGCAACAGAAGTGAAATTAAATAATTTTTGGAAGCCTAATGTATACATCTGTAGACGCTGTAAACGTGCTAAGGATACACCTAAGTAACCTGGACGCAGTTTGGTTGAGTACTTATGGCTGTTTGTAATTAATTTTACTATAATCGAATAGATGTTTTTGGCATAAAAAAAAGCCTGTATGAGCCGAAAAGCCACAGTTCGTTCGGATATTGAGTTTGAGTCGAATATCAAATGGTTACGGGACATTAAGGATATTCCTTATGTAAGAGAACATTTCGATACAGAATGTAATAAGCGTGAAGGATTGGTTAAATATCAAGGACATGAGATTGTAGGCTATGCAGAGCTAGAAAAAAATGCTCCTAAAACATACCCAGGAAAATATTCCAGAAGAATATTTTGGCTTTCAAAAGAAGATCGTTTTTATAAACCAGATGGCGCTTACAAGCAAGGATGCCCAAGTGAAGCTATAGATCCATTAACTGTTTCTACTAAAGTCTTAGGACGGGTAACGGAAAGAGCTTGGGGAGGGACATTACCACCAAATCTTGACTAAACCAAAATAAATAACCCTGATTATAAAACACGCTCATCTCCCCAAATTGGGCGTGTTTTCCCTTCGCTAAAATTAAAAGTGATAAATTTAATCTCTTTTCATACGCCAGAAACTAAAACGCTTAGATTTCGTGTTTTTTGGTGAAATTACGGAAAGTCTTCAAGTGCAAAATTCCTACAATAGTATGCTGATATCCCAACTGGATCTACCACAAGCAATCACAACGTAGGCAGTTCTTTACAAGTGTTGGTTAATAAGTAAGTTAAAAGGGGAATCCTAAATGTGTAGTTAAGCAAGAAAGTTGGTAAAAGCAATGGATGATGCCCAAAAATACTATGATGCCGCTCATTCAAGTGCTGAAGCAGAAGATTATGCTAAGGCAATTCAACTATATACTCAGGCTATAGAACTAAATCCTAAAGATGACAGAATATATTTTGATAGAGGAAAAAGTAGGTTTTTTAATCAGGATTTCAAAGGTGCTTTAGAAGATTTCACTAAAACTTTAGAAATAAATCCTTTTGATTTTCCAGCCTATGTAGAAAGAGGATTAACTTATACTCAGTTTGAGCAATGGGAAGAAGCTATAGAAAATTATGAGAAAGCTTTAGAAATTTGTCCAGAAGACTACATTGCTTACTACAATCGAGGAGAAGCATATTTACATATCAAAGAATACGAAAAAGGTATAAATGACTTAGAGACAGCCGCTAACATTGTACTATCAGACGGCGATATGCTGTTATACAGAAAGATCCGCTACAGGCTGTATGAAGTAATTAGTTCACTGGGTTACGAATATGAAGATACAGAGTATGTTCCTGATGAAAATGAATCGGGACGAGAGTGGCTCATGGCTGTAAATATGATTAATTTCTCCTTTGAACCAGTTATTATAAATCAAATTCAGAATGCTAGTCCTTCAGAACAAAATGACATAGAAGCAGAAGTATATTTTCAGTGGCAAGGGAAATGGTATTTTGTACCAAGAAGAGAATAAAATAAGGTGCGGACTATGAACCTTTAATAGGAAATAATTCACCTTTCTTACTACAAGCGAATTCTCCATTCAAACTTGTGAAAGCTAACGTTGGATCTAAGGCATCTAAATTTAGCTTTTCAAAAAATTTCTTGGAAATTTTTATATATAGAGATGTGATATTTTCAGCAGTTCCATTGGCTGGGTTTACCTTCTCAGTTAAACCATAAAATTCAACAGTATTGACAGAATAAATTACCCTAAATGTTTCATAAATAAGACGTAAAGTTAAACCAGTACAAATATCTGAGTAGAGCTTAAATCTATCCTTCTGAGCCATTTTCCTAGTAGACAACTTACCAGTCTTAGTTAAACTCATCTTTTCTTCTGGAACCACATCTAAATCTGGAAGTTCCATGAAAATGTTGACTGTGTTCACATCAATGAATTCGATATCGAAAACGAGAGGAACTGGCAATTCTTCGTTAGAAAGCTCAATTTCAAGTAATTCAGCTAACGGCTCTGGATCTTCCAATTTCACAGCATTTTTCAATCGCTCTCGACCTCGTTCTTCTTCATCCCACGTCTTTTTATTCTCTTCTTCGATCTTTATATGTTCTGCTTCCTCTAAGCCAACCCTCTTCAAATACTCTTCATGAGCTTTCTGCTTGCTCTGATTATATTTTTCAGTTTCTTCTTGAATTCTAATTGGTAAGCTTTGATTGTATAATTTCACTAAACGATTTCGTTCAATAATATAGCTTGCTACTGCCAAAGCAAATAATAAAAATGAAATCCAAACGTTTTTAAAAAAAATAACAAAGCCTAAGCCAGAAAGAAAATACGTGATGTATAATCTAGAATTTTTACTCTTTATTTCTCGTTTTATTGTCACTTCAGAGAAATTTTTATCGGGTTCTATAAATTTTGGATAAGTATAAATTACAGGTTCATATTCTTCTCTTCGAGCAGTTAATTCTTCCCAATTAAAAGTTTGTTTTTCTCGCTCTCTTAAAATATTTGCTAATGATTCGATTTTAGCTTGAAAAGCAGAGTAACTTTCCTCTGCTTCTTGGAGTAACTTTTGTTTCTCTTGCTCTTTTTGTTGCCTCAGCAATTCTTTGTATGCTGATCTGTTACTTAGATTTTTATTGTTATATTTTTGACTTCTGTTTGATGAGGTTTGAGTAACATAACTCAGCCCTGTACCAGGAATGCTATATGTAGAGCGAACTCCTCTGCTGCTTATGTTAACAGTCGCTCCCCGACCGCCGATTGATAAGCTCCCGCCACTCTTGCTTAAATTAAGCTTGATTCCTGGCGCTATTTTCACTGATTTTCTAAATCTGAATGCCATACGAACATCATCTAGAACAGTATATTTTTAGCTTACCCAGACAACTAGCGCGTGTTATCTCAATCGGGGTTGCAGGTAGCACAACAAGCGCACTGCCTTAGCAGCGATCGCTTTTAAAAAGAAATGGTTGATATTATGAATGCAGGAATTTAGGACATAAATTATGTCTAATGTCACGATTAACCTGCCAGAAGAAGTTTTTAGCGCCCGTCGCCTTTCTCCAGAAGAGTTTGTGCGCGATATGCGCCTCGCTGCTGCTATCTACTGGTATCAGAAGCAGGAAATCTCGATGGAGAAAGCCGCCTCTGTTGCTGGGCTAAACCGCCGAGACTTTCTAGCTGTCCTAGCCCGTGAACAAGTGGATGTCTTCGCTGTTGATTTTGATGATTTGCAGAGCGAGTTGAACCGTGGCTGAACCGCCTGTTATCAACACATCCCCATTGATTTTTTTGACTAAAGGCGGGTTTCTCTATTTATTACAGGTAATTAGTTCATCGGTTATTGTTCCTAATGCTGTTGGCCGAACCTCGGCGATTACACGAATTATTTGCTGTCCTGGGCTGTAAACTTGTACCTTTTGCCCTTTACGATATTTGGGACTCATAATGCACCGAAAACAAACAACTAAGACTTTAAGCGTTTCCAGTCTAACCTAGCAGGTCAAACTTGCTACATCTAGGGATCTAGTTAGCAAAGTGGAATTCACTAAAATCGCCAGTGCGACACAAGTATTATTTTGTTGCATTTAGCTTGCCTAATGCGTGAGCTATCTGGGATGGCATTGACGGAGAGCAATCGCCCTCTGGTATTGTCAGGAGTTGGGACAGAAAGCTCTTATGAGAGTTGTTCCTAGTCAAATAAGTAACCCATCTTGACTTCACCACATTTTTATGTTGTGCTATAATGTATGTAACAACTCTAACAGCAACATCTGAAAAGTTAGAGAAAGCTACGTAAAGCTAAGAGTTTAGGCAAGTTGGCTAGTCAGGCTATTAGAAAGCCGTTTGAAAGCCAGGAGAAGCCAATAGAGATAGCTATTAAAAAGCAAAGTTAAACATTAATAGTTTGCTGTTTGGGTTGATGTACTAAAACATCCTCTCAAACTATGAAAAACAAAACTCTCATAAGGCTCAAGCTGGTCAGTGTTGTGCTAGTCATTTTGCATAATGGTTATCTTTTATACAAAGATATACAAGACCCAGTTTTTATTCAGCTTCTACAAAACTGTGTAGAAGTTATTACTAAGTAGCAAAAAACCCCCAACTCATCATTGGGGGTTTTTGCAATGGATGGTTTTCAACCTTCTGCATAAATGTGTGATGTCTAACCCCCGACAGCTGCATAATGGTGTGTGGTATTGGAAAAAGCCATTTTATGTACCGTAAGAATTAAGAAATTTTCAGGCTTCCATCCTTTCCTATAGCGATATCACAGTTTCAGTAGATTCGCCCGGAGCGTGACGAGGCCGAAGATGTAAGGTGATTTCCGTATCAAGTCGCTTGAGGAAAATGAGCAGTTTGCCCTCGCTGAACCGTTGAAACTCTCCTTTCATTAGATGAGATACTTCTGGCTGCGGAATGCCAAGAAGTTCGCTGATTTCACGCTGTTTCAGGTTGCGTTGTTTCAAAACGCGCAGTACCTGAATCCCTATCTTGCCCCGTGTAAAAAGTTCATCTGCATCCTCTAAACCAAGGTCAGCGAATACGTTGCCACTGCTTTCTTCAAAAACGGGTTCCTGTGTCATTGGTGTTTCTCCCTTGCTACCGCATCCTTATAGCGTTGTTTAATGAGGTCAACATCAGCCTGTGGGGTTTTAATCCCCTGCTTTGATTTCTTTTGAAAAGCGTGCAGGACATAAATTCTCTCTGCAATCTTTACCGCATAGACAGCCCTGTAAGTATCGGTATCGTAGCGTTTGACGATTTCATACACCCCACTCCCAACCCCCTTAAAAGGCTTGGCATCCATTGGTGTTTCCCCTGCTTGCACCAATTGCAGTGCATAGCCTACTGATGCACGTACCTCTTCTGGAAATGAGCGGATATTTTTGAGAGAGTCTCCCATCCAAACAAGAGGTCGTAAAGGAATTTCTATAATATCCTCATCATCTTCCATATTATATGAAATTTCCTATAAAATCAGTCAGAGAATAGCATGAAATGTCCCCCGCACCACTAGAGAGCTAAATTTTATTTACAGTTGGTTTCCTTCTAGACTGCCGTGTAGACGCTGGTGGAGAGAAAATTGATATCGGTTTTGATAGCAACGATGGATCAACCAGGGGTATAGAAGCAGTATAGACAGTTGAGCAAGCCGCAACATGAGCAAATCTATGGCGTGCGGATCATACCTGTACTTGGTAATAACATTGCAACTATAAGCAGGTTTTATCAGCCAACGAAGTCATGCGGGTTGTAGCGGTCGCGCTTTCGGACTGATTGATAAGTCTGGGTTAATCGGGTGCAATCGCTCACGAGAGAATAGGGTTTTTGGTGACTTACATTGTGTAATTGCGGTTAGACAATGTAGGCTAGACCCTATGAAAATAAACCGATTCGGCAGGGCAGAAATCCTTACCCCTGACCAAATTAATGTCCTATTTACTGAGGGCTTTGTCAACCCAAGAGATAAAGCTTTATTTGGCGTGTGCCTTTACGCAGCCTGCCGGATCAACGAAGCTTGCACTTTGGCGGTAAAAGACGTATTTGGCAGCAACGGAGTGAGAGGGGTGTTGGTATTACGCAGTGTCAACACCAAGGGGAAGCGGGACACCAGGGAAATTCAAGTGCATCCCAAGCTATTGGTCTTATGAAATAAAATAATGTATCCTATCTCCTAGAAAAAAAGATTTTAAAGCAGCTTGTTAACAGCAGCTTGTTAACAGCAACATAATACTGATAATGCAGATTATAGAAATAAGTTTGACCTCGACTCATGGTATTGTAGGAAAAATTAAATAATCACCTTAGCAGTTCTGGATGATTTAGCGGCCCGTCGTTGTGCTGCAACTTTAGGAATTCCTGTACGGGGGACACTAGGCATCGTTCTTACCCCAAAAAGGGGTAATTCCTGCTGTACGTCCAGTTTTTACCCATGAAAATAAACCGATTCGGCAGGGCAGAAATTCTCACACCCGACCAAATCAATCTCCTATTTAACGAGGGCTTTGTCAACCCACGTGATCGCGCTTTGTTTGGCGTGTGCCTTTATGCTGCCTGCCGGATCAACGAAGCTTGCACTCTGGCAGTAAAAGATGTGTTTGGCAGTAACGGTGTCAGAGGCGTGTTAGTATTACGCAGTGTCAACACCAAAGGCAAGCGAGACACAAGGGAAATTCAAGTGCATCCGAAGCTCAGGCAGTATTTAGAAGAGTACAACCCCAACCGCCGCAAAGAATTCTTGTTTCCGGGGCGGCATGGGTTGGGGCACATTCACAAGGTCAGCGCTGACAAAATCCTCAGAGATACCTGTGTGCGCCTGGGCATTGAGGGGGTGAGTACCCACAGTTTCAGGAGGACGGCGTTAACCAGGATGAGCGATGCTGGTATCCCCTTACGCCACATACAGGAGATATCGGGGCATCGGACTTTGGCAGCTTTGGAGCGCTATCTGGGTGTAACTGAGAAGCAGAAGCAAAACGCGATCTCTGCTTTGGATTTTTGAATAATGTAATGTAAGGAAATGAATTTATCTTGTTAAAAATATATGAGTTAGCCGCGACCGAGCAAAAAAGGTGAACAGCGTTATCTGGAGGTCACGCCAGAGCAGAAGCGAAAGGCTGTTTCTGTGATTGGGTTTTAGTGTTGGCTCGCTCAGGAGACGGGAAATAGTCGTATAACAACACCTCTGTGAGCAAAGAAATTATATCTGTGGCTGGTCGGACTGTCTGAGCAGATTTTCTCAGCTTTTTGGCTTTATCTGATGCCTATGTAGGTAGCTTGACTAACTATTTTTTGTTTATGTCTACAAAATGATTAGCATTATTGCTAATTCAACATTTTTTAGTAGACTTTTGGTAATTATCTAAGCTATTTAAACTACTCCAAGCTCAAAGCGATGAGTGTGAGTAGTTCATACAGGGAAAACATAGAAGTATAATTAAAGGTTTTAAAAGAAAAAAAGGGTATGTTTGTCTATTTTGTTAATTTGACCAATATTTTGGGTAAAGAGAGAATTAAATTGCTGAATATTTATGAATAATGGCTAAATATAGGTACTTCAAAGTCAGCTAGCTATTCGTTTTGGAAATAGTTGTATAATCTATCTAGTCCATTTTCTTCATCAATCCAAAGTTCTTAATATCATTAGATATCATCTCAGAACCTTAGTAAAAATTAATATCAAAGCTTTGATTTAAGAAAAAGCTTAAGTTTGGTTATTTAGCTGAAAAATTAATCTTTAAAAGGAGTTTTTCAGCAACCGAATTTTTGAAAAACTTTTTTTTACTTTAGTTGAAAAGCGGAAATAATGACATCACTTTATACTGCGGATTTACCAAGTTTAGAGCAGGTAATTGAATTTTTCCCTTTAACTGTATTACCAAATACGCCACTTACTGATGTAATTACGCTTATGAATCCGGTAAGCTGCGATACAGTAGAATCTGCGACTAATTTTAGTAGTTGTGTTTTAGTAGTTGAAGAAAAAAAATTAGTAGGTATATTCACACTCAGGGATATAGCTAGGCTGACTGGAGCAAGGGTAGATTTATCTAGGGTTCTAATTTCAGAGATGATGACGCAGCCAGTTATTAGCCTGACGTTGACTCAAGAGCAAAATGCCTTCACAGCCTTATCTTTTATGCGCCAGCATCGCATTTGTTATCTGCCTGTAGTAGATGATCTTGGGCAATTGGTAGGCTTGATTACCCAAGATAGAATTCGTCAAGTTCTCCAGCCAGCGCACTTGCTAAAACTGCGATGTGTGAAAGAGGTGATGGTAACCCAAGTTATTCATGCTCTACCAACTACATCCGTGCTGGAATTATCACAGATAATGAGTGAGCATCGGATTAGTTGTGTCGTCATTATTGCTCAACAGAAGACAGCACTGATCCCGGTGGGGATGATCACTGAGAAAGATATTATCAAAGTTCAGTTGCAAGGATTAGATATAACTCAAACCCAGGCGCAAGCTGTGATGAGTACCCCTGTATTAAGTATCAGTCCCACTGAATCTTTGTGGACTGTTCACCAGTTGATGCAAGAGCGAGGGGTGAGGCGGTTAGCCGTCGTGGGTGAACAAGGCCAACTGCAAGGACTGGTGACACAAACCAATCTCCTGCAAGTGCTTGAACCCCTAGAAACAGTCAAGGTTATCCAAGTCTTACAAGAAAAAGTTGCCCAACAAACCCTTCAACTCAGACAAACTAACCAGCAGTTAGAACAGGAAGTCAAACAACGCCGCCAAGTTGAGGAATCACTTCGTCAAGAACAACAAAAATTAGAGTTGCGGGTGGCAGAGCGTACAGCCGAACTGGAACTAACAAATGCACGTCTGCAAAAGGAAATCGAGGATCACAAAAAAGCACAAGCCTTGCTCCAGCAGCGTGAACATGAGTGGCAAGCCCTGTTTGATCATGCTCTTGATGCGATCGCCATTGCAGATGACGAAGGACGGTATGTAAATGTTAATCCGGCTGCCTGTAACCTGTTTGGTTTATCGAAAGAAGAACTTTTAGGTTCTACAATTGCAGATTTTGCCGAACCTGGATTTGATTTCACCCAAGCTTGGCAACAGTTCCGTGAACAAGGGCAAATGTCTGGGGAGTTTAGATTACATCGTCAGGACGGCACAGTGCGAGAAACGGAATTTGCAGCAGTTGCCAACTATATACCGCATCGCCATCTTTCAATATTGCGAGATGTAAGTGATCGCCAAACCGCACTGCGTGAATGTAAACAGGCGGAAGACGCTTTCAAAGAAAGCGAGGAACAACTACAACTAGCACTCTTGGCGGCTCATGCTGGTACTTGGAACTGGAATATTCCCAATGATGAAGTTATTTGGTCTGAGAGTGTGTTTGATTTATTCGGTCTAACTAGAGAGACATTTAATGGCAAATTTGAATCATTTTTAAATTGTGTTCATCCTGAAGACCGCAAATTAGTTACAAATGCAGTTCAGCAAGCGATTAATGCACATATATTTCAATATAGGGTTGAGTTTCGGTTAGTAAAACCTGATGGTACGATTCGCTGGGCAGAGGGCATTGGCAGAGTTTTTTACAATGAAGTTGCTCAACCCCTTCAGATGACGGGAATCGTGATTGATATTACTGCTCGCAAACAATCGGAAGCAGCATTTATCGATAGTGAGCAACGACTCCAGGCGATTATAGATAATTCCCCAGCAGTCATCTATGTTAAGGATATGCAAGGGCAGCATATTCTAGTAAATTCTGAATTTGAAAGACTTACCCACCTGACGCGAGAGAAAGTCAAAAATAAAACTGACTATGAAATCTTTTCTGCTGACATTGCTCAAGGCTTGAGCAAAAACGATCAACAAGTTCTCACTTCTGTTATACCTTTGCAGTCTGAGGAAATCCTTCAATTTGATGACGGCTTACATACTTACTTGAGTGTCAAGTTTCCCTTGTGCCACAGTGATGGTCAACCCTACGCTATTTGTGGTATTTCCACCGACATTACCGAGAAAAAGCAAATAGAGCAACAATTTTACCGCGCTCAACGCCTGGAGAGTATAGGAACTCTTGCCAGTGGTATTGCTCACGACCTCAACAATGTCTTTACTCCCATAATAATGATTTCACAAGTGTTACCCCTCAGATGCAAAAATGTGGATACACAGACTCAAGAACTGTTCAAAATTTTAGAAACCAGCTCAAAGCGTGGAGCTGACTTAATTAAACAAATTCTCACCTTTGCCCGTGGCACAGAAGGAAAACGCATCCTCCTGCAACCTGGACATTTGCTTAAAGAATTAGTCAAAGTCATCAAACAGACATTTCTTCAATCAATTGAAATTGTTGCCAATATTCCGACAAACACTTTGTGGATGGTGCAAGCCGATCCCACCCAACTAGAACAGGTGTTCATGAACTTGGCAGTCAATGCCCGTGATGCTATGCCCAATGGTGGTACTCTAACTATTACTGCCAAAAATCGAATAATTGATTCTACCTATGCCCGAATGCACCTTGAGGCTCAAGCAGGAAGCTACATCGTTGTCACCATTTCAGATACAGGAACAGGTATTCCTCCAGAAATTGAGGAGCGCATATTTGAGCCATTTTTTACCACTAAAGAGGTCGGTAAAGGGACAGGACTAGGATTATCAACTGTTTCAGGTATTGTTAAGAACCACGGCGGTTTTATAGAAGTAGCAACTAGGGTAGGTAAAGGCACAAAATTTCAGATATTTTTACCTAAAGCAGAAGGAACAGCAAGCGAAATTACAATAGAGGCAAAGTTGCCAAGAGGTAAGGGCGAGTTAATTTTAGTGGTAGATGATGAAGCAGTTATACAGCAAATCACACAGCAAACCTTGGCAGATTATAATTACAAAACCTTTGTAGCTAACGATGGCATTGAGGCTATTGCTCTCTATGTCCAATATAAGCAACAAATTAGTGTCGTATTACTAGATATGCTCATGCCTAACATGGACGGATTAACAGCCATCCGAACCCTGCGAACTATGAACCCTAACGTCAAGATTATTGCCAGCAGTGGCTTACCCACTTACGAGCAGAAGGCTATTGAGGCTGGTGCAGATAAATTTCTGTATAAGCCCTACACAGCCAAAGATTTATTAACTACTCTATCGGATGTAATCGGGGATTAAATAGTAGAACATTGCTTATTTGTAAAATGTCTTAGATTTAGGCGTAGATATAGCGTAATATCTACCCCAAATTGGTTGTCATAGCATTTATCTTAAAATATACAGTCCAGATGATAGTGTCCGTGTTCAATCTACATACGGTGAAGTTATATAAAAACTGCTGGAATTTCTATCTAAAAAATCAACTTTTTTCACCTTCACCACTTACACTGGAAACTAAAACCGAGCCGGTTGACCAAAGATCATCGTATCTTCTAGGAACGAAAGCCAGTGTCAACTTCTGACAATCAATGCCGCATTATTGCCCTGTTTAACCAAGCGGGTGGTGTCGCCAAATCGACACTGACCCAAAATTTGGGATACCACCTAGCGCGACGAAAACACCGCGTCCTCCTCATCGACATAGACCCCCAAGCAAGCTTGACCAAATTCATGGGGTTAGTGCCATCTCAGTTACAAAAAACCATTGCTGATGCCATTATCGACGAGCAGCCCTTACCGATTCATGAGGGCATTCACGGTATGGACTTGGTTCCAGCAAGCCGAGTCTTAAGTGGAGCCGAAATGCAGTTAGTCAGTGCTGCGATGCGCGAGTTGCGCCTTAAGGAAGCCGTTGAATCTGTTCTAAATGAATACGACTTCATTCTTATAGATTGTCCCCCCAGCTTAGGATTGCTTTCGTATATTGCCTTAGTCGCGGCCACACACGTACTCGTTCCCGTGGAAACCCATCTCAAAGCTTTCGAGGGAACTGACGAGCTTTTACAAACTATCACCCACGTAAAAAATAAAGCCAACCGCAAAATCCAAATAGCCGGGTTTATTCCCACGCGGTATGCTCAACAGAACTCAGCCGATAAACGCGCATTGGCAGCCATCCAAGAACAACTTTCAGCTTGGGGTCGTATTTTCCCACCCATACCCAGAGCCACCGCTTTTGTCGATGCGTCAGAAGAACGTGCGCCTCTAGCAGTATTTGACCCGAAACATCCTGTAGTCAGTATTCTTGAAGAAATCGCCAAGGCTTTGGAGGCTTTATGATCCGACGCAAACAAACAGACAAACCCTTTGGGGGTCAAATTACAACTCCACCCCCTGCACCTTGGTTATCCTCCCCAGATGCAGAAACGCCAGCCGCTACTGAAACTACTATCAAACTCTCAGATATAGTTCTGCCCCAACAGCAACCTAGACGATACTTCGACCCACAAGCATTACTTGAATTAGTCTCGTCAGTCAAACAGCATGGCATCCTCCAACCTCTGTTGGTGCGTCCAATTGGTGGAGGGAAATATGAATTAGTAGCAGGAGAGCGACGTTATCGGGCAGGGCAGTCAGCAGAACTTGAAGTTGCGCCTGTGGTTGTGCGTGAGCTATCTGATGACCAAGCGTTTCAGTTGGCTTTGATTGAAAACCTGCAACGAGAAGACCTGAACCCTGTTGAAGAAACTGAAGGGATCTTGCACCTGTTGGCAATCCGGCTGCATTGCGATGTAGAAGCCGTGAAATCCTTGCTGTATCGAATGAAAAACGCTCACAGTAAGGGGGAACAGCCGTCAAAATCCTCATTAAATGAATCTAGTAAAAACGTTTTTCCTAACTCAGATAATCCACAAACTGAGGACAACATTTCTGAGCATTTAGCCGATAAAAATGAATCTAGTAAAAACGTTTTTCCTAACCCCGATAATCCACAAACTGAGGACAACGTTTCTGACCATTTAGCCGATGAAACTGAATCTAGTAAAAACGTTTCTCCTAACCTAGATGAAGAACAATCAAACACGGTACAACAGGTGTTTGAGAGCCTGGGACTCATGAATTGGCTATCGTTCATTACCACACGCTTACCTTTGCTCAATCTGCCCGAAGAAATTTTAATAGCACTGCGTTCTGGTCAACTGGAATACACCAAAGCACAAGTCTTGGCGCGGGTAAGAAATAATGAAATCCGAAAAAAACTTTTGTCCGAAGCGATAGCCTCGGATTGGTCTTTAAGTCAAATCAAAGAAAAAATCACAGCTTGGACGGATGATGAACAAGCATCCTCATCTAAAGCAACTAACCAAATACCAGACCGCCTCCAAAATATCACCCAGCGCATTAAAAAGCGTCAGCTTTGGAAAGAACCTAGAAAGCAAAAGCAGCTAGTAAACCTTTTGAACAAGCTCGAAGCCTTACTAGGGGATGAGTGACTTGGGGTGAATTGTCAGGTAATCTCTACTTTTAGAGTCTTTTTACCTTTGATTCATTATTGGGTGCGAGGGGAGAAACAGAGATGGCATCAGATTCACAGATTCGAGCATTACTCAAAGCTTGGTTAGATTACATCCATGTTGAAAATTTGAGTAATGCCAAAGTAGAACCTGACGACTCTGCTCAACCGAACATCTGGGACTCTCTCGTAAATCTGGTAGGCGATAAATTATTAATAGACGAGTCTTTATTTAAAAACATAAAGCAACCGTTTAAAAGTGCAAAGAACTTTGAGCAAACAAAATTACCATCAATCGCTGTAGCTTTTCCGCAGCTTTATGTAGTTGAATCGAATCGCCGTCAATTTCGCCCGTTGTTCACTATCAACATTTCTCCAATATTCGAGGGCAATTATCGCAGTAGCGGATGGAATTTAACTGAATATGAGTTTGGGGTTTTTGGGATAAACCCTCGAAAAGGGGGATTATGAAAAGTGAGTTTTGACGCTATCACCCTATAACTCTTGCCAGATAAGATTCTTGGCTAAACCCCGTATCAGAAAGTGTACAATTTGAGACTTGTCTGAATTATGTCTCTTTACATGTCTCAAAATACCATTCTTAGATCGTCTAAGAAATAGTGATACTCTTCACCCTGACTAGCTTTCACCGATCGCGTACTAATCAAAAGAGTGAAGTACCATTCAACAACAAATTCTAGAATCCCCCTTTTCGGGGGTTAATGCAAAAAACCCCAATTTGCTTGCATAAAGCCGAGATGTCTTTTCCTTCATCCCCTACATCGGTGAATCTCGGTGCATGAGGGGACGCAACCCATTTAACCCAGCTGCAATTGCGGAACCATTGTGGATAACTGTGGCTGCTAAGGGATGCAGCCCTGTCGTTGTGGCTAGTCCTAAAGCTGCGAGGTTGGGAACGACAGCTAAAGCGATATTTTGTTTTATTACTGCTTGGGTTTGGCGGGCGATCGCAATTGCTTCTAAAAAACTGCTAAGGTTATCATCCATCAAGACAACATCAGCTGTTTCTCTGGCTACCTCGGAACCACCACTAAAAGAAATCGCCACATCAGCATAAGCTAGGGCAATGGAATCATTTAAGCCGTCGCCAGTAAACGCTACAGTTTTCCCAGATTTGTGTAATTTTTGGATAATTTCGGCTTTTTGTTCAGGAAATGCCTCAGCATGGACTTGCGACAGGGGAAGATGCAGTTCTTGGGCAACAGCTATAGCTCTGTACTGATTATCACCTGTTAACAGATGTATTTCCATACCGTATTCAGTTTGCAGTTTTTCAATTACCACTGCACTTTCTAGACGTAGGGGGTCTGTATAATAAATTACTCCTTGAAATTCTTGATTAACTGCCACATACAACAAAGAATCATGGGCAGAAATGCGGCAATTTAGATGAGAAGGGCAATCTGCATCGTTGCAGCGATGTTGTTCATAAAGACAATCGAGGGGAACACCACACTGACGTAAAAAGCGATCACTCCCCACAATAACTTGTTCACCGTCAATTTCCGCTCGTACTCCTAGACCAATTTCATAGAGAAATTCTTGGCGGGGGAGAATCTCAATACCTTGTTTCTCAGCGTAGTGGACTACGGCTTCGGCGACTGGGTGAGTTAGGCGTTGTTCGGCGGCGGCGGCTAGAGTTACCAGCCTTTGACTAGACATTCTCCCAGCTACGGTTTCCACTTCTACAACTTCGATTTCACCTTTGGTCAAAGTGCCTGTTTTATCAAATACCAAGATGTCCACCTCTGCCAATTTTTCCAAAGCATGACCACTGCGGATGAGAACACCGTGTCTAGTAGCGTGGTGCAAGGCTGCTAAGAAAGTTGTCGGTAGGGAAACACGAATCCCGGTAACAAAATCAAGGGTAAGGATAGATGCTGCCCTAGCTGGGTTGCGGGTTGCTGCTAACACCAAGCCAGCAAAAATCAAGGCTGGTAATACGGCTTTGTCGGCAATGTTGGCGGCATAGTTACCCATGCGTGTATCGTGAACCGGGGCTTGTTGCACTAACTCGATACTTGCACCAGCGCGAGTGGAAGCACCTACACGTTCAGCTTGAATGTAAATTTCTCCTTCTCGTACTAGGGTAGAAGCATAAACTGCTTGCCCTACATGACGCAAAACTGGCATTGATTCGCCAGTTAGTTTTTGCTGGTCAATTAAAGCTTTGCCGCGCAGAATTTGCCCATCCACAGGGATTTGCTCACCTGGATAGACTATTACTGTGTCCTTTGGCTGCACTTGGGTGGCAAGAATGCGTTTTTTCTGTCCATCTGGTTGTTCCACCCAGGCGAAATGTCCCAAAGAATCAAGTAAATCAGCGGCGTGATTTTCGGTAACTCGTGCGGTACGATCACGGATCATATCGCCAATTTCATGCAGTGTCATCATCAAAGCTGGTGTTAACAGATTTCCTTGGGCAAAAGTTAAGGTGATCGCTATAAAATCTAGGCAATCTATATTGAATTTTCGTTTTTGAGTAATGCTGGCATAAGCACGTTGAGCAATAGGTAAAGCGGCTATTGCCACAGTTGCCGCAATCATTGCCCTCGGAATGGGAAACCCTAACCCAAGTAAAGCTAAAACTGTAGCAAAAGCTGGCAACTTCACGCCATCATCAGTTTTTGCTAGTTTTTGGCTTTTAACTTTTGAATTTTGACTTGTTATTGCTTCATTAAGCAAACGTACCAGATACGCTTGCATTAACTCATCGTTATTATTTGATAATTGATATTCAATTGCAATAGAATTGCAAGAAGAATTAACGCGAATTTGTGAAATACGGCTATCAGATGTTAATAACTCTTGTAGACGTTGAGCGTAATCAGGTTCTTGGTTTAACAGAGGAACACGAAGTCTAATTCTACCGGAAATTTTATGTACTATATAATACTCAATTCCTGTGATAATTTTTGATTGTTGAGCCACTTGCGTACTGATTTCTGGCTTGGTGGAGATCGTCATGATTTCCCCCTCATAATGGTGTGGCGATGTGATGGGTGGGAATTCATCTAATAGAGATTTCAACATCCCACGAAATAGTTATGTCAAACCCTTACGGAAAAACTAACTGTGAACATAAGTCTATTTAATACTTTTGCTGATTAATTTCTAGCTAACGCAATTATTTTTAAAGATTAGGTTAATTCACAAACTGTAACAATTAATTATGTAGTAATTTTTTTTACATTTTTTTATAGATTCATCTTCTTAAGAAAGAATTTAGCTAGTTTTTTGAACTTGTCGGCCCAACCAGTAATCATTCTGCCCGTCCCGAAGACCGTATGAGTCGAGCCTTCTTCAGCAACAAGTTCGGTCTGCACAGCGTGGATCACAGGCTAAAACCACGGTCTTGCTGTAAGAGCTTTTGCTGCTCCTCCCTGAGATGAGCTTCTAATTCCTGACTCCAATCAGGATTATGGGTTAAAACCAGAGGCAACATCGTTTGAAGTACTCGATTGTGTTCAAAAAAAATGCCCCTCGTGCGGTCAAGCAATGTGGAATGAATACAATAATCCTCGACATATAAGAACGTTTTATGGGGTAGTAGAACTACAGCTAAAAATTCGTCGATGTCAAAATAAGTCATGTCTGCGGTATAAAAAAGCATATCGACCAGAGCAAGAAGGGTCACTCGCTCTACCACAAAACGAATTTGGTTTGGATGTGATTGCTTATGTAGGAGCATTACGCTACCAGGAACATAGAAGTGTTCCCGAAATACACACTCACCTTGAATTAAAGGGTATATGTATAAGGTAAGCGTTCGGTCACGCACCTCATTGACAGATATGATGAGAAAATTCTTTGTGGCTAAAAGACCATAAAAGGTTAAAAGCAATATTTAAAAATCAAGGACGGGTGATATTAGCTATTGATGGGATGCAGCCAGAAATTGGACATGAGGTATTATGGGTAATTCGAGATTGCTTATCAGGAAAAATAATACTAGCTAAAACCTTATTATCATCA
Organism: Nostoc sp. UIC 10890; assembly: GCF_054786515.1. Classification (NCBI taxonomy): domain Bacteria; kingdom Bacillati; phylum Cyanobacteriota; class Cyanophyceae; order Nostocales; family Nostocaceae; genus Nostoc; species Nostoc sp. UIC 10890. The sequence goes on from NZ_JBSGKF010000007.1 coordinate 26,406, forward strand.
AGAAATGAAGATTTAGTGGCGTTATTATTAAAAGTAACTAATACCCTAAATGTACCATTTGATGGCGTTGTTAGTGATGGACAACAATCAATTCGCAAAGCTGTTAGGGTAGCATTACCTAGTATTGCTCATGGTTTATGTCATTATCATTACGTGAAGGAAGCAATTAAACCCATATATGAGGCGGATAGACATGCAAAAAAGGAATTAAAGAAAAAAGTTAGAGGATTACGAGATATTGAACGTAGTGTTGCCAATGAAGATAAGGATTTGGCGACAATTATTGAAGATTATTGTTCGGCAGTACGTAGTTCTATAACCAATGATGGTCATCCACCGTTAGAAGCATCTGGATTAAAGTTACAAGAAAATTTGACATTGATAGAGCAAAGCTTAGAACGGATAGAAAAAAAAGTGCTTTACCACCACCTTTAGTTAACCTAAAACACCTCCTAGCAAAGGGATTAGCTGCGACTGCATCTTTATTTTCACCTGTTATAGTTGCATATCGGTGGGTTGATAAAGCTAGTAACATTCTCAATAATAAAATAGGTCTTGATGCTGCTGGAGTTAAACAAAGTTATCAAGAAGTATTAACAGAAATATCCTCTCAATTGCAGAAAGCTGGTACACTCAATACCGCAATTGATAACTTTATAAAAACCACCCATAACTACTGGTCTGGACTTTTACATTGTTACGAAATTGAAGATTTTCCCCGAACTAATAATGACTTAGAACGGACTAACCAGTATGCAAGATGGACTGCTGTTGTTGATTTTCCACAACCACCCTTTCTGTTGAAAATACCAATCAACATTGATTCTGCCTAATATTTTTCATTGGATTAAAAATCAACCAAATTCGCAGCAATATTATTGGCATCGCTTGATAGATGCTTGGAAGTATGGTTCTGGTGCTGATTACTTTGATGAATTTCAGCGATAGTAGGCTATGTGTAACAAAGTAAAACCCAACAATCATATTAGTTTACGCTCTTTCGGGTGGAGATGACTAATTCTGTCTTTTGATAAATGATGTATCTGCAAAAAGGAATAGCAAAGATTTCTCAGACTTGAGTAATCTAGGGCTAGGGCGTATTTCAAACTATAACCACAACCGAATGAAAGTGATTGTAATCACTGAGACTACAAGCCCAATAGCTACAGAGACTGGGTTTGCAGCCAGAAATCGGTTAAGTCCATTTTTTCGAGTCCCAGAGGAATGAAAAATGAGTTTAGAAACTTACCAGAAGGAAGTAGAACACCTGGGAGAATCGCAGGGTGTTAAAGACCACGACCATGATATGGTTCACGATCTGAGTCGAAGACTGGATGCCCTATGGCGTTACGATCAATATATTGTTAATGCTGAGGGGTTTGATTCAGTACAAGCCTTTTGGAGCAAGGTTAAGGAACAAGAGAAACAAAACATAGTGGAGTTAAAGAAACTTCTCTCAGAACATATTAGGCTTGGTGATTTCTAAAGATGTTTTGGAGAAGCCTCAGTCAAGCTTTTTCAAAAGGTCGAAGGCAAAAACGAATCTACTCAAAAAAGGCGATCGCGTCGTTGTAAACTAACTACAATTATCAGGTAAATAGACCTCAGTCATCGGGGCGAACGGCTGTTCGCCCTTAAAAACAGTATTGCAGGAGTGGTTAGGAATAAAACTGTCGAAATTTTTGGACAAGATTCAAAAATTTTAATTAACACTCAAAATATTTAAGCTCGCCGGAGAAAAAATGGAAACTACAGTAAAGGATGGAGTCTTCATTCACATTAGTCGAGGAGCAGAAGATCCCCACAGGGTATTGATGGCATTGACCCTAGCTGAGAAAATGGCCGAGGATAAAGATGTCCTAGTATTCTTTGATATCCAAAGTGTAGAAGTTCCTCTTAAGAAAGGGAAAACGATTGAATTTAGGGAGTTTGAATCAGCACAAACCCTCTTACCCAAACTGATTAAAAAAGGTGTATCGATATGCGTTTGTCCCATGTGTTTAAAAGCCGCTAACCACCAACCAGAAGATTTGATTGAGGGTGTACAACTAGCTGAAAAAGAAGCTTTCTTTAATTTCACTCAAGGACGCATTTTGTCTTTAGACTATTAATTAAAGTGCCTGTTTGATTCATCTCAAAAAGATAAAAAATGATGTAACTTTCATCGATAAAATTATTTTACGCAAGCGTATCGTGATTGAGTTGGTGAGGCAGTGCGGTCATGGATAATCATGACCGCACTGCCATTAGCGACGCTTTTGAGCGTCACCCTAAAAGTTAATAAATACTAGAAAAACCTATGTCAAATTAAATATTATCATCATTGTAGGGCGTTCAACTGCACCAATAATTAAAGGTATTGATTGGATTTTTGGTGTGACTAAAAATTTGAGCAACTTGTTAGCAAATCATATATTTTGCATACCGCTAAAAACCAGCTTTGATATCTGCTATTGCGTTCTGTGTCATCGCTGCAATTATTCGCTCTGTTGTTTTAGGTAAGTGATAATATTTACCTCCTGCCCGTTGTGCTATCTCCTTGGGCAACCCACTAGAAATAAACTTATTTCCTGTATCAATTACCAATATCTGTATTCCTAATGTCCGAATTTTGACAGCAATATCTAGCACTTCCCCTTTAATATCTGGTTTCTCTTCGTCCAAAAACGGTTGACCAAGGGAGCGCGACAGGGGAATATTCGCCCCACCATCGGTAATCAGTACAATGACAACTTGACCAATATCTTTGGATTGCATGGCATTTAAACCGACTCGCACTGCCTGAGCCAGACCGTGAGCCAGGGGTGTACCTCCACCACAGGGTAGGCGGTCTAGACGTTTATGAGATGTGGTAATTGAGCGCGTAGGAGGCAATAACACCTCTGCACGCTCACCCCGGACGGGAATTAAGGCAATTTGGTCGCGGCTGCGGTATGCTTGCGCTAGTAATTGTAAAGCTGCACCTTTGGCTGATTGCATTCGATTCAAGGCCATTGAGCCAGAAGCATCAACGACAAAAATAACCAATGCTCCGGCTTTGCGGGCTAATCGCTTCACCCGGATATCGTCATCTTCAATAATCACCCGACGACCTGGCTGACGTTGGTGACGTATCTTTTGGTGGGGAGCAGCAGCTCGCAAGGTGGCATCTATAGCAATCCGTTGAATTTTTCCTTTGGGAAACATCGGCTTGACATAGCGTCCTCGGTCTTGGGAAAAAATCAGCCCACGTCCCCCTGCTTTACCCCGTCTGCCGTGGGCGATTTTAGCAAAGTAAAGTACCGCCGGGTCAAGGATAACTCCTTCTGGGGTAAAGACAAATTCTTCAGGGATACTCCGTGTTTCCTGTTCGGTTTCCTCTTGAGTTTCGGTGTCTGTTTGCTCCGGTTGTTCTGGTTGCGGTTGGGGTGGTGCTGGCGGTGGTGGCTGTTCTCTTGTCACCTCAATTACTGTTGCTCTTGGTACAATCACTAACTCCACTGCATGGCGCAAATCTTCAGCATTCACTTCTAACCGCCCATTCAAAGCCGCGCTAGCTTTCGCAACTCGCATTGCAAACAATTCGGCGCGATGTCCCTGCACCTGACCGCGAATAGCTTCGTTGACTAAATAGGCAATTTGTTCGCGTTTAATTTGCACATCTTTTAGTAATGCTCGCGCTAGAATAATTTGGGTTTTTAGGTCTATGATGTCTTCGGCATATTGCTGGAGAAATTTTGGCGGAGATTCTGCGTAACTGACAACTTGCTCCACAGCTTTGACACGTTCATCTATACTTAACACCTCATCAGCAGAAAGCGCGATCGCAATTCTATCTAATAAATGTTCTCGCAGTTTACCTTCTTCTGGGTTATAGGTGGCAATAAATAACGGTTTGCAGGGATGTTGAAAACTAATGCCCTCCCGCTCAATTTGGTTACGCCCCTCAGCTAAAATAGCCAAGAGCGGATTAGCAATATGTTCCTCCAGCAAATTAATCTCATCCACATACAAAATTCCCCGGTGTGCCTGTGCTAGCAATCCTGGTTGAAATACCGTCTCTCCCTGCTTGATTGACTGACTCACATCCACCGACCCCAACAATCTATCTTCAGTCACACCCAGGGGAACTTGCACAAAAGGAACGGGAATTACTTCTGTTGGCAGTAGGGAGAAATTAGTTTGTCCATCCTTCTGCTTCCTGCTTCTTCTAACTGTTTCATCATCCCACTCATCTGGTTTATCGGGGTCACAGTTGCAGCAAGAACCCTGGACTACTTCGATAGGGGGAAGCAACGCATGGAGAGCGCGAGCCATAACTGATTTAGCTGTACCACGACGACCGGAAATAACCACCCCTCCCAAATCAGGGTCTACTGCTACGATTAATAACGCTAATTTAATCGCCTGATGACCAACTATAGCTATCAAGGGAAAGGTGGGAATTACAGATGAGTAACTCGATAAATTCATGGGGTGATAGCATTGAATATTTGCTGTAAATTGGCAATTTTAGATGGTATTCTTGTTTGATCAGACATAAACATTTATCTGTTCTGGATGATTGAACCAGCTATTTTCTACAGCTAATATTGCTAGGTTAGTCCAAATCAAAACATTTTTGTGTTGTCTATTTTGATAGCTATACTTTAGCTCTCACAGGAACAGATAAAACTCACTCTTTAGACAGCACTTTATTATTTGAGTTTAATTATCTCGCTTCTTCTTAGCGTGGAAGTAACAAAGATGTAACTGTGGAATTACTTAGAATGGTTATAAAATCACAAGCGTTTATCAATTTTTGATTGGCAATGGACGCATCAACGCATTGCGCCTCATTAGTTCACTCGCTGACATCCCCGTATCAAGTGATTTTATTCGCAGTAAGTCCAGTTCGATGTCGCTTAAGCGAACTAGGAAAATATGCTTTTGGACTAGAGCTTTTGACTGCTTGCGATTCGCCATAACTTAGGGGGAATGAGGACATCACGCGAGGGGGGTTTTTAGGGGGGTGAAACCCCACTAAACCAGCTTTGCCGTCCGAGCGGAGCGAGGTAAAGCGTAAGCTTTAAGGCATGGCTGGCTCCTAGCCCATTTTCGGGGTAGGGAAGTGTCGTCGGCTACCTGTGTACGGAGGGGACAGCAGGGGGCTGAAGGCGGGAGTACAACGGCGTAGCCGTGCTGCTGATCATCCTACAACTTACAAGGGAGGATAGCAACGGCGTAGCCGGAATTTGAATCAAATCAAGCAGTCGGTAAATTCTGGTTCGGCGTAGCCACCATAGAGGAGATAAAAACGGCGTAGCCGCTATATGAAAATTCTCTGATTCAGCGTAGCTGTCACACAATATAATAGTCCGGCGTAGCCACAATACTAAAAAATAATTCAGCGTAGCTGTTTTAAGTAAAAGTCTAGATTCAGCGTAGCTGTAATAGTCAGATTTTTAGCATTAGCTTGAATAAGAAGACCAGCGAAGCTGCCATACTAAAAACTAGTTGGGCGTAGCCACAATATGAAAAGGTAATTCGGCGTAGCCGCGATAGCCGATTTTTGTAGGATTTTGAAAACCAATTGGTGCAAATTATATCAAATAGCCGATAATTATCAGTTAATCAAGATTCATGAGTAACCATGAGTGAACATCAGAATTCAGAAGTAATTACGAAGGGCAAGATTGATAAGGCCATTAAGCTACTGAAGGAGCAGAAGCCGAAAGAGCGAGAAGATGTATCGGACAGGGAAGCTGTTCGTAAGATGAGGAGATACATCGAGAAACTGACTTCTGACAAGTACGGCTACACTTACGACGAAGTTTCAGAAATGCTGAAGGGTCTGGGGATTAATTTAGCTGGCAGCAGAATCAAATATTTAGTAGGTGAGTTGAAGAAAAGCAACCGTCGCCAGAAAAACACATCTTTAAGCGACGACAAAAATCGGTCATCAAATCCGGCTACTGAAACTGAGCCATTAGTGGTAAATACTGCGTCAGTTCAAGCTAGTAGTGAGCCGGATAAATCAACAGTAAATAGTGCAAAGGGCAAGAGACAAAGTAAAGAGCCAGTAGCGCAGCAGCAACAGGCTGAATCAAACACATAAGGCGAATTAAATTACATCGAATTTTAAGTATATGAGGTATACCCTCACCCTGTCCTGACGGACAACCTCTGGCAATATTGGGAGAGGGATTGGCTAATTGTACTTGACGGGATGGAATTGTCGTGTATTACCACTGAGGCTCGATGTTTTAATTGATGTTAGTTTGGAATTTATTAACCAAACAAATCACAGAATCTTTGTGTCTGGTCAAGCTTCAGATAGAAATATTGTTGACTTTAACTTATTATCGCTAAACCAGTTTATAAAACATCAAAATTCACTGAAATTAAGCGACATTACTAATATAGGGAAAACTTGGGATAAACATAGAGCTAATGCTGAACTGGTTTCTAATTATTACGCTACAGCAGATGATCATGAGTTAAATAATTACGCTTGGCGAATAAAAATCTGTTCCAAGTGTTTAGAGTTTCAACTATCACCAGAAGAAGCGGGTGGAATTTTAAAACTCAAGTTATTACATACTAGATTTTGCAGGGTTCGTCACTGTCCTGTTTGTCAATGGCGGCGATCACTCATGTGGAAAGCCAAAGCTTACAAAATCTTGCCACAGGTTGTTACAGATTACCCCAAGTACCGTTGGTTGTTTCTGACATTGACAGTAAAGAATTGCCAGATTTCGGAACTAAGAACAACCTTGGATGCAATGAACAAGGCTTTTAAAGGATTAACTGAATTGAAAGCATGGCCAGCAAAGGGTTGGGTTAAATCGATAGAAGTAACTAAGGGTAGGGATGGAATATCTGCACATCCACATTTACATATTTTAGCAATAGTACAGCCTTCGTATTTTAGTCATGGCTACTTGTCTCAAGCCAAATGGGTAACATTATGGCAGCAGTGCTTGCATATTGATTACGAGCCAGTTGTTCATATTAGCGCGATCGCAAAACAACATGACCCTACAATACTAATTCCCGAAATTCTCAAGTATCAGGTAAAGGAATCAGACTTAATAGCTGATAGGGAATGGTTTTTAGAGTTAACCCGCCAGTTGCATAAAACCAGAGCGATTGCTACAGGGGGTGTACTCAGACATTATATGCGGGAGTTAGAGGAGAAGAACCAAGACCTCATTAACTGCGGTGAAGAGATGGATAAGGCGAATCAGAGAACAGTGTCTTTCAGATGGGATCACAAATTACATAAGTACAATTATGAGGGATAACTAAGGTTAGTTAAAATACTCATCATCAGTAATATATGGCGGTTTCAGGCATCTAAAGAATGTAGATGCCGAATCTAGCAGATATTGAGTATAAGCAGAATATTGGTGATGTGGATAAGAAGAAGCAAGACGACAATACTCAGAAATAGGAGCAAAAAACCAAATCACTTTCCCACTAGCATAGTGAGTAATATGATAAATCACTATAGAATCATACCAACGTAGAAATTCTGGTTTAGTTAAGAAAGAATTTGGAACAAAGATACGTCCAACAGGAACACCAGGAATTACACGAATATTAATTAAGAACTCAGGCATTTTTAACCTCATTTAATTGATAAATCACTTTTAATCAACCCGAAAAGAACAAAAAAATAACCTTCAGGGGAAGGCAAAAAGATTTATTCTTCACATTCCCTAGGCGTTAGCCGGTCTAGGGAGCAAAACGGGAAATCCCAGACAAACAACGAGTGGATGACTGGGATTGCGAGGATATTAATTACCTTCTCTTGAAACTGAAAAATAGCTTCGATATTCAATTAATAAAAAGAGCAAGACTCATAGGTTTACTTTTAAAAGCTAACTTTCATCTTTGAGTTACTTTTACTCTGGTAAAGGGTTGCTAGCACTTTCCGCTAACAGCGCAAAGGTCAGCCGTGCCAGGAAGTCGCCGCAACAGTGTATATAAAAGATTGGGGGTTTGAGGGTTTATGACCATTGGACTGTATTACTTTACTTGTCCAGTAAACCTGTATATCTATTTAATTACCGTTAGTGGACGTGACGAAAAACTGGCATGAAAGAGGCTATAGTTGGTCAACTGCTACGTTGTTAAGTTCACCAGTGTTCTAAAAACGTGCAAAAGACGTAACCAAGCCATGAGAAAACTAGGCTGTAGTCTATAAGCTACAACTGGCACAGCTATTTAGTTAGGTTTAGAGTTGCGAATTGTTGTTAAGCCTGGGCTGCATCCCTAGACAGCCAGTTTTGGAAGATTTCATCACGTCCATCGTCAGCGTCAACCACACGATAAACTCGCTGGCGATCGCCCGTGCCATCACGACAGATGTATTTGAGTTTTAGCCCTATCTTCTTGAGCAATCGCCTTAAAATAACGATGGGGCTGTCATTATCATTGAGGGTAATATCCAGAACGGTTTTCACCTGCCACTTCACACTTAAGGCATTGTTAGCCATCTGCACGAGGTCGGCATCAGTTCCCCGGAATTCGCGATCGCCGGCGATGAATTGGGGGATGTTGAACAGTTCCAAGGCATGAATCACTAGCCCAAGTTGACCGCCGTTAAAGTCTGGTAGCCAAGCACTCTTGCAGGCAAGCATCTTTTCACCCAGTTTGCGATCGCGGTCAGCAACTTTGGCTCTGCCTAAGCCCAGGTAAAAATGCAATCTCAGTTGTGGGTAATAACCTTGATCGTCTTTTTTGACGAGTTCTGAGGTAACATCCACACCGTAACGTTGCTCTAGCTTATATTTGCGCTCAATGTGGCGTTCAGTAGTGGTTTTAGCCCGTTGTTGTTGTAGCGCCGAATATTTGGCAGCAGTCATCGCAGTTGTATCGGCAGCAGTTATATCCTGACATTCGCCGTTGTAAACTTCATTTGTTTGGGCAGTGATTTCGTTGTTTAACTTTTTGCGAATTTTGTTGTCATGGACATCGACAATGTTATGGCCTTCGTTGCCTAATTCCTCTAGCACTGTGTCGCGGTAATGAACCATACCCGCATTGATGCGACAAGCCATTTTGCCAAAAACGTTTAAGGCAGTACGGTTAATGTTGATTTCATCGCCGTCAATGATCAATGAAGCATTTTGTAGCAGCTTCAAGTTAGCTTGAAAGCGTTTATGCTCACAGGCTAACAGGGATTTGAGGTTAATTGCTCCGTTGCCGATTTTCCCAAGTCCATGAGGGGCTACCCAGAGATGACGCGGTATCGCCTCTCGGACACGGGCTAAGGCTTGGCGAGTGGCATTTTCTGGTGCTACTCCCCGGAAGCACCCCCAAACGCTGGTAAAATGCCCCCAAATGTCAATGCTGACTCCCGTGCCGATGGATGGGGAGGCCAGCACAATGTCATATTCCAGCAGCACTTTGTTTAATCTTGAGATGCAGTTGTAAGCTTCGTGTTGCGGATCGGCAATCGTTTCGGAGTCAATACGAAGTATTTTGCGATGGGGAAATTGTTTCTTGAACCTCGCTTCTAAGACTTTGGTTCCCCATTTGGATTTAGCTTTTTGGCAATCAACGGCAATAAAGGGCTTACCCCCGGTTTTGATGTGGGCTTCCAGAGCAGCTAACCAATTAACCGGGGTAGTTTGTTTGTAGTGGTAGATGTTCCAGGGTTGACCCTTCCAGTTGTTGACCACCACCCAAGGGGTAACGTTGGTTTCTGCTAGACCCATAACCATTTCTGGTGATAAATCAGATAAGTCAGCATCAGCCAGGATAACTTTACCCCGTCCAGGGGCGAAGGCATTTTTGAATAACTGGGAAAGTTGGTTGAGGACTTCCACTCGATGCTTCTTAACTTCAGTGTTGGCAGAGAGCAAGTGCCAGATTACCTGTTCAGATTCGTCAATGATTACTAAGGGTTCTTTCCAGTGGGCAGCGTTAAATCTGGCTTGACCGTTGGGGTGTAAACTGTCTACACACAGCGCAAAACCGAGTAAAACTCCTGTTTCGCTGTTTCTGACTTCGGTGATGTAGGGGATGCCTACCCTGTCAGCGATCGCTTGGGCTAACTGTACTCTGTGCGATAAGAGGATAACGGGTTGACCGTTAGCGATCGCCTCAGCAACGATCGCGGCAAATGACTCGGTTTTACCAGAACCTTTAACGGATTTGAGTAAAATCAGTTTAGCGGTTTCCGGGATGGTCAATGCTCCCAGGTAACGCTGATTGAGGACGAGTGCCGCCTCAATTGAGAGTCGGCTGTACTCTTTGACCTGCCATTTTTCTTTTGTCAGTGCTAGTTTTATGATTTCATCAGTAACAGCTGGCCCCCTAGCGGCAATTAAGTCATCAATGCCTTTTTCAGGGTAACTCCACTGTGTTACTAAGACTTGACAGCCACACTTCGTTAACAGTTTCGCGGTTTGGCTAATGGCAATATTCACCCGTTGAACTGTTTCTGGCTTGGTGTCGTGGTCAAAACAAATGATGAATTTACGTCCAAGGGTGGCGAAGTGTTGCAACTCTGGAATTAGGTGTAAATTACCTGTGGGCTGTCTAAATTCATCTTTGGGATTGCGGTAGCCACTGTTTATCCCAGGAAGGGCGATCGCTGCATAGCCCATAGTGAGTAATGCCCCTGCTTTTTTAGCACCCTCACAAATCACAACTGAGATGTTGTACTTCCATACCCAATGCCAGAAGCCTAATGCCCTATCTTCATCGCTGATGGGCAAGTCATATCGGGCGGCTACACTCTCCCAAATGTAATCTGGTACTGCCAGGAAGAATGCCCGTGTTGGCACTCTTAGGGGATGTTCATACTTGATGAATTTAAGAACTTTGTTCAGGTCGCGCCTGGGGTGGTCGGGTTTCATGCCGCCCCACATCATGGGGCTATAATCGTTAAGCGGGTCAACGCCACTGCACCACCAGTTCAGTCCTTCGATGTGGCGATAATTCTTGAGTACCCCGTCTCTGAGTCGTCCATCGTTACGGCGGGGGACGTTTTGACCATAAAACAGGTAATCGTAGGCGGCAGTACCCGATACGGAAATCACGTTTAGCGCAATAATTCCAGGGTCAACAGCACTGGCTAACCATTCATTCCAATGGTGCGCTTCTATGTCAGAGGGACGGGATATGATCTCGTACCTCTGTGTAACTTCAATTTTTTGAAGTCCACAATTACTATTTTTCACAGCTTTTTCCCTCAAATACATTGGTTTTTAGTATCTGGAGGGGGTTATTGCGCTGCTACACCTTATATCTACGAGATTTACTGTTTTGCTTGTTGAAAATTTTTACTTATCAAAAAATTTGATAAATTTATATGCAAAATTTCGCAGTGAAAATATAGAAATTTCCACAGTAACTCATATAATATGAGTAAGCAGCGCGGACTAATCTCTTTCGCCAATCTGTGGTTCGAGCTTCCAACTACAATCCACTTTTTTGGTTCTCTAGAGATAAACCCCGCTTCCCAATATTTGAAATATTTAATTTTCTCTGTCGGGCAAAGCGTTCACTACTGAGTGGCTCTTTGTCCTTTTAATTTTTGTGTCTTTTGTATATTCACCTCCGTTTTACGCTTCATTTGAGTACTTGCTGATTGTACAGAACTTTTGGCTGTCTTATATCTAACAAGACTGGGATTTTTTACTTGAAATTACTCAACAAGAGTTGATGATTATTCAAGAAATGAGGCTTTGCACTGCACTTGTGCTGAGTCGGTTATTTGTTCTTCTCTCTTTCAGTTGGCAACGGTTCTACCTTGATATTGCGTACTCCTACTTCTATCAGGTATGCCGCTAGATTGGCAGTAGTTCGCCCTTGGTTCTCAGCTAGTGCTTCAAGCTGATCAAATACAGTATCAGGTAGCGTTACACTAAAACGCTTGCTCATGCATCATTTTCGCTTCAAATTGCCTCCTAAATCATACGCTGTGATTCCTATTTAAGTTTAAACTGCTGCGGTATTGCTGTTAACTACATCTATTTTAAACTTTATGTGCAGGTAAATACCATCATAGTGCATCGAAATAGATGCTATAATAGTTTTGTCAGCCAAAAAACGACACAAAACAAAGGCAATAGAAGCCAGAAAGTGATGCTATGGCTAACCCCTAACTGGATGTGTGGATTTAAGGCGATTCAGCCTCTAAATTCTCCAAAGCCAGAAAAATCAAGACTTTAACAATCATCTGAACCATGACAACCTTATATTCCAATGCCAAAAACTGGCTAGTTCAAGCAGACTTGTTAGCCAAATCAGGGCTAACTGACCTCATTGCCGGAAAAGACTCAGGTGCAGGGTATGGCAAAGCAATCATCGGTGATTTTTCGATCATGATGCCTGCCGCATACTCACTTGTTCGCAACCGAAACATCATGCACCACGAAACCATCTCAAAAGATGGCTGCTGGGTGCGGTATGTAGAAGGAACGCGCTTGGACTTAAAAGATGTTCAATTTTTCTGGGGCAGTGCGGCTCTAGCGCAAAGTGACCACACCCTGCTACACGAAGATAAGGCGAAAAAAGCAGAACTGGCATTAGAAAGCATCCTTGCTGACTTAGCAGTTCTGAATATTCCCGATGTAGTCAAGCTTTCAATTAGTTTGAGCAACCATAACCCAGAACGCTGGGCAACTGAGATTAAACGCAGGGTTGAAGGGACTCACACCTTTGAACATCTGCACCCTGTAACTCGTTCCATTGTCACCAAGACAGTTGAAATTGTTGTTACAGGCATTTACCCTGAAGGATTTGGAAGCATTGCTCACTGCTTATTCGGTGAAGCATCCCTAATACTTGACCCCTCAGAATTAGCGATCGCACTCGATATCGGTTCATCAACTTGGCTAGTAACTGTCTTTAACGGCAGTGGTGCAGTGATCGACAGACACCTGATTGAAGGTGGAGCCGGTGAACTGCACAGCATGATTGCAGAGGCACTAGACAAGCGGAACGACCGAGTAAGTCTGCTGTCCAAGGATGTGAAACACTCGCCCAGTCTCGTTAACCAGGGAATTGTAGAAGGGACTTTCACATACGGCGGCAACCACCTCACAGGTAAAAAGTTTGAAACCGAGTACAGCCAATGTCTAGATGAATGGTGGAGTACCAGAATTGAGAAATTCGCCAATTTCGTAACTGCTGGCAATTATCTAGACCGTGCTAAATACCTTGTCGCCTGGGGTGGGGGTGTTTCTCTGCCAGTGGTGGATCAGAACCTAGCCGGTTTTGGCTTTGTGATTTTGAACAATCCCCAATTCATCAATGCTTTGGGGTTGAAACTATTAACTCAAATCTCTTTGGGAGCTTAATTAATGAATTACGAATCTCGGCGTATAACCATCTCCTACTTAGCAGTAATTGAATTGTGCAAGATGTTTGATTTACCCCAAGATGCGCCAACACAAGCATTATCAGCAGGTGTAGAGAAGCTGATTTTTCAACACGGTAATGTCCAAACATCACCCAAAGTTGAAACAGCAACATCTACACAGCCCAATAAATCGGCACTTAGCGCAATGGTCACTAATTTCAAAGGGGCAGCATGAACAGAACCACATTTAGAAACACGGTTTTAGGCATTGGAGCAACAGCAGCAGCGTTAGCCGTTGGCTACTTTGGAGTGCAGCAGCTTGGCAGAAACAATATGTTCACCATTGCCGCAGCTGTCGGAGGTGGAGGGGTAATCAGCTATGTACTTCAAAAGCCGAACCAGCCACAATCCCCAAGTAATCAGCCAGAACCCCAACCCACACCGATAAAAGCTCAAAGAAAAGGGAAAAAGTCATGAGCGACCACGACACCCAAAAGACACAACCAAGCCTAACAACAACCGAAATCATGACCATTATCCTCGGTTGCGAACAGATTTTAAGGTTCGTCCAAGCATCCCCAAATTATCAACAAATCGAAGCGTCCGAAAGGTTCAGTACATCGAATGACCTAAAAATAGGCGATGCAGTGCAAGCCTTAATGGAGATTCACGAAGCGATTCTAAATATCGAGTTCTATTCCCAGGTTTGAGGGAGCAAATGTTAGAAACGACAGCCTTACAGCGTAACCACCTCTACCAATTTCGCGGTCAACAATTGCGCTACAGCCATCGGTCTAATTGTCGAGTCAATGCACCTTTCGTTTTCAATGACTCGAAAGGCAGGCGCAAAGAATTAAGTCTTTACCAAGTGCAGAGGGAGGTTTTTGAACTTGTTGAGTTTTGTGAAAACTGATGATGAAGCGATTGCACCGACGACCAATCATTGCAATCGCCTCACTCTGGTATGTATCTCTCGCCGCAAAAACGAAAGTACAAAAGGATTTTAACAGCATGGCACTTGATTACAAAAATCCCAACGATTGGGGACGTTCACCTCTGACTGACTGCGCCCTGAGATTAGAGCAGTTCAAAGCCGAGAGTCCTGAACAATGGGCAGCAAGGATTGAGGCAGATATTGAGGCACTTTCCACACCAATATTCGAGAGTGAAGATTACCCACCCTTCACCGGGACGGAATTTCTAGCAACTCATGAAACCATTGATGACCATCCATACTCTGCTGCATTTGGTCAATTCTTGGGCAACGGGATTGACCCGGATATTGCAAATATTCTGGCATTTGGTGAGAAGAGATTTGATTTAATTTCTGAAGATTTTGACGACCCCGTAAGGCAACTAGCAGCGAGAATTTATAGCCGATTTGAAGACATGGGGTATTGGGATAAGCTGCCCCAATCATCCAGGAATATCGACTATGACTACATCCCTTATTAGGAGGTTCAGTAATGGACTTTGCAATACGTAATCCGGTAGTTGGTCATGCAAGCCACATTGATGAAAAAGCACAAGCATGGGGAGGGTTTGAGTCTGATATTTTGGGGTATCTCTCTGATATAAATAAGCTCGAACAGTTTGCGGATTATGCGAATAATGCCCAAGAGTTGAGTGACCGATTAGAACCTTTTCTGGACAATGCCAAGGTCGTCTTTGAGGCGATGGAGAAGTTAACAAAAGGGCAAGTGACCTGGACAGAACTTCGTAAACAATATGGCTCTCATGTTGCAGGTGCTATTGCCAAGATTCGCAAACTCAATTCGGAATTTGATTCAGAAATGAGTAAAATTGATGCCCAAGATAGAGCCGACTTGTTGCGGATTGACCAAAAGCGCAAACACGCCTTAACCGAAGTTGCAGCCCAATTACATCAAGATTTACAAGCTGAACTTTGGCGGCATGAAAACAAGATTAGCGGCATAGAAAATAGGCAGATTGTACAAGCCGAAAGGCAAGCAATTACTACGGGTTTGAGAGAGAAACGCCAACAACTTTTAGCCCGTGCGCGGTACGGCTCAAGGGCGCTGGAGCCGAACCAAACACCCCAAGAAGTAATACCAGTTACTAGCCAAAATCATGCACCTGCGTCTAGTGTTTCTGCAACAGGAACAGTTCGCGGTTGGGGTGCGATGTTAGGTAACTTGTGGCAGAAACTAGGCGACAGATAATCAATTAATTAGGTCAGGCTGATGCTAGTAAGGAAACGAAATGAAGATCCTCATAGCGTCAGCCCTTTTTTGCATGAAGGGCTGGCACAGAAATCACAACAACAACATCAGCATCAACAACCAGAACAGCCACAACCATTACCAGAAAATAACCGAGGTCGGACATTTAGACGTGCTGGTAATGCCTGTGAGATTGTCGCTGGCAGTTGTCTAAATAGTGCAGTTATTTTCACCTTTCATCTGTTGCAAGTTCACCCAGTTGGAATGTTCCTTGCTGTTGGTACTGCACACCTGTACTTTACTGCCACTGCAACAGGTGAGGGGTTTAATAATTTCGTCACTAATCTAATGACTGGTTGCAGTGCGTCATTAGCGTTATTGTGTGCGCTCAATGAACCGTTAAGCGAGTGGAACGAATCGAGAATTTCTACTAGTACAGTTAAGACTTCTATTGAGTCGGTTTATAAGCCAAAAACTGCTGAATCTTCAAGTTGGATGGATGGTGCAGGAGTGGGCATATTTCTAGCGATACTAATGATTTTTCTATTTCGTGGTGGTAAGAGTAAATGAATTATTTAACAGACAAACATAAACAGTTATCTGAGTCGCAACAATCGGGTTTAATGTTGTGGTTTGGTCGCCTACCAATGGACAAGAAAGCTGTTGCCATTGGGCTGAGTTTAACTGTGGGTATTAGCTCGGCTGCGATGGCTTGGAAAGGAACCAGCAGTGATCGGATCTACTTTTGTGTCAAAACCCCTTCAAAAACATTGACCTGTGAGGATAAAAATGGACGACCTTTCAGGATGACCCCATTTTATTGGTCACAGTGGAAGAGTGATGGAATGCCGCGCCAAATAGTGCGTAACCCAGCTATGGGGGTAAACGGCTTAGTCAAAGCAACTAACCCATATAAAGCGTTTTGGGCGTTTGGTGGATTCCTGGGGTTTGCGCTAGCTGGGTGGATGCTTCGCCATTGTCAAAATGAGGAGAAGCAGAGGGCAGTATTTGAAGACATCGCCCAAAAACGGGATGCTGCAAAAGCAGAGATGGCTGCACGTTCCGAGTTGTTAGACAGTTACCGAGATGTTGCGATCGCAGAAGTTCAACTGCAAGCTGACCTGGATCTAGTGGCCAATGATCGCACCGTTGATATCCAAAAAGCCGAGATTTACGCCCACACGGAAATTGAAGTGACCCAGATGGAGGCAACTGACGCTATTTTTGAGGCGCAAACGGCTGGGATGACCGAGCAACAGAAGGCAGAGTACATTAAGCAGCTTCGTGAGATGAAAACGCCTTATCTACAAGGTAGTCAGACATTGCAAGGGACGATTGACCCGAACGACAAGGTTACTGGGGGAGAACAGCCGGTGATCGCTCCCACTGACAAATATCGCTGGATTAACAACACCATCGGCTACCCCACTTTGATATTTGGTGGCATGGGTGCAGGTAAGTCCTGGACTACCAGAGAAATTATTTGGAAAAAAGTACAAGCTGGGTGGAATATCGTAGCGCTTGACCCGCACGGCACACAGGTCGAATGGCGAGGTGTGCGGCTGATTACCGGCTACAAAGAAATAGCCGAATTCATGCAATGGTACATGGATGAAATGCGCCAGCGCTATGAAGATTACCGCAAGAGTGGATTGACAGAAGAACAGTGGACAGAACAGTTAAGAAATAGCGGCAAGATGCTATCAGTTATCTGTGAAGAATTTACCACTTGGACGGATAACATAATTGAGC
The DNA here is from genome assembly GCF_054786515.1 of Nostoc sp. UIC 10890. Classification (NCBI taxonomy): domain Bacteria; kingdom Bacillati; phylum Cyanobacteriota; class Cyanophyceae; order Nostocales; family Nostocaceae; genus Nostoc; species Nostoc sp. UIC 10890. The sequence continues at coordinate 43,623 of NZ_JBSGKF010000007.1, forward strand.
CAATGCCAGACGATTGTGAGGATGAAAAATGGAAGCCCGACCCTGATTTTGTTGGCAGGTGGTTTCGCTGTGCCATGACTGAATCTCGCAAACAATTAATGATTCCTTTGTTTGTCGCCCATGACCGCACAATGGAGATTTTAGCCAAAGCCAAAGGATTATCAAAACTTCGAGATGCAGCACTGTTAGAAGTAGAACTAATTGCAACTATTGACCCAATCACGACAGAGGCAAAAGCTAGCGGTCAGGGCAAGATTAAGCTACCTGGGCATGGTCAATGGATTGATATTGAACTGCCTAAACTTGACCACAAGCGAATTGATTTTAGGCTTGATGAATCTGTGATAAGCGATGCTCAAAGCAATACCAAAAAGGTAGACCCAAAACTTTCAAGCGAAAGAGAAACAGCCGAGCGCATCTGGCAACTGGAATTTAATTTAGATAAGCCTTCATCTGGCTCTAGCCCTACCCCATCCCTAACACCTGTTGCCCAATCCCTGCTGCAATACCTCCAACGCACCGGGAGAACATCGGCAGTCATACAGGAGATACAGCCCAACTTTAAAGTCAAGGGTCAACGGTTCAGTTCGGAGGAATTGAAGCGACTGTTTAACGAACTGGTTGAGAACAGTCTGGCCGTCTGGCTGGATGCTACGACCATCGAAATCACTGAAAATCGGACAGACGGACAGGACAGACAGAAGTAGACAGAATCCTTATACAGCAGGAGGCAGAGGCAGACAGACATCTAGACAGAGTTAAGACAGTAGACAGACTTGCCGCTAATTATTCTTTTTACCGAAAGTCTACCGCGAATAGCCCTCTCAGGAATCGAAAACCAGTTCCATAGCTAGATTAATACTTGCTTAGTATCAATAAATCAATTTTGATATCGAAAAAGTATTAATCTTTGACTCCAAAGGGTAAAAAGTAAAATCTTTAAGTTAATAATATTAAGTTTATTATTATCACTCTAGTAGGTTGATTATTATTAATAAAACTCCAAACCCTTACCTAGACTGAATTAAAAATAACTGTCAAGTGGTTATTTTTTAATATTAATAAATAACTGTCAAGTGGTTATTGGATAAGGATTTGGAGAAATTAAAATAAAAATGAATCATCTAACAATTTTTTGAAAAGTGGCTCAGTTTTTTGTACCATATCCATCCTCAAATTTAAAATTTTGTGTTATCTTGTGAAAGAGAAATAAATTTTACAACAAACAAGCGCGAGGACTCAAGTACTCGCGCTGTTATCAAAATATGCGATGTACCAGTGCCACCTGGTGCATACAGTATTTTGTGAATGTTTTTCCTGCAAAACCCTTCTTTTACGTCCAAAGAGGATATTACATGAAAAATCAAATTAATCTACAACTCTATTCTAGCTTATTAAAACCAAAAAATAAGCTGCTGCAACCTAACCATAAAGCGCAATTGATTGCGATCAGCTTGCTGCTGAACTGTTGGGGAAGCCTGAATATTGAAGTCACAACCCCAGTGTTTCAGTTCAAGTCGAAGCCAGCATCAACTTCAGTGATCGAAATGGTAAAGAAGCTAATAGATCATCAATAACTGCTTGATACTGGGTCGCCCTAAAAAGTGACTTTTTGAGTGATCGATGGTTGTCGGTCGATGCCTAACTAAAATTTCTGGACATCCAGAAATTGGTGAGTATGACCGAACAACTAGTAGTCTGCCAACCCAAAAATGTTAGGTGGGGGCAGGCAGAGGAGCAGGGGTGCAAGGGTGCAGAGGAGAGTTCAAATATCAAGTTCTTTCCCCTCTGCCCCTCTGCCCTTGGAGCTAGCCACCATGCAAAGTTTTCTTGGCGTACTACTAGGCTTAACAGGACTAGTGATCTGCAATGCTTGTGGTACAAAGCTTTGATTCCACAAGCATTTTTTTAAGTTACTTAATTTTTGTTGAGGGTGTGATCGCACTTTGGCAGGATATTTTATATTATGAACTTAATACCTAATATTGGGACATACTGTGTTTCAGTTAGAACTCAAAAAACAATAAATCAAAAAGCTATTTTAGCACCTGCTCAAGCTTCTGATATGCCTAAAGACTGGACTTTTCCTTGGGTGGATATATGGAGGTCTAGTAGGACAGAAGGTCAAGCTATCATCAAGATTTCTGTTGAAAACCAAGTCTGGGGATTAGTTCAATATGGACTTTACCCTAAAAATAATCACCAGTTTGTAGCAATTGACAGTCTAGAAGCTAATCCAATCAGTCGTGGTAAAAATGCTAATAGATTGATAGAGCCTGTAGGAAAGTGGCTAATCTGGTATTGTGTCAATGTAGGTTTACAGCATTGTTCAGGAGTTGAAAAACTTGTCTTTCTATTTTCAAAGGCTGGAGCTTTTGATTATTACGACAAAAAGATTAGAATGAAGTACACTAGTACAGTAGACTTAGGAGCGGGAGAAAAAGTTCATGCGTTTGAGTTTACACGCATTGCCGCAATTGAATATTCCCAACTCCATGAGAAAATTTGGGGTAGCCCGACAGTTATCGACACCACGACAAGCTAGATTGATTACTTACGCTAATCGTCGGATTACTCCGACAATAATCCGACACTCATTAACTCCAGAGCAAGTAAAAGCTGGTACTGGTAAGGTGAGGACTTACAAAGACTGGGAAAATCTTTTCAAAAATCCCGAAGTTGGTGGAAAACTAGGGGTATCTCACTTGTTTTCAGAAAACAATCAAGGATAATCTTTACCGTATAGAAAGAGCAAAACCCTTCCTACTAATCCTTGGAAGGGTTTTGTTTAGCGGCGTTTTATGACTCGTTCCAATGACCCCTGATCTAAGGCTTGGGCTTGATAGCTAATCTGTAGATGGTTGCTTTCTCTTAGTGCCTTTTGGAGAAATGTCGTCAAACTCGCTAAACGTTCAATTCTCTTGCTAATGGCTAGACCCGTACCACACGCCCCAAACTGACCTCGCCACCACGCCACTGTTAGCAGCGATCGCTATATTCGGATCAGAACTGATGATATCAGGATTGATATCAATGCCCCCTAAAGATATCTATGAATCCGGGGCTTTTATTGTGGACTGGAATGAGCGCTTGATAACCGCATTCATTGGAGAATATTATACCTGCAAGTGGTAATCGCGCTATAAGCATAAGCAAATTTAATCAGCCAACGACGGAATGCGGGTTGTAGCGTTCATGCTTTCGGGCTGATTGATAAGTCTGGGTTAATCGGGTGTCATCGCTCACGATAGAATAGGCTTTTTGGTCGCTTACATTGTTAATTTGCACTTAGACCATGTAAGCTAGACCCTATGAAAATCAACCGGTTCGGCAGGGCAGAAATCCTTACCCCTGACCAAATTAATGTCCTATTTACCGAGGGCTTTGTCAACCCACGCGATCGGGCATTGTTCGGCGTGTGCCTTTATGCTGCTTGCCGAATCAACGAAGCTTGTACTTTAGCGGTGAAAGATGTGTTTGGCAGCAACGGTGTCAGGGGCGTGTTAGTACTACGCAGCGTCAACACCAAAGGCAAGCGGGACACCAGGGAAATCCAAGTGCATCCCAAGCTTAAGCAGTATTTGGAAGAGTACAACCCCAATCGCCGCAAGGAGTTCTTGTTCCCCGGCAGGCATGGACTCTTACATATTCACAAGGTCAGCGCTGACAAAATCCTTAGAGATACCTGTGTGCGGCTGGGCATTGAGGGCGTTAGTACCCACAGCTTTCGGAGAACTGCGTTAACCCGGATGAGCGATGCCGGGATACCGTTGCGCCACATTCAGGAGATATCGGGGCATCGGACTTTGGCAGCTTTGGAGCGTTACCTGGGGGTAACTGAGAAGCAGAAGCAGAACGCTATCTCTGCTTTGGATTTTTGAATAATGTAGGGAAATGGATTTATCTCGACATTTTTGTTAAGAAGGAAGCAGCCGAATATTAGCGATCGCTTAAAGATAGGGTCTTGTTTGCTAGGCTAAAGCGGAAGATTTAAAATTTAGGTAGATAATCAAGGCTAAATAGTCTTTATGCCTTACTCCACTATGTCAACTCTTTATCCTTGCTGACTAATGGACTTAGATAGGACTAGAGTTTATCGGTAAATAACAGCGAATTAAATTAATCAAGTACAAATTATTGAGATTATAGCTAAATAATGATGCATTTTAAGTTTTCACCAAAAATTCTGCAAAGGCTGGGAGAAGAACTCGTTCCGAATCCAGACCAAGGAATCATCGAATTGGTTAAGAACTCTTATGATGCTGATGCTACTGAATGCACAGTAGAACTTATCAAAACTAGCGCCATAGGTGGCTTGATTATTATTTCAGATAACGGTGTTGGTATGGATAAAGATGCCATTAGCGAGGGATGGCTAGTGCTAGGCCGCTCGAAAAAAGCTATCCGTGAAGTTACTCAATTAGGTCGCTTACCTGTAGGTAATAAAGGATTAGGTAGGTTAGCCGCTTTACAGATGGGTTCTCAAGTACTTTTGAAAACTAGACCTAAAGATGAACCAGGTTTTGAATATTCTTTAACGATTACTTGGGATGATTTTCAGGAAGCTGATGTAGTAGAAGATGTTCCTTTTGATGTCCAAAAAAGTAGTACTAATCAACGGCATGGAACTGATATTATCGTCAGCAATCTTAAAAATATATTTAATAAACGTGATATTCAAAGACTAGCTAGGGAACTTTTACTCCTAGCAGATCCATTTGATAATCATGCAGGTTTTCGCCTGAAACTTATTGCTCCAGAATTTTCGGAAGTTGAAAAGCAAGTAAACAATGCTTACTTTGATGATGCTGAATATCATTTGGAAGCTAGTATAAATGAACTTGGAATTGCTGAAGCAAATTTGCTGGATTGGCAGAATAACGTAATTTTTCAGGCAAAACATAGTGATATTTCTCAAGAGCTTTACAAAACACCTCCAACAAAATTTGAACTGTGGGTATTCCTGCTAAATCCTCAAAGTTTCTCAGCTAGAAAAACTTCTATTTCTGTCACACAAGTTAGAGAATGGCTTGCTCAAGTAGGAAATGTTCGTCTCTACCATCGAGGTTTGCGGGTAAAACCCTATGGAGATCCGGACGATGATTGGTTGAATTTAAATTATGCACGAGCAAGAAATCCAGAGGTTCGTCCTTCAACAAAAACAGTTATTGGTAGAGTAATTGTTAATGACCCAGACGATATGTTACTTCAGAAAACTGATCGGCTTGGTTTTATTGAAAATGAAGCTTTTTTAGAGTTAAAACGCTTCGCAATTGATGTGTTGGAATGGATGGCGAAAGAAAGGCTTAAAGTCACTGAAACGCAAAGACAAAGGGTTAAGAAACAAGTTCCTCGTGATATTACACAAGCTAAAGCCAGGATTGAAGAAGTTATTGAAGAAGAAGTTCCTCAAGAATCTCGTCCTAAAGTCCTAGAAGCTGTTCAGCAATACGAAACTGTAACAGAACGTGAAGCCAAGGTATTACGTGAAGACCTTCAGCTTTATCGTAGTCTGGCTACAGCCGGAACAACCGCAGCAGTTTTCGCTCATGAATCTGGCAAACCAGTGACTTCGATTGAAAAAATAGCTAACAGAATAGAAAAAATGGGTAAAAAAATTCTGGGAGAAAAATATGAACACTATTTAGGAGAACCAGTTACAAAGCTTTATCAAGTAAGTAAGTCATTGCTACGCTTTTCTAATTTTCCCCTGCATCTGTTGAAACGAGAAAAACGTCGTGCAGGTGTTGTAAATGTCCATAGTGTTATTGATGATATTGTTGCACTTTTTGAAAGTTTTTTTGATGAAGGTAAAATTCAAGTTATCAAAGAAAAAGTTGATGGTACCCCTTGTATTTATGGAAGCAATGCTTTGCTAGAAGCAATTATTACAAATCTTTTAACAAATACTATAAATGCTTTTAATGTTGAAGGTGGACGCATAGAAGAACGTAAAGTAGTTATTAGAACTGAAATTGAAGAAAGTAATTTAAAAATTAAATTTTTAGATAACGCTTTAGGAATTAATAATATCAAAATAGACGAAATTTGGCTACCTGGTAAAACCACTAGGGAAGGTGGTACAGGTTTAGGATTGACGATTGTGAGAGATTCTGTAACTGATCTGGGAGGCTCGGTAGATGCGATTCCAAAAGGGGAATTAGGTGGAGCAGAATTTATTGTAGAACTAACACTTATTAGAGAATAATTTTTATGATCATGACACCAGTTTTTAATGATAGAAAAATAGCTATTATTGATGATGATAAAAACTTAGCAGAATTAACAGCTTGGGAAGTAGAAGAAGCAGGATATGAACCATTTTTATTAGACAATAGACACTTTCTTAAAGTCAATGATTTAGTATCTTTGATTAGAGAAAATACTCAAGGTGCTGTGTGCGATCATCGATTGATGAATTCTGGATTTGCTAACTTTTATGGAGCAGAATTAGTTGCAAATCTATACGATTTGAAATTTCCATCATTGTTAATAACTCAGTATACAGAAATGGATACATCTTTTTCGATTAGAAAATGGAGACATAAAATACCTGTACTACTAAGTCGAGAAGAAGCCGACGCTTCAAGCATTGCTAAGGGAATAGAAGATTGTACCTTAGAACTTTCTGGTAAAATACCGAGTACTAGAAAACCTCGTAGAACGATAGTTAGGATTACTAATATTGATGAAGAATCTCATGAACCTGTTGTAGATGCATTTGTTCCAGGTTGGAATCCCCATAAGGCTGTTCGTTTTCCAGCTTCTCTGATTCCAGAAAATATTAGAGTTGTATTAAAACCAAATATCCGTTTATTTGCTCACGTAAACACAGGAGCAGAAAAATCTGATGACCTGTATTTTGAAAAATTTGAATTAGCACCTGAACCAGATGAAGATGATGGACTCGCCTGAACTGATTATTTTAGATGTTGGACATGGAAATTGTGCGTTAATCAGAGATGCAAATGATGTAATCGTTATTGACTGTCCACCTGGGGGTACGTTGGCAGAAACTCTTGAGTATCTATCTATTAAAGAGATTTTACATATCCTCATTTCCCATTCTGATGCAGATCATATTGGAGGTATGATTGACTTACTCTCAAATGAATATATCAAAATTCACAACGTACATATAAACCCTGATGCAATTAAGAAAAGTGCAATTTGGTTAGATTTCCGTATTGCTTTAAAAGACGCACGCCAACGTTTTGGAACTAACGTTTCATCAGAATTGACAACAACAAAAACAGGAAGTTTGAACATTGGTTCAGTTAATATAGAAATTCTGGCACCAACACCTGAATTAAATTTAGGTGGTGCTGGAGGAACAGATTTACAAGGAAGGCGATTAACTTCTAACTCAATATCAGCCGTTATCGGTATAGTTCACGATTCTCACAGAGTCGCTATACTAGCAGCAGATATTGATAATGTAGGCTTTGACAATTTGATTCAAGATCAAAAGAGTTTGAGTGCTGACATACTTGTTTTTCCTCATCATGGTGGAAAACCAGGGAGTGCAGATCCTAAAATATTTGCCCAGCAATTTTGTACTTTTATCCAACCAAAGTTAATAATATTCTCAATTGATAGGAATCGTTTTAATAATCCCCGCACAGAAATAGTAGAGGGTATTATTTCTTCAGTTCCAGATGCTCATATTTTATGCACTCAATTATCCCAACAATGTACTACTAGTCTTCCTAGTTCAAAGCCTACACATTTAAATACACTTCCTGCCAGGGGGCTTAATAGTAATAGCTGTTGTGGAGGAACTATTACTATCAAAATAGATGGTAACAGGGCAACTTATGCTGAGATGGCTTTACATAAAGATTTTATTATGAATCAAGTAACTAGCCCAATGTGCCGAAAGTTTTTATCTACAGTTTTACCAGTATAGTTATTCTATTTTAATTAGTCTTTGAATAAGAACCCTACTGCCTTCTGCCTTAAAGCGCGTAACCTTTCATCATCACCAAAAGTGGCCAAGAACCTTAATGTGGTTTCAAAATCGCCTTGTTTGCGGTTTGAAGCGTTTATGTTTGCAGTTCGCTACAGCTATAGGGAGTTTGTAGCAGGTGTTGGGGGTAGTGGAATAAACGCAAAGTAGATGAATGCGCTAACAATTAACAGAAAGAAGCCAACCCACAAAATAATTTGAGCAATTTTTAACCAGTAAAATTTGTAATTCACAATAACCCAAAATCTTCTTTCTACTTGATCAGGATAATCTGGATGAGCTTTATATTTGGGAAAATGCCGGGGGATTAAAACAAGGGTTGCTCCTAATAAACTCGCACACCAACATATCAAAGGCAATAAAAATAAAAGTATAAACAGCCTTTGTTGGAAAGGAGGCAATAAATGGAGACCTTGTTTGACTGTAGTAAATGAAATTGCAGCAAAATAAATAGTTTGAGAAAATGTTGCAATCGAAATAATTTGTTTGGCACCCTCTTCAATTCGAGTAATTGTTGTTTTGATTTGTTCCCAAAATAGATTACTCCAATTCAAATCAGCTTTGCTTGCCAATAGTGCTTTTATTTCCTTTTTTTGATGTGAATCAGAAGGTTCATTATCAGTTGCCATCTCTGTATCGCTTCCTTTTTCTTGCAATAAATCTATAATTCTATTTTTGTCTGTACCCTCGCCTGCAACAGAAAATATTACTGAAAAAGCGGAAGATTGAATGCATTGTAGTATGAGAAAAAATTTAGTCAGTACCAAACTTATGGTGTTTAAAAACCAACCTCCCGCTGTCGTAACACATTACACTTGCAATGCTTCGCACACTTTTTTGCGAGATTTTTTTACCTTAAACTATTATGTGAAGGAGGGTATCAGTCAGGTCGAGCGGGAGATAATACTCCCCCTCGACCTAACTGCTACCTAGGAGCTTGAGGAGGATCGTAATCATAGTCGCCAGGTTCACGCTCTACCCAAGGAGCTTGAGGAGGATCGTAATAATAGTCGTCAGGTTCACGCTCTACCCAAATAACTAATGCTTCTGAACATCCTTTTGGATTCTTACACTGTATCAACCGCTTCTCAGCATTTAATATTTTATGGGAAACAATAGTTTCATTTGATGGAACATCATAATCGGAACTGAAACCGCATTTTGGACATTTGATAAAAACGTCGGTATTACTCATTACTTCTTTCTCCAAACTATTATTTATATGTCAGGATCACTCAAGGGACTGTGAGAAAAGAGTGCAATCATAATCCCCATAAGCTTCATTTAACTTGTAGCTAAAGAATATGAAGAACTTGTGAGCCGGCGAAAATAGAAAGTTCGGGGAAGCAACCACGACAATTTCTTACAAACATGTTGCTCAAATAAAGGCAAAGTTATATAAACTAGAACGGCAATTTCTATCTAAAATAAAACTTTTTTCATCTGATACACGTAAACTGGAAACTAAAACCAAGTCGGTTGACCAAACCTCAACGTATCTTCTAGGAACCAAAGCCCGTGTCAGCTTCTGACCAGCCATGCCGCATTATTGCCCTGTTTAACCAGGCGGGTGGTGTCGCCAAATCGACACTAACCCAAAACCTGGGATACCACCTAGCGCGACGAAAACATCGTGTTCTCCTCATCGACATAGACCCCCAAGCAAGCTTGACTAAATTCATGGGGTTAGTGCCATCTCAGTTACAAAAAACCGTTGCTGATGCCATTATCGACGAGCAGCCCTTACCGATTCATGAGGGCATTCACGGCATGGACTTGGTTCCAGCAAGCCGAGTGCTGAGTGGAGCCGAAATGCAGTTAGTCAGTGCTGCGATGCGCGAGTTGCGCCTTAAGGAAGCCGTTGAATTCGTTTTAGAGGAATACGACTTCATTCTTATAGATTGTCCCCCCAGCTTAGGATTGCTTTCCTATATCGCCTTAGTCGCAGCCACACACGTCCTCGTTCCCGTTGAAACCCATCTCAAAGCCTTTGAGGGAACAGACGAACTTTTACAAACTATTACCCACGTAAAAAATAAAGCCAACCGCAAAATCACTATAGCCGGGTTTGTTCCTACACGGTATGCCAACCAGAACTCAGCCGATAAACGCGCATTGGCAGCTATCCAATCTCAACTTTCAGCTTGGGGTCGGATCTTCCCACCCATACCCAGAGCCACCGCTTTTGTCGATGCGTCAGAAGAACGTGCGCCTCTAGCAGTATTTGACCCTAAACATCCTGTAGTCGCTATTCTTGAAGAAATCGCTAAGGCTTTGGAGGCTTTATGATCCGACGCAAACAAACAGACAAACCCTTTGGGGGTCAAATTACAACTCCACCACCTGCACCTTGGTTATCTTCCCCAGATGCCGAGTCGCCAGCCGCAACTGAAACTACTATCAAACTTTCAGATATAGTTCTGCCCCAACACCAGCCCCGACGATACTTCGACCCACAAGCATTAAAAGAATTAACTGAATCAGTCAAACAGTATGGCATCCTCCAACCTTTGTTGGTGCGTCCACTAGGTGGGGGAAAATACGAACTAGTAGCAGGAGAAAGACGTTATCGGGCAGGACAAGAAGCAAAACTTGAAGTCGCGCCTGTGGTTGTGCGTGAGCTATCTGATGACCAAGCGTTTCAGTTGGCTTTGATTGAAAACCTGCAACGAGAAGACCTGAACCCTGTTGAAGAAACTGAAGGGATCTTGCACCTGTTGGCAATCCGGCTGCATTGCGATGTAGAAGCCGTGAAATCCTTGCTGTATCGAATGAAAAACGCTCACAGTAAGGGGGAACAGCCGTCAAAATCCTCATTAAATGAATCTAGTAAAAACGTTTTTCCTAACTCAGATAATCCACAAACTGAGGACAACATTTCTGAGCATTTAGCCGATAAAAATGAATCTAGTAAAAACGTTTTTCCTAACCCCGATAATCCACAAACTGAGGACAACGTTTCTGACCATTTAGCCGATGAAACTGAATCTAGTAAAAACGTTTCTCCTAACCTAGATGAAGAACAATCAAACACGGTACAACAGGTGTTTGAGAGCCTGGGACTCATGAATTGGCTATCGTTCATTACCACACGCTTACCTTTGCTCAATCTGCCCGAAGAAATTTTAATAGCACTGCGTTCTGGTCAACTGGAATACACCAAAGCACAAGTCTTGGCGCGGGTAAGAAATAATGAAATCCGAAAAAAACTTTTGTCCGAAGCGATAGCCTCGGATTGGTCTTTAAGTCAAATCAAAGAAAAAATCACAGCTTGGACGGATGATGAACAAGCATCCTCATCTAAAGCAACTAACCAAATACCAGACCGCCTCCAAAATATCACCCAGCGCATTAAAAAGCGTCAGCTTTGGAAAGAACCTAGAAAGCAAAAGCAGCTAGTAAACCTTTTGAACAAGCTCGAAGCCTTACTAGGGGATGAGTGACTTGGGGTGAATTGTCAGGTAATCTCTACTTTTAGAGTCTTTTTACCTTTGATTCATTATTGGGTGCGAGGGGAGAAACAGAGATGGCATCAGATTCACAGATTCGAGCATTACTCAAAGCTTGGTTAGATTACATCCATGTTGAAAATTTGAGTAATGCCAAAGTAGAACCTGACGACTCTGCTCAACCGAACATCTGGGACTCTCTCGTAAATCTGGTAGGCGATAAATTATTAATAGACGAGTCTTTATTTAAAAACATAAAGCAACCGTTTAAAAGTGCAAAGAACTTTGAGCAAACAAAATTACCATCAATCGCTGTAGCTTTTCCGCAGCTTTATGTAGTTGAATCGAATCGCCGTCAATTTCGCCCGTTGTTCACTATCAACATTTCTCCAATATTCGAGGGCAATTATCGCAGTAGCGGATGGAATTTAACTGAATATGAGTTTGGGGTTTTTGGGATAAACCCTCGAAAAGGGGGATTATGAAAAGTGAGTTTTGACGCTATCACCCTATAACTCTTGCCAGATAAGATTCTTGGCTAAACCCCGTATCAGAAAGTGTACAATTTGAGACTTGTCTGAATTATGTCTCTTTACATGTCTCAAAATACCATTCTTAGATCGTCTAAGAAATAGTGATACTCTTCACCCTGACTAGCTTTCACCGATCGCGTACTAATCAAAAGAGTGAAGTACCATTCAACAACAAATTCTAGAATCCCCCTTTTCGGGGGTTAATGCAAAAAACCCCAATTTGCTTGCATAAAGCCGAGATGTCTTTTCCTTCATCCCCTACATCGGTGAATCTCGGTGCATGAGGGGACGCAACCCATTTAACCCAGCTGCAATTGCGGAACCATTGTGGATAACTGTGGCTGCTAAGGGATGCAGCCCTGTCGTTGTGGCTAGTCCTAAAGCTGCGAGGTTGGGAACGACAGCTAAAGCGATATTTTGTTTTATTACTGCTTGGGTTTGGCGGGCGATCGCAATTGCTTCTAAAAAACTGCTAAGGTTATCATCCATCAAGACAACATCAGCTGTTTCTCTGGCTACCTCGGAACCACCACTAAAAGAAATCGCCACATCAGCATAAGCTAGGGCAATGGAATCATTTAAGCCGTCGCCAGTAAACGCTACAGTTTTCCCAGATTTGTGTAATTTTTGGATAATTTCGGCTTTTTGTTCAGGAAATGCCTCAGCATGGACTTGCGACAGGGGAAGATGCAGTTCTTGGGCAACAGCTATAGCTCTGTACTGATTATCACCTGTTAACAGATGTATTTCCATACCGTATTCAGTTTGCAGTTTTTCAATTACCACTGCACTTTCTAGACGTAGGGGGTCTGTATAATAAATTACTCCTTGAAATTCTTGATTAACTGCCACATACAACAAAGAATCATGGGCAGAAATGCGGCAATTTAGATGAGAAGGGCAATCTGCATCGTTGCAGCGATGTTGTTCATAAAGACAATCGAGGGGAACACCACACTGACGTAAAAAGCGATCACTCCCCACAATAACTTGTTCACCGTCAATTTCCGCTCGTACTCCTAGACCAATTTCATAGAGAAATTCTTGGCGGGGGAGAATCTCAATACCTTGTTTCTCAGCGTAGTGGACTACGGCTTCGGCGACTGGGTGAGTTAGGCGTTGTTCGGCGGCGGCGGCTAGAGTTACCAGCCTTTGACTAGACATTCTCCCAGCTACGGTTTCCACTTCTACAACTTCGATTTCACCTTTGGTCAAAGTGCCTGTTTTATCAAATACCAAGATGTCCACCTCTGCCAATTTTTCCAAAGCATGACCACTGCGGATGAGAACACCGTGTCTAGTAGCGTGGTGCAAGGCTGCTAAGAAAGTTGTCGGTAGGGAAACACGAATCCCGGTAACAAAATCAAGGGTAAGGATAGATGCTGCCCTAGCTGGGTTGCGGGTTGCTGCTAACACCAAGCCAGCAAAAATCAAGGCTGGTAATACGGCTTTGTCGGCAATGTTGGCGGCATAGTTACCCATGCGTGTATCGTGAACCGGGGCTTGTTGCACTAACTCGATACTTGCACCAGCGCGAGTGGAAGCACCTACACGTTCAGCTTGAATGTAAATTTCTCCTTCTCGTACTAGGGTAGAAGCATAAACTGCTTGCCCTACATGACGCAAAACTGGCATTGATTCGCCAGTTAGTTTTTGCTGGTCAATTAAAGCTTTGCCGCGCAGAATTTGCCCATCCACAGGGATTTGCTCACCTGGATAGACTATTACTGTGTCCTTTGGCTGCACTTGGGTGGCAAGAATGCGTTTTTTCTGTCCATCTGGTTGTTCCACCCAGGCGAAATGTCCCAAAGAATCAAGTAAATCAGCGGCGTGATTTTCGGTAACTCGTGCGGTACGATCACGGATCATATCGCCAATTTCATGCAGTGTCATCATCAAAGCTGGTGTTAACAGATTTCCTTGGGCAAAAGTTAAGGTGATCGCTATAAAATCTAGGCAATCTATATTGAATTTTCGTTTTTGAGTAATGCTGGCATAAGCACGTTGAGCAATAGGTAAAGCGGCTATTGCCACAGTTGCCGCAATCATTGCCCTCGGAATGGGAAACCCTAACCCAAGTAAAGCTAAAACTGTAGCAAAAGCTGGCAACTTCACGCCATCATCAGTTTTTGCTAGTTTTTGGCTTTTAACTTTTGAATTTTGACTTGTTATTGCTTCATTAAGCAAACGTACCAGATACGCTTGCATTAACTCATCGTTATTATTTGATAATTGATATTCAATTGCAATAGAATTGCAAGAAGAATTAACGCGAATTTGTGAAATACGGCTATCAGATGTTAATAACTCTTGTAGACGTTGAGCGTAATCAGGTTCTTGGTTTAACAGAGGAACACGAAGTCTAATTCTACCGGAAATTTTATGTACTATATAATACTCAATTCCTGTGATAATTTTTGATTGTTGAGCCACTTGCGTACTGATTTCTGGCTTGGTGGAGATCGTCATGATTTCCCCCTCATAATGGTGTGGCGATGTGATGGGTGGGAATTCATCTAATAGAGATTTCAACATCCCACGAAATAGTTATGTCAAACCCTTACGGAAAAACTAACTGTGAACATAAGTCTATTTAATACTTTTGCTGATTAATTTCTAGCTAACGCAATTATTTTTAAAGATTAGGTTAATTCACAAACTGTAACAATTAATTATGTAGTAATTTTTTTTACATTTTTTTATAGATTCATCTTCTTAAGAAAGAATTTAGCTAGTTTTTTGAACTTGTCGGCCCAACCAGTAATCATTCTGCCCGTCCCGAAGACCGTATGAGTCGAGCCTTCTTCAGCAACAAGTTCGGTCTGCACAGCGTGGATCACAGGCTAAAACCACGGTCTTGCTGTAAGAGCTTTTGCTGCTCCTCCCTGAGATGAGCTTCTAATTCCTGACTCCAATCAGGATTATGGGTTAAAACCAGAGGCAACATCGTTTGAAGTACTCGATTGTGTTCAAAAAAAATGCCCCTCGTGCGGTCAAGCAATGTGGAATGAATACAATAATCCTCGACATATAAGAACGTTTTATGGGGTAGTAGAACTACAGCTAAAAATTCGTCGATGTCAAAATAAGTCATGTCTGCGGTATAAAAAAGCATATCGACCAGAGCAAGAAGGGTCACTCGCTCTACCACAAAACGAATTTGGTTTGGATGTGATTGCTTATGTAGGAGCATTACGCTACCAGGAACATAGAAGTGTTCCCGAAATACACACTCACCTTGAATTAAAGGGTATATGTATAAGGTAAGCGTTCGGTCACGCACCTCATTGACAGATATGATGAGAAAATTCTTTGTGGCTAAAAGACCATAAAAGGTTAAAAGCAATATTTAAAAATCAAGGACGGGTGATATTAGCTATTGATGGGATGCAGCCAGAAATTGGACATGAGGTATTATGGGTAATTCGAGATTGCTTATCAGGAAAAATAATACTAGCTAAAACCTTATTATCATCAAGAAATGAAGATTTAGTGGCGTTATTATTAAAAGTAACTAATACCCTAAATGTACCATTTGATGGCGTTGTTAGTGATGGACAACAATCAATTCGCAAAGCTGTTAGGGTAGCATTACCTAGTATTGCTCATGGTTTATGTCATTATCATTACGTGAAGGAAGCAATTAAACCCATATATGAGGCGGATAGACATGCAAAAAAGGAATTAAAGAAAAAAGTTAGAGGATTACGAGATATTGAACGTAGTGTTG
>NZ_JBSGKF010000008.1:0-46720 GCF_054786515.1 Nostoc sp. UIC 10890
CAATGCCTCATTTCTCCTTTGTGCCTCTTCCCCACTAGTTTCTACCACATCAAAAGCTTCTTTGACTGCTGCTTGCACTCTAGGCGGCAATGATTCAAATTTCTCAGAATTGAGTATGACGATGCGGCAACCTGGGTAAGGAATAAAATCAGTAAACGGTTCCATTCCCGATGTAATCAAAGTTTTGCTAAGTTCGGCAATGGGATGATGAGGCTTTTGGTTGTCCTCACTGCGGTTGATTTCTGATGCCATGTAGCCGCAAAACCAACTCAAAGTGTCAATATCTTTCTGCAATGCTGCCAAAATCCCTGTTACTACTTGTTGGTTCAGGTTGACAGGTAGATTATCAAAGATGCTATCTAGGGCTTCTGGACTGCGTTGGTGGCAATAACGCACCGCAGATTCAATAAGTTTATCGATTTTAGTAGGTTGAGATTGCCCAAATCCTTTGCCAGACATGGTAGTTGGTGTATTGAATACAGGGATTTTAGCAGGATTTGGGGTTGTGAGGTGGCGATGTTTACTTTAAGGGGTGCGCCTACGCTTGGGCTTTCCTCTAAGAAAAAATTGAAGTTATACCGCTATGTTTCAAGGTTCAGGCAATTTGGCATAACTTATCTCTGAATTGCGGTTTAAATGAGATATCAACACAACAGAACAGCCACAAATCGCCAGTTGTTGACCCAACGCTGTAGAACTCAGCAGCCAATTCACAGCGCTCGGTCATCGCTTCTCTACATACAACTGGCTAGTAATGTACTAGAAAACACATAGTAAAGGTGGTATGGCTTTCGGGTTTATACAAAGTAAGTAACTCAAAGCCAAATATATACATACTACAGTAGTAGATTAGTTAGCTCCTGTAGAATTGCCATGTCAAACCCGTACAGTAATAAAAAAAAGATTCGAGGTTGGAAAAAACAGATTAGAAAAATTAACTATTGGAAGAATTACAATCTCACCTTAGATGTAACCAAATTGCACAAGTCTCAACGAGATTATGTCAAGGTCACTATTGACCCCTGGTATCGCTTAGTAAGAAGAAATCCTCCCATTTGGTACAACCGATTAATACTAGAGGCTTTAATAGAGATTTATTTAAATTGGCATAAAACACTTCAGGAGTCGGGAGAGCCTTTTTACTTAAAAATATGGTTGTTTGAGCATCATTTTATCAACTCTCAAGTTGTAGCAGCAACTGGAGATTGGATTGTTGGATATAACAATACTTTTACAAAGAGCAACGAAAAGAGAGCGTTTCCATTTGATAAATATAAAATTCACAACTTCAGTCTGGGAAATTTTCAGTGGGAACTCCACGCCGAAGAAAATTATTTTTATGAAAAGATTGACCAGCTAAGTGAAGCAGAAATTAACAAAATCAAACAAAAAGCCTACAGGTCAGGTTTTCTCCAAAATGGTGATAGATACTTTGCTATTAAAACAGGAGATGTTTGGATTGGAACGTTACATACGTTGTATTAAGGCAACCATCAAAACCATCTATGGTAGACGCTCTGCGCCATCTCTTGACTACCCATTAAAGTACTTTGTCCGCCATATCAGGGCAAACGCATATTGAGAATACACTAGTCTTCTTGACATGATGTGATCGCTCACTTTCCAAGAGAACTAATCCCCCCAAACTGCCATAAATTCTTCCCACTCCTGATCAGTCTCTGGTGCTTTGTCTTGTGTCAGTCCCACTACTCGCGCTAGCTTCCTGGCTTGGTCTAAGCTCTCGCCAAGCTCTATCAACTGGTGTTCTAGGTTGGGGTCGTAGCCTTGGGCTATCAGCTTTGCATACTTGGTATCGGTCATGGCGAGGTTGTGGGTTTCAGTCATGGCTGGGGTGGGCGATCGCTTCTCTTTTCCTCTAAGAATGGTATGCCTACGCAACTACCAATTAAAGTACTTTTACTGCCACTTTACCTAATGCCGTCTCTAAACGGTTGGTAAATTCAACAGGAGCAATGTCTGCGTCGGGTAACTCCTGGGTTTTCCTCACTTGATTGGGGCGATCGCTCTTTTCCGTTTCTTAGAGGAAACCCTTAACACCTAAAATACTGGTGTGGTTAATCACTACCAGATTGTCTTACAGGAAAAGTTAAATTGAATATGAATGAGACTTTAGCAGCCACACTAGGGGAATTACAAGCACAAATATATTGGTTACATGATGCTGAGGAGTTTACAGAATTGGCATCAGCAGCAGCTACTATATATCTGAAACTTGGTTATACTCAACAGCAGGCAGAAACGGCAAGTAATTTAATTAGTGAAGCTTATCAATTAGCGGATGATGCTGCTAATGCTCAACAAGCAGGTGATTTTGATAAAGAAATGCAGTTTTATCATCAAGTTAAAGATAAATTAATTGAGGTAGAAACTACATTAGGTTATCAAACCAGTATCGCCATACATCAAATGAAATGGTGGATGTATTTTCGTCACAGACAAAAATTACAAACTATTATTCACTTATTTTTACAACATTTTCAAGCGGTAGGGTTGATTAACTTTCTTCCTGCTCTTAAACTTACATATTTTTTAATGGAAATAGGCAGAGTTCACAAATCGCGTGACATCGAAACCACCAAACATAATGCTATACGATATTGGACAGAATTGTTGAAAATCAAACCGCCACAATATCCTTATCTTGGTTAAAATGCTGATTTTTAGGCTTGAGCGCGATTGATAAACTACGCATCCTTAACTTTTCCTCTAAGAATTGGGAGAGCGATCGCTCTCCTTGCTTGATTGAGGGGCGATCGCTAATCAAATTACTTTACCTAATACTGTCTCCAAACGGTTGGTAAATGCTGAAGGGAGATGCCTGCGGTGCAAGAAGCCTATGCAGGTGTGAGTGTCAAAATTACCTATCTTAAAAAAGATTCAAAAATTCGGTAACGACCTCTAAAGGATGGTTATAACACTCACTTGCATTAAATCTAGCAGTCCGAATACCATCACGTAATAAGACTCTATCCCTTCTGTAGTCTCTAGTTTTTTGTGATGCTTGCTGATGATGTTCTCCATCAACTTCCAAAATCATACACTTTTGTTTATAGAAAACTAAAAAATCTATTTCTATTCTTTCTTTTAATTGATTATTATCAATGTTAGAAATAGGTAAATCAGTTAAATCCATATAAGCCCGGCTATTAGCAAAAAATAAAAGTCGTTGACTATGTAAGGCGTGTGCTATTCTGACTTCTGTTCTTGACCTAAAATTTAAGCCACCCCATTGATGCTGGGCATTAGTATCATCTTTTGAATATTTACTTTTAACGGAAGATATTTCAATTTTTATATTATTCAATATATCTTCTTTATAATGCTCATTAAAAAATAATGTCCACCAATGTTTTGAATTATGTCCATCACGTTGGTCAGCGTATGCTAAATGTAAATTAGGAGCTAATTCTTTATAAAATCCTGACTTACTTCTTATAGCTAACCAGTCATTAATACTTTTTCTAGTAAAGCTACTTTTTGAGTAAATTTTTAAAATATAATCAATTAAAGAAGAAGTTCGTAATTCTATAAAATAGGGTAAACTAGAACTTTTTAATACAATTGCGCTTTCATCAAGGTTCTGCTCGTCTCCTGATGGGTTAAATTTAGTCTTTACCTCTTGAGTTACAACATTCATATTTTTTACTATCATCTATTGCTTGTGTACTTTTCCCTTAAAAATGGGAGGAAGCTATGCCTATGACGAGCGAAGTGATGGCTAAATATTGAAAATCAAATATTACTTATTATTTTTATACATTGTTTTTGTAAATTTATTAACTCCAATGATTTTGATTCTAAACTTGTAAATATAACGCTTGGCTGATTAGTTCTTGTTACCATAATAATCATTTGTTGTTCAGCATTTATTTTTCTCAAAATATGGTCAATTAAATCACTTTTAGATTTATTATATTTTTGAATTTCTGTTTTTTGTGCTAAAAGCAATGGATATGCAAATATACCTTTTATGAGATTTAACATATTTACAGGATTATAACTATTTATAATTGAATTAATGCCATACTTATTAAAACCCAGATAAGAATCTCGTCTTTGTTGATAAATATCCTTATATATACTAACTTTGGTAGCCTCTATTAAAGCTGTTTTAACATTATTTACATCATCAAGTAAATAATGACAAATTGCTAATCCTAAGTAAGTATAAAAAAGTCGCTCACCTTTTTCAAGACAAGTAGCGTTAGTAAAACTCTCTCTAGCATTGTTAATAAGAACAGACTTTTGTTCATCAGAAGAGCTAGAATTACACGCCTGAAGAAGTGTTTTCCAAGCAGCATTAAATTCCACCTGCGTTAAAAGGTCAACTTTACTTTCAATAGATTCTATTAGCTTTAAAGATTTAGCTATTCTTATCGAAATGTCAGCAGTTGCTTTAGAAGCTCCGAAAAGTGCAGTTAAAGTAATAGGTTCACTCATATAAATAATTATCTATTTTGTTGCAATATTTACTTAATTATCTGGGGTGCGATCGCCTCTACTGTTAGTTTTTCCTTACGAATGAGCGATCGCTATCCTCTTAATTCATGTACACGTTGCCATTCCTGTTGTGTAACCTTGTAGTTTGTAGCGTTTGGCTGACGAATCACCATCAAGGTCTTTAGCACAGGGTCAAGCTTGAGGTCTTCGCGTAGCAGGGGCTTTTCTACCAACTTGCTGGTAAAGCGGATTTTGGCGCAAGGTTTAAC
Source organism: Nostoc sp. UIC 10890 (assembly GCF_054786515.1). Taxonomy (NCBI): domain Bacteria; kingdom Bacillati; phylum Cyanobacteriota; class Cyanophyceae; order Nostocales; family Nostocaceae; genus Nostoc; species Nostoc sp. UIC 10890. Next base: position 4,731 of record NZ_JBSGKF010000008.1, read on the forward strand.
ACCAACGCGACTGGTATCAGTCCAGTAACCAATGTCAGGGGGGTTAGCGATAATTTTGGGTGGCTCGATAATCTCTGCGATCGCTCATACCAAAACTGAGCAAACAACTAATTTGGCAAATACTTCGCCAACAAATCCTGACCCTGAGCGCCCATCTTTTCCAACATCCCCTCAATCTTCTCCATCGCTAGCGGCGACGGTTTAGAGCGTCCATTTTCCCAACGGTTAATTGTTGTATATGTCACACCGAGAGTTGGTGCAAATTGTTCTTGCGTTAGCCCAGCCAAAAGCCGCAGATCACGAATGATCTGCCCTACCTCTGGCTGTTTGATAGCCAAGGGTTTTTTGATAGTCATTTACTTTGAAACTTTACCTTCTAGCTTAAGTAGCTGATGCTATATTGCTTGTTACATATTAGTCAGGCTAAAACTGGTCGTCCCCCGTACATACACTGAAATGAATTTTTATAGTAAAATTTCTTGCTTTAATGAATGGAAGTTTTTTAAGTGATGTTGAACTTGAATTATTAGAAGCAAAGTTTGGATGGGCGATCTCTTCTCACATTTATATGTGATTTCAATCACAACTAGCAAACTGATGAACTGATAATTAAGTAGTAAGAATACTACTTAATAGGACTTTTACGTAGACTCCATAACAATTGGTAGCTTAGGAAATAATGAGCGATAAGACAACTGCGTTTCACATCAAACAAGTCGAAGGTGAAATTAATGGTATTTTTGCAGAATTAATAGATATGTCAGATTGTGACGGTAAAAAGAAAAATGATAAAGACAATGTTTTGAATAGTCGGGCATTAGCGGCTTATTCGTTACATATATTAGCTGGTGTCAGCCCCAGACAAGCAGCAGAAGCTATTGTCGATGGGGGTGAAGACAATGGTATAGATGGGTTTTTATTTAATGAGAAACAAAAAACCTTATGGCTTGTTCAATCGAAGTGGATACAGAATGGTCAAAATAGCCCCAAACAAAATGAAATGAAAACTTTTAAAGATGGAATTTTCGACTTCTTAGATTTTGATTCTAAGAAAGCAAAAAGATTTAATGATAAATTTACTAAAAGAGAAGATGAAATTCTTGCAGTCACTAAGACTCCCGGACTCAAAATCAAAGTTGTAATTGCTTATACTGGTTCCAAGCTATCAACTCATGCTAGGACAGTGTTAGAAGAAGATTGCATTGAAATTTTAAATCGCGATAATGCTGGTATAGCATCGCTCGAAGTATTTGATCTAGATGCGGCTTATAATGCTGTAATTGATAATCACAAGCACGAAGAGATTGAAGTCAATTTTAGACTGTCAAACTGGGGAAAAATTGATGAACCATATCCAGCTTACTACGGACAAATCAGTGCTATGGAAGTAGTAGAGTGGTGGAATAAATATAAAAATAAATTATTTTCTAAGAATATTCGAGACTTTTTAGGTACAAGTAACGTCAATAGTGAAATTAGTATAACACTCGAAAATGAGCCAAGGCTATTTTGGTATTTTAATAACGGCATAACTGTTTTATGTAAAGACATAGATAGACTAGGTGCAAAAACAGATAAAAGATTAGGAGACTTTGTAGCCAAGGGTATTAGTATTGTTAATGGCGCTCAAACTATAGGTAGTATAGGTGCATTTTACGAAGAAGCTTCTGAAGAACAAAAAGAAAATTTAGAAAGTGCAGAAATCTTTATAAGATTTATATCTTTGGAAAAATGTCAAGAAGATTCTTTTGGTTTGAGAGTTACAAAAGCAACCAATACACAAAATAAAGTTGAAGTTAGAGATTTTGTAGCACTAGACTTTGAACAAGAAAGGTTACGCAAGGAATTTAAAACTAACGGCAGAAACTATCACTACAAGCGTGCTGCTGATACTCCAGCTAGAGATGAAAACAATTACGATTTAGAAGAAGCCACCGTCACCTTAGCTTGTGGCAATCATGATGTGAATTTAGTTATTACCGCCAAACAAGATATCAGTAAGCTATGGTCGGATACTTCTCAAGCTCCATACACTAGCTTGTTTAACTCCAAAGTTACTGCGATGCAACTATGGAGGCAAATAGAAATAAAACGCGAAATCGATAATATCATTACTGAAAAACAAGGAAAAATAGACAATAAAATTACACAGGATATTATCAAATACGGAAATTTGTTGGTATTACATTTAATCTTAAAACAAATAGATGCTAAAGTTTTATTGCCTGAATTCAGCGAAGATAATTTTAGAGATTATAAGAAAATTAGCTTGACAGAAATACTAAATAAAACCCTTCAATTGTGCAAGGACTATCTAGATAAAAATGGCAGCCATAGTAGACTCTGGATGTTCTTTAACAGTGTTAATAAAAGTAATGGCTTAAAAAGCTTTGTGCTGAAAAATAAGTAATTATTACTGTTATTTAATCAGCCACTGCACAATAAAGTAGCTGAAATTACACGCTTGTTTGAGGATATATAAAATTCTTAGAGGAAAAGTTACATACTTGAGGAGCGATCGCTTCAGAAAATCAAGCGAGTCAAAGCTACACCAGGGAGCGATGTCTGCGACGGGCTACGCCTACGCTTGGGGTTTCCTCTAAGAATTAAGAGCGATCGCTATAAAGCGGGCGCTTCCGCCATCGCATAAACTAACTGCTGTCGAATACTTATTTTGTAGCAGGTGGGGTGTCAACTCGCTCGTTGAGTTCTCGAAGTTGTTGGTTTAATTCCCTTTGTCGTTTGAGCAAAATTTCCAAATCTTGCTTAGTTGCTAAATCCGCCCTATTAGCGGGAATAAGTTGATTTAGCTGATTTAGGCACGTATTCAAGCCAGCAGTAAATTCATAACGCGTAACTGGGCGCGAACCTTGATATGTGTCATCAGGATATCCAGATAGGCAACCTGCTTGGGGAACCGTGTTGCGCCCGTCGCTTGGTGTTTGTGACAAAGCTTTTGATGGATAAAAAATAATTGTTGCTAGTGCCAAGGTAGTTGTAAAGGTGGCTGAATTTAACAAGCCAGCAATTGAGGACTTCTTTTACATTGGTCGCAGCTACAAGCCATTTACCCCTTCACCTTATCAAATTAATATTCGGCTTTCAAACTTAGCTTAATTCTTAAAGTAGATGAGATAAATCATTAGAAATGCATATACTGCAATTATCAAGCAATGAATTTATTAGCTCCTAGTTTTAGACCTACTAGGAGCTTTTTTATTTATTATCCATCTTAATTAGGGGGTATATCACCAGAAGTAACAGCATTCATCCTCAAGGCTATTAATAATTGGTTCTGTTGGTAGATTGAATGTCAATGTTTGGATTGCTATTGTGTATTTGTCAGTTAAAAAACGTTTATCAAATTAAAACAATGAATATTCTTGCTTGGATTGTTTTAGGTCTAATTGCTGGTGCTATTGCAAAGGCTATCTACCCCGGTCATCAAGGTGGCGGAATTCTCGGAACAATCTTATTAGGAATTATCGGTGCTTTTGTTGGTGGAAGTTTAGGTGTATTCTTCAGTACAGGAACCTTGACATTAGCCGCCCCCACTTTGAGCATTCCTGGTATTGCAGTAGCGGTTCTTGGCGCAATTGTCGCTGTTTTCTTGTGGAACTTGCTAAATCGTCGCAGTGCTGTGTAATCAATTAAATTGGAATTAATTAATAGTAAAAATCAGGGAACTCATTTCACTAGATTTTTTCCCTGAATTGAAATTATTTGAATAGCGCCTGCCTGTATTTAGGTGGGCGCTATTGTTTTGTTAGAGTGCGATGCCGTTTAAGCATTCGCGTAAGCGCGTCTCGTAAAGAGGAAAGCGCAGCTTAACAAAGTTATTACCTAGAATTCAAGCAAGAAAATCTCAAAAGGAGCGATAATACCTTGGAAGGTGCATTAGCCTACGGTATAACACACCCTACGAAAGTTACTTAATTTCAAGTTGACGGAGTACTAGCTACTTCATACATCTGCTTATGTTTGGCTAAAAGCTCTTGATATTTCTTATTTGTCTTTGCTTGTACCCACTTCGCTTTAAATATTGCTGCTGACTCGGCTTTAACTGGGTCTACTTCATAGGGAAGAATCTCTTTTTTGGAATCTGAAGTTTCCGAATTTTCTTTATACTTCCTGCCGCTTTTATGATTAGCATAACGGCGAGAGCGAGTATAACCCATTTGGATAAACTTTCGTGCCATATCCGCGCCAACAAAATCATCTTGTTCTAGATAAACAAGAAACATATAGTAGATTTTTTCACTTGACTCTCTAGCAATATCAGGAGTTTTGAAGCGCCAGTAAGGAAGAATTTCTGATTTGTATGGCTCTACCAAAAGTACACCCTGCTCACCCTTGCCAATACGATAGAGTTCAGGATGTTGGCGAAAATCAATATTTTTAAAGTCTAAAGAATAATCAAAAGCCATGAGAGATTTTTATTAGGAATAGTAAACTTTCAAAAAAAGTTCAACTTCTATCTAAGTATTGAGATTTTGTTCTACTATGCTATCTAGCACCCAATTCGTGAACAATGTCCTTGCGCCAGGAAATCTGCTCAAGATTGGGTAAGGATGAATCGGTATCTGCCCTAAACCTGAGAGAAACTGGATATTCCTTTAGGAAAAAGTAGGGTGTATAACTGATACTATGCCGAAAATTCCTCAATGCGATCGCTGTCTCCTCTACTCACACAATCCCCACATAGTCTGTGCCGTTCACCCAGCAGGGCCACAGGGGGATAGCTGCTTGGACTTTCGACTTGACCCCAACGCTGAAGTAGAGGAGCTATGGCAACCGGAAGGGGCAACCTACTATAACGGCGAACTAATTTTGCAACCACAGCAGCGATTGACGCAACAGCAACAGCTAGAACTGCTAGATACCCATCCTATGTTTACTGGCAAATGTCCCCAGTGCGAGTATGAGTTTGAGCGCGACTACACAGCACGGGTGCATTGGGATTGTCAAAATCCAGAGTGCAGCTGGATGGATGATAGCGTGTAGAGCAATTTCTTTAAATATGCCTCCTCAAACTTGGCTTAACTCACGAGAGTAAAGTTCATCAGACACTTCTTGAAGTTTTGGTTCAACCACTGTCAAATGTTGCTCTAAAATTGCTAAATTCCTAATGTTGGACTTATAAAAAGCATCAAACAAATCACCTACTAAAGGCACAGTACCCACTACTGTTTCTAAACCTACATTAAAAATCATTTTGGCTAAATCTTGGCGTGGGATGCCGAAGCGAGTAGCTAAAAATATGATGTAAGCTGAAAACGCTGTACTGATTAAATCACCGGCACCTGGAACTAAACCGATAATTGGGTCTATTCCAATGCGAAAACCTATTAAAGGGATGCGTATTGATGTATCCATCAAACGGCTGAGTTTACGGATGCGATTTAGAGTAGCAAGGCGTTTAGCAGCGTCCATAATTGACCATATTTACACTACTCTTAAATTGCACTATTTTGGCTTCTTTGTCTTGTACCGTTAGAAAGAAAAAGTATGAGTAAAAATCCACCAATACTGCCTAAAAAGCAGACAGATGGATGATACAGTTTATTGCGTTCGCTGTATTATTCTCTATATGACTAAAACTAATTCAGAAATTATTGACCAGCTTCGTACAGCAGCGAATGGTTTACTCATCATGAGTGAGTCTGAGTACCCGTTTGAAGTTTTTCTTTGGGAAGATATCACACCTGCAACACCCCAAAAAGTTATACAACAAACAAATCATTCTCAAGACACACCCATTAAAATTGTGGGGATTGACGATTTTTTTCAAGTGTCCACAACTCCTGAAGATTGGCACGGCGAAGAAGAGAAAGCAACCGTCAACAAATTTCAAGCTCTTGTGCAGACACTTAAAGAAAACCTGAGTAATCTACAGGTGTATCGCCTTGGGAAAATAGAGATTGATGTCTATGTTATTGGTCAAACTCCATCGGGAGACAGTATCGGACTGTCTACAAAAGTTGTAGAAACTTGAGTGGTTTACGAATCTACCTTGTTTTCAATAACTGACTGAATCTCTGGTGAGACATTAGAAAGAAAATCATAGCCTGTCAAATTTTCGAGTTGGTCAACACTTACTTTATAAGCTCTCCAATCGTTGTTGATTTCTTGCTCGTTGGGAATATTAACCGCAATAACGCGAGTATTAGCAGTAATACCATCAAGTCCAGAGCCGGAGCTATCTAAAACCACAATTATCTTCCAAGTTGATTTAGGAACTGTCACCTTACCTTTAAGGGGTTCACCTTGACTTCCCGCAGGCCCAGCTACGATATAAAGTTCTTTTCCCTGGCTTACCAAATATCGGGAATAGTCTTCTAGATTCCCCCATGTATTTCTATTGTTATCTGGTGTCTGCGGCATCATGTTGGTCATGAGGAAAGTTGAGGAATTATCCTCTACCGTCTTAGTGCGATCGCCCGATGGTGCAATATGGCCTCTGTCGTAACCTGAGCCTGTGTAAGCACTGGGAGTTATTCGCGTCCAACCCGCAGGCAAAGTATTATCAGGACGAAAGTTGTTTTGGCGTTCAGCATTACCCAGCCATGATTTATTTAACTGCCAAGCCACCCAGTTGGCAGTTCCCTTGCTTTGATTGTAGGAGAGCGCGTACTGGTTTTTTACCATTAGATAATTATCTGGAGTAATGCTCGTTGGAGTTGCGCTGCTGGGAAATCCCAGCAGCAAATGAATGCTTATTGAGGGTTTAGTAGGTACAATCGGCGTTGGCTGTAATGGTTTTTCTGTTGTCGGTGTTGGCGACTGAGTTAATGTTGGTGGCTGGCTTGGTGCTGGCGAACACCCCAATAGAGCAATTAGCCCAGTGGCAACAGCCAAAGCCCAAAAATGATTGATTAAACGCATAAATTTTAGCTACTATCGCAGATTAAATTAATCATCACCATTTTTAAGGGGATGTCCAGTTTTTGACTACAAGAGCGTAGCTCCCCACTGAAGCTCAAGTTTCCTCTTTGAAAAATGGAGGGCGACACCGAGCAGCCCGTCGTAGACATCGCAAAAAGACGAACGAATCAGTGTAAATTCAGAAATTATTGAAATTAATCAAAATACTAACTTACCGGATGATATAACCCCGTATTTTCGTTAAATTCCCACCCTAACCCTGCTCTATCTTTGCCCTTGCACCATGCCACAAAAAGCGGTGGGTGCAGATTAATTCGCTCCTTGCGTACAGTTTCTTGACTTACACCAAGTCTTGAAGCCAAACCTTCTTCGGTTAATGGTTGCATTCGCGGAGTTTGCCCTTGATAGGATGAATTGTTGTTGTACGATTTATTGCCCCGCCTCGGTTGGTTGTTGAGATGATTTTGAATTTTAATAATCGCCTCAGCCAACTGTGTCATTCGGGCTGTTATCCCCTCAATTTTTTCTTCTAAATCGGCGAGATTATGGATTGCTTCGGTTTCGTTACTATTAGAGTCACTTGAATGTGACTCCAGCTTATCAAGTCGTGAGCAAATAGCTAATATCGTTTCATTCGTAGGGTTGTAGTTATTATTGTTGCCAGCAACTAAGTATTCCTCAACACTTGCCTTAATCTTAGAGTCCAAGCGTTTATCTAAATTATCGCCACCAATTGCGTCAAGGTTATCTATATCATCTAGGTAAAGTTCGATAAATTGGGTGAGCGTGGCTGTTGCCGTCGTCCCTTTCGACTTACAACGGGCGATAAACTGCTCCCACATCTTTTGGTCACAGTTGAAAGATGCTAGCTTCTTTGTTCTCCCTGTATTGCTCATATCTAGGTAAAGAAGAGGGTGAAAGGGCAAAGGGTAAAGGTTAAAAAGAAAAGGAACAATTAAACCCTTTCCCCATTCCCCCTTTCCCATTCTTGGTAAACCGGGACTGTGCGCGACCGAGTGAGCGCGTCATCCCGAAAAGATAATTACCTTGACAGTATCATGATGAGGGTGACTATTGGTCGTGTTGCACGAGCGATCGCAGCGCTCGAAAACTAATAATGTGAACTCATCGGAAATTAAAATGTATCGATTTACACAAATTATCTGGCGTTGCGCCCTAGTAGTCTTTCTCGCATTGACTCTATATGGATGGGGTGTAGAAGAAGCACACGCACTGCTACGTCAACATCATGATTCCCCTGGTGTCTTGCGCTACCACTCGCAAGTATCTATCAAAGATGAATTTGGATACGCTTGGCAAGTGCTGCTGTTCAAACAAAATTACAACAGTGCAATAAAAGACTTAAGGTTGCGTTTGGTTGCTTTTCCGGGTGTGGTTGAACTGGCTCACCCCCAACCATTAGAAATCGAGACAGTAACGGGAAAATTGCTTTTGGCATCGGATGTCTACGCTTTAACTGCACCCGCCCCAAATGTGGGCGAATATAACTTAACTGATGTCTTACCCAAATTGCCAACAACCGATGCGCTCAAACTCTATGTGCCATTAGAGAGTGGACAGCCATTGGTTCTCAATATACCCAACACCGTAATAACTGAGTGGCAATGGTTAGTGACAGAGATTGATTGATGAAAGCCGCCAGTATCACAAAAAACCAAAAACCTTCTTCGTTGCTTGGTGACAAATACCAGAGCCGGCAATGCCGGCATATCCACGGCGCTGTCGTAGAATATAAAAGCTTCCTGAAACCGCACTTCCAGGAAGCTATATTTTTATGGTCGCGTAACCCTAAAGACCAGATGGATGTTACTAATATTGAGATTGGCTCTGTAGAAATTCTGCCTGCTACTCCCCAACCAAGTGTAATTAAAAACACTAATGCTCAAGTAACTCCAGAATTGGTAGAGGAGGTAATTCGGCAATATTATTACCGCACGCCTGCGGTGGGTAATGATGAGGAGTTAATTTTGGCTTGGGCTGGAAGCCAAAACCGCGAACAAACTAAACGAAAATACTACCGATTTGGTCAAAAATTGCTTGATTGGGTACGTCATGAAGGTATACCTGATTTAAGATTGCTACAGCAGCCAAAATTACTCGAATTTATTGCTAGTTGGGGTGAGATTTCCCCTTATACTAAAAGTAACCGAGTGCTGATATTGCGATCGCTGTGGAGCTATGGGAGCGGGGAGAGTATTGGCTATTTTTTGCGGAATATTGCAAGTAGTATAAATTACGACAATTTCAGTAATTTACCGAAGGCAGAGCGATATCTAGAAGATTTCGAGATGAAGAAGCTAGCTGATGCAGCCAAGCAGTTGGGGGGTAAGTATTGGCTAGTTTTTAGTTTGATTTTTTACAGTGGGATGCGGGTTGGTGAAGTGGGTCGCGTGACGGTTCCGGGTGATGAACCGGGCCAACCCAAGGAAGATTATCCGGGGTTATATTGGCATAATTTCCAGTGGTATCCCGACCCGACACCAGAGGATAGAAACCGGGGATACTATACGATTAAGTTCCGAGGCAAAGGTGGCAAGTACCGCGAGATTGGCTTAGACCATCAGACTTCGCTCGTTTTCAAAAAGTACCGGGGGATGGCTAGTGATAAGATGCCCGTGTTTGCGAATATGTCACCTGACCCAGCAAAAAAGGGGTTGCCGTTGAGCGATCGGGCAATAAAAAGGTTGATTCAGGATATCTCCGAGGTGGCAAAGGTGAAGTTTTCATGTCACTGGTTACGCCATTCTCACGCGACAAGAGCAGTCGAGCATAAAAATGTTTTTGAGGTGCAAAACCAGTTGGGGCACAGTAAAACCGACACAACAAAGGCTTATGTCCGCACAAAAAAAGACGCAGGCACGGGTACAGTGTTGCCGAGGTTTTGATTAAAAGACCGACTGATAGTAGTGGGTTGTATTTGCCCGATGATGATGAGTGATGGGGTGATTAGTTCTAGAGGAAAATATGAAAGTTTCATTTGAAAAAACTTACCCAAATATTGCTCGTTGGGTAGATGAGCATGAAGGCTGGATTGAAATTGGTTATGACGTAGATAGTCCTCTCAACTCTTTTGTACGCGCACTCGATTGTGGTGGAATGTTTTGGGAGGGAAAAGAAAGTTATGACAGTTTGGATGCAGCACTGCAAGATTTAAATGCGGGGCTAGAAGCTGTATTAAAAGATATTTATGGCTAGTAGCGATCGCCTATATGTATGAATGAATTTGATTAAGCTTTCGTACTGCTATTGGCATTACAATTGGTCAAGCCGCAGTTTAATTATACTGAATGATGTTCACCCATTCTCTGTACCCAGACAATTGGTCAGAAATTGCCACTTCAGTTAAGCAACAAGCCCAGTGGCGTTGTCAAAAGTGCGGGTTACAGTGCATCCCCCCAGGAGAAAATACAGCAAAACTTACACGCTCAAAACGTAGAGTGTACACGCTACAGGTACACCATTGGGACAGAAATCCAGCAAATAATCACAGAGGCAACCTTATAGCTCTGTGCAGCGCTTGTCACCTTTTATACCATAGAGGCGGTAAGTCTAATGTTTCACCGGGGCAGTTATCGTTGTGGTAAATGCGATACCTGCTTTAACTCTTCGGGTAACAGACTCAAACTCAAAAGCCTAGTCATAACGACTAGGCTTGAGTTGGGTATATTCCCAAAGGTTAATTATAGAAAGTGCGTTATATTTGCTTGTCTGTGTGTTACTACCACAGTAAAGTTAGCGATTCCGGAAAATTAAAAACGATATTACTCGATTAACATACAAGAATATTGCAAATTAGTAGCTATACCTCGATACATGAAAAGTTTCATCTGTTATGTTACTCTGCTCTTATTTGGCGCTAGCTTACTAGCTAACAGTCGCAGTACTGCCAATGAATCATCTATTACTAGCAATAGTCTCGTTGTTGCAGAAACTACGAGTAGTGAAGAATTCATCGCTAGGGGTACAGAACCCTTTTGGAGTGTTACTGTGAGCAAGAAGGCAATTGTCTACTCTTCGCCAGACACAAAACAGCAAACCTTCTCCTATGTTGCACCTCTAAAAGCAGAGGCGCGGAGAGCAGACTTGGTGCGAGTTTACCGACTTCAAGGGAAAGGCAACAATATCTTAATCATCAAAAAAGTCGATGCCTGTAGCGATGGTATGTCAGATAAAGAGTATCCATACTCGGCAATTTTTATCCTGGGGAATAAGGTTTTAGAAGGTTGTGCTGAGAAAAAATGATGCCCCATCTGCAAATTTAGCCTTTACCGCTAAGGCATTCACGCAGCGTTCGCCCGTCCCCAGAATTGTGCAGTAGACAAACGCATACTACAACTGTATTATTGATATAAGTCTCAATTACAAATACTACAAACCTTCAATGATAAGCAGATTCTCCTCAACCATTAGCAGCGTGATGCATTGCCGACCCAACAAGGGTTTAGGCAGAGTATTCGCGCTGTTTGCGTTTGAGGGAATGTATTGTTTTGTCGGCTGTAAATTGCAGCGTGAAAGTATTTTTGAAGCGATTACCGGATGGCTGAATCTAGATCAACTTATCCAAAGCGGGAGGTGCAAATGTCTTACAGCACCAACATAGGGCAAAAAGTATCAACTATCTGACCCCCGCTCCTGAATCTCAGAGGCGGGGGTTATTTTTTGAGGAGTGAATCAGTGATGCAAGCTCAACCACACATATTACAAAATTCGGTGGTGGTCTTCTCTAAGAACTACTTACCACTGGCACGTATCAACATCAAACGAGCAATCGTGCTGTTAGTCACAGGTCAGGCAGAATCGTTGAATTTTGGTACTACAAAGCAGTGGGAAGTGCGCTCACCTAGTGTTGTACTACAAGTTCCCGAACATATTCGCTTGACTGTTGGTAATCCCGAACGCCACTGGAAAGTACCACCTGTAAATCGGCGTGAAGTGTTAAAGCGTGATAGCTACACCTGCCAATACTGCGGTAGCAGCAAGCGTCTGACCCTTGACCATGTAATCCCCCGCTCAAAAGGTGGGCTGCACAGTTGGGACAACGTTGTAACTGCGTGTGAGAAGTGTAATTCAACTAAGAGCGATCGCTTACCGCATGAAGCTGGAATGGTACTGAAAAATAAGCCCAAAGCCCCAATTCACCCAGCAGTAGCATTTGCCGAACAGTTTTGGAACGCACAACGCCTAAGTGAGAACGAGTAATTAACTTCAAACCTAGTCAGAGAGGGCAATACCGCGATTACATCACAATGTCCTCTCACTTCTTCTCAAAATTTTGTAGTATGCCCTTGACACTTTGTATTACATTATGTAGTATATATGTAGTGAAGCACTACAGCCTCTCAAAAAGGCATAGCGCAAACACTTCTGAACCATGAAAACTAAATAATTGCCATCCAACGTGGGGGTGTAGCTTAGTCCGGTTTAAAGCAGTCGCCTGTCGAGCGAAAGACCGTGGGTTCAAATCCCATCATCCCCGTGTAGCCTTGTGGACGAATAGATAAGTCGTTCTGATTCTCAGTCAGAGAGAAGCGGGTGCAACTCCCGTCAAGGCTTCCAAATGAGGATGTAGCTCAGTCGGAAAGAGCGCTTGTTTCCGAAGCAAGTGGTCACAGGTTCGATTCCTGTCGTCCTCGTAGTATGTCCAGGTCGCCTAACGGTAGGGTATTGGTCTGCAAAACCGACTGTGCGAGTTCAATTCTCGCCCTGGACTCCAAACGTTGCAGTGTAGCTTAACGGCAAAGCCCCAAGCTCATAACTTGGTATATGCGAGTTCGACTCTCGCCACTGCTACCAAATGCACAGATGGTGTAATTAATGGCAACACCACAGTCTCCAAAACTGTTGTTCTGGGTTCAAGTCCTAGTCTGTGCGTTGCCGTGTCCTGACCGAAAAAGCTTACATACTCGCCTAATGGTAAGGCAACTGTCTCTAAAACAGTCTATGCAAGTTCAATTCCTGTGTGTGAATCAACAGCTTTTTCAACTTACATGGCATACATGGTGCAGAAGCGAAGTGGCCGAGCGGCACGTCTTTCAAGCGTGTAATTAGCGGGTTCAAGTCCCGTCTGCACTACCAAATTCATGGGTCGGCTCGCCTACTGGTGTGGGCAACGGTCTGTAAAACCGCCGCGTTTGCGTTGCTGGTTCAATTCCAGCCCGTCCCATTCTGGAGAGATTGCTATCGGCAGGGCAAGCTGTTTGCTAAACAGTTGTGAGATTCATCATCTCACTGTGGGTTCAACTCCCTCTCTCTCCGCCTTATGAGAACGTGGTGTAACTGGATAACACATCAGTCTACGAAACTGAAAAGTGAAGGTTCAAGTCCTTCCGTTCTCGCCTTACCCCCTGGTAGCTCAGTTGGTAGTAGCGCCTGTCTGAAGAACAGGAGGTCATCCGTTCAATCCGGATCTGGGGGACTGGCACATTGCCCCATAGCTCAATGGCAGAGCGACGCGCTGTTAACGCGGGGGTTGTAGGTTCAAATCCTACTGGGGCAGCCATTTATTGGGAAGTAGGCAAACAGGCAAAGCCGTCGCACTTTGAATGCGAAGTTTGAGGGTTCGATTCCTTCCTTCCCAGCTTATATATACTCCTGTAGCCCAATTGGAAGAGGTGGCTGTCTCAAAAACAGTCTATGTACGGGTTCAACTCCCGTCAGGAGTACCAACGGGATGTGGCGCAACTTGGTAGCGCGGCAGCTTTGGGAGCTGAAGGTTGTAGGTTCAAATCCTACCATCCCGACCATTTGCCCTTGTGACGAAACTGGCAAACGTGCTGGTCTTAGAAACCAGATTTTGTGGGTTCGACTCCCACCAAGGGTACTAAATTGGGTCGTTGGCAGAGCGGGTATGCAGCCGCCTTTTAAGCGGATTCATCCAGGTTCAACCCCTGGGCGACCCACCAACTCTTGGGCGTTTGGCAGAACGGTTATGCTCCTGACTCTTAATCAGGCTGACACAGGTTCGACCCCTGTAGCGCCCACCAAAACTTACCCCTGTAACCCAAGTGGAAGAGGTGCCAAACTTAAAATTTGGAAGTTGCTGGTTCAAATCCAGTCAGGGGTATTGGTGAATATGCGGGGATGGAGCAACGGTGGCTCGTCAGGCTCATAACCTGAACATCGGCAGGTTCAACTCCTGCCCCCGTCACCAAATTAGTGCTGGTGTAGCTCAATTGGCAGAGCAACTGATTTGTAATCAGTAGGTTGTAGGTTCAACTCCTGTCACCAGCTTCAATGCGATTGTGGTGTAATGGCAGCATTTGAGTCTTCCAAACTCTAGGTACGAGTTCAAATCTCGTCGATCGCTTTCTTAGCCCTGTAACTCAGTTGGGAGAGTGCCTCTCTTACAAAGAGGAAGTCGCGGGTTCAATCCCTGCCGGGGCTACCAATTTATGGGAGTGTCGCCTAATGGATGAGGGCATCGATCTTCTAAATCGACCAATGTAGGTTCGACCCCTACCACTCCTGCTCATGGGTCTGTAGCTTAACTGGGAAAGCGTCTGCCTTGCAAGCAGAAAGATGTCGGTTCAAATCCGACCAGTATCCACTCTTGGTATCTGAAGCCAAAGCGGTCGCGGCGCTGGTTTGTGGAACCAGTCATTAGGGAGTTCAAGTCTCCTCAGATACCCCTTGTTTATATGGAAGATGCTGCTCAAGGGAGGGCAACTAGTCTTGAAAACTAGAGCAGGGTAACACCTGGGGGTTCAATTCCTCCATCTTCCGCCTTCCACCTGAAGCCGAAAAGTGAGGCGCTGTGCTGATAACACAGATATAGGAGGGGCAGTACCTCCTTGGTGGATTTTTTTGTGTAGGCGTAGGCCGCCGCAGGCATCGCTCAGGCTTTCAACTAACGATTTTTCTTAGAGGAAAGGCGATCTAGTGTTTCCTGCTGCGATCGCCTTTTTGTTTGAGTCAAGCATCGCACAAAACAAAAGAAGTGCGATCGTCTTCTGACCAAGAAGCTTGACAACTACCTTACAGCTCTTACAACCTTAATTTGTGACAAATGTACTTACTGTTTCCAGTTGTATTACCTTTATTCCAGAGCTACAATCTGCCTGTATTAGAGGCATTTTAATTACAACTGTAATTTATCACTCGTGAGCAAAACCCGTATTATTGCGCTATTTAATCAATCAGGGGGAGTAGGAAAGACAAGTTTAACAATGAACTTGGGCTATCACCTCGCTCAAAAAAAGAAAAACCGCGTTCTTCTGATAGACCTTGACCCCCAAGCGTCACTCACAACATTTATGGGGTTAGAACCGGAAAGTACCACCAAAACTGTCTATGAAGCAGTGGTGGGTGAAGAACCGTTAGCAATTCATCCTGAACTGATTCACAGCATGGGTTTAGTGCCAGCTAACATCAACTTAAGTGCTGCTGAACTTGAACTGGTTGCCGCCTTGATGCGGGAAATGCGCCTCAAAAATGCACTTGCCCCTATCTTGGACAACTATGATTTTATTTTGATAGATTGTCCTCCATCTTTAGGCATCCTCAGCGTTATTAGCTTAGTAGCAGCCACCCATGTCTTAGTACCTATTCAATGCCAGTTCAAATCCTTTCAAGGAACTGATTTACTATTAAGAACTGTAGCCACACTCCGCAAAAGTGCTAATAAAACACTTGCAATTGCTGGCTTCATCCCCACAATGTATGATGCACGTACTGCCCAAGAAAGCAGAACCATGAAAGCTATCACAGAACAACTTTCACCCCTGGCCAAGGTTTACGAACCCATTCCTAAATCTATTGCCTTTGCTGATGCAAGTGAGGCACGCATACCCTTAGCAGTATATAATCCCAAACATCCTGCCGTCGCTGTACTAAAAAAAATCGCCCTCAGTTTAGAAAAACTACAGTGAGCAAAAAAGACCAACCCTATACCAGCCAGTTAAAAGGTGTAGCTGCCCTACTAGGCGAAAGCTTTAACCAAACCCAAAGTACTGCTAATTCACCAACTACTGTTGCCATCAGCTTAATTAAACTACCTCCCTCACAGCCCCGCCGCTACTTTGACCCTAAAAAACTAGAGGAACTATCACGCTCAATTAAAGAGCTAGGTATCCTCGAACCTTTGTTGGTGCGACCCCTCTCTGGGAGTGATTATGAATTGGTTGCAGGTGAACGACGCTATAGAGCCGCATCAATGGCAGGACTAACGGAAGTCCCTGTGGTTATCCGCGAAATGGATGATATCACCACCTCTAAGGTGCAGCTTGTTGAAAATCTCCAGCGCGAAGACCTAAATCCTGTAGAAGAAACTGAGGGAATACTTGAACTTTTGAGCATTGAACTCGGTGTTAGCACAAACGAGGTTATCTCCGTCCTCAACTCTGCTGCCAATGCCAAAAAGCGAAACTTGGATTTGACGGAAAACGTTTTCCGTCAGATGGAAACTATTGAATCTATCCTCTTAGCCATCGGTAAATTCAGCGCTGAAAGTTTTCGCGTCAGCCGCATTCCTTTGCTCAATCTCCCTGCTGATGTGCTAGAGGTACTGCGTTCTGGTCAAATCGAATACACTAAAGCACGAGCGATCGCACGGGTTGAAGATAAAGAAACAAGAAAGCAACTCTTAGAAGATGCGATTGCCTACAACCTCTCACTGACTGAAATCAAGCGTAAGATTCAAGAAATTGAGCAGCAGTCTAAATCAGAGTCATCAAAGCAAACAGAATCAGCATCCATAAAAGACCGCGTTGATGATACTTTTCAACGCTTCAAAAAAGCGAAAGTGTGGGATGACCCGAAGAAAAAATCCAAAGTAGAGAAGTTGTTAGCTCAGTTGGATGCACTGATGCAAGGCGACAATCCAAAGTAAACCAATGTGGTAATTCTCGAAACTATTCAATTTGCTCTCTTAAGGATGGCGACATAATCATTAGCCCTCGGACAACCTCTTCAGGAGTAGCCGTGCCATCAATTACCTTTGGCATAATCGCCATCACTTCTAAAGCTAGGTTTGTGGGAATTCCCCATGCTTCTAACCGCTTCAATTCCAAAACATCAATCCCTGCTGCCAATCCATCCAAATATTCCTCTACACTCACTCCTAAGTTTTCAATTTCTGACATGGGTATAATTGGTTTTTGTTGACTTCTATATTCAAGCATCTATTACGTGGCTATCTCACAGTGCGATCGCTCCCCTCAACCATTCCACCTTTCAAACCCATTGAGTATCAAACGCATCTTGCCCAGTTCCATAAATTAAGTTCCCGTATGAGTGCCATTTAGCTACTTCTTGGGCTTCAATTTGGGGTGCGTACAGAACAGCAAGATTTTCTTCTAATTGCTGCCTAGTTTTGGGGGCGGTCAGCGCCAGACGCACCCCTGAATGATTTAACGCATAGCGATAACAATCTGCTGCCGTGGGTAACTTTCCGTACCAGTTGTGATGACCTTTGAGTAACGTTCCCCAGCGCGTGCAAGTGAATGCCACCAAGGGAATACCAACTTTTTGAGCGGCAGGCAAAACGTTTTGTTCAGCCTTGCGATGTGCCATATTGTAACGGTGCATTAACACATCACACTGATGACGTTCTATCATTTCTAAAGCTATGGCTTGGTTGTGTGTGGTAACTCCCACGTAGCGTACAAGTCCAGAATCCTTCCACAAACGAAGTTCATCAAGCAACACCTGAACCTGGGTCATGTCATCAGCAGGGGAGACATATTCAATAAAAAATACATCTACCATTTCGACATTTAAACAATGGCGCACAGAGTCGAGGTAAAGGCGTAAAGATTGTATATCTCGGTTTTCACTCCCCGTTGCCACCAAGACTTGCTCACGCTTTGTTAGCAACAGAGGTTTTAAGCCACCCAAAAAGTTTTCAGATTCCAGATTGTAAAAGAAAAAGTAATTAATTCCCGCCTCAAATGCCAACAAAACAGTTGCAGCATCTATCGATTGCCCTGCTAAACCGAGAATACTTGCTGGTTGTCCTTGTAGTGTTGATAATTCCACGGTCAACTACCCGACTTCTTACTTTGAGTGTATTACGCCAATAGGGTGCTAGTGAGGACATCATCAATGAATGTTAATTTTTGGGCGTGAGCCTACAGTGGGCGGGTACGCCATCGCACTTAAATATGTTCTTGTTGGGGGCGTAAGCTGTTAATCGTAGCGGTCAAAACTAGGACAATTGCCAAAACCAACGCAGCATTTCTGAGCATTGAGTTATCAAAGTGTTTGAGTGCGATCGCTACCAATGCCCAGAGTATTACTGCTGTATAAGCGATGTCTCGACGCTGGATGACAATAAATGCTGCAACTGCTGTTGCTATCAATAACATTATGAGAGTCCAGATTACAGCAGAAATCCCCCAACCATTCCACCCGTGAAAATACAAGGCACACGCTACGTTGACAATGGTTGCCACGCTAATCCAGCCTAGATAAATGCTAATCGGAAACTGAATACACCATTTCTTGAGCCGAGGTACACGCTTATTGCCAATTTCTAACTGCACATAGACAGCAATCAGGGGCAACAGAATCAAAAGCATTGCAATTACAGAAAGAGCAAACAGCCGAGACAAAAACAGATAAACCCAGATACTTTGAGCAACACAGGCAATCACCAACAGATAACCTGTCTTACGTAAATCAGGGTCATCTCGTTGGTCAGGTAGAGCTTGGTATACCCCAAAAGCAAACAACCCAAGGTAAATCAGCCCCCAAATAGCAAAGGCGTAATTAGCAGGGATAATCAGGACATTTTTAAACAAAGTATTGGAAATTTCCCCTATGCTGAGTCCATTGAGCGGAAAAATGTTCGATACTACGTTGATAACGAAAGCACCAAAGATTGCAGCCAAAGTAACAAGCTGCCGCCAAAGATCCCGGTAATTGCCTTTTGTGGACTGCTGCATAGGATGTTAACTCATATCTTTTGTGCTTTTAGCTTACATCCCAAAAAGAGCGACGCATATAAACCACAGTCATATTGAGCAAGTTAATGAGGAAAAAGAGCGATCCCTGCATGACCAGACCGAAGTGGAATCTACAACGAAACTTCCAGATTCCCAAATTGGGAATCCCAGTAAGTTGCAAGTATGGTCTGATTCAATCTTAATTGTCTACAATTATGACTTTTCAGAATTTTATCAAGTCTTTAGAGCGTGTTCATGATTCAATCCCAAAGTTAAGCGTTCGCCTTCTTGCCTTGCCTGCTGGGTGGTAAATTCTAAATTCGACTTTCCCGTTTCTTCCCTTCTCCCCCTAAAACCCAATTGGCAGAAATTTCGAGTTATTATTAATCACATCTTTACCAATTCTTGCTGCCACTCCTTCAGCAACGCCATTGATCAAAAAGCAAGATAACTGCAATCTATACTCTTCTCCTTCTACTTTGATAATTGGTAAATCAGCATATTTTTGGTAAATTTTAGCAAAATAAGCGTACTCTGGGTCTGGGTTACAAGCTATTTCTTGATTACTTTTAATAACTTTAACTTCTCTCCCTTCTCTCCCCCAAGTGGGTTTTGACACTAAGGGAGGATTGATTTTATCTTGTTCCATAAATGTAGGTAGAAAATGTTCAAATCCTGCCAAATTATTCTGACTAAAAAAATCAACTCCTAATTCTGTAATTAAAGCCATTAACGCTTTATTTTGCATTACAAAAGCACTGACAGGATTAATTAAAGCTAGCTTCCTTGAATAGACTAATGGTTCAAAATAATCCCAGAGACTTACTCCAAATTCGGGGTCTTTATCTTCTACCATCCATTCTGTTGGGTATATGCGGTAGATTATATCGACTGCTTCACCTCTATGGTCGTAGCAGCCATCCTCATCCATTGCAATACTTTCGATTGGACAAAAAGCAGATTGATAATGGCACAAAGACATTAAATATTCAACAGTACCAATATCTTCGAGAGCTTCAGATAGGGCTGCAAAGATAATATTGCAGTCTTCAGGAGATTTATTGAGATATTTGGCAGATTCTTCAATATATTGATTAAGCCCTATTTGAAGAACTGCTTCAGCGTTAATATTCGGGTCTACTTTCCCAAAATGTTTAGCGACTATCCCATTTATTTTGAATGTTTCGACTATAAAAGTCGCCACTTCCGCATTACATTCAAGCAGGTAGATATTATCACCAACAACTGCAAAATCGCATCGAGCAATAAAAGGTACTTGCTTATTATTTTTGATTAATCGTAGGGTTGATTTAGGATAATCAAATTCAATTAGAGTCCGTTCATCAAACTGTTTCATAACCAGAGCCGCATGGTTTAAAACCTGCCAAACTCTTGTTGCTGCTTGCTTGATTTTTTCTATGGTTTCCGGTGCAACCATTAACACCTCATAGCAAGCATATTCATCGGCATCGTACCAGCTAAATATATCTTGATGCTGCTGGTAAAACTTATGCCTAACATCGTTCATGAACTCGCTCCTCCAGAACGAAAACTACCAAAACCACTTACACGAGAACTTGGAGCGCTGCGGGTGTGACTATTGACGTAAGTTCCATCTCTACGAGTGTATCCATGTACGAAAACTGAACCGGAATGGCTACGATAACCACTACTGTAACCACCACTATACCCGCTATAGTTGTTACTACTGCTAGAGTCATCTGAAGTATCTGACGAAGTACCAGATGTACTGTTAAATTCAGAAGAAGCAATTTGATTATTAGCATCTTCTTCTTTTTTGACATCTTCGAGCAATGCGGTTAGGGTTTCAGGAGGACTAATATCTAACGAGACGCTTGCTGTACACTCACTCTCAAAACTAGTTTTTTGTGTTAGACATTTTTTAATTTCATCAATTGCATTACTAACTTGGCGATAATTATTGCGATAAATGCTAAGTTGGGATTGTGCTTTCAAAGATAGATTAGTTGCCGAAGAAACATTTACAAGTAAATTAATTGCCTGCTGCCATTGCAACTTTGCATTCAATAATTCAGGTAATGTGATTAATGTAGTATCTTTAGTAAGGTTAGTAGCTTTTTGAGCTAATTCAACTGCTAATGAAAAGTTTTGAAGTGATTTTTGTTCACTTGTAATCACCTTATCTACATCATTAAAGTTGCGTTTTACAGATAATATTCCAAGCTTTGCTGTATCAGAAACATATGTAGCTGTAGGAATTTTTTCTAAAATGCTTATTGCCTGCTGCCATTTACCTTTCGCTTCTTGCCAATTATTGGAGTAAGCTTTCTCTTGGACTAGTATTGCTGCTTCATCATCTAATTTAAGTGCAGCTTGTAAATTATTGAAAGCTGCTTCTTCAACCTGGATTTTTGAGTCAAGTTTAGCAAGTAATTGATTTAACTGTGATATTTGATTTTGGGCATTCTGATATGGATATCCTGGTAGATTTGGAACGAGTTTTAGCTGTTCAATGGTTTGCTGTATCTTGGTTTGGTTTGCTTTTAAAGCATCCAAATTGGGAATGCTATTAATATTACTATTTTCATTAACGATTGCCTGTACATCGGTAATTGCTTGTTGGTGTGCTGAATAATCTTTCGTAATTTGCAGGATTTTACTAACGCCAAACCAACTTAAAAGTGCTGCGATAACTATAGGCAGCCAGGGTTTCTTTTTTCCACTCATTGTTATTTTATATATTTATACATCTACATAATTATTGTTCCCTTTATTTATCAAGTTTGAACACGAAATTAGCGAGTGATGGATTTCAACTGTTTTTTATCTGGTCTAATCCATCAGAAAGTCTGCAAAAGGACTTGCCAATACTCCGCTACCTCTTCAGGGGTTGCTAAATATGATATTTTTGTTTTTGTCATGATTGTTTGGTGTTCTGAAAATTGACTAGGTACACAAACTCTAACCAGTGGCTAGCAATAGTTGATTTAAAGGTATTGAGCATTCTTGCTTGTCGCCCCAGCATTTCCGAGCGATCGCTATTCCCCCTCTAACAGTTTTCAAAACATAGCTTCGGAAGTGGGAACCAAAACCCGTTTCCTTAATTTCAGCTTGTGTAGCGATCGCCTGCTGTGCCAATTCCTCTAAAGACAATTGCTGCTGATATGTTTGATGAAGTTCCCACAGATACGATCGCTGGTTTTCTGAGAGTAGGGGCCAAACTTCATTAATCTCGGCTTGGCTCACCGCAACTTCTCCCCAATTAGAAATTTTTAGTAGTTTCTCAATTACCGCTTCTGTGGACTGCTGATGATTTTCAACTGGTAACTCAGCTATGATTACCTGACTTTCTGAGTCATGAGTGATGACTATTGACTCAACTTCTTCTGTTAGGGTCTGTGTTTTTTGCTCTGCGTACTGTTCTTGTAATGTGGTCAGCGTATTAATTTCGGTTTCTGCAAGTGCTGACAATTGGCAATTGGGAATTGTTGCTTGTACTTGTGCCTCTAGTTTTGCTTTGGCGGCTTTTTCTCTGGCTAGGATATCGCGCTCTACCCATGCCGTGAAAACTTCCTCTCGGCGATCGCTAACAGGAACAGCGTGACCATCGACCAAAACCAGATTCCCCTCATCATCTTTTTGGAAGTCTGGCGCGGGGACACCGTAAATCCAGACTTGGTTGCCTCGTGTTCCCTCTCGCCGCAATCGGGGGAATTTATACCCAGTAAGAGATGCTAGTTTTTGACAGACTTGCATGGGAGTATTTAGCTTTGCAAACATATTACTCTTAGCGCCAAGAATTAAGCTCAAATCGGACTGATGAGTTTTTGCTTTCTCAAATACTGCTTGTGCTAATGGGTGATTGTTGCTCAATCCGTCCGTTTCTCGAAGCTCTTTGTACCCAATCCAGTCTAAAGCATCAATTTTTTTCCCAATAAAGCTTTTATTAGTATCGGGAATGAAATAATCTCCATCGCCATTTTTTAAAGCGGTAGACATGACGTTTATTTCTCTATCCGGTAGAAATTCCCTACCCACGCCAAGGTAGTAATCTAGTCGAATTATAGAATACCAGTTTTGATCATCTTTCTTTACTAATTCGGGAGTAACGGTCACGTTATAACGCCTTTCAATCTCACCTTTTCTGTGTTTTAACTGTTCAGACTCAGTTTTGCAATTTTGTTTATCTAGTTTCAAAAACTGTTCATCTGTAATGCTTTCAGATGCAGTTACATTCTCACAGTGTCCCGCATATTCTGATTTGCAGTTGTTGTAAATTTCTTGCTTAGTAGTTTCTACTTCTGCGGGTTCGGGTAACTCATCTGCGCTGACTTCACAAATGATATGTCCCTCAGATTTCAAATCACTAATAATTTGCGATTCATAGCTATTCATCCCATCATTGATGATTGCCCCTAACTTCGCCCAAGTATTAATGCAGATGCTCTCAAAATTGCCTTCTATCGATTCCTCAAATCCCAAATCAACGAGCTTTTTAATATTGGCTTTATTCTTGATGTATTCACCTGCTAGTAATGCCTTGACACTATTGGAGCCATTGCCTACCCTATTGATGCCTACTGGATTAAGCCAGATATAACGAGGGACTGGAGGGCGATAACGTGATAAATGCTGTCTAACACCATCGGTAGTTTGTATGCCTTGAAAAATCCCAAAAACATAATCAAAATGTTTTTCTTCAATTGATACCCCAGTCTCAATGGTCGAGGTAGTTAGAACGAGGTCATAGTTTTTAATTACTTCATTTAAATTATCTGTACAGCCAAAAGCCGGATGACCAAGAGTAGTTGTACTTTTAGAATCAATTCGTAAAATTCTCAGGTGTGGTAGCAGTTTTTTATAGTACGCCTCCAAATTGCGAGAACCCCATTTAGAACTAGCCCGTTGTCCAGACAAAGCAACAAAGCACTTCTCCCCATTCTCTAGTTTTTGGGTAAGGATTTTTACTAATTGTGCTGGATTATTACCCTGTACTAAATTTACCTGCCAAGGCTCTACAAACTGAAATGTATTTTCCACGAGAAAAGTGTCAATCTCTTGCCCAAGCAGCCCTTTGATAAAGTCAATACCAATATCGTTTAAGTCAGCATCGGCAATGAAGATTTTCCCACCATAATTAACAACATTTTGTAGCAGGCGTTTGAAATTTTTGATGATGGCTACGCGATCTGTCTGACAAGTCGAACTGCTCAACAAATGCCAGATTAGCTGCATGATTTCATCCAAAATCAACCAGCACCCTTTCCACTCATCAGGGTTAAATTTGGCTTGGCTTTTTGGATGTAAGCTATCAATTACTAACCCCATTCCGAAATGTGAGCCTTGCTCAGTCTGCTTCACTTCGGTAATGAAAGGTAATCCCAGTTTTTTTACAAGCTGCGTAGCAAGTTGCACCCGATGGGTAATTACTAACACTCTCCTCTCACCAGCGCGAATTATCGGGTCAGTTAGCCACTGAAGCAAATGAGTTTTGCCTGTGTTCTTTGGCGATTTCAAGCCTATTAGCTGCTTACCCAAAGGAATAGCCAACTCACCCAAGTAACGCTGATTTAAGTTCAAATCTGGGGTGTATGTGAGCCGCCTTAGTTGCTTGGTATTCCACTCATCTAATTTCAGAGCATCGCAGTAAATAGTATCAAATTGGTCGCGGCCGTAAGCGGCTAGTACATCATCAATGCCTTTGCCTAATGCCAGATGCCACCCCATTACTCGGACTTCACAGCCACGCAAAGATAAAAGCTTGGCAGTTTTAGTGATCGCACCATTCACGCTTCTAACCGTGGTGCGCTTCACATCGGCATCGAAACAGAAATAAATTCGCCTGCCTGATTGAGCATAAGCGGCTAACTGTGGGATTAGGTACGGTGCGCCGTTATTTTCGCCATATTGATCCTTTGGTTGGCGACGGCCTCCCCATACTCCGGGTATACCAATGGCGACATAACCACAAGATAAGATTGCAGCTGCTTTTTTAGCACCCTCGCAGATGATAATGGGAATTTGGGTATTCTCTCTCACCCATCGCCAAAAATCACCAAAAGGTAAACTTTGGTAATTTTCTGGTAGTGCCACATCGTAGCGGCGGCTAATTAATTCCCAGATCCGGGTGGGAATCCGTAAGGCAAAAATTTCTGTGTCAACTTTGGGGGGATGCTCATACTTAATTGCCTTGCTGTTACCCTCATCTATTCTTGGCGTGTTGGGCTTGAAGCATCCCCAATCGGAATCTTCACCAGTGATAATATTTATTCCGCTACACCACCAACCACCATTAGAGAGGTGAGCATATCGCCGCATATCCCCATCGCGTAGCCGTCCATCGTTACGGCGGCTGATTTTATCGGAGTAGAGCAAGTAATCAAAAGCGGCATTCCCTGACAGCGATTTGAAGTTAAGTGCCGCTATCTCACTATCAATTGCACTCTCACCCCACTCTTGCCAGTGGCTTGGTTCAAAATCTTCTCTGGCTGGCAAAGTATAAGGTGCGGATGGCCCTTTGAATCCTTGATGATTACCCAGTGCTTGAATTTCGATATCATGGTCATCGCCTTGCGCCATGTCATTTTGGCTGTCGGCTACAACAACTTGATGGACTTTTCCATCTCTGGACTCAAGTCTTGAGATTTCATGCAAAGCCCAAGGGGTACTTCTGAGCTTACCTCGCTTGTTGAATTTTCTGAAAACCTGCCTTAGTTCTTGATTTAGTGATTTTTGGGGTGAGGCTATCTTGCCGAATCCTTTGTGATTCATACTGCCACCCCTCCAACCTTGGCTTCAATTTGGAGAAGTACAGCGGCCACCTGACCACTAAACATGCCTTGCTTGACTAATCGCTGTAAGTAAAAGGACTCCTCTAAGTTGAGGTTAGGCGATTGCAGTAACTCATCCGGGTCGGGGCATGGTCTTAGAGCAACGTCACAGCAACCCGCTTTTAAATATTTGGTGCTAGTTCGGCGATCGCTTATATGGTTTGATAATTCCGAAATTCGAGATTCTTGATTGTTGGGGAAAGTTTGCGTTAGAATACTAGGCTTTTCATTCGCAAACCCCTGTCTGTCAGAAGTGAGGGGTTTATTCATTGGGTTGTCCTTTGTTGGTTTGGACAGCCCCTTAACTTTTAAATTTGCAGATTGTAGGGATTAGTCGGTAAGCTTGAAATAGTTATAAATTTAATTAGACTTGCTGGTTGCAGAGTCTGGGGGCTGAAACGTCTAGTAAACGTTTCTTTGTGCGCTGCTTTTGCTTACCGTGGTGGATTGATTAATCTCTAATCCCTGCGATCGCACTCAAAAAGCTGAGGGCTGTGTAGCTAGCATTTTTTTTGCTATTTATTCTGTGAATTTTAGAGAAATTGATAAAAATTTTATATCTTTTGTGTAGTCCTCAAAAATACAAATTATTGATAAGGCGATCGCTTTCCTTAAGGAAATCTCTTCATAATCCACTCCCAGCATTGCGATCGCCTGAGCTAGTTTTGTGGATCAATCCGTGTTAGCTGTAGCAATATTGCGCCAAGCTGATTTAATGCTGCGTTAGTAGTGCGCTGGTGTTCTTCAAAGTTACGCTGATGTTGTTCATGGCTATCACGTAACTCAAGTAACACATCATCCAAAATCGCGCTACGAGCAAGAACTCGGTCAACGTTGCTGGTTAACTCATTTACGTTATCAGTCAAGTTGTCAATCTTTACTGTGAGGTTAGCTATAGCTTCAGTATTTCTGATAGCTAGATTTTCTATACGGTCAAGTCGGCTTGGTTGTTCTGGTGTATCTGTCATTTCCCTGCCTCAATCATCTTGGCGATCGCAACTTGGCGTGAATAAATATCTTGAATTTGTGCTTCTTATCATGCTGATTTATTTTGTTCTAGTTTCTTTTGTTCGGCGATCGCGCGTTTTACTAGCACCCTAGTCAATTGGGGAACCGTTAAAAACTCTTTATTCGCCCAACTTTGTAGATATTTATATTCATCCTCTTCTATACGGATTGTCATTTGTGGTTTTTTAGAAGGCATACATAACAGTGAGTCACTATGCCTAATTATCATTCCTCTTGAGTTTTATTGACCAGTTTTGAATCATAGTATTGACAGGTGACTCACCTTTAATTACTATATCAACAGAGAAGCAATCGATCAACAACAAGCCACTAATTAGCGTCCTACGAGTACCCCAACGACTTACACAGTAAGGGGTTTAGCGATTAGGAGCGACATTGTGATGTGTACTTATTCTGATTGCTAGCTAGTTAATATCTGATTCACATTGATTACTGTAGTAAACCCATGAAACCTAGACGGAGCAAGCATTCTACAGATTTAGATTTATTTTTAGATTTCCCATCTACCAAGACATATTTAGCTGAGGTTTTGGGTGTTAGTCGCTCGACCTTAGTCACTTGGGAGAATTTAGCTTTCTGGAGAATCCCCAGTTTCAGAGATGCCTACCCCAAAACCCACGATGGCAGTTACGACCGGGAATCACCCTTATCACCCTACCAAGCATGGATTTTGGGCAGAGTAGGGCGATTAATGGCACAGCTACGACGGTCTGAACGAGTCAAAGGCTATATCGCCAAAAACCCGAATGATTTTTCTAGATACCGCTATCAGCAAGCATTCCAGCAAATCCAAAAAATCCAAAAGGGAGCATAAATCATGGCAACACGGAAGAGAACCACAGCACCAACAGCAGACACAGTAAGCATTCATGATGCTTGCTTAAGATATATGACCACGGAACAGAGCTTGAGACTGGCTTTAAGCCATGTTCGCCCTGATGATTTCGACACTGTAAAGGCAGTTTCGGAATTAGATTTAGAAGCGATCGCCTCATACTTTCAGCCAGAATTACCAACTGTGGCTAGCACCTCAGAATTCCCTGAAAATTCACAAAATTTTACACAACCGGAACAGTCCGAAAGTTCACAAAATTTAACACAGCAAGCATCTGAGCCAGCCACAGAACAGCCACAAAATGCCCTATCCCGACAAGGGCAACAGCAACATCTAACAGCCCCTACCCCCGGCTCAAGCCCTAACGCCCAACTGACGCTGATTGACCAGCTAACTAGACAGGCATCAGAAGAAATTGCAGCAGTAGACGCTATAGCCCAAGTTAAGAACCAACTGATTCTAAATAACTTAGCTGTGCGAGATGCGGAACTAACAGAGGGTATCAATCAGCACTGGCAACACCAAAAGCAAGGATATTTGGGAGCGATTAGAGATTTGGCTGGACTTGCACAACAAAAGCCAGAAGTTACCCCAGATGAAACTGACCTGACCCAAGAAATTGAAGGCATCATCACCGAACTGGGAAAAAAGCTAATCGCGTGAGAGCGATCAACATCCTGTTATCTCCCCTCGACTTTGTTAACTGGTTATTAGAAAGAGTACTAACGCCATGACTTTTACAATTTCCGGCATTGAATCACAGGTAAATATGAGCGGTAATTCCTTACCAGAGCTAGTTGCTCAAGCTCTGGAATTACTTGGGCAAATCCGCCAGCATCCACAGTTTAAAGGCTTGCGTTTTGATTGTGATGTAGCTCTTGGTGACGTTAAGCAATATTTCAACTACTTGGAATCGGCTGCTAATGCTGAGTTAGAAGTATCTCGGTTTGAAGGTTTTACAGAATGATTTTCGGTGGCAATACAAAGCAATCGCTGTCTCGGACAAAGTAAGCGATCGCCTGTGAATAGCAAATGGAATGCAGTCTGCGCCGATGAAAACTACAGAAAAATTATCTCATGAATACAGAACAAATCAAAGCAATTCTGAGAGGTTGTTCAGCATCCTTACAAGTAGTTTTGAGCGATGCTAACTATCAGAAAATCCAACAGCATGAATATTTTTCAACTAACAATGATTTGATGTTAGGCGACGCAGTTCAAGCACTAAATGAGGTGTTAGCGGCTATTGATGATGTTGAATATCTAGCTCTCACAAAGCTCAACTAATTTGCTAAAAAATATCAAAGCCATGATGCATATTCAGATAAGTTCGCTGATTGGCTTTTTTAATTTTGCAATTTCTTATTAGCAATATGGACGAACTAAATAGTCAAATTGAGAATGCAAAGACGGATGAGAAAGAGCTAAACAAAGTCCTGAAGAAATATGACTTAGATGAGGAATTAGCACTTGAATTTAGCGAAATAGACAAGGCATTTAGGCAATTAGAAATTAAGTACCAATCCCTACTAAACACTAGAAAATTTTTGAACAATGGCTAAAATCGACACTACAAAAGCAGCGGCTCAAGCTGTAGCAGAAAAGCTGGCAAGAGGTAAAGTCAACTCACCATCTAGCACTAACTCCGTATCTGCCACACCTACCACATCTACCGCCATTCCTATAGATAGCCGTATTCCTGGATTGTTGACCGTCACGCCGGATTTAATACCGGGAATGATGCCACCATTCCAGCCCAATCAATACCATATTTCAGATCCGTTAAATCCTCCCGAAACTCTCCCACAAGCAACTCAAAGCCAGCTAGATAAAGGTATGAAAATCTATGAAGGTTCTACACGAGCATTGAAACTTACGGGGGCAGCGCTCGACCTGACACGCGAGAAATTTACTGTTATTGGTAAACACTCAAAGGCTTTTGGTGCTGGCATCCAAGCCGCTACCGAGATTGAGAAAGTCAAAGGTAATTATTTAGATTACCTTAATCAAAAAGAAGTAACTACCCAAAAATCAGTTGTTTTAGATGTCAACCAAGTGAAGACGGTTGCCGATACAAGCATTTCCGTTCATAGCAAAGACGAACTAAATCAAAAACTGTTGCAAGCCTCCATTAAAGCTGAGGAATCACGGCTAAAAACTGTTGAGTCTCAAGGGAAATTATCAAGCTTTAAGGCACAGTTAGGCGATTATATAGAGGTGAAGGAATGAAAGCAATACACGGGTTAGGACTTGGTGTATTTGGCTTCTGTACTGGCTTGGCATTTGCTTCTGGAGGGTTTAACAACGATACAGCCAAACTAATCTCTATGCTTGGTATAGGGGCGTTGCCAGCAAGTTTTATTACTTACTTGATCGCGGATACTAAATCACAAAGACTATTAACACATGCCGAAAGTAAGAATGAACAAGCAGGTCAAACGCTGCATAAAATCATCAGGGATTTTGAAAGGAGCAAGTCAAGGTTAGCCACTGTTAGCAGCCAGCTAGAATCTTTGAAAGATGAACTCAAAGAAGCGAGAAATACCATCAACTCGTTAGGTCATAACAAACTAGAAAGCACAGCAATAATAGCTCAACTGCAAGCCAAGTTAAATCAATTATCTACACAGACTCAAAAAGATACCCAGCGTATTGAATATCTGGAAAGTGAGACTGAGCAATGGGAATTGAACTTTAAAACTCAAGTAGAAGCGGAAGCCAACAAACGCTTTCAACTTGCCAAGTCACAGGAATTAGAAAAGATTTATCATGAACACGATTCTATTACCTCTGAAGCTATGCAGCTATTCAGAAGGTTGCAAAACTGGGGTGAAAAGGTAGCGCATGGTCATCAAAGTAAAGCCGAAATTATCAAGAGTTTAGCAAGTAGCTACAACGAAAATTTAGATGAGGTTGGGAAAGCGATCGCTAGTGAGCGCCAAAATTATCTTTTGCAAATCGAATTACTAAACGAGCGTATAGGTCAGCTACAGCAACAATTGCTTGGTGATTTAATAGAACCCGTGTATGGTGAATTTGGCTTTGATATCAACGGGAAAATCGCCAACGAAATAGCGCGTACCTTGTTTACTGATATCAGTCTGGCTTTGAACGTTAAAGGCTTCCAGGTTAAGCCTGACAGCGTTGTAGATGTAGGTTATGGCTATTCCCGGTCTGTGCATCCCAAAGCCATCGTGGAGGCTATCAGCAAGCATTCTGACACGCTGGCTAAAAAGTTAGGACTATTCAAAATAACAAGCGTTCGCAAGCTGGAAATAACCGATTGTATTGTGGTCAGCTACCGTATGGGGCCAGCCATCAAAGCAGATGAAATTAAGTTGATGGTTGGGACTCCTGACGAATTTATCAACTATGTAGTCAGTCACCCTATTCGCTATCGGCTGATTGCAGATCCGGGCGTTGGCAAAACCCCAACCACTGCGGTAATGATTAGCGAAATTGTCAAAGCTGGATGCACTCGCGGCAATACTGGCAAGGGTGAGAAAGTACCTCACACTCTGGTCACGGTGTCTTATCCTGGTGCTGTTGCTTCACTCAAAGATAGCAACTATCCTTTGGAGCATTTCCTTAAATATGGCGATACCACAGCCGCGATTAAATCCTTTGATGATTGCCTAGACGACGGAAATTTTCGAGTTCAAAACCCCACATTCGCTGCTAACTTCTTTCAAATTTGGGCATGGGATGAATTAGATAACACCCTAAATTCTTGCAGTGAGCCATACAAGGCAGGGGAAAACCTTAAGAAGATTTTAAAACAGTTTGGTCATAATAACATCGGCTGGATTGTGTCGGGTCAATCAGTGATGACCAAACAAATCCCAGGTTTTACTAATGATGATCGGTCACTCTTTACCGAAATAATCATTGGCATTCCCAAAATCAGACATTACCTGAATACCTACGGCAAGGGGAAAAACAGCGAGTCTAACTTGGCTAAGTTGATTCGGAACTTAGACGCTATTGAAGAATACATAGACCATAAAAATGAGTTAGTTACCGATGATGCGAGATTATTAAGAGTAGCCTTAGTCGTCGATTCTCGCTCACCCAAACTTTATTTTTTACCTAATCTCGATAAAGTTAGTTTCAACTATTCATTGATAGAAGAGACAAAGCGACTGGCAAGAGTTGCAAAGTCCCCTGACACGGGTTACACGAGATTGACACGCGATACCTTAAACCCAAGCATAGCAAGCACTGAAACGGTGATGTCTGCCGCGTCATTTTCCACTATGGGGGGTAGCCGCCAAAGTGACACAAAGCCTTATTGTCCCCACTGTGGTCACGCAAATTTAACCGTAAGAAAGGATAAAAGATATTACTGTTTGAACTGCAAAAAAATAACAGTTTCTAATAAAATAGTTTGGAAATAAATATATGGAATTGGATGATATTACGACAATTATCTATCAGCCTAAAAATGACCATGAGCCGGGATTTATCTATTTAATGGAAGCAGAGGGCTATCACGGGCTAATTCCTGGTTGTTACCTCCGTCGTTGCAAAATTGGGTTATCTCGTAATCCCGAAGCTCGACTTGATAACTTTCATAGGAATCAACCACCTTGTAACGTGAAAATCCTCAAGACTATTTATGTAGAGGACATGGCAGATGTAGAGGGTGAATTACATCAACAATTTAGCCAATGCAATGTTGGGTTAATCAAAAGTCAAGAGTGGTTTGATTTTAATCCAGTGCAATTTATGATGGTTAACTGGGAATTTGAGAAGCGATCGTTACACGTTTTCAGTCTCAGCGACTTGCCAATTAAGCTAATCATTTTCAGCATGATAGGATTTTTGGGAGTGGGACTGATAGCCGGAAGATGGACAAGTCAACCAGTTAACTCTCTGACACCACCACAAGAACAGATCAAAAATTTAAGGTTAATCAACTAATTCACTTGCATGAAACCAAAATTTCAAGACTGGCAATTTAAATCATGCTCTGACACAGACGGAATTACATGGCACTGGGCAGAGTTTTACTTTCAAGGCGAAGAAGGAATGCTAGCAGGAAAATCGCCCATGTATGCAGAGTCCGGGAGCGATTTTCATTGTCTAAGAGAGGACGCGCCCAGAATTGCTAACCAGTTAAGAGAAGGAATGCCCTGGACAGAAGTTTGTAAAAAATTTAGGGAAGCTTGGTAGGCTTACGCAGCAAAGGGAGGTGTTACCCTCCCCTTGATTTTTAGAATGGTACGTTACCAGTTTTGAGCGTGTAGCTTAGATACCCTCTCCAGTATTCTCCATCCTGGCTTTTAGGTGGTAGTCCAATCGCCGCGTCGAATTCACCATCGTAGTAGTCGTCTTTTGCTTGGAATTGTTGAGGTTTAGCAATTGTGAGTAACATGAGAATACCTTTTATTTTTAAGCTGCGGGTTAGTAGCCCGCTTTTTCTGTGGTTTCTTCAACCTGTTATTAGCGTAGCTTAACCTGTTATAATGTGTCAATAATTTGTCAGATATTTTAACAGGTTATTGACATTAGCTAACTTGTTAGTTAAATTAGTAACAGCTTAGAAGTAAAGGGGAGTCAGTCAGATGTCTAAAGCAGTTCAGGAGCAAGTAGAACAACTCTTTGTTGCGGTCAAGGATTTGCAAAGCCTTGAGGAAATCAAGCCACACTGCGAAGCTTTTAACGAGTTTATTAACACCAAAACCAGCTACAGCATTAAAAGCTTAGGCACTGTGCTGAGTCGGGCTGGCTTCTATAAAAAATTTAAGTCACTGCCATTAGAGCAAGGGAAAAACGCTGATTCTGTACCCAAGCATGATGCCCAAGGCAATGTAACAGGTTATGAGTTAAAGCACTATGTTTTACTGCTGTGTGGATTGGACAAAAAGGATTGGGAGGAACGTAACGAAACTACACGGGTAAGCTTACGCCTAGACAATGGTCAGGAAATCAGCCCAGACGAATATTTAGAGGTAACGGGTAAATTGCTAGAATCCCAAGACCTCCATGAGGTAGCAGTAGGGTTAATTGCTGCCACTGGTCGCCGTCCCCATGAAATTCTCGCTCGTGCCAAGTTTGCACCTGTTGAGGGTCAAAGCTATCAAGTTATGTTTACTGGTCAAGGTAAAAAACGGGGAGATCAGCCAGTATTTGCGATCGCTACCCTTTACCCTGCTAGTTACGTCATCGAGCGGTTGAACTTGCTAAGAAAAGAACCATCAACTAAAGCACTTTTAACAGAGGTGGCTAACGAAAATCTTACAGATGTAGCAGCACAAAACCGCGCCATTGACAGCCGCCGCAACGGTTCATTGAATCGGGTAGTACGGGCGTACTTTGGGGATAAGGGAGACATTGCCCCCATCTTAAATTTCCGACACGGGGAAGAACAAGACAACTGCAAAGCGCTCCGGGCTGCATATTTAGCGCTGGCTACAGAGAGGGATTGCCAGGGTTCAACAGGTTCTAAAATGCTCCATGCTGCAAGGTTAGCTGGACACTTTGTCAAGGATGCTCCCACTGATCGGGATTTACAAAACCTTGTAACCACTTTGGGGTATGCAGACTACTACACCACAAAGCCTGTAGGCTTCCCAGATGCACCAGAGAAAGAAAAACTAGTTCAAGTTCGGGCTATCCCTGCTGATTTTGAATATCTCAAGGAATTGCAAGCCCAATGGAATTTACCAAATCAGCAATCGGTAGTCAGCCGTTTGATTGAACACCACAAAAACCGCGTTGATGTTGCGAAGCAGTTACAGGAATCACAGCGATTAATTGCCCAGTTAGAAGCAGAAATTAAGCAGTTACGGCAAACAAATAACCAGTTAGAGCAAGCCAATAACCAATTACAACAGGAGAAAGCAGCAATGGAAACCACAGCACCACAGCAACCACAAACAGTTACTCTCAACGTTACCGAGCTAGATTCTTGGTTAGAAGCGAAAATTATTGAAGTGGTGAACAAGGTTACTCTTGGGGGAGCAATCGCCCCGTCTGCCAAGGCTACCGCCGCCAAAGTCACACCCATCAAAGAAGAGATTGACTGGCAAGCCAAAACTGATGCTGAGGTCTGGGGGAGCAAGGCAACCTTAGCAGCTGTAGAAAAAATTCGTAGGTCTTATCAGGCAATTTGTCTTTATAACGATACTGTGGCAACTGGGGACAGCGATCGCCTAGCAATTACTAACCAAGCTTTGAGAGATTTATCAGGCTGTAACGGCTTGTTGGTACGCGACTGGATTGAGCAACACAAAGACGAAATAATCAGCCATAACGCGAAATTCGGTATGGAGAATAAAAAAGATCCCAGTAACCCTGCTAGCTATGCCAACAAAGGCAAGGACACAAATAAAATTTTGTTGCTAGTAAATGAAGAATTTCTAAGCGGGGAAGGCTTTAAGGCAGGGAGAAGCTGAAACGGATCTGGAGTAGGATAATGATTACTTATCAGAACGTGATTTCTTATAAGCAAGATTCTGATAAATGAAGAGCAGCGCGTCGCTATAATCATCTTTCCCCCGAATCTTGATACCCTTGTGCTGCTAGTCTTAAAAAATATACTGCTGTTTTTCTTTATATTACGAGTAGCTAGCGAGGATCAAATTTTAAATATGGCTTTTGAGCAAATCGAAGCATTTTTAAAGAAAATGCAGTCTGAACCTGAACTTAAAAACGAGGTGCTTGCAGCACCAACCGCAGATGATATTGCGCGAATAGCACTAAAGCTTGGTTTTGAATTTTCAGGTGATGAATTATTGAGAATGTCAGGCAAGAAAGTTGGCAGCATTACTGTTAAAAAAACTGATCTTCCTGGAGAGTACAACTAGGGGTCACGCGAGAATTTTTGAAAAAGGCAGCTATGCTGAGGGATGAATAGCGATCGCTTTTAGGTTCTCCCCAGGATGAGAAATAAGCCGCGTAAATGTGGTGAATGGGCAAATATCTCTACATGACTTCTACCCACAGGCGACAACATCGCCAAACTCGCCGCCGCCCCCAACACCTGCTCATCCGTTACTTCCAGATATCTTTGCAACTGCTCCCTTCTTTCGATGCCCCGAAATTTCCTAAATTATCCGCAGTGGAATGGAACTTCTGGACAACATTTCCCCCAGCAATAACCGGATTTGATGAATTTCAACCTGTAGTTACTGAAGATCCGATTGGGGACAACTCTGATCGTATCTAGCAACAGAACCTAGTACATCTAGCTCTTCACACCAAATAATTTTTCCCACTGCCCTCTAGAATCAATTTTTAGAGGGCTTTTTATTGTCTATGCCAGCTATGGCAACAAGGGAAAGGACACAGATAAAATTCTCTTGCTGATCAATGAAGAGTTCCTTAGTGGTGAAGGCTTTAAGTCAGGGAGAAATTAAAGTTATTTTTTCCTTTACAAACTCAGTCATAATCACCACTAAGTCTATGTAATTAGTGGATTTTAAATGAGGAAATTGTATACCAAACTACATTTTCTCCCGACTATGCCTAGACTATGTTTGGACTAAGCCTAGACTAAGCGCTCTTAATCAGTTTTTTCAAGAAACTTGTTTCCTAGACTATGCTTGGACTAAGCCTAGACTAAGCCACAACTTAGCGCAGGGAATCACTATTTTTTGTCCGCAAAAATTCTTCGCTCAAAGAATAAAATAACCGTAACTCACTACGCTTATTTTGGCTAACTTAAATTTGAGCCATTTTTGCATGGCTTTTGAAGCGAAAAAATGAAAATTTGGGGTAAAAAATTATTTTAGCAGTGTTAGGTGGGATGGTTGACGCGATCGCAATCAGCTAAAATTGACTACAAAAGAACGACAAAAGAACGACAAAAGCAGATCAAGTTTCACAGATGGAATGACAACGCCCATTCACCCAATCCCTAATCTCCAATGTCTAATAGGGCCGCCAGGGGAGTAGAGCGTAGCATGACTACGGGCGATCGCCTCTTCCTCAACATCCAATGCCCAATGGCGAATGCGGTCGAGCTAGAGGGGCGAGAGTCAGCAGTGCGGGAATAGGAGGGAGAAGCGATCGCTTCGGGAATTAAGCATAGGTCGAAGAAGGTGGTTCGGCTAGCAAGAACCGCAGGCATCGCGGCCATTCATTGTCTAAGGCATTCTTCTAACTACTGCTGGGAGCAAAATCAAGAGCGGTGGCTTTAAGGTCTGAAGGGGTGAGGGAAGCGATCGCGCTGTTGTCATGCCAAGAATTGAGATCCTAGCCACAGGTGAGAGGATAGCCAAGCTTGCGGCTTATTTTGTAGCCGGGGACTTAGACCCGCTAAAGCTTGTTAAAGAAACAAAATCCACAAAAAAAAATTTCCCCTATTTTTGACCCTTTTTTTGTCTATCTAATTGATAATTACTCTCAATATAAACCGCCCAAACCGTGATTATTGATACATTTATCAAGAAATATTACAGTTTTGGCACTAGTTGATTGATTTAACTAAATTTGTGCATTGGGTCGAATATCTCGAAAAAACATCCATTTTCCCCGCCCTCACCAACTACATTCAACATCTCCCAATATCTATCCAACATCTCCCAATTCTCCAGTTTGTTTCTTACCTTTTTAGCCCTTAAACATCATCCATTCACAAAATTCTCATTAGCTCAAAAATTCCCAATAAATCCAAACAGTTTCCAATACTTATAAGAAGTCTCCCATTTGCTCCCAATAATTGGTAAATTATCGGGAAATTCGCTTAAAAGCTTTTAAGCTCTGGAATGCATCTTTTTTTGAGGCACAGTACGCCATCTTTGGCGGAAAGTTTTTTGGAGCGAAAAGTGACGATTTAAGTAAATTTCAAATCACTTGAACCAAAAAGAAGTACAAAAAAGCTACATTAATACTACAAAACTAACAGTACACTTCACTACTAGAACGCTGACTATTAAAGACTCAAATCATCTTCCTGCTGGCGTTGCTGTTGCTGTTGCTGTTGCTGTTGCCTTAACTGTCGCCCATAATCGAGTAGCTGCTGATTCCAATCATGTGCCTTGCACTTGACGCGCTTGGACTGTGGCAGTAGTTCCTTAACAACTCGTGCAGCTGCATTACCAGAATCGTCCGAGTCAAACGCCACTTGTAAATTAGGAATATGCTGCAATTGCTCTACTGGTAAGCTTTTGGGATTATCTACCGCCATGTACAAAGTTCTATTGGGTGGCACGTCGCCTCTAAGCTGATATTCCAGCATGGCAAAAGACACGGCATCGATGGGCGATTTTAAAAGCACCACTTTCTCTACAGGTGAAGTTGGCTGTCCGCCTAAGCGGAAGTGAAACCAGCCCTCACGCCGCTTAGTCCCTTTCTTGTAACCTCTGAAAGTGTTGTTTTCTCCCCGTGTCCCTCGCAGGAACGCACCTTTGCCCTGGGGTTCTTCTAATAGATTCCGCATGACGAACACAGCGTTTTGCTGGTCATCAGCGTAAACTAGCCCCCGGTTGTGCAGAAGTTCCACAAAATTTGATGGTATTCCCCGCTTCTGAGTCAGGTAGTTGTGAACTGCTTGCCACTTTGCTTTATCCTCAACGGGTGGCTTAAACGGGGTTCGCGGTTCTAACTGAATAATTTCAGCAGTTACTTCACGAGCTTTTGCGATCGCTGCTCGTTCTGCCCCAGCTTCACCAAATCGCTCGTGTAACCAGACAACGGACTGACGCAGATTGCACTGGTTAACGTGCATCACCAAGTCAATCGCACCACCGCCACCCAAGGAGTGTTCGGGTGAGAAATCGTAGAACTTGGAGCCATCTATATTAATGATGTGTCCGTGACCCTTCCATTTTCCTTCATCATGGTGTAGCCCCAACTCCCAGGCGACATCCTCTAAGGCCAAGTCCCGCAGTTGTTGAGTCTGAGCCTCTAACGATCGCACCCGCTTCTCTAGTTGCTGTCGCTCCTTCTCGCTATCCCTAGCGCGTTGCTCTGCCCTTTCTAATCGCTGTTCCATGAATTTTCGGTCAGCCAGTTGATGGTTAATCGCTTGGAACTGGTCATCTGACTGAATCCTGGCTACATAACTCCTAGCTGATTCAAACGGTGTGGGGGCTAATTGGTTATTTGTAATGACTGCGGTGAGTGGTTCACTGTTAACCGCTTGGTAATATTCCTTTACTTTGGTGTGGGTTGCCTTACTGCCCTTGACCCCCCGTTCAATGCCCAAAGGAGCAAGTGCAGCAGCATAACTATCTTGGAGCTTGGATAACTTAATTCTTCCCTGTCCACCTCTGCCGCCAAACATCGCGTCATGGCTGACTCTCCCGGTTTTCTCGTTCAATGGCACAATGTAGGCGTGAATGTGTGGGGTACTTTCATCTAGGTGGAGTTCTGCCCTGACGCACTTTGACCCATAGTTTTGAGCTAGCCAGTCACGAGATGCTAAAGCCCATTGCTGCATTCTCTCATTAGACCACTGCCCAGAAAGGGATGGATTATCGGGGCGGAAATATTCAGGCGATGCCGAGAGAAACATTTCAGTGCATAACACTGCATCATGCCGAGGGCGATGCAGTAGCGTAGAGATTTTTTCTTTAACTATCTCCTCTAATGCGCGTTCGTCTTCTCCCCCAATCAACCGGACATTCTCTCTAGTTGGATCTGCATTGGGTGTTTCTCTGTTTCTGGTAACATGGTCATCACTTCCGGCAACGTTGCCGAATGTTTTTAGTTTCTCAATTCTGAGAATTGTTAGTGGCGACATAAAAGATTTATGCTACAAATGCAGTACTTTTGTAGTATAAAAAAACCTCTCCAAGCGAACGGCGGTTTCATGTCACGAGCGCAGCGAGAGATGGCGCAGCCACCCGCAGGGCATGAAACCATAATGAGTATGGTATCACTTATACAAAACCCTGAAATCCACTTTTGGGGGAGAAATCGCGCTTACTGCCTACTGTCAAAATACGCCCAAAAGCACCTTTAGGGTACATAACGACAGTCGTTTGACAGTCATTGGGGTTTCGGGTAATGACAGTCGTTTGACAGTCATTTGGTACAGTAGAGGGGTACTAGGGGTGGTTTACGGCGCATTTTGACAGTCGTTTGAATTTGGTATCAATCAACACGATGGCTTACTTATAATCTCCTTTAATTCGATAGGAATACAGGACATGGAGCAACCTAATTTAGAAGTGCTTTCGATTAAGCGTAGTCATGACAGTAGCGATGGCCAGTTGCTGCAATTTTTACGAGAGCGAGAGCGTCGAATGTCGGGCAGAGGTTTGACTAAAATTGTTTTGAGTACTTTAAGGATGTGTTGGGGGCCATTTGTCATAAAGCGCATTGGTGCTGACAGCGACACTCTCAAGACTGCTGTGATTTACTCTATCTCACAGTTGGAATTACAGATTCACTTGCTCAAGCAATTACTCGATTGAGGGGTTTTTTGAAGTACCTTTGCAATATCGCAGTATTTTACAAACTTACTTAGAATCTCCCGTAAGTCATGGACAATTCACGCATTCCAAATTGGAGAAGTGCGATCGCCCGTAGTCACGTCAAGAATTGAGATTGGGGATTTGGGTTTTGGTAGTCATGGTCTGGTAGTCATAATAGATTTGGTAGTCATGATAGTTAATATCTATTTATATAGAAGGCGTGACTACGGTATCAGAACTTGATACAAAATGCGGCTATTCTCAGTGGTGACTACCAATTTTGTATAAAACCCAGCATTGTCAAGCCAGTACAAAAATGATGCGCTCGTCCGTAGTCATGCTAAGAATTGAGATTGGAGGTTTAGGGTTTTGGTAGTCATGGTCTGGTAGTCATAATAGATTTGGTAGTCATGATAGTTAATATCTATTTATATAGAAGGCGTGACTACGGTATCAGAATTTGATACAAAATGCGGCTATTCTCAGTGGTGACTACCGATTTTGTATAAAACCCAGCATTGTCAAGCCAGTACAAAAATGATGCGCTCGTGGCGAAGCCTGAGTCAGCGAGGCATCGTAGATGCCAGTCAAAATCATTGGGAAATTTTAGTGACAATGGGCAACAAGTCCCAAAGCGATGGCGTAACCGCCTGCCTTCGGCATCGCTAACCATAGATTTCAGAGAAGCGAATTGCTCAAGTTACTGCGAAAAATCCAATGGATGAAATTTAGAGGGTGCGTAGGCGATGCCCGCCGCAGGCAGGCATCGCCCCAAGACCTTTTTTTGTTTTGGTGGCAGGGCGGGGAGGCAATTAGAAGCGGCGCTCACAATCTCGCACCAAAATAGCAGTACTAGGAACCACGCCAAAAATATTGTTTGGGTATAGGAGCGTAGCTTGCCGAGGGAAAGCGATCGCACCAATGCCCAATCCCTAACACGCGATCGCCAATCTGGGGAACTTTGGCGGTGGTCAAAGAATCGGGAAGAGGTTAGCCAATGGCAGTAACCTGTTATTAGTGTCAGAACTTGTTATTACAAATATCTAACTAAATAGATGCGGTATGGAGCGTAGCTTACCGCCGTTGGCATTGTCCAACTCTGGTAGCGCGTTCAGAAGAGTTATGCCCTAAAATTTTTGATAGGCATAACTCTTATAACTGCCATGACAGACTGCATAGACCAAATCATAGAGAAGCTGCACCAATTAAAGGAAATTAGACAGCAGCTAGTCAATCAGCCAATGTCACCACCTGGGGTATGGATTCATGAATACGAGGTGCGAAAGCAGTATAAAAAAGATGGTGAAATATATTGGTATGTATACGCCAAGTGGCAAGCCAATGAAGCAATTTTTAAGCGTAACCCTAAGCAAAGGTTAAAAGGAATTGTCAAACGCGGCAAGAATCCAGAATACACCTGCCATCAGCACATAGGCAGGGTAGGCAGTAGTACGGGATTAGCTACCGATCCAGCTGTAACGGAAGCCTACCAAGAATGGGCAAATCGTAAGCAATTGGATGCAATTGATACAGCCATTGAAGAAATAGAAAAAGCCCTTAAAGGAGTTATGCCAGATAAAAATAATAAGGCATAACTAATAGTAGCGATCGCGCTTGACCCTCGGACTTGCCACAGATTACAGTGAGCGATCGCTAACCTGGGAAATTTTCGCGGCGGTCAAAAGCTGGAAGTTAGTCAGCAATAACCTGTTAAGAATGTTAAAACTGGTTATTAAAATGTCTAACCAGATAGAACGATAGCGATAGTGTAACCGCTTGATGTCAGCCTAGCCTTCTCAGGGAGACGCGGCAACGCCGCCGTCGTCAGCAGCGTAGCTGCCAGTCTAAGACTACGCGCCTGGGGAGAATTGCCAGCCGTGAAGCAAGCTGAGGTGGCAGGGAGACACAACGAGGTTACGCCGCCGCACCTAACAACCTGTTAATCCATAAAACTGTTATATATAATAAATTAAATAACCAGTTAAATAACAAGTTAGAGATAGATACTCGTGTATGCTGTCATGAATTAATATGCAGATATAACCACTAGTTAAAACCCTTGCTATACAAGCATCCTAGATATATGCATTAATAACAGGATAGGCAAAATTTAACAGGTTAATGCAGACATCAACAAGTTAGATAACTAGTTAACGAA
>NZ_JBSGKF010000009.1:0-42771 GCF_054786515.1 Nostoc sp. UIC 10890
GGCTAGCCACTTTTCATCGTCGTCTAAGTCAGCCAAATTTTTATTACTACCGCTATTAAGACTATCTAATAGCAAGAGTAATAATTTTTTAAAGTGCTGCCAGCCCCCCCAACGCTGGGTAAATCGGCTCACCCAAGCTTGGGAGATTTCAGCAATATTGGCGATCGCTGGTTGAGTAATTTTCTGTTTTGACTGCCAAAGTTGGGTTAGAGCATTGACTATAGCGTGTCCTGTTTGCTCACTGGCGTTACCAGCTTCGGGGCAGAGTTGGAAAGCATCAACGCTCTCTAATTTAACTCCTGGTAATTCACGATCGAGGAATTTTATGTCATAGTCAGCGCAGAAGTAGAATGTTAGCTCCACATTGGAGCGACGATGAGCGCGTAATCGCCCAATCTCTTGGATGATTTCTGCACGGATCAGGTCTGTGAGATACTTTTGGAAAGTGCTGTTTTTATCTTCCAGGTTAACCCTTTCCCCAGTCATCACCTGATATTGTGCGGCTAAAACACCTATGTTCTGGTAGGGAATGCCAAAAGAAGCGATCGCATCACACTCACTAAAGCGATTAACACCACGCCCATCGACAAAGTGACCGTATTCTGTGCGGCCCTCGGTTTGGGATGCAATCTGTTTCCAATCGATAATCCCAAGGGTGGGGCAGAGTTTTTTCAAGGTTTCTTTGAGGGCATTAACACGGTTGCTAAGTGTATCGGAGCGATTTTTAGGCAGCTTACCCAGCCCAGTAACGTTGACGACTTTTAAATTGTCGTAGTCTGGGCGTTGTTGCTCAATAATTAATACAGGGTCACTGATGCCCAGTTTCAATCTCAAATCCTGGGATTTGAAAGTGGCATCAAGGTAAATATTAAATTTTGCAGAGTGGGCCAATTCAGTATGTTTGGGGTTTCGGCGGTAAATGCTGAGTACACCCCATTGAGACTGAAAACTACCATCACCCTTCCAAGCTTCTAGAAAGTCAGGCAACCAGTAATTAGGCAAGTCAAGAAACTCTCTGCCTGCCGTTCGTGCGCTGTCTTTAACTACCTTTTTGGCAGCATAACGAGCCGCAGAGCTTTTTTTGAGTTGTTTATCTTGGGTAATATCAATTGAGTCTAAGTCTTCTAAAAAAGTCAAATCAGGTTCTACAGTTTGCTGAATCGCTTCGATATCTAAGCCTGTGGGGAAAGGGGGCAGCAGCGCTCGGATGCTGGCATCATCAAACCCGTAGCGGTCAGTGGGCTTAAGTTGCTGAGTTAACAGTTCGTGTAAAACTAAGAGTGCAGGTTGCAGCTGTGATAGAAGATTTGGTTCTAACAGTAGCAGCTTGCCCACAGTGGTTTCAAAATCGCCTCGGTTCACATCAACCGAACGCACGGGCTTGATGAGTGTACCTGCTTCTTCCCATAACCGCCCAATGGTGAAAGTTTGGTCAGCAGCATTAGTTAAGGTAACTGGTGTAGAGTCGGGGTGCGCTCTGAGTTCAGAATAATTTTGAATTGCACTGCGCTTTTGAAAGCGGAATCCAAAACCGTCCCCGTAAGCAAAACGGCACTGATTTTTAAGGGAACAACCGCCACAGATGGGGCTGATGCCGCTCTCTTCAAAATCAAGGCTGCTAAAATTTTTGTTGCGGAAGGCGTTAAATAAGTAAGTTCTGTGACAATTGCCGTCAGTATCGGCAGTCTCACCCGCTTTAGTCCACAGTTTAAAGTCCTCACCTGTAGGAGTTTTGCGGGTGGGATCTAGTTTAAAGCCGTTGTGCCGCACTGGTAAGTCAACAAAATTCGTCTCAATGGGCAGTGTAGATGGGTTTCTGTGGTTGGCATCCTGGTAAATTAGTTTATCAACGCCGAATAGCCCCGCCGTCAGTTGTCCAGCGTTGTAAGACTTACCCAGTCCAGGGTGAGAATTATC
Source organism: Nostoc sp. UIC 10890 (assembly GCF_054786515.1). Taxonomy (NCBI): domain Bacteria; kingdom Bacillati; phylum Cyanobacteriota; class Cyanophyceae; order Nostocales; family Nostocaceae; genus Nostoc; species Nostoc sp. UIC 10890. Next base: position 1,918 of record NZ_JBSGKF010000009.1, read on the forward strand.
TAAAATTTGCGTCCAGCCCTTAGAAACAGCTTCTACCCATGCGGTGATATGTTCCTCTGGCTGGCAGGAGATAGAGATATTGCCTGTAATTTCGCTTTGGAACGGGATATTGCCGGGCTTGTAAATAATTACATTGGGCGAAGGCGTGTCAATTTCGGGTAAGGGCAATGGTTGTGGTGGGGCTTTAAATCCTTTAAATATTGAAGCAAAAGGAGCGATGCCTACGGCGGTAAACAACGCTTGCTTTAATAAATTTTGGAAGCTGCTCAAGTCCTCTCTGACTCGCCCAAGTTCCCACTGTTCACGGCTAATTACTCCTTTGGGCTGGTATGCTTGGTACTGCCGTTGCGGAAACCGAAAACCATACTGTTTGGCAATGTGAAACAGTGTTCCGATTGAGATTCCCCCACGCCTAAAACTGCGAATCTTAGCGTGGATGTTCCAAGTTGAACCCTTGATGCTGGGCGACCACTTCTCAGCGATGATTTCGGCATCCGTTGGCCCGTAGTGATTAACCAAAGCCATCAACACCTGACGGCATTCGTCATAGTTACCGCTTCCTGGGGTACGTGGTGGGATGAATGAAAGCGCATTCTGGATTAGCTGGTCAATGTCCCAGCCTTCATTGAGGGAAATCTCACGCCACTCTTTACGCCGTGACTCAATTTCTTGAATTCGTAGCTGATACTCCTCCCGTTCATGCAGTGCGATCGCGATCGCTTCACTTATCCATTCTGCTGGTAAAGTGGCTTCAGGGTTGACTAGCGGGAATTCTGCTTCAGTACTGCCGTAAAATACACGGGAAGCGTCTTTACAAGCTGGGTCATGGGGCAACTGCTGCATGAGGAAGCGCGTACAAGCTTCTACAGTATCAGCACCTTCAACATATTGCGGTAAAGGGAAAATCAACCGGAATTTATGCCAGTCTGGTTTATGACTGGCAGTGGTGTACATTAAAGCGCAGTGCTTTTGAATGAAGGAATGGGCTAGGGCTTCCTCAATGGTTAGTTGCGGATCGTAAACTTTGATAGAATTTCCGTTTTCGTCCTTGATTGGTTTGCCGTCCTCATCACGGGCGACATCGGAATTATCAATGTCGAGGAGCAACCATTGAGAACCGATGACATTAGCCTTACTGCGCCATTTCCCACCCAATAAGCCAGCACAGATAGCGTGACCTGCTTTAATGTGTTGCTGCACATCTTCTAGAGTGCCTTCTGTATCTTGAAAGTTGGCGGCAAGTTTCTTAAAGTCCCAGTCTTTATTTCTGCCTGTGGCATTAAACGCAAACTTGATTTTATTACTAGGTATGACTGGGGGTAAAAACGCGCTATCGTAAATAGATTTTTTCCCTGATAGCGCCGTTCTTCTGCTCTCAACTACGGGGTTTGTCATTTATTAGTCACTCCTTCTAGGAAACCGCCGCTTATCAGCCATTACCCCTCTGTTGGTACACGCCAGGGTGCTTATTGTGGGAAGTAAGGTTTGAGGGCAGCTTAAGGTTTTCAGTAGCCAAAAAAGTTTTTGACATTTTTGGACACCAGGAAATAATGCCAGATTGGCCAAAACCACTAGGCAAAACTGATCTAATTAATCTAATTAATCAGGGCTGTTTTAAGAGGCTACAACCCTTATGCAGCAAAGATTTCAAAAATGGATTGTCCGGGGATTCTAGAGTTTTTGTCCGGGGATTCTAGAGTTTTTGTCCGGGGATTCTAGAGCCTTTGTTTTAAAAACCAAAGCCTTACAGGGCAAAGCTTTAAAGCCAATTTTTTGAATTATTTTTTTTAAAACAAGACTGCAACAGAAAACCAGCCAACCACAGCTGATCATCAACTCGTAGTTGGGAAATCTAGAGTAATAATACTTAGTCTTGGATATCTAGAAGCGTTTGGATCTGGGTGGCTAGCTGTGGATTGAAGGTGCGCTCACCCCGTTCAATCAGGGAAATAAGGTTTTGAGATACGCCGATAAAACCAGCCAGTTTAGCTTGAGACCAGCCTTTAGCAATACGTGCTTCTTTAACTTGACTGCTAGTCAAGCTGATGTGTTGTTCCTGTGTGGGCTTGGCTTTGGGCTGTAACTGTTCTACTTTGGGTTTAACTTTCAATTGCGATCGTTCAACCGTGAGTTTTGCCTTGGATGCTATAAGTTCCGGGATAGGGGTTGGAGGTTTGATGGTGAGTTTTGCATCCAACAGCTTATCAAGGTAGCCTTTAGGTTTCTTATCCTTGGAGTCTGGTCTTAGCTCTTCGGGGTAAGTTTCGGGGTCAAATGCAATCTGCCAGCCCAGTTTTAGTAGTAGCTTTATGGCACTATCCCAGTGTTGTTTTAAGTCATAGGCTCGGCGGCGATCTAATCGAGCTTTATCTATAATCGGTTTGACAAATGCAATTTCTAATAGCTCCTGTACTTTGTAATTTCCATCAAGGCGAATTCGACTATCTAATGTTAGATATATAGCCAGCCTTAGTGCGAGTTCATCATGGTAGGGATCAATTTTCAAAACTTGTTGGGCTAAGTAGCCAAACTGATATAAAGCGTCCCTTGATTTTGCTCCGGCTCTGTTCAAAAAATGTTGAGTCCAAGCACCGGGTTGAATAATTAACTGAACTTCATTAGGCTCTTCTATTTTCCCTTGTAAATTTATCTGACCATAGGGCACAACTGTAATGTTCCACATTCGACCTACAGGGGTACTAGCATTTATTCCACCTTTTTTGTTCCTACCTTCTATCCATACTGCTTTAACTAACAAACAATCTAATGCAAACGCAGTTTTGGCTATTTCTGAGAGTTTTTTATGTTTGGGTAAATCTGTTCGCTGATCCCAACCCATATCTTTTATCAAGTCGCTGGCATTGAGAATAAATAAGCTTTCCCACGGTCTTTCCTGTTTCATTGCATAGGCAGCAAAGATTAAGTGCAGTTTGGCGCTGTTAAACCCAAATTTATCAATGATTTGTAGTGCTTCATCCCAAGGGAGCATGGAAATATCACCGGGGTTGGCAATATAATGCTCAATGAAGTTTTGAGAATCGCCCTTAGCTCTATGTTGTAAGTAGGCTATACCATCTTCATTCTGTTTCCACAATTCTTTTTTGATTTGAGAGTCAATACTGGAAAACATAAGTGCTGCTGTTGGAATAGCTTCAAAGTCTTGGGACTTAAATAATTTTGATTGTCTAACTGTGATTGAAGTATTTGGGATGGAATTAGCTGGAGTTTCAAAATAACTTTCGTTTTTCTGAATACTATTTTGACTTTTATCTGTTTTAGATTTTGGAACCGGAGGATATAATTCATCTTCGGCATTTTCAAAAGAATTGTTTTCTATTTCTCTCAGATTGATGGAAGTTGTTACAGGAATTTCTTTGAAAGACTGTAACAAATGACTGCGTAAAGCTTTTAGAAATTGTTCCTGGTTAGGAAATAGAGTTGAATCAATTTCTATGATTAATTTACTGAGGTCAATGTTTTCCTGACCTTCTTGATTAATCAAGTTGAGATTTACTATTAATGGAAGTTGCGGATTTAAATCATTTGCTGCCATAAGAAAACTCTCATCGAATGGAATTTATCTTCTAAGACTGCATGGGCAACAGCAGGCGGATTTCATCGATTGGTGTATAAGTTAGCCGCCATCTAACGCCAGCAAGGAAAAGTTTTCTCTGCCAATTAAGTGTGTCAGCTATTTCAAGCCGATCGCTTTAGTAATGGCAGGGATGGCAGAATTACTGTTTGTATTCATTTGTCCTTTTTGTCTTTGCTGGATGATGAGGTTTCGTTTTGAGTTTCTTTATTGCTTTTCTCCAATATGCGAAACTCTCCTTTTTCTTTTGCCTCTCTGATTGCAGATTCGACTAGGTAAGCAGCAAGGTTTGCTGTTGGACGACCTTGATACTCAGCCCAAGCCTCTAAATCTTCGTAAATTACATCAGGAAGGGTTAAATTAACTCTTTTACTCACGTTTGGTTCTATTTGAATATTCTGTCTTTCGCCTCCATCGTACATTTCTCGCTCTCAAAGTAATAAAAAGTAACAATTTAGTAACTAATTAGCGTCAATAAGTTACTTATGGTGTTATATTAGCATCAATGACGCATAAAGCGTCAACAAGTAACTGATTAGTTACTTGTTGACTCAATAAGGCGCAGTTTAGTATGGTGGCAAGTTTATGCAACCATGCTCACAGTTATGTCTGCAAATGTCTTACTTAAGGACTCAAAAATATGGCTCAAGCGCGAGTTGTGATTAGGGGTGCGGCGCTGGAAATGGGCGAACATCTTTTGAAAACTACCAAATTAGCAAGTTTAACAGAGCTAATTAATGTGATGTTTTCCAGGTACGGCAGGCATTTAGAAGCTACTTGGGAAGTTTTACCAGCCTTTGATATAGATGAACGCGATTCTTTGGCAAAATCAGTGCCCACAGTAGTTACGCAAATATCTTTACCAGCAGAAGATTTCACTTTTGATGAACCAATTAGCAGATTGTAAGCTACCCACCACCGATAGAAGCAATCAACGAACTACCTTTTGAGAAAACAATGCTTAATCAAAATCAATTACGAAGGTTAGAAGCAGTAGATCGCTGGCTCAGAGAAATCCGAGATTCTGAAGAATTCAGCCAACTGGAATACTCCCCAGATGTGATGCTAGGGGATGCAATTCAAGCAGTAGGCGAACTACTTGATTTTCACGTTCCCTATGATTACAAGCCCACGAATTTTACTGATGACCAGTGGCATTCATATCTAGAACAAAAGCCAGTAATGCACATTCGCCGTGTGAAAACTTGGCGTGAAAAGATTAACTCATTCATACTAAATGGAGCGTCATCAGTAGCAATTGTGAGCTTGGTAACTACTAGTTTTATGGTAGTTGGTTCAATATTATGTCACGGGTTTGACCGGATTGAAGAAAGTAGAGGGGAGGAATATCAACCCACATGGATTTACAACGCCAAAATTTTTGAAGGAAGTGCGATCGCATCTATCGCCGTCTTCCTGGGTGCAAGCTTAACGGGCGCGTGTGTTGCGGGAGACAAGAATGATGATCGATAAACAGCTTGTAGGATGCGTAACCCTCCTAAGCAAATCCAAAACCTACAGTATCGATGGCGCTCTCTATCGCTATCTCTATAGCAATGACAGTATCAGACACACACAATATTATTTCCGTCCTTTACCGCGTCAGTCTAAGAGCGCTGACTTAAAGCTCAATCGTGACAAGGTGCTAAGGCGTTGCTACGAAGTGCCGAGCTTATATAAACAGCACACAGCAGAGATAACTAACAACTCAATACAGTTGAGTTTGTTCTAACCATTGGTAACAGATACTACCGCGCGTCGCGGACAAAGGCTTTGGTATAAGCGCGTCAACTAGTCCAAAAGGGGCGTATTCGTGGGGGTAAACGAGAAAGTGTCAGTATGTCATCAAAGCTGACAAACCTTGTTATTACGTGGTTATAGCCTCGAAAAAGTAAGTTCTTCGTGATTTGTCAGATTTATTTTCCAAGGTTATTGATAGTCGTCAGCTAACTGCTGATATCAGATAACTGGATTCAGCTAATTACATACATCAAATACCTTGGACTTCTCTGGAATGGCAGTTAATTTTATACACACTTAAGCATTAACCAGGAGAAAATGTGGCGACGAAAGAATATATAGCTAAGTATCGCCAGTTGAAACAGATTTACGAGCGCGAGTTAAACAAACAGATTGCTGATATTACTTGGTATCGAGTGGTAGCAACCTTAAAGCAACACTTCAGTTTTGAAGTACAGGCAGTTGATGCTCAAAAGATAGTTGAAGGTTTCGCTGGACTAAAACGGCGCTACGGCAGTTTTACGGGTCGTGGTGAGGGGTTTACGGAACGCTGGCAGGCATTTAGACATTTCTATGAAATAGACGCTCAATATCAGGGGGGAGAGTTCTTAAAGCTTCTTGCAGACTATCTAAAAATCAATCTTGACGATGTACCACGCAGCACTCGTTACTACTGGTTTGAGAAAGCCGGACTATCTTTCAGCGCTGAAAATATTTACCACTGCAAGGATTTAGCCCTTGTTGCGTTTATTGCTGCTAAATGGGCAATTAACAAGCGTTCACAACCGATGAAATCCGCAACCATCTCAGTTTTAACACTAGCCCTATAAGGAGCAATCATCATGTCTGACAAGTTTACTAACAATGTCCGCGCTCGTTTGTACAAACAGGGTTATCAAGGATTCACTAAGGACGATTACACCTCAGCAGCGATCGCCGTCGAGTGCGATGACCTTGACAATCCCACCAAAGAGCAATTGAGTCAAGCCGTTGACTATCTCAAAGTCAAATCGACAAGCCAATTATCTGTAACTGATGAACCCGTTGAAGAAACGTTTTTAGTAGGGGCAGAAGATGCACAACCTGACGCTGAATTTGATAACAGTCAGATTACGGTCGCTTCCCAAGAGATTAACAGCATCACTGTAACTAGCTCAGATAAGCGTTCCTTTGTAACAGCCCAATCATCCGCGCTGGGGTTTGAGTTAACCGAACAAGAAACATTGAGCATTGCTCTTAACGTTGACGACACTTTTACCGACTACAGCCAATTTATCAGTACTGTAACGGCTGCAATCAAGAACTACGTTGATCAGAAATTTGATGTCATTGAGCAATCATTTGAGACTAATGCCCAAGACTTGCGAGAACACGTAAGCAACAGGGCTTCTAGATTAAACCAAAAGGTTAATAACTTCTCAGGAGACATCAAAGCGGATATGGGAGTCATCCGCCAAAACATTAAAAGCACCCAATTCTCAATTCTCGCAAGGCTCAAGGCGGCTCAATAGCGATAACTTGACGCTGCTTGAGTGCTTGGGTATTCGGTGGATGAGAATGAGCTACTTCTCAAGAATTGCTGTTAGTTTAACTGCACTCGCTGCTGTGATTTTACCCTTGTACAACTGCTTGTATTGGCCAATGCTAGAGCAATCAAGCTATCAGCAATATCTCAAACGGAAGTTAGCTATTGAGCAATATGTAAGGCGAATGGAATATCACTGCAATCAAATCTTTACCCCAGAGAAGGAATATCGCTGTGAAAAGTTCAATGAAGCTAAAAAATCTGGTAACTTCCAAATCACGCCACCTAGAGCGCCAGTTAAAAACTAAATTCAATGCCTCTACTAACTTAGTAGTTAGAGCGCTAACAGGTGATAAATCAGCCCTGAAGCTAATAGGGCAAATGGGTAATGACGGGGCGAAGATTAGTGAATTTGCCCCACAGGTTAGAGAGCAGATGTTAGCTGCTATCAAGGGGACTGAGGACTTAAACATAGTCCTTAGCGACATCTACAAACAAGCAGGTGTTAGCGGCGAAAAGATTGAAAGAGCAGTACAGTCAGCAATTTTAGCTGATACTCATCTAGCTAACATCCTAGAAGAGATGAAGCTTGATTTTACTTCATCCAAGGAGAAAGAAGCGCTGCGCCATCAACAATCAACAGACCATCTATTGCTCAAAGCATGGGTAGATAAACACATGATGCAAGTTGATGGCGAATATAAAATGTTGCAGACAGAATTGCAGACAGACATTAGACAACAAACAATTGACCTACAACATGATAGAGAACTGGGCAAGTATTACTTAGAAATGGGTGATAACGCTCGTGATGATTTCAAGCCGAAAAAACAATATGCCGGGCGCTCGATTGTACAAAAAATCAAGGATGCCTTAATAGGTTTTTGACTAGAACTAGGGGGTAGGGTGTGGGGTGTCGGGGAAGAGAAGTTTTAATATCACAACCTGTTACTTAATGTTTCTTACTACTCCCTATCCCCTTCTTAAAGACATTCTTTGTTCACATCAAGAATTGAATGTTTATTACCACTACACCCTAAACCCTACATCCTTCTTAAAGATATGACATACGACATTGATGATAGTCAAGAGGAATTAGTAAGCGAAATCGCCCCAGATACGCCGTTACCAAAAGACTTAATATCACATTTAGAGTCGCGCAAGCAGCACCGTCAAGATGTTATCAATACAACTGAAAAATTGACGAGATTCTTTGTCGGCTGGTCGCTAAATTCTACGGGATTCTTTATAGCTAAATATCTCTTAATAACTGGCGGCGGCGTTAATCTCTGGCTGGCAATTTCGCTCTCGTTTTCTATATGCAGCGTTGGCTCTCTCGCTGGGCTAACGGGCTTGAGAGTTAATTACAACAGTGATGGATTAGAGGTAGATAATATGCAAAATCTTATAAAAACTGCTGGGGGCTTGGTGTTTGCAGGTATCACAACTTGGTTAGCAGTCAAAGACCATCAATATTTTGAGAATTTGACTAAAGAAACAGTCACGCAGATTAGCCAAGATATCCAAACCATTGAAAAACAGAACCCGCAATCAGACCCTTGGGTAAGTATTGCAGTCGCGTTGGCTTTATTCATTGGCTCTATTGCAATTATTTTTAAGGGGCGGGAATGAAACAAGGTGTTTTCGAGTTAGCACTGGCTGGTGTGTGTGGTGTAGCCGCAATCATCGGGCTAGCAACATCGCAAACACGTCAGCCCTACGACCTGACACAAATTCAATTTTGCCCAAGGTCAGCAAACGGCGTACACAGTCAAATAGCTTTGGATAAGCGTTTTTGCAACCAGCCGCGTTTTGTCCTGACTGAAGAATGGCAGCGCTACGGATTATATGGCAGCATCATTCCCTACAAGGGTGATGCTATTCAATGGGTGCGTGATTTGCCCACAGATAACCCTAATCAGTTGCAAGGATATGGGATTGCGGTTATTGGGCTATGGGGTGTCGTGGGTTGTTTGCTCGTGCGTTCGCAACGCCTCAAGCGCACAGATTACGAATTGGGGGAACTGGAAAAGACTGGCGACTATGCAACTTGGCAGCATAATAAGTACAAACGTGAGATTAAGCAGCATTCGACCCAGCTTTATACTGAGCGCCTGAAAGATGGATTAACTGACCTAGACGTTCATTCTCGTAAAGAATTGGGGCTAACCGATGAGGAAAACGAACGCGCTAAGGCACGTATCCAGCTAGAGGATTTTATGAAAGCCCGTGCTGTTAATCATTCTGTGATGGATAAAACTATTGCGGAGAATTTGCGAGACAGGGCGAAAGCTGACCAGGAACGCGGCAAGATTGAGGGTAAAACTAAGGGAGCGATCGCAGACAGTGACAATCAGCAATCAGTTGATCAACAACGAGCAAACCAACTGATAGAAGCGCTCAAAGCTCATGAGGATGGCTGGTTGTGGAAGATTATCGACAATCAAAAGCCCGTTTGGGTGCTAGGAGAAGCCGGAAGCGGTAAATCAACTCTAGCAGCTTCGATTGTCATGCTTAGAGAAAATCTGTTTGATATGCCTTTGTATCAGCTGATAGATGCACACGCCGGGGAGAATCTCAGAAACGCCTGGAGATATTTAAGCCCTCAGTTGATAGCTAAAACAGAAGAAGAGATTGGTCAAGCTTTTGATGATGCTCGTGAACGATGGCTAGACAGAATTAATAATCAACCTGAGAAGCAACCGCAACAGTTACTAGTTGATGAATTCACTAACTATTCTGAGTCAGACATTACCAAGGAACCTGCTAAAAAGTTTGTTAAAGCATCTCTGAGTGACCCTAGAAAAGCTGAAGAAAGATTAGTCTGTATTGCCCATTTCTTCACTAATACCGCCGTTGGTGGAAGTGATGGAACTGCTAAAGGTAGAAGCAGAGGAACTATTCAAATTGACCGCAAAACCGCCGATGGTAAGACACCTTTAAAGGTGGCAACGATTAACGGGTTAAATAATTCAGATGGGGATGCAGAAGTAGATAAAAAGGTGACAATTCCAGCTTGGTTGACTCCCGAAAGCATTCACAAGCATTTTAACGGTCAGCCAATTGATTTTGATGCGTAAATTTATGCGCTTGCTGAGGAGCATACCTGCAAACATGAGGGCGTTCTGCAACCAGAAACAGGCTGTATCACGCAGAAGCACAGCAGGGCAAGTAATAAAACTTACATAATTTATGCGTCTGCTTTTGCATAATTTTACGATGCTTTCAAATCACATTACTTTGACAGGTCATCGGTTACTCTGTGGAACAACATAATGTTCTACAAATATGACACCCCGTTCAAACCTGCATGGTCGTGTATTAGAGTACCTGATAACGGAAGTAATAATTATAACTCACCCAGAGGTCAGCCTAACAGTTAGAGCTAACAATGCTCAACTTAGAGATGCCAGCAAGTTAACAGAGTTAAATTCATTACTCTTAAATGAATTGAGACTAGCGGCTAATGCGCTGCTGCTACTGTGGTTGAATCCTCAATTTCAGTTGTCCAAGCAACCATCAATCACGATAGATAGACTACCAGATCAGAATCAGAATGATGTTACTGACATTTGTTTAACTTCAAAAGCATGGACAGTTAATCTGTCACTCAAACATAACCATACCGCACTCAGGCACCAACGTCCTGGGACAACTCCAGTTCACTGCGGTTACGCTAAAAATGACCCACAGATGCAGCATTTTAAACAACAATACCGAGTAATCACACAGGAGTTCATGCAACATATTGGACAGGCAAAGCTTTTTGCAGAACTACCGCCTGCTTTGATTGAACAGCATTTGTATACTCAAGTCTGTAATTTGGTTAGCCAATTTATCAATAGCCATGCTGACACTTGCGCCACCAAGCTATTTCAATACCTTGTTGGTAATGTGAATTACTACAAAATTATTGTTGATACCCACGCCCGAACCCTGAATATTCAGCAGTTTGCAGAAATCCAAATGCCTACTAACGTGATAGCAACGGTTAACAAACAGTATGTTTTTTTGAGTTTTGACAACGGATGGGAAATTTCTATGCGCTTACATACCGCATCAAGCCAACTGAAAAACTCTCCTAGTTTGAAATTTGATACTAAGGCACTAAAAAATCCCCTTACTGCTACTATAATTCCTTATGTTTAAAAGTCCATTACGTTATCCCGGCGGAAAGCAAAAGGCAATTCCTCAAATTGCTCACTATCTACCTCCTACATTTAAGGAATTCCGTGAACCTTTTGTTGGCGGAGGTTCTGTATTTTTTCATGTTTTACAGAAGTACCCCAGTATGCCTTGCTGGGTCAATGATTTAAACCTTGAACTCTACTACTTCTGGCATCAAGTCAAAACCAATCAAAGAGAGCTAGTTGAGGAGGTCTGGAAAGTAAAACGCTCTTACACAGATGGACGTGCCTTGTTTAAATCTCTCGCAGCCGCAGATACTAGTACCATGAGTCCACTAGAGCGGGGTGTGCGGTTTTTTGTTCTTAACCGGATCAGCTTTTCGGGAACCATTGAGAGTGGCGGTTATAGTAGTGCTTCCTTCAAAGGTCGGTTTACAGACTCTTCGATTGAGCGACTAGCGGCTTTGAATGGTTGCTTTGTTAATACCCGTGTGAGTAACTTCGACTACAGCACCCTACTTACCGAACCGGGAGAAGATGTATTTATCTTTCTAGATCCACCTTATCTCAGCAAGACTAAATCTAAGCTTTATGGTAAGAAAGGTGATTTGCATACCTGTTTTGACCATTCTCGCTTTGCCAAACTGATGTCGGAGTGTTCACACAAATGGTTGATCACTTACGATAACTGTGAAGAAGTGCGGCATCACTTTTCTTTTGCCTACATTTATGAATGGGAGTTGCAATACGGGATGAACAACTACAAACAGCAGAAGGCGGGCAAAGGCAAGGAACTGTTCATCACCAACTATCCTGTTGAATCATACAATTTGCCTACAATCATGGAGGTTGTGTGAGAAGTTTAGAACTAATGGCGATTTAAGGAACGTGGTTTGGGTTTTGGCTTGCTAAAAAAACTATTATACCTACGAACTATTTACGCCTATTACAAAGTTTACGGAGTGCGATCGCACTCCACGCAACCGTAATATTATTTTCAGATCATGGACAAAATAAACAGCCGTCTAATTCAAACTATGATTCTATTGAATCGACAGTTTGAGTTAATCGAGCATTTAGTTAGTCATAGACAGTCCCTAGTCCTTGAGTCGCTGGAGAAAGCCATCGAACAAAATAGCCAATCAATTTTTCATGTGTATCAAGTTTACGAGTACACCTATTCCCTGATCGACAATCTTGTAAGATTCCAAAAAATTGCCAATGTTGTCCCTAAGATCAGTCAAAAATCGCCCGAACTTGTCGCTTACAATCGAGCGATGGGGAATCTGAAAAATGCCAGAAACCAAATCCAGCATATCAACAACGATATAGAGAACAATTACACAGGGCCGCTGTTGGGGTCGATTTGCTGGACAAAGCAGAATGAGCAATACCTTGTGTCATTTAACGATGTGGGACGAGAGCGCTCAGTTCCTGGAATTGCATTGAACATGCAAACAGGGCAGTTCTTGGAAGACCTTTGTTATATCTATAATGAAGAATTACATAATTTGGGCGAGGCAATCCGATTCACTCGGTCAATTTACCAGTGGATCTCGAGCATTGTTGAAATTAGAATCGATGACAAACCTTATAATCCAGCAGATCACTTCACAGCTATTCGGATGGTGTTCCATCTTCAATAGAACTTCTGCTGGATAAAACGATAACCTACGAGAAAAACCCCAACACTGTGACCCCCAAGTGCTGGATAATGGTTTTGGTATTGGAAAGTTCCTTTTTATGTACCGTAATAATTAAGGAGCTTTATTTATAAAAGCAAGTAATAATTAATTATTAGCTCATATTTAAATTCTCAAATTAACTATTAAAAATAGATATAGTTGTGAGCATTTTACTGTTTATAATTGCAGGTCGCTACAGGTAAGTGTCCATAATAAGTTAGTCTAGTTTCATTCGTATAAAAAGTGAAGCACCCAAACTCCCTGAATAAAAGTAAAGGTGAGAATATCCTGCCCTAAGATTTTCCAGCGATATTCCTAGACGATTGGCTACTTGTTCTTCTGTAACACAAAATTGTGTTTTGCTTACAGATTGAATAGCACCTGCTAATATTAAGCGTTTTTTTTGCTTTCCATCTAAAGTTCGGAGAATTACCGAGTTTTCTACAGTATTACTATGTTTTTTATCTTGTCTCTGAAATCTCTCTTTATCCCAATAGTTTTTCCAACAAGAATGTACTCGCCACGGAGACCCTAAACTATCAAATAAAACTGAATCACCAAAACCATTGGTGTGATAAAAAACTGTTTCTCCACACCACCAACATGTTGTTGGGTAAGTCTCAGCATCTTTGATTTCGTTAGCTATACTGTTACTTAAGCTTGTACTTACTCTGCCTCTACTCCCATAAGATCCACCTCCCCAACCACAATTGCAACTTGGTGAGTGATTCCATGCATTACACATAATTTATTATTTTTATAAAGAAGAATTTATTTAATCAAAAAGTTTTCTAATTTCAGCATTACTTAGCCTTCCCCCAAACTCTTCTATTACTTCATCTAGAGCTTCTTGACGAGTTTTATTACCAATAAAACCTTCTGTTACTTCATCTAGAGTTTCTTGAGGAATTACGCGCTCATCTGATTCGTCTTCTGGGGGTGTAGTTGATACATTTTGATTTGACATATTGGTACTTTATATAAATAGATTTAAAATTTTATATGTGAAATAATTTTGTTACACTTAGTTTCAGTGTATAATCATTATCCGACTATTGTTAATGGTGTATCTACGTAAATAATTGAATTAACGATGCTAATTAACGATAAATTAATAGTTAATAACCAGCATCTTTCGGATATTTTAGTGAAACGCGACTCTATTTATTACCAAATTTTTAAGCGCTTTCCTGGGTTACTTTTTGAACTCGTTGATTACCGTCCTGAACAGGCGCATAACTATCGATTTGAGTCGGTTGAGGTGAAAGAAACCGCCTTTCGCATTGATGGGGTCTTTTTACCTCCAGAAGCTGCAACACCGAGAACTATCTTTTTTGCAGAAGTTCAATTCCAGAGCGATGAAGGTTTGTATCATCGGTTTTTTACCGAATCAATGATGTATTTGAACCGGAATCGGTCTGAATACGATGACTGGTACTGTGTGGTAATTTTCCCAAATCGCAGTTTGGAACCAAGCAATACAAGAATTCATCGAATGTTTTTAAACAGCGACCAAGTGCAGCGAATTTATCTGGATGAGTTAGGCACTTCTAATCAGCAGCCAATAGGCATCAATTTAATGCAGTTGACAATCGCCTCAGAGAAAGCGATGGCGGAGCAAGCTCGTCTGTTAATTGAGCGGGTACAATTAGAAGAAACAGGAACACTGGCGAAAAACGAAATAATAGATATTATTACCACTATCGCCGTTTACAAGTTTACTCAGTTAAGCCGTGAAGAGGTGGAAGCCATGTTGGGACTGAACATTGAAGAAACACGAATCTACCAAGATTTGGAACGTCAAACTAAATTAAAAGCAGCAGCACGCCTTTTGAGCATGGGCTACAGCATCTCCGAAGTGGCAAAAGCAGTTGATTTATCCGTTGAGGAAGTCACAACAGAGGTAGTAAATTCTCAAACCCACACAGTCCAAGATGATCGCACTGAGTAAAGTTTTGGGTTTCGGTACTGCCATGTAGACATTGGTGCAGACTGCCGTTTCTGGTTGACCACCAATTTAAAAATCAGCCTGACACCCAAGAGCGCGATCGCATCAGTCATGAGTCATGCAAGTAGGGGCAAGTACAGACAATATTGATAGCAATATTGATATCACCTTAAGTCCTGTAACTGTAACGGGAGTCAAAGCGGATTATACCTGTAAAGAGTTACAGCGCTACAATCATAAGCAAGTTTAATCAGCCAACGAAGGAATGCGGGTTGTAGCGTTCGTGGTTTCGTGCTGATTCATAAGTCTGGGTTAATCGGGTGTCATCGCTCACGAAACATTAGGCTTTTTGGTCGCTTACATTGTGTTTCTACTGTTAGACAATGTAGGATTGGAGATTGGAGATTGGAGATTGCAGATTGGGAGAGTTATGGACAAGGAGCAGTTTAAGGAGAGAACCCAATCGTTTGCTCTACGAGTAATTAATTTAGTTGAAGCTTTACCGAAAGACCAAACAACCTCACAAGTCATAGGCAAACAATTACTCCGCTCAGGAACGTCAGTAGGAGCCAATTATCGGGCAGCGTGTCGCGCCAAATCAACGGCTGAACTGATCACCAAGCTCAATATTACATTAGAGGAAGCTGATGAATCACTTTACTGGAAGTCCCTGATTGTCAAAGCGAAATTAGTGGACTCTAACAAACTTCAGAGCTTGATGCAGGAAGCTAACGAAATTGTATCAATGCTGGTGTCCTCTCTCAAAACCTTGCGGTCAAAACCGAAAGATTCTCGAATTTATAACCCCAATTAATCAATCTCTTGCTTCAATCTTCCTTCTACAATCTCCAAAAACAATCTGCAATCTTCAATCTGCAATCTTCAATGAAAATCAACCGCTTCGGCAGAGCAGAAATTCTCACACCCAACCAAATCAATGTCCTATTTAGCGAGGGCTTTGTCAACCCACGCGATCGCGCTCTGTTCGGCGTGTGCCTTTATGCTGCTTGCCGAATCAACGAAGCCTGCACTTTGGCGGTGAAAGATGTGTTTGGCAGCAACGGTGTCAGAGGCGTGTTAGTACTACGGAGCGTCAACACCAAAGGCAAGCGAGACACTAGGGAAATCCAAGTGCATCCCAAGCTCAAGCAGTATTTAGAAGAGTACAACCCCAACCGCCGCAAGGAGTTCTTGTTTCCCGGTCGGCATGGACTCTTACATATTCACAAGGTCAGTGCTGACAAAATCCTTAGAGATACCTGTGTGCGGCTGGGGATTGAGGGCGTTAGTACTCACAGTTTCAGGAGGACTGCGTTAACCAGGATGAGCGATGCCGGGATACCGTTGCGCCACATACAGGAGATATCGGGGCATCGGACTTTGGCAGCTTTGGAGCGATATTTGGGGGTAACTGAGAAGCAGAAGCAAAACGCGATCTCTGCTTTGGATTTTTGAACAATTTCGGTTTATACTGATTAGACAGCCAGGGGTTATGCCCTAACTGGATTGAGAACTCTTCAACACTTTTTTAAACGAGTCAACGCGATCGCCATAAAGTTCAGGATTGTCGAATGCTAAAGAAAGATTAATGCGGTGAGAATCCGGTTTCAAATTGGCAAAGCAAAAAGTATCAGTTTGATGAAAGGTTTTAGCGTCAAATAGCAATGCACGATTCCATTTATAATTGACAGTGGCTTTTTGTCCTTGTGTAAAATCTTTCAAGTACTGCTCTGACCAAAGATAAGATACAGACTGATTCGAGGCAGCTTCAGATTGCCGCTTGACATCAAAAAAAATCAAGCCGCCACTGCTAGAATCTAAGTTGTACTGCTCCGGTGTCAACCAAATATTTAAAGTAATAGCGCCAATATCAGAATGCACTTTACCGGGAGCGTTTTTCGGATATATTAATGCCCAGTATTCAACTAATTCATAGCCTAACAATAAAGAAGAACAATGAGCTTTAAGCGATTCTGCAATCATAAAAATGGTCTCAATTTCTGGTGCCGTATTACTAATTACAGGGTGTTCCAGATGCTCTTGATAGCTCCATCCCCAATGATTTAGCAGTTCTTGATGAAGTTTATGGCAAATATCAGGATGGAGAAAATTATCCATCACTGCATAATTAAATGGCGCAGAAGCTTGATATACTTCTAATACTGATTGCCAGTTTCGTGAAGCGATGGGAGAAGACTCTAATACATTGCTATTCACGCCAAACTACCTCTCTCTTCAATTTATTACCTGTGATTTTCTCAGCCAGAAAATAATTTATCCATCCAATTGTCAGAGACAACAAATCCAAAACTCCAGCGATTAAATTTTGTTGGGTTAGCTATACAATGCCAGAATAATTTATTGGCATCATTTTCGACCCTAAAAAACCTGACTATCTTAGGTTGTTCCTCAAGTGTTACCAACTCCTTAGTCTCAGGATTCATATAGCGAAAAAATGGGCGATCATGAGTATCTCGCTCAAAACCATCGTAATCGATCCAATACATTCTCCAACCAGGCTGAGTTTCATTGGTATGCCATAATCTATAGGAATTGGGCGGATACCATAAGCTACCCGAAAATCTAACTTCAGTTTCAAAAAGATTTTCTAGATATTTAATTATTTTCAATTTAGTCAGAAAATACTGTTCATAAACTGAGTGAGCGACATGTAAATCCAAATTTATTAAGTGAAACGAACGTTTAGTGTATTCAGGATCAGGTTCTAGAACTGCGGAATTACTCTCTGACGTAACAATCTCATTATGACGAGAATTGAATTCTTGTGCAGCCGGAGAGAGAGAAAGAAAGTTAAAATCATTCTTTCTAAAATAACTGTCAAAGTGGTTAATCTCTACCGTACTTGGCTTAATTTTTAACTTATCAAATTCTGGAGCAATTTTTGCTATTTGGGGAATATCTAAACATTTGAATTCATGATGATACTTCTGCTGAGAAATTTTACTTGAATTAGAAACAGCTTGTATTACAGAAGCTTCTTTTTTATTTTCACTGATAGCATTACTCGCATTTCTAATATCTTCCTTTGTAAAGGAATAGCCATACTTTTCCCCAAACTTGATTAATTCTTGATAAGTTGTAATTGCCCTGATTTGCTGCTGCATCTCCTCACTTTTGGAGATTTTTTTGTGGAAATCTAAAATAGCTTGCTCTGACATCTTTAAATATTCTTTGTTAAGATTTCATCAATACACTCTTAGATGGCGGATCTAATAACAGGGGTGAAGGAATATCTTTTGGATAGGCTAAACGTAAAAAGTGTATGCCAATACCTGCTAATCCCAACATTAAATCGGGGACAACATCGCTCCCACCAGTACCACAAATCCAATGACGTGTATTCTCAAAATTTCGCCATTGTGCTTGTGCTTGTATATTCGCTTCCATCTGTAAATAAGGCTCATCCCTCAACTCGGCAAACCGTAATAGCAATTCCGCATTGCCTGCTCTACCATGACATAATGAATCATTTCCCAACTGCTGAAAATTGCGTAATGTTGCACTCAATGCTGTATAAGCATCGCGCAATAAATCCTCATCAACTTTGCCTAAAGCAGCCCAACTAGCAATACGACTTAAACCAATTCCAGATGCACCGTTACACCAAGCGTTAGCAAAATGTGGCATATTTGAATTCGCTTTCATCATTGATGTCCGCAAGTCATACCAATCTCTTTCGGCTACATCAAATTTAGTAGTTTCATAAGCAAAAGCTTGGCGTCCGGCTTGAACGTATTCATCTTTTTGCAGATAGCAACCTAGCAAAATTAATGCCCAGCCAATACCACTAGCCCCGTGAGAAAAGCCAGTTAAATTTGCTTGTGCTAAATCTGGTGGATGACAAGGCCAACTCAGCGTATCGTTTTCACAAATTCCATGTTTGAGCAAGTGTTCTGCACACTTGTTAGCACAATTGAACGCTTGCTCATATCCGGCTTCTGCTAAACTTAACATCACAGGAATAATCCCGGCAACACCATGAAGAACGTCAAAGTATTTGTCTTGATTAATGCTAGGAATTAGTTCATCAATCAAGTTAACAGCTAAATCGAGTAGTTCTGGTCTATTCCATAGTTGAGCAAGGTGTGTTAACAGATAAATTAAACCAGTTGCTCCTTGAAATACGCCAATTGTCGTAGTATCACGTCGCTTAATAGAATAATCTAAAGCTCTTTCTGCCGCTTGGCGAAATTCAGGCTGTGGTTGTACATAATCTAGGTAAGCTAAAAATAGGCAAATTCCTGCCGTCCCAGCATATAAATCAGACCTAATATCTACTAAGTTTTTACTAGTACCTGTGAATTCATAATTTTTCCACGGAGCATTGCTCATGGGTGGCTCTAGTAAGTCGCACAATTGCCAGCCTATTTGTTGTGCATAATTAACAGCCGAAGCAATGAAAAATTTATTATTAATATCCTCAGTAGACAAGCTGGCATAAATATATTGATTTTGTCTAATTTGGTTTTCTCGAGTTAACTTCTGGATACGCTTGGCAGCATTATCCAAGGGCGAACTTACTAAATTACATGAGAGCGAATGTTGATAGTTATAAATTAGTTGCTCGGCATTATTTGCTTTAGCTGTAAACAAAGGAACATCTAATTGCCATAAAGCCGCAACTTCACATTCAGCTATCTGATTATTTTCATCCCACTCCTTACTACGCTCAATTAAACTATTGAATATTACATCTACTTCTAATGGCTCTGCCAAACATTTAGGATGTTGGGCGGCAGCAATCAACTTAACATAAGCTTGTGTCCCTACATTAATGAAACGTACTGATGAAGGTGTAAATAGTTGTTTTATCTGCTCTATTGCTAGGGTTTTATTATTTTGAAACCAACTATAAACTTTGTTAAATCCACCAACAATGTAGTCTTGATAATTCTGCGGTTTGACTAGCTTTCCTTGATAATAGATACGATTGGTTGCTTCTACCTTAACCTCTTCCCCAACCTTGGATTCTACTGCTAAAGCTAATGACATCCGATGGTCATTAATTTTAGTCACAGTAAATGGAGACTCATAAGATTCACCACCACTATAACCAGTTATGCTGATATTTTTTCCCGCAGCTTTCGGGCGAGGCCAATCCAGCATTACAGTTTTAAATACAGAATCAAATACCGTATTGGGTAACTTATCTAATCTCTGGGGTATGACTTCTAAAACTGTTTCGCAGTCACAAATAAATGCATTACTATTGGCGACAAGAATATTTTCATAATGCATATCGCCGCCGCCTAGAATATAAAATATCGCTAAATATCCACCAAGTTGGTTGTAAAACTGCTCAATGTCTTTTTCGCTTTGAACATGGTTTTTTCCAGAGGGAATAAACTCTGCATAACCGTAACCATCCTGACAAAGCAGTCGATAAGTAGCAAATTCGATAACTTTTGCTTGGTTTAAAGTTTCTAGAAGCCCTTGCATTGCTGCTTCAGATTGTAAACAGCGAGGCTTATAAACAAGAGTTACAGTTTCACCGTTAATTAACTCTAGTTCAATAATGATGACACTATTGCCCTCAGCATGATGGTCAGACTGACCTAACTTTAAGGATTTGATTTGTAAAATTTGTCTACCATCAAAGAATGTGGAACTAATTTCTTCTAAATCCAAAGTCAAACGCTGTATCAGTTTCTCAGCAATAGTGTAAAGAAAATTTGTGATTTGAGCTAACCAACGCCCGAGTACAGGAAACTTGCTATAAAAGCGATGGTAATCTTCCTCGCTACTAAATGTATTTTCCAAATAAGCGATGTAAGCATCAAGAGAGTCAGCTGTTTTAGCGATATTATTTTTAGCACAGTAAACATTTATATCCGCTTCCAATGCCCAAGCTAAAGAAAGTTCAAAGCGCTTTAGCAGGTGCATCTGAATGTCAGTTAAAACTTGCGGATTAATTTGATAGCTGCTAGCTGTAGATAGATGTAATTTTTGCTGTAATAGTCGCAGAAATGGCTCGCAAACTTTAGCAAATTTTCCGTAGTAAATATCAGGCTGATACCAGTAACTAGTATTAAAATCCTTTATTTGTAAATCTAATGTTGCTAAAGCCGCTTGGTATGTATCTAACCATTTCCTATGGAGTTTAATAAATTCCCACCTATATGATTCAGGTAAATTAGCTAAATTTAATTCATAGAATTTATAGTTACTTAGTATTTGTTTGAGTTCAGCAGTTTTTGTAGCCAGATCAAATTCCTGCTGATTCTGATTAGTGTTTTTCTTAATAGACTTTATAGCCAATTTTCCTGCTAATTTGTTCACAATCCAGGTATCAAGAGGATTAATTTGATTAATACACTCTACCTGTAGATCGTGTTCAGCTAATTCCTTAACAATCGAAGTGCGCTCAGATAGATTGCTAGCGCGGCTGGCAAATTCAATGAGTGAATAGCTATCAAGCATTGCGATCTATACTCTATCAGGATGTAGGTGCCAGATGAGAGTTTGAGTGAATTAAACTAGCGCCACATGAGAAATATTGCGACGCTAGCCTAAAAAATGATTTTCTTTCACGAGAAAATACAGCTTAGTTAGCTCCTGTGGGAAATAAGTGCTACTAAACTTGAAATTTTCTTTGCACCCATTTATGCAAAAACCAGAGTTTACAGATGGTTTAGCAGGATGCAACTGTGAAATATGAAATTATTGCATTACTTACTTGGTTGAACCATCACAAATGATAGTGTATGGGCCACCAGTGCAGCTGGTTTGACATGCTGCAACTATTAGCCTATCTGCAATATCATCAGTCAATTCGATGCCAGACTGTTCTTGCTCTAGAACTGCGGCTGGCAGTACAAGGTTACTATCAGAGGAAATACCAAAAGATTCAGGATTAGCCGCTAATTCATCCCGAAATGTTGCATCAACCGCAGATCGCTGCAATAACTGCTCTAAGTAGTTATTAGCAGAGGATTGCGTAACAGTATTGGTAGACATAAATTACCTCTTAACTGAATTCTCAGCTTAATTAAACTGTTAAAATCAACACATCTATCATTAGATATATAACGGGGAGAATCGATCCTGGTAGCATCTTAAATATCACCATGTTGTTAGCAACTACAACCTTAACCATTATCGGAAGGCTGGCGAGTGAATCCCCTGTCTACACACCTGCTGGTTTGCCTGGCCCTAACAAGCCACAAGCATAATTAGATAAAGTTTATATTCTGAGTGGTTGTCTCATAATCAATAATGCACCTAACTTACGAGCATCCCATTCAGCTTTCAAAGCAGCATTAACACAAATAATGCTAATTGGCTCATCCGCGCTATAGTCCATGAAAAATTTAGCGGATCTAGATGTTAGTTAAGGCAATATCCTATCAAATTAGGTCTTTTGCAAATAATGATTACTGGCGATAACACCTTGCTCGATAGCCGTCAAAACCTACACTATATTAGTGAACATAAACGTGTATTCCAAGTTGAATCCTTTTATCCATTAGATATCTTTGAAAATTTTGCTCAACAAGCAAAAGATTGGGGGCTGGAGTGTTCCTGCAAGATTGAGAAAGACAAGCTATATCCCGCTAGATTTAACCTATTTCGCAATCACCCAGGTTGGGGACAATTCAATGCTGTACTCAATTTCTTTAACCAAGTAGAAGCAAAAAATGAAGTGCAATTAGATTATGGTTTATTGCATCAATTTTTAGGTAATGATTTCGATCCTCGCAAACTCACACAAATACTAGTGGGAGTCGATCTGCGTCCCGAACTATTAGCTTCACGTCTGAAACTCTGGTTTGTGATGCAAGATTATCCAGAAAAAATAGAAAAAGCTATTGCTTTGGGGAACCCACCACAAGAGATGCAAACACTAATTTTAAATAGCAGTCTAGTGGTAGTAGGTTTTGATTTTTTCTTAAAAGGTTATAGCACCATTGAAGTGTATACGAGAATCCTCAAACAGGAATTACAAGCAGCAGTTCACTTACAACAGCTACTAACACAACTTTTGTCTCCAGTAGCTTTAGAGCTTTTAGATAAATGCTGGGCATTTGGGTTTGGTTTCTCTAAAGCTAACCCAGAGACAATCCTATATTGTCCCACTCCCGATCCGGATAATTTTATTGGTAACTTACGCAATCATGTAGCAGATAAAGTACATGCTTATTATCAAAAACAACCTATAAGAGGAACAATCGTCGCTTTTAGAGAACGAGAATTACTAGCAGGAAAGGTAGAAAATTTAAACCTGTATTACCAGATGACTTTAGGAGTAATATAGGATTTTGACAAGATTGCAACCTTATAGATAAGTCCAAAATATAATTTACGTGCAAGGAAAATCGTAGTCAGTCTACATTGATATGCAAAAATATCCACACTTAACTTAGCGAAAGATTCAAATTTCAGATGGTCGAAGCTAGAGAAGCAAAATGAATATATTTGACAGTCATTTGTGGAACCAAATTTTGACTATTGCTAAACTTTACTGGTATCCCTCTGAGGAAAGATTCAGGACGATTCCACAAATTTTGTGGTCTTGGTTTATGTTAGCTTTACTGCTGTTATTGCTGCTAACTTCCAATAGTCTCAACGCATATAACAGCTATATCAATCGAGACTTGTTTGATGTATTGGAACAAAAAGATGCACCAAATTTTTTTCGCCTATTATTTCTTTATATTGGGACTTTTGCGGTAATTACGCCGCTAATAGTATTCTCGGATTACCTAAGAAAAAAGCTAGCTCTCGATTGGTATCAGTGGCTAAACACATATATCCTGGATAAATATTTTCGCGATCAGGCTTACTATCAAATTACCTTTCAGCCAGAAATTGAAAATCCAGACCAACGCATATCTCAAGAGATTGAACCAATTCCTAACGGATTGCTAAATTTTTTGTTCATTGTTTTGGAAAAAACTCTTGTAATCATTGCTTTTATAGGAATTCTTTGGTCTATTTCCAAACTAATAGTAATTGTTTTGATTATTTATGCCATTATTGGCAATGTTGTAACGATTTTTCTTGGTCGCGAACTGAGTAATATGAATACTGATAAATTCAAAGCAGAAGCAGATTACCGCTATGCTTTAACTCACGTTCGCAACAATACTGAATCTATTGCTTTTTTCCAAGGCGAAGCTCAGGAATCAAGTATTCTAAGTAGAAGATTTGCTAAACTAATTGAAAGCTCAAATAATATTCTAGACTGGCAGCGGAATCTTCAATTATTTATCAATGGGTATCAATCGTTTCTCTATGTAGTTCCGTTCTTAACGGTGGCACCTTTATATTTTGTCGGTCAAATAGAGCTAGGAGAAATTTCCCAAGCGACTATAGCTTGCGCTCAAGTCGCTGGTGCATTTTCAGTTATTATCTCTCAGTTTGGCTCTTTCGGTTCACTTGCAAGTTTGATAGATCGCGCAGCTACTTTTTTAGATGCTTTAGTAGCAAAGACACAAGTTTCTGGTAGTACTATTGAGACAGTAGAGGCAGAGCGTATTGCCCTCGAACAAGTCACCTTACAAACTCCTAACTATGAGAGGGTTTTAGTTCAAAATTTATCAGTATCAGTTGAACCTGGTGGGTTGTTAATTGTCGGTTCTAGCGGATCTGGTAAAAGTTCTCTGCTACGGCTAATTGCTGGTTTGTGGAACACTGGTACAGGTCGTTTAGTACGACCAAATTTAGCAGAAATGATGTTTTTACCCCAAAGTCCCTATCTAATTTTGGGAACTCTGCGAGAACAGCTATTATACCCCAATAGAAATCTTGTAGTTACAGATCGGGAACTCGAACAAGTTTTAGAACAAGTCAATCTCCAAAACTTACTTGCAAGAGTTGGTGGTTTGGATGCAGAAGTGTATTGGGAAAATATATTGTCTTTAGGAGAACAACAACGTCTCGCTTTTGCACGCATATTAGTGACACGTCCGCGTTACGTTATTTTGGATGAAGCAACTAGTGCCTTAGATTTACAAAATGAGGAAAATCTCTACCAACAATTGCGACAAACTGAAACAACTTTTATCAGCGTTGGTCACAGATCTACCTTATTAAATTATCATCAATACGCTCTAGAACTCACGCAAGATACTAGTTGGCGGTTGGTTTTAGCTTCAGATTATCATTACGATTCGAGTTGAGCATAGCATTCTTTTTTGCTGTTTTTATCAGCCAATTAAGGTAGAGCTTTGTTAAAGAAGACTATTTTTACTCAAAAGTTGGATTGGGGAATTTTGCAATGAAAGATTCTGTACATGAAATTGAATTAGATACCTCTGATTACTTGCAACAAGTTCGTAGCTACTACGACACAATGAACCAACTGTATATGCAGTATGTGGGTAAAACTTACCAAGCTGGTCTATTGATCGCAGACTCAGAAAATTTTTCAGATTGTGCTAGTAATCTTTACTTTGCTTCACAAGCAGGTATTCAACCAGGACATCATGTTCTTGATGCTGGCTGCGGTATATGTGGACCTAGTATTGACATTTGCAGCAACATTCAAGAAGTAAAAATTGACTGCATTACTTTGTCTGAGGTTCAAGCCAATACAGCTAGAAAGCTGGTGGAGCAAAAAGAGCTTGCTGATCGGATTCAGGTTCACGTCGGTGATTATCATCATCTCCCTTTTGCCAACGAAACTTTTGACGTTGTGTTGTTTTTGGAATCTGTAGGATACTCCTACGACTATCAACAATTGTTTACTAAAGTACATCAAGTAATGCGTCCTGGCGGCAGGTTATACATCAAAGATATTTTCAGAAATGAGCCTCCTTTGACGGAACAAGAACAGCAGGCGATCGCAGAATTTAATGAGATTTATTATTATAAAACTCCCCAAATGAGCGAAATGGTAGAGGCTATTTCTCTAGCGGACTTTTCGGAAATTAAAACTCGCAATTTGAGTGAGATTGTTAACACAGAAAAGTTTAATCAGGCAATGATAGAATCCAAAAATGGATATCCAATTTTGACAGAATTCGGCAAAGTTCATTTCCGACAGATTCAATGTTTTCCTATGTACTTTGGAGAGATTAAGGCATGGAAAGTTTGAAAAAAATTACTATGGCTGTGCTATTTACAGTAGCACTAATTTTATGGATACCCAAATCGGCTTTAGCTTTTAAGGTTCCTATACATGAAGCAATCACAAGAGAGGCACTTGCTGCTACTCAACCTGTGATTAATGGTGAGAAATTACAATTTTCCCAGCGAGCTATCCAGCAAATTGTTGATGCTAATAAAGATACGGATCAACCAGTCAACCAGGCTGATACAGAGAAGCATTTTGATGGTGAAGATTTTCTTGGTGGCAGTAAACGCTTGATCCGCCTCAAAGAAAGAACCATTACTAAAGTTATTGACTCAGATCCAGAAGCATCTTCAGCACGTAAGGATTTAGGCGGAGCCTTGCATACTCTCCAAGACTTTTACGCTCACAGTAATTGGGTAGAAATGGGACATAGCAGTCCTAACATTAACACTAAATTAGGACGGGAAGAATTCTCCGGAGCCGATAAAAATACACCAACTTGTCCTCAAGATCCCAGCAAACTCGGCGGTGCAGGTTTAAATCAATTAACTTCTGGGTATTTCCTCATCAGCCAAGGTTTATGTGGAGTTCCTACAGGCAAATGCCGTCATGGCGTCCCAGTTGTCTGTCCCGCAGGACTAAATAAAGATGATGATAGCCGACAGGGATTTTCGATTGCACGCACTTTGGCTGTTGAGGCTACCAAGGAATTTCTCAATCAAATTTTCAGCGATTCTCGTATGGCTGGCAATGCTACCGCCACTAAAGAGCTACTGGGTATTAATTAGACAAGTTTATTAGTGTCCTTTGAATCATAATTTGGGGTAAAAGTAGCCAAAGCGCATTTTTGTAACTTAAAGGAAAAGATGGCCACATTATCAGTAAACCAAAAAGTTTTCCAAAAAGGGCGAATCACTAGGGATACAGGAGATATCACCAATAAATGAGTACAGAGAAGCAAGTATTATAAAATACTCATTACATAAAAAATAGTTATCATATTTTACAGCACTTCAAAATATGAAATGATCAAAGTAGTATGTCGTATATTGGCTGAAAAAATTGACTGTTTTATCTCGACGAAAAGCCAAGAGGAGCGAGTCTACAGAAGAACCAATTTTAACAGACTCAGAAACCCTTGATGAAGTTATTAAGTGTTTAGTAGAAAATTTTTCGATTGAAACTCAAGGAGTATGTGACCAGCAAACTTTATTTGAGATCGGGGTCAGATGAGCAGTGATGCCGAAAGTTACGCTAAGGACTTGATGAGCCACTTTCAATACTGTGATCGCCAAGAATCAAGCTGTACCAATTGAAGTCTCTGAAACTTAGAAGCTTCAAAGCCTTATTGTGCCGTATTAAATTGCTGCACCAAATAATCTATAGATTATTTGGTACATTGAGAATTACTAAAAATATTGATTGGCAGAATGCTTATCTAGCAAGGATTACAGCCTCAGCGTAATTACACATTCAAGGCTCACTCATAGCGAATCTCTCCATGTTGCCGAATATGTTCAACTAACCGCTTGGTTTCACCGCCTGCTAATTCTAGTTCCCTAAGATTGCCCACCAAAATAAACAATTCCCTTGCTCTACTAACGGCTGTATTTAGTAAATTGGGTTTGCGGTTGAGAAACCAAAAACTATGCTCTTGGTGGCACTGGTAAGGAGAGAAGATGATAGCTGCTTTTTCTCCTCCTTGGAAAGTGTGAACTGTGCCAATATCATCCCAAGAAAAGTTTCGCCAACGGTTAGAGAGTCGATACTTGAGCGCGTTAGCTTGCTGCGAAAACGGCGACATCACCCCAATTGTTTTTGAGTTGTCATCCGAGTTAGTAGAATACCCATGTTTTAGCAAGGACGCAATTATAGTTTCTACAGCATCAATTTCTTCTGGATTAGTATGATTTAAATGGCTTCCCTCGATGTGGTAAGCCAACAGATGCTTGACTGTTGCAGTCTGGTCATAACTTGAAAGGATTTGCAAACCACCAGGATAATTGGGGCTGCAAA
This sequence comes from Nostoc sp. UIC 10890, assembly GCF_054786515.1. Classification (NCBI taxonomy): domain Bacteria; kingdom Bacillati; phylum Cyanobacteriota; class Cyanophyceae; order Nostocales; family Nostocaceae; genus Nostoc; species Nostoc sp. UIC 10890. The sequence continues at coordinate 29,589 of NZ_JBSGKF010000009.1, forward strand.
ACTGAATAATGGGTGGGGTGCAACGGTAATGATTAGAGAGAATAATGCCATTGCCTAAGTCGCCTTCTGCGCTACTAGAGCCAGCAGCGCGATGATAAGCGGTAGCTGTGTATTTGGCAGTGGGGGCATAGCGATAGTAGTCTTCATTGCCCATGCCCCGATCCAGAAAGGCAGTTTTCAGATATTGCTTGATAGTATCGTCGCTCATGTTAACGATTGGCTCAATTTGTTGCGGGTCGCCAGCCACTACTGCCTGTTGCGATCGCACTAGCAAAGGAAATAATTGATGTATAAGAGTTGTCCCCGCTTCATCCACCAGTGCCAGCTTGATGATATTAGGCTGAAGAATTGGCGACATATTACGCATTGATTGGAGGGTGGAGGTAATAACAGGGAAAATCAAGCTCAAGTCACGGTAGATGGCATCACTATCAGTTGACAGTTTTAGCAATGCCTCTCCATCCCCTGCTAATACGCTGCCGTAAGTTTCTAAAGCCCTCATAACGCTCTCCTTGCGTCGGAGAACTTCTTGCAACAGAAACGCCCAGGCACGTTGAAACAGTTCTAGCTGTAATTGGTGGTGGTCGCGGTAAAAAAGATTATAGAAATCCCCTTGTGGGTAACTATCGATTTGTTGCTGAATTTGTTGATGTTCTGCTTGTTTTAGCTCTAGTTCATTATTTAAAGCTGTTAGTTGGGTTTGAATTTCAGTGACTTTTTGGTGAAGATTCTGCCATTGTTGTGATAAATCTAGTTTTTGGTTAACAGAAGCCTGGGCTGTGGTTAAACTAGGGTGGTCAAGGGGGGTCTGAAAAGGATGCCCTGTCGCCAAGGTGTTTAACACAGCTGCGTTGATTCGCAAAGCCAAGCGGCGAAAAATTCGTTGATCGGTAGTAGCATTAAGCCAGTTCAAGGCGCGTTTGGTGATGGAGTCAGACTCTTTTGGTAGTTCTCGTTCTGCCTGGGATAACTCTTCTCGTATTTGCTGGTAGGCATCAAGGGGAAAATTTGCATAATCAGACAAACTTGATAGCTGTTCAGCTAGGGCTTGTAACTCGGCAGATTTAGCAGAAATATCGTTATTGAGAGATTGGATCTCTATATCCAATTGCGATCGCTGTTCAATGTCAATAACTTTTTGAGCAGTATTCAAGCGGTCTTGCTCTTGGAGTTGCTGAATTTCACTCTCGGCTTGCAGCAATTCAAGTTTGGCTTGTTGCCAAGAATCCTGATCAAATTCAGTATTACGCAGCCAATCTTGGGTTGATTGCAGTTTGGGTAGAGTTTCCTTACGGATATTAGCTTGGTTCCCGCCTGGAAGATAAAACTGTTGAGCAGGAGAATTTATAGTCAGTCGTTGTTGGAATTTTTTAACGGTGCTGTTATTAGCGCCGACAAAGAATATTAAATTATTTACATCATCAAGACCCTGAACAAGTCGTAACGCTCGATTTACTACTTGCTGGGCTATAAGGTGCAGAAACACTTCTGTTTTTCCAGTCCCTGGCGGCCCACAAACAGCAGTTAGTAAGTTCTCTTGGGCATGTTTCAGGACAGACGCTTGAAATTCATCAGGCGGATGGTCAGGGAAAGCCCCCCAGAACATTACCTCATGTCTGGGTGATTGTGGCTCTCCCCATAAGTACTGCATTGCTGGGTGAGTTTCAGTTAGCCATTCAGTCTTAGAGTCAGGTTGTTGAAGTTCCTTGAGGATTTCTTGCAGATCAAGCTTGAGGAGGGCATTGTAGGGCGTAAAGTCGCAGCGTAGCAAATAAGGTTGCCGAGAGGTTTTGTATTTTCCTTCGGGTAAGTCCACCAGATCAAGAAAGTCTCGAAGCGTTGGGAATCTTCCTTTAAATGTATCTTCTAAAAATTTCAAAATTCCTGACGCAACAATCAGTGATTCGGTTTGCTCCTCCTCTAATCCGTACAGCCGCATCAAATTAACAACCACTGGCTGAAACTCGTACTCGGTCAAGTCCCAGCCCGATTTGCGGTAATTACCTTTAAAGATGGGTGAAATATCAATTGTGAATAAAGGCAGGTATTTCAGCTTTTGGTCTTTGCCCTTGCCGTTGATTCTATAGATTTGTGGGAAAGCAACAGCCATCTGAACATCATTTTTGTTCCCTCTTTTGGCTGCCTGTTGCTGTTGCTGGAATTGCGTAAATACTTCGCTATCTAACAGTAGCTTGTTGCCAACAAGCTGCACTCCCTTATCTACTACTTTTGAATAGATATCTGAAGAACGCTCGACCTCAGCTTGAGTCAGTTCTTCTAACCTGATATAGCCTAGCCAGGATTGTACTATCTGGATAAGTTTTTCTGACTCTAGCATGGGGACTTAAACTTAAAAAGGAACACAAGCTAAGTATAAAAAATATTTGAGCCTTCTGCCTTTTACGTCCTGGTTTTGGTATGTCAGGTTACTCAACTTTTGTCAGCGTCTCCAGTTGTGCAAGTAGTTTTTCTATCTGTTTGCACTTCTTAGGGTCTGACCAAATACGGGACTTTCTTAGTTTAGTAGTCGCAGCAGTAAAGCGCTCTTTGTAATCGTTAGACTCGGTGTTTTCGGTAGATGCTGCGGCTTTCTTTTCACTAATGCGCTGTCTGATTTCGCTTAAAGACCAGTTTTGAGCAATAGCTTGTTCTAAAAACTCAACACGCTCATCTAATTTCTGAATTTGGGCGATGGCTTTGGCTTTGGTGTACTCAAGTGAACCTTCCCTTAGCGCATCAAGGATATCTTCTGGGAGGTTGAGCAAGGGTAGACGGTTCTTAACGAAAGATTCCCAGGTCATTAAGCCTAAGCCTTCAAACACAGATTCAACGATTTTGAGGTCTTGGTTTACAGCAGGCTCATGATTAAGGGCTGAATCATCCGTTTCGGTTTCGCCCATAACGTTATGGGTAGATAATTCAATATCGCCTTTATCGTCGCTGACAACGTTATTAGTGGACTCAGTTTCAACTCCGCCCATAACGTTATGGGTAGGTTCATCTCCTTCGCTCTCGTGTGCGCCCATAACGTTATGGGTAACTGTAGATGCTTTGTTTTGTAGGCGTTGTAGACGATACAGTAATGGGGGTATCTCCTCAACACTTCGACCTAGTTTGAGAGACAGCAGTTGAAGGATACCTTCAGTTTCTTCAACTGGATTCAGGTCTTCTCGAAGTAAGTTTTCTATAAGTGCAAATTGAAAAGCTGCGTTGTCATCTAACTCTCTAATGACGACGGGGACAACTTTTAGCCCAATACTTAAGGCAGCACGATAGCGGCGTTCTCCTGCGACTAATTCGTGTTTCTCTCCATCAAGAGGGCGTACCAACAAGGGCTGCAAGATGCCATGCTGTTTGATGGATTCAGTTAACTGCTTTAATGCTTCAGAATCAAAGTAACGGCGTGGTTGATTCGGCGGTAGAATAATCTGGTCTAATGGGATAGTCACTTGAGAATCGGCATTAATAACGCCTGTAGTGTCCCAAGGTACATCAATTTTGCTTTTAAGGGGCTGGCTGGCTTTAGTAGTGCGTCTCATTTTAAAGATTCTAAACTAACGGCTATTTTTTTCAAGATGGCGACAGATGGGTGCTTGGGTTCGTAAACTGCAAGGGGCATTCGTTCTTCTGAAGCATCAACAAAAGCAGTGGAGCGAGGAATCGGGGCAAAGACAGTTCCGGCGCTGGCTAGTTGTTCGGTGATGGCTGCTAGGGTACGAGTGTCCTGGGAGTTCCGGGCATCGTATTTTGTCGGCACAAATCCGGCAATTTGCAATTTGCGGTTGGGTTTGTTACGTACTGTGGCAACCGTTTTTAAGAGTTCGCCTGTTCCCTCAAAGGCTTTGAAATGAGTTTCCAAAGGTACGAGAACATGAGTGGCGGCTACAAGGGAGATGTAACTTAGTAGCCCTAAGCTGGGAGGGCAATCTATAAGGATGAAATCGTAATTCTCTTGGATTGGTTCGATGGCTTCTTTCAGGCGGAAATCGCGCATGGAAGCACTAACCAATTGCATTTCTGCCGTACTGAGAGAGATGTTAGCAGGGGCTAAATCCATGCCGTGAATCCCCTCATGAATTGGCAGGGGTTGTTCATCCACAATGGCATTGTTGACAGTTTGCTCTATTTCCCGTGGAACCAAGCCCATAAAAATAGTTAAGCTGGCTTGGGGGTCTATGTCGATGAGCAGAACACGATGACCCAATTGCGCTATTTGGTAGCCCAGATTTTGGGTAAGGGTGGTTTTGGCAACACCTCCCGCCTGATTAAAAACTGCGATGATTCGGCTCATAAGTGAGTTTGTTTACCTGCCCCGTTACCATTAAAGATAACTGGTGATGGGTCAGTTGGTGTTATTTATTTGGGGATGGGGCTATTGTTTGATTTAAAATTTTGATGATATAGGTTATAGCCAAATGGGAGAAGCAAAACAACGTCAAAAAGATTTTAGGTGATACCTACGGTACATCAGGAACTGTAAACCAGACAATACAAATTGCCAATAAAAAAAATGATGTGCTGCTGCCATCCGGTTTTCTACCTGATTTTGGTTTAGAGGTGTCTGAAAAAATAGGAGAAGAACCTTTTTACTTGACAGCCTTGGAACTAAAAGACTTAAAAGGAATTGAGGATGCTAAAAAAGGCAGGGTAGCAATAAATTTTATCCCCTTACAGGCGCATCAATTCCTTAGCGTAACTTTCGGAATCACTGTTCATTTCACCCCCGGAACCGCTTTGACTACTGCTGAAGCTTTTTGATCCGACTTAATGCATCTTGGTAATCTTTTGTCTTACGTTGTTTTTGATACAGTTGTGCAGCTTTTTGAAAATCCTGTATTGCTGCCTGCTTCTCTCCTAATTTAGAACGGGTATTACCTCGATTGTAGAAAGCATTGGCATTGTTGGGATTGATACGGATCGCCTTGTTACAATCGGAAATTGCCTGCTGATACTTATCTAAGTTATTGTATACAAGGCATCTGTTATTGTAGGCAGCAGCATCGTTGGGGTTAAGCTGAAGATACTGGTTGTAATTCTCTATTGCTCCTTTGTAGTCTTCAATTTCATTAAGGGCATAGCCACGTTGGAAGTAGGCAAGTACATAATTGGGATCGAGTTGTAGCGATTGGGTAAAATCATCGATTGCGCCTTTATAGTCTCCTTTATTAGATTTATCGAGTCCCCTATCGTATAATTCCTTTGCTGTCATCGTGGTAGATGGGGTGGAAACTGTAGGACTGCTAGGGAGTATTTGAAGTTTTTCAATTTGATTCAATACATCTTGAGAGTAGCTTGTCTGTCCTTGTTTCTGATATAAATATGCTGCTTTTTGATAATCCTCAATTGCTCCTTGCCTATCTCCTTGACTAGAGCGAACAACACCCCGGTTGTAATAGGCGGGCGCATAGTTCGGATCAATTTCAATCGCTTTATTCAAATCAGCGATCGCTTGTTCATAATTATTTTGTTTGTAGTATCCCCAGCCTCGATTGTTGTAAGGCCATGTAAGGGGGTCATTATTATATTCAATGGCTTTGTTATAATCGGCGATTGCCTGCTCATAGTTACCTAAATTGGCATAAGCAAGTCCCCGATTATTATAGGCTAGGGCGTTTTGGGGATTAATTTCAATGGCTTTGTTGTAATCAGCGATTGCCTGCTCATAGTTACCTAAACTAGCATGAGCAAAACCACGGTTAAGGTATGCTCTAGAATCATTGGAATTGACTCGAATATACTTGTCAAGATCCTCAATTGCTCCTTTATAATCTGCAACTTGAGCGCGACAATAACCCCGCTCAATCAGAGCAAGCGTGTAATTAGGATCTTGCCTTAACGCTTGGTTGTAATCTGCTAGCGCACCTTTACAGTCTCCTTGATTAGACTTATTTAATCCCTTTTTGTATAATTCAGAAGGTGTGATTACGTTGAAAATTGTATTAACCAGAAAATACAATATTAGAACAGTGCTAATACCTGCTCCGATAAGGATTTTGGGTTTTCTAATTAAAGAGGCAAAATTAGGAGCATTCCTAGTGATCCTGATTATACAAGGCTCAACTTTAGCTTCAATTGGAGCTATATCTTCTTTTCTCAGACCCAAAACTTGCTGAAAATGTTTTAACTCATCACGAGTACTTTGACTGAGAGGAAAATGCTCCCTTTGAATTGCATCAACTAACGCCTGCTCATATATCGTCAATTTTTTCTTGTATTGTCGGTAAGGTTTAAGAACTTCAGCTTCAATTGCAGCAGTTTCTTCAGGCAGTAGTCCTAAAGTATCTGCTAGATCGTCTAATATTCTGCGACCAACAATCGAAATATTGTCCTGTCTTGCACAACGTTCAACTTCTTTTCGATATCTAAGTTTTGGATCGTCTGGATATGGTGTATTGAACAGCAGAATCTTGTAGCCTTCCTTAACGGCATAGATTTCTGGTTTCATGGCAGGAGAAGCCTCTCGGACTCTCTTTTTGGCGTACTCATGCAATTCCTCAACCAAAATTTCGCCATCATTATCTAAATCTGCTGCACCAGTCTCAATCCCTTCAATTAGGTAATGGGTGTAAATCGAGAAATCTGACCCCTGTTGCTCAAAAGAATACTGGGTTGAATTAGAAGATGTGAGGATAGCACGCCCTTCACCGCCTAGTTGAGTCTGGATATCCACAGAACCATCATCTTTTGCAGTCCAGCCCACAGGAAAAGCCCCACTAAAGCAACAATCAAGAATCACCACCTCTCGCTTTGAGCGACTATCGCTCATCATCTCCTGCACAAAACGGGCTGGAACGGCTGTTGCTTTGATAAGTTCACCGTGAGGATTTTTGCGAGTTATGCGAGTTGCAAAGTAAAGTTCACCTCTCTGATCTTTAATTCCATGACCGGAGAAAAAAAATAGCACGAGGTCATCTTTTGTGCGATTATCTGCAAATAAAGTCTGAATGGCTTCCTGCATAACCAGTGGTTCGGGATTGATTAACGTTTTCACGTCATCAAAACCGCTTATTTCTGGGTGTTGCAAAACTCGCTGTAATGCCTCTACGTCTTTTACTGCTCCTGGGAGAGGAGTCAAACCCGAACCGTAATCACTCACCCCTATCAGCAGCGCCACCTTTACCATAAATAACCTTATAGCCTGCTACAAATTGTTCTGCTGCCTGAATTGCTACTAATAATTCTTGTCGGCTACCAGCTTTTACTTTCAGTTTTTTACCGTTAGCTTCAACTTCTAGTTCCACGGGGTTGCCTGCAAGACGCTCCCACAAAAACCCCACGAAAGTTTTGAAACTTGTTAAACTCACCTCAGCATTTAGAATACCTACGAGAATGCTTCCAATACTCTTAGCACCTTCTGGTATTTCTCCAACTACTGCTAAACCAGCTTGTTCGACACCATCGAATTCTTTGATTTCTCGCAGCAGATTTCGCGTTATCTGGTCAAGTCTCTCTTCGTCTGAGTCCGGTTCGTTTAAGGTAATAGTGAGTTTAACAGTGGATTCACTTGTCATGCTCCCCCCTGTGTGATCCGTCAATTTTAAAGATTTTTTATGTTGAATAATTTTATACTGGTTATTTTTTAAGTAAGGATTAATTGAACCCTGATAATAATCAACTTATCTAACTACACTTTAAATAAAACTTTCTAAAGATATACTTTAGTGAAAATCGAGCAACTAAACTTTGAGCGATATTATTATCCGCAACCGAAAGTTTAAATAAATCCGGTTTTTTGTACATTAATGAATTTGGGAAACCGCGACGGAGCAAGGAAGTTACGCTGTCGTGGATGCTGAAAGCCTGATCAATACAGTTTTTAAGCTAAGTAATCAGATTTTTTCTTAGGTGTTTTCTTAGTTGCGCCAAGTTTAAAGCATCTGGATTCCAGATTTAAGAACTCGTGGCTCGGAGTCGGCGTCAGCGGAGTGGCTCTTGCGGGCTTGCAGGATCTAGTTGTCCCAACCAGTAATCTTTCTGCCCGTAAGAGCCACCGACTCCGAGAGCGTAGCGGTCACGAGTTCGGTCTACTCGGCGTGGCTCACAAGCTAAAACCACGGTCTTGCTGTCTGAGCTTTTGTTGCTCCTCCCTGAGATGAGCTTCTAGTTCCTGACTCCAATCAGGATTATGGGTTTTGAGCCTTTTACCCTGTGGCAACAATTCTAATACTGCACTAGCCGCAAGATTCCCTTGTTCATCATTATTGAATGCTACGACAACCCTATTGAAACTCTTAAGAAATTCCATAGGTAGGTTATTCGGGTCATCAGCTACTATCAACATGGTTCTAGTTGGTGGTAGCCCCTTGCAACTTGAGATCAGGTAGGTGGCTGCTGACATCGCATCAATTGGTGTAGAACACAAAAAGACATTTTCTACCTTGTCCGTTGGTTGCCCTCCCAATCTCAGATAAAACCAACCATTTGCTGTAGAAGTGTTTTGGTCGTACTCCACAGTGCGATGATTTTCTCTAGGCTTTGACCAAACTAATGCGCCAGTTTTTTCACCATCTAAATCACGCTTGATAAACAAAATATTTCGTTGCTCATCCATGTAAAGCAACTGATTACCATGTAATCCTTGCGAAATATAATCTGGTATGTAGCGTTTCTCGTTCAAATACTTGTGCAATACTTGCCAAACAACTTTATCCTCTGGTGGTGGGGTGAACTGAGGCTGTCGCTGTTTGCGTTCAATCTCTTGAAGAAACTTTTCTAACTGCTCAATTGGGAGTGGTTTAGCAGGTTTGAGCAGCAATTCATTAATAGGTTCATCATCACGTTCTGGCTGGTAGTCAATTTCAAAATGCTTCTGCAATCCTGGGAAGGTGTAGGCAGGCCCCAAGGAAGTACCGCTAAATTTCTGGTCATTCCAGGAATACGAGATGCCTTTACTCTTACCGTTGCGTGTTAGCCCATGACGCACTTCCACACCCAACAGTTGCAATCGTTCAATCAGTTGGGGCATGGTCGGTTTATCTACTGTGGCGCGGTCGATTAATTCAATTAGTTGAGTTTTGATTGGCTGTTGTGGCGGCGTGTTTCTTTTACCCTGCTCATACTCCAATTGTTCTCTCTCAAATCGTTGCTGTTGCCCGGAACTCGGAGCGCGGCTCAGTTTCTCTTTACTACTATTCGCTTGCTGTAACCCATATTCTAGTTCTAGCTGGCGAATGATTTTTTCAGAGCGCACATACTCCCAGCTATCGCGGGTAATCCTGCCGTCATCCAAACTGATTCTACTAGCGCAAATGTGAATGTGGTCGTGGTTGCGATCGCTGTGGCGGTAGATGGCATATTGGTTAGCTGTGTAGCCCATTTCTGACATATACTTGTCGGCAATCTCGCACCAAGTATCATTGTCTAGCTGTTCGCCTGGGCTTAGTGAGAGCGAAACATGATGAACTACTTTTTCTGCTTCTGGGTTAAGTTGTCGAGACAGTCGAAATTCTCTAGCCAGTTCTCTGGCATTTGTGCCAAACATATTGCCGCCAATTAAGGATGACTCCTCTTTGTTTTCAAGATAGTCAAGGAGTCCACGAAAGCTTTTACCCTTGGTTTGGTTGCCAATCATTTTTACTCCCAGTCTTCTGGATCTTCGTTGTCGTCAACGTCATCCTCATCAGTAATTTCAGTTTCAATTTGGGACAGTTCCCGCCCTATCTGTTGTAAGAGGTTTTGTAGTTGTTTTAATTGTTCTGAATCTGCGGGTGGTCGCAGTCCCATTTTAATAGCTGTGTTAGTAGCTCTGCTAAGTTGATTAATATTGTTGCCAATGCGTACTAATTCTCTATAAGTAGCTAGAGTTATTTTGCTCAGTCGTTTGGGCAGTGGTTTTAGTAAAACACTGCGTCTAGTTAATTCAGCTATGCTTAGTCCCGCGTCTTGTGCTTTGAGCTTAATCATCTCGTGTTCGATTGCGTTAACACGAGCTTCTAATGTCTTAGTACGAAGCAGGTTTTTTGACAGTTTTGGGCGCATAACCGAGGGAGGTATGAGAGGGGGTATCCAAAGGGGGATGCTTCCCACTTTGGCAAGCCTGTCGTCCGAGCGGAGCGAGGTTTGCCGTAGGCAAAAGGCACGGCTTGCTTCTAGCCCATTTTCGGGGAGAGCGAGGTGTCAAGTGCTACGTAGGTACGGAGGACACAGCAGGGGGCTGAAGGCGGGAATACAAAGGCGTAGCCGTGCTGCTGATCATCCTACAACTTACAAGGGAGGATAGCAACGGCGTAGCCGGAATTTTATCAAATCAAGCAGTCGGTAAATTCTGGTTCGGCGTAGCCACAATAGAGGAGATAGAAACGGCGTAGCCGCTATATGAAAATTCTCTGATTCAGCGAAGCTGGCACACAATATAATAGTCCGGCGTAGCCGGAATACTAAAAAATAATTCAGCGTAGCTGTTTTAAGTAAAAGTCTAGATTCAGCGTAGCTGTAATAGTCAGATTTTTTAGCATTAGCTTGAATAAGAAGACCAGCGAAGCTGCCACGCTAAAAAATATAAGGCGTAGCCGTAATACGAAAAAGTAATTCGGCGTAGCCGCAATCGCCGATTTTTTTAGCATTTTGAAAATAAATTGCTGCAAATTATTTCAAATAGCCGATAATTATCAGTTAATCGGGATTCACGAGATAACCATGAGTGAACATCAGAATTTAGAAGTAATTACGAAAGAGAAAATTGATGAGGCTATCAAAGCGCTTAAGGAACAGAAGCCGAAAGAGCGAGAGGATATCTCAGACAGAGAAGCTGTTCGGAAAATGAGACGGTATATTGAGAAGCTGACCTCTGATAAGTATGGCTATACTTACGATGAAGTGTCAGAGATGTTGAAAGGACTGGGCATTAACTTGAGTGGTGGTCGGATTAAGTATTTATTAGGTGAAGTGAAGAAAAGCAGCCGTCGCCAGAAAAAGACATATAGCCCACCTAATTAAATCGTTATGGAATAGTCAAATTTCTAAACAACAGAGTAAAATTCTCCAGGTGCTGACTCCGTGTAATTAGGAGTTATATTTTTGATATATCTCTTTTTCAAGTTCCAGCTTTTCTTCATCTATTCGTATTATCATGTCATCTTCTTCTCCAGATTCATCTGGTATGAGTTGATATAAACCCAACTCACAACATTCTGCAATTACAGATATCATACTTGTGAGACTTTTATAGACTCTTAATGGATTCTCAATAAAAATGAAATCAATAAAATAAACTGGGGATGGCTCAATATCGCCAACTACATATAGTATTCTTTTGTTCTCAAACAAAGCAATAGGAAACCATGTCTGATCCCAGCCTTTATAATCATCAAATGGCTTATTCATCATGATTGATTGCTCAAACTGCCAGAAATCATAATAATTTGAAACAGAGCCTTGTAAAGTACTGAATGAAGTGGGCAAACTACTAAATAACTGATTGGGAAATAGAAATTCGACTGGGGGATAATAATTGTTAAAACCAAGGTCGGCTATTCCATTTCGCCATTGATAAAGTTCATAGATTTCCTCAGATAACTTAAAGGGTAAATCTTTGACTATTTTCTCAATCTGCTGCCGAGTTAAACCGGGGTTATAACAATCAAAAAATTCCAGATTTGTAGATTCTAACCAATCTAAAATATATTCAAGTCCGTCTGTAAGTTCAGACATATAGATAATCTGCTTGCTCGATAATCAAGAACAAAAAAATTTTGAACAGTCTCGTCTAATATAACCAGAATTGTAGTTGGTTACTGGACTGTATTTTGTTACTAATTAGTTCAGTAGTAATTGAAAACCGATAAATTTTATAACGTCACTGTCAAGTTACAACTCTGTTGCATTGAGGCAACGGCTCTTAGAATGGATTCATTTGAGTAAACTTCGGTGGGCAAACAACGAAAGAAAGTCATCGGCAGGTCAACCCTCACTCTTATGTCACAAAAATGCAAAACCCGGCGCATCGCCCTAGTACCAACAACTTGGGCAACTTCTGCCACTGACTCTAACAGGTGATCTGGTGATGACTCCGATTCAGTGATCAACATCGGGAAGTATTTACGGGCTAACCACTTTTCATCGTCGTCTAAGTCAGCCAAATTTTTATTACTACCGCTATTAAGACTATCTAATAGCAGGAGTAATATTTTTTCTTTCCGTAGCCCAGCCCTAGAAGCATTACAATTCTCAAAGCTTTAGCATTTAAAGATAGGAAATCTTTGAAATAAGAACAAAAGTATATTAATAATAAAATGAAAATTAAATATGAAAATCAGTATGACTAAAGACGAAATTAGAAAATATATTAGTTGTAAGTATCAAGGACTGAATGTAACAGAAGCCTACTTAGAAACAACTTTCTTTTATAACCCTGAGATGAAGTTACCCAGAGGGGTTTACTTTGCAACAATTAAAGAAGTAGATGGGCCAAATGATAAAAGTTCAAATCTTAATAGAGATGCGGTTTTTAGACTTAGTATCGGTATTGGAGATCAAGAATATCTTAAATTATTTGGGCAAAGACCAAAAAGACCCGCTAAAGGCAAGATAATTGATGGAGACTGGGATTTTTCTCAGTTAAATGTACTAACCCCGCATCCTATATATGGTTGGCTGGGATGGGTAGCTATCAACAATCCGCAAGGAGAAAACCTAATTAAAGCTTTTGAGTTCATTGATACAGCTTATAAAAATGCAATCTTAAAGTTTAATAAAAGAAAAGAAATTAAATAAAAATTTCCTACCTGACATTTATCCTACTTTAGTACTTGCACCCTAACTCGCCTTCAAAGCACCTTGCTCTTTACCATAGAAAGCAGTAATCCTAATGCACTCATGCTGTACAAAGCTCTGGTGGGGCGTTTCAAGGCATAGTGAACGAGACGCTCACTCAATGATTAAGTAGACAATCATGATTGTGAGAATCTTTTACTACTGGTAGGTCGGTAGAAATGATTTCTGATAAATTTTATCAGGTCACTGTCGGGTTAGTTACGGCTTGCATTGGGGCAAAGTCTGAGTAAACTTCAGTAGGTAAACAACGCAAGATAATCATCAGCAAGTCAGCCAAAACTATCGGCGTGCAGAAGTTAAAAACTCGCCGCAGTGCAGTATTAGTAAAGATTGTGGCAACTTCAGCGACGTGTTCTAAGGCATCTTCTGGTGATGATTCTGATTCAGCAATCAACATCGGGAAGTATGTACG
>NZ_JBSGKF010000010.1:0-39879 GCF_054786515.1 Nostoc sp. UIC 10890
GTTGGATGGATGGTGCAGGAGTGGGCATATTTCTAGCGATATTAATGTTTTTTCTATTTGGTGGAAAGAAGAGTAAATGAATTATTTAACCGACAAACATAAACAGTTATCCGAGTCGCAACAATCGGGTTTAATGTTGTGGTTCGGACAGTTGCCGATGGACAAGAAAGCTGTTGCAATTGGGCTGAGTTTGACTGTGGGAATTAGCTCGGCGGCGATGGCGTGGCAGGGAACTAGCAGCGATCGCATTTACTTCTGTTTGAAAACCCCTTCAAAAACATTGGTGTGTCAGGACAAAGATAACCGTCCTTTTCGCATGACCCCATTTTATTGGTCACAATGGAAACAAGAAGGAATGCCACGCCAAGTAGTCCGTGACCCAGCTATGGGGGTAAATGGACTGGTGAAAGCGACTAACCCTTACAAGCCGTTTTGGGCGTTTGGGGGATTCCTGGGGTTTGCGCTTGCTGGCTGGATGCTCCGCCATTGCCAACATGAAGAGAAGCAGAGGGCAGTTTTTGAAGACATCGCCCAAAAACGGGATGCTGCAAAAGCAGAGATGGCCGCACGTTCCGAGTTATTGGATAGTTACCGAGACGTTGCGATCGCAGAAGTCCAACTACAAGCCGACCTGGATCTAATCGCCAACGATCGCACCGTTGATATCACCAAAGCCGAGATTTACGCCCACACTGAGATTGAAGTTACCCAAATGGAGGCAACTGACGCTATTTTTGAGGCGCAAACCGCAGGCATGACGGAGGAGCAGAAGGCAGAGTACATTAAGCAGTTGCGCGAGATGAAAACGCCCTATCTGCAAGGGAGTCAAACATTGCAAGGGACGATTGACCCCAACGACAAGGTTACTGGGGCAGACAGCCAAGCGATGCCTTCGGCGGCAAGCTACGCCCCCGGTGACAAATATCGCTGGATCAACAACACCATCGGCTACCCCACTTTGATATTTGGTGGCATGGGTGCGGGGAAATCCTGGACTACCAGAGAGATTATCTGGGCAAAGCGCAAGTCCGGGTGGAATCAAATCTTTGTGCTAGATCCACATGGTACACAGGTCGAGTGGCGAGGGGTACAGTTGATTACTGGCTACCAAGAGATAGCCCAATTCATGCAATGGTATATGGCTGAAATGCGCCGCCGTTACGATGCCTACCGCAACAGTGGCATGACTGAGGAGCAATGGACGCAACACTTAAGAGATACAAACCAACATTTCTGTGTAGTCGCTGAGGAGTTTACAACTTGGACAGATAACATTGTTGAGCCGACACCAGAGGACTGGACAGACGAAAAAGAATTTAAGCCAGATCCAGAATTCATCGGTAAATGGTTTCGCTGTGCCATGACTGAATCTCGCAAGCAATTAATGGTTCCTTTGTTCGTAGCTCACGACCGCACAATGGAAATCTTAGCCAAAGCTAAAGGGTTATCAAAACTTCGGGATGCTGCACTGTTAGAAGTAGAACTAATCGCAACTATTGACCCAATCACCACAGAAGCTAAAGCTAGTGGTAGGGGTAGGATTAAATTACCTGGGCATGGGCAATGGATTGATATTGAACTGCCCAAGTTAGACCAGAAGCGGATTGATTTTCGGCTTGATGAATCTAGAACAGTTAATGAACCGCCAACAATCGATAAAGCCACTTTAGAGCGGATTTATGAACTGGAATTCAATCTTGGTAGCAAGGCAGATAATACCCAAAGTGAGCCGAATAAATTATCACCAATGGCGCAAAAACTGTATGAATATTTTATCAGAACTGAACGAATTGAAGCTGATGTGAGAGAGTTCAAGGGCAACTTTAAAGTGGCTGGTGAGAGATTTACTGTTGAACAAATAAAGGGCTGGATGTACGAAATTGTGGGGGCAGGATTGGCAGACTGGATAGCCGAGGGTGTTATCAAGCTCAATCAAATTTAACCGCTTTCTGTGTCTGGTGTCTAGCCCCAAAACCGCCCTTTTTTCGCGGACACCGGACACCGGACACCACAGACACCCTAGCTCCAAACCCTTATACGGCGTAGACACTAGCAGCCACCACACTAGACACGACCCAGACAAGCCCGTGTCTAGCTGGTGTCCGGTAGACACCAATGTTAATGAAGGATTCCAGGGTGAGGAGATGGAGAAGGTTAAATCGGAGATTGGTGGGGTTTAGCAATTTTCTATTTAACTGCGATTGGTGTAGTGGCTGTGATGCTTACAGGAATAGCTATTGACCGTTGGCGTGTGAGGGACGGATGGTGCGCCAGATTTTATCCTAACGGCGAACGCAAAATTATTTATGGGAATGATTGCTGGAAATAGTGTCAATAATCTTTGTACACCAAAAATGTACGATTCTCCGTACATCAGCCAAAAAAACCACACAGCAAGGCTTCACAGCATTTACCACCCCTCACAATCCCGGCGACGGGATTTTGCACCCAATGTTGTTAAGCTGAGTTTTGAGTTGCTGCCATGAAAACTGGCGTTAACAAAAGCTAACCGCTTTAAACCGTTGAAATTAAGTAATTTTTTGTGGTATATCTGTAATTTGAGTGCATCTGAGTATCAATTGCTATTCAATTTACTTGTAAAGTTATGTCAAGAGATTATTATAAAAGTAATTTACGCGGTTCTTCATTTAAGGATAAAGACCTTAAGAACGCTAACTTTTCCAAAGCAGATATCCGTGGTGTTGATTTTACTAATGCTGATTTAACTGGTGCAATATTTAAGGAAGCAAAAATCAGTGGCACTAATTTTTATGATGCTAACCTTACTGGCGCAATATTAGATAACGCTGTATGTGGGGTAAAAATATGGTGGTCTATTATTATTTTTATAATATCTTTATTTATAATTTCATTGTCTGGATTTAGTGCAAGTATTATTATCAGTTGTAATTTTTATTTTTTCTTAGGGATTCGTGGCATTAATAAAATTATTTACACTATATTAATATCTGTTGTTTATATTAGTTTTTTTCACGCTTATTTTTTGAATAGCTTATTTCATATTCAACAAAGTTATTTAATATACATGGGAATTTGTATTATTTTTCTTGTTGGAGTTTTTATTCCATTTATAGAAACTATGGATGAACCTAAAACTGAAAATATGCAGATATTTCTCAGTATTATATTCTTTTCTATAATTGTTGTTCTTGTAAATATAATTTTAATAAACACAAACCTTGATCCTATAATTAGACGTGCTATTGGAGCGTTTTTTGGTTCACTTTTAGGAATTGTAATAAGCGACCAAGCAATTATAAATAAAGAAAAAAAATATGTTTGGATTTGGAATTTGTTTGTGTATTTTGCTTCTGTACAAGGCACTAAATTTCACCATTCAAATTTAAAAGATGTTAGCTTTGCTAATGTAAATCTTAAAGGAAGTAATTTTTCTGAATGTACATTAACACGAACAAATTGGTATGAAGTTAAAAAGATTGATTGTGCAAGAATCCAAGTAAATTATCTAGAAAATTCCATAATTCGAGATTTGCTTATTAAAAAAAGAACTAGAAAAGAAAAAGATTATCAAGGTATGGATTTAAGGGAATTAAATCTTGTTGGAGCAACATTAGATAGTGTTAATTTATCTAGAGCGGATTTGAGTAATTCTCAATTAATAGAAGCTAATTTAGAAAATTCAATTCTTAATCAAACAAAACTAGATAATGTTGATTTAAGACGGGCAAACATTACTGGAGTTACAATTGAAAAGGGAAGTATTCCAGCTACAGCACAATTAGATGGCTTAATTTGTGATTATTTTTATTTTTACCCACAACCAAATCTAAAACAACGTCATCCAACTACTGGAAAATTAACTTCTGAAGAGGCTATTACACTATTGCAGAAACCATCACAAGTTTCCATAGTTTTTGAGCAAGATGGTATTGATTGGCAAGTATTTTTACAAGTATTTGAAAATTGCTTAAAAGAATTTAATATTTCTCCTGATAATTCAGATAATTTAATACAAGCATTTGAAAGTAGATTAAATGGCAATTTTGTTATTAGATTAAATGTTCCGATTAATGTAAATAAAGTAGAATTTGAACAGAGATTAAAACAAGCTTATAATAACGGTATAGAAGATTTAAAAAGACAATATCGAAATACTTTACAAACAACAAATATTGATTTTCAGAATAATACAAGTATGTTTAAAATTACTAGACAGCTTGCTAATCCTGGAAATTTAATCATTCAAAATATAGTTACAACTGGAAATAATAGTATGACTAATAATCCTGGTGGAATTTCTCAAAATGTAAGCGGCGGTAGTGTGTATGGTGGGATGCAAGCAGCACAGGGTAATAATAACGTGCAAACTTCAACCACTTATTCTTTACCAGAACAAGAACAAACCCTTGCAGAAGCCGCAGCAGAAATTCAGCAATTACTAGACCAATTAAGTCAATCTTATCCTACTGATACAATGTCAGGAAAAATGGCACTGGCAACAGAAGCCACGCAACGCATCGAAAATAACCCAACTTTAATGCAGAAAACAATCAGTGCGTTGAGGGCTGGTGGTACTGCGGCTCTAGAACAAGCCCTCAGCCATCCCGCAGCCAGTTTTGTCATTGCTGCTTTAGATGATTGGAATAAAAACAATCAATAAATTATTAAGTTGGGTATCCGCATTCAAATTCTAGTAAAACAAGCCAATGAATCAGCCTTTGCTTCCTAACGATAATCCGCCACCTATACCTGAGCCTGGTATTCGGCAGCAGGTAAAAAATTCTACTTTGGGTGGCGGGATGCAGGCTGTAATAGGTGATGATAATATCCAAATTCAGGGTGACAGTAACGTTGTCACTTTTAATAAAACGGAAATTTTGCAAATCTCTGTTGATGAGATTAAAACCCGTGAATTTATAAAAACCTCTCCCTACAGAGGCTTAAAGAAATTTGAACCAGAAGATAAAGACTTGTTTTTTGGTCGTGACCAATTTCTTACAAGTTTAGTTAATGAACTCGAACAAACTAACTTAGTTTTACTTTTGGGTGCTAGTGGTAGTGGTAAATCATCAGTAGTACGTGCAGGTTTGATTCCCTGGCTTTTCCAAAAATATGGAATGCGATTAGTTAAACTCATATTTACGCCAGATCAAGACCCATTTGAATCTTTATATGCTAGTTTGCTTAGTAAAAATCCGCAAAATCAAGCCCAGATCGCCCGTGAGGCTAAAGCTGATACATTAACTCAAGTAGTAGCAAGGCTCAAGCAAGCTGATGATTATTGGTTAATTTTTATTGACCAGTTTGAGGAACTATTTACCACCAGTGAAGCAGAAAAACGAGATCGCTTTATCGCCAGTTTGGTACAACTAGCCAAAGCCAAGCTCCCTTTAGTTAAAGTTATGGCAACAATGCGGGCTGATTTTCTCGACAAGTTAAGCCCCTATCCAGCACTGGTGAAAGCTACAGATAAACATCGCCCAATGATTGCAGAGATGCAACTGGATGAGTTGCGTTTGGCAATTGAACAACCTGCGGCACATCATGGGGTAGTTTTTGAAACTGGGCTAGTTGAGGAAATTATTAAGGATGTACAGGGACAAGCAGGTTATTTGCCTTTGTTGCAGTACACGCTGAATTTACTGTGGGAAACAGAAGTAAAAACTGACAGTATCAGTGACCGTACTTTGAACATTAGTACATATCGGGAGTTGGGAGGGATCAGAGGTGCGCTTCAGCAACGAGTGGATAAAATTTATGAGGATTTATCCGCACAGGAGAAAATTGCTACTCAGAGAATTTTCCTCAAACTGGTTGATATTGGTGGGGATGAAGACTCTGGTACTGAATGGAAACCAGTTCGTAGACGGGCGGTACGCTCTGAGTTTAGCGATGAGCTTGAGGAAGGCGTACTGGTTAAGTTGATTAATAATAATTTGTTAGTCAGTGACCACCCTCTCCAATTCCGGCAATCTACCATAGATATTGCTCATGAAACGCTGCTTACTTCGTGGACAAAACTGAATACCTGGATTAAGGAAAATCGCCAAGCGATCGCCCTACGTAACCGACTCAATAACGATGTGGCACTTTGGCAAGCCAAAAAAGCAGATGATGAACTGTGGAGTGGCTCAAAGTTAGAGCAAGTTTTAGAGCTAAGAAATGATACAAAATTTAATCAAATTTTAGGTGGTTTTAGTGAGGCTGCAAACAAATTTATTGATGCTAGTGTTGGTTTGCGAGAGCGTTTTGTAACCGAAAAAGAACTTCGGAGAAAACAAACAATTAGATGGTTAGCTACAGGCTTATTTGCTGTTTCTCTTGTCGCTGGATATGCTATTTTGCAAAGTATAAAAGCTGAAAGACAAACAAAATTAGCACAGATTCAACGTAATATTGCTCAAGTTGAACCATTACTCTCTAAAAATCCGACAAAAGCTCTTGTATTGGCTGTTAATGCAACAGGTCAAAGTTTTTCAGAGTTTCCACAGCTAACAGAACTGCTTACTTCGGCTGAAGCAAGTTTATTTAATGCTGTTCAAAAAGCAAGAGAAAAAAATTTTTTAGAAGTTCATCAAGGGACTAGGAGTGTAGCTGTAAGCCCTGATGGACAAACAATTATTAGTGCAGGAGAGGACGGAAAAGTTATACTTTGGCATCCTACAGATAATAAATCTCAAATTATTGAAGATTTTGCAGGAGTACCTGTACATAGTGTAGCTTTCAATATTGACGGTAGTATAATTGCTAGTGCTAGTGAAAACGGAGAAATTCGAGTCAGAAGGCTCAAAGATAATTTTGTGTGTGTTTACCCAGGCTCAAATGAACAAGTTAAGGCATTTAAGGAAACCTTAGCGAGAGTAGCAATTTCTTTGTCTTTTAGCCCAACAGACAGTAATGTTTTAGTTAGTGGTAGTGCCGATAGAAAGTTACGCTGGTTCGATGTAAATTTGAATGATTGTAATCTCAGTAACTCTAAAGTTTTATATATAAATAATTATTCCATTACAGCAATATCTTTCAGTCCCGATGGCAAAAGTATTGCTATTGGTGATTATGCAAAATCTCTAAAATTATGGATACGCTCTACAGAAACTACTCATACAGTATTAGTGGAGAATCCTGGCTATCTTAGTTCTATAGATTCGATTAGTTTTAGCAGTCCTTCGCAAATCTTTATTGGAGTTGGTATTCATGAAGTTAATCCTAACCCTGTTGTGACCTTTAATAACCGAGAAGTTGTAGATATCAGTAAATCAAATTTGAATTTAGAAAATTTGAATATTTTGGAAAATGAATCTAGTAGTATTGCTATCAGTCCTTCTCAAGTAAAAACTCAAGTAGCCACAGCTACGTATGACTTGGGAGATGGCAATAATTTATTTCTTTTAGATAATGCTGATAATACTTATAGTAAAATTAAATTCAGTTTTATTGGGCATCAAAATAATGTTGCGTCTGTAGCATTTAGTCCAGATGGTAAAACCCTTTTTAGTGGTGGTTCGGATGGTGTAAGGGTCTGGAGTGTACATAGTTACTTTGATGAGTCGATATCTCTCTTTAATAACTCTAATTTCCTAGAGTTTTTTTCTCCAAGTGGGCAAAAATTTAAAATTAGCTACGAAGAAGGAGAATTTGGAACAAAGGAGTTAGTAGCAAAAAGGGAGTTTGAATTAGAAACTGAGCAACGAAATCCAGTTATTTTTTACAGCCCAGATGGTAAAACTTTGACTATTGTAAGAGATGGTCACCTTGTTCAAGTCAAAACACACAATGGAAGTAAGACTTACGAAGCATTCTCAGTTCAAGGTAAGATTGGTTTTGTTGCCACAAGCACAAACAGCGAAAGAATGGTTTTGGTTAAAGAAAACGACATAGAAGTAAGAGATTTTAATGGTAAAAAAATAAGTAAGTTTGGTCATTCTCCTAATATAGACAATAGAAATATTGCAGCAATTAGTCCTGATGGAAGAGTTATTGCTGCTGCTGAAGCAAGATTATCAGGATATGGATCTAATACACATAATCCTTCTTTACAACTGTTTGATATTAACGGAAACATGATTGGTAAATTTGAGAATGTTGGTAAATTTCAATTTCTCGCGTTTAGTCCTAACGGTAAATATCTAATTGCATCGGCAATTAGTGGTAGTACAAGTATCTTTCCTGTTAATTGGCAAGCCTTACTTGATATCGCCTGCCATAGATTAAAAAATCATCCCATTTTAAGTAAAACTGAGGATGCTTCAAGTGAGGGAGCTAGAAAAACTTGCCAAATATATACTCAAAGTATATCTAGAAATTAAACAAGGCTTTCAAGATCAATTGTGTGATGGACAAAAACAAGCAGTTTTATCACTGGATATTTGCAGTTCGCTACACTTAGTGAGCTATACTCAATTTTTATTCAAGCATCTAAGTAGACAAGATAAATATAATGACTAATAATCCTGGTGGAATTTCCCAAAATGTAAGCGGCGGTAATGTGTACGGTGGTATGCAAGCGGCGCAGGGCGACAACAACCAGCAAACACAGGAAACTAATGTAGTTGCATCCGGTGAAAAACAGCTAAATCAGGAAGATGTAATTCGGATGTTAGCCCGGATAGAACAATTAGTAGGTGCAACCCCAGAACTACCAGAAGCAGTTAAAGAAAAGTCACTCAAATATTTGGGAGCCGCTAAAGAAGAAGCTCAAACTAAAGAACCTGATAAACAATTAGCAGCCGGGAATCTCAAACGCGTAGCTGAAACACTCAAAACTACAAGCGAAACTGTGGCATCCACTAAAAACCTTTGGGAGAACGTCAAACCAATTTTGTTGGAACTACCCGGCTGGCTAGGTGTCGCTAAAAGTTTCTTTGGATTCTAGTGAGATAAGCTAATGAATCAGTCAGAGCAACCTGAATCTAGTCCACTACCCTCGTCTGAGCCAAATATTAAGCAGCAGGCTGATAGTTCCATATTAGGTGGTGGAATGCAGGCTGCAATCGGTGATGGTAATTTCCAGATTCAATTTATTTTTCATCCTAATAGTTCTCCAAATTATCAAACCGATTGGATAAAACTTATAGAACAAACAAGAGAAAATCTCACAATAATCCCAGACAGAATTGGTAATAAAATTTTTATTTCTCGTCTAGTAGAATTAGAAGCAATAGAAACAGCTTTTGAGAACAACAAGGTAGTTGTTCTTTTGGGGGCTTCAGGCTGTGGAAAAACTGTAATTTCTAAATCTTGGGCTGAAAAAGAACAGAATGCTAACAAAACCATCTGGTGGAAGGCTAGCAGCTTTGATGTTTCAGACTTTTCATCTTTTCAGAATCGTTTAGGGTTATCTTCTCCGCTTCGAGATGTTCTAGCTGCTGTTTCTGCTCCTCGCGTCTATGTGGTAATTGATGGACTAGATCGCATCTTCTCGGAAGCTGCATTTCAGAATTTATCTGTGCTAATTCATACACTTCGACTAAATGTGGAGGACAGCCCTTGGCGACTCCTTATTCCTTGCCAGTTAGAAGAGTGGAACAGAGTTCAAATGCTTTTGGCACGCGCCAATGTCTTGACTGAAGACTGGAAAATGCTTCAAGTTGGCGCTCCTTCTATTAATGACTTTGAACCAGTTTGGGAAACATTTCCTGCTTTGAAACGTTTAAATTTTCAACCTCAACTACAGTCCCTATTGTTCAAGCCAAAAGTCCTTGACTTACTAGCAACAAAATTGTCTACTGGCGGATCTGTGGATACTACTCAGTGGGTTGGAGAATCTAACTTGATTGAATGGTTTTGGGAGACAGAAGTTTGTAAACAGCCCAATGCTAGAATGCGATCTGGTCTACTAAAATCATTGGGTGAAAAGCAGGCAGATAATTTGGCAGCTGAAACGCCAACTGACGCATTTTCTATTTCTGATGGGGCGCAAGTAGACAGTTTAATTAGAGATCGCCTCTGTCAAGAACGAGAGGAGCGCCTATCTTTTTGTCATGACCTCTATGGTGATTGGGCAAGGCAGCGAGTTCTCTTAGGACAACAAAACAACCTACGGGACTATATTAAACATCGAGTCTCTTCTCCTCTTTGGCATCGCGCTGTAAGGCTTTACGGACTTCATCTTCTGGAGAAAAATGAAGATACGGCACAATGGCGCTCTGCACTAGTTTCTTTGTGCGGAGACGATAATACTCCTGATTTAACTTCGGACTTACTATTGGAAGCCGTTGTTTTCGCTGCCAACCCACTTCCACTTTTAGAGCGTATCTGGACTGATTTAGCTGCAAACGATGGTTTGTTTTTACGTCGGTTACTAACCAGGTTCCTTTTCATTGCCACATTACCCAATCCTGCGATTTTGGCCATTGCTTCCCAACTTGATTCAGACTTGGAAACCACGGCCGCTACAATACAACGGATTCCATACATACCTTACTGGTTGCCAATACTTCAGTTTCTCCACCGACATTTAACAGATGTCATTGAACTAGCACCTGAATATATTGCAGAGATAGCCAACACATGGCTACGACGATTGGATACAAAATGGCCACTGCGCCGGGAAGCTGCCGAGTTAGCTTTAGCCACTGCTGAAAGACTTTTAGAGTCCACAAAAGCTGGCAGATTTTTTTATGATAAAGATGATTTAAGTAAAAAAGTTTATCATGCTGCACTTGCAGGAGTTTATGAACTTCCTGACGGTGTAGCTAATTTTGCACTTGAAGCTAGTGCTAGGAAAGAAGTCACAGTACAAAATTCTGAAATAGAAACTCAATCCGAGCCTCTTATTAAAAGATTTATTGATGATCCAGAATATGGAACATATGAATTAGAACTTGATGAATCCTCCTGGTCATTGATAGATGAGCGGGGAATAAATCCAATAATGTTTAAAAACTTTAGCAGCGAATGGGGAGATGAGGAGGAAGAGGAACCCGTTGCTTGGCCGGATGGCCCTAGTCAGAAAGTACACTCTGCATTTCGCCAGGTCTGCTTAACAACAGATGCTATCTATCCACTAATTATTGCCAACCCAAGCGTTGCACGCGAAGTCCTTCTTGCCCTGTTAATAGAAGAACCGAGCGCCCATCGGCAAGAATTGGGAATTGCGTGCGATAGAGAGTGGTATCCTCCCTTTTATACTCAAGGGCCATTACTTTTTTTTATTAAGCATCAGCCTACAGAAGGACTGGAATTAATCCTGCGCTTAATTAACTTTGCAACAGAAAGATGGGCAGATATTTGGCGACGTGAGAATCAAACTGTCCCTGATGTATCGATTACTCTAGCAGGTAATGAACATCGATGGCTTGGTAATCAAAACGTCTATTACTGGTACTGCAACTATAACTCTTGCCCATATCCAGTAACTGTGGCTTTGATGGTCTTAGAAAAGTGGCTTTACAACGAAATTGATGAAAATAAACCAATTAATAATGCGATAGAGTTAATCCTGCAACGCTCTAATTCTGTAGCATTTGCAGGATTGCTAAGTGCAGTAGCTCGCAAATCATCTTTTCTTGTCCAAGAACCTCTACGGTCGCTGCTTACAGTTCCTGAATTTTATCTTTGGGAATCCCGACATCAACCTTTGTCTGGGTCGGATATAACTATCACGATAACTTGGTTGGGGCAAAACGAGCAGATTATCAAATTAGTTCGCGAGTGGTACGAACTACCTCACCGAAAACAAGGTTTGTATAAATGGTCACAAAGCTTTTTCCTAAATATTCCAGAAATGCGAACTTTTTTTGAGGAAATTCGTTCAAACTGGCTCAAACGCCTTCAAGAAAATTCCAAAGAAGATGAACTAAAATGGTTTTTAGAGGAACTTGTTGACGGGTACAACATTGATAACTACAGAATTCAGAATTACCCTGAGCATGGTGATTTTTGGGTATTTCAAGATCCTAACAAATTAAGCGAGAAGGAAAAAGCTTTTAGAGAAGACTCTGAGCGTCGGCTACAACTTTTGTCTTTTCCTTTTCGTTGTCAACAAATCCTCAATGCAGGCCAACCACTACCAGATGAGCAGCTTGAGCAGTCTTGGAATTTCCTTCAACAAATTGCAGGATTTACAACTGTCGAGGATGAGTCTGGATTATATGACATCGAGAACAGCATTTGTGGAGGTATAGCTGTTCTTATTCAGTTTCATTGGAATTGGCTTCAACAATATCCACAGAGAGAAGAATGGTGCTTTGAGCAACTTATCAAGATTATCCACGAACCACCAAAAGCAAACAAATTTGGTTATGAAGAAATTAATTCAGAATGGGAGTGGGACATTTTTTGTGCCAAAATAATCCCGCTTATTTGGTTTAAGTTTCCAGACTCTAATAAATGGCGAGAATGTGTAGCGTTGTTGGTTACAAGCTCGCGCTATGCAGTTGTCAGTACTATCTTTGCTCATGCTGCTAAATTTAGGAGTTCTTTTTATGAAGACTTTAAGCGACTCCAACATCTACTTTTTCGTTGGGCAGCAGTAAGGTGGAAGTGGGATAGCACTCGTTATGGTTTGGAATACTCCTTTGATATTGAGGTTGAACGACATCGAGAAATAAAAGCTTTTCTGGACAAGCTTATTTCTCCTAACCTACCTAGTTGGGAAGAAGTAGCAATCCAGGTTTGGGAAGAACTAGCAGACAAGAAACCTCACCAAAATTACAGCCAACCTGGTCTCTTTGGAGATATTACACCTAACCAATTTCCTAGCTTAAATTTTAGGCTAATTCAAGCCGCTTATAGTTGGCTACCTTCACTAGATCAGGCAATCAGCAGAACTGAGCGTCAAGAATGGATTACGTTTTGGAAAGAGGCACTCAAATATTCCCTTCAGATTCCAGAGAAAAACAGAACACTTAGTGGCTGGAATGATTGGCTTTCTCAGCATATTTCTTCCTTAATTTTGCAATTGCCCCCTACAGAAAAACCGGAGGATTTTTGGAAGCCAATCCTTGATTTAGGAATGGAAGAGGATCACTGGATTGAAAAATTTTTGACACAGTGGTTTATTAATGGCCTTAATTCTGAACCTATTTCTGACAGATTTATTAAAGAATGTCATGCAATGGTAGATTTTGCATTCTCATCGCCCAACTGGGAGTTTGACCCAAGACTCCGCCAGTACGGTTTAGAGGAGTTGTGGTGTCATTTAGTTGGCTTAAACTCCAGCATTTACAATATGTGGACAATAGCTCATAAGCCGATTATCAAGCAAATGTATAAAATTTACGAGAAATGGGCTAGACAACACTTGAATAAACCAGGGTGTGCGTTGCAGTTTGTTGCATTTCTGTTGAAGCCATCTGCTGAGGAACTTCGGATCGATAGCCTTTCCTGGCTTTATACTGTTAGTCAATCTAATGAGCAGTTTTGGACTGAGGACAACATTCAAGAAAAGTTAGCATCTCTACTTGACGTTTGTTGGCGATATCAGGAATCAAAGCTACGTCAGCATAATGATTCCTTTAATGCATTTAAAAATATTCTCAAGAAACTTGCTGATTTTCAAAACACACTAGCGTTGGAGATTCAGCAGAGAATTGCTTCTAGTTAAATTAGTTCACTAAGAACTTTTTCTCACTCCGAATCCTTCAACATTCCCGTCAACAATTCCGACATCTCCCACAGGTCTTTATTCCGGTTGTCGTCATAAATCATCAGCGTTCGCGGGTCAGCATGACGGCTTAACTTCTGCACCTTTCTGATATTCCCATCCGTCGCATCAAGCGCCGCCGTAATCGCTGAATGCCTGACCCTGTGCGGTGACATCGGTTTCTTCACCCCCGCCTTTTTAAAAGCCGCCGACACTATTTTATAGACAGCATCCGTAGTCAATCTATGCCCCAAATTATGAAAATCTAACGCCGTAAAAATTGGTAAATTGGGATTTAAATCTCCTCGTGCAATTAACCAATCTGCAAGAGCAGCCGCCACATCGCGTGACATATCCAAATATTCTTCATTCGTTCCCTTACCCTTCCCCAAAACTCTCAACTTACGTCCATAAAAATCAAAGTCGCCCACAAAAAGAAGGCATATCTCCTGGCGACGCAAAGCTAAACCCCACAGCACCAGAAAAATTGCATAGTTGCGTTTACCAATCAAAGTCGAGCGATCAAATTGCTGAATCACAACAGATATCGCTTTGCTATCAACACCCCGCGTATCTCGATATGCCTTAACCTTCTCGCCTGACACATCTTCCAGGGAATAGTTGCACACTCCCAACTTGCGCCCCATCTTGGCTAACGACTTAATCGCTGCCAACCGCCGATTGATTGTCGCCTCCCGCAACCCGGATTTAATCAACATCGCCTTATATTTCAACACCACCATCACCGCTTGAGAGGGCTGCAAGTGCAGAAACTCCAGCACACTATCACCAGTCGGCGGTAATAAAGTCATCTTCAGAAAGAAATCCCTCAAATCCTTCTCATAAGCCCGTCGAGTATTGGGGTTGCGCTTGTCTGCCAACAGCTGCGCCAACACATCCGGGTCGCCCTGAAGTTGCGCGTCAAAATATCTGGCGATCGGTGCATCTAAACACGCCTCCAACGCAGACTTGACAATTTCTCCCGAATGTGGATTGGACATAAGTGCTGACTCGCGTTCTTAAAGAATAAGCAGGGGGCAGGGGAGCAGGGGAGCAGGGGAGATGAAAGACACTAAGAGTCTGTTTTTCTGCCCGGATGTCCGACTGTTTTCTTTATCAGCCAAGGGTTAGGATTGTTAATCATGTTTACTAAACTACCTAGAATCTTATTATAGTTACTGTAAATTTCTCGACCTGTATCAATATCCAAGTAATTACACTTGACGGCAAATTCAATCCACGTCTGGGTTTCAGCAGCTTCCGCTTCCCCATCATTTAATTTAGCCACAAATGCTGCTACGTATCGGCGTTTCCTCCATGCTTCTGCCAGATTCGCACATACAGAACGAGAGGAACGACGAATTTGGTCTGTGAGCGAATAACGTTCCTCTACTGGAAACTTTTTAGATACCTCAAATATCTTCATCGCTGCATCAAAAGCCATTTGATACACTTTCAAGTCTTGATGATTTATGATGGCATTTTTTTCCATTTGCTATCTCTTACCTTCTTCACTCTTTCCCCCCTGCTCCCCTGCTCCCCTGCCCCCCCTCTCCCCCCGCCTCGTTAGGCATAATTGCTCACTGACTCGTTATTGATAATGCGCGTTTCCAATAACGTACATCATACGGCCATCTCTAGGGGCATCAATCAAAACATTCGCGTCGGAGCAAAATACTACTTGCGGAAGAAGGCAAGTGTCAATTAGTAATGCTAGTTCTGTAATTTCCTGCTTTGATATCAAAATTGATAGCAAACACTGGGCATCTGGTGCAGCAGATATTGAAACACACCATACAAACCACCAGCCGTGATCGTCTATGGGCGATGACCTTTGGTCGGGCGTAGCCCATCGCAGTAGTCAATACAAGCCTGGATAGGTTTGTATATACGCTTCCTCTGTACCAGTTTCTATACAGTTTGTCAGGAAAGCGATCGCCTGTTAAGTTGGCAGAGATTAACAATAGGTTTAAAAATCATCCATGTTTGACTCAACTATTCATTCTTAAATGGTCTTTATAACGCGAATAAAAGCATAACGATAGTATTTTAGCTATATTTGGATTAAGTAATTGCTCCACAAAATTGATTCTTGGTTCTGTTGATTGAAAAGAGGATACCACTTCAAAATTAAGCTTTTTTCTAACTCTAACCGATACTTTTCTTCCAAAAGAATAGGTAAGTCCCAACGGGCGATATAAATAGATGATGAAAATCCGTAATTTTGATTTAATTGTTGATAGGACTCAATTTGTTTTTTGCGATGATGAGCGCCACTCGAAGAATAATTAAGTGTACGCAAACGCTTACAGCAGTTTTTGCTTTGACCTATATATAAAATTAACGGAAGTGCTTTATCTAGAATAAAATAAATGCAAGCGTTATCAAATTGATTAACTTCTGTAGCAAAATTTAATGGCTGGAGCGGCAAAGTCAGAGGGTTAATAGTATCAGGATCTAGCTGACATTCGCAAGGGGGAGATGTGATATCAAACAGTTTTGTTTGTCTTCTAATTAAATTATTTTCTTTTTCATCCTGCTGAAATTCAAAAATTCGTGACTTGCTCTCTAGCAATACCTTATTACAGTTAATTGGTGGAAGATATCTCAAATTTTTTAATGTGTTTTTTGAGCTAAATTCAGTGTTTGAAAACAAAGTTAACTGCTCGACAGATTCTTGGTGATGCACGCAAATTAACCAAACTATACTTCCTCTGTCATAGCTTCGCAATAATGTTGGGTCAATATTGCTACAGTGTAGAATCGATAAAGATTTAAGAAAAACGTGTCAACAAAATTGTGTATAAATACTTATTCATAACGTAAAAATTTTCCCCGTTGGGACAATGACCTTACTCTCTCCCAAAGTACATAAAATTTACAACCAAGATTCAACGGACAATGCCTTTACTTGCTGAATCCTCTGAAAGTCGCTGTCGGCTGACACAACAGTAAGACCGTGTTGTAGAGCTACAGCAGCAATCCAAAGATCATTTTCATCAAAGCCTAGATCAGTGATTTTCGTTTTTCTCCGCTTACTTTTCTCTTTCGGTGCAAATTGATTGAATAAAGCGGCTTTCAGTTGCCCGTAGATAGTAGCAGTAAATCCATCAACGTTGTGGATGTATATACCCGTTAGAAAACGGTTAATGAGGACTAAGTTACTTTCCTTGCGTTGAGAACGTTCTACCATGTCTATCAGTTCGCCTTGAACGATGGCGCAGGTTGTAATCACAGAATTTTCCACCTCCGCAAGGCGACGAAGCACATTGGCATTACCAAGAATTGCTTGACTACAGTGATTTGTATCTAACAAGTACATTATTCAAAGGGGTTGTCGTAATCAAATTTGGCTTTGCCGCGAGTGGCATAAACTAGCTCAAGACACTCTTGTAAATCATCACCTTCCCATTTACCAATTGTTTTTAAATGTTCGAGCAGTGAGCGACCTGTGGAATTTACTGGAGTTTGGTCGGCAGAATCTGCCACAGATGAAACAGGCTGTGTTTGGGTTTCCTTCGTTTTCAAAAAGCGTAAAAAGTCTAGCGTTTCAGTCAGAATGGTATCTGAGGTGGATTCAATTTCGATAAGAAGCAATTCTTTGATAGTCATAGTGGGTATCTCCTAAAGATGCATGGGGAATCCAGGAATAGCTGCATCAGTCTTTTTCATTATCGCAATAGTTTCTTTCAGCGTTAGTACAATGCGTTCCAGCCATTCAGTCAGGAGTCAGGCTAATGCGCGAATTTCACCTTGGCGTAAATTCACCAATTAGTAAATCTATATTTTCACCTTGCACCTACACTACGTTCCAGGCATTCAGTCAGGAGTCAGTCTAATTTAGAATTTCGCCTTGGCGTAAATTCGCCAATAAGTAAATCTATATTTTCACCTTGCTGCCATTTCACCCAGACAGCCATTAGAAAATCTACCAATTCGCTTTTATCAATCTCTACGCCACGTCTTTTGAGTTTGAGTAATTCTTCCTCTACATCTAAATCTGTTGAGCGTTTCACATAATAGGTGCGCCCAATCCAAGCATTATCAGACCGCTTACCTGTTGCAGGTCTACCACGTTTACGGGGTTCTTCTTGAATTGGCGCTGTCTTTTGTGGTGTTGGAGTCTGTGTCACGTTACTCTCTGTAGTTGCTTCTAACGGTTGTTCTGGTTCTTGTTCTGGTTCTTGTTCTGGTTCCTCTTTGGTTTCAAATAACTTTTTAAAAGGGCTAGGTTTAGGGTTGCTCATGACAATATCTCCTTACCCACCTCTTGATACTCGCGCCATGCTATTTTGCTGCTGCGGTCTTTTACTTGATAGACTGGCAGACCTTCCAGTGCCGCTTTTTCATAAACAGCAAATCGTCTAATCCCATGTTGAAACAGTGGTATTCCCTCTGCCTCTAATGCTTCCCGTGCTTGCTGTCCTGTTAAGCGAGGGGCTGGGGGAATAATTGTGAGCAATACACGATAGCGATCGCTGCCCAATGATTTGAGAGTGCTTACAGTTTGCAACAGTGCATCCATCGCTAAGGCATCAGGGGTAGTAGGCAGAATTAATAGATTGCACCCATCTGCGAGTGCTTCTAAATCTTCGTGGCTTGGTCTAGCTGCGGTGTCAATGACCACATGATCAAAATTACGGCTGTGCATAGGAGCTTGTAGTAAATCCACAACTTTAAACGGTAATGCTCCTCGCTTTGCCCATCCTGTAGCACTGTGGTTTGGATCGCCATCAACTAGCAAAGTGCTGCCATGCTGAGATAGAAAGCAAGCAATATGGATGGCGCTTGTCGTTTTAGCGACACCTCCCTTGAAACTGGCAAGGGTGATTATCACGAGATGTACTCCAGTAAATGCTGCTAGTTTACTCTTAAAATGGCGAAAATTTGTATTTCTTTATTTATAAAATGCTAACTTGGCGACAATACAACATTTCACCAATTCAAAATTATAAAATATCTTTTGTAGTAACCGTCAGCTTGAAAAAACTAAACCTGAACAGAAGACAGTTTGACTTTCCGCCTAACCGTCATGTTGTTTAGCTTTCTCTTAATGGTCTACTGGTTAATACAGTCCTCATATCTTGCTGTAAATAGTTATATTGGCAATAATGTAAATTTTTAACAATACGTTTTTGCGACAATTCATATTTCCGCCAATTCAAAAACAAAGCAGCATATTTTATCACCTAAGTTTCACGACTGCATGGGCGATCGCCGTTTAGTAGTAGTAGGAAAAAATGCTTTAAAAAGCCTAAAGTGTATGGCTGCTGCGAAAGAATTTATTTAGCTTTCTGATTGTGTCTATTACCATTTGATGCTTCTGTTTCCTTCCTTGCATAAGAAACAGGTCAGCAGCTTGCTGTAAATCTGCCATTGCCCCTTCTTTGTTATCTTCTAAGACAACGCGAATCAGACCACGACTATAGTAGGCTTCGGGTAAGTTAGATTTAAGCCGAATTACTTGGTTAAAATCTATGAGCGCTGCCTGGAGTTTTCCTAACTGTGCAAGAGTCTGACCTCGACTAAGATAGGCTTGATCATAGTTTGGGTCTTCTCGTAAAGCTTGGTTGTAATCTTCAATCGCTCCCTTCAAGTCTCCTAACTGATAGCGGGCAAGACCACGAGTGTAGTATGGCCAACTGAGGGGATAGCTTTGTAGTTCTATAGCCTTATCGTAATCAGCAATACTTTGCTTGTAGTTACCTTGTGCCGCGTAAACAATACCCCGGTTGTAGTAAGGACGACCATACTTAGGCTGGAGTTCGATAGCCTTGTTGTGGTCAGAGATAGCTTTTTTGTAATTGCCCAGTTCGTAATATTCCCAACCTCGGTCAGTATATGCATCGGTAAATTTGGGATTTAATCGCAGGGCTTGATTATAATCAGAAATTGCTCCAGTATGATCTTCCAACTTAGAGCGGGCAAGACCACGGTTATAGTAGGGTTGGGCATTACTCGGCTGTAGTCGAATGGCATCATTAAAATCTGCAATAGCCCCTCTGTAGTCATGTTGGTTAAACTTCTCTGCTCCTTGGAACAACAAGTCGCTTTCCTTGTCTATTTCTTGGTCTAAGAAGCCAGAACCGCTATTTTGAGCCATAAGCATTGTTGGTGACTGAGCATAGACAGTAGAGGATAGTCCACTAAATGCAACAGTCGCTCCTATGATTACAATTCCCTTTTGAATCAGCTTTTTATGGTGCTTCTTCATTTCTATTTAGTCCCAATTGAAATTTGGCAGGACTTGTAAGTGTATCCCAGAGTGATAGTAATATTTTAAACGTTAATTTCTGATTTTGTACGGTAGTAAATCCTGCCAGTCCGTCCAACATCAGACCAAAAACGCTTGGGGTCAGCCATCTATGGTTTTGAGATCACAAGCGTTTCTTAATTTTTGATTGATGCTAACGGAGATTACACCTATTTAGTCATTCGTGTAATCGATGCCTCAAAGTCTTCTAGATTCATTGATGGCTACAGCTTACGCCTAACACTACCTCAGATGGTAGTGAGCCACGCTCATTTGATTGTTACCTCGCTTTCGCCACTACCACCATAAAAATACCCCCAGAATATGGGGGCGATTGATGTGGTTAATGTGCCTAAAAGGACACAATCGAATAATTCGAGTTCGCTATAAGGATTTCTGTATATATGCCCATCTTAGAATGAACTGTCGGTGGATGTCTTCGGTGATTACCGACTCTTCAAAATCGCTTCATAACAACTTATCAATTAGTTCCCTATTTACCCCGTTAGCTAGTACTTACTCCCGTTGAAAGCTTTTTCAAATCCTCAATCCGACAGCACCCCCGCTTCCATAGCTGTCTTTGGTTTTTATCTACAGGATGGTAATAAGCCCAAATACTTCCATCTGCTGCTGAATATAAGGAGATAATAAAAACCTTTTGTATACCAAAGTTACAGGTACTTACCTCAATTTTTTCTTTAACAGTAAAGGTCTGTCCTGAACTATTAGTTGCTGTTGATAATTTTTTATATGCTGGTTTATTCCTTAATTGCGGTTGCTCTGTTTCTATCTCTGATTGCTCATGTTCAGCAGAGGTATTTTCAATCAAAGCAGTTGATGATGATGAATTAACTGGTGCTGTCTCTAAGATTTGGGGTACATCTGACTGTTCATTCTCTGCTTCTATTGTTTGAGGCACAGCGTCAGAAATCAGTACAGGACTACTATTTGATTCGGAAACTGCAATGCTTTGACTCTGGTTATTATTTACTTCTAATTCCGGCTCAACTGACTGATTTTCTGTTGGTGCGCTAGTTGATGCTGATTCAGATTGTGCAGAGTTATTATCGTCTGTGGTAGTAGATTTTTGCTTGACTACACGCAAAATAGCTGGCGGGAGATGCGCGGCATCTTGTTGAGATGATGAACTATTCGTCTTGGAAGATTTACGTTTAGGCATAATAAATTCTTGGGAACAATGCACCCTGTAACGTTGATTTAATCAGCAATTGACCAGTAAATAATTAAAGTTTTGCGGTCGGTTTAACTCTCAGTTAGCGAGCGTAGTATCTTCGGCTGTACTTGTTGAACTACCTTCAGTTGATGATGGCTCACGAGGCGGAAATTTAATGCACTCCCCTGATTGAATTACTAAACTAGTTCCCACACGACGCACATCAAAATTCCAAAATTTCTTAAGCGAATTTGATGGTAAAAATCCAAATAGCTTCAGTTGAAAATCTTTGGAATGCTCAAAATCTCTCCGGGGTGAGCGGTGAATTTTAATTTCTACTATTCCTTGTTCCCAGTCTTGATATACAACTAATCCTTGTACAGAAAAGTTATCCCCTAGTAACTGCAATTCGCTTTTTACTGAGTCTGTATACTCTTTGGGTGTGCGAATATTTATTAGACACACCGAAAGTTCACTCAGAGAATTTTTTAATCCTGTTCTGGGGTAAGCAGTCCACAGATAATCTTGAGATAAATCAAGTTGAGCGTTTTGAACTACTTTAGACGCTCTCTTAGCAAGCTTAGTATCCAGCATTACACCGTCAGCAGTTATTAATTGACCTTTATAAATAAGCTCATCCGAGGGTACATACCTCCCCCAGACTCTACCAACTGCACGATATTGTAGAGGCTCTGCTGGCATTATCTGTGGACTATTGACTGATAACTGCTGTGTATCGTGAGTAATGGTCATGCTGACAATCTTGAATATATATATGAAAACACTAATCACACTATTGCGATCGCTTTTAAAGAAAACCGAAACGCGACAGGAAATCTGTCTATGAACTTGCACCAGCTTCTGATACAGCAGCACCCACGTCTGGTTTTACCTCCTTCACTTTCTTCTCGAAAATCTGGATTCCCGCGTCAATCACTTCAAACCCGTTTTCTGTGCGCTGTCCAAGCTTTCCCGATACAGCCCCAGCCCAGTCTGCGAATTCTGAGGCGCTAGTTTCGGCCTTACGCCAACTTTTGGCATTAACTTGAGCAGTGAAGACTATGCCGTTCTGATCGGTCAACTCGATTGCAACTTTCTTGTTCTCGGCTGGTGTAGCTGTTGGCAGTGAACCACTAAATTTTATTGTCACTTCGCTTTTGGCTTCCATACCTTACCCCTGGCTCATCATCAATGAACTTTTTTCCCGCTCCTGATTTTATCAGGGCTTAAGAAAAACTTCGCATACTAAACATTATTTAACTAAAAGGCATTTATAAGGTATTTACAAGGATTTTTTTGAAAATGGCATTTGTAAGGTAAATGAATGGCATTTCAATGGTATTCCAATGGCAAATATAAGGATTTATTTGCACCTTCAACACTGAAAATCACCGTTTTTTACAAAATCCTTCTTTTTTACCAAAAATAAGGTATTGCAATGGCATGTCTAAGGTATTTACAAGGTAAACACAAGGTAAATCTAAGGATTTAGACCCCAAAAACCTCATTTACCACCCTTATTTCTCCCCCAAAAATTCCTGACCAAAACTTACGCACAGTACGCCAAAAAGTTTGGCCAGTTTTTTGAGCCAAAACTAAAAAAACTTTGAACCAACGTCAACAAATAATACTCAATAACTACTTTTGTAGTATCAGAACTGCACTCCACTTGTGAGTTATACCAAAGCTATGCTGCAAACACCGCTTATTACATAGGCTTTATGTAGATTAGCAGTATTAAAATAGTAGTCCTAAACACTTTGCCCAAGTGGTAGCTGTTGGGTAGCTCAACTGGTGACACATAGCTACCAGTTGAGTAGTAAAAAAGCGAATTTTTGAAAATTTGATGATTCCCTAACTGGTAGCTGTTGAGTAGCCCTACTGCTACCAGTTGAGCATAAGACTTTTTGCAAAAAATTCTGGCGTAATGCTTACTGACAAAGACTTACAGCCAATTAAAAACGCCAGATTCATTCTCAATTACTCTAAAATTATTGAGAATGTATAATACATTTATGTTGCAATTGTGCTTCAATAATTCTTTCATTGACTTAATCCAGCCCACTTAACATCCGATTTTTTTCTTCATGCCTGAATAGAAATTGTTCATCTTACAATCTCCACACTTGTTAATAGAGATGAAACTTGTTTTAAGTAGTGAAATTGTCTAATTAATCACAGTTACAAATAGCAGACATTTTGCACCTAAAACCCCTATTTATATACAAAATGTCTGCTATTCTGCACAGCTTATACACGCCTTTAACTGTTATAGCTGTCAGGGAACTTTGACTATTCAGTACAAAATGTCTGCTATTTAGAACATGGCTTTGACCAAAAAATTGGTGTCTAATACATACACCAACTAGCTTTTAGCCATTTTTATCAAACTGGCTTATTCTCAATAACTTTAAAATTATTGAGAATTAATAATACAGATTTGTTGCAAACGTACTTCAAAGAATCGCTCAATCAAGTAATTGCTTGAGCAAGTGAATCTGTAATTCCAACTGTGAGACAGAGTAAATCACAGCAATCTTGAGAGTGTCGCTGTCAGCACCCTGACGCTTCATGACAAAAGGCCCCCAACACATTCTCAAAGTACTCAAAACAATTTTAGTCAAACCTCTGCCCGACATTTTACGCTCTCGCTCTCGTAAAAATTGCAGTAACTGGCCATCGCTACTGTCGTGACTGCGCTTAATCGAAAGCACTTCTAAATTAGGTTGCTCCATGTCCTGTATTCCTACCGAATTAAAGGGGATTATGGGTAAGCCATCGTGTTGATTGATACCAAATTTTAACGACTGTCAAAATATGCCGTAAACCACCCCTAAGTACCCCTTTAATGTACCAAATGACAGTCGTTTGACAGTCAAATCCCAAAAACACAACGACTGTCAAATGACTGTCGTTATACCCTCTAGAGGTAGTATTTGGGGTATTTTGACAGTCGGCAGTAAGCGCGACTTCTCCCCCAAAAGTGGATTTCGGGGTTTTGTAGAAGTGATACCATACTCACTATGGTTTCATGCCCTGCGGGTGGCTGCGCCATCTCTCGCTGCGCTCGTGACATGAAACCGCCGTTCGCCCAAAGGGGTTTTTTAGTACTACAAAAGCACTGCATTTGTAGCATATTTTTTATGTCGCCACTAACAATTCTCAGGATTGAGAAACTAAAAACATTCGGCAACGTTGCCGGAAGTGATGACCATGTTACCAGGAATAGAGAAACACCCAACGCAGATCCAACTAGAGAGAATCTCCGGTTAATTGGGAGAGAAGACTCACGCGCACTCGAAGAAATAGTTAAAGAAAAAATCTCTACGCTCAAGCATCGCCCTCGGCATGATGCAGTGTTATGCACCGAGATGTTTCTCTCGGCATCGCCTGAATATTTCCGTCCAAAAGATCCATCCCTTTCTGGGCAGTGGTCTAATGAGAGAATGCAGCAATGGGCGATCGCATCTCGTGACTGGCTAGCTCAAAACTATGGATCAAAGTGCGTCAGAGCAGAACTTCACCTAGATGAAAGTACCCCACACATTCACGCCTACATCGTGCCATTGAACGAGAAAACTGGGAGAGTCAGTCATGACGCGATGTTTGGCGGTAGAGGTGGGCAGGGAAGGATCAAGTTATCCAAACTCCAAGATAGTTATGCTGCTGCACTCGCTCCTTTGGGCATTGAACGAGGTGTTAAGGGCAGTAAGGCAACCCACACCAAAGTCAAAGAATATTACCAAGCGGTTAACAGTGAACCACTCACCGCAGTCATTACAAATAACCAATTAGCACCCACACCGTTTGAATCAGCTAGGAGTTATGTAGACAGGATTCAGTCTGATGAACAGTTCCAAGCGATTAACCATCAACTCGCTGACCGGGCTTTCATGCAAGAGCGATTGGAGAGGGCAGAGCAACGGGCAAGAGCCAGCGAGAAGGAGCGACAACGGCTAGAAGAAATTGTGCGATCGCTGGAATTGAAAACCCAACAACTGCGCGACTTGGAATTATTGGATGTCGCCTGGGAGTTGGGGCTGAATTACGAGCGTGAGCGGTGGCGGGGTCACGGACACATCATTAATATAGATGACTCCAAATTCTACGACTTTGCCCCCGAACACTCCAAAGGCTCAGGTGGTGCAATTGACTTGGTGATGCACGTTAATCAGTGCAATTTTCGGCAGGCGGTTGTCTGGTTGCATGAGCGATTCGGTGAAGCTGGAGTAGAACGTGCAGCGATCGCTCACGTTAAGAACAGGGCGGCTGACATTATCCAGACTGAACCACGTCCCCAATTCACCCCACCCGTTGAAGATAAAGCTAACTGGTCTGCCGTTGAACATTACCTCACTCAATTTCGGGGCATCCGCTCTGATTGTGTGCAAATGCTTCATAACCAGGGGCTAGTTTACGCTGATGACAAACAAAACGCTGTTTTTGTCATGCGGAATCTTGATGGTCAACGTAACGGTGCATTCTTACGGGGAACTAGGGGCGAGAACAACAGCTTTTTGGGGTACTCTAAAGGAACCAAACGCAGTGATAGCTGGTTTTACTTCCATTTGGGGGGTAAAGCTAATGATAAAACCTCAACAGCGATTCTATGTAAGTCTCCCATTGATGCTATTTCAAGAGCCATGCTGGAATATCTGATCAGGGGCGATGTTCCACCCGAACGAACAGTCTATATGGCTATTGATGACATTAAGAGCTTACCACTTGAGCGATTGCAGAAAGTTCCTAATATACTGGTGGCGTTTGGTAACGATAAAAGCGCTGATGCAGCAGCACAGCGTGTATTAGAACTAATGCCACAGTCCCAAATCAAAAAATCTAAAGCCAGTGATTGGAATCAGCAGCTACTCGATTATGGGCGACAGTTAAGGCAACAGCAGCAACAGCAACGGCAGCAACAGGATGATGAATTGAGTCTTTAAAAGCTATTTGTAGTGTTAATGTACTTTTTTAGTATTTATTTTTTCTATTACTCTTCCAACGAAATCAGTTTTCGCTCAAAAACTTTCGCAAAAATTTGGCGTACTGTGCGTCCAAAAATCTTGGGGTATACCGCAAAATTGCCACAATCAAGTCATAGAAAGGGCATGGATACACAATATAAATGCCATATCTCCCTTCTAAGAACTTCTTGGAAGTAGCTTAAGAGACAATGCGGTTCACTGTTCTTGCACTGTCACAGCTAGATAAACAAACAAGATAAAAACTTTTATTAGCGAAATTTTTTTTTAAATTACGAAAAATAGTATGCTCAGTTTGTATTAAGGAATGAATGTCAGCAAAATTATCACAAATCATAAATAAAGTGAAAAAAATCTTAATATTATCAGCAAATCCCAAGGATACAAGCCCTTTGCGCTTGGGGGAAGAAGTGCGGAAAATTCAGGAAGCACTAAAACTAGCTAAACATCAAGATCAATTTGAAATTGCCACTTCTTGGGCGGTACGAGTAGAAGATTTGCGGCGTGCGCTATTAGATCACCAGCCTCATATAGTTCATTTTTCTGGACATGGAGCCGGAACAGAGGGTTTAGCATTTGAGAATAATTCTGGGATAACACAATTAGTAAGTAGCAATGCTCTTGCAAGCATATTTGAGTTGTTTCGTGGAACAGTTGAGTGTGTCTTACTTAACGCCTGCTATAGCGAAATTCAAGCGCAAGCAATTCACCAACATGTTGATTATGTAATTGGTATGAATCGACCAATTGGGGATGTTGCTGCAATTGAGTTTGCTACTGGTTTTTATGATGCTTTGGGTGCTGGAGAAAGCTACAACTACGCTTTTAGTATGGGGTGTGCTTCTATTCAGCTAAAGGGTAGTTTTGAATACTCAACTCCTGTGCTAAAGTCCAGACCATCTTTGCTTTCCGTTTCTGCTAAAAAAACTATAAAAACTGATTCTATGTCAGAAAAAGAGTTACAACAAAAACTTAGTGAGGGAATTTCATTCAACATTAGTGGCGGTAAAATAGGCGGTGGAATACAGGCAGCACAAGGTAACAACAATGTGCAAACTATGACTAGCTACACTGCTGCTGAACAACAGTCGAATATAGCAAAAACCGCAAAAGAAATCCAAAAACTTTTACAAAAACTAGAGCAAGCTAATCCGACTACAACCACAGTCGAAAAAATGAATTTAGTTGCTAAGGTTGTTGATAAAATTGAAAAAGATACTTTGTTTAAAGCTCGTGTAATTGGAGCGATAAAATCTGCTGGTACTGAAGCTTTTAAAGAATTAATTGACCATCCTCTAGTTAATATTTTTATTGCATCCATAGAAGGTTGGCAGCAAGCTGAATAACCTTTTTGTTATTAGATTAATTTAGGAAGTAATAGCATTAAAAATAAAGATTCCTTGCTTTAATTTTAATTAAAACAAAGTACATTTTCTTTTAGCAGGATAAGCTGATGAGTAAGCCTTTACCTACCGACGATAATCAATTACCTGCATCTGAACCTAGTATTCAAATGCAGGTAGAAAACACATCTGTAGATGGTGGAATTCAGGCTTTAATTGGTAATAATAATATTCAGTTTCAAGGTGATAGTAATATTGTAACTTTTAACAAAACAGAAATTCTACAAATTTCTATTGAGGAGATAAAAACTCGTAAATTCATAAAAACTTCACCTTATAAAGGCTTAAAGAAATTCGAGTCAGCAGACAAAGACTTGTTTTTTGGGCGTGACCAATTTTTAACAGGTTTAGTAAATGAATTAGAACAGTCCAACCTGATTTTGCTTTTGGGAGCTAGTGGAAGTGGCAAATCATCAGTAGTCCGTGCAGGTTTAATTCCTTGGCTTTCACAAAAATGGGGATCACAATTAGTCAATCTAACATTTACTCCAGATGTTGACCCATTTGAATCTTTTTATGCCAGCTTACTTAATAAATACAAGCAAACCGAAGCCAAAATTGCTCGTGAAGCGAAAGCTGATACGCTGACTCAAGTAGTGGAAAGGCTGAAGCAACCTGATGACTATTGGTTTATCTTGATTGACCAGTTTGAGGAATTATTTACTAGCAGTCTAGCTGACAAGCGCGAGCAGTTTATCAAAAGCTTGGTGAAATTGAATAAAACTAAACAAAGTTCCGTCAAAATTATAGGGACAATGCGAGCTGATTTTCTCGACAGGTTAAGCCCTTATGCCCAGCTAGT
Source organism: Nostoc sp. UIC 10890 (assembly GCF_054786515.1). Lineage (NCBI taxonomy): Bacteria > Bacillati > Cyanobacteriota > Cyanophyceae > Nostocales > Nostocaceae > Nostoc > Nostoc sp. UIC 10890. The sequence continues at coordinate 28,182 of NZ_JBSGKF010000010.1, forward strand.
AAAAGCTACTGATAAGCATCGTCCGTTAATTGCAGAAATGCAATTAGATGAGTTGCGATTAGCAATTGAACAACCTGCGGCACATCACGGTGTAGTGTTTGAAACTGGATTAGTAGAGGAAATTATTAAAGATATCCAGAGGCAAGCAGGTTATTTACCTTTATTGCAATATACCCTGAATTTGTTGTGGGAGGATGAAGTTAGAACTGACAGTATCAATGATCGCACTTTAAATACAAGTACTTATCGGCAGCTAGGCGGTGTCCGAGGTGCGCTGCAAAAACATATAGATTATATTTATGACACCTTACCAGAAGTAGAAAAGCTAGCAACTCGGAAAATTTTTCTGAAACTGGTTGATATTGGAGAGAATTCTGAAACTGGTAGTGAATGGAAACCAGTTCGTAGAAGGGCAGTGCAATCTGAATTTAGTGATGAACTTGAGCAAACTGTGTTGGCAAAGTTGATTAATGAGAATTTACTGGTAAGTGACCGCCAACCACAATCTCAAGAATCTACAATAGAAATTGCCCATGAAATCCTGCTCACCTCTTGGACAACTCTCAATACTTGGATTGAAGAGAATCGTCAGGCTATATCACTGCGTAACCGTCTTAATGATGATGTAGCAAACTGGCAAGCAAAGAAAGCTGAGGATGAACTGTGGAGTGGGTCAAAGTTACAGAAAGTTCTAGAACTTAGAAAAGATCCAACTTTTAATCAAGTTCTGGGTGGGTTTAGTAATGTAGCAAACCAATTTATTGATACTAGTGTGGGGTTACGCGAGCGACAACGACGTAGAACCATTATTGGACTTGCTAGTTTTTCTACTTTTGCACTGTTATTGGCAGGGTTTGCAGCTTATCAGTGGCAAAATGCAGAACAAGGGCGAATCGAACAAACTGCGATCACAGCAAAAAATTTGTTATCAAATTATCCCTTACAAGGAATGGTGAGGGTAATTAGCCTTGTAGGACAAAGCCGCTCGCCCTTCCTCAATTTTCCTAATCAATCATTTTCCTCATCAATTTTAGACAGCTTGTTTAATGCAGTTGAGATTAGTCAAGAAAAAAATCTCCTCGAAGGTCATCAAGGTTCCGTAAACTCTGTAGCAATAAACGGTGATGGGCAAACAATCGTAAGTGGAGGTGATGATGGTACTGTCAGGATTTGGAACCGCAACGGTCAACTCCTGGCTCAACCTCTTAAAGGTCATAAAAATTTCGTATCATCTGTAGCAATAAGTAGCGATGGGCAAACAATAGTCAGTGGGGGAAGAGATGGTACTGTCAGGATTTGGAACCGCAACGGTCAGCCCCTAGCTCAACCTCTTAAAGGTCATAAAAGTTTCGTATCATCTGTAGCAATAAGCACGGATGGACAAACAATTGTCAGTGGGGGAAGAGATGGTACTGTCAGGATTTGGAATCGCAACGGTCAGCCCCTGACTCAAGCTCTTAAAGGTCATAAAAGTTTCGTATCTTCAATAGCAATAAGTACGGATGGACAAACAATTGTCAGTGCGGGATATGAAGGCACTGTCAGGATGTGGAACCGCAACGGTCAGCCTCTGGCTCAACTTTTTAAAGGTAATCAAGATAACGTAATTTTTGTAGCAATAAGCACTAGTGGACAAACAATCCTCACTAGGAGTTTAAATGGCCCTGTTAGGATGTGGAATGGCAACGGTCAGATCCTGGGTACACCTTTTAGAGACAATGAACATGACCTACACTCTATAGTAATAAGTACAGATGGGCAAACAATAGTCAGTGGGGGAAGAAATGATGGCACTATCAGGATTTGGAACCGCAACGGTCAGCCCCTGGCTCAACCTTTTAAAGGTCATCAACTTAAAGATCTTCAAAATGCCGTAATCTCTGTAGCAATAAGTAGTGATGGGCAAACAATCGTCAGTGGGGGAAGAGATGGTACTGTCAGGATTTGGAACCGCAACGGTCAGCCCCTGGCTACAACTTTAAGAGGCCATAAAAACATTGTATCATCTGTAGCAATAAGCACCGATGGGCAAACAATCTTCAGTGGGGGATATGATGGCACTATCAGGATTTGGAACCGCAACGGTCAGCCCCTGGCTCAACCTTTAAAAGGTCATAAAAATATCTTACGTTCAATAGCAATAAGCACTGATGGACAAACAATCCTTAATGGAGGTTCAGATGGCACTGTCAAAATTTGGAACCGCAACGGTCAGCCCCTAGCTCAACCTTTTAAAGGTAATCAAAATATCGTAAACTCCATAGCAATAAGCACTGATGGGCAAACAGTCGTAAGTGGGGGAGAAGATGGTACTGTCAGGATTTGGCACCGCAACGGTCAGCCCCTGGCTCAACCTTTAAAAGGTCATCAAGGTTTCGTATCATCTGTAGCAATAAGCACTGATGGACAAACAATCGTCAGTGGGGGTTCAGATGGTACTGTCAGGATGTGGAATCGCCAAGGTAAATCAATAGGTACACCTTTTAAGGGTCATAAAGATTCCGTAAATTCTGTAGCAATAAGCACTGATGGGCAAACAATCCTTAGTGGGAGTTCAGATGGCACTGTCATAATGTGGAATCGCCAGGGCGAGCCGATAGGTACACCTTTTATAGGTCATAAAGGTTGGGTAAATTCTGTAACAATAAGCACTGACGGAAAAATAATCGTCAGTGGGGGTTCAGATGGCACTGTCATAATGTGGAACCGCAAGGGCGAGCCGATAGGTACAGCTTTTAAAGGTCATCAAGATCCTATAACCTCTGTAGTAATAAGTACTGATGGACAAACAATCGTCAGTGGAAGTGTAGATGGCACTGCCAGGATTTGGGATATTAAACTTGATACTTGGTTGAAAGTAGCCTGTGAGCGATTACAGGATCACCCAGTTTTTAGGAAGCCTGAAAGTGCAGATGAGAAAGAAGCGAAAAAAACTTGTGAGCCATATCTCCGTTAAGAGAGGGAAGCTCATTGGTCACAAGTTAAGGTCTTATCAGCAATCACTTTAGCTCACTTGTCGCCCCCTAAAGATCATTACGTGTAATTACTCACTATGCCGTGTCAAATAGTGCTACACCATCAACACAAGATTGATAGTTGCAGCCGTAGTATTGATATTTCAACTGGCATGGTCATTTACAAAAGTTAAAAGTCTAACTCAACCAATCACAAATGCTTCTCTAAGGTAGACATCTCGGTTGCCTTCCTCAGTCACCACAGTAATAGTCCCATGTGTTTTGTCATAGCTGGCCATCTCACCCACGAACTTGACAACACCACTAAGCGATCGCACTTCTACTAGATGCCCAACATATAAATTGATGTTATCGCCCTCCCTCTCTGCCTGTAGCAGCGAGATTGGCTGGCTCAATAGTTCAACCTTTTCAGATTCACCCGCACCAGTGACGCAGGGTTCGCCGCAGCAGTTTTCCGTATCTGGTAAGGGTTCCGCACCACTTTCTAACTGTGACGCACCACTGACGCAGGAGTTGACGCAGCAGTTTTCCATATCTGGCAAGGGTTCCGCACCACCCGCACCAACTTGGGGGGTATATTCTTCTTTTTCCATTGGCTCAGTCAGAAGATTTAATTTCATTTCTGACTCTTCTCCAGTGTTTTCTGTGGAATTTGATAAAGTGGTGCGGGTGGTGCGGAAGTCTTGATTTTGCGAGGTTTCTGGTGCGGTAAGTGGTGCGGAAGTGGTGCGGGTTTCGTCTAATGTGGTGCGGGTAACTTCCAAAATGCCAATGCCTTTCAGTATTGGAATGTTTCTTTTTGAAACTTCACAGTACCTAGTCCCTTTGACCGCTTTCGGAAACAGTTGGGAGATGCGGGGGATGATTTGGTTGATGCCCTTCACGTTTTTATCGCTGGGGCGAACTTGGTCGATCCACGTTCTGCGGTTGCCCTCATCTATGGTCAGCGTTCCATTATGGATATAGTGCTGTTCCAGCATTGACCATAAAGCTCGTGCGGTAATTTCTCCCCCTTCCACATAACCTATATTTGCGCTTTCTATGAAGTCAAAAAGATGATTATTCTCTCTCTGAAGGTTGTGGAAAGCGTCGGTTGTGCATTCATAATTGATACCTGACTCTACAAGGTTGCTGAGAGCTTTTAGCATTCTATTTAGGAATGCAGGGGCTAATTTTGTTCTAATGAAATCTTGGTCGTAGCGGAATCGGGGGTCGCCTTTTATCTCGTTTGGATTATTTGGGTCAGGATTATCTACAAAGGTTTTTTTGAATTCTAAGATTGCAATCCTATCTTTGATTGCTTGTATTACGCCTTGAAAAGCGGGAGTCTCGTTTAAGTTGAAAATACCTATTGCGTTAGAAGAAAATTCTATATGGTCTTTCCCTTTCTGTTCGCAATGCAATGTATCTCCAGTGACAAATAATTTTAAACTTTGAAGTCTATCAATCCTAGATGTTTGTGGGTTTTCAGAAGCCCAGTTAACTCGACTATATATAAGTGGAGCTAACCCGAACTTTCTGCCTTCGTCGTAGGATTGGAAGTCACCCAAGGAGACAGAAGTTAATCCATTCTTTCCGTAAATCGTTGATACACACTCGCGGAGAGCATCTTTACCATTAGAGCCAAGACCAATTGCGAACATTGCTTTTACCTCTCTCCCTCTGAATTTTCTAACAGTTTGAAGGTCAAGGGATGCAGCAATATTTCTAAGAAATATTTCTTGCTGTGGCTTGTCTAGACAAGATAATAGTTGCTCACAATATGTATCATCAGCATTAGGATTGTATTCAATCAATGGTTCATAAATGTAATAATCCTCCGGTGTATGTGGGGCTAGTCTTACTGTAAAATTTCTGCCTTCCCACTCAACCTTGACTATTCCATTGGTGCAATTTACCCCAGGAGGATTAATTAGTTCTGGGTCAATTTCTGTTCCCATTTTCGCCCACTCCAGAACCTTTTTTACAGAACTGGGCGAAGCGTAAGGACAAGTTTTTTTCCCCTGCTCGTTCTCGACCACAAAAGAATTGCAAAAGTCGTAGATTCTTTTGCGTTCTGTGGAATCTGGGGAGTGTTTATAATGATTGCCAGTGTGGTAGTAAAGCTTATCAGCAGCACAAATCCAGTTCTTATCGCCGTAGAGAGCTTGAAAAGCTTGCTGGGTAAAGGCTACAACCGGTTTTTGGTCATCATCATCAATGACGTTTACCTCTGCCTGTTGCGATCGCTGCGCTACTGCCGCGTGGATCTCCTCTTCTAGCCTGCGGATAAATTCTGGTACTTCCATCTGCCCCAAGATTTCTTTGATGTCACTTGATTTATATGGTAAATCGGGGCAGATGTCGTGAGGGTTAATTCCAATAAATCCAATCCCAACCTCGGCTGCACAGTCCTGGCAGGTCTGGAGTTTCTTTAAGCCAGTGTCGTCTGGGTCATGCAGAAAAATGATCAATCCTATCCCTGAATCCTTGATAAGTTGGTATTCTGGGGTGATTGACTTCTTATCCCATGCGCTGCCCTGGAATGTAAACCCAGCTAATCCATGCTCTCGACCGACTTCAACGCATCCCTCACCTTCATGCTGGAGCAGTGCCGGGGTTCCTTGTACAGATTTACTAGCAGCTAAAGCTTCATCAATGCGGTAAGCTTTCCAAGGTTCATCCCCTTTTTTCATCTCTGGTGTGCCGTCCGGGAGCCTGTGCCATTGGCGGAAGGACTTATCTTTTCCCTTCTCTTTGATGTAATCCGCCCATTCATAGCGAATTACCCATTGGGTTTGTGAGTAAGGATAGATTGTTTGTGTTGCATTCCCTGGTATTCCTTTTGGGAGCTTGCTAGTTATGTTTTGAGTTTGGGGTATGTCAGTCGCCGCTTGGGTCAACATCACCAGTGCTAATTCACCATCTGGAATTGGTGCTGGTTTGGGCAAGATTCTCTTGGGTTTGGCAGCATTTTGGTTTAGAGATGGAGTGTAATTAGCCCCTGCTCTTTCTGCGACCACTTCAGCCCAAGGTTTGATCGCCTCTCTGATGTCCTTACACTCACAATTATTGAAGCATCTGTACTTCCCGGTTTCTGGGACAATAGATAAGTCATTCCCGCCACAAACTGGACAAATAAACTTATTTTTAGCTTTGGACGGTTCTAGCTGGTCTTGAAAATTTCGGATGTCGAAGGAGGCGAACGCCTGTTGATTGGGGAATTGTGCAACCATTACGCGATACCTCCTTGAACACTATTTAATTTTTGTAAATTGCTTAATAGATAAATTGGTGATTGTTTAGGTTGAGCCAGTGCATAGCTAGGCTGATGAAAGCGATCGCGATCGCAGACTGTAAATTCTTCTATTGAATAGCACCAGTCTGGTTTACCGCAGTGGGGGCAAGCGTTAGCAATAGTTGCGAATAGCAGCTTGCAGGCAGTATCAGTATGAAATAGCTGTTTTTTTGACACTTTACAAATCCTCCATTATGTGTGTTGGAGGAATTGGAGCTATCCCGTGGCAGTAATCTTCTAGTACAAACGTTCAAAAATCACGCTTTGCTAAAATTCCTGAAACGCTGTTGACATCTGGTGAGCCAGTATTACATTGGCTTTACACCTAATCGTGTAAGATAAAATTACTATTAGGGATACTAATTAGGCTGCGAAACCCAATCCCCAATTCCAAGTGAATAAACTTAGAAAGCCCCGTGTCCTAGCAGGAACCGGGGTTTTCGCCATTTATTCTATTCATATTTGCCTAACCAATTTCTGACAAACTCGGTTACTTCCTCCTCTGGAATTACAAATGCACTACCTTTTCTCTTGAGAACTAGAACTTTCATGTTTCCTATCTCCGTATAAAGATGTTCATTATGATTTGGGGATGCCTTTGTCGGAGGCCATAAAACCAAAACTCTTGCTGTGGGTGTCTTTTGCGCTTCACGCGAAGACATCCCAAATATTGCTCTATTCTTGTCAAGCCAGCTTTTGTAATCTCCTAGTTCAACTAGAGGGCAAGGTTCCCAAGTTCCTAAGCGATTCTTTTTTCTTCTCACCTGCAAAACCTCTTTGGCTTCGTTGTAGACAATCAAGCTGTCTCCTTTCGATCTGATGGAGATAAACAGGTGAGTTTTCCCAGGAAACCTAATAAATAAGTCTACAGGGTTCTTGTCTTGTATTTTCAGTACCGGAAAGACTTGTATACCTTTGCTTTTAAATTCTTGCAAAAGTAGGGTTATTATTTTTTCCAGCCGCACAAGTTTTTGAACTCGTACTAACGGCTTGTAAGCCAATGCAAAAGCAAGCCAGCCAAAGGGATTAATGAAGCTGCCTGTACCAAGCGCAACACCACCAGTCACTAGAGCCAGAGCAGATTCATGGTCTATCGCCTCCCTAATCCACTCTAACGCCGCTTCGTTATGCGGCGGAAGTTGAAAATCGGTTGCTAGGTCTTTCACGGTAGTCATTGGAGACATCAAAATTAATGATGTGAAATTATACGAACTGTACTGATAGTAATGCTTTACACTACATTTTTGAACTAACAGCCATCTATTAATGTCATGTTTGGCGATCGCTTGCCTCTACTCTTCTGTAAGCAGGAGGATACTTGGACGGAAATTTAGCTCTTATGGCTTGTTCCACAAGAAACGCTACGAGATTAGCTGTGGCTCTACCTTCTTCATCAGCCCATATTTGTAAATCTTCATAAACTGCATCCGGTAAAACAATAGTTGTTCTCTTAGTCATGTCGATGAAAGTTTCTTTATTCATCGATTCTAGCCTCATGTGGTAATTGTCTTTGCTTATTTCATGTTATCGCATTCTAGTTTCATGCGATTCTATGCTAATATAGCATTAAGCAAACCAAAAACAGTCACCCAACAAAGGCAATAGAAGCCAGAAAGTGATGCTATGGCTTGCCCATCACTGGATATCTGGATTTGTATAGATTTGACTAAAAATCAACGCCAAGCCAGAAAAATCAAGACTTTCAAAAAATTTTGAACCATGACAACCACATACTCCAATGCCTCAAACTGGCTAGTTCAAGCAGACTTGTTAGCCAATTCCGGGCTAACTGACCTCATCGCCGGAAAAGACTCAGGTGCAGGGTATGGGAAGGCAATCATCGGTGATTTTTCCATCATGATGCCAGCCGCATACTCACTTGTTCGCAACCGCAACATCATGCACCATGAAACCATCTCAAAAGATGGGGCATGGGTGCGATATGTACAAGGAACGCGGCTTGACTTAAAAGACGTTCAATTCTTCTGGGGCAGTGCAGCGATCGCTCAAACTGACCACACCCTGCTGCACGAGGATAAGGCGAAAAAAGCAGAACTGGCACTAGAAAGCATCCTTGCAGACTTAGCAGTTCTAAATATTCCCAATGGGGTCAAGCTTTCAATTAGTTTGAGCAATCACAACCCCGAACGCTGGGCAACTGAGATTAAGCGCAGAGTTGAAGGGACTCACACCTTTGAACATCTGCACCCTGTAACTCGTTCCATTGTCACCAAGACAGTTGAGATTTTAGTCACAGGCATTTACCCTGAAGGATTTGGAAGCATTGCCCACTGCTTATTCGGTGAAGCGTCCCTAATTCTTGACCCTTCAGAATTAGCGATCGCACTCGATATCGGTTCATCAACTTGGCTAGTAACTGTCTTTAACGGCAGTGGTGCAGTGATTGACCGTCACCTGATTGAAGGTGGAGCCGGTGAACTGCATTCGATGATTGCAGAATCTCTCGACAAGCGAAACGACCGAGTGAGCTTGCTATCCAAGGATGTGAAGCACTCGCCCAGCCTCGTTAACCAGGGCATTCTTGAAGGGACTTTCACCTACGGCGGCAACCACCTCACAGGCAAGAAGTTTGAAACAGAGTACAGCCAGTGCCTAGATGAATGGTGGAGTAACAGGATTGAGAAATTCGCCAACTTTGTGACTGCTGGCAATTATCTAGACCGTGCTAAATACCTTGTCGCCTGGGGTGGGGGTGTTTCCTTGCCAGTGGTGGATCAGAACCTAGCCGGTTTTGGCTTTGTGATTTTGAACAATCCCCAATTCATCAATGCTTTGGGGTTGAAACTATTAACTCAAATATCTTTGGGAGCCTAATCAATGAATTACGAATCTCGGCGTATAACCATCTCCTACTTAGCAGTAATTGAATTGTGCAAGATTTTTGATTTACCTCAAGATGCGCCAACACAAGCATTATCAGCAGGTGTAGAGAAACTGATTTTTCAACACGGTAATGTGCAACCATCGCCCAAGGTTGAAACACCGCAATCTACACAGCCCAATAAATCAGCACTTAGCGCAATGGTCACTAATTTCAAAGGGGCAGCATGAACAGAACCACATTAAGAAACACGCTTTTAGGCATTGGAGCAACAGGGGCAGCGATCGCAGTTGGCTACTTCGGAGTGCAGTATTTCGGCAGAAACAATATGTTCACCATCGCCGCAGCTATCGGGGGTGGAGGTGCAATCAGCTATGTACTTCAAAAGCCGAACCAGCCAGAAGCGCCAGCCGCAACACTTAAAACCCAAAGGAAAGGGAAAAAGTCATGAACGACCAAGACACCATGCAGACACAGCCATCGCTAACGACTACCGAAATCATGACCATTATCCTCGGTTGCGAACAGACTCTAAGATTTGTGCAAGCATCGCCAAATTACAAACAAATCGAAGCCTCCGAACGGTTCAGTACATCGAATGACCTGCGTCTGGGTGATGCTGTTCAGACGCTTGTTGAAGTTCACGAAGCAATCCTAAATATCGAATTCTACTCCCAAGTTGAGGGACAAACTTATGCTTTCAACGACAGCCTTACAGCGTAACCACCTCTATGAATTCCGTGGTCAACAACTGCGCTACAGCCACCGATCTAATTCTCTTGTCAATGCGCCTTTCATCTTCAATGACTCAAAGGGCAGGCGCAAGGAATTAAGTCAAACCCAAGTCCAGAGGGAGGTTTTTGAACTTGTTGAGTTTTGTGAGAACTGATGATGAAGCGATCGCACGAGCCGCCAAGCACAGCGATCGCCTAATCAGGATGTATCTCTCGCCGCAAAACGAAAAGTACACAAGGATTCTAACAAATGACACTCGATTACAAAAATCCCAACGATTGGGGCAAATCACCCCTGACCGACTCCGCCCTAAGAAAGCAGCAATTCAAAGCAGAAAATCCTGAAGAATGGGCGGCAATGATCTCAGCAGATATTGAAGCACTTTCTACACCGTTAGAGAGTGAAGATTACCCACCTTTCACAGGAACCGAATTCTTAGCAACTCATTCAACCATAGATGACCATCCATACTCTGCGGCATTTGGTCAATTCTTGGGTAATGGGATTGACCCGGATATTGCAAATATTCTGGCATTTGGTGAGAACAGATTTGATTTAATCTCTGAAGATTTGGATGACCCCGTAAGGCAACTAGCAACGAGAATTTATAGCCGATTTTCAGAGATGGGTTACTGGGATGAAGTACCAGAATCTGACGATGATATCAACTACGACTTAATCCCTTATTAGGAGAATAACGCAATGGACTTTGCAATACGCAATCCGGTAGTTGGTCATAGTTCCCATATCGATGAAAAAGCGCAATCCTGGGGAGGGTTTGAGTCTGATATTCTGGGCTATCTTTCGGATATAAATAAGCTCGAACAGTTTGCAGATTATGCCAATAATGCCCAAGAATTATCAGATAGGTTAGAGCCTTTTTTAGATAACGCTAAGGTTGTCTTTGAGGCAATGGAGAAGTTAACAAAAGGGCAAGTGACCTGGACAGAACTTCGTAAACAATACGGCTCTCATGTCGCAACTGCTATCGCCAAAATTCGCAAACTCAACTCCGAGTTTGATTCGGAGATGGGCAAGATAGATGCCCAAGATAGAGCCGACTTGTTGCGAATTGACCAAAAGCGCAAACACGCTTTAACCGAAGTTGCTACCCAGTTACACCACGATTTGCAAGCGGAATTATGGAGGCATGAAAACAAGGTTAGCACCATAGAAAACAGGCAAGTCGTACAAGCAGAGAGACAGGCAATTACTACGGGATTAAGAGAAAAACGCCAACAACTTTTAGCCCGTGCGAGGTATGGCTCAAGGGCTTTGGAACCAAATAAAACACCCCAGGAAGTAATACCAGTTACTAGCCAAAATCATGCACCAGCATCAAGTGTTTCAGCAACAGGAACAGTTCGCGGCTGGGGTGCAATGTTGGGTAATTTGTGGCAGAAGTTGGGCGACAGATAACTATTAGTTGAAAGGACACAGGCTGATGCTAGCAAGGAAACGATATGAAGATTCCCATAGCGTCAGCCCTTTTTCATTTGAAGGGCTGGCACAGACTCCACAACAACAGAAACAAGAGCAACCATCACAACCGCAACCACTGCCAGAAAATAACCGGGGTATAACATTTAGACGTGCTGGTAATGCCTGTGAGATTATCGCTGGCAGTTGCCTAAATTCGGCAGTGATTTTCACCTTTCATCTACTACAAGTTCACCCTGTTGGAATGTTCCTTGCTGTGGGTACTGCACACCTGTACTTTACTGCCACTGCAACAGGTGAAGGATTTAATAATTTTGTCACTAATCTAATGACTGGATGCAGTGTATCACTGGCGTTATTGTGTGCGCTTTCCGAACCGATTAGTGAATGGAATGAATCGAGAATTTCTACTAGTACAGTTAAGACTTC
>NZ_JBSGKF010000011.1:0-35575 GCF_054786515.1 Nostoc sp. UIC 10890
TAGAAACCTCTATCGAGTAAAATTAAAGTCTTAGCAGTCAATAAATTTAGTAATGCTCCCTCAAAATTTGTGTCTGAAGCAGCAGGATTAGTGTGAAACCAAACTTCAACAGGTAAACGAGTAACTAAATCAATAACTGTACAAATTTTCCCTGCTAGTTGCCCTGTTTTCATATCTTCCAGGCTTTTTAGCTTACGGAATAAGGCTTCTAGTGTTGAGCCATCAGCAATCCAAATTCGTTCAAAATTACAGAGTGCGAATTTTACACTATCTGGCAATGGTCGCTTAAGTCGTTGTTGCCAATTCAGTTGTAGTTGAGGTAGTAAATCTTTAAAGACTCGCTCAAATAATTCCGAAGGAAAAACTAAAAATCTTTCTGATAGTGATTGTTGAGCAATTTTTGTGGCACGGCACCATAATAAACCTTCTCTTGCCAAAAGACGATTTAATTCTTGTACTCCAGGAACTTGCCGCCACAATAACGTTAACACTGCTGCTACCATTAGCGACAAATTGAGAACCCTGTCTCTTAATCCTAACTGTTTATAATACTTTTGTTGAGCAAAGATAGCAGGAGTTAATAAAGCCTGTAATTGCTGAGAAATCACCTCATTATCTATAGTAGGGGTATTATGCCGTTGTGCGTGGTCAGCGTTTCGTTTTGCTGCTTTGGGCATGGTAGTAAAATCAGTTTTTCATTATCTGCTTTGATTACTGAATTTACCTAACAATGTTGGTCAATTTTTGCGCTCGTTATTGTGTCGTTACAATACTTTTCTATTCCAGATTTTAGCTGTTAAAACTCCTTGTGAAAATGATAATCAAAGAGAGGGGAAGGAGGCGAGCAACGCTCGCCTCCTTCCCCCACCCGCGTGCACGATTATCATTCTGATTTCAATTATTTTGAGTATTTTAACTGATTGACAAAATGCGTTTTACCTTAACCTCTTACAGATGGAGTAACATTGATTTTTTAGGGGTTTTGGGTATGACGAAAGAAACTATTCAATCATCGAAAGTTGGTAAAAGTCAAAATTAAGAACGCAAATATGTGGCTCTATGCCCAATTAACCCGGTTTGGCACGGTGATGCATAGTAGACTGTCCAATATTGGCGGCTATAAAAGGACACTTGCCACTGTCCTAACCCCATTGATTAAAACGCTTCACCTTCTTCAATCTGAAGCACATTGGGGTAAAAATCATCAAAGGGTCTTTCTACAGTTTCAAGGGCTTCTAAGGCTTGACGTTTATCACTAAACTGGTGCGCTTGTTGCTTATCTAAAATCCAATGATTTCTGACATCAAGGTAGTAACTTACATTATTTTCGTAAATGCCACTTACTACCCAGCGATAATTTCTAGACGGGATCTTAGCATTCATTGTAGACATCTTGCGAGTTAAGGCAGACTCCCTAACTCTGCCACAGCAAGAACAAACATTTTCTTGATGGGCTTTATACTCACAGCATTTATAACACCAGATTGTCTGCATAGAAACTTATTACTAAGGATGGAATTTCGGACAATAGTAACAGCGTCACGCTTCTTGCTGCTGCCGCCAGTCAAGTAGAGAAGCAATCAGCGCCTCCTTTTTCAAATCCTGCCCATTCATTTTTTGAGGCAGTCCCAACTCACTCTTCTATTTTCTCGCAGCTGTGGGTTCGCGCATAAAGTGAAATTTTGAGAACGAATTTACAGGGGTTTCAGCCTCTCTAATTCGCGCATAAAGTGAAATTGATTATGGAGTAAGCGTTTGAGCCAAGTAGCGACTTCGCACATAAAGTGAAATTTTGCATCTAATCACAGAAATTCACAGTATTTTTGGCAATAGTGCTAGTATTTTATACCTAAAAACTAGAACTTACGCACAAAAGCTACTTGACTACCTTCTTATCAAGAATGTATTGGTAATTTCCTAGAGCGGGCGATCGCACTTGAAAAGTACACTTTTAAAAGCATTTGGGCTGTCATTAAATCAAAGTCAGAAAATTTCACTTTATCTGCAAATTCACTATCTGGCTCAAACGCTTATGCCACAATCAATTTCACTTTATGTGCAAATAAGGGTGTCTGAAATCCCTATAACTCCGTTGTCCAAATTTCATCTTATGTGCGAATCCACACAGCCTATAGGGTTAAATTTTTGATATTGTCGATGGTTAAAGTACGATTTTTCGGAACTTCTAGTTTCTGATAGCTGTAACGGTGTATCTGCTCAAAGGTGTAAACTTCTGAATATCCGTTATCCCAATTTATTTTAGCTTTATTACCCTTAACGTCGGCGATCGTCCCAGAACAGCCACCGCTTTTTAGGCGATCTCCTCTACTCCAGGAACTGTCAGGTGTAGTTTCACTCTCTACTTCCAATTCCACATCGCCTAAAGCTGCGAGTTTTTGACCAATAACTTGAGGTGAATCAACAGGCTGGGCAGGAGTAACGCTTTCTAAATCAAGACATAGCTGCACTACAACCGGGGGCTTTTGTTTACCGTTTTTGATGTAATCGAAATACTGTTTATCTAACTTTTGTTGCTGTTGAAAAGCCCAGCGTTGAGCATTATCTTTGAACCATTTGGCAATAACATCAAGAATGGGATTTTTATTTTCTTTAACAGGATTGATTTCATTGGGTGCAAAAATTTCAGGCTGTAATGTCATACCTGAAGGTAACAGATTAAATGCTTCATGCAATAGCTGTTCTAGTTTGTGTGCAATATAACCAGTATATTTGCAGACTCGAATATAGGCAGTATGTAGATAATTAGCTACAGTTTTTATTAATGCAATAGCTTTTTCATTATCTAAATTTATACGTACTAAATGATTGATTGAGCTAGCAGCATTTTTGACAAGGCTGTAAACCATTGTCGCTTCAGATTGTAAAAATAAATATTTGTTATCTTTCTCCAGTCTTGCTACTTCTTGAAGTGTGGATTTTAAATTTTGAGCTAGGCTTTCAATTGTAGAAAAGTTATTTTGTCGCAATTGGATAAAAACTGTCATATTTTATGCATCATTTAATGAAATTGATTGAGCATTTTTAACGATTAAATATAGTAATATGCACAGAGATTAAGGTGTATAAATATGAATTTTATCTAAAACTAATTAATGCTGGATATCTGCCGTAAGTGTCCAATGTGCCGTAACTATGCCGTAGGCTAAGATGCTTTTAGCATGAGGCTTGCCGTGATTTGAGCGTGTGCCGTACAAGAACAATAAACCACTTGGGTGCAGTCTCTAAAATTTATGGCACTACGGCAGATACTTTACCAATCAGGTAAGAAATAAGTATTGTTTTCACCAGTGTTGAGCTTCTCAAATTGAATTAATTCCTTTAAACCAGCAATTAATTCTTGTTCTGAGTAGCTGGTGAGTCTGTCAGCTTTCTTCAAATCACGTAATGTCTTTGGGACTTTATTTTTTACATTTTGGAAGTATTCTAAAACCTTGTTTGCTACTTCACTTAATTGCTGTTGATGTTTTGATTCTTGACTGCTATCATTCAAATCAAATTCCAAGTCGAAAACTCTATCAAGATAAGTTTTTTCGTCAGCAATAGAATTAGATTTTTTTGATAATTTAGGCATTAATGCCACAATAAAACCACCAAGAGAAGCAATCAATATAGGACGTAAATTTTTATAAGATATGGGTTTTATCTGAAGGTATCTAGATTTAATCTCTTCCCTTTCTTGCTTGCCAGGGATAATGTCACCTCTATTTAAAATCAACTCCAGCACTCCATACGATTCTTGTTCTCTACCATTTTTGATGTACCTGTTACCTAATAACAGTAAATTTAGGCATAGACGAATTTGAGAATCCATCTTTTCAATCCCCAATGCACCCAGATTAAAAGACTGAAGGGAAGCAAAAAACTTGGTGTTAAATTCTCTGCCAATCAGTAAGACATCTAGTAATTTACCTCCATAGTTCCAGTCGGAGTAAGCTTTACTGAGTTGGTCAGCGATAACTAACCAATCATCCAAAATCAGAATTAACGGTGGTAATGATTCCCGCTTATGTTCAGGTAACAGCTTACGTTGTTTGTAGGAGTCGTAAAAGCGATCAATTGTGCGTTTAGCTGCTTCTGGTTGCTCCTGATCAAAGACAATTACTCTACCTTTGTCCCGTAAACCGCAAAAGCTATCATTTTTCGCACTGATTACCCAAATATCAGCACTGTTGTCATCATCCAGAATCCTTTGAATTAGATAATCAAGGGTAACGGATTTCCCTGAGCCTGGAGCAGCAACTAAGGCAGTAGAACCATCAGAACGGGCAATGGTTTGCAATGTTGTTAGTGCTTCAGTCTCTGATGGGTGAAGATAATCGCCTGTTGACACTGGTTGAGGCGCAAATGTTGACTGTTGTACTTGTTCTTGCACAGTTCCGGGTGTGCTGTATGGTAATTGTGCGGCTGGCTGTTGCTGTGGCTCAAATTTCTCAAAGCTCTGTCCCCCATCTAACAAGTGGCCAAACTCGTAATAATCATCAGCCGACATTGCCATGAGTAGGGCTGTCTGCTGTTGTGGGGTAATGCTGGCCATAAACTGCTGTCTGGCTTCTGCAATTTTGATGCCACGCAAGTATTTCAGCAGTTCGTTACCAGACAGGTTTAACAGTTGCTCACCAAGTTTTACACTGTAAGATGCTCTAATACCTTCAAACTGTTTGGTAGCTCGGTAATGAGGTCTGATATCTGCTAGATAATCCTGTGCCTTACTGGTTGCCCATAACCCTATCCCCCCGAACGTGATCGCTGCAATACCCAAATGAATCTTAAATGGGTTGTCGGCTGGCAGTTCGCGGAACACGTACAAGCTTTCATGCTGGAGGAATGCCCAAGAGTTAAAGTTTGGGTTGCTGGTGCGGTACTGATTAGCCTTCAAATATGGTTCTGGGATTTGCGATCGCTGTTCATAGCGACAATACTTTTTACCCAGCAATAGTTCTTCTGGGTTGCCCTCACCAGCTTGGATGGGTACATCGTGGATTCTGGCTGATTTTGGGTAGAAACAGATGTCTTTTTTAGCTATGCCGTCGCCGATATGGGCAGCTATGCCACAAAC
Organism: Nostoc sp. UIC 10890; assembly: GCF_054786515.1. NCBI lineage: Bacteria > Bacillati > Cyanobacteriota > Cyanophyceae > Nostocales > Nostocaceae > Nostoc > Nostoc sp. UIC 10890. The sequence continues at coordinate 5,078 of NZ_JBSGKF010000011.1, forward strand.
TACAGCACTTGCCACAGACAGTTTGACAGCCAAGCCTAAACGCGGTGGCAGGCTGTAGGAGCGCTGATTTAGTTCTGCTGGTTTAACATCTTTCATTATCTCTTTTTCCGTAAAAATAAGTACAATGTAATAGCTGCACATACGGAAAAGCCCAGCAAGAAGCCAAAATGATTTTGACTAGGTTCCTGAATACCTTCAAACTCTCTCACCTGCTGAGTAAATACTTGAAAACTGCCACGGGCTACAAAGTCCATCTGTTGGGCATCCCCGGTTAGCTTCCAAGAACTAGCAGCCAGCATCGCGGTGCGAGTCACACCAATAGCCAACTTTTGACGATTGGTAATTTTGGGAATCAAACCATTTTCAAAGCGCAAGTAGCAGAGGGTAGCAGCGAAAGAAGCACCCACTGGTAAGCCAGCAATAACGGCGGGGAACAGTCCCACACTGCCAGCCAGATACAGAGATTGCGTTGACGTGAGTTGAAAACCTGCTAAAACTGCACCTTGGGCAATACCACGAAATATAGTGATAGAACTGTCAATTTCTGCGATCGCCTGTTGGACTTGTTCACTGTTGTATTCATCACCAGTGACAGATGTAAGCGAATCGTCAACAATCTCAGCATCAAAATAAATAGGCGTTTTCTGATTTTTGGTTAGCATCGGCCAAACCTTGTAAAGAGTTATTCCCAGGGTTCACCCCTGGGAATTTACTTGTTAGTCAATCAACCGTCTAAAGAAACCTTTCACTCCTCGCATAGCGTTAGAACCATGTCTGTGGATGTCTTTTAGTGTTTCTTTAGCTCTGTCTGCGGGTGAAAGTCCTTGCTGTTTGTCCTTTACCTGCTGCCAAACCTGAGATTGTGCTTTGGTAGCGTCAATCTCAATGACTCTGAGGGCGGCACGGTGCGATTCACCAAGCAGGTTGAGCGTCCGTCCGTGCCGAAACTGTTCTTGGGCTAGCTGGTTATCAGATGCAATAACTTTTTCCTGTAGACCATAGCCCAAACGGGCATCGCTGACTCTGACCTTTGACCAACCATCAGCCATTTTGTTGATGCTTGTACCTGCGGCGGTGAGAAACTGGGTTTCTTCTGCCATAACAGCTTCAGTTGCTTGTAACCCTTGGTTTAAGTTACTAAATACCGCCTTGGCATTTTGGGCGCGTTGAGTTTGTTTAATTCGGAAATCAGCCACCTCTGCGGCGGCTGTCTGGTTGCCGTCAAGTGCTTGGAATATGGTTTCTTGGCTGATGTTCGTTAGGGACTGTAAAGCAGCGTATGTGACGGATGCATCCAGCTTGAGTTTTACTGTTTTGCTCATGTTTGCTCCTCTGCCCAAATAATTAAACCTCGTTTATCCAACTCATCCAGACTGACAGCATTGATTTCTTCTACCAACTCATCTGGTAAGATTTGCATCAACAATGTAATCAAAGCTTTCATGCCTCTTCACCCCAATAATTCATTTCACCCAGTCTGGATTGGATGGATTCAGCACGTTCAATCACATCCTCGCCAATGCCCAATTCCTGCATTACCTGAAACGGGTAATCCTCACCTTCTGCCAGTGCAAAAATCAGATTGTCAGGGACTAACCCGCCTAAATTAGCTAAAAACTGCCCGTGAGCCAGTGGATGCGGTGTATCATCAATAGTCTGATAGCTGTCATAAGCTCCTGTTGAGTCCCAAGTCTGATTCTGCAAATATGGCAGCGTCTCTTGAATAATTTGATGATCTTCAGTGGTTCTGCCTAAATCTGGTTTTGAGGGATCATCATTAGCCACAATGGAGGCGGCTGAGTGTGCCAGTTCCGAGGCGCATCCATTGTTAGTTAGCGCGTTCAGAGCTGCAAAGAAGATGTTGTCGCTCATCTTGTAAAATCCTTATATATTGATACCTGATGCTGTTGGCAGGTGATTCGCATTACTGATTGGCGTTAGTGGATGCGAATCGCCTTTGATTTGACATTCAGATTGCAAGGAATTGAAAAACTGACTAAATCACCCAGAGTGATATCACAATTAAATTGCAAAGCTTGGTATTGTGAATATTGAAGAATTTGTGTGAGCAATTGTTGGGCTTCTACAATCAATTGGGGTAATGATTGCCGACTCATATTCACCTCAAAATAAGGACAATTGCTGTGATTGTTGATTGACGACGGAACTGTTTGTAGATAAGCCTTCTACGGCATAACAACGAGTAGTTAAAGCTTTATGATTCAGCTTGATATCCGCCTTCTTCTTCTCTCCAGAAAGAGGACGGAAGATATACTGTGGTGCTTTGACTGTGCCTGTTTTTTCTAGATATCGGTACAAAGTTCTATCTATTTGATAAACGCCCGATTGAGTCAGTAATGTTGAATCATGGATGCGAGTGAGATTTTGCATTAGTTTTCACTCCCACCTTTTAACGAACGAACAAGAGTATCACCGTAGTTCACCAACAGGATGGTAAATAATTGTGAATATGTATTAATTCCTGTCTGCTCAATGATTTCCTTGGCTTTAGGTATGTGCTTCTCGTCTAAGACTACACGGGTCTGATTCATAACTTAAGACTCCTAACTAATAGCTGACCTTTCAGTTTTTCGGTCGTTTGTTCTTGTGGAGATATTTGTGGAGTTAATGCAAGATTTTCTGTTTCAATTTTTTGAATCTGAGGCAAAACATTCATCGTATTGCCTGCTAGATATTCACTAATCAAGAGATTTGTGGCAGATGTGACGCTAATTCCCCTCTCGGCTGCATATTGAGACACCCAGTCCTGATGACGTTCATCTAGTCTGACTTTGGGGTTAATTGTCCCTGTTTGGGGCAGATACGAAAGCTTGAGAGACCATTGATGTTTGATTGCGTCCAATAGCAGATTTACAGTGTCACTCAGTTTGGAATAGTTAAGTGAAAGACGGACTCCTTCAACTTTGCTGGCGACTTGAGCCGCTAAACGTACTTGCATTTTACATAGCCAACAATGCTTGAATGTTTGACAGTTGTGGATTGGCAGGAATGTAGAACCCTTGTTTTGCACTCAGCTTTTGACGGACTAAATTTGCACATCCACCAATCAGCATCACGTTGGTAACGTCTGCAAGATAGTCATTAGCAGCTGTAGAGATGCTGTCCATCAGATTGTTAAACCAGTTTTCTAACAACCCTGGAAAGACGGAGCTAAAGTCATATTTGCGTCCGTAGGTGAAAGAACCGTCAGCGATCGCGTCCATCATCTTAGCCACTTTAAAAGCAACGTTATCGCGCTTGGCGTAACTCTGCATCAAATCACTATTGATGATGTCGTTAGCCAGAGAGACACCGCCCACTTTGGGAATTGAGCGACGGGTGAGAACTTCCGAGGATGGGGTGATGACGACATAATTAGTTGTGCCACCACCGATATCAATAGCGAGTGTGTCGCCATCCATGTCAAGCTTGCCGTTTCTGTAAGCATTAATTACAGCAACATCTGTCTCAAGGAAAAATTCAACGTTTTTGATTCGGTGTCTGTAGTTTGTGCCGTTGACGTTAATTTGATGCTCTGCAACTAGAGTCCGTCTGATTGTGTCTTCGTGCCATTGAGAATGTTCTGGGACGAGAAACCGGACAACACCATCAAAATCCTGCCGCAATCCAGCCAAGGTGAACGGTTTAAAGAATTCTGGCAGGTCTTTACCCCTTTCTGCTGCGGTTTGTGAATTTTTCTGCTTAGTAGCGCGGTCTCCGAGGACTAAAACCTTATCATCAAGTTTGACAGAGGGTGAATTATCAGTGTCCAAATCTCTAGCACTGGTATAAGTCACATCTTGGAAGACTGAACGGATGACGCGAGGTTTTTCACCTTTGAGGGCGGTGATACTGCTGTAGTTTCCGATATCTGCACAGTAAATATTGATCACTTGCAATCTCCTAATAAAGCTAGTAGCAGCCTTTTTTGGCTGTTGCTAACCTTTGCAGATAGCTATTTTGGTCGTACTTTTCTCTACTATTTCCCTAAGTCTGGATCTGCCAAACTCTTACTCAAAATTGCAGAGACGCGTTACCTCAAAGGTGCTTGTCACATCCTAGTTGTCATAATTCAGGCTTAACGTATTCGCTTTACGCATATAAATATAATAACTAATGTGTAACTAAAATGGTATCATTCTGGTTATATATTGGTATCATTGTTTTAAATATCTTGTTCAAAAACTATTAGACTTGCTGATACTAATGTGGTATCACTTTAGTTAGAGTAGATGTAATCAATCTAATGTAGAGATAGAAAAATTATGATTACTTTCATGGCCCGCCAGAAAAAACCGACAACAAATAGGACAACTCGATATTTAGATGAAATCGTTGAGGCTCTGGACAAATACGCAGAAGACCAAATGATTAGTTCTAATGCGGCCGTAAATAAACTTTTAAAAGACCGATTAACCGAATTGGGATATATGCAACAAAACTAACACTCGCCAAACGTGACGAAGGAAAATCAACCAAACAAGCCAGATTATGATTTTGATCTAGTGACAGACCCAAAGGGACTGGTCAGCACGTCAATAAAAACAAAATTAACTCAATGCCTTCAAAAGACGTAAATACAAGAAATGGGCTGATTGCAGCATGAATGAAACATCATTAAAATTACTTAACATTTCAGGAGGGCTATTTAAAAAAGCGACCACTCCAACCAAGGAACGATCGCTGTTTGTACGTAATTGCTTAAATGTTCGCTTGAATGTTTTAAGCCTACAAGACCAGACAGACAAATCTGTTTTTATACGGTCGAGCCGCTTTTCATGCTACTCTAGCGAGAGTAAGTCTGCACGTAAAACTGCAATTAGTCTTTACAAGGGAGGAAGTAACGACCAAAACAGCATATTCAAATAATCAAAATAAATGTGAGTCGTTGTAGAACGGTTTCGGTGCCATAAAGACTGTAGGAGGTCAAAACACCAAATTGTTCCAGACAAACGAGGACTCACCACTCGTAACCAACCTATATCTACCAACCAACCTGTCACTTGTACTTGTACAAGTACCTGTCTGTTGCCAATATTAGCACACAGGCGGGATACTTTATGCTTTTTTTTGGACAAATAGTAAAAAAAGCATCTACCGCGACAATTGATCCCAACTCTGAATTCATGCGGAGTATTGGCAAAAGCTATTGAGCCAAAAATAATTAAGGGATGATTCTCCGGCTAGATGCCTCGCAGAAGAGGATAACGTCGTGAATAATGGATTTTTTCAATCAAAAACTGCACTTTTCTTTCTGAAAAAAATAATAAAGAGGGCTGATTTCTGCTTTCTTTACTACCCACCAGCTAGCGTCAAGGATTACACCAGTCGCTGGTCAAGTTGTGTCAAGTAGGTAAAAAAAAGAAATCGGCTAGCTGCCCACACGCCAGACATACGTTTAGCGGTTAACGACTAACCGTCAATTTTTAAAGCAATTTCAATGTAGCAATGTCTGGGTCATAAAGGCAAAATTAGTGCAACTTGAATCAGGTGGCATCAACCCTCTAAAACTAACTATGAGAGCTTCAGGCTAAGAATTACAGCCATTTTGACAAGAAAATTAATTTTTGAGCAAATTGGAAAATTTTTGTTTGTAGCCGTTGGTGACATTTGATATAAACACCGCTAATGAACCTTCAAATGAGAGGGTAGGGGGTAGGGTTTAAGAACCAAGAAGGGCTTAGGGTATTGGATGTTGGGTGTAGGAAAAGATTATCGAACACAATTCAGGAGTCAGGAGTCAGAATTCAGCATGAATTCTGTATGACTGGCGGATGAATCCCCGACGGATTGATTCTGACTCCTGAATTCTGACTTCTGAATTCTTCTTCAACAATTACACCCTACGCCAACACCCCACGCCAAGAAAGATACACTCCGAACCTAAAAAGTGTGGGTAGCTCCGATGAACCAATCATCATCGGAGAGAGAAAAATGGCAAAAGCCAAAGCAAACACAGCAGCACAATCTACCCTAGAGCCATTAGATCAACTAGGACAAAGGTTTCTAGAATACTTCCATCATGGTTGGGGATTCATCTATGCCCCCACCCCAAAAAGTGGTGAACGCCCACAGTGGCAAACAGAAACCCGCTACCCCTTACAGCCGCGTAACCTGTGGCAACAATACTTAAACCCCGATGTCTTAATAGGACTGCGGTTTACCAAACAAACCAACTACCTACTAATAGACCTAGACAGAAAAAGCCAGCTACACCCATCAAACAGCCAAATAAAATACCGGCAGTTACTAGCCAGCCTAGAAGAAATCGGCTTATGCAGACCAATACCCATACAATCAAGCGATAGTGGCGGACTGCATATATATTATTTCCTAGAAGAAAAACAACATTCCTACACTTTAGCCTGTGCCATCCAGCAGACCCTAGAAGCAGCAGGCTTCAAAATCAAAGGAGGAGAACTAGAAATATTCCCCAACTGTAAAGTGTATAGCAAAGGCAGCCCCAGTAACTTCAACGCCCATCGCTTACCCTTACAGACAGGCTCATACATACTCGATGATTGCCTAGAACCGTGGTCAGACGACATTGAAGACTTCCTCAACGCCGCCGACTGGTCAGCAAAAGGGCAAGACTACGAAGCATTAGCCCAAGCACTAGTCCGAGCCAACAGCAAAAAAATTATAAAATTCCCCTACCGTCAGCGCAGTGCAGCCGAGCAATGGAAGCAAGACCTAGAACAACGCATCTCTGAAGGATGGACAGGAAATGGACAGACCAACGAACTGCTCAAAGACATAGCGTGTTACGGCATAGTCTTTCGCCAATTAAGCGGACAGACACTAGTAGATCATATAGTGATCACAGCCTGCCAATCCCCAGGTTATGTAAACTGGTGTCGCCATCAACACGAAATAGAACAACGAGCCAAAGAATGGGCAAGGTGCTGTGAAGGATTTTACACCCCGTACCCAGGCACACCGCAACGGGTAAATAGTTATAAAGAACAATTTGGCAGAGTAGATGAAAATAAAATCATCAACCTGCACCCTAATAAACAACGTCAGCAAGAGACAATAGAGCGGATTCGTTCGATTGTCGCACAGTTACAACAAACTCTAACATTTCCTCTAAGGACAAGCGATCGCGCTCTAGCAATTATCGCCGCATCCAAAGCCCAGTATGGCAAAGGAGTAAGTCAGACAACCCTGCACAAACCAATATACCTACCCCTATGGCATCCCGACCACCAAGAAAAAAACGCATCAAAACAGCCTGTAAATGACCTTCTAGACAGCAACACAGCGATTTTATCTACTGAAAAATATCCCCAAATACCAGATCCGTGGTTAGAAGAATCGCAGTCTGAAACTCATGCCAAACAAGGGATACAGGAGCAAACAGCAAAAATTTACACGCTCTCCCCATATATGAAGGTTTTGTACTTGAGTTCAGCTAAAGCGTTGCCGCCAGCAACGCAAGAAGCTGAACTTAATCAAATTCAAGAATCTTCTCAAATTCAAATTCAAGAATTTTCTCCCAGTTTTAATTCTTCAGATCCTAGTTCTAATTCTTCAGAAATTTCAAATTTTCTCAATCATAAGCAAAACCTATACCAACCTTTCCGAAGCGAATCGTTTGATGACAATAAGCAAGACTTATCAAATGAGGAAACAATTACTGGGTTAGGTATTTCAGACGTAGTAACCACTGCTCATAGTGATGTTGATAGTAGCTGTGAGAACACTTTAGAGGGTGAACATACCTCAGAAGCCGAACCCTCTGTACCAGTTTCTATGCCAACTACTACACATCTGAAATTCGGGTGTGTAGATTCACTACCCATTCCTGTAGAAGCGGATGATCCAGTTCTACAGCAAACCTTTAGCCCAGATGATTACCGTCAGGCAATTAGACTGAAACTTCAGGCAACTGCTCAAGCACGTCATTGGCTGAAATTATACTGCACTATAGAAAAGTTATCCTTCCTGCCCCAGGAGCGAATCAAACTAGAAAAGGTGGCCATACGTCTGCTAATGCTAGAATCGCCGTCGCTGATTTTACAACAGGAAGCGCAGGAATGGCTGGCAAGTAACCCCTCTGCCCTAGAGATGGCAGAGCGTTTGAAACAAAGCAGACATGACTACAGGCTATAGAATTTGCGATCGTGCAGGCTTTTGATTAAAAATGATTGACTTAGCTGCAAAAACTCAATAAAAACCCCACTTAGTTGTGGGGAAATCAGAACCTGGATATTTAGAACAAATGTACTATACACTGTGATAGAAAGCAAATTTTTTGCAGTGTTTTTTTTCTAAACGTAGTATTTCGGAAAATGTTACTCAATCGGCATTAAGATAAAGCCTTTAAATTTTTCTATCTATGAACCATTTTTATAAAAAATTAACAAAAATAAATTGCCCCATTCTGAATAAACAAGAGCATAAAAGCGGTTAAAGATGTGCAACGGCGCAACCATAGGTGCGTTGTTGTGACTGATTTTAGTTTTTATGGCATTTTTGTCACAAAAAAGATAATTATGTCCCAGAAATGGGCATCATGACATCAAAATAACTGTTTTTGATGCCAAGCATAGATATTAAATGATGTCTAATAAAAATAGATAAATAAAGTTGTAGTAAAATTTATTTTTGTATAAGTGAAATGAATAGTAATTTCTGCACAAGTAAAGTCTTTTGTCAACTATTCATAGTAATAAAAATTTTCCTAAAATCGGGTTTAATAGTAAAAAAATATATAGAAATTTGAATTAAATTTACAAAACTGGTTTGGTTCTAGTTAGTTGCACTAGAGTTTCTTTATTGTTCCTTTGCAAAATAATTGATTTTGACAGGAAATCAGATTTATCCCTAGTAATTAAAGTGTGTCTTTTTGGCAAAGGACAGTTGGGAGCATTCAGTTTTGGCAGATAGACTTTTTTAGACAACCCATATAGTGGGTTTATGGTACGAAATAATTATTTTTCTTCCAAAAGTGGATGCTCCAGGACAGTTAAGCAGTTTCCTAGTCTTTGTTATGCAGATAAAACACTTACCTTTGACTTTGGCTCGGCTCAAAGCATCTATATCAGCAAATGAACGTGCTGATATTAGAGCAACAAAAAATAAAGGTTCAAAAAGCTTATTGAAGATATTTTTTCAGGTACGTTGGCAGCTTGTTTCAGTCACTACAACGCTTTTAATTGGTTTACAATCGAGGGCAGCTAGAGCAGATTCCATATTTTCTAATGCACAAAAAGCAATGGAATGTATAATTACTAGTGCCTCAGCAGGTGGAGCGATTACGAATGCAGTCTTAACTAGTCTGCCAATGATTTTATTTACCGCCTTGACAATAGTTTTATTCGGTTATTTCTGCTTCTCTATTTATCAAGGGGTTGCGGCGTATGGACGTGGTGAAGAAGTTAGTAATGTTATTCAGCAGCCAATTTTTACCTTCATATCTGTGATATTGATTGTAGTATTCCAATCACTGCTTTTTGGCAATAACTCAGCTTGTAGCTAATGACCGAAGAATTAAGGAGTCAGAATAATTTACATTAAGTAAATTCAAAGAATCAAAATCAATTAGTGACAGATACCCTCAATCTGGTTCAGATAAGCTTTTTTCTCTCCCTCTGTTTGCCTTGCTCCTCCTGTCTACTTCAACAAATTAATTTCCATTTTCTTAACTGAACCGTATTGGTAATATCTTGCGAAATTTAGCTATGAAATCATAGCTAAATCAGAATCCATTCTGGCTCCTAAACAGCATTCATTTAACGGCAGTTGCTACAAATAAAAAAATTACGAGGATGCACTGCCTTCTTGATGCTGATTAGCTTATCAGCATTTAAGTTGCATAAAAGTAGGGCTACAGCCCTTACTACAAGCGAATCATTCTGGAAAAATGAATGACGATTAGCTTAATACCTGTACTTATTCTGAATTCTGGTTTCTGGTTTCTGGTTTCTGGTTTTTGACTTCTGACTTCTGATTTCTAATTTAATGGCAATTTATAAAAGCTCATGAAACAAGAGATAATCAAAGTCAATCAGAGCTTAGGTGAAAGCCCCAAGTTTGGCCCGTTTACAGGTAGACAGTTCGTAATTTTCGCCGGAGTATTTTGCGTAGTTTTTGGACTGCTCTGCTTAATTCTCGGATTAGATATATTTTGGGGATTAGGCTTGGCATTTTGGGCTAGTTTATCAGTAGCTTTCTTATCAGGAGATAAGCCTTCTCTGTACTGGTCAAAGATTTATCCTATTCTCCCCAGATGGACAAGAGGATATGCTAATTACACCTCACCACAGCATAAGAAAAAAGTCGGTACTAGAAAAGTCAAGCTAACTCGTTCATCTAAACCTAAAACCCTCAATCCATTTGAAGATTGGTTAGATTTGACTACTATAGTCAGGCTAAAAAAAGATTCTTATGTCGTTGGAGCTTATCTACTAAGTAAAAAGAATCTGACGGAAAGTAGTAACACCCTGCAATTAATATTTGGTTTTGCTTGTACTGGAATTCATCCTTTATTCCATTCAGAACAAGAAATAGAAGCGGTGGCTCAAGCCTTTGAAAACGGCTGTAAAGAAATTCCCCAAGGCGAAAAAATCACTTGTCGCTGGAGTTCATTCTGCGATGATAGCGATAGTACAGATTATTTAATGCAACGTTTGAATAACCCAATTTCTCTAGAAAGTGAGTTTTTAGACTGGGGGAGGTTAGCAAGAACTCAAAAACTGACAAAGGAGAAAGCCCGTAAAGATATCAAATTAAATATTTATTGGTCATTTACAGTCACCTCAGAATCGCTAGACACTTCAGACCCAGTAGATAAGTTTTTAGCGAAATTGACTAACTTCCTCCAAAGAAGATTCACAGATTCAGGAGTTAGTCAAATCACCAAAAAGCGATTCACGCAGATTTTAACAAAAGCACTAGAAGCCTCATTAAGATACCAGCAGATTCTCTCAGAGATGGGGTTGAATCCTCAGCCCAAAACCGACAAAGACCTATGGAGAGAACTTTGTAAAAACATCGGAGCAAAGGAAGTAATCATCCCGCATACATTGGTATTTGATGAGCAAGGGTTGAAAGAAGAAATTGACGAGAAAGCCGCCTTCGATAAACCACTAGAAATCATCAATCAACCGCATCTCACCTCAATCATTCTCAATAATGGTGTACCTTTCGCTGATAAACGATGGATTTGCTTACCAAACGGTGATGAGAAGAAGTATGTCGGAGTAATGGTACTAACCCGGAAACCAGAAATCTTTGCTTCCACTAAACATCAAATTCGTTTCCTGTGGGATTTATTCTCACGCAACAACATTTTTGATGTAGAAATCATCACAGAATTCTCCCCGGCTGACCGAGGGATAAACCGTGCAGCCCAGCAGATGATTACCAAACGTTCTAGGGCATTAGATTTGAATGTTCAACAGAAAAAATCAATAGATGTCTCTGCCCAAATCAATGTGGAACGCTCAGTGGAAGCACAAAGGCAACTATATACAGGAGATGTACCACTAAATTTAAGCTTGGTAGTGCTGGTTTACCGAAATACAGCAGAGCAAGTAGACGATGCCTGTAGGTTGATAGCTGGCTATATTAACCAACCCACAGAACTAACCCGTGAATATGAATATGCTTGGTTAATCTGGCTGCAAACATTGCTCATCAGGCAAGAACCGATTTTGATGCGTCCATATAATCGGCGGCAAACTTTCTTTGCAAGTGAAGTTTTGGGATTAACTAATATAGTGCAGAATAGTCCCGCAGATCATCAAGGGTTTGAGTTAATCGCAGATGAGAGTGATTCACCCGTCAAAATTGACCTATCAAAAACTAAGAATATTTTAGTTCTCGGTACAACCGGCTCAGGTAAATCAGTTTTGGTAGCTTCCATCATCGCCGAGTGCCAAGCTCAGGACATGAGCATTTTAATGATAGACCTGCCCAATGATGACGGTACAGGGACTTTTGGGGACTACACACCCTATCACAACGGTTTTTACTTTGATATTTCTAAAGAGTCTAACAATTTGGTGCAGCCGTTAGATTTATCAAAAATCCCAGAAGAACAACGGGAGGAACGAGCTAAAGCCCACAGAAACGATGTCAACTTGATTGTTCTTCAGTTAGTCTTGGGTTCGCAATCATTTGATGGTTTCTTGTCCCAGACAATCGAATCCCTCATCCCACTAGGGACAAAAGCCTTTTACGATGACCCCGACATTCAACGACGTTTTGCTCTTGCCAAGAAAGGAGGATTAGGTTCTGCGGCTTGGGAGAATACCCCAACCCTTGCAGACATGGAGTATTTCTTTTCTACAGACCACATAAACTTGGGCTATGAAGATGAAAACGTAGATAGGGCGTTGAACTATATCCGCCTACGCTTTCAATATTGGAGAAATAGTACCATTGGCAATGCTATCTGCCGTCCTTCCACGTTTGATACTGATGCCAAGCTGATTACCTTTGCCCTCACCAACCTGCAATCAAGTAAAGACGCTGAAGTTTTCGGGATGTCTGCTTATATTGCCGCTTCCAGGCAATCCCTATCAGCACCCAATAGCGTTTTCTTCATGGATGAATCCAGTGTATTGTTGCGGTTTGCTGCCTTATCGCGGTTAGTGGGTCGTAAATGCGCGACTGCTCGAAAATCTGGCTGTCGGGTCATACTTGCGGGTCAAGATATTCTGTCGATCGCTAACTCAGAAGCTGGTGAACAAATTTTACAGAATATGCCCTGTCGGTTAATAGGGCGGATAGTACCAGGGGCTGCAAAAAGTTTTTCAGAGCATTTAGGCATTCCAAAGCAAATTATTGATAAAAATGAAAGTTTTCGTCCCAATATTAAACAGCTATATACGCTTTGGCTATTGGATTATAACAACAAATATATACGCTGTCGTTACTATCCTTCCTACCCAATGTTGGCATTAGTTGCTAATAGCAGAGAAGAGCAAGCGGCACGCGACAGGTTTAAAGCAATGTACTCAGATAAGTTTCAGTGGGTGTCTGAATTTGCCAAATACTATGTTGGTTGCATTAAGCAGGGTAAGCCTTTATGAAAAAGTTAGAAATTGCTACGGTATTTGCACAATATAAAGTCTTGTTGGCTATTTTAGGAGTTTTATCTTCATGGGCATCATTTGAAGTGTGGAAGTGGCATCAGCAACAGCATGAGAAGTATATTGCCCAGAAGCAGCAAACTTGTCAAGAAATGATTGAAAATGCCAGCAATGATGTACAAAGCAATCGATTCTTAAAAGCTGCTTACTATTCATCTTTAATGCAGCAACCATTTAAAATAAAGCTAAAACAGCCAGGAATAAATACAGATTTTATATCTGAAAAAGACTATATTTTAATGTACTCACAGCCAGCATCTTTAATACCTGAACATCCACGGTATGAGGGGAGTTTGTTTGAAAGATTATCTAAGAGAACTGATAAACAACCTCCAGCACCACTAATAGTAACTGGCAAGAAAATTTTAGGAAATAAAGCAGAGGTGATATCTGCTTGCGCTCCCAAATCTTTTACAGTCTCCTTGGAGAATTTATATGAAATCACTCAACCAGTTGACATTAGCCCCTATCTACCGCCGTTTAGCAGTTTTTAGTAGTTTAGTAATTGTATTCATTTTTTGTTCAGCTTTACCAGCTACAGCCAAATCTTCATTTCTAGAACAATTTCAGCAAGTCTTGACAAGCTTGCAGTCATACATTAAGCAGTATAGCCAAGAATTTAGCCAGCTATCGAAAGACTCGAACAAAGATAAAGACTTAGATATAGCCATCACTTCTACAAATGGAGTTATGGGTATACCTGACCCATTAAAAGCAGGTAAAAATATCAAGGTGATTGTTCAACAGCAAGATACTGATTTAGTTGAAACTGATTCTCAAACCCAAGGTGAAAATGCTCAGAGACAATGGCATCAAGCTTATACTTATGGGCTATCTGGATCTATTTTAGGTAGAGAAGGACAAAAAACTCAAGCGCAAGAAGCAGAAATCTCTAATTATGCTGTAGAAAATTCATCTAATACTGCTGATGAAGTACAAAATGATGTCATCACTCAAGACATCTTGAAAAAGATGGCAGTGCAGAATCTACAAACAACAGTTATTACTAAATCAATTCACAGTGAAGCACAAAAACAAACTAGAGCTTTATCAGCAGCCAATATCAATTTGAGTGACATTTCCGGTAGGTTAGATGAGCAAGCAAGAAAAGAGCAAGCTAATAATAATTCTAGTGCCAAGCAAATTATAGGTAGTGCCGCTTTCGCTGATGCTTTTTGGGAACAAAGCAATGCTAAATAATTTAACTAACTTCTGGTATTTACTAGCAGTTACTGGAGATACAAACGCGGAAGATATAGTAGATGGTGCGATTAACGGCTCTCGCATGGTTGTATCTTCATTTAACCAAGACTGGCAAGATTTAGCTAACGGGAATAGTGAAGTTTTTAAAGCAGTGGTAGCTGTTTCTGCTTTATGTGGAGTGGTTTTTGTTTCCTTCTGGTCTATCAGTTGGTATTCTAGGTTAATTCAGGAAGGATTTAGTCATGAAATTTTGAATGAGATGGTCTATCCATTATTAGTTTGTTTAATGTTGACAGTTAATAATGGACAGTTACTTGCTACCACGTCTCTGATGTTTCGTAATGTAGCGGTTAATTTGAATGACAAAGTATTAAGTATTACGCGAAATGGCATTACTTTGAGAGATGCTATTCGTACTGCCAATATGGATCAGGCTTTTGCTCTTTCAGTTCAAGCACAAATGCAAGAGTGTGAAAAAAAGCCTACAAATGGACAAGATAACCAAGGAAACATTATAAACCCAAGAGAAATATGTCAAAAAGAGAAAGCCGATGAAATTAAAAAGCAAGCTCAAGCCTACAAAAATAAATATGGTATATCCTCTTATTCAAATAGCTGGAATCCATTAGATATAGCTGGGCAAACTATTAATTCAATGGTGCAAGCCCTGTCATGGATTATATTCAGTGGCTTACAAGCAGCCTTTCAATATGTTGTGCAAGTAGCATTCTTACTAAATGCCTATATCGCCCCTATTTTTTTAGTGCTTTCACTTTTCCCTTTTGGAGCTAAACCCATCTATGCTTGGGTTGCAGGATGGTTAGCACTGACTTTGGTACTCATGTCATACTCAATTGTTTGTGGAATGGCTGCTAGTGCAATAGTGAATGCTAGTAACAATAATCCCTTGTTCTTACAGCTAGTACAAGCAATTTTGTCTCCAATACTGGCGTTAGCAATGGGGTCTGGTGGAGGGATGGCAGCTTTCTCATGTTTCTCTAGCAGTGGGAGGTTAATCTCAGGGAGGGTATTCAGATGAGATTACTTGATAAGAAAGAGATAAACTTTACTCCCTTAGTATCAATAGGGCAAGCTGTTATCTTACTCTTCTTGTTACTGATAAATCTAACTAATTCCAGTAAATTAAGTAAAATATCTAACCAGAAACCTACCTTAGTAGAACTTCAAGACGGTACTTCCATTAGAGCAATTGCTGTAGGAGAAAAAGACCGTACTGACCAAGCGATTATGGACTTTGCAGGGCGGACAATGATGAATTTGATGAGTTGGAATGCCGTTCCCAAGTCGTCTGATAGTAACTTAGATCCAACCAAACTAAAACTTGACCTCGGTGTACAAGTATCTGATAAAAAACTCACTACAAATACTTGGAGTGCAGGATTTGCATTATCAGAAGATTTTCGCGCTAGTTTTCTGCGAGAAATCGCAGCTTTAACACCGCCTGACGTGTTTAATGGTGATACTCAATCAGCTTTACTTGTACGCCATCTTTCGCCTCCTCAGAAAATAGAAGAAGGTAAATGGCGATTAGAAATGGTTGCCAACTTAGTAGTTTTTAAAGGTCAAGACCAATTAGGTAAGGCTATTTCTTTTAATAAAACTGTATTTGTGAGAGCAGTAGATACACCACCTTTACCGAATAATCCTTCTGTACCACAGATAGAGGCTTATAGAGCTAGAAAAGCGGGAATGGAAATTTACCGCATCCAAGATTTAGATTTAGGAAAGTAGCTTTATGTCAAATCAAAGTCAAGTTGTAAATACGAATTCTGAAGCTACTACTGGTGATACTTCCCATAGAAGCCAAGAATTTGCTCGGATGAATGGGGTAGAAATTTCCAATGTTTCAGAAACATCATCACCTGTGGATGAACAAAAAACTGAACCAGAAGAAATTGTCACTACTCGCCCTGTAGCTAATCACCCATTACTAAAAGGGTTAACAGTCTCTGGTGGGGTGCTGTTAATAGTTGTCATGTTTGGGACGATGATTAGCTCAATTACAGGGGCTTTGAATTCTCCCGGTGATAAGCCAGCCCAGCAAAATGCAAAAAGTATTCAGACAGATATTAAATCAGATGATGAAAATGAGGAAGGAGAGCTTAAAACAGCGATCGCTCTCACCTCTCAAAAAGGGGAGTTACAAGCTGTTACTAAAAAAAACGCTGAAACTGCACCACCAACGCCAACCGTCACCCCCACAGTTACAACTAACACCACTGTCAAAACTCAGCCCACACCAACGCGACCAGTAACAATTCATTCAACACCACCGCCACCTATTGTTACTAGACCTAGTAAAAGCGATCGCGTGCCTGCTCAACCAGTAGTCAGACAATCTGCGTCTGCTCTTATACCCAAACCCGTAAAATCTCAAGTTGTCTCCAATCCGTTACCCGTTCGTACCACTCCTAAAGACCCGATGCAGGAGTGGTTAGCAGCTGCTAATGTCGGTAATTACTCCTCTACTGACACTGGCAATGCAGATTTAAACCAGGAAGAGGCAGAATTGGGTAATGTTCAAGTGAATGGGGGTATAGGGATAAAACCAGATAGCTTACCTCGGAGTGATCGCAATTCTTCACCACAGCCACCACCGATTAACTACGATGGCAAGCGGGTTTTAGTCGGAACTCGTGCGGCGGGTGTGATAGAGACTCCTGTAGCCTGGGTGGGTAGTGGTGTAAGTAATCAGCAGCAGCAAAATAGCCTGATTCGTTTAACTCAACCCCTGAAAGCATTTGATGGGTCTGAAGTTTTACCTAAAGATGCTTATGTTGTGGCTATGATCAATCCCACTAACTCAGAAATAGTGCAAATGACGGCTGTTTCTGTATTAGTGAACATCAACGGTAAAACCGAGGAAAAGCCACTGGCTCAGAATTCGATTTTGGTATTGGGTAAAAACGGCAATTTACTTAAAGCTGAATCTCGTCAAGGTGGCAGTAATTTAGGCAATTCGCTCATGGCATCTATGCTGTCTGGTTTATCTAAGGTGGCTGAGATTCAAAATAGAGCTAATTCAGAGACAACAATTAGCTCTTTGGGTACAACAACCACTACAACAAGTAACAGTGATAAGAATTTACTGGCTGGTTTTACTGAAGGCAGTATTAATCAAATTCTCAGTAGGATGAAAAATTCCAATGAGCAGCAATTACAACAAGTACAACAGCAACAACAAGTTTTTGTAATTGAAACAGGTAAACCAGTGCAAATCTTTGTCAATCAATCAATTTCGATATGAAATTAGGCAATGAATAATGAGTTAAAAGGATAAATTCTAAATTCTGAATTTATAACTATTACACAATTTCTTGCAGATAAATCCGTTGTGATATGAAACGTTTAGGTTTTTTACTGCTAACTACGTTAGTTATCAACGCTAATACAGGCACAGCTTTAGCACTACCAGCCGCGAGAAATGTTTATTCACAAGATGCTCAAGGTAGTAATTCTCATGGAATTGACTTAAAGATTTGGGCTGGTTACGGTTTGACTATCAATTTCATTCCCACAGGTGAAACCATCAAGCAAGTGTGGTTAGGAGACCCTTCCCGCTTTGCTTTAACTTCTAATGGCAACTTATGTCAGCGTGGTGCATCAGATGAAAATTGTGGTAGTGGAGGAGCTACAATTTTATTCCTCAGACAAATTAAACCAATTAGTTTTCCGGTTTTAACTTCCAGTCAAGATGGTAGTACCGTGATGACCGTGATTACTGCTAATGCTGACGGTCAAAAACAATATCAATTTCAGTTGATTCCGGCTAGAGGTAAACCAGAATATACCAGTTTAATTATTAAGCCAGATTCGGATAAACCACAGCCGTTATTAATAGCTGAAAAACCGTTAGTTAATCAAAATAGATTAAACAATACCAATAATATTACCAATAACACCGTACCTCGAAATTTTGATAAAAAACCACGTTTAACAGTCAATACTTCTTCGCAAACCAGCACTGTTTCACAAAGAAATGATGCTAATGCCGTAGCTTATGGTTTAGCGGTGGCGGTGGGTAATGGCGCAATCAAACCTAAGTCTATAGTATGGCGACAAACGCAAGATACCATCCGTTTATTGAGGAGAGGTAAAAGTAGGACAGAGGCTATTAGGTTATCAGGTATTCCCCAAGAAATGTTCAATAAACTGATGCAATGGGGGCAAACTCAGTGATTAACAATAGAGCTTTATTATCAATAGTTTCTGCCTCAATAGTTGCGACATCACTTCTAGAATTACCCAGTGTCGCCAATGCAGAAATTCCAACAGTTACTTATAATTCCGGTAAATATCAATTAAAGTCTCCAGACTGGTCAAAAATCAATTGGAGTAGCTTAGATCCATTACAACAGCCCGGATATCTTGATATTTCCCCAGATATAGCCGCCAAAATTGGCTATAATCCCTCCCGTTCTTGGACAGCCGGACAGAGTATTGATTCTGTAATTATGTTGGGGGACGTAGATGATGCTTTTCAAATGTCTGCCTTCAGCCTGAAAACTATCTCTGTTATCGTACCTCTGGGCCCCAAGCTTACACTCAAAGACTTGGGATTAATGCAGTGGCAAACTCCTAACACCCTAGTCAAAGCTATTCCCAGCTTGGGCAACCTTGATATTAATCAAGTTCCACCTATTTATGATTTATTCGCGCAATCTCGTTACAGTAGCATAACTTCTAATTCAATAGCCGCAGCTACTCTAAAGTCAAACAAACCTGACAAAAATTCGCTCAAAATTGGACTGAACGGTAAGATTTCAACTATTTTAAAATCTAATCCACAAGCTGCTAATACCCCTTTGGGTAAAAAACTGGATCTAGGTCGATATCCCATCAACTCAATTCCTAGACTTAATCAGACGCAACTATCAAGATTTCCAGGCTGGCAGCAAAGCTACATTAATCAAGTGCCGGGGCTAAATCAAGTACCTTTTGACAAGATGCCACAGCCGATTAATTCGGGTTTGGATGTGGTGGGTATAGCTTCTGTGGTTTTAGGTAATTCGGAACGTGGTGATTCTAGGGCAAGAGAGAATTACTTTGTTTCTGGTAGGGTAAATCGTTCCAACAAAAATGTTGTTGTCGCCTGTAATGTGGGTAAAGAGTGTCCATTCCTAGAACTAGGTGATGTTGCAGGGCAAGCTGGCAACCTTTACGGTAAGCGATGGGCTTCTGGTTCTGCTCAGAAAGTAGACGGTGGTTTTGGGATCTTACAACGTGTTAACGGTGGTAAAGAACCAACAGGTAGGCTTGTCTACGGTTCTGGTTTCAAAGTTGTGCTAACTGGTGTAAATGAGTCCACTGGTACAGCCAACTTTGGGCTATTTTTTCGTTTTTGCATTAGCTTTTTCTGGGGTGGTAAATCTTGCACTCCCTACTTTATTGGCCCTGTACCTTGGATTCCCACTCAAGAGAATGATTTAGTCATTCTAGGGAGGGGGTGAAAATGGCTGAAATATCCAAAACTACCCAACAAGTAAAGAGAGCAGGGGGAGGTGTGCAGCAGGGGGAGAAAGATTCATTGAAAAATAGCTCTCTTTACTCCCCAGCGACCCCTGCCCCCCCAGCTTATAACCTTGTTCCTGAGAATTTTAAGGATGCCTTTTTCTCCCCAATGGGTTTGGGATTACTTGTAAGTGTGGGGGCGTTAATGTTAGCGAAAGCAATGGAGAGGCGAGGGGCAACAAACAAACTAGCACGGGCGCGATGGGCAGGAGGTAGGGAGAAAACAGCAGCTCGTAAGCTGGCCTGCAAACAACTGATTGAACGCAAACATAACAGGGTAGCTTTATACATTGGTACACCTAAAGGTACTACTTTTCAGGTTGTTGACAATAAACGCATTATCAATATTCCAGAAGATAAAAGCAGACTCTATCTGCCAGATGTACAACGTGGAATTTTAGTTTGTGGCGGGGCTGGTTCTGGTAAAACCTTCTCCATGATTAACCCTCTGGTGCGTTCTGCTATCGACCAGGGACTACCAATTATCCTTTACGATTTTAAGTATGCTCACCAAGAATCGGCTACAGCTGACGCTAAAGGGCAAGCACCCAAACTAGCAGGATACGCCGCCATGCGTGGGTATGAGGTTTCTATCCTCTCCCCTGGTTTTCCTGAATCCTGCGTAGCTAATCCCCTAGATTTTCTACGGAGTGAAACTGATGCAGAGATGGCGCGTCAGTTAGCGATCGTCCTCAATCGTAATTTTAAGCTGACAAGTGGTGATGCTTTAGATAGTGGATTTTTTGCTAATGCAGGGGATCAGCTGGCACAAGCAATCTTCATGCTGGCGCGGGGTACTTGTTTTCCTGACATCATGATGTGCCATGCCATTCTCAGTTTGCCTAAATTAATTGACCGCATTCAACAAGCTTCTTTAAATCCTTGGGTAAAAGTTGCCTTTGACCAATTCTTATCTGTAGCGGGTTCTCCAGAAACCGCCGCTAGTATTGTCGGTACAACAAGCGGATTATTTACTCGCTTTATGACCCCATCCACCCTTTCTGGCTTCTGTGGTCAAACAAATATCCCCTTAGATTTGAAGGGGCGGAAAATGGTGGTTTTCGGCATGGACAAGGAGAAACGAGATGTAATTGCTCCTTTGTTAGTTTCTATCTTGCACCTTTTATGTTCTCGTAATTTGGCTGGTAAACGCACAGAACCATTAGTTTTAGCACTGGATGAATTACCAACTTTGTATCTACCAGCCTTAGTTGATTGGCTCAATCAAAATCGTGAAGATGGCTTGATTTGTTTACTGGGATTGCAAAACTTATCACAGCTTGAGAAGGCTTATTCCAAAGAAACAACCAATGCTATATTTGGCGGTTGCGCTACAAAAGCTTTCTTTAATCCCCAAGATGATGTGGCGGCGGAACGTTTTAGTAACTTCTTAGGTGATGAGCAAATCAAGCACAGAGAACGTTCACGCAGTTCCGGTGGTAAAGGTGGTGCAAGTACCTCAATTTCTGAGCAAAACAGTACCCGCAATTTATTTGAGGTTAACCAATTTAATACCTTACCGGAAGGCAGAGCCGTAATTGTTAGTCCTGGGTTTCGCTCTGGTAGAGATGTAAGTATTCCGCTATTAGAGCAAATTCGTATTCCAAAATCTGATATTAACTTGGAGGCGAAAAGTATTGAAAAGTGGTATGGACTCCAGCAACAGTTTATCTCACAATCTACTCTGCGTGAACCATCTGGGGAAGAGTTAGAAATCCGGCATTTAGAGGCAGAGATGTTATTGCCTTTAGTTGATAAAAAGGCAGAGGCGAATAACAGATTGAAAAATCTTTAGGAGGTAATTTATGACCGGAGAAAGGCCGCAGTTCGCGGAGTGTCGGGGATGTGGGGAGAATGAGGAGGAATTGAGAATGGGCGCTTACCCTGAGCGCAAACTGCTTCCCACACTCCCCACCCTATGAGTGAGAAATTCGGGAGCAAGAACTGCCTTCTTCGATAAATTTTTCCCTCAGATGAAAGGGTTACAAATTCCTAAAATTATTTATTTTTGAATTCTTGAATTTGGAGCAAAGCAACGTGACTAATTTATCTGAATACGAATTGCGATTGTTAAGCAAACTGCCGCTTGATATTGCCTCGTTAGTTAACACTTATCGAACTGATATCTTCAATGCAGCAGAGTTTTGGGATGAACCACCGTTCCCTGAAAATCATGTCCCAGAATTCATTGAAATTTACTATGGCGATGCAGAAAGCCCTCATATTTTCATAGTAAATGGAGAGCTAAAAGATTATAAAGTGACCAACTTACCGGATAACACAAAGTCAATTTCAGTTCTAATTGATGACCAATGGGCTTATATCCAAATTGAAGGAAATGTAATTCTCAATCGTTTAGGAGGTGTAGTTTTACCAGATGTCTTAGTCAGTCCATCGACTCTCATTAGTTCCTTAGTAGGAGTTACAAATCATGGATGAAATAAAATCTGAGGCGAAACAAGTGCAACATGATTATTTAGAAATCCTCAATGACATTCTGCATAAGCTGCTAGAAAAAGGAAAATTTCAAGAGTTAGACACTACTAAAGACTTATCAATTTACGTTGGCAACCAACCCAAGTATAAAGGGCATCCTGATGCCGAAGTGTCCGTAAATTTGATGACTCCAGAACTGGTAGATAAAATCAAGACGGCTATCAATGACCCGCAAAACTTGAAAGGTTCTGTCCGCATCATGATTGGTAAGGATAAGGTCTATCATGTTAAGGATGGAGAGGTTTTAAGTGATAAACTGGGTTTAAGTAGCCAGATTAGCCAGAATCAATCCCAGTCTCAACAACCAGCCAAATCAGTACAACAATCTTCGAGCATTGAGGATTTACAAAAGCAGGTAGAGGCTTTACAGCAAAAGGTTCAAAACCAGCAAAGTTTGATTGATAGTTTTGCTACTCAAAAGCAATCAAGCGTTGAAGTTACTCAAAAATTATCGACAGACTTGATTAATCTTAAACAAGCTTTTGATGCTCAACAAAAAACTATTGAGCAATTGCAGAAGGGACTGGAAGCTATAAATAATCAAAATAACCCTGCGGTCAAGAATGCAACCTTGCATGATTGGATAAACTCGATTGAGACTAAGGCTAAGAACACTGCCAAAAATCTCTATGAACAGGTAAAAACTGCCCTCACTCCCAAAGTTGATAAAGTCAAAACCCAATTAGAGGCTCAAATTGTCACTTTAAAAGAGCAGATGAATCAACAGATGGAGTCTCTTAAAACTGAGATGAGGTCACAAGTTGCAGCTGTTAAAAATGAATTTGAATCACAGTTGGGTGTAGTTAACGATGGTATTGGTGAAGTCAAGCAGTTAGTCACTGATGAGATTCAGCATGGCATGGAGCGTCATCAATCTGCTATGGGTGCTATTCACAATAAGGTTTCAGAGGAAGTTAATACAGTCCATAAACAGATAACTCAAGCTGTTGGTGATATCCACTCAGCAGCTAATCATACTGTGAAGCAGAATCTCGAAAAAGTTACTAACAGTGTGATGGATATTAAAGGCAAGGCTCTTGCCAAGGGTGTAGATTCCATGCTGCGTCTTTTTGGTGATCAGCATTCTGATGGTTCACGCAGTTATGAGAGTAAGAATTACAACTTTTACCAAAATGGAGATAGTATTACTGTTACAGCTAAAGATGGTCGGGCTGTGATGGTTGACGGTGATTTGACTGCTAATGCTACAGAGAATGATGTTGAATCGTTAGAGGAAGTAGGAGAGGTAGTTTCTGATTATTTAAAACATACTAATACTCAATCACAGTCAACAAAATTGAGAAGGTAATAGGTTTTATCTGACTTGTGCAGGTATAAAACTCAGATAATGAACTACCTCTGGCTGTGCGAAAGTTTGAGCCAGGGGTAGTTCATAGTAAATTTGGGTCATTCCTTGTTGTATCAGTAAACGGTTAACCATTTTGATGAAAGCAATGCTTTTCGATATAGTTTAACCGCCTGTGTTTGATTAGTTTCACAGATCATTTGTCCCCATTGATTTAAGGGTAACTCAGGTTGCACATAATTCACCTTCTCAAACCTCGACGCGGTTGTGGTGATGGCTGCTGAGAAATAGACAACTTAGCTTGACTTTGCTGTTGTTTAAGTTCTATCTCATCCAAAATACTCGTTAGTCGTGACTGTAATTGAGGAGAGTTTAGTATTTCAGCCATAGTCTTCATTTCAATAGTTTGCTGTTGGTTCTCCCAGGAGTGATGATTTTCTACCTGGGTTTCGTATTCCTGAAGTTTGGACTGAAGCTGCTGCTGATACGTGACTAATTCTTTGATAGTTCCAATAGTTTGTAATTGCTGCTCTAGTCTCAAGTTATACTTATTACTCAACTTATGAAGCGGAAAATGCTCCATTGCTCTGATAGTTTTCTCTTGGATAGCGTGTTCTAACCACAAACTATCAATTTGTGGCCCAAGCTGAGTAATTTCGTTTTCAATAGCCTGTTTATCAACAGGTGCTGGTACTTGAGCAACTGGCTGGGCAAAATATTCCTTGACCGCTTGTTCTAAGTACAATAGTTCTCGGTCAGTCAGTGCATCGATGGCTTTCTTAAATGCCTTGTGAGTAACTTGACCTGAAAAACGTTGTTGAAGCCGTTGTTTGCGCTCTTGGTCACTCAACTTTTTGGGTGGTGCTGGTGCAGTATGTCGTTGTTTATTGTTGTTATCTCGCCATGCCTTGAGAGTTGACGCTTCGTAAAACGCCTTTTCGTATGCTAGTGGCCCCTGAGCCACTATTAAATCGTCAACGCCTTTATCTGGCCCCGGCAACGTCACCACATTAATTTTAGCTCCCCGTTCCTCCAGCAGCCCCCCAGTGCGTGAGATAGCAATCTCTATATTTCGCTGAGTGTCCGGGCGTGTCTCGTAATCAAAGCAGAAAGTTATCTGCCGTTCTGGAGTGGCGAAAACAGCTAATTCATCCATCAGCCGAGCTTTGGTCTGCTCCCCAAACTCATCTTTACTGCGATAACCAGCATAGATTCCCGGTAGCCCGATCGCTGCATGACCCTGGCTCAACAAACTGGCTGCTTTCTTTGCTCCCTCAGTAATAGTGACTGGTAGGTTATGTTTCCAAACACAATACCAA
Organism: Nostoc sp. UIC 10890; assembly: GCF_054786515.1. Lineage (NCBI taxonomy): Bacteria > Bacillati > Cyanobacteriota > Cyanophyceae > Nostocales > Nostocaceae > Nostoc > Nostoc sp. UIC 10890. The sequence goes on from NZ_JBSGKF010000011.1 coordinate 30,037, forward strand.
AATCCGCTTTGGCGATCGCAATCGGTTGGTTGTACCCCAGCTTTTTCATAGATACGCCCAGCAATATCATCAGGTACATCGAGCAAGAAAATACTGAGTTCAGTTTGTGGTGGATGTTCATATTTGATGAATTTGCCGGGTTTATCAGCTTTTTCTCTGGGGTTATTGGGTTTGTAGCATCCCCATATCTTTCTATCAGGTTGATCCCCTGATTGGAGATTGGCGAAGGAGTTGGGATTAACGCCAGCATCACACCACCAGCCGCCTGATTCAATATGAGCATATTTACTTATGATCCCTGAAGACAGCCTACCAGTGTTAGTGCGTGGCAGTTTATCACTGTACATGAGGTATTCCCAAGCTTCATGCTCCCAATCAAGAGTTTGATGCAAGCTAGTGAAATTAAGGCTGGCAATTTCGGGGTGGATGGCGCTACCTTGTATTAATTCTTGCCAGTGTTTAGAATCAAGTTTTTCTGGGGCTTCACCAATATTATTAGGAGTCCAAAATGCTACTGTTGGCTGTGCTGTTTTTGGAACTGGTTTTCTAATAAATGGTTTGGGAGTAGGAACAACAGTTTTTGGTGCTTCCGGCGGTAGAGTTTTAAAAACAAGAGGCAGAGGGGAAGAACTTGGCAGAGGTCTAGGGCAGGGGGGCAGAGGGGAGGACTCAGTATAAGATTGCTCCTTTGCTCCTTTGCTCCTCCGCTCCCTTGCCTCCACCTCTTTGCTCCTCTGCCCCTCCGCTTCTTTACTTTCCTGCTCTGTAGTGGATGTTTTAGCTACAATCGGAGCAGTTACAACCATTTCTTTCTCTAATTTTGATTGGTGCTGCTTCTCTAACTCTTTCTGTCGCAGTAGCACCAGTGCATTTTCTTTAGCCCTACTCGACTGCGCCAAGGCTAGTAAATTGTCTTTATCTTCCGTGTAGAGTTTCAATTCATACCTAGCACGGCTGACCGCAACGTAAAAGCTTTCTTGTCCAATGGTGTTGTCAGCAGCAATCAATACTTGGTCAGCCGTCTTTCCCTGACTACTATATGTAGTGCTGACGATCGCATAATCTAAGTGTTGTGCTTGTTGCAGGTTAATAAATTCAGTTTGACCACTTTCTAAATACTGAATTTGCGCGTTGTAACCTGCAATGGCTTTAACTACAAACTCTTGACCGTTGCGCCGTCCTAATTGTCGGTCGTTTTTCGTCCAGCGTAGGCGATCGCCCTCGGCAAGTTCAATCTGTTGACGTTGGTAAACCGCTTTTTTAAATCCCGTGTCTACTTGAAAATGCTTACCATCACTAGCTTTGAGTGTTATTTGGTCACTGTCCTTATCCACCACTTCATAAAGCTTGCCTTTGGACAGCCCCCGGCGCTTGTAATTGCGGGTGGGCATGACCATATCACCCAGTTCAAAGTTGTGGGTGTAGCGCATTTGTACTGAAGTTAAGTCTTTGGCTTGCAGTTGGGTGATGGTGGTCGCAGTTCCTAAACTACCCTCAGCCTTTAAATGCCCCCGAATGGCTTGAGTGATTGCCAAACGCTCAAAATTTGTTCCAGCCAGTACCAGGGTTCGCGCTCGTTGTTCTGGTGTGGCTGTTACATAGTCGTGGGCAATCGCCTCAATTTTGGATTCTGCTTTTACACTCTGGATGCAACCGTTTTCATCGAGGCGTGAAAATCCCTCCTCAATACGGCCAGAAGCAATCAGGTCTACTGCCAGTTTCAGTTTTGGCGCACGTTGCCTCAAAGATTCGTTGAGATGACTGGTTTTAATTCCTGCCTGTTGTAGAGACTTGAAGGGATTGCCAGCCTCTACAGCTGACAACTGTTTTGTGTCTCCCACTAACACCACCCTAGCAAGTTCTTGGGTTGCGCGTTCTAAAAGAGCAAGGGCATCTTTAGCACTGAGTAACCCTGCTTCGTCCACAATCCAAATTTGATTAGGTTCAATCTCTTGGGGTGGTTCAGAGACCAATAATCTAGCAACAGTCTCAGCTTGAATATCCAACTCTTGGCCCAGGACTTTAGCAGCCATCGAACTAGGAGCAAAGCCTTTGATGGTGTAGCCAGAGGTGGCAGCGATCGCTTTTAATTCCTTGAGTGCAAAAGTCTTGCCAGCACCAGCTACCCCTTGCCATGCCATAAATTGGTCTGTTGTGGTTGCTGCTGTCAGTACCGCTCGACGTTGATCTGGGTTTAAAGCTGTTTTCTCCAGGTGGCTTTCAACTACTTCTGGGTGAGCAAGTGGGCTAACTTTACCCATCCCAGACTGCATCAATTTAATGGTTGCCAGTTCTCGGTTAACTGCTGCCAGCGTGGTAAAGTCGCGGTTTTCTTGAGACAGGCTGAGTAATTCCGGGTTAGCTTTAACTAGCGGTTCAATCTGACTAACTTCCGTGGCAAGCCCTTGGTTTAGGATGAATTTTTCTAAATCTTCTTGGGTGAAAGCGACATTTCTTTCCGAGCAGTGAGCGATCGCATCTTCTAAATTTTCATAGCTCACTAACCGGGGTTGTAGTTCTGGTTGCGCTTCTCCTGGCTGTACAAACTTGATCCCCAGTGCTGCTGCTTCCTCTCTCCACTTGGCTTTTAACTCCACAGGGTTAATTTTCTGCTTCAAGTTACGGGTGGCAGTCCAAGCTGCTTCGCGTTCTGTCCAGGTTGCATTTTCCCCTGCTGAATTTAATATCTGCTGCCGTCGTTTAGAAAACTCCTTTAAATCCGCTTCCTGAAAACCTTTAATCTCAAACTGCCCATGATTCCTAGCTTCCACCTCATACCCTAATTTTTGTACCTCCACTGCTAGGTAGTTTTGGTACACCATACCCAGAAATTTCTTGTTTTTGAAAATCTCATCATTTAAAAGACTGTACCATTTACCATTTTCTAGCTGTGTCATATTCATGACCAGGGCATGAGTATGTAGATGCGGGTCTAGTTCCCTGGTTTCAATATGGTCAAACTCCGCGACTACTAAGTTGTTAGTCCGGATCAGTTGCTGCCCATTTTGGGTTGTGGCTCTGGTGTAGCTATAACGTTCTTCAATCAGTTCTAAAGTCTTTTGTACGGCTAACTGATGAGCAGTAATCAGCCTTTCATCCCCATCTACTAACGCTTGCAAGCTGACACTTTTCGGTGCAGAAAATGTAAAGTCAGTAGCCGCTCGACGTTGCGATGAGTCTAACTTTCTAGCACAGAGGTTTTGGCTGCCGTCAGGCGATCGCCCATTGACGATGTTAGAAAAAGTTTCTTGGCAATCTACTGCTCCTGCTAGTCCCAATTTTTTCGCACCTTTCCCAGACCAGCGTGAAGTACCCTCCTGGTAATATCCTTCCATGAAGTAATGTACTGCTTGCTGTGGTTCTGAGTTCTTGCCTGTTAACACTGAACACTCCTTTCATAGAATGTCAGGTTTAGTGCTTGAAACAGTTCGGGGACTTGATCGGGAGTGCTAATTATAAATTCAAGCCCTATATCCACATAATTGTTAAGTTCGCTTATTAGTTTTTCAAAGTGCTTACCATCAATACACCACACGTTGAATGCAGCATAACAGTTCAACTTAATCTCATAAAAAAATCTGTCATTGGCTGGTAGGGTTCTGAATATTTTCACCGCCTCTGCATGGTATTTACAAAAGTTAAACCCCACCCAATTGACTTTTTTAAAATAAGCTACCCGAATCACTACAGTAGAAGATTTTTTTCTGGGAGATGGGCAGCTACTCCAATAATGGCTATTACTCCAGAAACACATCGACATCATTTGATGCGCTTCTGCTTTTAAAAGCGTGGAAGTTACTTTCTGTAGTATCGAGTAATGCAATTTTTAATATTACTTAATACAGGTTTTCTTCGCCTACTCCAATTCTAAATCTACTTCAAATTTCGGGCAAAACTTTTTTGCGTACTGTGCGAGAATTTTTCGGAGGGAGTCCAGAGGGAGAAATCCCTTTGGTAAACTGGGTTTTCAAAGCCATAATCCTTATATTTACCTTACCTTTACCTTGCAAATACCTTGGAAATGCCATTGATTTACCTTATTTTTTCCTGAATAGCGAAAATTTCCTGAAATTTCTATTTTTTACGGAAATCTGATGGAATAATTCCTTGTATTTGCCATTGAAATGCCATTGATTTACCATTGAAATTCCTTATATTTACCTTTTTGTAAAATTCCTTAATTTTGCCTTTTTTTTGGCAGTTTGTTGTTTAATAATTAAAGGGTTTCAGCCAAGCAAATAGCGATGGCAGATTTAACAATTGCATTTGATCCAGGTTCATCCCTGAGCAAGATTTTCTATACTCTCAAATCCTTCCACCCGGAACTACTACTGATGGAACCGGAAGTTGCCCAAGTTCCTAAAGCCAGTCTTGTAGCTTACGAGTCAAGCTGTGTTGGTAGTCCGGCTGCTGAAAATTCTGCTTGGGTTGAGTACAAAGGACAATATCGGGCTGTTGGTTTCCTCGCCCAAGACCGATTCTATGCAGATTTAAAACTTTCTGAACCAAAGTTTGAACTTGCTCTTTACAAGACTTTGGCTCTTGTAGGCGCTCTTGCACAAAAAAACTCTCTCTCTAATGGCGCAACTATCCGTTTGGGGGTGCTGTTGCCTTACGGTGAGTACGAAGACCGCAAATTATTTGAACAATTAGTAACTGAAGCTCTGGCTGGTTTTCGGTTTCGCGGTGTGGAACGCTCGTTTGAGTTGGAAAGTTTCCTCTGTCGTCCAGAAGGTTTTGGTTTGATTTCACGGGGACGCGCTCCCGGTTCCAGTCTCAAAGAACGCAAAATCGCGGTGGTGATGATTGGTTATCGCAATATCTCTTTGCTGATTATGGACAGAGGTATGATTTCTCAAGGCGTTACCGAAGATTTAGGATTCAACAAGTTAGTTGGCTGTGTGCAACGGTTGGTATCTGGACAGAAGCCTTTGAAGTTGGCGGCGGCTATTTCTAAGGCTGGTTCTAAAATCAGCACTAAGGCTTTAGCTCACTTAATCCGGGTTCAAGATCCTGGTTTACGAGATACAGAACTTTCTCAAATTAGGTCAGCAGTTGCTACTGCACGAGAGGAATACTGGATTAGTCTTTTTAGTTGGTTACGTAGTCGCATCCCCTCTGATGTGGACGAGATGATATTTGCTGGTGGTACAGCCCACTATTTATCTCGTGAGTTAAATAGTCTGTTGCCGCACACTGATAAAATCTGGTGTAACGAACTGGAAGCACAAATTAACCGTAACTTTTTAGCTGATGTGTCCCGTAATGGATTGGAATTTCGGCTGACAGATAATTACGGACTCTTCTATTACCTGTGTGGAACTTCTGAAAGGATGACGACTCATGCCTGAACAAGTCGATTTTCGCTTTCAAATTAGTGTCAATTCTCCTTATATCACGCTGATTAAATATCTCAGTCCCAAGAATAAGTTTCTTGAGTTCCCGCGCCAAAATATGATTACCTGGGCACTGGCGGCTTTTTGGTATCCTTTAGCTTGCAAGTGGTCTGGGGGATTCAGTGATGCTGACTTGAAGCTGA
>NZ_JBSGKF010000012.1:0-30130 GCF_054786515.1 Nostoc sp. UIC 10890
AATCAAGTAAATATACGTTTAGCTTATTATCCGCCCTACCATAGTAAATATAATCCGATAGAAAGGACATGGGCAATACTAGAGAATCATTGGAATTGCAGCATTTTAGATGAAGTGGAGACGGCTTTAAAGTTTGCTAGTACTAAGACTACTAGTTGAGCGGCATACACTCACTACCGAGGCAGGTGTATGTTGACTTCCGCTTTTATGTCGTCGCCTTTTTTGGATTTCTTTGTGAAGTTTGAGGCCCAGTTATTTTTGTATACCCAGTTGTAGTAAGGTCTATCGTTGTTTCCTGATTGAGGGTAGGTTAATTTCACTCGATTTACTATATCGTTGTGATAGTCCTTCTTTTTCTTCCCCATGCTTTCATAGTCTGTCCAGTTATCCGTAACGTCTATAGAGCCGTAAGGGTCTCCTTGGTTATCTAGTTTCAACTTTATCTGATTCACCACGCTTTGCGCTGCTAAATTTACCTTCTGGTCGTACTCTATTTGAGTTGGAACTATCACTGGTCTGGGTACTCTGGCACTATGTACTGCCTTTGGTTTGGATTCTTTCTTAGGATTAGCCTTCCCCAACATTTTGGCCATATCCTCGTTTGTTATTTCTTCCTGCTGTTCTCCTTCAGATTCCGAGCTGTCCTCTGTGCTTTCTTCTACATCCTCGTTTGTTATTTCTTCCTGCTGTTCTCCTTCAGATTCCGAGCTGTCCTCTCTACTTGCTTCAAAAATTTGTCGGGGATTATCAACGTTAACTTCAATATTGCCTAAGAACACTCCCAGTGCCCAATTTTCGCTTCGTCTCAAGTATGCCTCAAACAGACTCTTGTGTTCTGGGGTTAGGTAGGTGTAAAACTTCATTTTCTTGAACTCATTTAACCTCTCCTCTCCTTTCTTGTCAATCTTCCTCTGCACAGAGGCATTCACGCCACTACTTTGCTGAAGAGGCTCTATAGATTTGTCTCTCCACTCAACGGCTCGATTGCCTATGTCATCTGCCTCATACTCCAGATCGCCTTTGACTGAAACCATATCATTGATCACCCTTGTGGGTTGCACTTCCCCTCCCCTCTGCTGCATCACATGGGTCAACTCATGCGCCAACAACTCCTGCCCCCCTCGACTCCCTGGCTCATACGCCCCCTGCCGAAAAAATACATCCTGTCCCGTAGTAAACGCCTTCGCCTGAATCGACTGATTTAACTGATCAGAGAGAGAATCCGTATGCACACGCACGCTACTAAAGTCTGCCCCAAACGCCTGCTCCATCGGTTCTCTGATGTTTTCTGCTATGGGTTGTCCACTACCTCTTGCACTTTGTATCCCTGCCTCGACTTCGGCTGATGCTGCCATACCACCGTCAGCCACACACTGCACCATCGGCATCATTTGTAATTCTTCTTCTTCGGACGACTGGCGCTGTATATTATCTGCTGGCTTGGTTTGCAATTCCTTTTCTTCAGTTACAGCCTCTCGTTGTACTGGCTGACTTGATTGCTGGTGAATCCGTTGCACTACTCGACGCGCTGTATCGTCAGCTTCTTGCTCATACTTGTCCCCAGGTTGCCCGATGGTCAGCTTGGCTTGTATTGGGGGTGCTGAGTCTGGTCTACGAAGTGGAATATTGGCTATATTATGTCCAAATCTGGTTGCGTGTTCAAGTCGAGAATTCAATAATCCGTCCATCTTTGCTTGCAAAACTATTAGGCGCTCCTGTCCTGCGGACGTAATTGTGCCAGACTTGGCTTGTATGGAAAGTCCAGTTGCCTCCATCTGTTGTTCTGCAAAGGCTTCATTTTCTATATCAGTTGGTGTTTTAGCTGCAACTGGTGCTTTTTGGATTTCGCTACTATAAGCTCTATGCGCTAATTGTGGGGATGAATTTAGCGCTGAGGAATTGGAATAGGTAGATGAGTCACTCTTTGAAGATTTTGTTTTGTGCATTGTTTTTACAAGTCCAATGATTTACGTCAACCTGATATCAATAAAAGATGTCAGGAATATTTTGAATATTGTGTTGGGAAAATCTAGGTATTTATGGTTAAAAAATGCCAAAGAAGCTATAAGCCTTGTTTCTTCTTTGATCAAAGATATTTCTAACTTCTGAATCAGATTATAGAGGCATACAGCTGATCTCTAATGTGTAGGCTGGTGATTTTTTGACTAAAGACTTGTACGGTAGTGTTATGGATAAATTCTGACTGTACTGCTGCCATTTCAGTTTACCTCCAACACCTAGCATCGTAATATTTGCTTTTTTCGGCAAAATTATTCCTGGAATAGTAACCTTCCCAAACGTTGGTTCATCAAGCAATATTGCATATAATTTTCCTTTATTAGTGGTGTAGCGCACTCGAATACGTTCTGGGGTTAAATCTTCTGCTCGTATCCAATAGCGTGAGCCAAAAATTGCTTTACCATTCACATTTAGCCATTTACCCAAGCCTTCTAATCTTTCAAGCTGTACTTCGGATATTGAACCATCAGCCTTTGGCCCAATGTTCAGCAATAAATTCCCATTTTTACTAACAATATCTACAAATAAGTCAACTAGTTCATCTACCGAAATCATGTTCAAATCAGTATCATTTTGGTTATAGCCGAATGAGTAACCTAAACCCCTTGTACTTTCCCATTTTTTTGGTTCTATTTGGGTGAGTTGGCTATACTCAGGTGTGGAAAAGTCAAAGTGCAACCCTAACTGACCACCTAAATCAAAACGGTCATTCACTACACCATCGGGTACCCGATTGTAAAAGTAGGCCATAATTTCATTCGCTTGCCCAATGGGGTAGCCAAGATCATTCCATAATATAGATGGCTGATAGCGGTCAATCAATTCGCGCCAATGAGCATCCGCATAATCTGCATAGGCTTTTTCCTGAATAATTGCTCCCACTAGCGTATTGAAGTCTGTGATTGTTGTATCTTTGAAAGACCAATCAATACCACCAGAATAATACACACCCATCCGCATACCTTCTTTGCGAACAGCTTGTGTTAGTTCGCCTACAACATCGCGTGTTGCCACTCGCCCTGGCTGGTTTATAGTTTTACTAGGCCACAACAAAAAGCCATCATGGTGTTTCGTTGTTAGTACAACGTACCGCGCACCCACTTTAGAGAATAATTTTGCCCATTTCGAGGGGTTCCAATTTGTTATGGCTGCATTAAATCTGGGAATAAAGTCATCATAGGTGAAGCCTTCACCATACGTTGTACGATGGTAGTTATAGGTAGGGCTGCCCTCAAGTTTCATGGAGTTGTAATACCATTCCGAGTAAGGGTTGTTCTCAAACCAATATTCCCAACCACGCTCTGCAACAACTTTGTTCAGTTCCCCAGTTAGTGGTGCATAGCCAGGTACAGAATATACCCCCCAATGGATGAAAATTCCGAGTTTCGCATCCTTGAACCAGTCTGGAACTTCATGCTTCGATAGTGATTCAGTTGTTGGCTCATAAGTTCTTTGTGCAAGGGCAACAGAAGTGAACAAGTTCAAAAATACTGTTAGAGATAATGTAGCAAACAGCAAACGTACTAAAAACTGAATCATTACAAGGTTCCTTATTGACAGGGTTCTCAAACTTTAGAACGAAAGTATATTTAGCCATGTTTAGTCACTCTTTTTATCAACAAGCACTGCGTATTAAGTTTAAGTCTATTAAATAGTGAAACTAAAGCTATTTATTTCCTGAATAGTCTCTACTAATATTTAACTCATGTATTGCCTTGTTCTACTTGATGGCAAATGTATTGTTCAGGACACTGTATTTTCAACCATAGCCGCACCCAATTAATTTTAATTATGCAAAAAAATTATAGGCTTCATTGAGTTTGTTGGCTGATTCTTCTAATAAGCGTTGTTCATGAGCATTTCTTGATAACAGCAGTTGCCGCTCAATACCTGTTGAGCCAATAATACATGGAAGTCCAAGAACAACTTCACTACCAACTCCATAGTTAGAATCTGCTCTCACTGACACTGGAAATATCTGCTTTTCATCTCGCAGGATGGTATCAACTAACTGACAAACTACTATTGATATACCATAGCTTGTATTTCCTTTGCGTTCAAAAATGTTATGGCCTCGTTTACGAGTTAACTGTGCGTACTCTTGCTGAATTTGTTCTAGCGTTGCTCCTTGTGGTATGGGGAATTCAGTTAACAGAATTCCCCCAATAAATGCACTAGACCAAACGACAAATTGACTGTCTCCATGCTCTCCAATCACATAAGCATGAACGTCAAGTTTTGCAACATTCAATCGCTTTCCAAGTTGATATCTCAGTCTACCAGTATCAAGAACGGTTCCCGAACCGAAAATTAGGTTTTCTGCTCTGGTGGAAGTAGCTTGAGCAATCCGCGTGAGTACATCCACTGGATTGCTAATGATAAGTACGATTGAATTCGGTGCAACTCGATCCAATTCTTTGATTGTCGAACGTATAATGTCTGCATTGTCGCTCAATGTATCTAATCGGGTCTGTCCTTGTTTTGGCTGCACTCCAGCAGTCACAATAATGATATCTGAATCAGCTAAATCTTCATACTGATTTGATGGTATAATTTCCATGTCTTTAAGTAGAGGAATGCTGTCTTCGATATCCCATACTTGCCCTTCAGCTTTTGATAAAGTTCGGTCAAAAAGCACAACCCTTACACATTTACCGAGTAGAACTAAAGCATTTGCAACGTTTGCACCTACATTACCTGCACCAATAATACCGACTTTAGATGTTTTACTAATCATGCTATGTCTACTTTTTTCAAGAGTGAAATATCGTTTATTTGGTAAGTCCTTGGGTCTGTAATTGCTGTCTCTTTACAACTTGGAAAACAATATATTTAACCCTTCGGTCATCGTGGGGTGAGTCAAAATACCATCGCGTAGAACGGTGTAGGGCATCTGAGCTTGCATCACCATCTGCACCGTTGAAATCACTTCACCTGCTTCATGACACAACAGAGAACACCCTAGAATACGACCTGTATCTGCATCCACGATCGCCTTTAGAAGTCCATCAGTTTGACCGAGTGTTCTCGCTCTAGGAACGGCTGATGCATCCACCTTCGCCACGCGGATAGCATATCCTTGTTGCTGTGCTTCAGTTTCAGTTAAACCCACATGAGCCAGTTCTGGATCGATGAATAGACACGATGGAACCAATCGATCCCGTGTACTGCGATCGCCCCCATCAATTAAATTAGCTTTGATAATGCGATAATCGTCGAGCGATATATGGGTGTATTGCGGCCCCCCATTGATGTCGCCTAACGCCCAAATCCCCGGAATGTTTGTTTCTAAGCGATCGCTAACTTGAATAAATCCGCGTGTATCGGTTGCCACACCAGCAGCAGCTAAATTTAAGCTCTCGGTATTGGGCGCACGACCAACGGCGACGAGCAAATGCGACCCCTGGAGGGAGATTTCACGATCGCCAACTTGGATTTGCAGGATGGTTTCATTACCAGTGCGATCAACTCTTAATACCTTCGCCTTTAATAAGAATTCAATACCATCTTTTTCTAACAGTCTTTGAACTGCGATCGCTATATCTGGATCTTGCTGTGACAGGATTTGCTCATTTTGACCAATGACAGTAACGCCAGAGCCAAAGCGCCGGAACATCTGGGCAAACTCTAAACCAATATAGCCACTACCGAGAACGATCAGGTGTTCAGGCAGGTGTTCTAGCTCCATAATTGACTCACTGGTTAAAAATCCAGCTTCTGTAAGTCCGGGAATGGATGGAATTAGCGGTCGTGTGCCTGTATTAATAAAGAATCGTTCGGCGGTAAGTAAGCGATTGTTTCCCTCAGTCGTCGTTACTGCGATCGTTTTGGGAGCAACAAAGCGGGCTGTACCAATGATCAGTTCGTGACCCAAAGCAGTTTCTAAATTGTGCAAGTTCATTTCACGCATCCCTTGGACAACCGCTCGTTTTCGTTGAATCACCTCTGCTAAATTAACGGTGAGTGTGTTGCTTTGAACCCCATAAGCGGCACTCTTTCGCACTGTATTTGCTATATTGGCACTCGCCACCATAGTTTTAGTAGGAATGCAGGCAATATTAATGCACCCGCCACCAATCATATTGAAACTGCGTTCAACCAGAGCGGTTTTACGTCCGTCAGCGACTAACGCCGGTGCAAGTGTTTTACCTGCTTTGCCGCAGCCGATAATAATGTCGTCATAGTGTTGAGCGTTCACTTCCATATCCTTTGAGTTTGATCGGGTGAATAAGATTTCTAGAAGGTGTTATGAATTTCAGAAAAAACTGGCTGACTAATAGGTTGTTTGAAAAGCTAGCCCTGGCGACTAGAAGTCGCCCAATCTTTGAAAACATCATCTAAGAGGCTTTTAGCGATAACGTATTTACCCTAGTACTCTGTCAATAAATAATTGATGGATAAATTTCCTTTGCGGCCCATAGACTTTGTGAGGACTGGCCACAATCGTCTTACCATCTTCAATGAAGGGCTTATAGCGATCGAGCCAGTCAGCACCCGATCCCAGGAATCCATCGAGGGTCAATGCACCACGGCGATCGAACTCCTTAACCTCAAGCATCATTTGCTCTAGGTTGCCGGCAAATTTCCAATTATGGTCGGTGGGGTAGTAATAGTGCGGGGAGATAAAAACCTCGAATTCATTCTGCTTCGCGGCTTTGAAGATTCGCTCAATGTTTTCGATGGTCTTGTTATCCTTAACACTCTCACCCACCAAATCCCAGGAAACCCCTTTTTCGCTCAAGACATCGTTTTGCGGATCGATGACAACTACTGCGGTGTCATTCTTGTTGATGTTCATGGTTTTTCTCGTTGCTTGTTGATTTTTACCGTTCTCTTCCTTAAAAATCACCCGCGATATGCAGCGTTTTCCCAGTGATTCAGAATCAGAATACTTGGTTGCCAGGGCGATCGCGTGCTAATTCTGCAATTTATTTGCGATCGGCGGAACTAAGTGCTTGATGGATTAAAGGTGCAATGATAGCGATATTTTTCACCAACTCATCACAGAGAGAAAATCGCTGTTTTAAGTAATTAGGATCGTTGTAACTCACCCACACCTTGCCGTCAGTCGCTTCCCATGCCAGTATTTTCAGGGGTAAATCTAGGGCGATCGTTGGTTCTGCCACCATGAGGGAAGTTCCGGCTTTCGGGTTGCCAAACAGCAACAACTGTGTAGGACACAGGCTTAGTCCGACTTTTTCCGCTTCAGCCTGTTGATCGATGCGGGCAAAAATGGTAATGCCTTTTACTTTAAGGACGGCTTCTAATCGATCAATGGTTTCGGTTACTGCAATACCTTCGCCAATTTACGAGGGTGAGTTGATGACGCTTTCACTATTAACTCGCTGTTCTCTGAGGTTTGGCAAAACAATAAGTTCTAAAAATTCCTTTAAGGTTTCCCACAAGGTTTTTTTTAACGTATTGACCGCAGTATAAGGGTTTGAGATGACAAACTACCTTTTAAGCGAAACGCTTATGTATGGGTAATTTTGCCAGTTTTGCCAAAATTTTTCTAGGCTCTTATTTTGGCAAAGGTATTGTTACTGAATATTGACTAAGCTGGCTAATAATGCCGTTGTTTCCATTCATAGCAGTGGACTTCTTGTAAGATAAAAACTGGGTGATATGGTCTTGGGGTTTTCAAAGGTTGAGGTCTGACAATCCGGGATGATCGTCAGGACGACAACCCAGTATCCAGTGGAATTTGCGATCGCTCTTCAGAATTGGCAGGTCGTTGATGCTGGCAATACGCCACCGCATGAATCCGTGTTCGTCAAACTCCCAATTTTCATTGCCATAAGAACGAAACCAGTTGCCGGAATCATCATGCCATTCGTAAGCAAATCGGACAGCAATGCGGTTGTCTTGAAAAGCCCAAAGCTCTTTTATCAAACGGTAGTCCAATTCTTTAAGCCACTTACGTGTTAAGAATTGTGCGATCGCCTCACGGACAGATAAAAATTCTGAGCGGTTGCGCCAAATGCTATCCGACGTGTAACCGAGTGATACTAGTTCAGGGTTACGTGTGTTCTAAGCATCCTCTCCTATTCGGACTTTTTGGATAGCAGATTCATGATCAAAAGGCGGCAGAGGTAGTCGAGGATTTTCAGGGTTGTTCATAGTATGTAAGCGGTAGAATTGCGATCGTTTCAGTATGATTTAATTGGCATATTAAATCCGTGCCGACCGAATTACCTCAAAAGCAGTTTATTTTCATGATGATTTCTTAGGATCGGGCAGCGTGAATTTCACAGTTTCACTGGTGATTACTTTGTGCGTGGGGTCAGCTAGTTCGATCAGCACCTTGTGTACGCCAGGTTCCAGTCCGACCAGGATAATCGTTTCGCCACTAGCATCAACAAAGTGCCACGGCGCATCATCGACAGTGATGTGGATATGCCCAATGCGCGGCGATACGTCGAGGGCACCTTTGCCAAACACTGGCAACACACGCAAATTCTCCGTCCGGTACTGGATGAAGACGCGTCCTTGTGCTAACGGTTCGGGAAGCGGTGGATCGACAATCAGCTTGGGTGGTGCTTCGTTTTCGATCGCAATCAACGGTGATGATCCGATAATGTCCCTGGCGCTTGGTGTGTGGGTGTTCATGGTGGTTAAATACATAAGAGTGGTCGATATAACGATCCCTTTGAAGGTGAAGAGGTGCATGGTCATAGCTCCGGAGAAGTCATCAACGTTTCTTTGATGCGAGTTCCCAGACGGCAGTTGCAAATGCTTTCGGATCTTCCTGGGGCAGGTTATGACCGACGTTTGGAATGACCCGATGCTGACGTTCGCCGCTAAACTTTGCTGCCGTCGATTTTCCATCGGTTGCTGGCACGACACCATCTGCGTCTCCGTCCAGCGTGATCGTCGGCACCGTAATGGTCGGTTGCACGGCAAGTCGCTGCTCAAGCTCCTCATACATGGGATAGCCGGCAGCAAGTCCAAGGCGATGGCGATAGGAATGAATGACGACCTCTACATAATCGGGGTTGTCGAAGGCACTGGCGTGTTGATCGAGCGTTGCCTCGTCAAAGTGCCAGTTTGGGGAATTGCGAGTCCAGAGAATCCTCGCAATCTCACGTCTGTTAGCCGTCAATCCGGCGCGTCCGCGCTCGGTCTGGAAATAGTATTGGTACCAGATACCAGATTCGATCGCGGGTGAAAGTGGCAGCCCTGCTTTGGCAATATCCTGGATCAGGTAGCTATTGACGGACACCAGACCTGTGCATCGTTCAGGCCAGAGAGCCGCAACAACACAAGCGGCTCGTCCACCCCAGTCATAGCCAGCAAGCACAGCACGGTTTAGCTGTAATGCATCCATCAAGGCGATCGCATCGACACCGATTGCGGCTTGCTGCCCGGAGCGTGGTGTGGCGCTGTCGAGAAAACGGGTTGATCCATGTCCCCGCAGGTAGGGAACAATCACCCGACATCCGCGTGCAGCAAGTATCGGTGCAACGTCAATGTAACTATCGATGGAATAAGGGAACCCATGCAGCAGCAACACCGGAGATCCATCACTAGATCCTGTTTCGTAGTAACCGATGTCGAGGACACCCGCTTTGATCTGCTTGATGGGAGTAAACCTAAATTCCGATCGTTTGGGCTTGTCGAAGCTTGCGTGTGCGGTACTCATGAGTGCCATTTCTGTGAAAATACTTGCTGCCGCCGTTAAGAGAAAGCTGCGGCGGTTGTGTTTAATTGCTTTGAGCATAGGGTTGACCGTGCCAATTTTAGATTTTAAATTTTGGATTATTTCTTTGGTACAAGCCCCGTCCCTTGTGGGCGGAAGAAATCTAAAAGACGCTACGCACAGTCGCTTTAAGCAAAGCTATGCCGCAGGCTTTACGCTACGAAGACAGCAAATCTAAAATCCCCAAGCCACAACCCAAGAGTGGGTTACAGTCAATCTAAAATCGCAAATCTAAAATCCAAAATTGATTGACTCTTTGGATTGATTAATAAGGCGATTGCATCTTTTCCCTTCCCCAAAACATCGATCGCATCCTATTGCAGATATTTCTTCAATTGGGCAGCAGCTTGAACAAACAGAGAACGGACTTCTGGCAACTCTGCTAAACCATTCAGTAATCCGAAGTCATGAATCATACCGTTGTACTGCACCGTTGTCACCTCTACCCCAGCTTCATCGAGCTTCCGTCCATAGGCTGTGCCTTCGTCATGCAAAATATCGCTCTCTGCAACCACAATTAACGCCGGAGGCAAGCCTTTGAGTTGCTCAACCGTCGCCTGTAGAGGAGAAGCATAAATGTCTTTGCGCTTTTCTGGGTCAGCGATGTACATATCATACATCCACTTCATCGTTGGTACTGTCAGAAAACGCTGATCGCCAAATTGGTGATAAGAATTTGTTTCAAAATCCGCATCTACAATCGGCCACATCAGAATTTGCAGCTTGATGTGTGGCTCTCCTTTTTCTTTCGCCTTCAAAGCAGTGACAGTTGTCATGTTGCCGCCGACACTGTTGCCAACGACTGCCAAATTCTTGCCATCCACGCCAATCTCCTCGCCATGCTCGGCAACCCATTTGGTCGCAGCATAAATCTCATTAATTGCCTGTGGGTACTGAGCATCTGGCGTGCGAGTATAGTTGACAAAGACACCTGCAAACCCTGAAAGCACAACCAGATCGCGAACCATGCGCTTGTGTGTTGGGTAATCACCTAGCACCCAACCACCACCATGAATAAAGATGAAAACAGGTAATGTGCCTTTGACCCCTTCAGGTCGTACAATATTGAGGGTAATTGAATAACCATCAGCAGTAATCGTTTTTTCAGATTCTTCAATGCCTGAAAGGTATACTGGAGCCGAAGCCTGTGCATCCACAAGAACTTGACGTGCTTCGAGTGGAGTAAGTTTATCCAGCGCCACACTCCCTGAATTCAGCACTTTCAAAAATTCCTTTACTCCTTTGGAAAGACGTGGATCGTTCGCAACTTCCAAAATTTTTGATGCTTGGGAGTTTATTTGAGCAACCATAACGTTCTCCTTGAATTTATAGATGGTGGATAATCTGTTAAATTGGCACTGTCAAGCTAGCTGACTCGACAATATCTGTTCATGTACAATGATCGGGAAAGGGCAATCACTGACTACCCCAAATGCTGTTTCAGAAACGCCAACGTGCGATCGCCCGCTAATTCTGCGGCTTCTTTGCGATAAGCGGAACTACCCGCGCGACTAAACCCGTGGCTCACTCCTTCATAGCGATAGATTGTTACCAGGGGGTTATCTTTCAGTCCTTGCTGAATGGTCGTTTGAGCGCTTGGTGACACATACTCGTCATTTGCGCTCATATGCAAGATCAACGGTTTCTGAATCTTTGTCGCCTCTGCTAAATTCTGATCAATGTCAACACCGTAGTAACTGACGTTGGCATCTGCATCAGTACGTGTTGCCATAAAATATGCCAATTTACCGCCCGAACAAAAGCCCACACTGCCGACCTTACCTGTACTGCTGGGATACTGCCGTAAAAAAGATAGACTTGCCTTCAGGTCTTCTACGCCGCTATCCCAATCAAACTCTCCAAGTAGCTCAAAGGCTTTAGCACGCTGCTTCTCATCGTCAAAATCAAGTTGCACACCGGGTTCCAGCCGCCAATACAAATCTGGTACAAGCACCTGATAGCCTACCTTCGCAAAATCGTTGGCAATCTGTCGCATATTTTGATTGACCCCAACAATTTCTTGAATCAGCACAATTCCTGCACGAGGCTGAGTACTGGGTGTTGCTAGATAGGCGTTAAAACTGCCCCCTAACAGGGCTGGAATAGTTACAGTTTGAGTGCTCATGATACCTTTCCTGTTTAACCAATGAATGGGAATTGGAAATCAAAATTTGATTAAGTAAGAATGGGTGGCAGCCGTGATGTGAGAAATTGAGCAATATGGTTGGCGATCGCATCCCCATCTTCTTCCAGGGCAAAGTGTCCGGTATCAAACAAATGAAACTCCAGGTTTTTTAAGTCGCGTTTGTAGGCATAAGCCCCCTCGACTAAAAAGCCTTGGTCATTTTTACCCCATACAATCAGCGTCGGTGGTTGATATTGGCGCAAGTAAGCTTGCCATTGTGGATATAACCGCACATTGAACTGGTAGTCGTATTTTAGTGCCAATTGAATATCCATATTGCCAGGGCGATCGAGGAGTGCTTGATCCAGAATCCAGGTATCGGGACTGAGGTTTTCTAAATTCCTGGCTCCAGTGATGTAATACCATTTCGTGCCTTTGCTTGCTAGAGCCTGTCGCACGCGATCGCTATTTTCGGGTGTCTTATTCTGCCAAAAAGCGTGCATTGGCTTCCAGAAATCACCGAGTCCCTCCTCGTAGGCATTGCCATTCTGCACAATCAGCGATTCTACTCGCTCTGGATACTGCGTTGCCAATCGATAGCCAATGGGAGCGCCATAATCCATTAAATAAAGGCTATAGCGTTTCAACCCGATCGCATCTATAAAGCCTCTGACTTTTCCCGTTAAGTGTCTTTTGCAAGCTGCCAACCTTCACAGAGGTCATGTAATTTTAACCAACCTCGCCAAAGTACCTGGATACCAATGGGTGTTTTACTTCGATGTTCTAAGTAGCCGCCAAGACGGGCAACAGTTTCAACAGCCCAGCTAATGGTTAGTACTTTGGGAAGTTTGGGGGACTTAGCTTTTAAAATCTTAAGTTCAAGGGGGTTAAGAATCTCAACAGCAGGAGAGTCGGGTTGAGTGCGGTGTAGATAAGTTAGTTGCAACAGTTCTACCGCAATTACACTCAAGAAACCAATGAGAGCTTTCATCCCATCAGCAGCAAGCCTATATTTTTCTACCTGACATCCAGACTTGAAAATTTTATGGTATTCTTCCACACGCCAACGATACGTATACCAACGTAAAATTGTAGAAGCCATCTGAATATCTGCAATAACTTCTGTTGTTAACAACATCCATTCCACAGGTGTTTCGCCTTCGGGACAATCAATTTCCGTGGCATAAACAGCATACACAGATAGCGGGTTACGGTTATCAAAACGGTAAGGAGTACGTAGATTGACCGAACAAAATCGTATAGCTAGTTTGGTTTGACGAGCATTACGCTGGCTCGTGGATGGTAATTCGATTTCCTGTTCAAAACTAACAGGTTGAGCTTCTAACTTTGACCACAGACGTTCGCTTTCGGAATCTAAACTACGGTTATGAGCCGCACGAACTATGATTCCCGTGTGTTCTTGTTGGCGAAGTTGATCAAAAACTTCTGTGATATCACCTTCGCGGTCGAAAACATGAATCACTTGTGTGTGCTGGCTTACAAGGTTTTCTACAGTGGTTAGAGCTTCTACCCACTTGTAAGATTCTTTCTGTTCAAAAGGGCGGTTTCGGGCTTCTTTACGTGCTGCTGCTTGCCGTTTTTTCTTCTGTATCGGTGTTTCATCTTTCGGTGGCTTCTGTTTCGGCTCACGATTCCAAAGTTTTTGCCATAACAGACCTATGGATTGACCTTTCTCAGGCTCTATCGCTAAGGCACTGTGTAATATTAAACCATTACCCCCTTTACCAATTGGGCCGTAACCTTCTTTTTTCGCCTCAATACTGCCATAATCTAGAAAAGTTGTGTCTCCAACACACAGCACTATGTCGCGTTCTGCAACATTCTCCGCCGTCATCTGACAGTGCGGCTCAATCACGCTGGAAAATTGCACTTTTGAGTTGGCAAAAACTCATAGGCTCTCTTGAGTACTGTTCCATTGCTGAAGATTTCTGACAGTGCTTTCCCAAATCCAAGGCTTAGGGCATACCCAATTGACATTGCGCGCTCATTCAATCGGCGATCGCCCAGAGATATGGTTGCAAAATTCTTCTCCCACCAGTCCAGCATTGCTTGTTACCTTTAGTACCCGATTACAATTAATTTACCGTATATGCTGTGCTGTTCTTCAAGCCCTTTACCAGCAAGCCTTTCAAGACTTAACGGGAAAAGTCAGATAAAGCCTGCCATCACTTCGGCAAGGCGATCGAAGGTGTAATCAAACTTATCCACCGTTGGCATAGAACTATAGCCAAAACCAGGATAATCAGGTGCAATCAGATGGAATTGATCCGCCAACGCCGGGATGAGATTGCGGAACATCTGGGACGAGGTTGGAAAGCCGTGCAATAGCAGAATCGTCGGGCGATCGCGAGAACCAGCTTCACGATAAAAGATATCTAAGCCATCGACTGAAACTGTGCGATAAGTGGTCATGCGTTTACTATTTTGAATTCAAATCGTTCAACAGAATCAGAAATAGTTAATCTTGTTTATTCAAACATTCATATCTGAGCATGAGCTATGCTCGGATAATCGATCATTCCCACTGAATCAGGCGAGAACGGATTGCAGCCGTGATGTGAGAAATTGATCGATATAGTTTGCGATCGCATCCCCATCCTCTTCCAGGGCAAAATGTCCGGTATCGAGTAGATGGAACTCAACATCTTTCAAGTCACGCTGATACGGATAAGCACCGTCAGCAGGGAAAATGTAATCGTTCTTGCCCCAAACAATCAGAGTTGGAGGTTGATATTTGCGGAAATACTCTTGCCATTGGGGATATAATGGTGGATTCGTACCATAGCTATGCAGCAGTGCCAGTTGAATCTCACCGTTGCCGGGGCGATCGAGGAAATGTTGATCGATAGTCCAGGTATCGGGGCTGATTGCTTCTAAATTGCGAACACCATTGGTATATTGCCACTTCGTTGCTTCCAGAGTGACAAGATATTCTAGCTTTTCAGCATTCTCAGGCGATCGCTCTTGCCAGTATGCCTTAATTGGCTCCCAAAATTCCCGCAGACCTTCCTCGTAAGCATTGCCATTTTGAACAATCAGAGATTGCACACGTTCTGGATATTTAGCGGCAATCCGATAGCCAATTGGTGCGCCATAATCCATCACATAAAGGCTGTACTTTTTGAGAGCGATCGCAGCAATGAATTTCTCTACAATCTCAGCCAAGCGATCAAACGTGTAATCAAACTCATTTACACTTGGCGTAGAACTGTTGCCGTAGCCAGGATAATCAGGAGCAACGAGATGGAATTTATCAGCAAGTGCTGGTATGAGATTACGGAACATGTGGGATGAGGTTGGGAAGCCGTGCAATAACAGAATCGTTGGATTATCACGGGAACCCGCTTCACGGTAGAAGATATCTAAACCATCGATTGAAACTGTGCGATATGTAGTCATGGGATTACTCTTTGTAAGTGATAAAAGTGACATGATGGCGTTTTACGACAGGTTGATCATCTAACATCCTGACGACCGAAGAGGGGGAAAGGTTAAAGGGGAAGGGGAAAAGGGTGCAAGCCCCTGTTTTTAAATATGGAGAAGGAAAAAATATCTATTTCCAGATACGTAGTACGAGTAATACAGCCTCATAGTATCAAGTCCATAACTAAAGTTAGGGGGTTCCCTTTCCCCTTTAACCTTTTCCCTTTTCCCCGCCCGAAGGGCGTTGACGGATTTGCTCCTGAAAGTAGTCCCGCCAGCTTTCGGGTAACGCTTCTAGTTGAGTTGCACGATGCAGTAACTCTGGATTGTTTCGCTCACGAACATAAAGCTGAATGATATTAGCAACTGTGATATTGTTGGTATCTCGACTCACCAACTCTAAAGTGTCTCCAGCGACCACTTCGCCCTCTTGCAAAACCCGAAAGTAAAATCCGGTGCGACGACTGGCGAGAAATCGTTTCACCATATCCGATCGCCCAAAGCGAATCCCTAATTTGTAGCAAGGTAAGCGCGGTTGAGTCACCATTAGTTCCACACTGCCGATTTGAAAGCGATCGCCAATGTTCAATTCTTCTTCTTTCAATCCTGTAACTGTGAAATTTTCACCAAAGATACCAAGTGTTAACTCTGTGTTAGGCAATTCGCTTCGCCAGTAGTCATAATGCTCAAAAGGATAGACATATACAGCTTTGTCAACTCCGCCATGAACGGTGAGATCCGCTTGGCGATCGCCGTCTAAATTGAGTTCGCGTACCATCACTCTCGCATTAACTGGCTCTTTGAAAATTCCAGTGCGGACGGCTTTTCCTTTCCAGGACACTTCACGCGGCAGTCCGACATTAACAGAGATCAGCTTCATCTTTAACCCCTTTTAGACTTCAAATCTGTGCCATACCGCCATCAACAAACAACTCAATGCCGTTCACAAAGCTGCTATCATCTGAAGCGAGAAAGACAACAGCTTTGGCAATCTCATCGGGTTTGCCGACTCGTCCCAGTGGGATAGTGCTGACTTGGCTGTCCACAAATTCTTGCAACTGCTGGTCATTCAATCCCAGATGATCGTAACCAGGAGTTGGAACCACACCAGGGCTAATGGCATTCACTCGGATCTTGCGTTCTCTGAGGTCGAGTATCCAATTCCGAGCAAACGATCTCACGGCGGCTTTGGTGGCGCTGTAAACACTGAAAGCTGGCGTACCTTTTATAGAAGCAGTCGAAGCATTCAGGATAATAGAAGCGCCCTCTGGCAACAGTGGTAGTGCCTTTTGTACAGTGAACAGCAAACCTTTAACATTTATGTTGAATGTTTTGTCAAAGTGTTCCTCAGTAATTGCTCCAAGTGGGGCAATTTGTCCACCGCCAGCATTAGCGAAGATGATATCGAGGTGTCCAAGCTCAAGCTTAATGGTGGCAAACAGACGATCGAGGTCTGCCAGATTAGAAACATCGCTCTGCACAGCCGTAACATTTTTACCAATGGCTTCTACAGCAGCATCCAGTTCGACTTGGCGACGACCTGTGATGTAGACGTGTGCACCTTCAGCAACAAACTGTTTAGCTGTGGCAAGACCGATACCACTATTGCCACCCGTGACAAGGGCGATTTTTCCTTCTAGTTTACTCATAATGTGAATGCCTCTCTATTTCGTGGTCGCAGCGTGTTCGATGAGCGTGGCAACGGCATCTGGATGGGAAACCATCACCACATGAGATGCGCCCTTTACGGCGATCGTCTCCTTTGAGTTGGCGCGCTTTGCCTGGAACGCGTGCGCCGCCGCTGGAATATTTAAGTCGCGATCGCCATAGATGAACCAGGACGGAATAGACTTCCATGCAGGCTCGCCCGATGCTTCGTTTAGTGCAGCTTCCGTAATCGGTCGCTGGGTGGCAGCCAGCACCCTTGCGTCGGCGATGGACACATCTGCGGCAAACTGCGCTTGGAACTTGGGCTGCTGGATGTAGAGGTCTTTGCCGCCGTCAGGCAGGGCAACTGGAGGCGCAAGCGTAGGGCCGAGCGTGCTGCCGGGGTAAAGACCGGTGAGTGCGGCGGCAGTCTCGCCTGCTTCGGGAGCGAAGGCAGCAACGTAAACCAGCGCCTTCACGTTCTGGTTGTTCTTGACCGCATTGCTGATCACCAAGCCGCCATAGGAGTGTCCGACCAGTACGATGGAACCCTTAATGTTCTTGAGGATGCTGGCGACATAATCCGCGTCGCTTTTGACACCACGCAAGGGATTAGCAGCAGCGACTGTCGGATACCCTTTTGCGATCAACTTGGTCAATACGCCGTTCCAACTAGAAGATTCGGCGAACGCGCCGTGGACGAAAACGACCGTGGGTTTGTTATCTTGGGCGCTGGCAGTAGTCATAATGGCTTCTAATGAAGTAATGAGAATGATTCCGAGGGAAAGTGCGGCGATCAAAAACAGATGGATACTATTTCTGCGGATGAGCCTGTTCATGGGGTGATCTCCTGTGTGTTCGTTAATGTTGTTGGGAACAGACTCTCTAGGTGAGGTGTAACTTGGTTACTGCCAGGTCAAGCGAGCAGGCGCAACGATTCATTCCAGAGCCTCTCGGCATTGTCTGGGTTCAGGGCGTAGGGGGCAACTCCGCTCATATAGCCGTTCCCGTTGGTGACGAGAGTGGCTTCATTGCAGTCCTCGAAATAGCGTCCGCCAATGCCCTTCAGTAATGGAGAGGTTGCCAACAGAACGGAAGTTGCCGCACCCTGCGCTATTGTCTTCTGTCGCTCAGGTGGGGTTTTAAGACCGCCCGTATGACGCTGGAGGTTGGTTGCGATCGCACCAGGCATGAGAGCATTAGCGGTAATGCCATCCTTAAACCAGCGCGCAGTAGCACCCACAGCAAAGAGGATGCTTGCGGTCTTGGACTGTCCATACGCCAACCACGGATCATAAGGACGGAACATGAAGTGAATATCATCGAACACAATGGGCGACATCAGGTGTGCGCTAGAACTAACCCACACGATACGGGCGGTACCCTCTGCGGCGAGAGCGTCGTGTAGTCCGAGCGCTAGGGCAAAGTGTGCGAGATAGTTAGTGGCAAATTGCATCTCCCAGCCTTCGGGTGTGCGCTGTTCGGGCAGTGCCATTACCCCTGCATTATTAACGAGGATGTGCAGCGGCTCACGCCAGGCAGCAATGAACTTGGCAATTGAGTTGCGATCGCTTAAATCAAGCAAAGCAACATGAATATTCCGGTTCCCAGTAGTAGCCATAATGTCAGCCGCAACTTGCGCTCCAGCATCGGTATTACGCACAGCTAGGGTGATGATCGCTCCAGTTTGAGCCAGTGCCCGCGCCGTTTCTACGCCGATGCCCGATGCGGCTCCCGTAATGATCGCTCGCTTGCCGGAAAGATCAATTCCTTCTACGACCTCGGCGGCGGTGGAATGTCGTCCGAATGGTGTTGTAATCAGTGCCATTGTGTATTCCTTCCTTTACAGAGGTCGAGTGTTCTATTTGCCTAACATCGACCGATAAACGCTCAACAGGTAGATAATCTGAGATTGATCAAAGACGATCGCCCGTTTCTAAATAGATGAATACGCCGGATTTTGGACGTTAGATTTGCTGAGAACCGTTCGTGCTGTGCGACCTGCTTTAATTAAATCCGCTGCCTTCTCACCAATCATGATGGTCGGTGCGTTCGTATTTCCCGTGGTGATTGTTGGCATGATGGAGGCATCAACAACTCGCAATCCTTCAACCCCATGTACCCGCAACTCAGGATCAACCACTGCCATTGGGTCAATGCCCATTTTGCAAGTGCCAACGGGATGCCACACTGTGCTGCAATTGTTGCGGATATAAGCAACGAGTGCTTCATCACTCTGAACCTCAGCACCCGGAGCAATTTCTGCACCACGAAACTCATCAAAGAAATTGCTATGAAACAATTGCCGCATTAATTTAATTCCCTCAACCAGCTTCTTCACATCGGTTTCATTTTGCAGATAGTTCATCTGCAACATGGGTGTGTCTTTAGGATCAGCCGTTCGCAAACCGACACTGCCAATATTTTGCAGATCGGTCAAAGCGACTGCACCCGTAAATCCAAATGCCGCTGGAGCATAGCCAGGGGGTAAGAGCTGAATGGAACCGAATAGAAACTGTAAATCGGGTGCAACCGCTGAATTCCACTTGCTATGCAAAAATAATCCAGCTTCCCCGATACTACTGGTGCTGGCAAAGTGTAAATCCTGAGTTGCCTGGTATACCACAGGAGAGAAAATGTGGTCTTGCAGGTTTTGACCAACACCTGGCAGATCGACGACAACAGGAATCCCTAATGTTTGTAAGTGTGCTGCATCCCCAATGCCGGAAAGCATTAGCAGCTTGGGCGAATCGAACGCGCCCGCACTTAAAATCACTTCCCGCTCAACCCTGACTTGGTGCAACATTCCCTCGTGCAGATATTCCACCCCAACGGTGCGGGTTCCCTCAAACAACAATCGAGTCACCAATGCCCCAGTCGTTATGGTCAAATTGCGACGCTGGAGAATGGGCACAAGGAAGGCAGCAGCAGCACTGTGCCGTTTACCCTCCTTGATAGTTTGCTGATAGAGTCCGGCTCCTTCCTGCTGCGTACCATTGAAATCAGGATTGTAGTCAAATCCCATTGCCACAGATGCCTCTACAAATCGTTGAGAAATTGCAGTCGGCGCAATCAGATCGGTAACGCTCAACTCCCCATCAACTCCGTGGTAGGCGGAAACACCGCGCTGCTGGTGTTCAGATTTCTTGAAATAAGGCAAGACATCCTGGTAATTCCAACCGGGATTTCCCAACTCCTGCCAGTGATCATAATTGTGATGATTGCCTCGGACATACAGCATGAAATTAATCGAACTGCTGCCTCCCAAGACTTTGCCACGGGAACAAAAGATTTTGCGATTATTCAAGAAGGGTTCTGGTTCAGAGAAATAGCTCCAGTCCACCTCTGAGCCTAGTAGATTGACGCACTCCGCTGGGATGAAAATCTCTGGTTTCGTATCTGGGTTACCCGCTTCGAGTAGTAACACAGTTGTGTCACTGTCTTCGGTTAGACGGTTAGCAACCACACAACCTGCTGACCCTGCACCGATTACAATGTAGTCATAGTTAGTCATAAACTTCACTTCCTCTGTTATCTACAATGGATAAATGGAGTCAAGAATGAACTGATTTAAAGAGCGATCGCTGAAGTACTGTTAGTTATTCATTTACAACACCCGATCTGCTGAATTTAACTGCGTACCAATGGTGTATCCACCAAATGTTCTGCCAGAAACCAAACTTGTGTTTCATTGGTTCGTAAGACTTGGCTCACTAACAAATCGTTAGTGCCACTATCTTGGTTTGCTGCTGTTTTATCGATCGCCACTCTCAATTCCCCAACGATCAATTCGTGGGCTTCCAGTAACCGCGATAACATTACGGGTACTTCCTCAACGCCGTTTGGCGGACGCTTAATCTTAGTGACTTCTGCCACATGACGCGGATCAGCGATCGCCACACCTCCGAGTGTTTGTACCCGTTCACCCAGTGCATCAATTAACTCAATTTGTTCGCTGATTGCTCAAATGCTGCGCTGGCGATCGGCTTTTGGGTTGCTGCCATTACTCGCGCCTCAGCCTTAAGATAAGCATCAAAAAGCTTAATCCATTACAAAGAGTGGAAGAAGAAAGAAAAACGTCTTCTCTAAGGGATATCTCCGGGCGCACCCAGAATTTCGTCGCCAATTTCGCTAGAGATGCGATTCAACAATTCCATGTCAGGTGCTTCATTCTGGTTTAGCGTCCCTGTTGCTTCAACAAAGTGAGCAAAGGAACTGGGCGAAGCAACGACTAACCCGCGAGCTGGCTGATCGCTGAGTGCAGCGACAACATGGGGTGTGCCTATCGGAATGAAGGCACTTTCACCTGGGCCTAGCACAACCTTATTCTTACCAACCCAGACAGTGAACTCTCCTTCCAACACATAAAGTTGTTCTGAATAGCGTGTATGGCGATGGGGTGGAGTCTGGGCACCAGGAGGGAAATAGCCCTCAACCAGGTCATATTTACCATCAGTTGTGGTGTGGTCGGCGACGATGGTAAGGTAGTTATTAAGAAGCCAAAATGATTTTAATGTACCGTCAGCAAAAGCCCCATGACCGAGAACGAGCGCAGGTTTAGAGTTGGAGGCTTGAGGTAATTCCTTAGCGGTGGCTGATGTTGGATGCATTAATATCCCAACGACAGCACTTAATGCAAGTAACCACAGTAACAATCTTTGAACTTTTTTCCATGTAGAAACTATCATTGCGATCGCCTCTGTATTCTTGCTAAATTGCTGAAATCTCTGATTCTTCTCGTCCGTATAGAAGTTATGGCGAGGCTTTTGCGAATTAAGTGGCAGCAAATGGCAGGTTCACTGAAAACTAATTAATTTGAGTAATCTTCGCCGAGTAAAGGAGCCATTGCTGCTGGTTTGGATTTGAGCCAGGAACATTATTGATTCGTCGCAGAACATAGCTACCGCGAAATCGCTGCTGAGTTCCATTCTTAGTAATGGCAGTAACAGTGACAGGAATTTCAATATAGGATGAGCCTGCCGCTCCGTCTATTCTGCTAGGTTCTCCAACCTTGACAGTAGTAGATTTGGTGTTGGCAAAACCCTGTTTGAATTGCTGAATTGACTGCTTGCTGGCAGTGCCACCTCCATACCAAGCCGAGTAAGCTTGCTTATAGTCTCCACGAGCGATCGCACTGTAGTAATCACGAATGACTCGAACTGCTTTTTGCTCAAGCGGCTCGGCGGTGGCATTTTGGGTGTGAGAGACTAAGAATGAAGTCTTTGAGGGGCTTGCAAGTGATTGTGAGGTTAGAGCAGTACAGCCTGTCATGGCGATCGCAAGCAGCATTTCCCCAACAACTAGCCGATGCTGTTTTAAGCAGACACGTAAGGAAAAGTTGATCATTGATATCTGCCTCGCTAGGTTTGGTAAATAATTATAATTTCCAGGGAAGTGGCGAACGATAAGGATTTTCATGCATATCCAAAACTTCCCATGTGCGGGGATTCACTTGTCCTGTCACTGGAACTTTGTATCGTTTTTGCAAATCTCTGATCGCAGATTCGGTAATGGAACCAAACACTCCATCAACACTCACACCACGCGGATTTCCTAATCTGACTCCTGCGGCTCCTAAAAAACCATTATCTAAGAGAATTTTCTGCAATATTTTAACGCTTTTACCTCGATCGCCTCGCCGCAAAGTAGGTAAGGTTATATCAGTATAGGCTGTTGCAATTAAAATGCGCGATTTTGGGAATGAGACAGGTGCTGCGAACCGATGTAATTCACTTGAAGCGATCGCTGTACTAGTTAGTGAAACTCCAATCAATTCTGCAACCAGTGCTGTTGATAAGAATACTTTAGATAACACAAAAGTAATTTGAGGAATTGAGTTTTGAAGTGTTATTGATTTCATTATACATCTCCTAATCTGGGCGTTTTTGAACTTTTTCACATGTAAAAACTATCATTGGGCTTACCTCTGTATTCTTGCTAAATTGCTCAAATCCCTGGTTCTTGTTGTCGGTATAGAAGTTATGAAATACTCTTTGACGAAATACTTATTAAGATAAGTACTAAAAGCCTTAATCATTTGCAGCAACAATAGCTGCCATTATCTGCTCAACAGTCCAGCGATGCCTGGGGCTGGCTTCGCCTACGAGATAGCGAATTCCATTAATAAACAAAGCGGGTGCAGCCTCCACTCCACTTCCCAGTCCACCTTCAATGTCCGCATTGATGCGATCGAAATACACACCTCTGGATAAGTCATGCAAAAATTGAGAAATATCGAGTCCTAAACGATTGGCATACTCTACTAGATAGCCATTCTCCAACTCTTGTTGATGAATGAATAGCATCTCGTGCATTTGCCAAAACTGCCCTTGAGCCGCGGCGGCTTCTGCGGCTTCGGCTGCCCGTCGAGCATGTGGATGAATCTGTACTTGAGGAAAATGACGGAAGATAAAACCTAAATTGTTTTCTCCAAACGAAACCTTCAATTGCTGCCCGGCAACTTTAATCAATCGATAGACATTTGCACTTTGAAAACATTCATAATCTCCATACATGACGAGTACTACAGCAGCATTCAGCGCACCTTGAATATGATCGTGGGTTGAAGGCGGAACGAATAAAGAACGATTATTGCGGTCGTAAGTCATGTTTTGGTTTGTATTAAGCAATACTTTTGCCTTACAACCCAACTGCGCTAACATTGCTATGGATTCAATATAGACAATTGACCCTCTCTTGTCGTCCACTCTGGGTTGACATTTTTATACAATCGAGTGATGGATGAACTTGTCCAGCTTCTAGTGGAAGGTTGTCTCCAACTAAAGTTGGAGACTAAAGCCAATTCTATTGGGGAAAAAGTAAAAATTCATTTCCCTTCCCTTCCCTCATTTTTCCTTACTTACAAGCTGACAATCCCACGCTTAACAGCAGTAATCACAGCTTGTGTGCGATCGCTCACGCCCAGTTTGCTCAAAATCCGATTTATATGCGATTTGACGGTACTTTCACCAATAATCAAAGCAGTCCCAATTTCCTGATTACCCATTCCTTGTGCCATCAAACGCAGCACTTCCAACTCTCGTTCACTCAGTTCTGGATTGCTGATTCGCTGCAATAATTTTGCGCCCACTTCTGGCGGAATGTATTTCTGACCATTATGAATGGCGCGAATCGCATTCAAAAGTTCGCCAAGTTTAGAATCCTTAAGCAGATAGCCTTGAGCGCCCGCCTGTAAACCGCGATAGATATCTTCATCGCCATCGTAGGTTGTGAGTACCGCGATTCGAGCCTGCTTAAATTCACCACAAATCGCCATAATCGCTTCAACACCTCCCATTTTGGGCATTCGTAAATCCATTAATGTGACATCAGGTCGGTATTCTCGAAACGCGGCGATCGCCTGCTGCCCATCTTCAGCTTGAGCGATCACTGTCATTTCTGGATCGCGGTCAATGATGGTTGCTAGACCCTTTCTGACTATGGCATGGTCGTCAACAATTAGCACTCTAATCTTAGTGGATTGGCTCATTGTAATTCTCACTGTCGATCGATAGTGGCAATAATTTCTGTTCCTTGACCCGGTTGGCTTTGAATTGTTAGTTGTGCGCCAATGCGCTCTGCCCGTTCGCTCATTCCTAATAAGCCAAACCCACCGCTCAAAGGAATGCTACCTACTCCAAAGCCCCTGCCATCGTCTTTAACCCTTAAGATACACTGTGTCTCTTTGTACACCAACTCAACCATAATTTCGCTGCCATAAGCATATTTAATGGCGTTGGTTAATGCTTCCTGCCCAATTCTGAGTAAGTTATTCTCCACTTCGATTGGTAAGGAATAGGCTGTACCGTGAGTTTCGCAAATCAGAGTCGTGTCGGTCGTCGATCGCATTTGAGCCACTATACGATGCAGGGCACTCTCTAAATTACCTTCTTCTAGTAGCTGCGGACGGAGTGCTGATACGGATCGCCGTGCGCCTGCTAGCCCAGCGCGTGCTAGTTCCTCAATCATTTCCAGATGTACTTGGGTTGCTTCTAAGTCATCCGCCAGCACTTGTGCTGCTGCTCCAACCTGAAGCAGAATACCTGTGAAGGATTGAGCCAGTGTATCATGAATTTCTCGCGCCATGCGGTTGCGTTCTTCCAGAATTGAGGCGTGTTCCGCTCGTTTGCGATCGCTGATATCTGTGTTTAAAGCATAGTATCCAATGACTTGAGCATTTGCATCGAAATCAGGAATTAAGGTCACACTCAAGTACTTTTTGCCCACTGGCAGAGGCATTTCTACTTCAAACGTGGTTGTTTCTCCCCCCAGCGCCTGGTTAATGTAAGGTTCTATCATTTGATACGATATATGATCTATACGATCTACCAGTTCACGAACCGACTTGCCTAAAATTTCATCTCGGCTACAATTACACCAAATCTCATAGGTGCGGTTGACAAAGCGGTAGCGTTTCTCGGCATCGATGTAACCAATACTAACCGGGAGAGCGTCTGTAATGAGCCGCAATTCCTGTTCATGAGCGCGCAGGTCTGCTTCACTTTGCTGTAAAGCCGCTGTCCTTTGAGCAACCTCCTGTTCCAAAGTGCGGTTGTAATTCGCTAGGAGGTGTTCTGCAAGTTTGCGCTCTGTGATGTCTTGAAAGGCTGCGATCGCATAAGCCACCTTCCCTTGTTCATCAAAGACGGGAGTGCCCCACACCTCAACAGGCATCGTTTGGTTATTTTGGCGAATTTCTACGTCATCAATCGTAGTGCGTTCGCCGCTCAACGCCCGGATGATTGGCATTTTTTCAGTAGGGTAGATTTGCTCCGTTCCTGTCACATAAAATTGATAAGCCTCTGCGATTTGATCCGGCGGTACCGCCGGATCAATCCCTTTGCCCATGAGCTGGATGCCCCGTTGATTGGCGTAGTAAGGGCGACCCGCCGCATCAATGACGGCAATGCCCACCGGAACTGCTTCTAGAAATTGAGTCATTTTGCTTTCGCTGGCGCGTAGCTTTGAATAAAGTCTGGCATTTTCGATCGCGATCGCTGCCTGAGTAGAGAGTAGATTCAAAACTTGCGATCGTTCCGGTGTAAATACCCCAGTTGCCAACTGATTTTCCAGATACAACACGCCAACGAGCTTGCTTTGATTCAGCAGTGGCAAACACAAAAGTGATTGAGTTTGATGATGCTGAATATATGGCTCATTGATAAAGTTACCTTCATGAGTTGCATCATTTAAAATCACAGATTCACGAGTCCTAATGACATACTGAATAATCGATTCGGGTAAGCGATTTGTCGTTGGAAGCGATTCCAGTACTCGTGTCGCACAAACCTGTTCACCATCATTAAATTCACAAGCAGCTTCGATCGCCCATGTCCCTGCATTTTCTAGAATCAAACAGCCCGTTTGTGCGCCTGCATTCTCGATTAATATCTGCATTAAGAAATGAAGCAACTGATCCAGTTCAATTTCACTCGAAATCCCCTGAGATGCTTTCATTACCGCCGCTAAATCAAAACCGATGCCTGAGTAATTAGAGGTGGTTTCAGAAGTGGTACGGATTGGCGTATGAGATACATCCGATGAGTGAGGAAATAGCTGCGGATAGCGAGTTTCTAAATTTTTGACTTTCGCTGTTGCTCCCCAGCGTTTATAGCAGTAGTGTGATTCTTTCATGTAGGTTTGGGCAATTTTTTCCCGCCCTCGCACCAGATAATGTTTAGCAGCTAATTCATAAGCTAACGCCTCTTCTTGAAGATATTCGTTATTCTTAGCTCCTCGAATAGCTTGTTCATACAATTCTTCTGCTTCAAAAAATCGACCTAATATCCGTGCTTTTTCAGCTTCAACTAAATCATGTTTGTGTTGAAAATTAGTTGGGGCAGAATCTGCCCATCTCTGCATTTTCTCCTGGTTGCTATTTATTTTGAACAGCAGGTTATCTCCTTCTGAAACAGATTGGTATAATTGTATCTGAGCTAAAGAGTCGTAGAAATAGAATACAGATGTTAAAAAAGTTCCTCCTACTCCATCTAAATAAAGTTCAGCTTGAGAAGCATACTCTACTGCTTGTAAAACATCTTCAAACAAATAACTTAAAGTAAGCTTGACCAAATACAGATTGTAAAGGTTAGTTCTATCATTGGCCTCAAGGTGAATTGGCAAAAATTCAGCCTCATTATAATGGTCACCAAGTAATCGACCTGGATTTTCAACTTGTTCTAGTAAGTTAAAGACAACTTGCTGCAATCTGTGAAAATAAATTAAAATGCTCTTTTGTTTAAACTGAGCGAAAACGTCACTGTAGATCCTGCTTGCCGATATAACCTTTGTTAATTCTAAACCAGCAAAATACGAGTATACACAGCTAAAACCCGCAGCATACATACTAAATTCTATATCTCCAGTTTCTAGCCCAGTCTCATATGCCTCCTGAAGTAAGGGTAAAGTTTGTCTAATATGAGCTTTACAATGCATGAGATGCGCCGCAACCATCTCTATGACCTTCGGCTGAAGTTTTTTACTATCTAATCGTTCAGTCAAGCTTAATGCCAGTTTGCCAAATTGGTAAGCTCTTTCAAAATCTTGCATTATTCCATTGAGAATGATGCCACCGTAAGTAGCATAAGCAAAAGATGAAAAAGAAGTATTTCCATACTTAACAGATAAATTTACCTGCTCTAACACAATTAGTGGTAGTAGTGAAGGAGCAGCTTGAAATGCAGCTGAAACTAAGCTGGATAAGATTTGCATAACAGCCAGTTTATCTGGCTCCCTCATGAATGGTAGCTCCAGCAAATCTTCTGTATTTATGGTATTAAAGTAATCTACTTTTTCCTTTAAATGCCTTTGAACATCAATTTCTGTTGGTGTCTCTAACAGAGATATACCCAGCAACCCTAAAACTTCTAAACCAATCTTAATTGCCTCTGTTTGCCTATATTTCACCATGCAAGTCTGAATTTTAGTCTCATAGACTTTTATTTTATCTAGAACAGTGTTTGCATATTTTAGAACAACGATTGCCCGTTGTTCCATTTGTTGGATATCGCCACTCAAGTATGCTGCTTCTGTTGCTTCTTCGTGCAGTGACAGAGTTAGAGCGTACTGAGACTGCCAGCTATCAGCAGGTAGTAATTCTATTCCTATTGTTAAATACTGTAGTGCAGCACTATAAGCTGATGCTTTTTTGGCTTTCTGACCTGCAATTAGATTTAACCTGGCTATCTTATCGCGCTCCTGTTGATCCGTGACTAAATCACGACCGAGATTAAGATGATCGACTACCTCAAACAAATTGGTTGAGCTAGTTTCAGGCTCATTACTTTTCAACAAACAGTAACCAATTTGCAAGTGAACAGTTTGTAGTTGTTCCTTATCAATCAAAGTATAGGCAGCTTGCTGCACACGATCATGTGAAAACTTGTAATTTTGAATTAATAGGTTCTCATCTAGCTCTGAAGTAGCTAAAATCAATTCCGATTGAATCGCTGTTGTCAGTTCTGGAAAAATTTCAGCCACTGATCGTTCGCAGATGACTGAGAGTGTCGCTAAATCAAATTCAGCACCAACACAAGCCGCTAAACGTAAAACCCGTTGAGTTTGCTCCGGCAGTTGTTTCAACTTCCCGATCATCAACTCCACCACATTGTCGGTAATATTTTTGGCTTTGATCTGAGCAACATCCCATTGCCAGCGTTGTTGATTAACGTTGAAGACGATGAAATCTTCGCTGTACAACGTTTTGAGGAACTCATTCGTGAAGTAGGGGTTGCCGTTTGTTTTCCGCCATACCAACTCTGCTAAAGGCATGATCGACTCAGTAGATGTGTGCAAAGTCTCACCAGTCAGTTGAGCCACAGCCCCTAGTCCCAGAGGAGCTAACATTAATTGATTAATTACGACCTCTTCCTGTTTTAGCTTTTCTACTGTTACAAGAAGCGGATGTGCCTGGGTAACTTCGTTATCCCGATAGGCTCCAATCATAAGCAAGGATTGCGTCGCACGGTCGCTCAGGATTAACTCAATAAGTTTAAGCGTCGCTGAATCCACCCATTGCAAATCATCTAGAAAAATAACCAAAGGATGTTCACAGGAACAGCAGGCTCGAATGAACTTTTGAAAGACAAGGTTAAACCGATTTTGTGCCTCCGTTGATCCAACTTCGGGTAATGGCGGCTGTCTGCCGACGATTAGTTCTAATTCGGGAATGACATCAACAATGAGTTGTCCGTTGCTTCCCAACGCCGTTAGCAGGCGCGATCGCCACTGTTGCACTTGTTCATCTGGTTCACTGAGCAATTGCTGCACCAATTTTTGCAGAGCATCTGCGATCGCGCTGTAGGGAATATTGCGCCCAAATTGATCAAATTTACCAGAGATAAAATAACCACGCTTTTGGGTAATTGGTTTATAGATTTCCTGTACTAACGCAGATTTCCCAATGCCAGCATAGCCACATACTAACATCATTTCGACTTGGAATTTTGAATTGCCCGCTTGTTCCCTTTGTAAAGTCGTTTCTGAATTATTTGGTAAAGCAGCGACGCGATCAAACGCCGCCAGTAACATTGCAACTTCCTTGTCCCGTCCATACAGTTTTTGGGGAATTTGAAATTGCCCCCAAACGTCTTGAAGCGCCAGTTTAATGCTAGAGATTTGACCGGTTTCTGCTAATTGTTCAGCACAGATTTCTAAATCCGCTTTGATTCCCCAGGCACTTTGATAGCGATTTTCTGCATTTTTCGCCATCAGTTTGAGAATGATATCTGAAACTGGCTTAGGAATCTTTGTATTTATTTCATTAGGCGCAATTGGATGTTTGGCAATATGACAATGGACTAGCTCAAGTATGTCTGTGGTGGGAAACGGCAGATGTCCGGTTAGCAGTTCGTAGAACGTCACACCAAGAGAGTAAAAATCGGTGCGGTAATCGAGCAAACGGTTCATCCGCCCTGTTTGCTCTGGAGATAAGTATGCAAGTGTCCCTTCTAATACATGAGGGTTTTTGAAAGTCGGATTCGTGCGGTTAAATTGGGTGGCAATTCCAAAGTCAATAATTTTGACAACCCCAGTATCCAGATTGAAGACTATATTTCCAGGGTTGATATCTTTATGAATGATATTGGCTGCATGGATTTTGCCCAGAATGTCGGTGAGGCTGATCGCAAGACCTAGAAAAGTCGATAAAGGCATTGGGCAGAAAATATCTGGACGCTTTTGCATCCATTTCTCTAGGG
>NZ_JBSGKF010000013.1:0-28415 GCF_054786515.1 Nostoc sp. UIC 10890
TCCTTAAGGCGGTGGGAAGCTGCGGGCAACATTAAGGCAATCAGGACACCATCTGGGCAGAGGAGATTTGATATGACCTCCTATG
Organism: Nostoc sp. UIC 10890; assembly: GCF_054786515.1. Taxonomy (NCBI): domain Bacteria; kingdom Bacillati; phylum Cyanobacteriota; class Cyanophyceae; order Nostocales; family Nostocaceae; genus Nostoc; species Nostoc sp. UIC 10890. The sequence goes on from NZ_JBSGKF010000013.1 coordinate 86, forward strand.
TACCAGCCGAAAAACCTGATGAAAGCACAAAGGCAATCTCAAAAAAGCTAAAAACAACAGACGAAGAATCGACCCTACGCCAGATAGCTAAGGGAATAGTTCAATATGCACAGCAAATGCAAAAGCTGGGACTATTCCCTTATCCAGCTGCGCTGCAACTGGGAGTAGAAAAGTTACAAGCTATTTGTGTGATGCAAAATAAAATTCAACCTCAAGGGGTTCCTGACTTTCTCACCAACTGGGGGCAACATCCTATAAAAGATTGGACTATTGAAATTGACTTTCCAGAAGATTGGAAAGATGCTCAATTTATAGAAGACCACAAGCCCAGCGGGTTTTGTATTGAGCTAGACGGGTCATACATAAGTGAAGCCGAGCGGATTCAAACAGAGGTGATGGAAGAAGTTTTTAGAAAATCTGCACAATATCCAAACCTATATGTAGAGTTTCGCCGCTTAATTATCACCTGCCCTGTGATAACAAAAGGGGAACGAGATATTAAAAGCGTTCTCCAACTCAAGCCATTTCAAAAAGTTTTAGAAGATAGCTATGAAGAAGCTCCAGCTTCTTACAAAAAACAGGGAAAATTTTACTGCTGCGGTCACTGTGGTGGATTAATGCATCGGACTGCGGACAATGAATTAAAGTGTGAGAATAAGCATTGTGCTAAAGAAAAGAAATCCCCAGTTCCTTTTCAGTGCGATAAAGATGATGAAGTTTTATGGCTCAAAAAGGGACTGCGATATTTTATTCACCGTCCTGGTTGTGCAGAACTAAGAATAGAAAAACGTTTGCAAGAATTAGGATTAGAAGTTACTCTCTACCCGGATTTTGATAAATACGACCTGCACATAGTCTTTCCTGATAATACAGTCTGGGCAGTTGACGTAAAGTTTTGGGAATCTGCATATAACTTAGCAAAGAAGGTAGACAAGCCTATCCCTAGACTTATCCATCAGCCATACCATGAAGCATTTTTTGTCTTTGCTGATGAAATTAGAGAATATGGGGATGAGTATATTCAAGAATTTGTAAATCGCTGTTCAGTTAAATTAAAAAAATCTCAGGTGATGTTTGAACAGATTTTCTTAAAAGCAGTTGAGAAAAAATTAAACAGTTGTCAAAAATGAGAAATACAACAGAATGGCATAAACCCTTAAAAAAAGAAGGGTTAGACAAAAATTTGTGTGATGTAGAGTTAGGGTTATACTTGTTAAGATCATTAGTTATAAATGCCTCTGCAAGTAGTCTCTGGGTATTACTGACTGGTTATCCTTTCTCTATTCCAGAATCAAAACAATGGAGTAAGTCGCAACACAAAATGTATACCACTGCGCGTCATTTGTTAACGGACTATAGAAGACCTTATGTGTGGTCAGAAGCACTAAATAATTATCGCTCTTTCCCAGCAGACCAGCGCGGATATGAAGTATCAGAATCTTTACAAGAATTTCAAATAAGGAGTAACATAACAATTGCCAATTTCAGATTTGAAATATATGCTAAAACCTTAACTTCTCCTGTTTCATTGTTTAAAAGACGCGAACTAAAGTGGGCTGAGGCTGACCAAATATACAAGTGTAAAGTAAACGGAATAATAGAAACAATCAAAATCCCTCCTGCACTGGTAAAGTCTCCACCAACTGGTCACACTTTAACTGGTAAGTCCGAACGCGAACCTATAAGTGTAAGTTGGAAAGAACTGGAAGAAACAGCAGCATGGATGGATAAACAAAGGAAAAAACGGGGACTAAAACCGCAGTGGAAAAGTTGGATAAAGCGTGTCAAGTTACAGATATTTGGTGATGGTGATTGTCTAGTTACAGTCGAATCCCTAACTATCAATAGAATGATGCACTTAGTAGGGATGGTATCATCAGGCAAATCCAATTTGATGAAAGTCCTGACAGTCTGGGCAGTCCAAAAAGAATTGCACGTGACATTAATAGTAGGAGATGTCTTACAAATATTTGAATTGGCAAAGACTTTTGCTGATGTAGGAATTACCGATGTAGCTCCTATTTTGGGTAATTCAAACAGAAAGAGCCATATCAATCGGTTGCATCAAGCCATTCATAATAGCCATCCAGAGGAACCCTTCAATCAAACTCATCCCGCCTTTCAATGGTTGAGCAACACTTGCCTATTGAGTGGACTAGTTAAGCCCGACCTGACAAAACCGTTTGAAATAGGTCAACAACCTTGTCTGTCTCTAGAACTGATTAAGAAATCAGAACCAGCAGACACAGAAAATTATGAGCCAGATGTGAAACAGTCAGAATCACCTAAAGGGGAAATAGCTTGTTCAGCTTACAGTGTATGTTCCTACCATCAGAAAGAACGTGACTTAGTAAAAGCTTCTATCTGGATTGCTACACCGGGAAGCCTAGTTTACAGCAGGGTGCCACAACAGATAAATCGAGAAAGTCTACTTTATGCTGAGTTAGTCTCTCGGCGTAGTGACTTAGTAATTGTGGATGAGGTAGACCAATATCAAGCTTATTTGGATAAAGCATTTAGCCCAGATCAGACATTACGCCGACCGACAAGAGACGCTTGGTTGGATGAAGTTTTACAAAAAGTCGAAGATGAATTAGTGCGTCAAAATTCTCAACCACTTCGAGAAAAAATCGTCAGTGATTGGTGGGATGCTTGCCAACAAGCTAAACGAGTGACAGACCAAATTTATCGGATGTTAGGAGGGGATTATCCTGAGTTATCCCAATGGCAAAATAGCAAAAAATATTTTACTGATTGGTTGCTATTGCGAGAAGTGGCTATTGATTTAGCCGGAAATGAAAATTCTGATAATTTAATGAAGGATATATTTGAACCTTATATCAATAATTTAGACAACGACAATAATTCACTTTTTACGCTCACTCACAAAGGCAGTGGCAAGACGGAAGCTCTTCGTAAGTGGGTCAAGGAAAATGCCGCTATTCTCTTAGAGTCAAAGAAGATTCAAGAAATAGCCGTCAAGTTAGAGTTTGCCTTGCTAGTCTGTGTTCTACAAAAAAAGCTCCATTTCATGATGAGCCTATGGAGACAGGTACAAGATAACCTCAAACTGAAACCAGAGGATTCAATGTGGTTTCAAGCGCCACCAGCCGACTATAACTCTGTAATACCAGCAATGCCGATGGGAAATCAGGTGGCATTCCAGTACCACAAATCTTATTCTGAACCATTAGGAAGTCTACGATTTTTCCGTTGTACAGGTGTTGGTCGTTGGTTACTTCTACAATTTAATGATTTATTCGCTAGCGAAAACGTAGTAAGTCCCCACATATTGCTGATGTCGGGAACCAGTTGGGCTGGTAAATCTCCGGCATACCATGTTGAAGTACCAGTGACCGGAGTGCTGTCACCAGATAATAATAAGGGATTTTCAATTTACTCTGAGTTTTTACAGTTATACGATGACCAGAATCAACCAATATTTGTCTCAGGTACAGGGGACAAGAAGCAAAAAAACTTGGAGAAAATCGTCACCAAGTTAGTAGAAGAAGAATATCTAGAGCAGAAACTAACAGACCTCAAAGGACGGAAAATATTGCTGTTAGTGAATAGCTATGAACAGGTAAAAATAGTCCACGAACATCTAATTCGGCTTGGTTGGGGAAATCGGGTTATAGCTTTAACGAGTGATGATAGTAAATCAGACTGGCTTGATAATGATTCAGAGGATGCAACTCATAATACATTGCAGCGAGGACGAGTATCTGAGTTTGCCCATAAACCGGACAAAGTAATTCTGATAGCCCCACTAAAAGCTATGGAGCGTGGTCACAATGTTGTTGATGAGAATGGAATGGCAGCAATTGGGGCAGCTTACTTTCTGGTTCTACCCCATCCTAGTCCTGATGACCTAAGCTATGCGATTCACTCCATCAACCGTTGGGCAATCGAAAAGTACAAAACCGCTGTAGGGGAAAATCTTGATGAATTAGGTACTAAGTTTCGAGACACGGCTTATAGTCAATGGCTCCGGTTGCTACACCTACCATTAAGGCTAAGAACTCTTGATGAAAACAACTTAACGGCAATGCATTGGGATATTGCCGTTTCGCTCTGGCAGGTGGTAGGTCGTCTGATTCGCGGCAGCAGTGATGCAGAATTGTTTTGGTGCGATGCCAAGTTTGGACTAAATATTGCACAGATGAATGACCAAGAGGATACCCCTTCAACCAGTATCCTTGTTGGTATCCGAGATTTGTTACAACCCTATTTTGAAGAGGATGATCCTCAAATTACCCAACGGGATAGGCAGATAGTTCAGGCTCTTTATCGCCCATTTTATGAAGCGATCGCCAAAACTAAAAATCTTTTCTGATGTTCTTCCGTAAACATTTCACAAATTACAAATTATTTGATTTATGTCATCACCTAGATACAACAAAGTTCGCTTGTGTGCCTTCCGACTCAAACACAACTTACCCGCTAAAAAATTTTATGCACTGAAGTTTCCAGAAACAGTCAAAGATTCATTAAAAAATCTTGTAGCCGAGAGAGACAGCCGTCCCAAAGATAAAGTTGGTATTCCCATCACATCACTCAACGAAGCTCTACGGGCAAGTATCCCTGGTTTAATTTACATAGGTAAAATTTGGGAAAAAATTTGGTTATACAGTCCAGTTGAAATTCCAATAGATAAATTATCAGCAATTTTCTCTTATTGGCTAGATACTGAGTTTCCAGATGAACACCCAAACAAGCGCAAGAAAGGGATAACCTTTGAGCAAAGACAAGCTGTAATGCAGCTACTATCGAACCCTAACAATTTAAAGTGGGAACCTGTGACCCTAAAAACGGAATTATGGAAAAAATATGCTAATGGAACCGCCAATATTACTGAAGATGCAGATGGATTTATCCTATTGCCTGATATTCTAGCAACACAACTGAGTGACCCAAACTTAAAGTTCAAATTAAGTGATGAAACAATTCAGTTCTATCGCTGTGCGCCAATAGAAGGAGCAGGAGCAGAGTTGATATCTTGGCCTCCGCTATCGTACACGCAGAAAAACCATACTTACTATTACTCAATAGTTCTGACTTTGAAAGTACAAACGGTTCCATTCCAGCCATATCCTCAACTGCAATGTGATATGAGTATCCGGCGGTGGAGCAGTAGAAATGATACTGGTTTGCTACCAGGAGGGCAAGCTAGTTCTGTGTATATTCGTACCAAGCTTCAATGGGGTGAGGGATTAAATCCTTACGGTTATACAGAATACTTTCAAGTTGCTCCACTGATATGGAAATCCGGGCCTAAGTGGGATAATAACTTAGCTAGATTATTAAATGAATTCAACCGTCTTCCATATACCCCAGAGCAAATTTTAGCTAATCCTACACAAGCACTGAATTTACTAGATATTCCTAATATTTGTATGACCTACAAAGATGGGATAATTCCAGGTCATAAAGTAGGGAAAGGATTACCACCAATTAACCGTCGTCAATTAGCTGAACAGATTGCATTCTTGTTACAAGATCACTGGGAACTAATAGACTATAAGCGGTTTAAATTTAAAATAGATACTAAACAGTCTGCTCAAATATTTGACTTACCCAAGCCCGATGGAACATCTTGGGAGTTACCTGTGCCGGATAAAGAAAAGGGAGAGACAGAAGAAGAATTTCTAACTAGAACTCAAGAACTATTAAATAAACAAGAGGGACAGAGAAACAAAATTAAAAAGAAAAAACCTGAAAATGATGAACAATTTAATTTAAGGTATGAACAAATTTTAGATAAACAACAATTAGAAAGAGATAAATGTCAAAAGAAAGAGGATGAAACCGATGAACACTTCCAATTAAAATATGCTCATTATGAAAAACGTTTAGAGAAACTATCCTCAGAGAAAATAAGACTTTGTGAAGCCATAAGGAACTGTATTGGCAAAGAGCTAACAATTGAAATTTGGTATATTAATGAGTCAACACGGGATGCACTTATAAAGGCAATATGGTATTGCCTGGGGTTGAAGACAGCGACAACAGGTATTCATAATTTCCCGGATATAGATTTGACTGTAACTATACGCACGCAAGAAATAGGTAAATTAGCAGAACGTTTAGCTTTATCTACAGATAAAACAAAAAAACCAAATTCCAAACAACGAGAAGAAGCTATCAACAGTAGAAAAGCTGAAGTAGCAGAAAGTGTTAATAAAATGCAACCTGTAACTGGGAAAGTAGGGGTATTAGTTGAACTCTATGGTGAAAACCATTGGAAACCTGAATGGACAGACCCTCAAGCCGCTATTCGCTTAGGCTTTGTTCAAGAAAAAATTGACAGGGTATCCAAGTTTATTGTCCCTGCACATGAGGAATTAAAAAAGAAATATGAAAAGGTAGCAAAAGATGAAGGAAGAGAGTTAAACAGGCGAGAACAGAATGAAATTAACGAATTACAAGAAGAACTGCCGCAGAAAACGATAACTTCTTTTTTAGACCTACTGCGGTCACTGGGAGTACAGATAGCTCCGCCTCGCATAGTTATTCCATCAGCAACTCTTCCTAACCCTCTTACTTATGTAGGTTTATGGTTGGTTAACCGCACTTCTAAAACCAGCGCTCATGGGAAACAACAACTTATCCCAGTTATGGTGAAAATGCGTTCTGATTCTCAAGCAATAGAAGCTATTTTTAATGGTATATCTGATTGGATACCCTACGATGAAGCTTTAAGAAAAATAAACTTAAAAGGAACATCTATTACAGGAGATAACAACGATTTAAAAAAGGAGATAAAAGGATTTATCAAGCGAATGCTGCAAACCAAAGAGTTAAGAGGTAAAGATACATTACTACTCTGTGATGCTCAAAACATCCGAAGGTATTGGACATGGCTGCAAGATAAAGAAATATCTCAAGATGGGATACTTTTTGGCACTGAATCTCCTCAAATGATGCCAAAACTTCGCGTAGTTCGGGTACGCCAAGATGGAGAAACTCCAGAATGGTATGCTCTGCATGATCAAGAGAAACAGAAGGCGAAGTTGTTTGAGAATTTGGTAGAACTTGAACAAATAAGTGTAGCGACAGAGGGACTATTTAATACGGACAGCAATGAGCGTATATTTCTTAGTATTGGGCAAAAATCTAATACAATGCCAAAGGAAAAACTCGATTTCAGTAAGTTTGATAAACCTCAACTTCACTGGTCAAACCCTGCAATACTTGAGTTAGTAGTAGCTTACATACAACCAGAAGATGACCCTTGGCATTGGGCAGTATTGACGCATGAATTACGTCGGATGGCATTACAATACAAAGACACCTTAGCTCGTCCAATTGTTCTTCACTTAGGAGCGCAGATGGGAGACTATGTTTTGATGGTGGATGAAGATTCTTTAAAAGACGAATAATTATTGATTTGTTGGAGATCAGACACCTACTAAAGCATCATTTGGGAATATATATTGATTGCATTTACCCAAGAATCCAACAAACCAATCATGATTCAAGAAATTTTAACTGCATTTGCTGAAATAGTTGCCTTAAGTGGGCTAGGTCTCATATTTGTATCAGCTTTTTTAACTGATACTCAAGAATCCCAAAAAATTGTAAATTCTTTACAGAATGGAATAGTCAATGATTCACCTAATGTGCAGCAAGAATTTGAGCTAGAAGAAGAATTTACCCAGCTACCTTTTCTTACTGCTTATGAAATGGCTGAAAGATTTGGGGTGAAAGTTGACACAATAGTTGCTCATGCAAAGCAATGGCGAAATGAGCAACGTTACGACTACAGCTTTGAAGAATGGGCATCTGATTTTGATACCAAGTATCGCTGGCATTTCTTTTGGAACGCTGACTATGAGCCAGTGTTTTACCCAGTTTCATCTAAGTTGTTCACCAAGCACTTACTGAGTTATTGCAATAAACAATAGTTAATGACTGTGTGAGCCACTTCCAGCACAACTTTAAGACTATGTATTTGTATTTTCTTGACTTAATTGTTGCCCAAACTCAGAAATTGAGCCTGTAATACTAGCCTGTCTCAACAACTGCTTGAGTCTGTCAAGCTCATAAATTTTCTTCAGTTGCTCAATCAATTCAGGGGGAACGTTATTAAATCGAGCTTCTAGAACTTCAGCTATAGACTCCTGTAGAGTCTGCGCTCTGCCTATGCGTTCTATACTTGTCATGTATGTCATTTGTTGTTCAGCCTAAAAACGTTCAAATTCGGCTTGAAAATTTAATTAATACTTAAATGACTTTACCTTAGCTCAGGCTAAAGAAACTTTTTATCTGCTAGTTTCATGATCTGTGTTTGTGTCTTCCTGACTTAGTTGTTGCCTAAACTCAGATATTGAACCTATAGTTACGGCTTTTTCTAACAATTGATTCAATAACTCAATATCATATAATTTATTTAATTTTTCTACTAATTCAGTAGGAACATCTTTAAATCGAATTGTTAGGATTTGAGAAATATGTTTCTGGGTAGCTTTTGCTATACCTATGCGTTCTATGCTTGTTATGTATGTCATTTGCTGTTCAGCCTCAAAACGCTCCAATTCGGCTTGAAAATTTAAGTCTAACTCCGGTGGTAGAGTCATTAATCTATCTAGCAACCGGAAGATTTGCTGGATTTTATCTCTACTATAGCCTAACTCATACATTCGTTTAAGTAAGCTCAACTTCCACTGCAATCGGCCTGCTAAATCTTGAGTTGTCGCTTGTGTCCGCAGGTGCGCCATCACCAGTACAGCAAAAGGACTATCACTTTGTTCTAATTCTGACCAACGAGATTCATAGTCCAGTAGCTTGACAATCGGAAACTGAAGACTTAAACGACATCCCCAACGTCCATAACTATATTCTTGCGGTCGCCAATTGGCTTGATTATCCCCCAGAATTGCCAAGCTAACAACTTCCTGGTTATAACGGTCAAAAATTCTGTAGTGATACGAAAACATCCGTTTAGTGAAGTTGGGATCTACTTGACTTTGAATTTCCAGATGAATCAGCAACCAAGTTTCCTTTCCATCTTTTAGCCAAACTTTGATTAGCTTATCGACGAATTGCTTACCAACTTCAGATTCTTTTATCAACTGCTGAAGTTCTTGCTCAAGAAAATCATAGCCTCGCGTCCAATCAATTTCTGCTTGAATCTCTGGAAAAAAGAATGCAAGAAACGCCTCAAAGTATTGTTCTACACCTTCCTTCCAAGCACCGTCATAGTCGGCTCGTACTTCACTCACAGGTTGTCTTACCTCTACTAGCTCACATCTTACCAGGAATCACAAAATTTACTCAATGTTATGGGTTTTTACATAGGAGTTAAAGTACTTACGAATATCCGAAACACCTAGTAAGGAATGATAACTGAGTTGAAGCTGTTAGAGCCAAACTCAATCAAACGCTTAAGGGTGGATTGCAAAGCATAGATGATCTTAGGGATAGTCAAATAATCGCACCAGAATGACTTTTTTTGGGACAGTTAGATCAAGTTTGGGGCAACGAGGTAAAAAAACTAGGCGAGAGGTGACAAATTGGGGTATAAGGTTACGTAAAGAACTATTATCGTCACCTAGTTTTTATGTCCGGTCGCATCCTGAAAGTCAATAATAATACTCTGCCTTCCGTGATGGATTGGTGGACTCAGCCGGATGTATTGGCGATGTTGTTGTCAGAGAAGCGTAGTGAGTCCACGCGGAAAGCTTATGATCGGGACATTAAAGATTTTTTTACCAAGATGTTTGGGGTGGAATCGACGGCGGAATGGGTGGTGCGATTTTTGGCACTGCCGGGGGCGCAAGCACTCTTGTGGGTGGTCAAGTACAAAGCCAAGATGATTGAGCAGAGGTTATCGGAGGCCACGGTTAACCGGCGGTTGTCAGCTCTACGGGCGCTGGTGCATAAGGGTAGGGTGTTGGGGGTTTGTGGCTACACCTTGGAGGATATTAAGGGTGAAACTGTCATTAAATACCGAGATACCAGTGGTGTTACTCCCCAGGAATTTAAGCAGATACTTTTGACTTGTGATCCAACGACGGCGAAGGGGGTCAGGGATTATGCTTTGCTGCGCTTGCTTTGGGATAATGCGCTGCGGCGGGGGGAGATTGCGAAGTTAAAGATGGGGGATTTTGATCGTCAAAATAGCAAACTGCTGATTTTGGGTAAGGGAAGGGGTAGTCAACGGGAGACGATTGATTTAACTCCTAAGACTAGGGATGCAATTTGTTATTGGTTGGCGTTTCGGGGGTTGGCATCAACTAAGGATGCGTTGTTTGTGGCGTTGGATCTGAATACGCCGGGGCATCCTTTGACGGATACGGGGATTGCCAAGATGGTAAGAACGCGGGCGAAAAAGGCGAATATTAGTAAGCCGTTAAGTCCGCACCGCATTCGGCACAGTTCGATTACGGCGGCGTTGGATGCGGGGCAGAGTGTGCGGGAGGTGCAGAAACTCAGTCGGCACACCAAGTTGGAGACCTTAATGATTTATGACGATAATCGACAGCAGCACCAGTTGAAGGTGAGTAGCGTGCTGGCGGATTTGGTTTGATGGTGTCTAGTTGCCAATCAGAACTAAGAGAATTGCCAGTTTTTTGCGTACAACAAATATGAAATACAGGTTTTTAGATATCTAGTGCTGGTGGCTGGTAGATAGCAACTTTGCCCCATACCCTTGTATTGCCTGAACTAGCTGTAAAATCGACATAAGCATCCAATGTTAGAATAACTGACCTTACTCCAATTAGTAGTATAGTTCTTACTTTAACCCCCAATATATAAGTTTAATAAAGTAGAATTTGGAGAATGGCGAAATGATTATCAACCGATCCCAATGGCAACTATCACTAATAGAATCAGACAACAGAATCAGTGCGGAGTTAGTGGTGTTTGATGAGCAAATATTCTCCAACATTTTGGCAGCAATCCAACGTGATTGGCAGCAGCAGGTTCAGGATTTCTACACTGCTGAAACAAGAAATTTCAATACCATTACTCCACTTGGTGATTTAGAGACAATTGAGGTTGTTCAGCCGCTAACAATCAAAGTCAAAGATGATTATATTATGGGCAGGAATCAGGTGAGTTGTTTGCTGTGGGCGATGAGAGATTTACTTGAACCTAGAGAGTCTGTTGAACTACGTAAAATTTGCAACTCTCGCAAAAAACCTGACAGTAATATTTTTCAATTGCACGGTTAGCTTAATCTAACTCGGCAAGCAGTTCATCGCCAATTGAAAGACTGAGGAGCAAACACTAATCATTGTCAATTTTTACACCGAATGGTAGGGTATCAAAGCCTAAGTTTTCTAAAGTTAAAATGGCTGACTCGACTGAGGAATTGTTGATGGTTTCTTGATTCACTAGGGATGTAAGTAATTCACAAACTCTCTTGTACTGATTGGCGTTGTAGTCAATCCATCTGTTTTCAAAGAAGAGTGCATCATGCAGCGCCATTACCACTTCTGTATAGGGGTCAAAAGGTAATTTATCGCGCAACTTCCGCATGGTACGCAGTAGATTGTCTGCATAGACAGCTGCTATTGGTTCTCCAGTGTATTGTTGGAGTTTTTGTAAATCTACTAAGAGAGTTTTGGTAATTTCTACTCCTGAAACTTCTAAGACGGTCTGTTCAATATTCATTGTTTTTATTTGACAATAAGTTCAGTTTATTCGGAGCTAATTGACATTTTATGGGGTAGACTTATGGGATGAACCCGCAGTTCAGATCCGCTCTGTACCAACCCTAGCGGCAATACCTAAGTCTACAGGTTATTCTATTTTCTAGTCTATTAATTTTATTCCTCAAGATACTCTACCACCGCCGTCAGGTCTGCCATAGCGCGATCAAATCGATTTAACAAAGCTTGGGCTACTTCTGGATCAGCGTTGACGGTTGCTAGTTTTTCCCGTACACGACGATCAAGGGCTTCTAGCCACAATGACAAGCCTGTATGCCGAATTGCTGATAATAACCCCATGTTGGTGAGGACAGCCAAATGAAAACCAAGTTGGTCTTGTCCGCCATAGCCTAGATATCCGTTACTCAGTTCCAGCTTTTCTGGGGTAAATTCTAAATACTGTTCAAAGGTAATACCAGCTTTTTCTAGCTGGGGTTGGGGCAATGAAGGGTGAGATTGAGTCATAACACAATTCTTTTAAGTAATATTTGTGTGGAATTCGAGGGAATGCTCCTGCTCGATGAGTTTTTCCTAGTAGCAGGACAACACTACCCACGATGGTTAATCATACTCTTTGTTCCTGGTATGGCCTGTGTCAACTCTATGGCGTACTATTGACATACAAACTCTGTAAGTTAGTATCTTTGTTACTTACAAACTTACAGAGTTACGAACAAACAGAGTTACAAAGTTACGGAGTCAAGATGTGCATATTATTGCTGTTGTGAACGGAAAGGGAGGGTCAGCTAAGACGACAACTAGCGTCAATTTAGCAGCCATCCTTGCTGAGAAATCAAAAGTATTGTTGGTAGATGCAGATCCTCAAGGTTCTGCTACTTGGTGGGCAGAGCGCAATGAGCGAGATTTTGAATTATCTAAGGAAACAGATACGAATGAGTTGTTAAAACTTAAAAAAGTAAAAGGGTTTGATTTTATTATTGTGGACACTCCTCCGGCACTCCATTTTGAGGCACTGCAAATTACTATCGATGCGGCTGATTTTGTTTTGCTGCCATCTCCCCCAGCCCCAATGGATCTTCAGGCACTGATTGAAACTGTACAGGCATCGATCAGGCCAGCAAATGTTAAGTTTCGAGTTTTATTAACTCGTGTTGATCCTCGTAGTTTGGGTAAGGCGCTTGATGCTCAACAAGCACTCATGCAAGGAGGTATTCCTGCATTTAACGGTTTTGTCAGGGCTTATGCTGTACATGAACAAGCTGTTCTTGATGGCATACCAATTACTCAAGTTCGCGGAAAAATAGCTCGTGAAGCTGAAGGGGATTATCGGCGTGTTGCTGATGAGCTTTTGAGAGAGGTAAATACTCATGGCTAAAGCACGTCGTCGTTTATCTGATCTTGTCCACGAAGAAACGCAAAAAATCAGAGAACCAAACTTACAGACTTCGGAAGTTACAAAGTCCGAAAGTTTACTGGAAACTCCGAGTGAAGCAGAAGATAAAATTACAGAACAACAGACTTCCAATGTTACAAACTTACAGACTTCGGAAGTTGCAGAGCCTGTAAGTCAACCAGAATTTTTAAGTAGAACAGACTCTACACCAGAAGCAACAGAACAACAGACTTCCAATGTTACGGACTTACAGACTTCGGAAGTTACAAAGTCCGAAAGTTTACTGGAAACTCCGAGTGAGGTAGAAGATAAATTTACAGAACAACAGACTCCCAATATTACAAACTTACAGACTTCGGAAGTTACAAAACCTGTAAGTCAACCGGAATCTACAAATAGAACAAACTCAAAAACAAAAGAAGTTACAGAGCAACAGACTTCCAATATTACAGACTTACAGACTACCAAAGTTACAGAGCCTGTAAGTCAACCGGAATCTACAAATAGAACAGACTCAACACCAGAAGCAGTTACAAAACAACAGACTTCCAATATTACAGACTTACAGACTACCAAAGTTACAAAGTCCGATAATTTAGTGGAAACTCCAAGTGAAGTGCGAGATAAAGTTACAGAACAACAGACTACCAATATTACAGACTTACAGACTTCGGAAGTTGCAGAGTCTGTTTCTTCTAAGGAAAATGTTATTAAGCGGGAGGGTGAAGAAGTCAATAAAGCTACAAAGTTACAAAGTTTGAAAGATACAGACTTACAGAGTACCGAACTTCCAAAGTATTTAAAATTAGAGCGTAAGGAAACACGATTGAGGCAGGATCAGATTGACGCACTTACCGATCTCACACGGAAATTAAACAGAACAAAACAAGTTAAAGGTGGTGAGAGACTTACAGATAATACTTTGATCCGTGTTGCAGTAGATTTACTGCTGAGTAAAGCTTCGGAGCTTCAAGGTACTACAGAAGATGAGTTACGAAGCTCACTAACTCTGTAAATTTCGGAGTTTGTAGTATATAATCCTGCAATTACAATTAAAAAATAACGTATGGATGCAGATTTTGAAATAAAAGAAAATAACTCCAGCGCGATAGAAATTAATTTACCAACAACGTGGTTTGAATCTCGAATTACTTTTGAACAGGTACGCCGTTGTTTCACAGAAGGTAAAAAAGAAATTCGCATTGCGTCTGGATTTTTCACTATTAGAGGTTGGGGACTAATCCGAAAATCAACAATAGGTAAGCAAGTTTACTTGCTAGTGGGAATTGAAGACCCAGGCGAGGAACGGGCGCGAAAAGCTTTAGTCAATGAAATTCTGCGTGACTTGCGTACTGGTTTAGACCGTTCTCGACGGCAGACCGTATCTGATTTAGTTCAAAAAATGGCAGCAGGCGAGTTTCAAATTTTTGATGCGCGTGCTATGGATCATCATGCAAAACTATATATTATTGACCGTGATATAGCAATCATTACTTCTGCTAACACAACGGGACGTGGTTTTATAGAGCAGATTGAATCTGGAACATTGGAAGACAATGTTAAAAAAGTCACGGACTTGGTTGAGAAATTTGATATATACTTTGTTAAAGCCAAAGACATTACGGCTGAACTCTTAGATGCTCTTCAAAAATGGTTGCAACTAGCTTGCCCGTGGGATGTTTATCTCAAAACCATGCTTGCTTTAGAAAATTTGCAACCTGTTAAATCCAGATATAAAAAACAGCCTGTCTCCTATCAGGTAGACATGATTTCTCAAACGCTACGCCACATCCGTGAACATGGTGGCTCAATGCTGGTTGCTTCAACAGGATTGGGGAAAACAGTAGTTGCGGTTCATGTGGCAATACATCTGCGCCAAGAAGATTTAATTGATAATGTAATTGTTATATGTCCCGCAGCTGTTCGTAGTATTTGGAAGCGCGAAATGCACTCTGCTGGGCTGTGTTCAGACCTTTTTACTCTTAATGCACTTGATAAGAAAGCAGTTAAGCATGACCGCACCCTTAAGGAGTTTGAAGAAATCGCTAATAATATTGATAGCGACGGACGTTATTTTCTTATTTTGGATGAATGCCATAAGTTACGAAAACGTTATTCAGATGAGTTTTCTAATAGAAAATATCGTCAAGAAGATAGGACTGAGAGATTGGCTTTTACACGTTTGAGAAAGATTATAAAAGATGGTAATTTAAAAGTTTTACTTCTTAGTGGTTCTCCATACGCTACTGATATTGATAATATTAATACACAACTATTTTTACTACCTCATACAGCAGAAAGCCGTGTTTTCTTACCAGAATTTTTTGATGATGCACGAGCATGGCGCATTGAAGAAACTGGAGAATTTACGAAATTACCTGTAGCTTCTCAACTGACTACACCACACGTAGCAAAGTACTATGGGCAGACTGATTCTTCTGGTATCTACATTGACTTTAACGGAGACAAAAAATATATTCCTCAAGTAACTCTACACAGTATTTATTTCCCTTTACCCAAAGAAAGCGAACTTATTCCGGTTTTTGTTGATGGTTATTTCGATTTAGAAAATCCTCATCCAATATACAGAAAAAATATAGAAAACTTGGTCAAAATATCTTGGGCTAGTTCCCCAGAAGCACTTTTATACTTTCTAGAACGTATTGTTGATACACCTGGAGGAACAAAGGAATTTGAGTTTGCAAAAAATCAAACATCAAAATTTAAATTTTCACGTTCTGAGCGGCAAAAAATTATTAACCCCATTATAAAAAAATTTAATATGCTAAGTTTTGAACATGATATAAAATTCCAAATTCTTGTTAATCTTGTTAAAGATATTCATGTTCAAAATGAGAAAATTATTATTTTCTGTGAACGCTTACCAACCGCAGCATATTTAAAAAAAGGTTTAGCTAGATTAATGCCCGAACTACGGGTATTTAGCACAATAGATGAAAACTACAATACGAAAAAAATGATGAAATTGAGTCAGCCATAGCTCAGTTTGCACCTCATGCTAACAATGCAACTGATGAATACGAAGACACATATGATGTTTTCATTGCCACCGATGCTTATGGTATTGGTGTAAATATGCAGGATGCTTCGGTTGTCGTAAATTACGATATCGCTTGGACTCCAATTGAACCAGTGCAAAGAGCGGGACGCATATTACGTTTTTGGCATTCAACTCGAAAAGTTCAATTGTACACGTTCATTCCTACACTGACAGCAAAAACAAGACTCGGACATGAATTGTTGAATATTCAGCAACGCTGGGACAATTTGATGGAGCGCCATAGCGAATCTAGAAAGTTAATTGATTTGCCTGTTTTGACTACAAATACAATGCAAGAGATTTATATGCCAGATTTGGCTTCGGAAAAAATCTTTGTAAAATCAGGCAGTCTAAAATTGGACACTGCGGACGATGATGATGTTTCACCCTATTACAAACACACTGCCCAGCTTCAACTTCATCGCGGTTATGCCAGCAATATCAACAGCGATATTATCAGTGCTAAAACCTACCCCGGTTCGCATCCTTTAATTTATGTCCTGCTCAAGCACAACGATAAATATTACTGGTCAGTATACGAACCAAAATCCAAACGATTGCGATCGCCAACGGTTGTCAAACTTCTTGATTTAATTGCTTGTAACGAAAATACTGAGACAGCATTGGTTGATCCCGGAGAAATTGAGGCATTGAGCGATGATTGCATAAATGCTTGGTGCAAGGAGAATCATGTTTCAGAGCAAGAGGTCATTCGAGAATGTGCTTTGTACTTGAAGCCTCTAGATGAGGGGAATACTGTATCTGATTGGCTAAATAATTTATAAGCAATGGGCATTTCAAACCAAACTGTCTAGTTTGTATTTCATGAGCATCAACAGTGTCTTTGTCACATCTACCCCAAGCCAGCAGAAAATGAGGTATTCCTGTTCCATTGCTACCAGAACCCCATATATTGCTTGCGATCGCAAGAGAGCAGGGCGTAGCCCATCACCAGAACGTGAGGCATAGCTCATCGTCTTCAGTTAGCATCACTTGACGGGATAATATAATCCATCATTCCCAAAACGCCAACCACGGGAGGCGGGGTCTCTATGGCGACTCCATGACTCAAACTCAGATGGACTCTTATTTTCTCGTTCTCTGGAGAGGCTTAATTCATCAACACCCAATCTTCTAGCTAGATTTTCCCCAGCCAAGGATTGAATTTCTACTGATTTAGCATGAAACTGATGAGATGATGAAAATTGCCTTCTGCCTGTATTTCCGTTGTGTCGAAGCTGTCCTAGTGCATTGTTAAGTTGGGCAAGGCTCTTGGCGACAGTTTCTAACTTCTCTTCCAGTTTATTTAATTGTTGTGCTTGTTGTTGCGTGGATGTTGATTCTATACTTTGTTCTATACTCTGGGTGAGATGCTCCAAAACAGTTTCTATTTGCTGTAAGCGGTTATCTATACTGCTTTCTATACTCGAAGAATTATTTACCTGATTTGCTTCCAGTGCCGAGAGTCGGTTAATGATATGGTGTAGAACGTCTTCTAGAGGATTGTCAGCAACTTCTGTCTGCCCAAGAACGTGATGTAGACCCTGAGCTACCAACTCTGTTGCTGAGGTGTTGCGTTTTTTGGCTTCGGCTCTGAGTGATTCAACTAAAGACTTGGGAAGTTTAAAATTTACTGATTCCCGTTCTATAGCCATTAAAACACCCACGCTTTAGCAAGACCTACCCTTAGATAGCTTACAGCGTACCGAAAAACAACTCAAACTATTTCTTCCCAATCCTCAATTTGTAACCTATTCACCCAGATCAATTCAGATGTTTGTGTTCAAACAGTATTGGGGGACTACCCTAATACTTAACTAACTCCGCAGCATCACCATATTTTCATCAAGACCTTGACAGAAAAATTCTAGCCTTTGATTTTTCTCTACATCTCTAAGGTTGATGGGACTGACTATAAATGGAAATAATGCAGGTGTTTGGCTAATTACACCTAAAGCTTGGGAATTAGAATTACTTGCTATTAAAACTGCTTCTATTAGCCATGCTACCAGTCTCCTGTTATCGACTAATTGCACTGATGCTGGTTGATATATACCTTTTTCATTAGTATCTTGTAAGACTCCCCAATCGACAAAACAGCGCAGTAGACGTTGAGTTGCGCGTGATACTGTTTCTCTTTCACCTAACTGTTCTTTGATGCGTCTTTGCACAGAAGCTGCTGCAAATAAACCCTGTAATCTTATTAATCGCCCAACATTTTCTGCAACAGTCCCGAAAAATGGGTAAACAGCCATAGCCATACCCCAATGGATAACTATGTGTTGATTAGATGGGCTGATTCTTAAAAGTTCCAAAGCTTCATTTCGCAGAGGCTCTAGGTTTGTTGGCACTCCAACCCAGATTTTCAGCAGTATCGAAATGGTTTTTCTGCGGCCACTAGATTTACTTTCACTGCCAACTGAAACCTTATCTTGTAAAAATTCATTAAGTGCTGTTTGAATTTCTGAGCGTGTAGAACCAGCTAAAAGAAGGTTGGCTGTAAGTTCCAACCAATTTAATTGAATACGCTGACTAAAACCAACTTCTACCCGCCTGCTCATTTGGATCAAACTGAAACGCTAATAAATGGTACTACTAACTCTTCAACAGAAATACCACCATGAGCAACAATTTGTTTCCCTTCTTGAATAAAAGCTTGCCGACCCGGTGCTAGAAGCGGTAAATATTTTTCTGGCAATCCTAAAGGTTGCCACTCAATTGCATTGGGGAATTCACTTTTAACTTTTGCTCTCAAAATAGAATCTGAGTATATTCTTACTCTTTCTCCACGTAAATCAGCGATCGCACCTTCTCTAGGCTGTCCGATACCAGTTGCCTCAATGTTACCGTGGTCAGATGTCAGAAAAATTTGGAATTTCTGTGCCACCAGAAGGTCTAAGAAATTTGCCATCCAACCAAGTTCTGCCCATTGGCGTACTTGGTTGTGCATCCCCGCAGTACCAAGTTGCATTCCGTGCATGATTTTATCGACTTTATCCACCACCAAACCTATCACCCGTAATCTAGGGGAAAGCTTTTCTTCTAACAATGAAAGACTATCTGTTTCGCCCAATCCCTTAGCATAGGCAACTTCAGCCAGATTTAAGCCTTGATCAGTCCAAAATTGTTTCCAGAGAGATTCTTCCTTAGCTGTGGTTTCTAGGCTACTGGGAAAAAGAATTGGAGGTTTCCCTGCAAATATTGCTTGCCTAGAAACGGAAGTGATGGTTGGTAGCCATGCAAATACTGTTTCGTCGCGGAAGCTTAACTGAGGACTTTGTGCAAGCAGCACCTCTTTCAGCACTAACCACTGGTCTAAAGCTAGACCGTCTAATACTACTAAGGCTACTTTATTGGTTTTTGATGCTTCCAAATACCGTGCTAGAAAACGCGGAATTTGGTGTAACATTACAGGCGCAATTGGTGGCTGATTGTAAAGTGTGCCATAGCGCGAACTTATCCAGCTAAAAAAGGCATTGTCTACCTTTTCTTGCAGGGTAAGAAAGTGTTCATGAAAATCTGATATCTTCTCTTGATGCCACAAAACTATCAATTTTGCCCAAGCTTCACCAAACTTCAGCCACTCTTGGTGCTTGGCATCACTGGGAGGAATCGATACATCTAAAGATTCTAATAAACCTTGTAAGCGTCTGTGTTGGTAAGCTTTTGGGTCAAAACTCAAACCTACTTTTATCCAAGAATTTGACTCTAAGCTTGTGGTTGTTATTTTTAGTTTGTCAGCGTCTATAGGCTGGAGATAACCTTCTAAGAAAAGATGGTTAATGTAAATGCGAATATCTTGATTGTCGAAAGGCAATTTAGTTACAGTGGCGTAAGTACCAGTTGCTTCAGAAACTTGGCTTGACTTTACTAGGTACTGACGAACAAATTCTGGCCAAGCTTGCTGCAAAAAGGCAAAGAAGGCTTGGCGATCGCAAATGATCGTTTCTAGGGGTAAAGTGGAAAATAATTGGCGATCGCGTAAAGTTTGAATGAAGCGATCGCATAAAATTTTTGGTAATCTTTGTCCCCGATAGTGCCAGCGTAAAAGAATTAGCAGTAAATCAGATGTTTGCTGGATTAAGTTGGGATCAATGTTGTAAACATACCGCAGAATAAAATCCTTAGTAGCATTTTCACCTAATTGTTCTGGTTTATGTTGTGCCTGCGCTTGATATAGTGCATCAAAATTGCTGCGGTCTAGGGAATTAACTACGCTGTAGCTAAGATGGGGAAATAAACTGCCTATACTGAAAGCAAGCTGCCGTCCTGCTTCTACTAAGTCATAGGGCAGCAAGCGTAACTCTTGTGTATCCTTGTTGACAACAACAACTAAATCTAACGCTGCACCTTGTTCTTGCTGGGGACGATATTGGGATTCGTAGATGTAGCGGAAGGCGATCGTATCCTCAAAATGGACTATCTCAAAACCTCTGACTTGTATTTGTTGCAACATTTCTGCTTCCGTGAGCAAGCCGTCTGGATCTGCAACTAACGTCAGATTTGCTACCTGTGGTGTAAATTCTTTTAAAATTTGATTACGCCAGTTCACGAATTCTCCACGCGCATTAGCAATAAGGGTATTAAGTCCGGTGTTACCTCAGATTTTTGCTGCATCGCTTCCCGCCAAGTTTGTTCCTCTTGGGTTAGCTGTGCCAATCTGTAATCTCTGACTTGAAGCAGTCCAATACGTTCTATTGCACGTCGTCTTGCTGCAAAAGCATACATACTTTTTTCACGTTCTTTTTCAAGCTGTTGGTGATGTTTCCGTAGCAGTTCTTCATAAATGCCCTTACCTTGAACTAATGCTGTTTCCCAAACTATGCCAAATGCTTTTGTTGCTTCTTCTCCACAGAGGTGTTTTTGAATCTCCACTTCCTCTGTTAATAATTGTTCCCAAATATAACGGGCTGTAGGTGAGAAAACTCGCCCATCATCATTAAGAAATAAGGGCATCATCCTTTGCTGATTCCAATCTTCGGTATAAATGGCTATTCGCCACAGTGACCAAAATCCTTGGACATCTCCTGGTAAGCCTGGGATGGAAATACAAGGGATGGGTTGCCCTTCGGCGAAAACTTGTTTCGCCATAACCATGCCTCGAATTTGAGAATCTTCTAAGGTTAAGTGTTGGGCATTGGCTGTGACTGTTGCTTGTGTTGCATTAAACACAGTGTTTTTTAACTGTTCACCTGTAGGTAAAGTTAAATTCCAAGTGTCACCTTGTTTTTCAGCTATGCCACCATGCGATCGCAAATAGTTGATGGTCATCCGTTCAACCCAGTGGGGAATGGGATGATCTATTAGTTGTTGTGCGGCGGTAGGATCTAGTTCCTCGTTTGTTTGGTAAATTGCTGTACTTTCTTTGGCTACTACAAGCTGTTGTTGTACTCGACTAACAACTTCTTGGACTTTGGTATCTAAACTTTCTGGGTTGATCAGGGTTTCGATATACAAGTCGTCAAATATCAGTCCGGCTTGTGCTGAATCCAGGACATCGCCAGTTTTGTCTACACCAAATTCGCTAAGAATAACTGCCAGCTTTTCTTCCAGTACCTCACGGACGCGATATTCTACGGTATCTTCAAACACGAAGTTCAAAGCGCGGACGGAAAAAGTTTGTCCAATTCGGTCTACCCTACCAATGCGCTGTTCTAATCGCATTGGGTTCCAAGGGATATCGTAATTAACGACTACATGGCAGAACTGTAAGTTTAATCCTTCTCCACCAGCATCAGTGGAAATTAAAATGCGAACATCTTTGGCAAAGGCTTCTTGAACTTGTTTGCGTTCCTCCATCCCCATTGAACCGTTGAGACAAACTACAGAGATACCACGCTGAGTTAAAAATTCCCGCAGCATTTTTTGGGTGGGGACAAATTCAGTAAAAATCAGAACTTTGATGTCAGGGTCGCTTTCTTCCTGTTGCAAGCGATAAATCCAGTCTAGTAACTCTTCCGCCTTGGGGTCTGCACCTGCGGTTTCTGTCAGTTTGGCAGCTTCTAGTAATAATTCCACCTCGGCTTTTTCATTTTTAAATGCTTTGAGTCGGGTTGTCAGGAGTGAATCAACCTGTTCCTGTCCGTCCATTTCTGACCATTCCTCCGCCGCAAACATGGGGAAGAGGGTTAGTTGTTCTTCTGGTTCCCGCAGGACTTCTAACCGCCTTTCTAAAGTGGTGCGGATGGCATGGGTGGAGGATGTTACTAACCGTTGCATCAAAATCATTAAAAAGCCAACATAACTTTTTTTCTGTTTTAGTGCTTGGTTGTAACCTTCACGCACGTAGTCGGTAACTGCTTCGTAAAGTTCGCGGTGCTGGCGATGTTTTACTGACCACGAAACTGGTATAAGCTGAGTTTGTCTTGGTTTAAATAAAGGTTCTCCTTGGGCGTTTATGGCACGGCGTTTTTCGGTACGAATAACGTAAGGTTGTACCCGTTCCCGCGTGACGCTGGAAATATCGGGGAAGGCAACAGGATCTAACAGAGAAATGAGACGATAAAAAGCATCGGTTTTGCCTTGATGCGGTGTGGCAGAAAGCATTAGAAAGTAAGGTGCAGCTTCCGATAATCCTTGACCGAGTTTATAACGGGCAACTTGGTCGCTACTACCGCCTAAACGATGGGCTTCGTCTACTATGACTAAATCCCAAGCTGCGGCGATTAAATCTTCAAAGCGATCGCGGTTATATTCTGCCAGTTGTTCTTTTGTCCAGCCCCGGCGTTTATCCATTGGTTTTACTGAGTCCATTGGACAAACTACTTGGTTAAAAAGATTCCACGGGTTTTGGTTTTCTGGGTTGCTATATAGACGTTGCAAAGTTTTGATGTCTTCAGGAAGGATAAGCTGAAATTCTTCGTTAAAATGCAGCCGCATTTCGCTTACCCACTGGCTGACTAAACCTTTGGGAGCAACTATCAGAATACGTCGCACCATTCCCCGCAGTTTCAGTTCCCGCATAATTAGCCCAGCTTCTATGGTTTTGCCCAGTCCAACTTCATCAGCTAGCAGGTAGCGAACGCTATTAGTGGAAACTGCTTTTGATAATGCTTTGATTTGATGCGGTAAGGGAATAACAGCAGATTCAATTGGTGCTAGGAGTACATCTTGAGTTAGTGCATCTGCAATGCGGGCAGATGTGGCAATGTAGGCAATACCTGCTGAAGTGGTGATTCCTGCAACGGATATTGGTTTTAGTGTGTCTGCGCGAACGCGAACTACAGTTTCTTGGTTGGGTAGCCAGATGCGATGGAAGGTATTACCCCAAAGGGTTTGGGTTTCAATAACTTTGCATAATTGGCGATGTTCTTCACTCCACAACCAAGCACCATCCATCATGGTGCCTCTCTCGCTAAATCTTGTAAATGAGGTTTGAGATGGTACACCTCAGCTTCAAAGTCAATCAGCATCTGTTTTTGGAGAGATTGACACATTACTATTATATCTTCGCTGCCAGTACCTGTCCCTGAACAAATAGCGGCGAGAGTCATTCCCGCAGGAGCATTACCCAAAAGTCCCAGAATTTTTGCAGCTTCGGGGGTAACAGTGACTCCCAAACGCTGTTTCCAAAAAGTATCGGCGATAATTTTTAACGGACGAGAATCAAGTTCGATGCGGAAACGGTTATGTTGTTCATCTGTTTGCACGATTGGAGGACGGCGTTTAGCATTGCGCCAGACACGGGAGACTTCGCGCAAACCAGAACCACCAAGTTCGGCAAAACCTATTAATTTCAAAGCACGAGCAATTAGTGGGTTACGGGCGGTGCTAGTTCCACCGTTCATCAGGTCTTTTTCTGATACTAGTGATGCACCTGCATTGACCATAACTGTACAGTGTGGTTCAAGTTCGATTTGTGCCACTGTGCGTTGGTCTGTGTAGTCCTGGTGAATAATTAGGTTAATTAAAGCTTCGCGGACAGCGATATAGTCAGCAGAACCTGTGGGTATCTGGAGATTATCTGTAGATAACCCTTCAATAGGGTTGTGCTGCGTAATAAAATCAATAGCTTTCCGCAGTGATTGGAGTAAGTTTTCAGTTAATTCTTCTCGTTTATCCCAACGTCCTTCTGTTGTTAATCTTGCGCGTAAGTCGAGAATTTCCCGTCCTATTTTGCGGCGAATTTCTTTACCATTGCCAAATAGCAGCGTTAACTGGTGCAAATCGTCGGGCGTAACTTCTCCCCTTCCATCAAGTAAAATTTGGCGAATTACTTCTATTGGGTTGTTCCAGTCAATTTCTATTCCCTGCTCATTTAAGATTTCTAAGTTAAGCCTTGCCTTTAAAATCTTGCTGTACCAGTGCAGAGTTTGCGTATCTAATTCCGTCCAACCCACGTTCTGGGAAACGTTTGTTTTACCTGTAATAATCAGTTCTTGCCTTTCTTTCCAAGCCTCTAAAAAGCTTCTGCCATCATTTAATGTTATTGCCTCAATCGGCACAGCTTCACCTTGCAGTACTCGCAATAAATCATCTGGTATGGGTGGTTCTGTTGGTGGACTGACAGCAGCCAAGGATTTATACGTAAGTTTTTCTGTAGCAACTTTATCTATCAGGTAAATACTTTGAGCAGCGCGATCGCGTTCTAAACCCCACACCAACATCGGGTAAAGTAAAAGTGCGCCCTCTGTTGTACCAACATATAACCTTTTTTCATCTGAAAACCACTCACAAATAGCAATCTCCTCTGGCATAGGTTCGCTTTGTTCCCCCATCAGCAGCAGCCGAACCATGTGCATAACCCGGCGAATTGGCTTTTGAGTATCAACTAAAAATAGAGGTAACTCGCATAGGTTAAGAATTCCTTGTAGTAACTCTTCGAGTGTTGTAAGTGGGTCTTGTGAATTTAAAATTGTAGTGGCACTGGTTTCATTTAAGCCTCTTAAGTCGTGACCAACATCATTTCTCAGATTTAGTAAGTTTTCTAATTTACCTTTGGCGATACTCTTTTTATTCTGAAAGCACTGGGAAAATAGAATCTGTAAGGGATGGCGAGTACCAATGCTAGAAATAGCTTGGACAACACTAAGAAAGTGACCAAAAGCTAAATTGCCACGAAATTCTGTTAAAGCAGGTGGTGGTAGAACTGTTGTATTTTCTCGTGCGGCAAAGGAAGCTATGGCTAACGCACAGAGGTAACGGGTAGTAACTTCCGCACAACGGAGAATTTGGTCTAATGTTTCTGCTTGAGAACGGGTACGGTAAATGTTGCCATAAGCGTAAGCGATAGGCTGAGGGTAAGTTTGCAGTACTTGGGTGAGCATAGATAATTAAAATCTTTTAGATATAATCGCTACATATCATACCAATACATCTTGAAAATTAAGGTGATTAGACACATAAACGTAGGATTTTTGACTTACTATTTATCTCCATACTTGAAAGGGTAGGCAATGTTGACTACACCAGAAATATAGTTCGTATGGTTTACAACTCAAAATCAAAAAATATAGACCTCATGATACAAAATTTTCTGTATCAAAATCTAAATTGCTTGCCTCATCATTCTGGTCATTTTTAGGAATATATTCTGCAATCAAATCTTTGCATTCATCAATTAAATCAGCAAAAGCTGAGGAGTATCGAGCGAATAATAGTTCTATCTGACTCTGAAAAATTTCTCCAGCAGTTGATCCTTCAGTACGCCATTCAGGTTGAATTAGTCCACTCAGAGTATTTTTTATAGTTTTATAAAACTCATCTGGTAAAAGTAGATGATTACGCTGACTTAATTCAGAAACTGCTTCAAATAAATAATAAATATCATCAGGATTATCTTCACTACATTCCAGTAGAAAATCATCTGATATCTCTAACAAATGAATAATCATAGGGTCTTTCCATTTTTGAACGTTTTCTAATAATTCTCTATATTTTTCATTATCACGAAAACGCTGTATTATTTGTTTAATAACTCTTTTGCTAAATTCATTGGATGATTCTGCCAGACTGTTATTGAGCAAATTCTTTAATGCTGCTGCCGATTGATTAGTTAAAATATCATCTTCTGCCATTTCAGCAAGCATTTTAAAAAGTTCTATACTTCTCGATTTTTGAAACCTTTGAGGAAAATAACGGCACAAAGCAGCTATACGTTTATTTAGTAAATCAAAGTCATCTGCCTCAAATCCGTCTTGCTCACAAATTGTAGCCCAAGACTCTACATACTCAGCTTTTAATTGAGTCAATGACAGGTTTACTAATCTTGCTCTAGCTTGATCTCTCTTCTGTTTATTCCAAAACTGAGAAACTCTTCTATCTAATCCTACTAAAGAAGCAAAGAAATCAGGAGCCTGAGCATCAAATCCTTTCATACCATGAGCTATTTTGATAGCCAGTCCATCATCACTACAATTTTCTAGTAAAACTCTAAAAAAAGTCAGTGCATTAGTTCGCCAAGTCTCTGTTGAAGCATTTGGACGTTCTTGTGCAGCAAAAAATGTAAACAAATGCCATAATCGTACTGGAATTTTCTCAATAATCTCTAAACAATTATTTTTAGCCCGTTGTTGGTATGGAATAAAATAAATATCATCAAACTGAATAGTTACGATGTCTTTTATAAAAGAAATCCCCCTGTAGCCAGTTCTACAAAGAACTACTTGCGAACAAATTTCTAGAATGTGTCGAACAGCTTCAGCAGATGGAAGCACTCCACTAGGATGAGCGCATTTTGAGCGAGTATCTCGCGCAAATTTTAGACATTTTTCTTCATAATCATCAAACAAATCACATTTTCTACATTGTGTGATGAGTTTTTCTTCAAAAGAAGCTTGACCTTTTACAGGTGCTAAAACATTATCCATAGCATCAGAAGCAAAACTATCTCCTTCACGCTTCAACTCTTCTAATCGACGCTCAAGACAATCAGCTGTTGCCATCCATACAAGGATTACTGCTGCTCTATGAGAACCTATTTGATAACACTTGATAGCTTCACGAAACATCTCTCGATCCCCACTATCAGTAACTCGTTCAGCAACCATATCTAGGTCAAGAAATTTATTTTCCTCCCTGTACATTTACTCCTCTCCTGCTCTAGTTAGTGCTTGGTCATACCACATTAAAAGTTTTGGATCTTCTTGTAAAACGTTTTCAGCTATCTTTTTTGCTACATTAATAATAATCTGATAATTTCGGTCTCTCCATGCTTTTTTGAACCCTGCACGGACAGCCTCAAGACGAAATACTTTAAGTTGTTTCTGCTTACTTTGGCAGTATTCTTCAAATTCTCTTAGCAAAGATTTTTCACGTAATTTTTCTAAATCTATTGCTTGGTTTGGATCAGGAACATACCATTTATCTTTCGCAGCATGAATTAATACCGAATCATCTGTTTCTAATCCTATAGCATCAGTCGGCAAATTTTCTTCAATTTTATGAATTTTATCACGGTGAATTGAAGAATGTTTTAGCCAAGAAACTATTTGCTTAGGAATTGTACCTTTACCTTCATAGCAGAAGAAGTTTTGTTCTAAAATATCTGAAAGCTCTAGGGGTTTTTCTACTTTCGACCATGCAGCTTTTGAAAGCATAAATTGAGGGTGTATTTCTTGGAAAGTTTGCGGCTTTTTAGTAAGTTGTTGCTTCAGCCACTGTACGGCGGTTTCTTCGTTACTGACGACTAATTCTAATTGGAGAATTTCTTTTACTGTTATACGTTTTTTATCATACTCTGCTACCTGTTCTGGGAGAAAATACATTTCGTCCCGATTAGTAAAACGTTGTGAGAGTCCGGCATAAAATTCGGAAGCGGAGAAGGGAACAGTAACACCACGTTGGAGATGAAAGGCTACCATGCGGTCAAACAATAAATAATTTTGGCGTTCGGCGATGGTTTCAGCTGTTCCGTTTTTAGCGACGAATACAGGGAGCTTTTGTAAATGGGTACGGATGAACTCCCATGCTGCTTCTTCGCTTCCAGCTTCAAGTTGGAAATGTTGTTCAAAGGTGGTATTGGGTTTGTAGGCAGAAATAATTAAGTCTTGTTTTGTAGCATTACTACTATTAACTTGCTTAAATGAACCTTGCTTTTTATCTAGCGTCCGTACATCTGCAATAACAAAACCAGCTTGCTGCATTGCTTCTTGTATAGAATTCCATACACTGTTTCTAGAATTATGAAACTCTACAGTCATCCAGTGTTCTGGTTTGAGGACTCTATAATATTGTTCAAAACATTTCGCCATCAGCTCTTGATATTCAAAAAGTCCTTTACCTTGAATCTTATTTTCTATTGCTTCTCGTTTTGTA
>NZ_JBSGKF010000014.1:0-27723 GCF_054786515.1 Nostoc sp. UIC 10890
CGAGCATCAACTGTATAAAAATATTCAGTTGTTAGTGCCAGTGGTTCGGCTAGCATTGAATGGGTGAAACTGTACTTGCACTGTATCACCTCTAGCTTGTTGTCCCTATTGATTTGCTTTTTCTGAAGCTTTGATCGCATGAACTCAACCCAAAACATCTTGACTAATCTTCCCCAAACACTACATCAGTCTTTAAACAGCTATCTAGAACAGCATCCTGATTGGGATGAACATCGCCTTATTACCGCAGCTATCTCACTGTTTCTGTTGCAAAATGCTGATGCAGATCGCCGTGTTTCCCAGGTTTATCTAGAGGCTCTGTTTCGCCGAGGCTAATTTACAACATACCTGAATCTCCTACTCTCTAAAAGTCATACTAAACAAAAGCTAAATTAAACGACACACTCAGAAAGATTTCTTGAGTCAAGATTAATGGCAAGCGAATCTGAGACAAAACCTAAAATATCTACTGCTGAATTACTGACACTTCCAGATGAGACACAAACTCTAGGGATCGCTGAATCAGTGGAAAATGCCCTGGATAGTGACGAAATCTTAAATTCACTTAAAACTTTACTTAGCACTTTAGAAAAGCTACAAAAAGTCCGCCTTGAAGCTGGTGATATTAAACTTGTGATTGAGCAGATGCTTGATGGCGAAATCGTCAGAGGTGAAGAAATTGAAAAAGCCAAAACTGCTGCTAGCACGCTTAATCGCCTAGTTCGTGCTTATAGTGACCACCAAGCTGCACTATTTAAATCACAACCTGCTCGTACTTTACTTGATCTTGTACTCAACTCCAATCCAGCTAATTAAAACTCGCTTTCATTTGTTTGTAAAAGATACATTAAACTCGAAAACTGAGTTTTCAATTTAAAAAGCCCTGTAAAAATCCAGGGCTATGTTTTATATTGCAGTTTATTAAATGCCAGCTTAAAATCTTTGCCAGCGCTTTTTATACACATATTGTCGCTCAATCGCTTGGGTAAAAATAGCGCAGAACTACCCAATTTCTACCCATCTTACCTGGGTATTCCCTTAATAATTTATTTAGACTTGCACACACCTTTACCGAGAAATCACTTATCAACAGATTTTGCAGCTGCCTTACAGCAAGAGCCGAACAAGCCCTTATAACCTGCTTTGAATATACCGTAACGCTCGCAGGCGTTTGTTTCCAGGCTTTTTGTCAAGAATTTACCGCGATCGCACCCTGTAACATCTGCATAACATTCACATTTCATCCTTACCTGTGTGCCATCTCGGTATTATCGGCTGAATACTGATGATCTCGTGTTTGTTCAGAACTTACTTGATTATCGGCAGAGACAACGGGAGGAAGGGGCGATTGCGCTTCATAAATTGCCGCAACGACTGAAAAACATTACTCCCATTCGACCGAGAGCTAATCTGTCTCTGTCGTAAAGCTGATGGTGAGCTAATAAAGAACAGATTGGGCACTAGCAAGTTGCTCTACTTTCAGTGTATTTCTGGAAAATAGATTGTGCCGTATGTAGTCTAAGATAAATATCAATTTAGCTCTTCTGCTTGGTAATCATTAATCACTTTGTCAAAAAATTCATAATTTTTCTTGATAACACTTAAATATTCAAAGGAAAAGTAATGCTCAATATAGATTTAGAACAACTTCTTTACACGGTACAAATAGATTTCCAAACAGAGATTACTAAGATTGTTGAACAAGTTTTTAGCAACACTGAGTTTCAGTTATCTGCTCGAAAAATCGGTAAGGTTCATGCAGCTTTAGTTGTACCGCAAATGTATTTGAAATCATTAAATAAAGACTCTCAAAATATTTTTGACACTAATTTAGCTATTACTTTTAAAAGTAAAAACCGCGCTGTCGGAAATTTTCAAGTAAATTATTTACCTAAAATAAATATCTTAACTATATCTGGGTATTACAAAGATGGCAACGCTTATCTGTGTTATTCTCCAGCGATGAATCCCGATTGGTACAATGGCAAAGGTTATAAAATAGCTCGTCCTGATTGTATTGGAGAAAAGTTTGAGTTGTTAGCGAACAAGTTTTATCCATTTTTTGAAGAATGTTTTGCACTTTAATTCTAATTAAACCCATTGTCAGGATGGCTATAGAGCGACAGATTGTTGTCACAAATCTAAATCCTTCTGCATTGCATCTTCTTGCACATTTATACAACTTTATGCCAACAACCATAAAAGTTAGACTTTTTTACAGTCAAGCTTACAAGCAAGAAGAACTTAATTGATAATTTGTCGTTACAGTCAAATAATATGTTGCTCTATACAAACTTTTATTTTCATGTCAAAACAGCGTATGACATTCTTAGGCATTTTTCATATTATTCTTCAATCTTCCTCACCTTTATATTCCTCTTCATCCTCCTCATATTCATAATCAGCATAGTCTTTCCCGTGTTTTTCATACCACAGGCGTTCTTCCTCTTGAGCCGCCTCTCGCTGTATCCTTTTCCGTTCTGCCATCTCTGCTTCTAAACGTTCTTGCTCTAATTTCTGCTTCTCAAACCTTTCTCTTAAGAGCCTTTCTCGCTCTTGGGTTTCTTGCTCTACCCTCTCCCTCTCAAGTCTGATTAATCGCTGCTCAACTCGTCCACAGTAAAAATCTAATGCTTTACCCGTCGCCGCTCCGGTAACTGTACCACCCACTAGAAAAATGAGTCCAGTTTTCCAACCTTCAATCGGGCCACCGCTCCACTGCAAACTTTTTTGATTAAACCATACCAGCACAGAAAAGACAGAAATTCCAATTACCGTATTGATGAGCGCAAAAATTCTTGGTGTCATTTCAGTCTGGCGGAGAATTAGCCACTGCCCCAGCCAGAGTATTGCACCAAAAATCACCGCAGCGATCCCGCTCATGACCAAATGATCTGGATATCTGAACGGATCTAGTGTCATGTTAATAATCAATGGCACAAATATCAGCAGACAGAGCAAAAAGCCAATGAATAAGCCAGCAACACTTATCAGGCTCCAGTAACGACCCAGATAACCAAGGCGGAATTCCAATATCCACTCTTGTATGGGAAGCATTGTGACGTAAAACGCGATTCCTGCACTGACGTAATCGAGCATTGGCAGTTGTTTTACCTTTATATTTAGCGTATTTGGCATAGCCGTGCCAAAACGGACAAGAAAGAGAACCTAAGACGAATTGAAGGGATTATTGTTGAAAGGTTTCTCGCTGCCTGCGATCGCCTAGCCAATAATTAAATTCGCCTTACTTCAATTTCACCAGGGGTCTACTGCTTACGTATCTCAAGAATTATTTCTAATCAACTGCAACAAGATTGACTCAAGGCTTTGTAGTGCAGCGTTAGTAGTGCGCTGATGTTCCTTGAATGCTTGTAAATGCTCCTCTGCTTGCTGCTGGTGTGACTCAAAGTTTCGCTGATGTTGTTCGTGACTATCACGTAATTCAAGTAACACATCATCCAAAATTGCACTACGACCCAGAACACGGTCAACGTTACTGGTAAGCTCTCTCATTTCTTGACTGAGTACATCCAGTTGTGCTTGCGTGTTTGCTTGTCTTTCAGCTACACCCAAGATTATTTGCTCAATACGGTCTAGTCGGTTAGGGAAAGGTGCGTCGGTCATTTTTCTTGTGTTTAACTTCTATAATTTTACTTCTATAACCGGGTTTAAGATTTGCAGCGCTCCAATTCAGGTGGTAAAGGTCTACTATTAATAATTCATTCATTTGCCCGTAAACCAAGTTTGGCACGAAATTCTTTGGCGTAGCGTATTTTGCGGGAAGAATTCAGTCCTTCTGAATTCAGAAGGACTGAATAGTTAAAGAATCAGGAGAACATTTGATGAATAAATATACCAATCATTCTATATTCCTGATAAATTCTGACTCCTGACTCCTGGCTGCTGAATTCTTCAAATCTATCTTTGTAAGTCTACTTGTTGCGTTTGAGATTTAGCTAATATTTTATCGATTTGAGTATTAGCATCCTCAAAAGTTTGCAATATCTGTGGAGTTACTTTATTAGTCTGCACCTTGCCAGATTGTAAGTTTAAAACTACTTCTCCATTTTTCTGCGAAATAGTTAAATCCCTCTGCTGGGTATTGAAAGCCAAGTCATAAATCTTTCCCAAAACTTGAGTACCATTTCCATCAGACTTACCCCAGACCATGCCAATCCTTTGAGCAATTTGAGTCAGCCGACTGATGGCTTCAAGCTCAAATGTATCTTTATTCATTACTGTCAACGCTTCGGCTGATAATTGCTCACCCGCTTTAAATTGATTAGCCACCTCAATAATCCGTTTTTTGTAATTTTCCGGCTTCCCTAACTTATCTGCGGCATTGTACCAATTTCTCAAGTCATCAATAGTAACTGTTGGGGGCTTCTCTACACCTAAAGGTTCGGTTTTTGTACTATTAGTAATATCTGGTGTAGAAGGGGTAGCGGAGAGCAATGGAGTTATAGATTGGTTAGGTGGGGATTGTGCTGTTTGTTCTGGTGGTTTCAAAAACTGCGGTCGTGTGGCGAGGGAATTAACTCTTTGTTGATAGTCACTATCCGTTTCAATAATTGACCCAAATTTCTTGGTCATACTCTCCAAAGTTTTGGCAGGGATGGAGCTATCAACCAAGTTAAATACTGCTAGACCTTTTTTAGTTTCCCTGATAACATCTTCTGTTGGTACTTGCTCCCATTCAACTTTTTGAGCAGTTAACCATTTTGTCACAGTATCAGCTTTCTGGTTGTCAACAGCCAAGCCCATGACTCCAAGTTTTTTGTTTGATTCTGTCGAAAATAAGAAAGTAGGGCGCTCTTTAATATGATGTAGAATATTCGCACTACTCTCAATCATCTCTTGTTGTTGAGGATTAACTGATTGAGTCCCAAAAGCCTGAAATTCCTTCGTCCACCTCTGGGGATATTCAACGGTATTAGGGTCAATTTGAGCGCAAATAACAGAAAAATTACTTTCAACGATTGCAGGTGCGAGTGTAAGTTTTCCGGTTTTGAGCAATCCAAGCTGTCTGAGCGCGTCTTTGTCTTTTTTAAAGTGCAACACTCCCAAGGGTTTACCATTCAAAAACACAGCATCTCTAGTTTTAGAAGCTGAGGTTTCGATACTCAGTTTTCGGTAATCTTGATCATTGAATGTCTGACCAGAAAAATCATAAAAGTTAATTTTATTAATTTTGAGGAGATTTCCATTGGGAGACTCACCCAGGGCAAAAGCTTGATCTCCAATTTCGGAGATAGAAGTAAGTTTTAACTTTAGAGGATTACCATTTTTGAGATAATTAATTTCTTTTAACTGTTGGGTAGAATCACTGTCTAACTCCCCTAAAGTTTTGCCATCAAGTTTGATTTTTACTGTTTTGTCAGTCACCGGCACAGTGCCAAATTCTAAGTTGACCGGTTCGGCGTTAAAAACAAGTCCTGCGTAAGAGAAGTTCTTGAGTTCACGGATAGTAATTTCAACCGGCTCCTTTCCTGGTAGTCCAATAGTTGCTGATGCTGTGGCAGGTTCTACCCCAAGCATACAAGAGAGCGCTTTCGTTCCAATGGGAAGCTGTGCAGTTCTGGTTTCGAGCATGGCGAATTCCTTATATTCGCCGTCACTATCCTGGACAAACATTAGCCTGGAAACGTGGCGTTCATGCCCAACTGGGTGGTGACTAGCTCTAATTTCTATCGGGTGTTTTTCGGTGGGATTCCAGTCTCGACCCAAAAATTGATTCGCTTCATTATTCAGTGTGACTAACTTCGGTTCAGTAAATTGCAATTTATCTAAGCGAGAGATAATCTCATTGGGGAAAGCAGCGAAAGCAAAATTAGAGACTTTTTTAGCGATCGCTTGGGGATTTGCGTTTTCTTTTCTTGCAACTTCAAGTTCATCTTGGCGGGATGCACAGATATTCCAAGCGGCGGCGGCGGATGCAAGTTTTTCTGACTCTGGGATCTTCGTGTAAAATGCTTCTGCCGTTTCATAAGCCTTGGCAAAGAGTAGTTTAGTTTGGCTTCTAGTAAGTTCTGGTTTTAGTTCTAAGAGTTTAGCTCCCTGCATGGTCATCCCCGCCTTGAGGTTGTGGTCAGTTACAGATTGTTGGCTAACTGTCCCCAGGTTGCGGTAAGCGGGTTTTCCATCTGACCCAACCTCACCATCTATCTGTGCAACTGCTAATAATCGGTGCGGGCGTTCAAAACTTCTGAATTTCTCTCTTATTTCATCTAAGCGAATGTTCAACGTTTGGGCTTTCCAAATCAGAGGATGCCCGTAGCGGGTGAGGTTGGTAATTTCCAGTTGCGTTCCCTGTGGAGTTTGCACAATTGCGGATGGCCCTTTCTCAGTTTCACGCCGTTGAGACATCCGTACCGCAGCGTTGAATTTCAGATCGAACTCGTACTTCGCGGCGATCGCTGCAAATTTTTGTTGTGGTGTAAATTCTACTCCTTTGAATAAGTCTTTAAACTGGACGATGGGACGCGATTCTAACTGTGATTCTTGGAAATATTTATTGGTTTGGCTAATCAATAATTCTACTGGTGAGTAGCCCTTTGGCGTTATCCCCGTGTTTAAATAAACTGACGAAGATTTCTTATCTTTAATATAATTAACATCACGATACAAGTAGCGGCTGTTTTCCCTGATTTTATCCATCTCAGGTTTTTTAGCACTTTTGAATAAATCAACCGCTATTTGGTTTTGATAACATCCTTCTTCAATCATGCTCCGGTACATTTGACGGTTAATGTCCATTGCTTGCTGGATAATTTCGGGAGTTCTTTGACAATGAGCAATTTCAACAACCCCTTGCATATAAGGCTTGTATTCTTCTCGAATTAACTTTGGTTCTTTCTGGCGTTCTTGCTCAAATAGGGTTTCGTAATGGTTTGAAACTTGGTCTAGATAATTTGATTTCTGCTCAAAAGTACCATAAGTCTTTAGTACCTCAATTTCCGATTCTAATGCTTCCAGTGCTGTCACTTGATTATTGATTATGCCCACGCTGATACTATCGCTCATGTGGATAGCGATTTTTTCAAATGGGGGCTGAGTTCCATCGTTGGAATCATAAAATGATTGTTTTTTGAGCTTAACCGTGGGTGAATAGGCGTTTTGGGGAAGATTTCTTCGCTCTGCCTCTGCTGTTAAATTAGGATATAAGCTGGCTCTTGCTACACCAATGCAATCACCATCGTAGTCTCGTGCTTGGCGTTCTGATTCGGTTTCTGCTGGGTCAATAAAATCAACATCAACCAAGAGTGCTTCTAACTCTGTAATTCTGCCTTGTATACGCTTGTGGTCTTCGTCATTAACTACAATTACACCTTTGAGGTCTTTACCATCTGGCCCGAGTCGATCTTTAACGTGCTTGTTAGCAGACACACACAATCCGTTAGAATTCAGAAAAGGAGAACGGAAGTTAAGAATTTTCTCTTCATTCTTTTCCCATGAAACACAAATTTCACCATTTTTTAAATCTTTGGATGGAATAATCATCCCTCGGTCAAAAGTAAGCATTTTCCCTAAAGCGATATCTCGCCATTGGCTCTGTACAAACCGACTCAATTCTTGTTTAATTTTTTCTGTTTCTAATAACTGCTGATGACCCAACAAATCAGCTTTGATTAGCTTGTACATGAACAAGTCATCTTTAGTACTCTCGTCATCTAATTCCTCATCTGCATCTAAGTCATCATTTGTCCCTAAGTTTTTAACATCTGTTTCTTGATTGATAATGTCTGATGTTTTTAATTTATTTTGGCTCAATGACTCTTTACGCTTTTCATATCTTTCACAATAGTAAGCAGCAACAATTCTTGGGTCATCTTCAATAGAGGCTAATCTTTGAGCTTGTACCTCTAGTTCTTCGGCAAAATCTTTAATTCCTTGGGGGAAAGATGCCAGCAGTTGGGAGATAGACATCTGTCCTCGTTGAGATTGCCCTTTTTCGGCTAACCAAATATTTTGCTGATATAATCCTGGTTGAATTTGAGGTTTAGTAGGGCCTTTAGGTCTATCCTTGTCTGTTCCCTTAAAACTGCTCACAGGGAGAATTACGTCTATTTTTGGTTTGTTATTTGGATTTGCATATTTTATCCTATCCAGTCTGTATGGTCGGAGTGTTCCTTTCCCAAAACGGTATTTAGTAGTATCTTCTCCAACTCCATCCACCCAACCAAATCGATGCTGAATTACACGATAGCTTTTGTCTGCTTGGGATTCTCTTAAGGTTAGTTTGTCATGGAGTTGTGTTGAAAATTGTCCATAACAGTCCCCAACTAATTTATATGCTAAATCATTTGATAATATTCCTCCATTCTCACCTCTGTTATCAGTAGAATCATCTACTACCAGAATGTTTAGCTTTTCGTGAATCGCATTTTTACAAGCCCCAAGGAAGATGGAACCATAAGCACCCCGGTCTTTACTATCTGGACAAATTTTTTGAATCGTTTCTAAACATTCTTTATCTCCATAAAGTAAACGATTTTTTGAAGATAATAGTAAAATCTGTCCATCTGGATGATTCTTTAACTCTTCATCTGTGCTGTATTCATCTGAGTGTCCAAAGGAAAATTCTTTGTCAGGAAAGTAAAATTCTAGTAAAGTATTACTGAGCTTTTCAGTTAAAATTGATTGAGAGTCAGTTTTGCTATCATCTGTATAGATCCACTGATTTAGACGAGGATCGAAATGTTTCAATTCCAGAGTCATAAGATTTAAAATTTCATGAACATTAATTAATTTTTTGAGAGGTTTTTATGGCAAGAATTAAGCGTTGGATAAATATGAATAATGAAGAATTCAACCCAGATGGAAGTTTGAAAGATGAAGCTCGACAGCAAATGTTGTCTACAGGAATGAGTAACGAAGCAATTACTGACTATGCTCTCTCATTGAAAGAAGAATACGACGAGTGGAAGCACCTGGACGATACTGATCCAGAGCCGTGGCCAGTGTATACAGCTTACGATTTTTTCAGCGAACAAGAGAAAAGAGAGTTTAACCCCGACGGCTCTCTCAGACCTGAATATGTAGAGTACGCTCGGCAAATTGGCATCAGTGAAAGTGCCCTGGAACAGCTTGAGTGGCGTAAGAAAAACGAAGTCGAGAATTATAATGCTGTGTCTGCCGATCATGCAGAACAAGGTATTAACTTTGGTGAAGAACGGATGAAAGAAAGGATTGAAGACAGCATAACCTACGTTCAACGCCTCCACCAAATGGAACAGGACTTGCAGAACTTCGAGCCGGAAGATAGCTTGCCTTTTGATAAAAACACCTCCTATTAGAGTAGGTGAAGTTACGCTATAAGACCGTTTTTATCCATCAAATACAGTGATTTTACCTGAATATGTGAAAGAAGAAAGAAAGCGAGTACAATTTTTCAAGTACTCCAAAACTTGCAGACATTGAGAGATATCTTCGCCTTTATGTACTTTTTGGCACAGCAGAATTTCTAAGCGTTCAATGCGACGTTCGGGAGTAGATAAATTAATATCGTCCCAATCATCCCAAAGTTTAATTTCTTTTAGTTCGTTCATAACTTCATCCCTCTATCAAACTATTGATGCTGTTCCGAATGGCACGCTTGTTAAGCGTTCGTTAACCCTTGGTATTACTGGTTTTGGGGTGTAGGGAATTAGGAACAACTTGGTTTTGTCTAGCGCACTAAAATTCAATTTTTATTAACACTACACCCAACAAGATAGCCCTGACGATATTTCACATGAGTCTTCATGCCATTCGATGCTGTTCCAAAGATAGGGAAAACTAAAACAGACAGTTTCTCTTTCCCCAAAACTTAATTATCTGCGCCGTTTAGGTTTACTCTTATTGCGCTCATACTCAGCAATAATATCCTTGGTCTGTTGTGGAAGAATCACACTTTTATTGTTAAATCGCATTTGATATACCAGATAACAGGGACTTTTGGGATCAGGACAGGAAAGATTTGTTGGCAGATTAATGATTGTTACTCCTGCAAAAGTCGCAGAAGCTAACATGGCAGAGCCAAAAAAGAAAATACCAGAGCGGCCAGAACCGACCCAACCACCGAGCCAAAAAACAAGTTCTTTGAACTGTTCAAAGCGTTTTTGACGAAGTTTTTGACGTTCTAGTTGTGCTTCGTTCCATGCCTGTATTTTTTCCAGCTTGTAGGCAGCTAATTTATTGGCTTTAGCATCGGAGGCTTTTTCGACTTGAATATCAATAGTGCGTTCTTTGGCTGCAATTTCTTGTTTTAATCGGTATTCGTTCCATTCTCTAATGCGTTGGGCGACAGCATCGGCGTGGGCGAAGAAGATGGTAAGGGTGTCGTCTCCCAAGTCACTCCAGATAACTGTAGCCTCTGCTGCTTTTTTTCGGCGATTCTCGCCATGATTCTTTCTTCTAATTGAGCGAAGAGGTTATTTTCAGAATCGCTCTGTTGTAATTTCAGTGCAACATTTTTAAGGTAAAGTGATTGAACTAACTCTGGGGCTTCTTCAGCCTGAGCAGCAGTAATTTTATCAATCAAGCTAGATAAATCTTCTCTTGCCGCTACAGCTTTTTCACTAACATTCTCAATCACTGCATCTAATTTTAATTGTTGAGAATTTTCGCTTTTACCTAGAGTTGTTAAGCTGGCTGCAACTTCTTCAAAGGATTTGTTTTGCTCTTTTATTGATTTGTAGGTTTCAAGAAAGCGTTCGCACTCATCTGGGCTATACTCATCTTGCTCAGATAGTCCACAGACTTGGAGAATTATTAAAGCCTGAGAAAGTGCGATTTTATAGCCTCTTTCACGAGCAATAACTAGTAATTCAGTGATATCTAATGGTAATTGGGCTTTCTTCCCTTGTTTTTTCCCCCCATTTTTCGTTGACGACGAGGAATTGCCCTGAGTTTCTGACAGTGCATTGTCAACAACTGGAGATAATAGAGCCATTACTTCCTCATCATTTCTACCCTGCTCAATTAAGGTGCGACATTCACGAAACCTGTCTGCATCATTCTCGGTATATGACTCTTTTTCAGGTATCCCACTCAAGCGTAAAGTCCGGCTAATTTCTGATGGTGAAAGGTCGTTAAAAAGTTCTTGTGGTTGATACATAATCATGCACTCCTAGTTAAAAAGCTTGAAACGACATATTTGCGTTCACTGAAAAAGATGCTCAGAAAGGAGCAATGCGTCAAATCAATTCAAAAAATTGTCAGTCCTAAAAAGGATTTAACCAGTCAGTTCCCGACTCCGATTCTTCTGGTACAGGAGTTCTGGCTATTTGTAATGGTTCTTTGACTGAAGTCCTGGATATTGGTAATGGTGATGATTGTATTAGTTGTAGTGGCTGTGATTGATTAGAGGCTACTGCAATCATCGGCGTTCCTTGAGGCGGGATTTCTCCCAGCAGTCCCATCAAATATGAAGAGTGGAGTTGAAGGCGGTAAAGACAAGCACGAATGTGTGGCTCTAAATCCACTGATTGATCCACAGCTTGATAAGCTAAAGGAAGCCAATAGCTGCTAATCGCAATCATCGCCATATCTTTAGCAGGATAAAGAGTATTCCTGGAATTTAGATACTTAATTACCACGGCTTCGGAACTATCAGCCTTAACTCTACTTCGTAAGCGAAACTCAACATCTGAAAACATTCTAATATTCCTCTCTTCACGAGCAAATTACTATTACGAATTACGAAATGTACCGGTAGCGACGGAGGAGCGTCATTACGAATTACGAAATGTAGCGTGTTGGTAACGAAACAATCCATATACATCAGTGAAACGCAAGCACAAGGCATCTTTTTTAATCGGCAGGTTAAAAGCTAAACGCACATCCTCAGATAATTCTGCTGCCCATGAAATGTCGGTATGAGTAAACAAATTTTTTAACTCCGAACTTAAGTATTCCGACGTTCCACCACCAATAATTACTTGCTCAATATGGGCAGGAATATTAATTTTGAGCCAAGTGGATACCTTTTCCCAGTATTCTTTACGAGATAAGTCAGCCACTTCAATAATTTGTGCTATCTCCTCAACCTGAAAATCAGATTTCTTGCTCCGAGCCAAAGGTTTGCAGTATCTCGGTTTCAATGTCGGGCCTGATAGATGGACAGCCTTTAACAGTTCGTGTAAGTTTTGCCCTGATGTTCGGCTTTTGATTCTCTCCAGCATCCACGCCAAGCCCAATCCTTCCGTTTTTCCAGTTGAAATACCACGCTCAAAGATTACGGCTGATATATCCCGAAAACCCAGCATCACCACAGCAATGTTCACTTTATTAAAATCTGTGCCAAGTTTTTTACTTCGCGTCAATATCAGTCCCCCACCTTCGGGCAAGCACTGAAAGTTAATCAGATTTATACAAAATTGTTTCCCTCGAAAGCTAAAGCTAGACAGTGCCTTACTTAAACCCCTCTCCAATCTCTCTCTATCTTCCCACTCTCCATAAGGCAATAGCAGTCCCAAGGATAAATCAAAGTTTGCCTTCAAAGAATCTCTAATCGCTATTGCCCCCACTGCTGCCAAAGTTTTTGGAATCGCGTTCTCATACTTGAGTTCTAAAAAATTGATTCGCGCTTCAAAATACTTTTGTGCCAAAAACCCAACCGCATAATATTCTTCGTTGTACTCTATCCACGCTTCATTCTCTGGATTGGGCCGATTCATTTGCCCAGACTCATATAAATCCAGCGAATCTTTGGAAATCTTAATTAACTCTGGTTCCATACAGAGCAATTCTGACTTGTACGAAATCTCCGAGAGAACACGATAAACCATCTTCGTCATTGAAGTTCCCGGATCAAGACTCAACATTAAATCCACAAGAAAATTTCTCCCTGTTTTTGACCCTTTTTTTGTCTATCTAATTGATAATTACTCTCAATTTGAACCGCCCAAACCGTGATTATTTCCACATTTACGAAGAAAGATTACAGTTTTGGCAATACTCTTTGACTTTCCATGAATTCGTGCATCTGATAGAAAATCTCCACAAAATCCCTCAATTCCCAATAATCACCAATTACATTCAACATCTCCCAATATCTAAACAATATCTCCCAAATCTCTAATTCATTTCTTACCTTTTCAACTATTCAACATCATCTAGTCACAAAATTCTCATTAGCTTAATATTTTCCTACAATTCCTAAGACTTCCCAAGACTTCCTAGCACTTCCTGATACTTCCCACTTTTGTCAAGGATTCTCCCAATTATCTAGTAATTAGCTTCAAGAACCACAAGCCTTGGA
This sequence comes from Nostoc sp. UIC 10890, assembly GCF_054786515.1. NCBI lineage: Bacteria > Bacillati > Cyanobacteriota > Cyanophyceae > Nostocales > Nostocaceae > Nostoc > Nostoc sp. UIC 10890. The sequence continues at coordinate 13,244 of NZ_JBSGKF010000014.1, forward strand.
ATCCATATTTTTCTGACGCACAGTACGCCATATTTGGCGGAAATAATTCTCGATTTTTTGCTATATTAAATGGCATGAGCAATCAGGAATAAAAAATTGTTGAAGTCTAAGTCTCACCAAGTTTTTTTAACTCGACATCAAACAGAAGTAAGTTTGATGCCGGTGATTAACAAGGAATTCAATAGTTATTGGCAATTGCGAAATCTCACAAACATTAAGTTATGTAAACCCCATAGCAGAGGTGAGCCATGCTAACAGCGGCTAACGTCTCAAGTGAGATGGCGGTGAACTACTTCATCAAGAATTACTATCACCAAGGAAAGTCGCTTTGGAATGGTCAAGGTGCTAAAAAGTTGGGGTTGTCAGGGGCAGTCGATGACGAAGACGCTTTTAAAAATATCATTGAGGGGCTTACGCCTGATGGTCGTGAGGTATTGAATGCCAGAGTAGTCAAAGAAAAGGGGAAAGGAGAACGCAGAGCCGCATTAGACTGTACATTTTCTGCGCCCAAAAGTGTAAGCTTGATGGCATTGGTGGGCGGGGATACTCGTTTGATTGATGCTCACCATCAGGCGCTAAAAAAAACTCTGGAGCTAATAGAGCAGCGTTATGCCTATACCAGAGTGACAGATAATAGCGGCAGACATAGAGTTAAGACTGGTAACTTGGTCGCCGCGCAGTTCGATCACATCGAAAGTCGGGATTTAGACCCACATCTGCACACCCATTGTTTGCTGATGAACATGACCCAAACTCCAGATGGTAGGTGGTTGAGTTTGGGTAATAATGAAATATTCGCCAATAAAAAATTCTTGGGGATGGCATACCAAAGCTCTCTGGCGCGTGAGGTGCAGAAGCTTGGCTACGAGATAGAGCTTCGTTTACATGGGCAGTTTGATATAAAAGGGTTTAAATTCGAGGATTTAGAGGCATTTTCTAAGCGGCGACAGCAAATCATCGCCTCATCTGGTGCTAATTCGACTTGGGCCGAACGTGAAAAAATTTGGGATGATACCCGCCAGCGCAAGCAGAAACTACCAGAATCAAAATTAGTTGCATTGTGGAAAGAAGAAGCTGCGGCGTTAGGTATCACGTTTGTCAAGCCAGGAGAACCAAGAAAAGAACAGGCTCCTCTTGTGGTTGAGCAAAAAAGTCTGATTGATGCGTTAGATGATGCGATCGCACATTGCAGTGAGAGAAATGTCGCTTTTAGACAAGAGGATTTAGAAAAATTCATCCTAGAGTCACGTTTAGCTACGGATTTTACAGCGATCGCAGCCCTAATTAGAGAGCATCAGGAGTTAATCGCTTTACCAGGATTGACTGACCAATTTACGACGATGACAGCAGTGCGGCGGGAGTTGGCGACGATTGAGTTGATGCAGCAGGGTCAATGTAAATTTTGCTCCATTTCCCACTCGGAAGTAGTCGAAAACCACTTAGAGAATACCTTACTAAATAGCGGACAGCGCCAAGCAGTAGAATTAGCTGCAACAACATCTGACCAGTTCATTGCATGGCAGGGGGTAGCTGGTGCTGGCAAGACTTTCGCCCTCAAAGAGTTGAAAGCGATCGCTTTTTCTGCCGGATATATTATCAAAGGCTTCGCCCCCAGTTCCTCTGCTGCTAAGGTTTTGAGTGAAGAGTTAGAAATTCAGTCTGAAACTGTGGCTAGGCTTTTGGTTACTGAACCAGCCACAGAACTTGAACCAAATCAAATCTGGATTGTGGATGAAGCTTCTTTGCTCAGTGCTAAAGATGCTCATGCACTTCTACAACGGGCAACCCTTGAACTTGCTAGGGTGATTTTAGTAGGTGACACTCGGCAGTTGTCAGCAGTATCAGCAGGTAATCCCTTCAAATCCTTGCAACAGGCGGGAATTAAAACCGCACACCTCAATGAATCGTTGCGCCAAAAAGACCCTCAATTAAAATTAGCAGTAGATTTAATCGCTGATGGCAGAATAGAAGCAGGATTTGAACGACTAGAAGCCAACGGTTCCATACTTCAAGTAGATAGTTTTTCCAAAATAGAGCAGATCGCCAATGATTATATAGTAGGGACACCAGAGCAGCGACTCAAAACTCTTGTGTTAGCTGGAACAAATACAGAAAGACTTGCCCTTACCCAAGCGATTCGCTCGAAGCTCAAGGGTGAAGGAACTTTGGGAGAAACTGCAACCATCACCCAATTGCAAACCAAAAATCTGACAAAAGTACAGATGCGGTTTGCCCATAACTTTGAAATTGGTGATGTGATCATGCCCACACGGGATTACAAACGTCGGGGGCTGGAGAAAGGCAAACTGTATGAAGTGGTTGGTCGAACTACTGACAAGTTGACCCTAATTGGTGATAATGGTCAGGTAATGGATGTAGACACGGCTTTTGAGAAAGCGGTTTACCAGAGTCACCAGATTGAAATTGCCGTGGGCGATCGCCTGCAATGGAAGAAAAACGATCGGCAATTGGGACGACGTAACGGACAGGAATTTACTGTGGCAGGAATCGACCTGAACATAGTTCACATTAAATATGCTGATGAGCGTACTGAACGCATTAGTTTGGCACAGGCGCAAAACTTAGACTATGCCCTTGTGAGTACAACATATAGTAGTCAGGGGAAAACTGCGGATCGGGTGTTAATTTCGGCAGACTTCACCATTGGGCAGGAAAGTTTTTATGTTGCTGTCAGCCGTGCAAGGCATGCATTAAAGATTTACACCGAAGATCCAACGCGGTTGCTCTGGTTAGCGCAACAGTCGAAAGCCAAAGAGAATGCTTTGGAATTGCTACGAAAACAAATTCAGAAATCGACGATTGAGCAGCACCAAGCAATAACTATAAATATAAGTGCCCCTTTTGAGAAGCCAGTACTAAAACTAGAGACGACAGTATCTACTCCTTTTGTCGGCCCAATTGTGAAATCAGTCGCATCTAGCCGGACAACAAGCCATGATTCATCAATAAAAGTACCGAAAGTCTTGCCCGTCTTGAAAGAGACACCAAATTATAATACTCTTGAATCGGTTTTCTCTAAGCCAGTACTGAAATCTCCTGTCCCCACAGAACCATTCTGGACACCCAATCAGACTGAAAAAATACCTAATTTTATTGAACCAAAACACTGGCAAGAGTTTGAATCAAGTGCCATTCACCCAGGAATTGCAGCGTTGAACTTTGAGAGTCTTCAGTTTAACTATGCAGGTGGTGAGCATGAAGCCTGGGAACGGCTCATGGTCAGCGAAAAACTGAATCGAACAAATACAGGACGGCTAACAGATGGTTTTATAAAAGCATATTCGCATCTTGATGCTGGTGGATGGTGGTGTGATGCTGGAGTTGATGCGCGTTCATTTGCTGATTTAACACCAGGTGCAAAACCTGCAATTAAAAGATGGGGATGTTACAAGCCGAACACACCTAGACCCAAAAAAGATGAGCAGAACCAGGTAATTCAAGGGAAATTTATTAAATATGAGCATCCCCCAAAGGTTGAATTAAGTATATTCTTGCTCAATGTCCCTGAAGATATTGCCGAACGCATCTACTCCAAACACAAAATTAATCCTACACAAGAAGATCGCCAATCAGGATTTTGGTACTGTGTCTGGAAACATAATATCCCGTGTGCGATCGCAGAAGGCGCGAAAAAAGCGGCCAGTCTGTTGAGTCAGGGTCATGCTGCCATTGGGCTACCTGGGATTTCGGCGGGATACCGAACTCCCAAAGATGAGTTTGGTAAAAAAATCGGTAAGTCTTACCTGCATGAGGAATTAGCGGTTTTCGCCACACAAGGGAGACTTTTCAAGTTCTGCTTTGACTATGAAACCAAGCCTGAAACTAAGCTCCATATCGAGCGAGATATTTCAGTGACCGGAAGATTGTTACAAGAAGCTGGAGCAAGAGTAAAAGTCATCAACTTGCCAGGCCCAGACAAAGGTGTTGATGATTTCATCGCCGCAAGTGGGCCACTCGCTTACGAGAAATTGAGTCATCTTGCTCCAACCTTTCGGGACTGGCAACAGCAGAATCAGCATTCAAAGACTGCGGCTTTTCCACCTTTGCGTAAGCCGATACCAGAACAACGTTCTATACAACTTGAGGGAACAGGCAACAGGGAACGGGCAACAGGGAATGACAAATTGGATCTCTTACCAACACACAGGGAAGAGGAAATAGAAAAAACCTAGCGTGGCAAAACTTACTAGAGAAGAGGGGAAATCCTGTAATCTTGACCTTGTAGTGAAATAATGGTGCGAAAACTTGGTAAGAAAAAGTCTAAAACCAGAGGCAACATCGTTTGAAGTACTCGATTGTGTTCAAAAAAGATGCCCCTCGTGCGGGGAAGCAATGTGGAATGAATACAATAATCCTCGACATATAAGAACGTTGAATGGGGTAGTAGAACTACAGCTAAAAATTCGTCGATGTCAAAATAAGTCATGTCTGCGGTATAAAAAAGCATATTGACCAGAGCAAGAAGGGTCACTCGCTCTACCACAGAACGAATTTGGTTTGGATGTGATTGCTTATATAGGAGCATTGCGCTACCAGGAACATAGAAGTGTTCCTCAAATACACACTCACCTTGAATTAAAGGGTATATGTATCAGTCAACGAACGGTCACGCACCTAATTGACAGATATGACGAGAAAATTCTTTATGGCTAAAAGACCATAAAAGGTTAAAAGCAATAGTTAAAAAGCAAGGACGGGTGATATTAGCCATTGATGGGATGCAGCCAGAAATTGGACATGAGGTATTATGGGTCATTCGAGATTGTATATCAGGAGAAATATTACTAGCTAAAACCTTATTATCATCAAGAAATGAAGATTTAGTGGCGTTATTATTAGAAGTAACTAACACCCTAAATGTACCAATTGATGGAGTTGTTAGTGATGGACAACAATCAATTCGCAAAGCTGTAAAAGTAGCATTACCTAGTATTGCTCATGGTTTATGTCATTATCATTACCTAAAGGAGGCTATTATTCCCATATATGAGGCGGATCGACATGCAAAAAAGGAATTAAAGAAAAAAGTTAGAGGATTACGAGACATTGAACGTAGTGTTACTAATGAAGATAAGGATTTGGCAAACATTATTGAAGATTATTGCTCGGCAGTACGTAGTTCTATAACCAATGATGGTCATCCACCGTTAGAGGCATCTGGATTAAAGTTACAAGAAAATTTGACGTTGATAGAGCTTCATGTTAGAGCGGATGGAAAAAAAAGTGCTTTACCACCACCTTTAGTCAACCTGAAACACCTGATAGCTAAGGGTTTATCTGCGACTGCATCTTTATTTTCACCTGTCATAGTTGCATATCAGTGGGTTAATAAAGCTAGTAATATTCTCAATAATAAAATAGGTCTTGATGCTGCTGGAGTCAAAAAAAGTTATCAGCAACTGTTAACAGAAATGTCCCAACAAAAACAGAAAGCTGGTACACTGACCACCGCCATCGATAACTTTATAAAAACCACCCATAACTACTGGTCTGGACTTTTTCATTGTTACGAAATTGAAGATTTTCCTCGAACTAATAATGACTTAGAACATGCTTTTGGGATGCTACGTCATCATCAACGTCGTTGTACAGGTCGTAAGGTTGCCCCCTCATCTCTCGTTATTCGTGGTTCCGTCAAACTTGCCTGTGCCATCGCTACTAAACTTCATTCTTTCACCGCATCTGATTTAGCACAAGTTGATATTGTTACTTGGCTCGAATTACGCTCTCAATTGCAAAAACACCACGCATTGCCAGAATTGAACAGTATCGATTTCGCAGAGATCCCAAGGCTTACCTAGCTAATCTAGAGAGTCGTCTTCTCTAGTAAGTTTTGCCACACTAGGAAAAAACTGTTGCCTGTTCCCCATTGCCTGTTCCCTATCTTTTACAAAATAAACCACAGGTACAAACCCATGACTTTAACCAACGACAACAACCTAACTCAGATACAGTTGCTAACCGAGAAGATAGAGCAATTGACCAAGAATTTCGAGCAGTTACAAACCAACAGCCAGCAATTGACCCAGAAAATCGAGTTCTTAGAAACGAGCCAAGCCGAGAACATAATCGAAATGAGCGCGAATCAGTCGAACTTCTTGCAGCAATTAACCGAGATGCTGAACTCGAAAAAGTCTTCGAGCATGGAGACGATATTGCAGGAATTAACCAAAGCTCTACAGATGATGGGCTTCGAGGTCAACGAACAGAGAAACTCTCAAGACAAGTTAACGGACAAAATTCAACAATTTTTAATAGAGAAGCAAGTTATGTCCATTCTTCACAACCAGCCACCAGACAACTCTTAAATACAATCTCCGATTATCTTGAGCAATCAGCTATTGAGTCTGCTTTAACCCAAACAGTATTAGGGCTAACAGAACAACTTTCTCAATCTCATCAACAACTTGTCATTGCTAAAAGTACATTCAATGAGTTTGAAACAGCATTGACGGCTGAGTTGCAATCTTATGCAGAAAATAAAGCTATTCTGTCAATCTCTGATTATGTTGAGCAATCAGCTATCGAGTCTGCTTTAACCCAAGCAGTATTAGGATTGACAGAACAACTTTCTCAATCTCATCAACAACTTCTTGCTGCTAAAAGTACATTCAATGACTTTGAAACAGCATTGACGGCTGAGTTGCAATCCCATGCAGAAAAGAGAGCTATTTTATCAATTTTTGATTATATTGAGCAATCAGCTATCGAGTCTGCTTTAAATCAAGCAGTATTAGGATTGACGGAGCAACTTTCTCAATCTCATCAACAACTTCTTGCTGCTAAAAGTACATTCAATGACTTTGAAACAGCCTTGACTCAAGAGTTAAAACCTCATGCAGAAAAAGGAGCTATTTTATCAATCTCTGATTATATTGAGCAATCAGCTATCGAGTCTGCTTTAACCCAAACAATATTAGGATTGACAGAGCAACTTTCTCAATCTCATCAACAACTTCTTGCTGCTAAAAGTACATTCAATGACTTTGAAAAAGCCTTGACTCAAGAGTTACAATCTCATGCAGAGAAGAAAGCCATTCTGTCAATCTCTGATTATATTGAACAATCAGCTATCGAGTCTGCTTTAACCCAAACAATATTAGGATTGACAGAACAACTTTCTCAGTCTCATCAACAACTTGTTGCATCTAAGACTACATTCAATGACTTTGAAACAGCATTGACGGCTGAGTTGCAATTTCATGCACAAAACAAAGCCATTCTGTCAATCTCTGATTATATTGAGCAATCAGCTATCGAGTCTGCTTTAACCCAAGCAGTATTAGGGTTAACAAAACAACTTTCTCAATCTCATCAACAACTTGTTACTGCTAAAAGTACATTCAATGACTTTGAAACAGCCTTGACTCAAGAGTTACAATCTCATGCAGAAAAAGGAGCTATTTTATCAATCTCTGATTATATTGAGCAATCAGCTATCGAGTCTGCTTTAACCCAAGCAGTATTAGGGTTAACAAAACAACTTTCTCAATCTCATCAACAACTTGTTACTGCTAAAAGTACATTCAGTGATTTTGAAACAGCCTTGACTCAAGAGTTACAATCTCATGCAGAGAAGAAAGCCATTCTGTCAATCTCTGATTATATTGAGCAATCAGCTGTCGAGTCTGCTTTAACCCAAACAATATTAAGCTTAACAGAGCAACTTTCTCGATCTCATCAGCAGTTAGTTGAAGCTCAAACTGTATTTAATGACTTTGATGAAGCGGTTACAGCTGAGTTGCAATCTCATGCACAAAACAAAGCCATTCTGTCAATCTCTGATTATGTTGAGCAATCAGCTATTGAGTCTGCTTTAAACCAAGCAGTATTAGGATTGACAGAACAACTTTCTCAATCTCATCAACAACTTGTTGCTGCTAAAAGTACATTCAATGAGTTTGAAACAGCATTGACGGCTGAGTTGCAATCTCATGCAGAAAATAAAGCTATTCTGTCAATTTCTGATTATGTTGAGCAATCAGCTATCGAGTCTGCTTTAAACCAAGCAGTATTAGAATTGACAGAGCAACTTTCTCAATCTCATCAACAACTTGTTGCTGCTAAAAGTACATTCAATGACTTTGAAATAGCATTGACCGCTGAGTTGCAATCTCATGCACAAAACAAAGCCATTCTGTCAATCTCTGATTATATTGAACAATCAGCTATCGAGTCTGCTTTGACCCAAACAATATTAGGATTAACAGAACAACTTTCTCAGTCTCATCAACAACTTGTTACTGCTAAAAGTACATTCAATGACTTTGAAACAGCATTGACAACTGAGTTGCAATCTCATGTAGAGAAGAGAGCTATTTTATCCACCTCTAACTCTGTTGAGCAATCAGCTACTGAGTCAACCTTAGCTAAAACATTACTAGCAGAATTAAAGTTGCATCTTAAAAAGATGATTCAGGGTTTAGATATTGAAAGATTGGCAGAAGTAGTTATGGAAGTAGGAAAATATGTCAAAGGTGAAAAGGTAACAGGAGCAAAGGTCAGCGAGTTATTTACGAGTGTTACAACTGATGCAAAAGTATTGACTTTTGAGGAGAAAATGAACATCGTTAGGCAACTGATTAGAGATGACAAACCATCGATTCTGAAGAGATTGAAAATAAACCCTCAACAATCAGATGATAACGGGGAGCATCTACAGTTTCGACGCTAACTTATCAGTTATCAATTATCAGGTATCAGATATTTCCATTAACTCATTCATAGGTTAGTTGTTCACTGATAACTGTTCACTGTTTTAATTGGTATTGTTATTCCCACTATTTTTAACTGCTTACCTAAGACAAAATTTACTAGTTTCTGACCGCTCACTAAGATTATTTTATCGGAGCGACGAATCAATTGTTTTGATAACTGTCCAGTTATGCCAGTATGCACGAAGAATCCACCACTAGCTCCTTCTCCTTCGATACAGCACAGGAAATCTTTGATGTGTTCTGGGCTAATGTAATCAGCGTAACGCTTAACCTGGATTACATAAAGCTTTCCCAAAATCAACACGCGACCATCTATCCCGCCGTCACCGGTGTATCGAAAGTTGCGTTGGATTTGCCAGCCCTGTTCAAAGCAACAAGTGAGTACCAATTCTTCAAAAACGTAAGGCGATATCCTGCGTAGCGTAGCGATTACTACTGGCAATTTGGCTAATTGAGTTCTGCTACGAAGCTCAAGTAATACTTGACTAGCGTACTCAATATTATTCAAGTGTTTCTTAAGCTTTTTAGGTAATCTAACCCTTGGTGTTCGCGCTGGAATTGGTAGTAATTGCTTCTTAAAATTTTTAGCGAAGAGAGTCTTTTGCGTTGGTACTGAGCTTTGTCGTATAGGCTTGTTAAAGTTTTTAGCTAAGAGAGTCTTTTGCGTTGGTGCTGGGCTTTGTCGTACAAAATTTTGAGATGAAATGTCAGACGATTTTGTACTCTTAGGTGGTAATGGCGATTGCTTAAAACCTTGGGAGCGATACTTTGACTTTGGTATTGAAGGTGGAAATAAAACAAACAGCCAAGCTAGAAAAATCATTCCACCCAGTGCAAACAACAAACCAATGATTAGGATTAGTATCATTTTTACGCTCCCCTTTGATCATGGCTTACCTGTGCATATTTCTAAATTGTGATTCTTGTTGAGAATCCTGCTGAATTTGATGATGCATATCAACAACAGATTGAACCTTATCAAGTGCTTGTAACTGTTTCTCACTTACGTTAGGCGATAAAACTCCATCAGTGAGAACAGCCTCGCCGTTTTTGGCACGAACGATTACATTATCGCCAAGGCGTTCAAAATCAAAATTTGTACTTTTAAAACTCTTGGAACCATCAGGGTTATCTTTGCCCAAGATATTCAGCATTGCTTTGACACTCTGCTCAATTGCCTGACCTTTGATATCATCGACAGCAGCCCGTAGTTCAGTTCGAGTATTGTCAATGGCTGACTTGACACCCATAAGGCTTTGCTCGACAGTGTTTTTAACGTCATCTACTTGTGTACGTAATTCTTGAGTTAAGTTACCAACTTGTTGATTGAGTTCATCCCTGACGTTATTTGTGTTTTCTCTGACTTCATCTAGTCGGTTAGTAACTTGTTGCTCTATGTAAGCTTTCATCTGTGCAATTTCTTTTCTAAGCTTCGTGACTTCCGGTGTCAGAGCATCCAAAACTCGCTCAAATGCATTTTTAGCCGTTTTCTTTACCTGACGTTCAACTGACCCAACCCAGTTTTGAAGAACCGTATTTTGAACTTGTGGTAAAAACCGTTCATTTACCTGGGACAATGCTTTTTGGGTGTTTTCAATCAACTGTTGTTGCTTTTCTAAAGACTTGCCCATTTCGGCAACTTGAGCAGCTAATTGTGATAAAGATTCGGGTGAAAGCTGTTCTGATTTGATACTATTTACAAGTTTTTGTTGTTCGCTTAGTTTTTTCTGCAATACTTGCACTTGTTTTCCTAAAGCTTCTACACTGTAGATTCGCTCATTACTTACAACTTTATTTTTCTGTGATGCCGGAGCTAAACCTAATTTATCAGTCAGTACTTCTCCATTTTTAATATGGAATACTTTTTCATTACCAATTTTAATAGAAATTGCACCTTGAGAATTTTTCGGGTCAGACAGAGCTTTTTTTAAGTTCTCTACTATCGTTGGTGTTAATAAGTTTTTAGAGGGGGATTCTCCCAATGTTCCTTGATAAACTTTGCTAGAGCTAGAGTAAATATGAACATCCTTGCTGGGATCTAATCCTTTTTCTTTAGCCTTCGCATGGATGAGTTTGAGGAGAGATTCTAAAATTTCTAGATAATCTCGCTTAATCTCTTTAGCTTCACCATCATCAATCATTATTTTCACCTTTGAGAATTGACTGAATTAACACATCTGGATTAATCGCTACTTCTGGCAAAACTATGCCACCGAGTTTATTAAGAACCTGTCTCCCTTCAACTTCAATGTAAGCAAATTCTCCATCAATCATCACTGTTATCGATGATGTATTTTTTTCAGCGTGAGATGGAACATAATCTTTCAGAACACCATTTAACACAAAAATATTGGCATCATCTGCATCGCTACTATAGACTTCAAGGCACTCAGGAAGATAGTTAGCATCAAAAGGCAAGTTATCCCAACTCTCAGCAGTGTTTAAAATTTCGCTTGGATATTTATCTGCTAAGGCTGCTATATCAGGAGGGAGTTTTGCAATTTGTTTTCTATCATAATCAGAGAACGGGTAAAACTTACTTGGTGACATGAATTTTATCCAGGAACAGGGAACAGGGAACAGGGAACAGAATTTATTGTTGTATCTTTTTAATAAGAGCAATAATCATCCGGCTCTCTTCTCGTAATAAAAAAATAATAGATTCTATATCCGCTTGACTACATAATCCTACCCTCTGAGATAAGATAATATGTGTCTCTAATTCATTAAGTGAGCCTTGGGCAATATTTAAAAATCTGATATACTCAGCCGTTGACCTTCTTCCATAGCCTTCTGATATATTAGCTGGAATAGATGCCGCAGACCTTCTGATTTGTGATACCATTCCATACAACTCTTCTTTGGGAAAGAGCTGTGTTAAAAAATAGCACTTTTCAGCTATATCCATGCCTTTCTGCCAAATTTTTAAGTCTTTAAAATCATTTATCTCTGGCATTTAAAAACCCTTTATTTATTGCTAAATTGTTTTGTTCCCTGTTCCCCGTTCCCCATTCCCTGTTCCCTTTTCTTGCCTAAATCAAGCTAGCATATTCTGATAACTGCTCTTGAGTTTCTATCAAAGGCAACAATTTTAATGCCTCTGCTCGACGAATTCTCATTTCTTCATCTGCTGGAGGTTTCAAAATAGACTTCCTGGCTAATGACTTTTGGAACTTATACCAAGCTTTTACACTCACCGCTTCCGAATTAATCTCATGTTGAGGAATATGAATATTTTGCAAGATTGGTATACTTATCTGTCCGCGAGAACGGAAACCTGGGCTAATGATTACAGCTTTCCCCTCTGGTAAGGTGTTAAATTGATTGACATCAAATAACTTGCGAGTACTGTTTTGGTCAGAATTAGAAATACTTGCACCGCCCTTTCCTCCTGATGAACGAGAACGTTGCTTGTATTTAATCTCTTCATCACCTAAGAACTTACTAAAACGTTCTGCTGCTACATCATCTTGAGGGTTAAAAAATGCTTTGGTAGCGCATCCTCCAAAGATGGCATTAGTTGTATTTTCACCATAGGATTCAATCAGCATTGAGAGATTTTGTAAACCTAAGATAGAAATTAGTCCATCTTCCCGGTTTTGGTTCAACCAATCCACCAGGGCTGGTAAATATAATGTTGGTAATTCATCAATCCCAAGCACCAGAGGACAAGTGCGTTTATAGGCGACATTTCTGCTTATTATTAAATGCAGAATGGAGACAAGCAACGGTGCAATTACATCACGCTTTTCTTTGTTCATTCCAAATATCACCATCTGCCGTCCTTTCAAGTCCAGTGGAATATTGGTTTTTCCGCAGAAAGCTGCCAATGCTGCCGGAACCATGAATCGGCTGAACAATCCGCTTGCTGTTCCCACTATGCTAGCTGCTGTTTCTGGGCTACCAGCTACAGATACAAACTGTGCGAAAGCCTCTCTAACCATGAAATTCAGATTTTCTGCTTGCTCTATGCGCTTAACTAACTTTGGCAACCCTAGTATCGCTTGGCACATCATGATATCTGGATACTCTGTGCCCTTTGCCAGCATAAAGACGGCTTGGACTAACTGATCTCCAGCATTGGTGAAAAAGCTATTTCCAGAATCTTTATCACCCAATTGAAAGTTGCGATTGAGTGTAATCGCAAGCTGCCGCGCCATTTCGGAATCTTCATTACTGCGAAGAAAGTCTATAGGGTTGGCAACTGCTGATTCTGCAAAGCCTGGGGCAAGCACAGTAACCTGATAACCGCGTTCTATCGCATACCCTGCAAGTATTGGAGCTTGCCCTTTAGACGGAGAATCAGCTGATTCCTGAGAGGCGTATTTGAAATCATATAAAGCCAGAGGTAAGCCCTGATCAATTACAGAGCGAATCAGGGGATTAATCATTGAAAATGACTTTCCACTCCCTGGGCCACCACAAACTAGGAAGCCTCGCTGTGCCTCTGGAAAATAAAGGGTTGTTGAATCTTCAGGGATGCAAGTTCTACGGACACCATTAATAACCTCGCTCGTTGTATTTTTGGGAGTTCCCACATACAGCGATACTCGGTTATGCAAGCGTTGCTGGATTTGTTTACACGCCAACTGACGAGCCGCTGTTTTCTCTCTTGTCCCGCCCCACCGCGCTGTCGCTAGCTTGGCAATACCTCCCCTACTATCGATGATTTTGGCGATTACAATCACTGCACCACAAGCGAGTACCCCTAAACCTGCGGGGGAAAACAGAGCCGATTCAAGTCCTGGGGGAATCAATTGACTTGGGTTAACCTCTGTCTTAGGAGTTGCTGTCATCGTCCCGTCCCCACAATTACCAAATCATTCTCACTCACGGGCAACCAGGGAACTGGGCCAATGAAGTAAGGGGTGCAAGTTTTCTGCTGGAATGGCGGTCGCGCGCAGATCCTAAAAAACAAGCCAAAGTCGGCAGTCCCAAGGGATTCATTAATTCCAGTTAACGCCACTTTGAACCCACTACCATACACTAGCCGCCCCGTGGGTTCCTTGCCCCCATTTACGGCGCCAAGAATTCCATAACCACCCGATACTTGCTGAGATGAACCAGATGCCCAACGCTTACCATACAAGCCGCCCTGACTGCCAGCAAAATCACCCATTTCTAAGTATGAGCATTCCTTGCCAGGAGGACAGGCTACCTCTTCAGTGCGATCGCCTCTGACAACGCTGCCAGAAACAAAGTAATCATTCCCAGCCCAAGTGTTGCCCTTCTCTGCTGTGCCAAGTACAACCGATGCAATCCCAACAACGCCTATATCAGAGCTAATAGGCTGAGGCATTTTATTAAAGGGCACTTGATTTAATTTAGGAATTTGATTGACTAATGCTTGCTGCCATGATTTAAATTTCCCTAATTGAGTTTTGTCCAACCCAGGAATTGAATCAAGAGAATACTTGCTTAGGTCAATCTTATCTAATGTCAAATCTGCGGCTTGAGGATTTGAGGCTATGGCTTGAGAAATAGTGCTGCTACCCAGTCCAGCAACATTCTTAGAAAATAGATCGGCTAGTGGGGGAACTTCTGATAGGCTCAAATTGCTTAATTCAGGCATTGCTTTAACTAATGTTTTTGGCGTTTGCCATTGCATTAATCCAAAGTCTTTGAGGGTGGGTTTAGTGGTTGTGGCTGTAGTAGGCAAAGCCATCGTGCCAATGGACTTTAAGCTCAAGGCAGACATCTTAAAGGCATCATCTGCATCGCCCAGCATCACAACAGAGTCTA
>NZ_JBSGKF010000015.1:0-27309 GCF_054786515.1 Nostoc sp. UIC 10890
AACGAGAGTATAAAGTTACAAGTGACCGTAAAAAACGTGTCCAGTACATGGATAATGCACCAAGAGGTTTCAAATCTACGTCAAAATCAATTGGTGCAAAAGCCTTCGTATTTGATTTTCAGTTATTAGGAAAGCATCATGAATCAAAGCTTAATCACCCAAGAGTTCGGAATTATTATTGCTGCAAAAAATTATAACCCTACACTCCTAAATCCAGATTTTCTCAAATATAGTGGTATCGTTCCAACAGAATGGGAATTGGCTCGTCAACCAATATCTACTCAAAATGTATCTCAAGTTGCCTTCACTAACGGTGTGATGATAGTAGCTGAACCAACGCGAGTCATATTTATAGAAGCTATTGAAGGTAAATCAACACGAGAACTCGTAGTTGCAAATATTGCCAAAAAATATGTTCAAATACTACCCAATATAGAATACGAAGCTGTAGGTCTTAATCCCAGAAGCTACATGACTTTTGACCAACAGCAGGATGCAGCCCGTCAGTATTTAGCCAAAACGCTACTGTCTCCTGGCGCTTGGCAAGAAGTTGGGACTACACCTGTACGAGCGACACTAAACTTAGTTTATACTTTAGAGCGCTGCCCATTCTATCTGACAGTAAGTGAAGCAGCATTACGGAATCCAGATGAAACCAGCACTCCTATTGTGTTGTTCAATGGTAGTTTTAGCTATGAAGTAAAGAGTGAAGCTGTACCAGAACGTATCGGAAATTTACATCAAATTATTGACAATTGGCAAGTAGATTTTGCAACTTACCAAGAGATTATTAGTACCAAGTTTATAGCTGAAGTAGCTAACAATACAACTATAGTTCCAAATATATTGACAATGGATGTCGGTATAGCAGCTTGATATTTTTGTAAAAGATAGGTTAACGAAGAGGAGATAAACTGAGGGTTTTCTCCTCGTTTCCCATTATTCAAAATAATAAGAACAGGCAGATAATCGCCTTATATATTGAGATGGAGTCAAGAGTATTTTATCGTTATCGACTCCAGAGCAAAATCGGCGGAATTTTTTTATCAAATAAAAACAGTAAACAATTTATTACTTCTTGGGGTTAGTCATGGGTAGCTCTGAAAATTTGGGAACCAATAGTGCATCTTCTACTAATGGCGGAATCTTACCACTATCTTTACTAGAAAGTGCAACTTTGAGTGCAGCTTTAGATGATAATTCTGCCTTAACTTCTTTGCAAATATCACTCAAAAATCCTAGTGGTTCCGACCCTACAAACACAGAGTTAGAACGACTGGAAAAATCAAAAAATGGCACCGAAGATAAGAACTCAAATCAAGACTCTACTAACTACACCCCATTAAGTAGCAATATCTTTGACTCCCAGACAAAAAATTTTATCAACACTTCTTTACTCCCCACTAGTAGTAATAATAACTCTGCTAAGACAAAAGCAAAAGATTCACTTACAGGTAACGCTACAGACAACTCACTAGTTGGCATTACTCAACAGAACTTGCTAAATACTGCTGGACTATTGGGAATTGTAGATAATTCTCAGCAAAATTCTTCAGTACAGACAAATTCTAGCGTAATACCAACAACTAGTCAGACTTCTATCCCCAGCTTTGCTATTCGTACTGAAGGTACTATCAGTATCAACGGGAATGGAGATTTTGACGGTGTACCAACTTCTTTAAGTGATGATGCCTTAATTTATGCAGCCAAAGGCTTCATCATGAATGGCAATCTCACACTACCCGTACAAATAGATGCAGCAGGAAATCCGATTCGAGATGCCAATGGCAAACTGGTTTTAGTAGATAAAGCTGTGGCAGTGGCCTCTGGCTACACCACTAGTATTGCCAATGGTTCTAGCAATAAGTATGCTGGCTTAATTCCTCCACCAATAGTGCCACAGCAGACAGTAATCGTGCCAGCCTATGCAGATATTAAACAACTCGATCTTAATCGCCGTATTCCTGTGGGGACACCCACTGTTACCTTCAATATCTCTCAAAACCCCATTAATAGTAGTAGCGACTGGTCGAGGAAGTTTCCACCTCCAGGTACGATAAATAATCCTACCGTTGTGAGAATAACAGGAGGGGGGCTAAATATTCCTGCTAATGTCAGCTTAAACAACTATATTATTACCGTTGAGCAAGGAGATATCAATTTCAATGGCAATGGTCACAATTTTAATAATGTTGTCTTAATTGCCAATAATGGTAATGTTAACCTGTCTAATTTGCTCTCCCGTGATTTGTCCGTGTTTGCTTCCGGTTCTATTAACATGAACGGTGGTGCGAGATTTGCAGGTTCTTCCTTACTAGCCACGGGTAGCGCCAATGGCAATATTACTTTTAACGGTGCTACCAGCAGCATCAATACTACCGATAATCTGAAGGTATTTTCCCAAGGAGATATCACCTATAACGGTGCCACTAATACCCGTGGATTGTTCTTAAGTGTTAAGAACTTTATTTTCAACGGCAATTCCAGTTTGTACGGTTCAATTAGTACCAAGGGCAATATCATCTTTAATGGTCAAGCTACTGTGATTGGTGTCGCTGAATTGATGCCAGATATTAACCCACCTGTAATTAGCGCTACTCTAGCTCGTGATACTGCACCCTTTGGACAAACAAATCAAGATTTTATTACTTTTGACCCCACAATTACCGGAACTGTTACTGATGCTAATCCTATACTTGAGTTTCGTGCTGGCTTAAATAATACGCCATCTACCAATTACACAAATGTGATGCAAGGGCGTAATAGTAATGGCAGCTTTAGCTTTACTCGTTCTCAACTGGAAACTATTAATGGTGGTACGCTGAGTGATGGCGTTTACACTTTGCATTTACAAGCTAAAGACTTATATGGCAACCTTTCTGATACTTTTAATCTGACATTCACTCTCGACACAACTACACCTGACCCCAATAATCTAGACTTACGTGCCATTGATGATAGCGGTTCTAGTAATACTGATAATATTACAAATAAAAATACACCATCTATTACAGGTAACGCAGAAACTGGTGCAGTTGTTCAACTCTTAAATAATGGGCAACTCCTCGGTCAGGCAACAGCTAATAATAATGGTGTATGGCAAATTGTTACTAGCAACCTTACAGATGGTACTTATAATCTCACTGCTACAGCCACTGACATTGCTGGCAATGTCAGCAACTTGAGTGTGCCGATTGCGATCACGATTGACAGCACATCACCTCTGTTAACGCTAAATACCCCTGTTGATACCTCACCTCTGACACCAGGAGCTAGATTAACTGGTAGCGTTGATGGTACTGGTTCGACTGTAACCGCATTGAGCTATCACTTTGATAACTTAGCATCAGTTACAGTACCATTTAATGCGATAGGAGCATTTGACCAATCTTTAGACTTGACTGGACTAAGCAATGGATCGCACACCCTAACTCTTAGTGCCAACGACACAGCAGGTAATGTCAAAACTGTTCAATATACTGTCACAGTTCTTATTGATCAGGATGCACCTGTGATTAGTGCTACCTTAGTGCGGGACACTGCCCCTGGTAACACGACCAATACTGATAAAATCACCTTTGACCCCAGCATTACGGGTACTGTCACCGACGTTAACCAAATTGTTAGCTTCCGGGCTGGTTTCAACAGTACGAATGTTGCCAACTTTGTCAATGTTTTACCTACTAGGCAATCTGATGCTAGTTTTAGCTTTAGCCGCCCGCAATTAGAACAAATCTATGGCGGAACTTTATCAGATGGTCAACACATACTGTACTTGCAAGCAACAGATTCCTACGGTAATACTTCTAGCATATTTGCCCTTGCTTTTACCCTGGATACTATCACACCTGCACCGACTTTAAAATTGTCAACAGCTAGCGATTCGGGATTTAACAATAGCGATCGCCTCACTAATGATGCTACTCCTACAATTAATGGTACTGCCGAAGTTGGAGCGTCTGTAAAATTATTCAACGAAGGACAGGAAATCGGACAAACTACTGTCAATGCTGATGGGACTTGGCAAATAACTACGTCCTCATTAACTGATGGTATCCATTCATTAACTACTACTGTTAACGATATTGCGGGAAATACCAACGCTTCATCAACGCCGCTTGCCGTCACTATTGATACCGCTCTTCCACAACTCACACTCGATACACCTTTTTATCAAACTCCCCTGCGACAAGGAGATAAACTCATTGGGAGTATTAGCGGTACAGGTAGTAGCGTAATTTCCTTGAGCTATCGCTTCAATAACCAAAGTGAAATACCTATTGCCTATAATTCTGCGGAGGCTTTTGACCAGGAACTAGATTTGACTGGACTTGGGAATGGTAGCCACGTTTTAACGATTGTGGCAATTGATGCAGCTGGTAATTTACTGACCACACAATATAATGTCACTGTTCAGCTAGATGAAGCAGCACCTGTAATAACCGCAGCTTTGACAAATGACACAGCCCCAAATAACACAACTAACAGCGATCGCATTACTTTTGACCCTGCAATTGGCGGTAATGTTGTTGATACTAGCCGTGTGGTTGAATTCCGAGCAGGTTTTGATAATACTCCTATTGCCAATTTTGTTGATGTTTTACGCCAGCTAAATAGCGATGGGACTTTTAGCTTTGACCGCAGTCAACTGGCAGCAATTTACGGCAGTCCCATCCCTGATGGCGTGCATACCTTACACTTGGTTGCCCAAGATGAATTTGGCAACCTCACTGAGGTTTACAACTTCACCTTTACACTAGATACAACAACACCTGCACCAAACAACCTCGATCTACCTGCTAGTAACGATAGCGGTACGAGCAGTACTGATAACATTACCAAATACCCATCCTCAAGCATTACAGGTAACGCTGAAGCTGGTGCAACCGTCCAACTTGTCAATAGCAATGGCGGACAAATTCTCGGTCAGGCAACTGCCGATGCTAACGGTGCATGGCAAATTACTACCAATAACTTAGCTGACGATACGTACAATGTCAGTGCTATTGCTACTGACATTGCTGGGAACCTCAGCAGTATCTCGGCAATAACAATTACCATTGATAGCACTGCACCGACCCTCGCCTTAACAACTCCTGTTGATACAGCGCCATTAAAACAAGGAGCGCGTCTAGTTGGCAGTACCAGTGGTACGGGTAGTAGCATTAGTGCTTTGAGCTACAGCTTTGACAATCAAGCTGCAATACCTTTATTTTTCAACCCTGATGGTAGTTTTGATCAACAGCTTGACTTTACAGGAATTGCCAACGGCGATCGCGTTTTGACAATTACTACAACAGACATTGCGGGGAACATTACTACCCAGCAGTATAATGTTACCGTTAATCTCGATTACGAAGCTCCAATTATTAGCGCGAACTTAATACGTGACACTGCTCAAGGGGGAAATACCAATAGTGATCGGATCACTTTTGACCCGACAATTGTAGGTACTGTCACCGACACTAACCGCGTAGTTGAATTACGAGTTGGGTTGAACGATACGGTTGCTGACAACTATATTGATATTACTGCCCAAATTCAACCTGATAGCAGCTTTACTCTCAATCGTACTCAGCTAGAAACCATTTTGGGCAATACTTTAACTGATGGCATACACACTCTATACTTAGTAGCCAAAGATGAGTTTGATAACATTTCACCTACCTTTGAATATACTTTTACACTGGATACCAGCACACTTACACTTAGCAATCTAGACCTGACTCCAAATAGCGATCTAGGAGTAAGTAACAGCGACGATATTACTAATGTTAGCAATCCCACCATTACAGGTAACGCTGAGGTGGGGGCAACAGTTCAACTTTTCCACTCTGGACAAGTTTTAGGGACTGCAACAGCTGATAGCACAGGTACTTGGCAAATTGTCACTAGCGAACTCACTGACGGTATATACAATCTCACGGCGGTTGCTACTGATATTGCAGGAAATGTCAGCAATGAGTCTGCACCATTGCAAGTAATTATTGACAAAGTAATACCTCAACTGACTCTTAGCACTCCTGTGGATACTGCACCACTTGCAATAGGAGCCAATCTAACTGGCAGTGTCAATGGTACGGGAAGCGCTGTGGCATCGCTGCGCTATCGCTTTGACAACCTTGAGGAAATTAATGTTGATTTTGACGCTACAGGAGAGTTCGAGCAACAATTAGATTTGACTGGGCTGAGTCATGGCACTCATGTACTAACATTGATTGCCAGTGATATTGCAGGTAACCTGACAACAATTACTTATAATGTTAACGTTAATAACGATACTACTACCCCTGTAATTGCTGCGGTTCTCAGCAACGACACTGCACCAGGGGGGATCACCAACAGTGATAAAATTACTGCTGACCCAGCAATTAACGGTACAGTAGCCGATATAAGTCGAATTGTCAGCTTCAAGGCAGGATTTAACAACACCCTTGCTGCCAACTTTGCTGATGTTATTGCCCAACTAAACACCGACGGTAGCTTTAGCTTCAACCGCACACAACTCGAAGCAATATACGGTAGTTCCTTGCCTGATGGCGCTCATACCTTGCGCTTAATCGCATCTGACGAATTTGGCAACACTTCAAACGCCTTTAGCTTTACTTTTACCCTGGATACTAGTGTCACTCAACCAGTCTTCAATTTAGATGCAGCATCGGATTCAGGCACAGTTGGCGACAAGAAAACCAAATTTGATACAGTCACACTTACAGGTTTAACTGACCCTGGCGTGACTGTATCCTTGAAAGCAACAAATACTACCATTAGTGCTGATAATACAGGCAAATTTACCTTTACTAACGTTTCTTTAGTCGCAGGCGTTAATTCCTTCACTGTCAAAGCAACGGATATTGCAGGCAACCAACGCACCTATATAACCACCATCTACCGCTTTAGCGCTCCGACTGCCATTAACCTCACGGCTAACAGCATTGCTGAAAATAGTCCTAATGGTACGGTGATTGGTGAATTGAGCAGTATCGACCCCGATACAAGCGATAGCCATACTTATAATCTGGTAGATGATGTCCAGGGGCGATTCCAGATTGTAGGCAATTCTTTACAAGTGGCTAATAATACACTTATAAATTACGAGAACCAGAGCCAGCATACTATCGTTGTTCGCAGCACTGACGCTCAAGGTCTAAGCACTACTCAAGAAATTACAGTTAATGTAACCAATGTTAATGAAGCTCCCAGCTTTACTAGCACGCCTATTATTACAACTATTGAATCTGGTAGTACTTATACTTATAATATCACTACCATTGACCCGGATGCTGGTGATACCCGCATTATCACTGCGACTGGAGTTCCCAGTTGGTTAATCTTTACCGATAACGCCGATGGCACTGCTGCCTTAACAGGCACCTCTAATGAAAATCAACTGGGTCTATTTAATATTGCATTTACGGTAGAAGATGCAGGCGGACTTGGCACTACACAAAATATTATTCTTGGTAGTCAAATTAGTTTGACTGAAGAAACTGACTTTACAGCAACTCGTAGCCTACCTCTAGTCATTCCAGCAACACCTTCTATCCTCAGCTTCAAGATTGATAAGAGTTTTGATATTTCCGATCCTGATGCTATTAACGATGCCTTTGAGGTGGTATTAGTTGATACTAATGGGAACTCTCTAGTACACACCGTAGCATTCGGTAGAGATGCTTTCTTTAACTGGACAGAAGGGGAAGATGTCGCATTGGGCGCGGGTGCTAGTTATAACAGTAATGACCAGACTGTGCGCTTGAATTTGACAGGCGTTAAACCAGGTCATGCCACTCTCATTTTCCGTCTGGTAAACAATGACAGTGATACTACTACCAATGTCAGCATTACCGAATTTGTTCTGCAAACTGCACCAGCTAATACACAACCTCCTTTACAGTCAGGTTTTGGTACGCAGCCATCTGCAAACATTACGACATCGCCTAACTTCAACAACTTGACAGATGTATCTCAAAGTTTCAGTGCAGATTATCACCGCACTAGCTTTAATGCAGATACCCGCTTACTATATGCAGACATTGCAATACATAACATTGGCTCTTATAGCGTTGATGCTCCAATGATAGTTGCTGTTAACCACATCAGCGACCCGACTGTTGTAGTACGCAATCCTGATGGCTTTACACCCGAAGGTATTCCCTACTATAACTTCTCAAACTTAGTTGCAGGTGGAAAACTCGATCCAAACGAATCCACCACACAACGCTCTTTGGTATTCTACAATCCTCAAGGGATGCAGTTTAGCTATGATTTGGTAGTGCTGGCGCAGTTAAATCAAGCTCCAGTCATTCAAACTCAGCCCAACAAAGAAATAATTGGAGGTCAGTTTTACAGCTATGATGTCAATGCTAGTGACCCCAACGGAGATTATTTAACATATAAACTGCTGGCATCCCCAGATGGTATGACCATTGACTCCACCACAGGGCTGATTAGCTGGAACACGACAACCAGCAACATCGGTAATCAGATAATTAGTTTGGAAGTGAGTGATGGACGTGGTGGTACAGTTACACAGGATTACGCTCTGAGTGTGATTGCAACACCACCTAATCGTCCACCTGTGTTTGTAACTAATCCTGTGGTGCAGGCTTACATAAATAAGCAATATAGTTATGATTCTAATGCAGTTGACCCTGATAATGATACGGTTAGCTATAGTGTTGTAATTGGCCCAGATGGTCTGGTGATTGACCCCACTACAGGTAAAGTACAGTGGACAGCACCGCCTGCATTGATTTTGGGTGATACGGTAATTGGGCAAGTATCCGTAGCAGGACAAAATCAAGAATTTAATTTTGCGGGTCAAGCAGGTCAAAGGATTTACTTTGATCCTATTCAATATACAGGAAATCGTGATGATTGGAAGTTTCAAGTTTATAGTCCCACGGGTCGCCTTGTAGTGGATACCTATCTTGCCTATTACGATAATCAGCTGATTACCCTAAATGAAGATGGTAATTACAAGATTGTTGTTGATCCCCAAGGCGCAACTACTGGTTCCTATGGGTTTAGTGTAATTAATCCGGCATTACTCCCGATTCAGCCCTTTGACAAAGTTGTTAATGATAGGCTCAACCCTGGTACTGCGGATCGGGTCTATCGTTTTAATGCAACACAGGGACAGAAGCTCTATTTTGATTATCTCTCCCGTGTAAACGGATCTCTGGATTGGGTACTTTATGATCCACGTAATATCGCAGTTGCTTCTAATGGCAACTTTGATGACATAGAGTACAATGTCCAAACTTCAGGAGAATATATTCTTGCGGTACGGGGTAAAGGTGCTTTTAATGAGGTCAACTCCTTTTCCTTCAATATCATTGATTCACTGCTCCCAACTTCGGCTTACACACTTGGTTCCACAGTTAATGGTTTTATCCAAAAAGGTGAGCAAGATTCTTATACTTTTACTGGTACAGCAGGACAACAGCTATTTTATGACACATTAAACAATACTAATTATTTCCCAATCACTATCTATGACCCAACTGGACAACAGATAGATAGTTTTGACAGTCGCGGGAATCGAGGCCCAAATTCACCGCTATTTTTAGCGATGACTGGTACTTACAAGGTCACGGTTGATGGCTCTGGCGAAGCAACAGGAGATTATAAATTCCGCTTCTTAGACCGAGATGCTGCCACACTTGTAAATCTAGATACGGATGTTACTGGTGTATTTATTGATAATCTTCAAACCGATACTTACAGTTTTGAAATTCCCACCACGCCACTCACATCTACGCCTAATGGCAAGCAATACATTTACATTGATGGACAAGCAGGTGGCCATAACAACCGCTACGACATTTATGATGCGGCAGGAAGGAATGTCACTAATGCCTATGTTTATGAAGATCGAGAACTATATCTAGATGCTGGAAAGTATTGGTTAACCCTAACTGGAAATGGGATTGCTAACAATAATTATAAAGTGCGGATTATCACTGCACCATTAACAACCACAGCAATTAATATTGGCGATACAGTTACTGGCTCAATTGATAAAAAAGGTGAGCAAGATTCCTTTACTTTTACTGGTACAGCAGGGCAACAGCTATTTTATGACACATTAAACAATACTAATTATTTCCCAATCACTATCTATGACCCAACTGGAAAACAGATAGATGGTTTTGACAGTCGCGGCGATCGAGGCCCAGACACGCCGCTATTTTTAAGCATGAGTGGCACTTATAAAGTTACAGTTGATGGTTCTGGCGAAGCAACAGGAGATTATAAATTCCGCTTCCTCGATCGAGCCGCAGCCACACCTGTGAATTTAGATACTCCAGTTACGGGTAACTTTGACTCGACATTGAATAATCTGGATGCCAAATCTTACAGCTTTGTGATTCCGGCAGTGCCTGTAACTGCAAGTCCAAATGACAGACAATATGTCTATATTGATGGAACGGGTGGTGCTTATCCCAACCGTTATAACATCTACAATGACGCTGGGGTAAATGTTTCTAATGGTTATGTATATGAAGATCGTGAACTATATTTAGATGCTGGAAAGTATTGGCTAGAGCTAAATGGGACTGGTGCAACTAATTCTAGCTTTAATGTACAGATCATCACTGCACCTTTGACAACCACAGCAATAAATCTTGGCGATACTATCAGTGGTGCAATTGCCAAAAAAGGTGAGCAGGATTCCTTTACCTTTACAGGCACAGCAGGGCGACAACTATTCTTTAAGACGCTAAATACGACTAATCCTTTCACAATTACGGTCTATGACCCAACTGGAAAACAGATAGATTCTTTTAGTAGCACAGCTAATCGAGGAACAGCTAGTACACCGCTATTTATAAGTTTGACTGGTATTTACACAGTTAAAGTTGATGGTTCTGGTGAAGCAACAGGAGCTTATAGCTTTCAATTCCTAGATCAAGCTCCTGTCCTCGGTTCTCTTGTTCCAGCCCCCATATCTGCTATTCCTCTTACTATTGGTACACCTGTGAGTGGGAACATTACAACTTCAGGACAAAAGGTAAACTACACCTTTACAGGTGCAGTAGGGCAAAGACTGTACTTGGATCTCTTGAACAAAAACGGTTCACCTTTTGATCAACAATTTTCCCTCACTAGTCCAACAGGTGTAAATTATGGCATGTTCGATATAATTTACGGTTATCGGACTTTTTCAGCACCAATTACCTTAAAAGAGGCAGGCACTTACACACTTACCATATCTCAAGGAGCTTATAGCTTCAACCTGTTGGATATGGATGCTCAAGCCACCAATACATTATTTGAGACGGTTACTAACGGAACCCTTGCTGCTTACCAGAGCGTTGTTTATAAGTTTAATGGGTTAGCTGGACAGCGAATATATATGGATTCCCTTGCTAATCCAGGGAATGTGTATTGGAAATTGTTAAACTCTAGTAATACTAGTGTTATTGATACATCAGCAGGAATCGATCAAGAAGTAACTCTAGCAACAGATACCTACACATTGATATTTGACAACGATGAGAATATTGCTAAAAACTATTCTTTTAATCTAATTCAACCACCAACTAACGCAACAATTCCAATCTTAGTTGGCACTAATGACGCGTCCAATGTTGTCAACGGCAATATTGCAGTTAAAGGACAGAATGATATTTATACCTTCACAGGTACAGCAGGACAGAGATTGTATCTTGATGTACTGGATCGGACTAATAACTATAGCAAAAATATCTACATAGATAGTCCAACAGGTGTTCGATATCTCAGTTACCAAATTTATAACAACGAAAGCAATTTAGAACCTATTACCTTAAAAGAAACTGGTACTTACAAAGTCACTATAGATTTTAGTGGTGAACAGTTGGGAACCTATGGCTTTAGCTTGATGGATATGGATCAAGCAACACCTCTAACCTTCAATACTATTGTTAATGGTGCTTTAACCACAGGCATTATTACTGAAACGTTGACAACAGGACAAGAAACTCGTTTTTATAAATTCACTGGCACAGCAGGAACAAAGCTGTACATGGATTCCCTAATCGATCCAGGGAATGTCTATTGGACATTGTTTAATTCCAGTAACCAGAGAGTAATAGATGATGCCGCAAGAAACGATCGAGAAATAACCTTAGCCGATGACACTTATACATTAGCCATTAGAGGTTATGAAAATGCTGCTAAGACGTACAATTTTAACTTAATCCTGCCGCCCACGCCTGCACCCACGCCAATTAATACAGGTAATAATGCTACTCCTAATCCAGTATCAGGCAATGTAATTGTCAAAGGACAGAATGATGTCTATACCTTCACAGGTACAGCAGGACAGAGATTGTATCTTGATATACTGGATCGGACTAATAACTATAGCAAAAATATCTACATAGATAGTCCAACAGGTGTTCGATATCTCAGTTACCAAATTTATAACAATGAAAGCAATTTAGAACCTATTACCTTAAAAGAAACTGGTACTTACAAAGTCACTATAGATTTTAGTGATGAACAGTTGGGAACCTATGGCTTTAGCTTGATGGATATGGATCAAGCAACACCTCTAACTTTTGATGCTGCCTCCCTAGATACTGGGATAATCACTGATACTCTACCCAGTGGACAAAATACGCGCTTCTACAAATTTACAGGTACTGCTGGGGAAAAATTGTTCCTTGATTCGCTACAAGATCCAGGCAATGTCTATTGGACATTATTTAACTCCAGCAATCAAAGAGTAGTAGATTATGCCGCAAGAGATGATCGAGAAGTCACCTTGGCTACGGATACCTATGTCTTAGCAATTAGAGGTTATGAAACTGCTGCTAAAACCTACAAATTTAAGTTAGTTAAGCCCACCCAACCTGTTGTCAACTACACCGTAGGCGATACCATCAATGGTTCAATCATTAGACCGGGACAAAACGACAGCTATAAATTTGAAGGGAAAGCAGGACAACGACTGTTTTTTGACTCTCTCTCTGGTACATCTAATTTCTTTGCCTCGTTGTATGCACCAAGCGGTAAATTAGTCTCTGATGGCTCAAGTGGTCTTTCCAATTGGGATATTCGCAACAATAAAGTCAATAATATCCTTGATGAAAATGGCATTTACACCTTAGTAATTGATCCTATTGGTGAGACGATTGGTAACTACAACTTGAGGTTATTAGAGTATGCTAACGCTGCTTCTACTGCTGCATCTCAAGCTACAGCAATTGCTCTAAATACAGATGTTTCTGGTAAGTATGACGATCTGAAAGGGCTGGAATCCAATCTCTACAAATTTACTGCATCCGCAGGACAGACAATCTTTGTGGATGTTAACGCAGGCACTTCTCCCAACGGCTACTCAGTTTTCTCACCCAATGGTGAATTAGTCTCTGGACAAAATAGAATTCCTTTCGGTCAGAGCTATACCAGCAGAAGCATAGTCATGCCATTTACAGGAGATTATACGATTGAATTCTATGGCACTGGCAACTACAGTAACTCTTCTGCTTACGATCCTCGCAATGATTACAGTTTTC
This sequence comes from Nostoc sp. UIC 10890, assembly GCF_054786515.1. Classification (NCBI taxonomy): domain Bacteria; kingdom Bacillati; phylum Cyanobacteriota; class Cyanophyceae; order Nostocales; family Nostocaceae; genus Nostoc; species Nostoc sp. UIC 10890. The sequence continues at coordinate 13,512 of NZ_JBSGKF010000015.1, forward strand.
GACTCTCAACACCCGATAACATCACTTCCAATTACACATTGGGAACATCGGTCAACACTGCAATCGCTAAAAAAGGAGAAGTTGATACCTACAGCTTTACAGGCGCAATTGGACAGAAATTGTACTTTGATTATGTAGTTGCACCTGCAAATGAGAGGCTGAAATTCTATAGTCCAACAGGAGTTTTGTTGAACGAAAGATTTTTGAACAGTGGCGACTTCTTACCAGAAACCTTAAAAGAAAATGGTACTTATCGGATTGAGATTTCTGGCGATAACGGGACAATAGGAGCTTATGGGTTTACTTTGAGCGATCGCAATACTGTATCTATCCCAGCAATCACTCTTGGCACGGCAATTACAGATACAGTAAATGGCAACAACACTAAGCTCTACAGAATCAACGGTACTCAAGGACAAATTCTCAACTTCGATTTAGCTACTCCCAGTTGGACGGGTGCAAATTGGGTACTTTATAACCCCGCAGGTATAGCAATCGCTTCTCCTTCTGCATCCAGTCCCGACTTCAAAATTACCTTACCATCAACAGGGCTATTTACTCTTGCAATTGGTGGAGCAAATGCCCAAAACCTGAACTACAACTTCACAGTTACTAATATTGCACCTTCACCCGTAACTAATAGTGGCTTGAATACATTACAAAGTGGAACTTTAACTGCAAATACACCAGTTAATTACACCTTTACCGCCACCGCCGGTACGCAAATTTTCTACGATGGGCAATATGACAGTACCAATGGAGCTATTCGAGGCAGGATCTATAACCCAAGTGGAGTGATAATTGCTGACAACTTAGATATGCGCTATGATCAAGCGCCAATTGTATTGAAGGAGACAGGTAATTACAAATTCCAGACTTATAGTTACAACGGTAATATAACAGGTGATTACAAATACAACCTTTTAGAAATGCCTAATAGTTTCCGTTCACCTGCGGCAACTTATTTAGCCTTCAATGGCGTAGAAACGGGCACACTTAATAGCGGAGAAGCTAAGGTATTTACGTTCCAAAACTTTGTCGGTACAAAAGTTCTATTCAACGGGATGGTTGGCAATGGAGTCAATGCTTATCTCTACGATCCTAGCGGCAATCTGGTAATGAACTTCGGTAACTTTCAATACACTGATTCTGCTCAGTATGTATTGACACAAGAAGGTCTATACCACTTGGCGATCGCTGGTGACTCTGGAGCAAATCGCAACTATAGTTTCCAGATGTTAGACGCGAGCAGTGCGCCTCCAGTCGAATATAACTTACCAACTACAGGCTCGTTGGATAATGGACAAAAGGATGTCTTTTATAAAATAAATGCCACAGCAGGAAAGCGGTTATATTTTGATAATCTATCAGCTACTACTACCACAGATATCAACCGATTCACTTGGGGACTTTATGCACCCGATGGTAGCTATGTAAGTAGTACTAACAATTATATCTACAATGATTTTCAATACGACTTCACGAATAGTGGCGAATACACCCTTGTCATTCGAGGACAAGCCGTAACCGATAAATTAGACTACAAGTTCCGAGTTATACAAACAGATATCAGCAACGCCAGAGACATCATCACCCCTGGTGTAGGCAAATCTAATGATCAATTAGATGACGGATCTCTAGCAACTGTAGCGGTTAAACTGCAAGCAAAAGATGGTAAAGGGGGGAGTGTTTTCCAAGACTATAACATCAAAGTCTTTGCTGACCCCGATAATACCAATCCTGTAATTACCAGCACACCTGACACCAATTACAGTTTGGCAGAAGATGGTTATCGCTATACGCTCACTGCCCTAGATCCAAATAACGACCCATTAGTATATCGCTTAATTAATGCTCCTGTCGGTGCAGTGATTAATAGAGATACAGGTGAATTACTTTGGTTCCCTGAAACTACTGTCACTTCAGGTAGCAAAGCCAACTTTACTGTCGAAGTCAGCGATCGCAGAGGTGGTAAAGATACTCAAACCTTCACGGTGGATGCCTACAGTAAACTTGGTAAAATTCAAGGTGCGGTATTTGATGACCTGAATGGAAATGGATTACTCGATTCCAAACTGATCAAGGGTACAAATCCTGCGGTAATTATTGCCTTTGACGTGTCAGGAAGTACTGAAGCGCCATTCTACGGTGCCCGCAATTTTCCGAATGTAAAAGTTGTTAAAGATGCCCAAGTCGCCGCTATCAAAGAACTGGTCAAAGGGATTATCGCTCAAAGTCAAGGCAACAATGTCAAGATTGGATTGATTACATTCGTTGCTGGTGGCACAATCGAAGACATGGATTTATCTGCCACAGGCTTGCAGGAATACACTACCGCATTATTGGATACGAATAATAACGGCATTACCAACTTAAATGAAGTTTTAGGACAGCAAATTTTCGCTGACAACAAATTCTATCCACCGGGCAGAAGTGGATTTGATGCCGCTTTAACCACAATTCGCACATTATTACAGGCATATAGCGGCACGCCAAACCTGATCTTTATGTCCGATGGCTACGGGCAACTTAACCCAGTTCTCGCTGCTAGTGTTGCCAATGATATTAAGACAGGCTTTGGCGATCCCACCCGTCAAGGTAATGTTACTGCCTTTGCAATTGGTGAAGCATCAACCCTAGATACACTTAAAGAAATCGACCCAAATGCGATTAGACTCAAAGACATTGAATCTTTGACTACATTATTTGGCGGATTAGATGAAAACTACAATTTAGAACCGTTTAAAGAAAATGTCAGTGTTTATCTGGATTTGAACAACAACGGAGTTTATGATTCAAACGAACCAATTCAAAAGACCAAACGTGGGTTTGCACCGAATAGTTTAGATAAAACTAATTATTATTACACCTTTGACAATTTACTACCAGGGGATTATCGTGTCCGTATTCTGCCACCAGCAGGTTATAAAATTACCACAAATTATAATTTAACCACAGGCAGCTACGATCCTGCCACGGATCAAGGCAATGGCATCTTGCATCGCGTAACTACAGCAGGTGAAAGTTTTGTTGATTTCTTTGGTGTAAACCAGGTTGCAGCACCACCTAATAGTGATCCCAAATTTGTTACTACACCTCCGGTAATCACCCAGCTTAAAAGTGGTGAACTGCTCAAATATAATGCCAAAGCCACCGATGTCGATACTGATCCTTTGACTTTTGACCTAGTATTAGCACCCGACGGTATGGCTGTAGATTCCAGTAACGGCACAGTAATCTGGAATCCCACCAAAAAACAAGTCGCTGACTACTACGCCAAACTTGATGTGGATAATCAGTTTCTGATCAATTTTGGTAGATCAGAGGCAGTTAAATCCACCCTCACCTTTGATGCTTTGCTTCGAGTACGCGATGGTCAAGGGGGACAAGATATTCAATATATTAAGGTAGAGTTACTTCGTGATAATACACTTCCTGTCTTTACCTCCACTACACCAACAGGTAACCCACAAGTAGGCAAAACTTTCCGCTACCAAGCTCAAGCACTGGACTCTGATGGTGATACTTTAATTTACTCACTACTGACAGGCGCTCCCAGTGGCATTACAATTAACTCTACAACTGGCTTAGTCACTTGGACTCCTACTGCTGCTCAACTTGGCACTCAGGAATTCTCTATTAAAGTTATTGATGGCAAAGGTGGAGAAGGACTACAGAAAGTCAGCCTAGTTGTTAACACTGCTGCACCGAATCTTGCCCCTGTCATCACTTCCACTCCTCGGACTCAAACGCGACTAGGTAATAGTTACTACTACAAAATTGAAGCCACTGACCCTGACGGTGATATCTTAACTTACAGTTTGCAGACTGCTCCAACGGGTATGAATATTACTTCAGATGGTGTCATCACTTGGACACCTACTGCGGCTCAGTTTGGTTCTCAGCCTGTAGTTATAAATGTCAGTGATGGTAGTTCTACTCAAACTCAAAGCTTTAACCTTAACGTTAGTAATACTGCTGCTAACTATGCACCCAGTATTACTTCTGCTCCCGACTTAATTACAAATATAGAGCGCACTTATGAGTATAATCTCACAGGTAGCGACCCTGATGGCGATTTGCTGTTGTGGAGCTTGGATGCAGCACCAGAGGGTATGGTGATTGATGCTCAACGGGGAACTCTGCGTTGGCAACCATTAAGCAATCAAATTGGCGAACATGATGTTAAGGTGCGTGTCACTGATGCTTGGGGTAGTTTTGTTGGTCAGGAATTTACTCTTACTGTCACTGGTACTAATATTCCTTCTGCAATTGTCTCCAATCCCATAACCAGAGCCGCGCAGAATCAGCTTTATACCTACACTGTTGTCGCAACTGATCCAGAAAACGACCCCCTTACCTTCAGCTTAGGTCGTAAACCTGCGGGGATGACTATTGATAATGGTGGCACGATTCGCTGGACACCCCAAGCGTCGCAAATCGGTTCTCAACAAGTTGAAGTCTTTGCACGCGACGCTCAAGGTGCTGTCACCACGCAGACTTATGCCATAGAAGTTGGAGCAAGTGCTATCAACACCGCCCCAAGTATCACTTCTACTCCCGTATACTTAGCCGCAGTTGGTAGTCCTTACCAATATCAAGTCGTTGCTACTGACCCGAATGCTGGCGATCGCTTAACATATCAATTGTTGTCTGTGCCTGCGGGTGTAACAGGTATCAGCATTGACTCTACCACTGGATTGCTCACTTGGGCTAATCCTGTCGCTGGTAACTACAAAATTGTTGTGGGAGCGGTGGACGCTGCTGGTTTGGGTGCTGCACAGGGCTTTACACTGACTGCACGAGTTAATAATGCTCCGGTGATTCGCTCTACACCTGTGTTAACAGCAACCCCTGGCAGTACGTACAACTATGATGTAATTGCCAGTGATGCGGATGGGGATCGCTTATCTTACACCTTAGATCAGACATCCCGTGATTTGGGGATGACGCTGGATACTCTCGGCAGACTGCGCTGGACACCGACTACTAATAATGTTGGCAGCCACACGGTTGTCATTACAGTCAACGACGGCAATGGCAGTACTGGGCAGCAACAGTATAATCTGTCGGTGGCGGCTGACAGTGTAGCACCGAAAGTCAGGCTGATTGCGAATTACGACCTAGTAAATCTAGGCGAATCCATAACTTTCCAAGCACGGGCAACTGACAATATAAAGGTTGCTGGACTGCAATTACTGATTGATGGAACTGCGGTAGTGCTGGATAGCAATGGTATGGCACGGTTCACGCCAACCACAGCCGGAACGATTACCGCAAAAGCGATCGCAAAAGACACGGCTGGTAATATTGGTGAAGCGACATTCAGCGTGGCTGTAATTGATACCAGCGATGTCAACGCTCCCGAAGTTAGCCTCAACTTGGGTGCGATCGCGCAAGGTACAGTTACCGCCCCAGTTGATATTAAAGGAACTGTCAGTGATGATAACCTGGATTACTACCGCTTGCTGGTTGCACCCATTGGCAGTAGCGATTTCAAAGAGATTTTCCGAGGCACAAGCACTGTTAATAATGATGTACTGGGCAAGTTCGACCCATCATTACTGGAAAATGACAGCTACACGTTGCGCCTGGAAGCTCATGATAAAGGCGGGAATGTCAGCTTTGTTGAAGATACAGTTAATGTTTCTGGCGAATTGAAGCTCGGTAACTTTAGACTGTCGTTTACAGATTTGTCGATTCCTGTTACTGGAATTCCTATTTCGCTGACACGCACGTATGATTCCTTGACATCTGGTACTACTGATGATTTTGGCTACGGCTGGCGCATGGAATTCAGGGATACGGATTTGCGGACTTCTGTCGGCAAACCCAGTGGAGAAGTTGCAGAACTGGGGGGTCAGAATCCCTTCAAAGACGGTACAAAAGTATACATTACGCTGCCAGGTGGAAAAAGGGAAGGCTTCACTTTCAAGCCGACGATTGACCCGCTTTCTCAGTATTTAAGAGGCGCTGGTAGTGTTGATTCTGACCCCAATATATATCACCCCTCGTTTGTTGCTGATGCTGGCGTAACCGATACGCTTACCGTTCAAAACACCCGCATCATTCATGGCGCTGGTACGAATCAGTACTACGGACTAGGTGGCAGTGCTTATAATCCTGCTGATGTTTATTATGGTGGTGTTTATACGCTGACTACCAAAGAGGGCATTGTCTATCAAATTGATGCTGCTACTGGGGATCTGCTAACGGTTACGGATACGAACGGGAACACGTTAACCTATACTGATGCGGATATCACTAGCTCTACAGGGCAAAAGATAACCTTTGGGCGGGACGCGCAGGGCAGAATTGCGACGGTGACTGACCCGGCTGGTAAGCAAATTCAGTATGATTACAACGCTCAGGGCGATTTAATTAGTGTTACGGATAGAGAAGGTAACACCACACGCATGGAGTATGACCAAGAGCGATCGCACTACCTTGACAAAATCATCGACCCCTTGGGCAGGACTGGTGTCAAGAATGAGTACGGTGATGATGGGCGGTTGAAGTATCTGGAAGATGTTAACGGTCAGAAGGTGGAAATGTCCTATGACCCGAATAACTCCAGGCAGACTGTGTTAGATCAACTTGGTCATGCTACTACCTATGAATATGATGCTCGTGGCAACATTCTGACTGAGATTGATGCAGAAGGGCAAATAACTAAGCGCAAGTACGACGATAATAACTATGTTTTGGAAGAAACCGTCATTTCAGACCGTTCTGGGCCAAATGGTTTTACAACAAAATATACCTACGATAGCCTTGGTAATCAGTTAACTCAAGAAGACGCATTAGGCAACATCACTTACTACACTTATGGTGCTAACAGTCGCTTGCTGACTGAGACAGATTCCTTGGGGCGCACGACGACTAACACCTACAGTAGAAGTGGTAATCTCCGTTCAACTACTGATGCTCTTGGTAAAACTACTAGTTATGACTACGATCTCAGAGGTCAACTCCGGTCTGTCAAAGATGCTAACGGTAATGTCACAACTTTTGATTATGATAACAAGGGTAATGTCACCAGCATTACAGATGCTTTAGGCAATGTTACGGGTTATACTTACAATGCCAACGGTGACAAGCTGACTGAAACTCGTCAAATGACAACTGCGACAGGTCTAAGGACTTTAGTCACAACCTGGACGTATGATGAAAACGGTCGAATGAAAACGATGACCGATGCCGAAAATCATACCACGACTTATAAGTATGACAAACTTGGTCATCAAACTGCGGTTATTGATGCACTCCAGCACAAAACCGAGTATAAATACGATGATAAAGGTCAGTTGGTTGCAACGATTTATGCAGATAATACACCTGACAACCCAGATGATAACCTGCGCGAAACTAGCCGCTACGATGCTGCTGGGCGTATAATTACCTCCGTTGATAAAGCGGGACGGGAAACGCGCTTTGTTTATGATGATGTTGGTAGGTTGATTGAAACTATCAATCCAGATTCAACACCAAATAATTGGGATGACAATACTAAAACTCGTACCGAATATTACAGTGATGGTCTGGTAAAAGCCCAAATTGATGAGCGTAATAATCGCACAGAGTTTCGCTACGATGCGGTAGGTCGGCAAAATCAGGTAATTTACGCAGATGATACACCTGCAACTTTAACAGATAACTCGAAAACTACTTACACTTATGACAAGGCAGGGCAGCGTATTTCTGAAACTGATGCGCTCAATCACACCACTAGCTATAAATATGATGACTTGGGGCGATTAGTTAAGACTGAGTTCAACGACAAAACTTACACCACCAGTGAATACGATAATTTAGGTCGGCGCATTGCGATGATTGACCAGAACAGCAAGCGCACTGAATATAGTTACGATGCGTTAGGTCGTTTGACTCTTGTGAAGAATGCGCTTCAAGATTGGACAGAATACGGATACAACGAAGTCGGCAACCTTATTTCACAAACAGATGCTAACCAGCACACAACTAGCTATAAATATGATGGTGTTGGTCGTCGCACGGCGGTAATTTTGCCAATGGATCAGCAGTCAGATATGACCTATGATGCTGTAGGTAATCTGAAGACATATACTGACTTTAATCGCAACACTACGACCTATCAGTACGATCCCATGAACTGGATGACCTCGAAGCAGTTCCAGGATGAGTCTAAGGTAACGTATACTTACACACCCGTAGGGTTGCAGAATATCATCACGTTTGTTGAAGCTAATGGTCAAACTACTGCAACTTATGATTATGACTACGATGAACGTGATCGCTTAGTCAAACGTACTGACCGAGATGGGCGCAGTATTAGCTATACTTACGATGCTGCAAGTAATCGCACTTCTGTTACTACCGCATCTGGGACAGTCAACTACACCTTTGATGCCCGTAACCGCCTTGACCAAGTAATTGAGGATGGGGTTATCACAGCAGATTATGACTATGATGCAGTAAGTAATTTGGTGCGTACTACTTTAGCTAATGGTACGCAAGAAATTCGCTCTTATGATGACCTTAATCGATTGAAGTATTTGGAAAATCATAAGGGTGACACCATCCTCTCCAGCTACACTTATACTCTGGACAAAGTAGGCAACCGCACCAAAGTTGTTGAACACAATGGTCGTAGCGTTGATTATACTTACGATGACTTGTATCGGTTGACCCAAGAAAAAATTACTGATGCGATTAATGGAAATCGAGTTTACGGCTATACCTACGATAAGGTAGGGAATCGCAAGACTAAGAGTGAAACTGTCAACGGTGCTACAACGGTTACAGATTATACCTATAATGCCAATGACCGATTGTTAGATGAGACTATCAATCAACAGATAGTTGCAAATTATACCTATGATAATAATGGCAACACTTTAACCAAGACCGAAAACGGCATTACAACTGAATACACTTGGGATTATGAAAATCGGTTGATTGCGGCAATAGTGAAGGATGCTAACGGTGCAATCCAACAAGCGATGCAGTATCGGTATAACGATAATGGCATTCGAATTGTAGCAAGGGTTGATGGAGTTGAGACGCGGTACTTAATTGATGAAATGCAGCCGTATGCACAGGTTTTGGAAGAATATTCTCCGAATGGTGCTGTGCAGGTGGAGTACATTTACGGTAATGATTTAATTGCTCAGGAACAGGGTAACAGTCGTACTTACTACCATGTTGATGGGTTGGGTAGTACACGGGTGCTGACTGATGCAACTGGTAGTGTTGTTAGCACTTATGATTATGAGGCTTATGGAGAATTAATTAGCTCTACTAGTGGGGTGGAGAATAAGTACCTGTTTGCTGGAGAACAGTATGACGAAGCCTTGGGAGACTATTATAACCGAGCAAGATATTACGACACCGATACTGGAAGATTTATTAGAAAAGATGATTATGAGGGACAAATTAGTGAGCCACTAACATTGCATAAGTACATTTATGCGAATAGTAATCCTGTAAGCTACATAGATCCCAGTGGATACCTCTCTTTACTCCAGATTACCGCTGCTCTAACAATAATTAGTATCTTAGCTAATGCTCTTAATCCTTTTGATATATCAGGTATTGATTTCTCTGACGATCCATTTTCAGGTTTAGATCCAACTCCTGGCGGATTAGGGGGGCAAATCGATTTTGATCCTGCTTTTCGCTTCATTCAAGAAGTTCTTTTTTATAGAGCAGCAAATCAATTACCTAAAGCTCGCAATGTTGCTGTGGCTGAATATATTGATAAAGCTGGTATACGCAGATTTAGAGTTACAGAAAATATACCAAAATCAAAGGGAATAGATGGTATTCATGCTGAACAGGTTCTTCTAGGTGAACTCCGAAACCTTCGTATTCCAGCAAAAAATGTAAAGAGAATATATACAGAATTTGAACCATGTAATTTTGGAAGTAACAACTGTGCCAGTTTCCTCAAACAATTTTATCCACAAACAAAAATATACTATTCATATCCTTATAATAGGGGAATGAACGATTTATCAAGAGTACGCAAATATGACGATCTCGGAAAACATGGAGTAGATTTTAAATAATATAAACCAGTGCTAATTATGATTTCACAACAAGAAATGATTGATGCTTTTGGTCAAGAGGATTTAATATACGCAATTCCTGAAAGGTTATTGAAGATTGACCTTCCTCAAGAAAGTAAAGGATTTATCTTAAACACGGGGTTTCCATATGTAATTGATTACTTTAGATTCTCAATGGATTTTGAGTCAATTTCAGAAGACATTGAAATTGGAGAATCGGTGAAGAATTTAAACCACCTCTTCACTATTGGTTGTCAAAGTCCTACTCCATTAGTAGGAAGAATGGTGCATCTCAGTGAAATTGGTTTAGATAGGAATGCTAGCTTATCAGATATAGGTAAAAGAATGAGGAGTTTAGGTATTGAGTATGACGATGATATTATATTATCTTCAGAAGTCACCCAATCTTATCGAATATGCCTTAATGTCAAAAATCAAGGGGAAATAATATCTATTATTCCAAAAGATTTGTCAATTATTTTTTTGAACTCAAGCATTCAACAACTTGCAGCTTCACTAATTGCCTATAGTAGGAACATCTTATCAGAAAAAGATTTTGGAGAAAGAATAGAAAATTTTCAAAAAGAACTTACAAGAATAGATTCAAAAGCTTTAGCTAGTGAAGAAAACCTCTGGTCAAGTATTATAGAACGATTAATAAGGGATAGCGAGGGTTACTAACGAATGGCACTAAGAAAACCTGAGACTCTTGCTGTGGCTGGGTGTAGGGGTGTAGGGGTGTGGGGTGTAGGGGAGAAGAGTTAATTTATAAGTATTACTTGGTTTTCAGTTCTTTCCCTTACACCCCTACCCCCTTACCCCCTAAAAGCCAGCTATATTAAGGGTTTGCGCTTAACTTAGTGCCATTCGGTTACTAACAAAATTGTATCAATTCTCTAAAATGGTAGAATTTGCTAGATAATCAAATAGAAAATGTAAAACAAACCATAGCGCAAAAAACGATGCTTTGGTTTTATTGATCGAAATCAAGGTTTAAAACCTCACCCCTTGTAGGCGAAATAATCCTTGTAGCACCGTTAAGTATAGCGACCTCTTTCAGCAATCACACCACTCAACCATTTCTCAGGATTTTGGGCAGATGTAGAACGCTACTCCATCATCGGATACCGCCGCATCATCTCCGCCACCGCAACCGCCTCACTATCCGGCGTATACACAGCGTCCCCCGACATCGCAATCACAATCCTCTCCTTCCGCGCCCACTCGAACCAAGCAATCACACCAGATTTAACCTGTGCAGACTCCGGTTTCCTGCCCTCCCTGCAAGCAGACACAAATACAGCCTCCGGGGACTTAACCCCCTTCCAAGTCCGCAGTGCCTCTTTCAAGCAAGCAATCGCCCCTGGCACATTCGCCCAATACCGCTTGACTGTGCGCTCTCATCTCTCCGTTTAGCCGAAACTGTGGAGTACAAGGAATCTCCCGTAACTGCTGCAATACTTCCTGAACCTCCTGCTGGCTGGGCTGAACTGATTTTGCCATCAGATCAGGCAGCGATCGCTTTCAGTCTTGCCGCACTGCCTTACCCTTGCTCCCAATCAACCAACACCCCATCCACAATCGCAATCCCCCACTGCGGAAACTTCACCAATAGTTTTTTAATCACAATCTGCAAAGCCGGATCGTCATTCCAACACTCTAGCAAAAAGTTAAACCCCGGATTCTGCCCCGAATTGCCTGCTACTTTGAGTTTTTGCATCCGCTCAGGTCGCATATTTGACCGTGCAACAATCGCCTCGTGCGACCATTTTTCAGGATTTGGTACAGACGCGGCGGAACCTTCACCCTCATTAACTGTTTTGATTTCTACATGCAAAACCAAGTTTTCAGCCAATAACGAAGTTGAATTTCCCTGTTTTACAAGCTCTAGTGTTTGATTAGCGATCGCAGAATTTAAAAATTTTTCATTTTGAGCGACGGGCGCGGCGGAACAAGCACCTTCATGAGAGACTACCGCCTCAACACCACAATTCTGGTTTTCAGCCAGTAACGAAGCGGGATTACTCTGTGCAGCATCCACAAGCGCCAGCGATGTACAGTCCATTGCCACAGGCAATTCTTCCTTATTCTCTGACACGCTTTCAACAGTCTGAGGCGAAGCGCCCCCCAAGGGCGCACTCGCCATCTCCTCCTCATGTGAAATCCGTGTAAGCGTGTCAGAGAAACATCTCACCAACTCATTTGATGAGTTGGTGAGATGTTCTTGAGCAGTTCGTGAGGGTTCACAGAACCCTTGCTCTGAATCACTTTGACCTGAGATAGATGCTTTATACAAAGCACTCATTTCTTCACAGCCAGCATCTTTCTCTGAATCCCCAGCATTTGGTTCTCGTTTTAGAGAATCTGGTTGTTGATTTTCCAAATTGGCTTTCTCCCAAAATTCCTTCATCCGGCTACCATGCAAATTCTTCACCATCCAGACAACGGTTTCTCGGCTATCCTCTATGGACTTGTCCGGCTTAAAAATGAACAACCCGCTTTCAGAGAGAATTTTCTTCGCAGAGATAAAAGTACTGTACCCCAAAGCAGAAGTCAGAGGCATCCACCGAGAACCGTAGGGGTCAGCAGTCCAACACTCTTGCCACAATTGCGTAACTGATGGCTTTTGCTGCGAAGCCCACAACATATCTTCAATCGGAATAATCACATGAAGCCGCTTGTATGGGGATTCCTTCTTACTAGCAGCAGCCTTTTTCGGTTTGGGACGAGTAATAGTTGCAGTCATTGTACAATCTCCTGTTATGTTGACGCACGGAAATTTCCCCCAGTGTGATGCGGGGCAAGGTATTGTATTTGGTTGTTTAAAAAGTTACGGATATTATTGAAAGCCTATTGAGGTTGCCAGAATCGCAATTCGTCTCGGAAATACCTATCAGTCTTTTTCGATTGCTCCTTCCAACAATCCCATGCCACCACTACTTCCTCGCCCAAATCCTCTACAACTTCACCCCTCTCGACATACAAAGTGCGATATGGGTCAGCATGGGCAACGATAGAGCCAAGTCCGATTGTGTCCGGTTGAGAGGATGCGTTCTGGAGTGTGGTAATTAAATCTGTTTCCTGGGTGGTAAGTTCTGCCCAATAGTCTGATTTAATCACCTCATATTCTTGTGCCACTGCCCAATAGTCCTGCCAAGTACACCCAGGTTTAGCTAGTACTGCCCTAATATCACTAACCGCTTGGGGCAGCATTTCTAGTTGTTCGGCTCGATATGCGATCGCAGTTGGTGTTGGCTCACTTCCCAGAATTATCGCCGCAGCTTCGAGCGCTTGGGTGTTGTTCATAGCACTGGCAAGATTCTTCAACGCCATGCCCATCAGTCGTAAGCATTCGGTGGCATTCTCTTTGGGTGGTTCAACAGCTAGCGATCGCAAATCAATGGTTTTCTCTAGAGCTTGCTTCACTTGCTTGTTCAAAGCTTTGGTCGCTTGCTGAGTCATAGTATTTCCCCACTGTTGAACCGGATGCTGTTGTACGGCGTGTTCTAGCTCCTGAATGCGCTGCTGGAGTTGTTGATTCTCAGCTTCTAACTGCCGTAGCGATTCCATCTCCAAGAGCCGTTGCTGCAACTGAACATTTTCTTCTTTCTGTTGCTTGAATAGTTGTTGCAGAGATTGGATTTGCTCTTGCACTTGTTCTTCGGCTTTGGCTGTGGCCTCTGTTTGCAAACCAATCCTCATTTCTTGGGAAAGTCGCTCTAGTTCTTGTTTATGGCGTTCTTCAATAG
>NZ_JBSGKF010000016.1:0-20740 GCF_054786515.1 Nostoc sp. UIC 10890
TGGCGAGGTGTGCGGCTGATTACCGGCTACAAAGAAATAGCCCTCTTTATGCAATGGTACATGGATGAAATGCGCCAGCGCTATGAAGATTACCGGAGTAGTGGGCTGACTGAAGAACAGTGGACAGAACAATTACGAGCATCGGGCAAGATGCTATCAGTTATCTGTGAAGAATTTACAACTTGGACAGATAACATTGTTGAGCCAATGCCAGACGATTGTGAGGATGAAAAATGGAAGCCCGACCCTGATTTTATTGGTAAATGGTTTCGCTGTGCCATGACCGAATCTCGCAAACAATTAATGATTCCTTTGTTCGTAGCTCATGACCGCACAATGGAGATTTTAGCCAAAGCCAAAGGACTATCAAAACTTCGAGATGCTTCACTGTTAGAAGTTGAATTAATCGCAACTATTGACCCAATCACGACAGAAGCCAAAGCTAGTGGTCAGGGCAAGATTAAATTACCTGGGCATGGTCAATGGATTGATATTGAACTGCCTAAACTTGACCAGAAGCGAATTGATTTTCGCCTTGATAAACCTGTGAACAGTAATGAACCGACAACCATTGATAAAGCTACTTTAGAGCGGATTTATGAACTGGAATTCAATCTTGGTAACAAAGCAGGTGACACCCAAGATAAACCTAATAAACTGTCACCAATGGCGCAAAAACTGTATGAATATCTCACCAGAACTGAACGAATTGAAGCTGATGTAAGAGAGTTTAAGGGCAATTTTAAAGTGAACGGTGAGAGATTCACTGTAGAGCAAATCAAGGGGTGGATGTATGAAATTGTGGGGGCAGGATTGGCGGACTGGATAGGCGAGGGTGTTATCAAGCTCAATCAAATTTGACTGCTAATAGTGTCTGGTGTCTAGCCCCAAAAACGCCCTTTTTTCGCGGACACAGGACACCAGACACCACAGACACTAAACCCCAAAACCCTTATAAAGCTTAGACACCAGCAGACACTACCCTAGACACGACCCAGACACCAAGTGTCTCAAACGTGTCCGCTAGACACCAATAAGAAATAACCGAATAAACAGCCATTTATTATTAGAGGATTATCAACATCATGCTGAAAATAGTAATTGTTGAACCAGAAACATTCACGCTCTTAGGCATCAAAGGTGCTATGGAACAATCTCCAGATATCGAAGTTACAGGGTCAGCCACCAGTGGGAAGTTAGGTTTTCAGTTAATTGAACAGACCAACCCTGATGTTGTGTTAGTTGATTTACTATTACCCGATATGAGTGGTTTAGAACTGACTCGTTCAATTAAAAGGAATACTAGTAGTAAAGTGGTAATTTTTACTAATCAGACTCATTCCGACTTTATTAAGTCAGCTTTCCATCATGGGGCTGATTCTTATATGCTCAAAAGTGCTGATGTAGAATTGATTGAACTTGCCATCAAGAGAGCTTACTTTGATGAATGCCTGCTTGACCCGAAGCTGGCTAAAAAACTGTTAAAAAGCCTTGATAAAAATAGATATATTGACCCTAGTTTCGCTGACAAAAACTTGCTTGACTCTCCCACCGAACGACAAATACAAGTTCTGCGTTTACTGGCTCAGGGTTTAGGTTTTGAAATTATTGCCAAAGAAATGTTTCTCTCTGTTAGTACAGTCAAACATTATGCGAGTGATTTGTACAGTAAATGGCACGTCAAGAACCGTTATGAGGCGATAAAAAGAGGGGCGATGCTTGGTTATATAGACTATAACTTGATTGTGAATGAATGATGTATTGGTGAGGATAGCGAGAAAATTAAGTCGGGGATTGAAGTATAAAAACTGGCTGTAACAAAAGAGAATCGCTTTAAAGCGTTAAAATTCTGGAATTGTTCATAATATATCTGTATCCAAAAAGAAATTTGTATACAGCACCCAGCCATGCCCCAAGACTACTCGGCGTCACCGTGCCAAAACGGGAAAATCGTACGCTAAGTGTAGCGAACTGCAAACAAGCCGATTTTGAAACCACATTAACGTGAGTTCGACGAACTAAAAAACGGCAGGAGGTAGTGCGGGTAAATGTCAATCGACGGTTTTTTGGGCAAAGAAGTGTAAGCAACTAAACCAGCCATCAAATTAACCAAAAAGTTAAACACACTACGACGCCCTTGAGTGTTCTATTTGACACATATTTTTGAGATGGTCATTAACGGACTCAATTACCGCTCGTTTGCGTAAAAGAATTTTATCAATCAGTTTTACCAAACGGTTTTTCATCTTCTTTTTGGATTTAGTGACTAACTCTAAACCTCGCTCATATAACTCCTCAAATAATTTTTGTGAAATATATCCTCGGTCTCCAAAGAGTTTACCAATTAAATCTTTAGTCATCTCTGGTACTGGCTTACGGTCGTCAACGTTGGCAGGAGTCAGCTTGAATGCTAATAATTCTCCACAATCGTTAATAATCAAATGAAGCTTAAATCCAAAGTGCCAGGCAACAGAATTAAAATTTAATTTATTTGCTAAATGATATACATTTTTTATTTAAAGCTTGCTATAAATTGAAGTAAATTACCAAATATAAAAAATATTATTCCCCAAAATGTCATTAAATCTAAAAAAGTGTTATCTTTTTTAATTTTATTTTCTATTTTATTTAAAATAAATATGAAAAATATTAAAACTTGATATAGAAATTTAAAAATAAAATATGAAATAATTACGGCTAAAATTATACTAATAAACATATTGATAATCATCAATATTATATATAAAATGTTTTGTTTATTAAAAAATAGAATAACTATTTTCTCGATTTGATAAAACAAGTAGCTTGTTATTATCAAAGATGGAATAAATAAAAATAACTGAAAAAAATTGTAAATAAATAATGATGTGTTTTGTATATATCTATATAACTTGTCAAATTCTTGGCTAAATATATCTATAGTCATACTATATATAACTAAAGAAAGTTTTTTAGAGAATCTATTTACCTTTCTTCTAAATGCGGAAAATTTGGTTTCTAATATTTTTTCATAATATAAAATTCTCTCTTTACCAATTAAGTCAGGAGCTAGCAAAAAACCAGCTAAAAAATTTAAAATAATACCTATGCGATTTAATATATCTAGATTTAGCCAATTAAAATTAATATTAAACATGATAAAATATAGAATTGTGTTTGATAAATTAAAGTATTTATTACTAATACATTAACATGAATATTGTCAACCTGCGACAGCGTAAAACTCACTAATTTAGTAAAGCAAATACCGCGTTTCAAACAGTGGTGGTATTTGATGTGATTTGACAAGTTTCATTTTTAATTGCCCCTTTAGGAACCATAAGAAAATTACTGAGGGGTGAAAAATGCAAGTCAAAGGTCAAATTTGTTGGAAGAAAATGGCATTACCAATTGTGCTAGAAGTTATCGCTAGTTGCGCTGTGGCTACTGCGTTCCGGTACTGGCAGGCAAAAACACAAGGTTGTTAGCCGTTCTACTAATTGAGCAATCTCTGCTGGAGTATTGTCACATGAAAAAGCTTCACCTGTCGGACGAATGTAAATATCTAAACGTTTTTTTGAAACATCAATGCCGATCCACTGTTTTGTCATAACTACCTCCGGCTTTGGATCAAATCCAAAGGTTACTCGCGCTTGCGTGATACGGGCTTTCATACCCCAGGCAACTGTTCGAGTTCACTTTTGAGAGTGTAGTGACCACTGCTAAGGTCGGTTTCAAAGAACCAGCGTACATTCGGTCTACTACACTCCTTCAATATACAAGCGTACGATTTTCCCGTTTTGGCACGGTGACGCCGTGTAGAACACAAAAAGACGTTTTCTACCTTGTCTGTTGGTTGCCCTCCCAATCTCAAATAAAACCAACCATTTTGTGTAGAAGTGTTTTGATCGTACTCCACAGTGCGATGATTTTCTCTAGGCTTTGACCAAACTAATGCACCAGTTTTTTCACCATCTAAATCACGCTTGATAAACAAAATATTTCGTTGCTCATCCATGTAAAGCAACTGATTATTATGTAATCCTTGCGAAATATAATCTGGTATATAGCGTTTCTCGCTTAAGTACTTGTGTAATACTTGCCAAACAACCTTATCCTCTGGTGGTGGAGTGAACTGAGGCTGTTGTTTGCGTTCAATTTCTTGAAAGAGTTTTTCTAACTGCTCAATTGGGAGTGGTTTAACAGGTTTGAGCAGCAATTCATTAATAGGTTCATCATCACGTTCTGGTTGGTAGTCAACAGCAAGATGTTTTTGCAGTCCAGGGAAAGTGTAAGCTGCACCTAACTGTGTACCACTGAAAGCTTGCCCATCTTTCTCATAAGAAATGCCTTTAGACTTACCATTTCTGGTAAAACCTGTTCTCACACTGACACTAGCTTGTTGCAGCCGCATGATTAGCGTTGGCATTTGGGGATTATCAACACTAGCCCTATCAATTGTCTGCTGAACTGACTCTTTGATGATGCGTTGTGGAGGAGAGTCACGTTGTCCCTGTGAAAATTCTTCTTGTTCTCGCCTTATGCGTCTGATTTGTCCGGTGCTGGGTGTGCGCTGAAGTTTCTCTCTACTGCCCTGGACTTGTACTAACTCATAATCTTGCTCGATTTGTCGCAGAACTTTTTCAGAGCGAACATAATCCCAGGAATCATGGACTAAAAGCCCAGTATCCATCCTAATGCGGCTGGCTGCAATGTGGATGTGGTCGTCATCGGTGTTATGGTGGCGGAAGATGACAAACTGATTGGCATCAAAGCCCATTTCCTTCATGTAACGGTCGCCGATTTCGCTCCACTTCTCATCATCTAATTTGTCACCCTTGGCTGCTGACAGTGAGACATGGTAAACAACTCGGTCTGCATCAGAATTTAGTTGTCGAGATAGCTTAAACTCCCGCGCCAATTCTCGCGCATTTCTCCCGCTCATATTGCCGCCAATAAGTTGGGCATCTTCACGGGATTCTAAATAATCCAACAGCTTGCGAAAACCTCTGCCTTTAGTCTGCTTCCCAATCATCCTCTTCCTCTTCTTCCGAGTCGTCATCATCAACATCATCCGAGGCAATATCTCGTCTGCACTGATGCAACAGTTCTAAAAGTTCTCGTAACAGTTCTGGTTTTGCTGGTGGAGTTCGCCCCATTAATATAGCTATGTTAGTGGCTTTGACAAGCTGGTTGAGGTTGTTACCAATTTGTCCTAATTCCCAATATGTTTGCAGGCTAATCTTACTTAGTCGTTTTGGTAATGGACGCATCAACGCATTACGTCTCATCAGTTCACTTGCTGACATTCCCGCATCAAGTGATTTTATTCGCAGCAAGTCCAGTTCGATGTCACTCAATCTCACCGGGAAAATATGCTTTCGTATTAGAGCTTTTGACTGCTTGCGATTCGCCATAAGTGGAGAATATTAGGGACATTGCGAGGGTTAGAGTCGATGGGGAAATTACTTTCCCCACCTCTCATTCAGAACCGGACATGAGACTTTCGCCTCATCCGGCTCCTCAGCAACAAGGCTGTTGTCATCAGTACCAAAACTAAGAAATATTTGGTCAGAATTTTCTGATAAATATTCTTCAGTTAAATCTGTTCTGTCTGAGATATAAGAACCGTCAAGAACAGTTTTCAAGTCGTGACAATGACGATGAAGTAGTTGAAGATTGTTATAACCATTTTTACCCCCTTCTGATTTTGGGATGATATGGTCGATTTCCATTCTTTCATCGTCTCGAAAAAACAATCCGCAGTGGGTGCATCTACCGCGTTGCATTTTTAGGAGTTTGGCTACTCTGCTATCTGCTAACGGGTGTTCCCCCATTCTGGTACTCCAGTAAACAAAATCTCCGTCATAAGGACTACGTTCTCCTTGCACTTTTGTGTGTCTCACTATTGGAGTTTCTGCGTGCTTGATTAGCGTATGTCCTCTTCGGGTGCTGAAACACCAGTTATCGTTACCGACAAGATGCCAGTATTTTCTGAGTGCTTCTTGTTTGCCACTATTGGAACATCGATGAATTGCCCAAGCCCTGAGTTTCTGATAAGTTAGACTGTCCGCTAGGGAGAACATATCTTTACTTACCTTTGTGGAATAATAGTTCGCCCATCCTCTAATTACTGGATTCAGATTCTTAATTAGCTCAATCTGCGGGGCGTTTTTATGTTTTTCTATTATTCGACTTATGTTCTCAAGGTGTTTGTGTAACTTGTTTTTACTGGGAGTGATGAGGGTGTTGAAACCTAGTATATTTCCATTACCAGTTTTGGCACTTCTGTAGTTGCCTACTTTGTATTGCCTAACGTGGAATCCGAGAAAATCAAAACCAACATTCCCTTCGTATGGAATGAAAGTGTGGGTCAGTTTTGTTTTACTTGGTTTCAGTTCTAACCCTATATCTTTTAGCCATTCTGATATGCTCTCAAAGCATTTTTGGACAGTGGTCAGTTCTGAGTGAATAATCACAAAATCATCTGCATATCGAATCAGCGTTGGTGATGGTATTTTTGTTTTCTTACCGTTCACTTTCTTGCTTCTTTTTGGAAACAACTGCTGTATTCGGTTCTCCATTCCATGCAATGCAATGTTAGCCAGCAACGGAGATATTACTCCCCCCTGTGGTGTTCCTTTGTCAGTTGGGAATAGATTTCCTCTGTCCATCACGCCCGATTTTAGCCACGCTTTTAGCTGTCGGCTTAGAGTCGGGAATGTGTTGATTTTCCTTAAGAGACTATCATGATTAATGCCATCAAAACATTGGGCTATATCGGCATCTAAGACATATTTAGCCTTGGTGCAGATACAGTTAAATATTGCTTCGATTGCATCATGGCATGACCGCCCTGGTCTGAATCCGTAGCTGTGGGGTTCAAAACGGGCTTCCCATTCTGGTTCGAGAGCCAGTTTCACAAGTGCTTGCAATGCGCGGTCAAATATTGTAGGAATTCCCAATGGTCTTTTTTCATCCGTTCCCGGTTTCGGAATCCACAATCTTCGAGTAGGTTTAGATTTACCTGTGAGTTTGAGACGTTTAACTAGGTTTAAACGTTCGCTAGGTTTGATAGATTTTATTCCGTCTACCCCAGCCGTGTTTTTCCCACTGTTATCTTGGGTTACTCGTCTGACCGCTATACATTTTGCTGACCAGGAATTCATTAATGTTTTCTGGAGTCGGCGAACTGCTTTTACATCTTCACGACTGCTGGCTTGGTATATTCTCTTTTGCAACTTGAAAGTACGACGTTCCAATTTCTTCCAAGGTATTTCGTTCCAGTTATATTCTGGTTCAATTCCTTTACAGGTTGGGATATCGTCTGACCATTCCACCTTGAATTTTATTTCAGTTTTGGACATATTAATTGCTATTTGACACTATACCTTCCTTGTTGCAGTGTGTCTGTTAGCATATCCAAGGTATTACCCAAGGCATTCGCTTTTGACACAATCCTTTCCACTTAATGTCTGAAATTTCTTCCAGATTTTGCGTCTTGGTTGACTTCTCAGAAATCGACCTTTCCGAGAACATTTAAGTGGGTTACTTCGTTCCGATTAATCATTGTTTTGAGTTTTTAGAGTGATGCTCTCCACCGGGTTTGTGGGATGATGTCTGTTGGTCAAAACCCCATTTGCCAACCTCCACTTTTATCCTTGCCTTTTGGCTTGGGCTTTACTAGCCGTCGTTGCCCATTCTTGATCTCGATGGTTCTTCACATCTTCATTTTGTTACTCATAAACTCCTGCTTTACAGTTTGCCGAGTACGGCTCTCGGAAGTCTGCTTTTCATCCCCGCTTCATCAATTTGATGACCAGTCGCATTAATGGGGGAAGTGCTTTTACCTTGACACCAAAGGAGTAGGACTTTCACCTACATGATTAATCAGTTGTTGTGGCATTGAGTGCCACACTAACCTTCCCTCAGCTTAGTTTCCTAATCTGATTTGGGTTAAACGAATCGCACGGGGTTTTTCAAGGGGGGTTTCCCCACTTGAACCAGTCTGCCGTTCGAGCGCAGCGAGACAAAGCGTAAGCTTTGAGGCATGGCTGGCTTCAAGCCCATTTTGGGGGTAGCGAGGTGTCAAGTGCTACATCTGTACGGAGGACACAGCAGGGGGCTGGGGGCAGGAGTATAAAGGCGTAGCCGTGCTGCTGATCATCCTACAACTTACAGAGGGATATATCAACGGCGTAGCCGCAATAGGAAAAAAGAAAGTAGTCGGTAAATTCTGGTTCGGCGTAGCCACAGCACAAGAGGTAAAAACGGCGTAGCCGCTATATGAAAATTCTCTGATTCAGCGAAGCTACCACACAATATAATAGTTGGGCGTAGCTGGAATACGAAAAGATAATTCAGCGAAGCTGTTTTAAGTAAAGTTCTGTTATTCAGCGTAGCTGTAATAGCCAAATTTTTTAGCATTAGCTTGAATAAGAAGACCAGCGAAGCTGCCACACTAAAACATATAAGGCGTAGCCCTAATATGAAAAGGTAATTCGGCGTAGCCACAATAGCCGATTTTTGTAGAATTTTGAAAACTTTCTTGGTGCAAATTATTTCAAATAGCCGATAATTATCAGTTAATCGGGATTCACGAGATAACCATGAGTGAGCATCAGAATTCAGAAGTAATTACGAAGGGCAAGATTGATAAGGCTATCAATCTGCTGAAGGAGCAGAAGCCGAAAGAGCGAGAGTCTGTATCAGATAGAGAAGCTATTAGAAAAATGAGGCGATACATTGAGAAGCTGACCTCTGACAAGTATGGCTACACCTACGATGAAGTCTCAGAAATGCTGAAGGGTCTGGGTATTAATTTGACAGGTAGCAGAATCAAATATTTAATCGGTGAGTTGAAGAAAAGCAGCCGTCGCCGTCATCAAGCATCTGATGACGGCGGTAGTAGTACGTCAGTTCAGGGGGCTACTGAAAATCAGCAGGCAGTTGTTGAAAGCAGCGAAGCTGAAGAAGCACCTGTAAAAAGTAAGAAGGGCAAGAATAAAAAACAACGGCCAGCAACGCAGGAACCAGAAGCGAAATCAGAACCAACCAGAGAACCAACCAGAGAACCAAACAGGTCAGCTTTTGTGCCAAAGATTTACAGTGATGAAGAAATCTAAGCTGGTTAAATTATGAGTAAAGGTTATACTGGTGTTGCCTCTAAGGGGCTTCTTGGGAGTTTCATGAAAGGTTGCTCGACTCAATTCAAATTGTTACGCCTACACAGATGGTTTTAAGCTAAAAAATCTGCATCCAGCACAGTATAGGCATTTATGAAAATTAGCCTTATTTAGCCTAAATTCTAACTCTGACGTATAGTGCCATCAGGCATGATGGTATTGCTGTAGACACACCGCTTCATATATGCGCCTTCCAAGTCTGCTCCAGTCAGGTCAGATCCAGTTAGATTTGTCTCAATCATGTCAGCAGCACTCAAGTAAGCATTAACTAATTTGGCATTGGTCAAGTCAGTTCTAGATAGGTAAGAAAATCCCAAATTAGCTCCACTCAAATCAGCATTTCTGAGATTAGCCTTAACTAAACAAGCTTGCCCCAAATGGGCATTGCGGAGATTGGCTCCTTCTAGATTAGCCTCTTCTAAATATGCTTCACCTAAGCCAGAATTGCTCAAGTCAGCCCCACTCAAATCAACTCCAGACAAGTCCATACCATCCAAACTGATACCAGAAAAATTTCTTTCTCCAGCAGCATATCTTTTAAATAAGTCTTCAGTTTTTTTCGACATTAAACTACTTGGGACTATATTAAACTCATATATTTTGGCACAGCAAAAGATTGAGCAACGCACATAAGTATTGATGGGATTGAATCATCCTGCTGCACCGGGGCAACAAGTGGGAGAATCGATTCATTGCTCTAGTACCAAAAACTTGGGCAACTTCTGCCATTGACTCTAAGAGGTGATCTGGTAATGACTCCAATTCAGCAATCAGCATCGGGAAGTATGTACGCGCTAGCCACTTTTCATCGTCGTCTAAGTCAGCCAAATTTTTATTACTACCGCTATTAAGACTATCTAATAGCAGGAGTAATATTTTTTCAAACGTGGCCCAGCCCTAGAAGCATTACAATTCTCAAAGCTTTAGTTTAATTAGACTGATGACGTTCACCTATTCTCTATACCCAGATAATTGGTCAGAAATTGCCACGGAAGTTAAGCAACAAGCCCAGTGGCGTTGTCAAAAGTGCGGGTTACACTGCATCCCGCCTGGTGAAAAAACATCACATCTAACACGCTCAAAACGCAGAGTGTACACCCTACAGGTTCATCATTGGGACAGGAATCCAGCAAATAACCACAGAGGAAACCTTATAGCCCTGTGCAGTGCCTGTCACCTTTTATACCACAGAGGTGGGAAATCAAATGTTTCACCAGGGCAGCTATCTTTGTGGTAAATAAGTATGGATGATGATACTCAAGAACTAATCGCAATTCAGCAAGAACTTTCAGGAATCAGCGAACGGTTGAGAAAGATTTTCCCGTCAACTCATCCCCAATTTGACAGCGTGTTTGAAGACGTGGGTGCAGCTTCTTATTACATCCGCGAAGCTGGTTATCGTCTGGAATCAGTTCTTATGACTGTTCAAGGTGATAGCGCAGGTTCTGCGAGTGATGCAGAGAGTGGAGAAACTGAAATTGAGTAAACTTCAGTAGGCAGACAACTCAGTACAATCATTAGCAAGTCAGCCTTAACAGCCGGACTACATGAGTTTAAAACTCGTCGCAGTGCAGTATTAGTAAAGATTGTGGCAACTTCAGCGACGTGTTCTAAGGTATCTTCAGGTGATGATTCTGATTCAGCAATCAACATCGGGAAGTATGTACGGGCTAACCACTTTTCATCGTCGTCTAAGTCAGCCAAATTTTTATTACTACCGCTATTAAGACTATCTAATAGTAGGAGTAATAATTTTTTAAAGTGCTGCCAGCCCCCCCAACGCTGGGTAAATCGGCTTACCCATCCTTGGGTAGTGTCTATGATTTTGGCGATCGCAGTTTGACCAATTTTCTGCTGCGACTCCCAAAGCTGGGTAAACGCTTTGACGATGGCGTGTCCCGTCTGCTGATCTCGGCTACCCGCTTCGGTGCATAGAGAGCAGGCATCGACAACCTCTAACTTGATTCCGGGCAGTTCATCTAAGAGAAAACTAAGGTCATAGTCAGCGCAGAAGTAGAATGTTAGCTCCACATTGGAGCGACGATGAGCGCGTAATCGGCCAATCTCTTGGATGATTTCTGCACGGATCAGGTCTGTGAGATACTTTTGAAAAGCGCTGTTTTTATCTTCCAGGTTGACTGGTTCACCAGTCATCACCTGATATTGTGCTGCTAAAACACCGATGTTTTGGTAAGGAATGCCAAAACTTGCGATCGCATCACACTCACTAAAGCGATTAACACCACGCCCATCGACAAAGTGACCGTATTCTGTGCGCCCCTCGGCTTGGGTTGCAATCTGTTTCCAATCGATAATGCCAAGGGTGGGGCAGAGTTCTTTCAAGGTTTCTTTGAGGGCATTAACACGAGCGCTAAGTGGAAGAGAGCGATTTTTGGGCAGTTTACCCAGCCCAGTAACGTTGACCACTTTTAAATTGTCGTAGTCTGGGCGTTGTTGCTCGATGACTAACACAGGATCATTGATGCCCAGTTTCAATTTCAACTGTTGAGATTTGAAAGTGGCATCAAGGTAAATATTGAATTGGGCTGATTTAGCCAATTCAGTATGCTTGGGATTTCGGCGGTGAATGCTGAGTACACCCCATTGAGATTGGAAACTACCATCACCCTTCCAAGCTTCGAGAAAGTCAGGCAACCAGTAATTAGGCAAGTCAAGAAACTCCCTCCCGGCTGTTCGTGCGCTGTCTTTAACTACCTTTTTGGCAGCATAACGAGCCGCAGCACTTTTTTTGAGTTGTTTATCTCCAGTAATATCAATAGAGTCTAAGTCCTCTAAGAAAGTTAAATCAGGTTCTACAGTTTGCTGAATCGCTTCGATATCTAAGCCTGTGGGGAAAGGGGGCAGCAGCGCTCGGATGCTGGCATCATCGAACCCGTAGCGGTTAGTAGGTTTAATTTGCTGAGTAAGCAGTTGGTGTAAAACTTTTAGTGCAGGTTGCAGCTGTGACATTATGTTTGGTTCTAACAGTAGCAGCTTGCCCACAGTGGTTTCAAAATCGCCTCGGTTCACATCAACATTACGCACGGGCTTGATGAGCGTACCTGCTTCTTCCCATAACCGCCCAACAGTGAAAGTTTGGTCAGCAGCGTTAGTTAAAGTGACAGGTGTAGAGTCTGGGTGCGCTCTGAGTTCAGAATAATTTTGAATTGCACTGCGCTTTTGAAAGCGGAATCCAAAACCGTCACCACTGGCGAAACGGCACTGATTCTTAAGGGAACAACCGCCACAGATGGGGCTGATGCCGCTCTCTTCAAAATCAAGGCTGCTAAAATTCTTGTTGCGGAAGGCGTTAAATAAGTAAGTTCTGTGACAATTGCCATCAGTGTCGGCAGTCTCACCCGCTTTAGTCCACAGTTTAAAATCTTCACCAGTAGGAGTTTTGCGGGTGGGGTCAAGTTTAAAGCCGTTGTGCCGCACTGGTAAGTCAACAAAATTCGTCTCAATCGGCAGAGTAGATGGGTTTCTGTGGTTGGCATCCTGGTAAATTAGTTTATCAACGCCGAATAGCCCCGCCGTCAGTTGCCCCGCGTTGTAAGACTTGCCCAGTCCAGGGTGAGAATTATCTAAGATTTGTGTCCAGCCTTTAGAAACAGCTTCCACCCAAGCGGTAATATGTTCTTCTGGCTGGCAGGAGATAGAGATATTGCCTGTAACTTCAGTTATGTACGGGATATTGCCGGGCTTGTAAACAATTACATTGGCCGAAGGCGTGTCAATTTCGGGTAAGGGCTTGGGTGTTGGTGGGGCTTTAAATCCTTTAAATATCGAACTAAATGGAGCAATCGCTTGCCTTAATAAATTTTGGAAGCTGCTCAAGTCCTCTCTAACTCGCCCAAGCTCCCACTCCTCACGGCTAATTACTCCTTTGTTGCCGAGGTTGGGTTCATACTGCCGTTGCGGGAAGCGAAAGCCATACTGTTTGGCAATGTGAAACAGTGTTCCGATCGTAATCCCCCCACGCCGAAAACTGCGAATCTTAGCGTGGATGTTCCAAGTTGAGCCTTTGATACTGGGCGACCACTGCTCGGCTATAATTTCCGCTTCAGATGCCCCATAATGGTTAACTAGTGCCATCAAAACCTGACGGCATTCGTCATAATTACCGCTTCCTGGGGTGCGTGGTGGGATGAATGAAAGCGCGTTCTGGATTAGCTGGTCAATGTCCCAGCCTTCAGTGACGGAAATCTCACGCCACTCTTTACGCCGTGACTCAATTTCTTGAATTCGTTGCTGATACTCAATCCGTTCCTGTTGCGCGATCTTTAGAGCTTCACTTATCCATTCTGCGGGTATTGTGGCTTCAGGGTTGACTAGCGGGAATTCTGCCTCTGTGCTGCCGTAGAAAACACGACTTGCATCTTTACAAGCTGGATCATGCGGTAACTGCTGCATGAGGAAGCGCGTACAAGCTTCTACAGTATCAGCACCTTGAACATATTCGGGGAGAAGGAAAACCAACCGGAATTTATGCCACTCTGGTTTATGACTGGCAGTGGTGTAAATTAAAGCACAGTGTTTTTTAATGAAGGGATGGGCTAGGGCTTCTGAGATCGTTAATTGGTGCTTGTAAACTTTGATATAATTTCCATTCTCGTCCTTGATGGGCTTATCATAAGCATCACGGGCGACATCGGAATTATCGATGTCCAGTAGTAGCCACTGAGAACCGATCACATTGGCCTTACTGCGCCATTTCCCGCCTAACAAGCCAGCACAGATAGCGTGACCTGCTTTAATATGTTCCTGGACATCGGCTAGAGTGCCTTCTACATCAATGAAGTTACCGGCCAGCTTCTTAAAGTCCCAGTCTTTGTTTTTTCCAGTTGCGTTAAACGCGAACTTGATTTTATTACCTTCAGCAAGCTCTGGTTCAACATTTAATGCTTCAGCACGTTTATTATTCAATTGTTGATGCTGAAGCGAGTTATTAAATTGTTGTAATGGTGACATTGAGCAATTCCTCCTTGATGTGTGGTGGAGGAATTGGAGCTATCCTTTGGCAGTAATCTTCTAATACAAACTTTCAGAAATATAAGCACAAAATTACTTAAAATTCCTGAATTACTTTTTGTCGCTGGGTCGGTAGTGTAACAAGGGCTTAACACTCACTTCGTGTAAGATAAGATTACTATTAGGGATATTAATCCGGCGGTTGGCACAACCAGATACCCCAATTCCATTTGAAAACCTCGCTGTCCTCGCAGGACGTGAGGTTTTCATTGTTTTGCCTATTTGTATTCGGCTAACCAAGCCTTGATAAACTCGGTTATTTCCTCCTGTTGAATTACAAATGCAGTCCCTTTCCTTCTGAGAGCTAGAATTCTCATACTTCCAACTTCAGAATAAAGGTGTGAATTATGATCGTCGGCCGCCTTGGTGGGAGGCCATAAGACCAAAACTTTTGCTGTGGGTGTCTTTTGAGCTTCACGAGAGGACATCCCAAACAAATTTCTGTTTTTGTCAAACCAGCTTTTGTAATCTGCTAGTTCAACTAGAGGGCAGGGTTCCCAGGTTCTTAAACCACTTTTGTTTTTCCGCTTTACCTGTAAAATCTCCCTCTTTTCGTTATAAATAATCTCGCTGTCTCCTTTTGAGCGAATTGAGATAAATAAGTGAGTTTTGCGCGGAAACCTAATGAACAAGTCGATAGGGTTTTTGTCTTCTACCTTAATTACCGGAAATACTTGTATTTCCTCGCTCTTAAACTCATCCAAAAGAGCAGTTGTTAATTTTTCTAACCGTGCAAGTTTTTGAATTCGTACCAAAGGCTTGTAAGCCAATGCAAAAGCAACCCAGCCAAAAGGACTAATGAAGCTGCCTGTACCAAGTGCAAAACCACCAGCCGCTAGAGCAAGAGCGGATTCATGCTCTATAGCTTCCCTAATCATCTCTAACGCTGCTTCGTTGTGCGGCGGGAGTTGAAAATTGGGTAGTGGGTCTTTAACTGTGGTCATTGGCGCTATCAAAAATCATAGTTAAGTCAGGGATTATCTGTATGTTGGGTTGAATTTGTCTGTCCTGTCTTAGTGATTAACTTATGCTGTACCCTTACCTTTTTTAGGTTTGGCAGATTCACTTTGTTCTTGATGTTCTCTGACAGCCTGACTTAGCAAGTAAGCTGCAAGATTAGCCAATGGTCGTTCTTCTCGATCTGCCCATTCATTAAGATACTGATAAACGTCATCAGACACGGTAACTGTAATTCGCGGTCGTGCCATTAATTCAGAACTAATTGCTGTATACAGCATCCATAGTACTCTCCTAGCACATTAAAGATATCAAAAGCACTAATAACATTATTAGCACTAAGAGTTCTAATAGCACTATTAGCACTATTAGTGCTATACTAGCATCATCAAGCCAAAAACAGCCACCCAACAAAGGCAACAGAAGCCAGAAAGTGATGCTTTGGCTTGCCCCCAACTGGATGTGCGGATTTAAGAGGATTCAGCCTTTAAATTCTCCAAAGCCAGAAAAATCAAGACTTTAACAATCATCAGAACCATGACAGCTATATATTCCAATGCCAAAAATTGGCTAGTTCAAGCAGACTTGTTAGCCAATTCCGGGCTAACTGACCTCACAGGAGGTAAGGACGCAGGAGCAGGGTATGGGAAGGCAATCATCGGTGATTTTTCGATCATGATGCCAGCCGTATACTCACTAGTTCGCAACCGAAACATCATGCACCACGAAACCATCTCAAAAGATGGGGCATGGCTGCGTTATGTACAAGGTTCACGCCTGGACTTAAAAGATATTCAATTCTTTTGGGGCAGTGCTGCTCTAGCGCAAAGTGACCACACCTTGCTGCACGAGGATAAGGCGAAAAAAGCAGAACTGGCACTAGAAAGCATTCTTGCAGACTTAGCAGTTCTGAATATTCCCGATGGGTTCAAGCTTTCAATTAGTTTGAGCAACCACAACCCAGAACGCTGGGCGACTGAGATTAAACGCAGGGTTGAAGGGACTCACACCTTTGAACACCTGCATCCTGTGACTCGTTCCATTGTCACCAAGACAGTTGACATCGCGGTTACTGGCATTTACCCCGAAGGATTTGGAAGTATTGCCCATTGTTTATTCGGTGAAGCGTCCCTGGTACTTGACCCTTCAGAATTAGCGATCGCACTCGATATCGGTTCATCAACTTGGCTTGTAACCGTGTTCAACGGCAGTGGTGCAGTGATTGACCGTCACTTGATTGAAGGTGGTTGCGGTGAACTGCACAGCATGATTGCAGAAGCTCTCGACAAGCGAAACGACAGAGTGAGTCTGCTTTCCAAGGATGTGAAGCACTCGCCTAGTTTGGTGAACCAGGGCATTCTAGAAGGCACTTTTACATACGGCGGCAACCACCTCACAGGCAAGAACTTCGAGGCAGAGTACAGCCAGTGTCTAGATTGTTGGTGGAGTACGAGGATTGAGAAATTCGCCAATTTCGTGACTGCTGGTAATTATCTAGACCGCGCTAAATACCTTGTCGCCTGGGGTGGGGGTGTTTCTCTGCCGGTGGTGGATCAAAACTTAGCCGGTTTTGGCTTTGTGATTTTGAACAATCCCCAATTTATCAATGCCTTGGGGTTGAAGCTATTAACTCAAATTTCAATTGGAGCCTAATCAATGAATTACGAATCTCGGCGTATAACCATCTCCTACTTAGCAGTAATTGAATTGTGCAAGATTTTTGATTTACCCCAAGATGCACCGACACAGGCATTATCAGCAGGTGTAGAGAAGCTGATTTTTCAACACGGTAATGTCCAAACAACACCCAAACCCGAAACAGCGCAATCTACACAGCCGAATAAATCGGCACTTAGCGCAATGGTCACTAATTTCAAGGGGGCAGCATGAGCAGAACCACATTCAGGAACACGGTTTTAGGCATTGGTGCAACAGCCGCAGCGTTAGCCGTTGGCTACTTCGGAGTCCAGCACTTTGGTAGAAACAATATGTTCACCATCGCCGCAGCCGTGGGAGGTGCAGGGGCAATCAGCTATGTACTACAAAAGCCGAACCAGCCACAATCCCCAAGTAATCAGCCAGAACCCCAACCCACACCGATAAAAGCTCAAAGAAAAGGAAAGAAGTCATGAGCGGCCAAGACACCCAAAAGACACAACCAAGCCTAACAACAACCGAAATCATGACCATTATCCTCGGTTGCGAACAGACTTTAAGGTTTGTACAAGCATCCCCAAATTATCAACAAATCGAAGCGTCTGAACGGTTCAGTACATCGAATGACCTGCGTCTGGGCGATGCCGTTCAAGCCTTGATGGAGATTCACGAAGCAATTCTAAATATCGAATTCTACTCCCAAGTTGAGGGACAAGCTTATGCTTTCAACGACAGCCAAAAAGCGTAATCATTTGTACTCTTTTGGAGTCAATAGAGGCAGCAATGAATAATTTAAGCAGAGTCTATGACTCAACCCTACTAACCAATTCTAGAGTGTACCAGATTGATAGAACACTCTATCAATATCTGTTTAAAACAGGCACAATCCAACACCCAAAGTATCACTTTCGACCTCTGGCTGGACAACGAAAGAAGGCTGATTTATTGCTCAACCACAAAGCTTTAACTACTCGCTGCTATGAAGTGTCAGGAATGAGTACCAATGCGAGAGTCATCAGCCAAGAATCACTGCAATTATCAATATTTTGAGGTCAATTATGAATACTCAACCACTGCCAGAATTGATTGCACAAGCACAACAATTAGTAACCGAAATTAGGCAGCATCCACAATATCATGGCTTACGTTTTGATTGCGATGTCACCCTTGGGGATGTTACCCAGTTTTTCAATACTCTGCAATGGTCAGCCACAGCTTCAACTGTGGATGTTTCAAGAGAAGGCTTTTTTCAGTGATGGGGAGAGCGATTGCAATGATTGGCCGTCGGTGCAATCGCCCTACCAATGTGTCTACCGCCGCATAACGATAAACGACATAAGGATTGTAGCAACATGAGTAAACCAATTGGGTACTTTACCTCAGCCATGCCAGGAGATGGTTCGTATTTAGACGAGCTTCAACAACAATACGGCAGCACATTTGAGCAACTTAGCAAGATAGAAAAACTATTGCTCTTACACGGAGTCGTCCAAAACCTGTTGAGTGCAGAGATAAATCTCCAAGGCAGTTCAGTAGCGGCGGCGGCTGTTTCAACAGTTTCTCTTATTGCCCAAAGTATCAATAAAAGGGTGACTTTAGGCGAACATCTGGGACTGGCAGAGGCACTGATTAATCAATTGAAATATCAGCACTAAGGAGTCTTAACAATGGACTTTGCAATACGTAATCCGGTAGTTGGTCATAGCTCGCATATCGACGAGAAAGCGCAATCTTGGGGAGGATTTGAGTCTGATATTCTGGGCTATCTTTCGGATATAAATAAGCTCGAACAGTTTGCGGATTATGCGAATAATGCCCAAGAGTTAAGTGACCGATTAGAACCATTTCTGGACAATGCCAAAGTTGTCTTTGAGGCGATGGAGAAGTTAACAAAAGGTCAAGTTACCTGGACTGAACTTCGTAAACAATACGGCTCTCATGTAGCGGGTGCTATCGCCAAAATTCGCAAACTCAACTCCGATTTTGATTCGGAGATGGGCAAGATAGATGCCCAAGATAGAGCGGATCTATTGCGAATTGACCAAAAGCGCAAACACGCCTTAACCGAAGTTGCAGCCCAATTACATCAAGACTTACAAGCGGAACTTTGGCGGCATGAAAACAAGATTAGCGGCATCGAAAATAGGCAAGTTGTGCAAGCTGAACGCCAAGCTATCACCACGGGGTTAAGAGAAAAACGCCAACAACTTTTAGCCCGTGCAAGGTACGGTTCCAGAGCTTTAGAACCAAACCAAACACCCCAAGAAGTGATACCAGTTACTAGCCAAAATCATGCACCTGCATCTAGTATTTCAGCAACAGGAACAGTTCGCGGCTGGGGTGCAATGCTGGGTAATTTGTGGAACAAATTGGGCGACAGATAACTATTAGTTGAAAGGACACAGGCTGATGCTAGTAAGGAAACGAAATGAAGATCCTCATAGCGTCAGCTCTTTTTCATTTGAAGGGCTGGCACAGACTCCACAACAACAGAAACAACAGCAACCATCACAGCCACAACAATTACCAGAAAATAATAGAGGTAGAACATTTAGACGTGCTGGTAATGCTTGTGAAATTGTGGCTGGCAGTTGTCTAAATAGTGCAGTGATTTTCACCTTTCATCTATTGCAAGTTCACCCAGTTGGAATGTTCCTTGCTGTGGGTACTGCACATCTGTATTTTACTGCCACTGCAACGGGTGAAGGTTTTAATAATTTCGTTACTAATTTAATGACTGGTTGCAGTGCGTCATTAGCCCTATTGTGTGCGCTTTCCGAACCGATTAGTGAATGGAATGAATCGAGAACTTCCACTGGTACAGCTAAGACTTCTATCGAGTCGGTTTATAAGCCAAAAACTGCTGAATCTTCAAGTTGGATGGATGGTGCAGGAGTGGGCATATTTCTAGCGATATTAATGATTTTTCTATTTAGTGGTAGGAGAGGTAAATGAATTACTTAACCGAGAAACATAAACAGTTATCCGAGTCGCAACAATCGGGTTTAATGAAGTGGTTTGGACAGTTACCGATGGATAAAAAAGCTGTTGCCATTGGGCTAAGTTTGACAGTGGGAATTAGCTCGGCTGCGATGGCGTGGCAGGGAACTAGCAGCGACAGAATTTATTTCTGCATCAAAACCCCAAAGAAAACATTAGTGTGTCAGGACAAAGATAACCGTCCTTTTCGCATGACCCCATTTTATTGGTCACAGTGGAAGAGTGATGGAATGCCCCGCCAAGTAGTGAGAGATCCAGCGATGGGGGTAAACGGGTTGGTGAAGGCGACGAACCCTTACAAACCCTTTTGGGCGTTTGGGGGATTCCTGGGGTTTGCGCTTGCTGGCTGGATGCTGAGGCACTGTCAGTATGAGGAGAAGCAGAAAGCCGTATTTGAAGACATCGCCCAAAAACGGGATGCTGCAAAAGCAGAGATGGCGGCACGTTCGGAGTTGTTAGATAGTTACCGAGATGTTGCGATCGCAGAAGTCCAGTTACAAGCCGACTTGGATTTAATAGCCAATGATCGCACTGTTGACATCCAAAAAGCCGAGATTTACGCCCACACGGAAATTGAAGTCACCCAAATGGAAGCATCCGACGCTATTTTTGAAGCGCAGACGGCTGGGATGACTGAAGAACAGAAAGCAGATTACATCAAGCAGCTACGGGAGATGAAAACGCCTTATCTACAAGGGAGTCAGACTTTACAAGGGACGATTGACCCCAACGATAAGGTTGCAGGGGCAGACAGCCAAGCAATCGCTCCTGGTGACAAATATCGCTGGATTAACAACACCATTGGCTACCCCACTTTAATCTTTGGTGGTATGGGTGCGGGTAAATCGTGGACTACTAGAGAAATTATCTGGAAAAAAGTACAAGCTGGGTGGAACATCGTAGCGCTTGACCCGCATGGTACACAGGTCGAG
>NZ_JBSGKF010000017.1:0-19942 GCF_054786515.1 Nostoc sp. UIC 10890
TTTTCCCAGTGGGGGATTGCGATTGTTGATGGGGTGTTGGTGAAGTGGAATGAATAGCGGCTACCATTCATGTTGTGGTTTCATACGATGTTTACGAAAACCCTTTAGACATCTCCGAAAACATTCAAAACTTTGCTGTTATTAGGCTGTAGCCTCCAAATGCAATTATTTTAAATTAGCTATCCTGTACGATAAAATAAGAATTTGAGATATTTGCTGTTGATAATTAGGCAAAAATATCTAGTTATATGCAGTAATTTCAACCTGATGATATAGCTGATATTTTAATGATAATATTAGCCCTAGAATCCGTAACCTTACTCCACAAATCGTCAAAATTACTTGCTCATATTTGTGGGGATTTAACCTAAATCTTTCTTGAACAACTCGAAATATTTTGACTTATCGAATTCGATGTTCAACAAAGATTCGTTTAGATGAAAATATTTTGTTTTGTTCTTTCTGTTCAGTTGGTAGTTCTTGACTTTTTGGTTTCTTAATTGGAGTTGTAATTAAATTTTCTCCAATATATGCCTTATCTCCTTTAAATCTTTGTTTGGCATCAAAATCTGAGCGATTCATACTTCAGACCAATTAAGCGCTGTGTTTCTTTAGGATTCTCTTCAATATAATTCAGTATGTTGCTCATGTTTTTGTGTAAAAAAGTTCCTTAATGTTCTTTTACTACAGAATGTTACTATTTTGGAGATGTCTCTTCTGTAGCAAAAATTTTGGGAGGGCGATCGCACTTCTATCCCAAGAGGTTTTGAGAAGGCGATCGCACTTGGCAACCAACCGTAGTAAATCAGACGACAAGTGATCGCACTTCTTCTGTACCAACAGCAAAGATGTGAGCTATGTAAAAAGCAGAAGACTGCACTTTCAAGTCTAATGAAGCACCTTATTGAAGAACCGTCTGAAATCGAGTACGAGAATAATCAGAAATAAGAGTGAAGACAGGATTATTATTTATTGTGGATGCACATTGTGGCTGGGTTTGAATAGTTCCCGCGACTAGTACATTGTTAACTCGAAGGGGTTTAAATTTAGGTTGACCGCCATAAGAAAACTTTATATCATCTTTTATTTTCTTACCTCGTGCAAAAGTTTGATAAAGTTCAGGTGCAGCATTTATCATGCTATTTAGAAAAATTTTATACAAACCAGCACAGTATGGGTCTTCCTTTAGTGTATTAAGATGAGTTGTCAGTTCGTCTACATTCTCAATCTCCCCTAATTCAATTTTTCTGCGCGTAGAGGATAACAAATACCTAGATTTTTCATCTATAGAGTCATTTTGGATAAGTTGCCTTAGCCAAATTGCTTCTTGTAGCTTATCGTAAGATTCAATAATCTCCACTGTATCAGGTATCTTTTCACTTTTATACAAAAAGTCTATTTTATTAGCCAA
Source organism: Nostoc sp. UIC 10890 (assembly GCF_054786515.1). Lineage (NCBI taxonomy): Bacteria > Bacillati > Cyanobacteriota > Cyanophyceae > Nostocales > Nostocaceae > Nostoc > Nostoc sp. UIC 10890. The sequence goes on from NZ_JBSGKF010000017.1 coordinate 1,412, forward strand.
TTGTTCTGAAACTTGCTCAGAAATATTTGAAGTCTGCTTAATGCCAACAGGGATTTTAGATGACAAAAATTCTCGCACGATCTTGAATGTCTCTTCAGGCAAAAGGTTAGGTTTGCTAAATATCCATGATAGAGAATCACCTAAGAATCCCCCTACTGCACTCCGAAGACTTATATCAACAGCTTTAGAAGGATTGAATTCGCATAGCTGTTCTTGTTCGCCATAATCTACCAAAGCAGACATCTTAATCGCAAAAAAGTCATCTTCTCGTTTAGCTTTCTTAGCAATAGGGAACTTTGCATGACCATTGAGACTAATTAATTGTGAATTACTATAGGTGTCATAAAGCTCTCTCGTTGTGCATGGAGGGACATAAGCATATTTGTAAGACTTCTCTGTGGAAGCATAGATATACACAATAGACATATAGGGAGTGTCATTAACGAATCGCAACTTACCATTCTCTTTCGGCTCAAGGGATGGTTGTACATTTTGGACTTGGGTGTAAGAGGGCAAAGTACGCGATGAGTGAGGTGAGTTTGATTTTGGCAAAGGTTTGGAAGCATCAGGATTTTCAGCTTTAATCTGCTGTACTTTTAAGACTGTAGGAATAGAAACCAGTTCCTCAGAACCATGTTGAACAGTTGTGATATTTTCTCGATTACAAGCAGATGTACCTGCTATGATCCCCGATACAAGAAGCCCAATGGATACAGAACTAGATACCTTAGCAACAGAATTGTAGACAAAAGTGATAACTTTCATAGTGAGAATCTCCATATTAATAGAACTGCAAGACTGTACAATTTCATGACAACATCTGTTTTGGTTAAATCGAATGATGCCGATCTAAATAGAGTATTGCTACTCTTAGCATGGTTACATCATTTGCTCATTAATAATCTCAAACTTACTTCGGATACCTGATTTAAGGCTTACTAAATCTTGTTCTAAATTGGCTAGATCAAAATTCAGCAATCTCACCCTATTTTCGTAATGAGCTACTTCCGAATCTGCCACTGCAATTACTTTACAATCCATGTTTAAACTCATCGTAGAGAGCCTTCCATAAGCTAAGGGGATAGTTTTAATCCTAGTACTGCTCAAACTGTACAATTCTATATAGAATTCTCCAGTGCTAGACTCACTAAGTATTAAAATAGTCTTTCCTGTGAACTGTAAATCAACAATCCTAGCTCCAATGTCACGTTTGACTTGTCTCTCTAACTCTCCGTCCACCTTCCAAAGGTTTAATTCAGAAGTTCCATCAATCGTAACAACCCAACTCTTCTGGTCAGCAGAAGCCAAACTATCATTATGGAAGAAGTTGGCATATTGAACGTTATTCCCAAAGCCACTGATAGTTTTAACTAAAGAACCATCTTTGATCCTCCATATATTGACAATCTTATCAGCATTGACTGAAGTAATTACTTCACCGATGTAGTCGAAGTTTACTTTGGCCTGATTAGTTTCTTCAAAAATAAGTTGATATCTATTTTCAAGTAGACCAAAGACCTTCATAACACCATTATCTCGACTTACTGTCAAACAATAATTACCACTGAGACTAACGTCAAATTCGCTAATAAATTCTTCTTTTTCATAAATTTTATCATATCTAAGATTTTCATTTTTTCTCCAAACTATTACTTTTCCAATTCCAAGAACAACAATAATTGTCTGACCATCTCGGCTAATCTTGACTCTATCGAGTGGATCGTAATTTTGCTTACCACTATGCAAGGTTTCTAATAGCGTACCGATGTTACTCCATACTTTTATAGTTCTGTCTAAGCTTGTTGTGACAATGGTTTTACCATCCCCGCTCAGAGCAATTGACATAATCGTACCAGTATGACCATAAAATTTCTCATCGTCTTGACAATATCCACTTAATTTATCAATGCAATTCCAAAATTGAATAGTCTTGCCATAGTTGTAAGCGATTGATAGAGATTTATCTAACTTGTTTAAGAAACAAACTTTTGCTATTGGTTTATTATATGAATCTTCATGTTTTAATATTCTAAGTTTTTTGATTTGAGTATCGGAATTTAACCAGTTTCTATCGTTTTTTAGCCATAATGTAATTATATTTTTAGTATCAACCAAAGCAAGTAAATTATCATCAGGACTGAAAGTAACATACCTAATATCTGCGTTTAAAACACGTATCACTTCAGGCTCTATAGATTCTTTTTTAGTTGACCAAAACTGAAGCTCATTTGCACAGCCTACAACTAAAGTTTCACCATTGTGACTAAAATTTACTGAATTAACAGATTTAGATTCAGCAGCTTTAAAGGTATAAATTCTACACCCATCAGATTTCCATAACTTTACAACACCTTTTGCATAACCAGCCGCAATCATTCCACCATCTGGACTAAAAGCTACACAAGTGGCACTATCATCATTACTTTTGGAAGTAGGATCTCCCAAGATAATTAAAGGATCAACTGAACTACTCTCTGCTGTCCAACGAATTACTGTAGAACCATCGCATGAAACAAGAGTTTCATCATCTGGCTTAAACCTTATGCAGTTGGCTGGGTGGTAGCGGCTAAACGTTTTATGAAATAGAAAAGTATTTTTCTCGATTGTATCTTCAGTACTGTTTTTTGATATTTGCCAGAGATCGATATTCCCATTCTCATCAGCAGCAGCCAGAAATTCACCACTACGGCTAAACTCTAAATCTTCAACTTCATTACCTCTTTCTCTCTCTAAAGTTTGCCTAATAGTTCCATCCGCATTCCAAAGCTTAATTGTTTTGCTATCGGACGAAGCCATGATATTTTTATGAGAATTAAAACCTATACTCGTAACTTTGCCTTCATGTGCAGCAATGCTCGTACATGGCTCTAATTCCCCAAACATATCCCTGAATGAAATTAGAAAGTAAAGTCTGGAAGATTCATACTTTTCTAGTTGCTCATTTAAACTTTTTCCTGTTTTGATTAGAGTCGTCAGCGCATCAAATTTCCTACCAGTATCAAAAAGCCGCTGTGAAGAGGTGATACCAATTTCAAGGCTTGTGTCTAATCTTCCTTCCTCTTCTTGATCGCGATTCTTTACACAAGCCTCAACAAAACGTGTCTCTAATTCGTTTAGCCAATTATTTTCAGGTTTATTTTTATCATTTATGATTTTTTCTAACAATGCAATCCGCAAGTCGTCTTCTTTCCAGAGAGCGTCTTTATTCTCACCTTGTCTTTTCCAATAAAACGAGTCTATAGTAAGACGCTGACGCTGTTGAAGTGGTAATTTTTCTTGCTCCAACTTCGCGATCCAGTTCTGTAATAAATCCCATCCCCGCACCAAAGCGTCATGGGCAGGTTCTACATAATCTTGATTTTCTGCGTCTTGATTTTCCGTATTCTTTCCTGTAACAAGCAAACGAGCTTCTACAAACTGTTGGATTATTTTCTGTACCTGTTCATTTTTTGAATCTAGGTTTTTTGAATCTGGATAAATCAATTCAGATACTGGTACTCTTCTGCGAGCTAGTCCACCACCACTACTAGCTACCATTCGCAACATTATATGAGGAATAATTGACTCATCAACTTTTTCTTGATTTACTAATTTTTTATACGTATCGTCAGCAGTTTGGGTTAGAGAGCGTGTAACCCCACCTATTTCTCTATAATCTTTATCAGTAATTGTTCGGTCAGTCCTACCTTCTGGTTCAGCTTTGAGATACTTCAAATAAAGCTCGCTCAATGTGAAAGAAAGTAGCGGTAAAGCCCCCGGCATTTGAACAACTTCGTCAATCAACTCATTGACTAACTTAGGAGACTCAAAAAATAATGCCCGTTGTGCAGCAGGTTCTTCAATCGCTTTTTGTAATTCTTCTCTGTCCATTGGAGTCACAAAAAATCTCCCATCTTGCCAAACATTTTGCCAAGCTTCTTGCCAAACTTCATTCTCATATTTTTTCTTATTCATATCTCTGAGTTGAGGTTCAAATTCAGAGCGCAAAGTTAGCACAACTCGTAAGTTTTCTGATAATTCTTTTGATGCGAAAGCTTCTGCTAACAAGCGCAAAAAATCTTCTCTTTCTTGCTCATTCTTGCATAATGTCATTAATTCTTCACATTGGTCAATTGTTATTATTAGCCTAAAATTCGGATTATTTATACTCCATCCTTTGATAATTTCAATTAAATAATATTGAGAATCTTGCAGTTCTTTAATTAATAAATTAAGAGTCTCTAAAATACTAAAATATATTTTTTTTAATTTTTGTTTTTCTGAATCACTACATAATTTTTCTAACTGCTCAAAATAATCTAAAACAAGTAATAACTTTGCTTCTGGGCTTGCCCCTTGCCAAGCTTTTACAAGAATATTAAATTTTTTTTCGTTTTCGTCATTTAATTCCGACTTTTGCCTTTGTTGAGTTTTTGACTTGAGAATATCATCAAGGAAATTAACTTTAGCCAGTTGAGTGACCAAATCGACATTTTTAATTGGCAGAATTGCGCTTGCTAGAGCATTAATAGGAAGTTCTCCAGGTCGCATCGGTTCCAGAACGTACCACCTAGTTTTTTCCTCTGATATTAGCGCCGGAATTAAGCCAGCTTTTACTAAGCTAGATTTACCCGATCCCGAAAGCCCTAACACCACCGTAAGTTGATTCTTGCTTACTTTTTCAAGGAGACCTTCTTTCTCTTTTGAGCCTTCAATCAGCCTTTTTCTGCCAAAAAATAACTGACTATCTTCTTTTTCAAATGACGCTAAACCTTTGTAGGGATTAGTACTTTCATCCAGCTTAAGTTCTTCTAGTTTTTTCTCATTAAAACCAGGTAGCTCAAAGATATACTCGCCCTTATCGTGCTTTTTGAGGTGAAAGAGTCCTGGAGTTTGTTTTTCTGCATCATCCCCTAGTTTATTTTGCAGATAAGTAAAGAGTTCATGGGCAGTAATGACCCCATCGTCGATAATTGCCTCGAGAGAGATATCCTTCTTGAGTTCCTCTGGTTCGGCTTTTAGCACTTTCAGTAGCAATTCGGCGAAGGGAGAGTGTCCATTTTCTCCAACCTCTCTTGTTGCAAGACGAGACAAATCAGCCGCTTCCTCGTCATGGGCGGCTGATGTAATGACCTGTTGAGCCGGAAATTTTGTGAAGCGGTCATAGCTTTGTCGATACATTTTACGAGATCGCCCTGCATTCCGCTTTAATCCTGCCCAAAGAATCCTACCTGCAAAGCAACAGTCGAGAATCATTAACAGATGCCGACACTCTAAGTTAGTGAGAGCATCATGTAGCTTCTGCATCGACAGCCAGGTACGTTTATCATTTTGCTGACTATCTTGTGGCATCAGATAACCTGCTGGTTTACCATCCTCGCTTTCTTCTGTCTCTTCAGGGAACCCGTGTCCAGCAAAGTAAAACAAAATGCGATCGCTCTTTCCGACTTGAATTCGCTCATCACCAATCTGGATGGTTTTATTGGTTTCATTGGTTTCATGAGCAAGATTTTTTAAGAGATGACTAAGATTTTCGTTAGTTGCTTCTCCATCTAGCAAACGTAAGACCTTGTACTTATATCTTTTTTCGAGAACATCAGCGATTTCCTTCGCATCATTGACAGCACTTTTAAGTTTACGAATATGGGTATATTGGTCAATGCCAATGACGATCGCTAAACTTCTATTAATCTTTGCCATAAAATAATCCCTTTTTTGTTATCTAAAGTTAAGGAATTTTCAATTTTCTTTATGGTTTATGCCCTTCTCATCCGGTTTGACGAATCAGAAGGGCAGTTGTAACTATGGATGGAGAGCATCCACCAATGCTTTTAAACCCGCTTCGGTAGTAAAATAGGTCAAATGATCGCAAGCAACATTCGGTAAAACTTTTGGCTGAGGTTTGCGATCGCCACTCACACTTTTAATACTGGCTAGGTGAACAGCAATATCATTAGGTTCTCCCCCAAACACCAAACCATCAACCACCTTATTCACAACTGGAGCAAAAAGTTTTTCCTTTAATAGCCCTAAGCGACTCGATTGCTGCTTTAATGTGGGAATCGATCTATCTCCAGCAATAATGGTGTAAGGAATCTGGGGGTCTGGGTTATTAGCAATCGCCTGGAAAAATTCTGAGTCAGGTTGCATTTGGTTGAGCGCATTCACATTTGCATCCACAAAATCTAGTGACTTAACGACTAAATCAGCCACGACTTTAGCGGGCCAAACCATCTCCGGCACTTGATTTAGACCCCACCCTAAAAGTGCAAAAGTCATATCCTGAACTGCTGGCCAAGGAAAACCCGCGTTAGGAGTTCCCAACATGACTAAATGTTGAACTATTTGATGTCCGCCTTCACGTTCGATAAACCAGCGAGAAACTAATCCCCCCATTGAGTGGGCAACAATATGTAACTCTTTACCGTGATTTGCGCCTAAACCTACAGATTCCAAGCGTTGTTTGAGCGATCGCGCATTTTCTTCAATAGTGGTATTCAGATTTTCGTAATCGAAAGTTAAAACTAGGTCATAAAGTTCCCGTAGCGGACGTAATTGACCATTTACTTCTACCTTTGCCTGTTGAACGCTACTAACCATACTTTCGGTATCGCCGATAATACCGTGAATGTAGAGGACTATCTTCTCAGAGGAAGCAACTAGGTTTTTTACTTCTTTTGGATCTTTTTTGTAAACAACCTTGATCTTCTGATCTTGTTCCCTCACCTCTGCTGCTGCTAAGATGGGATATTCATTGGTATGTCCTAGCTTTGAGGCGCGAACCTTTTTGAAGAAAATTTTGATTGAACCACCCAAGCTACGGCTACTTGTAGTCGGTTGAGGTAAGTGTTCCAGCTTGATTTCTATTTTGTCTCCCTGCTTGACTCCGCGACCGAGAGGCAGGCAAAACTCCCCTTCGTAGCTGATAGGTAAAAGATACTCCCCCTCCTCTAAAACTTGCTTAACCAGTAAAGTTAAAGGTGTATCTTTTGTGACTGATTCAACACCTTTAACATCAAATAACTCCACAGCACTCAAACCGGGATCGCTCCCACGACTAGTGGTAAATCGAAACAACTCAATAACCCCCTGTTCATCCCACAAAATCGGTGGTGCAATTCGATTACCAATATCTCGCGTGGTTTGAGAAACAGTGGTCAGGGTTACTTGTGCCTGTAAACTGGGATGAGGTTGAACTTCTACCAAACCATTGACAAGTTTTGCGCCTTTGCCCGCTTGAAGCTGTTCGGCATCCCGTGGCTTGACAATAGTAACTGCCACCTCTTTGGCGATCCAATCGTCAATTTTTTTTCCAGCGCGAGCCGCATTACGGCTATAGACACGATCCATTAAACGGTCGAGACTACTTTCGGGTTCTATTCCTCGCATACCTCTGCTTGGAGGCTCTAGTCCTTGTTGCTCCAGTAAACTGGCATTAAAGTCTGTCTTACTAACAATCAGCTTCAAAATATCTTTGTATTCAGTAATGCCTTGTTCTAAAAACTTATCTGGGATAGAGAGGCTAATATCATCATATCCGGCAACAATTCCTGCTCCCTCTGCTGTTTGGGGTGGAAGCCCTACACTACTTCTCTCCTCAAAAAAAGGAACTGCCACAGAATAATCATCAGCTAAATCGATGACATTAGCATACAATTTCAGGTTACGGTGATTAAGCAGCTTTACTTGGATGACTGGTTTTTTCCACTCTCCATCTTCATATTTGTACTCTAAACGTATTTCCGAGCTTGTGGTTAAGGATTTGTTTGAGTCTAAATTGGGCTTAATCTCTCCATCTTTTCCTTCATAACCAATAAGATTAATCTCCATCTCCACATCTTGAAACTTAATCTCGCTGCTTTGAGGACTCTTTAAGTTGAGAATATTCCGCCAACGCGCGATCGCTTCTAAAGTGTGAATTGCCTCTAAAGCAGCATCTTTGCTATAACCAGCTTGTTGGGGAATAGGAGCAACAACTGGAAGTTCACCTTGAGTAATCAAGTATTGCCCATTGCTGACCATCAGGGTAAAATCAGCATCTGTGGAGTTTTCAACTTGCTTAACGTATAGCGACTTTTGACCAGAATTTGCTTCTTCTAAAGCTTTCTTTCCTAAGACTATGCCTGTTTCTTCTGCCGAATTACCCTGAATGTAAACCTTTAAAGGGGCTAGAGGCAAACTAGTAACGACTGCCCAATAACTTTTATTTTTGTCTAAACCCTCTTCACCCTGGATAATTTCCACCTTGCTTTTTTGGGTTAATACCTGGGTCACTCGTGCTTGTGAAGTATTTGATACTTGCGTTAATTGTTCGGATGTACTTCCCACCGGAAATATAGCTAAGAAGGTGGTCTCATCAGCATAAACTGGTTTGGGAATACCCTGTAATACCCCACCATCAATTTCCCAACCCCCCTCGTTAGGGCGTGTACTGTAGCTTAAGATAAAGTAAGAAGGACGTTCCGGAATCGCCCCCCCTAAAAACAATTCTTTTAAGTCTTCTGGATTAGTTGCTTCAAGTTGAGGCACTTGATCTTGAAATTTCCCCTTAACTAAAGCTTCTATATTTCTAGCTAAATCCAGGTAAGATAAGCTGCCATTAGTTTGCTCCAAGCTTTTGACAAAAAAGTAAGAAAAAGCCCCTCTAGTTACACCATCATCCCCTTGATGTTCCTTTGCATATTGGTCATCTCGACAAGCTGCTAACAGAATATGTCTTCCCTTGGGCAAATCTAATCCTGTTTTTTTCTTATTAACTTCTGATGAAGTTAGTAGGAGATTTTTAAAAGTTGCGTCCTCGGCAAAAATGAAGCTAGATAAAGCGCGATCTCTCGTATCTTCTGGGGCTAGACGTACTCCTTGAGGGATATTTCTAGTTCCCGAACCTGAGTGACAGGAATCCAGAATCACGATAACACGGGGATTTTTCTTTGCTAGTTGAACCAGCAAATACCTAAGTTCTTTATCAGCTAAATCGTGATTCCCTGGAGTACGGCTGTCGTAGCAAACTAAAGTTTCATCTAAATGGTCTGGTTCTAAATGCCAAAACTCTTCGGGAGCTTTTTCTTGACCTCCATGTCCTGAATAGTAGAATAGAGCAATGTCGTCGCTCCCAGCTTGACAAAGATAATTTTGAAAACCATCAATAATTGCCTCACGAGTAGCCTGTTCATTCGTAAGGATTCTGGATTCTCTCAGTTTCCATTCTCCAGCAATCTGGTTTTTTAGATAGGTTTCTATTGCTGTAATGTCGTTTACACAACCTCTGAGGGGCGGAATTGGCTGGGGATAATTATCGATACCCACAAGCAAAGCGTATAAATTGTGAATTCCACCTTCTGGAGAATTACTAACCATAATGTCACGCCTTCTAATTAAAGTCCTATTTTTGAGCGCATTATGAAAACATGGAATCACAGCAGCCCAATGAGCTTAAATTTCTTTTAACAGAGCCTTTAAGTTGGTGTTGTGACTCATCGTTTTATCTACTGATTTTTAGCTATTTATGCAGATTTTAGAAAAATTATCCACTTGTCTTTTGACACAATTTATGTGTTGCTCAAGGCTTTTCTATATGAATCGAAAAAAAACACATCTTTTATGGATTTGAGCGGTAATTAGTCTGCTATTTTCTGGCAGTCCGGCTTACCTAACTGCATCATGCGGTTAAGTTTCAATTCCAGAATGAACTGAATATAATTCCTTTACCTGACTCATCTTCAGTTCTCATAAAACACAAGATGTATAAAAGCGTTTCTTTATTTTGATTGAGATACTAATCTGTATAATGATTAGTGTAAGTAGTGTCATTCTGGCAAACGCACAGAAATTTTTACCCCTTTGCTAGATAAGGATCTTCATAAAAATATATTTGCTCTAATCAAGATAAAAAGTAGTAGGAATCTAGCTACCTTTTTAGTATTGATAACCATTGCACGTCTTATAAGATTTGAAGACTACCCAGAAATATCAAGAAGTTTAACCTTCAATTAATAATCTATTTGGAATCATATCAACTCACATAAGCCGTGTTATATAATTCTAGACTAGTGTAATTTTCCAATAAAATCACACGCATTCCTGCAATACTTTCTACTTATTTTTCATTTGTATTATTATGTAGTGTTATAGACACTACTATAAATACGATAGAAATACAATTAGGAAAATCCTTATTTTATCTAAGGATTTTCCTTAGTCCTATACTCCCCTTTATCATTAATGCGTTTTTTAGTATCAAAAGCTACCATTCCTTTCCAAACTGCATAGCGTACTAAACCTACAACATCATAAATCTTCAGTCGTTTCATCAGTTGTACTCGGTGTGCTTCGACTGTTTTAGAACTAATATTTAATAATTCTGCAATATCTTTTGTAGAAAATCCCTCTGCAATCAATCGTAAAACTTCAATTTGGCGTGAGGTTAACAAAGAGGTAGGCTTATCAGTAGAATAAACGCTCTCCTCCTTTACTGCCTGTTCTGGCTTGACTTGATGAGTAGTATTTTTTACCTTTAATTCATCATTAGATAGAGCAATTTTTGTAATGAATTCTCGAACGTTCGCTTGTAATTCCTCATGCGCTTTTTGTAGTAATAAGTCTGTTTGTTTGTATTTAAAAATACTGAGTGCTGTTTGAATAGCAGCATAGAGGTTTTTTGTTGTAACTGGTTTGATAATGTAACCAAAAGTAAATATCTTGGTTGCTTTTTCTACTGTACTTTTATCTGAATGTCCTGTAATATAAATAAACGGGATTTGAAGGGAATTCCAGATTTTTTCTGCCGCATCAATACCATCCATTTCACCTCGAAGTTTAATATCCATTAATACCAAGTCTGGATGAAGTTCCGCAACTTTTTCAATCGCTGTTTCTGCTGAGTCTACAATATCTACAACATCATATCCAAGATACTCTAAACTTTCTTTTAAGTTAGCTGCAAGTATAAACTCATCTTCTACAATAAGAATTTGGATAACCTCTGCTTTAAAACTGTTCAATGGGATATCCATTATACTTTTTGCATTGTTTTGAGATAGATAAACATTTAAAATGTTTATAAGAAGAATTCAGAAGTCAGGATTCAGCATGAATTCTGTAGGAGTGGGTGATGAATATTGATAAAAACCCGTACTTCGTCCTGCTACGCTAACGCCCCTCGTGGGCGAAAACAACGCTCGATAAACTCCATCCCTTTATGGGTGCAGTATTCTGACTCCTGTATTCTGACTCCTGACTCCTTTTTATATGTTGAATATTGGCTTTTATGGGCTTTAATCCCAGAATTCCTTCATTTTTTAGGTTTTAACAGCCATATAACAGCTTACTTTAGAGTTGTTTAGATTTAATAGTGCATTTATGACATAAATATTCAATCTGTCAGTAAGTTATCCAGCAAATTGCACTTTGTTATTATGTTTTATAACGGTGATTTTCCCCAATTTTAATAAACGTGCTATGATTCAAAACCCTGTTTTGTTACTCTGAAAACAATAATCTCAGCTAGATTTTGAAACTTTTATTCAATAAATATTTGAGCTTTTATTTTCACTCCAATAACTAAAACTCAAAAGTGAAACTAAAACCCAAAAAGGCTTTCACCAACTGGTCAAAACTCCCGACAAGTTACACCAAGCTGTTGCGATCGCAAACCCTTCCCTACTGCTGCCGACTTCGCCAAAGCAGTGCAGCAAGTCGCACCAACAACTAAACACGCCACAAAAAGCGAAAACCCAAAAACGCAATTGTGTAATTTGGTCACTGTTTCTTGCCTTTCACATCCCAGATATGGGGATTCGGGAGTGATTGAGGCTTCGGCTCCAAATAACTATCAGCAGATTGTTACCTTCAGCGATGGTGAGAGGCTGCTGGTAAACAATAGTGATTTGGCTGGTTTAAATGACGCAATTGTGTCTGAATCGAGTGGGCGCACTTACCCCGCAGAATATACCGAAGCGATCGCCCAAATCAAAGAGCAACATAAGCTTGAGTTAGAGCGACTTTCCCAGGAATTGAGAATTGGTTTGCAAACAGAGGTATCGGCCAGAGCAGAAGAACAAGTACAAGAGCAAATCCAATCTCTGCAACACCTGTACAAGCAGCAGAAAGAGCAGAATATTCAGTTACAGCAGCGTTTGGATGAAATGGAGGGTTTACGGAAACTGGAGATTGAAAATCAACAACTACAGCAACGTATTCAGGAATTAGAACACGCCGTACAACAGCATCCGGTTCAACAGTGGGGAAATACCATGACCCAGCAAGCGACTAAAGCGTTGAACAAGCAGGTCAAACTTGCGCTGGAGAAGACAATTGATCTCCGATCGCTAGCTCAAGAGCCACCCAAGGAGAATGCCCAAGAATGTCTGCGGTTGATGGGCATGGCGTTGAAAAACCTTGCCAGTGCGATGAACAACACTCAGGCATTGGAGGCAGCAGCGATAATTCTGGGAAGTGAACCTACACCAGCTGCGATCGCATATCGAGCCGAACAATTGGAAATGCTGCCCGAGGCTGTTAGTGATATCCGGGGGGTGCTTGCAAAGCCTGGGTGTACGTGGCAGGAGTTTTTGAATGTTGCCCAAGAGTATGAGGTAATCAAACAAGACTACTGGGCGGAATTGACCAGTGAGGAGACAAATCTAATTACCGCACTCCAGAACGCATCCCTTCAACCGCACACTATTGGCGTTGGTTCTATTGTTGCCCATGCTGACCCATACCGTACTTTGTATATCGCCAGAGGGGAAGTTCTAGAAGATTTGGGAGATGAGGTAATCGTTGCCTGGGATTGTTGGAAGGAGCAATCGAAAAAGACTGACAGGTATTTCCGAGACGAGTTGCGATTCTGGCAGGGCGAAAACCAGTAGATAAAAACTCGCTTTGAGATAGCCAAAAAACTTAAATGCGGCATTGCAACCATGCTGCTCATATTGTCATGCAAATTTTGGGGGAAATATGACTACTACAGCGTTAAAAGCAATCAACGGTGGCAGCAAACAGCGAAGCGATGTCCAAGGACAAGCCGCTTCGCGTCTACGCAAACAAACAGATGCAGACAAATCGATTAGACCACATTGCAAGGTATCAATTGAGGATATCAACTGGGTTCGTCAACAGCCTCCATCTGTGCAGCAGCTTTGGTTAGATAGCGTGGCGGCTGAACAATTTGGTGGTTCTGCCCATAAACTTGATACTAACCTCACCTACAAATCCTTGCAAAAAGCAGGAGCAGCGTTGACTGCCCAAGGATTGTTTCAGTTTGAGGAAGTATTTGGTCGCTTACCCTCTGGTAGACCTGGGTTGATTAGCTACCGTGTCCGTAACCTTCACGGTTATTACAATCGTTTTTACTGGGAATCGTTCACGTCTGCGGAAACCAATTCTTGTGACGAGAAAGCCGTCCACGCCGAGGAGAAAATAAACCAGCCCGGACGGAATGAAAACCATCCCAAAGTGGAACAAATTCAGTCTGATTGGAAATCATTCCAAAAGAATGGTCAAAAAAGTGAGGATTTGCAAGGGTTTCAAAAACCTAACAACGTTTCTAACTACCCGTTAACTACCTACCAACAACCAACTAAGGTTGTTGGTATGGTAGTTGGTTCTGACGCGCAAAACAAAAATGCGCGTGTTGAGGAAACGGCTCATGCGCCCTTGAGGGGCGCGTCGCCTCAACGTATTGAAAGCGCGTCAGAACTTGAAGAATTGCCTACGGCGAATGACTGTACATTGCTAACGCTTGTGGATGCTGCACAAAGTAATGCTGCTTCGTTGTTGGCTGAAAACCAAGACTGTGGTGTTGAGCCGAGAGACTGTCATGGAGGTGCTTGTTCCGCCGTGCCCGTCGTACAAAATGAAAAATATTTAAATTCTGCGATCGCTAATCAAACTCAGGGGCAAGCAGAACAAAGTAATTCCGCTTCGTTGTTGGGAGAAAATCAAGTCTCTGGTTTTGAGCAGAAAGACTGTGATGAAGGCACTGATTCCGCCGCGCCCGTGTCATTAAATCAAAGTGAGATGTTTGAATGGTTGGATAGAGCAAACATTGGAGAATGCCCCCCATTGTGGGTAATTCAATATTTGCTAGACAGCAAGTATTACGCCAGCATTCGGGCAACAATCAGCAAGTTTGAGAAGCAGTGGAATCTATCCGTAGTCAATTATCAAGTGCAAAAATCTGGTGAGGGGTTGTTTACCGCCATTCGCGGAGCGTCTCGTAGAGAAGACATCGCCGTTAGATCCCAAGCTAGACCATTGCGAATGGAGAAACTGAAGATGGCTTCTCAGGTAGGGGAAAATCCTGGTTTTGACTTTCTCCAACAATGCTGGAATGATGACCCGGCTTTGCAAATCGTGATCAAAAAGCTTTTGGCTAAGTTTCCCCAGTGGAGGATTGCGATTGTGGATGGGGTGCTGGTGAAGTGGGAGAGATAGGATCACTCTCAATCTGATTGGCTTAATGAAAGTATAATATATTACACAAGGACTCACCTTGTTAGTGCTATACAGATAAAATTTACTTTACTCGTTTGTGTACTTCTATTAAGTTCTAGTAAAAAGTTGCATAAAGTTATTAACTTGATCTGAATAACTTATACAGGCGCATTTAAGCATCCAGCATTTGATAAGAATATCCTTTGCGAAAAACACAATTCCTGGCATGAATATACTGTATGAAAATTAGTAACGAAAAGTTAGTAGATTTACCTATAGAGGTCAAAGAAATAACTACGCAACAAGAGGTAATTGTTGACCAGCTTTTAGTACCAAAAAGTAAGTCAGACTTCAAGACTAATGAGGAAAAACAACAACACTTAACTACTTTAGCAGAAGATACGCGACGTAGGCTAAAACGAAGTGCTACGGACATTTATTGCATTGGTCTAAATTTGCTAGAAGCTCAAAACATTATAGAGCATGGTCAATTTATACCTTGGTTACGGCAAGAGTTTGGAATGGCTAAAACTTCAGCTTATGAATTTATTAACGTTGCTAAAGCATTTGAATCCAAATTTCCGATTATCGGAAATTTGATTAACAATATTACTCCTACTGCTCTCTGTAAACTGGCTGCTCCTAGTACTTCCCAAGCAGCTAGAGATGAAGCAATAGATATTATCAAGGCAGGGGAATTAATAGATCCAGATATTGCTAAGAAACTCATCAACAAACACAAAATTCCTAAAATAGCCAGAAAACAGCAACAAAAAATATCTTCAACTACTCAACAGAGTGATATAAATAAAGTAGAAGCATTAACCTTACCTAAAGTTGAGGTTAATCAGAGGGAACAAATGGCTAACAATTTTATGGCACTTTCTTTTACGTCTCAACAAGACGAACTAGAGAAATTGAAAGCCGAGCGTGATATATATAAAACGCAATTAGAAGAACTAAAAATTGCGAATGAGCAACTTCAATTAGATATTGTAAAACTTAGTTCTGAATTAAAGCTATTACAAAATAGTAATAATACTTAGTAAATTGAAATTGACATTTGAATCACTGTTTACCATTGTGAATTCGACCGTTATAATTTTACTGTAAAGCAAATAAGCTGCTAGATGAAGCTTACTTAAATGTTTGCTTAACTGTCTTAACTGTCCTTGCATTCTCATTCGGATTCTGAGAAATTAAAAACTGTGAATCTTGATTCCTAAAAATTTCAAACGACTTCTACTGCTTACAAAAGTCAAGCTAAACGCTTCTGATTTAACTACTATATACACTGCTCAGAATACACTGCTCAGAGTAGTCTGGTAGCTAAATTTTCTTCTCTTAAATCATCTGTCGTAATAGTGCTACGTCTTGGACTGATGCCTTGTAGCAAAATATGGTGCTGAGATATCTGCATATTTACAGCCAGAAGAAAGCTGCATTTCTATAATTGATAAACTTTAAACTCTGCCCATTTGTTAAATGAAGCAGTGAGGCAAAATGATTGAATTTTGACAAACAAGGTCTTTTGTTCTGTCCCTGAAATTTGTTACCACACTTCCGTTTGTGTAACCCATCAGTAATAAGAGTAAAGATTTTGAGATAAATAGTTCAAAAATCTATAGATACATGGTAAATTGATGCTTATCAACTGCACGTTGAGATTAATAAAAAATCTTTGAAATTGCTTGTGAAGAAAGCAAAAGAAAAGAATTAGTGTGGACTTTTGGCATACTGCATACTAAGCCTGTTTTGCCACTTTGGGATAATGCAATAGCCCAAAGAGTTATGAAGCTTTAGTTTCCAGTTTTGAGGTATAAATTTTAGTTCCTACTAGAAAACAAAGGCTTAAATATTGATGAAATCAAAGCTTCAAACCTTGACTAAGGTTATTATTTTCCGAGAGTGACAAAACAGAGCTAATTGCAAATCGCTAAATCAAAGATTTTGGCGGGGTGCTTGGGCTGCAAGGCTTTTCTTTAGTGCCATCTGAGAGTTCAAACATTCCTCTTAAGAGATGAATCTACTTCACAGGGTGCTTCTGATATCTGCCTTTTTTAGCAAATTATTGATAGCTGATTATCGGCTAACACATTTGCTTTGAGAGTATTTTTTTGCTTGCTATTAAGCGAAGCATGAATAGTAAAACAATACCAGCTCAAAATCCTGAATTAAAATTTAAAGGAGAGAACAATGACAACAACAGAATTTACAATTGAAGCAAGTAAATATTACCTAAACTCGAGATCCAAAACTTTATTACCCACAAATATTGAATTAATGCAAATGATTACTCAAACTTAGACTATTCTACAAATCTGCCAAAGTTAAGCGCAAAGTTACAGTCTAACCTCAGTGCAGCCCCATAGGGAAAAGAATTGACCACAGTAATTAAGAGACTCTGAGTTGTTTGTCATTAATCATTTTTACTTAGAAAGTACTTGAAGAATATCACAAAGCAAATCAAGAAGAGTAAGCTCTATCCATTAGGAGATAACCAATGTTGATTACTACTCAAACGCCTCTTATTTCTTATGAGGCGATGCAAAAATCGGCTCGTATTATTAAATATGTTTATCAGTTTTATTTTCCAATTCATTGTCTTTCCCCGAATGATATTTGTACTTTTTCTCCTGTTCTTACATGTGTCGAGGCTACGATTTATCAAGCTGATTTAATTATGGAACAAGGGCAAAGTTTAAAAATTATACATAGCCCAAATGACGATGATAGTAGTTTAAAAATTTTAAAATATAGTTTAATTAATTTTTTGAAGGAGCTAAATTATTATGATTCAGTAATTGAGCAAGAATTAGCTCAAGGAGAAGAATTTATTCAGCTAGAAAACAAGATAATGGTTGAAAAATTAATAAAATATTCAGATGTTATGCGGATCGCAGAATTACGTTCTTCTGATATTCGCCTTCTTCATCTCATTTTATTCCGAATGCTCGGAAAGCCATATGATGAAAATCTTTTATCTCTTGTTTGGTTAGTAGAAGTTATTGCTGATATTGAGGACGATTTCAATAATTATGCTGCTGACGTTGCTCAAAACAGCTATAATACTTATCGGATGTTTGTGGCACTTTATAAAGAAAAAGCACCTCAATATATCAAAGCAGAATTAGAGCATTACGAGAATCTTTTTGAGGAGAAAATTGCTGTTTTTGGAAATGACGAAAAACAAAGATTAATGGCAATATATTCTCAATTTCGCAAATATCATTTTTCAGCTATCCCTGAACCAATTATTGAGTAGCTTTGTCATCAAATTATAAACAAGTACTGCGTTTTTTCTAACCAAAAGATATTGTATTTTTCAACACTTTTTGTTAGAAACTGATTCTTTCGCTGGAGTAGTAATTATGGTGATGAATATTTTTTCAACAAAAGGCATCGCCGTTTCCTATTACATCAATAGAAAAAAGCCTTTGTGGAATGTTATTGCTCTCTTCTACATCTTGAGTGGCTATTGCGGTGGGCTAGTACTCTTGGTAATAGCAAATATTTGGCTTAACATTTTGGGAGTCATATTATTTACCCATAGCTTGGCTCTATCTGCCTATTTTTCCCACGAGTTTATGCATGGCACGATTTTCACTAATATGCGTTGGAATATCGTTGGTGGCAACATCATGCTATGGCTAAATGGTGGTTGTTATGCCAGATTTAAAGATTTGGCGCAAGAGCATATTTTTCATCATGTTAATAAAGTGGATTCTGTAGTTTTTGACTTAGCTGCCTTTATTAACAATCTTCCTAGACCAGTACGCAGCCTGATTCTAGCCCTAGAGTGGCTATATTTTCCGGTAATTTCTTTGATATTTCAGTTTTGGGCATTGACTTCTCCTTTTTGGAATCCAAAGCGTCGAAATGAAAGGATGCGTGTCATTATCCTACTTATAGTGCGGGGGTCATTGTTTAGCCTGTTAGGATTAGCGTCACTCAAAGCATTAGTCCTTTACTTTCTTGCATACATAGGGATGATTACTATATTGCGGTTCATCGATGCGTTCCAGCACACTTATGAGACATATCCTGTCGGCTTACCTTTCCCCAAGCGTAATGACGCCTACGAACAAGCTAACACCTTTACAACCTTAATTTCTC
>NZ_JBSGKF010000018.1:0-18031 GCF_054786515.1 Nostoc sp. UIC 10890
TGCTGACCTTGATCCCAATTTTGATGTTTCTACACCAAAATCTGTACCTACTCACCTTAAAAGTGATGGTGAGCAAAATTTGACATCAGTAATGAGCCTTGAAAATGACGAGCTACTAGAAGAAGCATTCAAGTAGGAATTAACAATCATGCCATACACTAAAGAAGCTCTGCAAAATCTTTATTCGCTCTCTGTGGAAGATGTGAATGCGAC
Source organism: Nostoc sp. UIC 10890 (assembly GCF_054786515.1). Classification (NCBI taxonomy): domain Bacteria; kingdom Bacillati; phylum Cyanobacteriota; class Cyanophyceae; order Nostocales; family Nostocaceae; genus Nostoc; species Nostoc sp. UIC 10890. The sequence goes on from NZ_JBSGKF010000018.1 coordinate 214, forward strand.
TCTCAGCGCCTGTGGGTTGTCTACCGATTGTAATGAATATGCAGATGAAGAGATCCAATCTGGTTTTGATACTGTCCGTCAATACTTTACAAGTGAACGTGTCTCTGACTACCAACAAGCTACGGATTTATTTCAACAAGAATTAGAAGTTAAGGAGCAACCAGAAACTAGCCCAAAACCTAGAGGGAAAAAATTTAAAAATGAGAAGAATGAACCTGCTGCTGAACCTCTAGATATCTCTGCATTGTTGTCTAGAGCTAAGGAGCGAGTAGGTGCTAAAATTTCGCTGGGTGAATCTCTCTCAATTTTGCAAGCTTGTGGACTCCAAGACCAGGATGAATATAACCAAGCTGAGTGCGATCGCTTTCTTGAGGCTTGCGATTTAATCAAAAATCAACACAAATCCTTTGAGGAGGTTGCACAACATTTCGGGCTGAATAACTCGACATCAGATGTAGATACAGATGAACTTCTGCAACAGCTTGGAGATACTACGGCTTTATTGGGTGAGGAGGAGCGAGAGTTAATTAGAGAAATGGTACGGCAGAAGGCTAAGGGTGATATGGCTGGGTTGCCCAAGTTGTATTTGCAGTCTTTATTAGAGGAGATGAAATCGCCTGCTTTTCAACAGGAATGGCAGCAACTACGAGAGGCGTTTAGAGCTAAGGTCATGGGAAAAAAGCCGATTTCCCCAGTATTCCAGCCGCAGCCGCCTTTAATGAGCTTGCCGCCGACATTGGAGAATGGGTCAAGATCAGAATAGATGAGGAAAAGCATACTATTGAGGTCAAAGCGCACAAAATTATTGAGGAAAAAGCCAAGCTTCGGGCAACCCAAATAGCTTTGAACAAACTCAATGAATCTCAGCAATGGATTGAGGCCCAGCAGAAGCAAGCGAAACTACGTAGTCAGCGATCGCAGCAATTCAAAGTCAATTTGATTTACTTTGCACGCTGGATTGGCTCTGGGTGGTCAGGATGGTCACTTTATCTAATTTCGCTTGGAATTTTTACATCCTTAGCTTTTACTTTTGGTGTGAATTTTCCAGCTTTTGTAGCCTGCCCTAACACTAAAAGTTACTGCTATCTGTTGCGCTGGGATAAATCCAAGATAGTTATCCCTAGTGATTACATCAAACAGTCATCTCAAAATGACTCCAAGCATAAACGTTAGTTAGTCGGACTGGTTTAAATATTGACAAATTAATTTTCATAAAATTCATTTGTCAACTGGTCAACTGAAGTTGAAATTCGGAGGCCGGAATTCGGAAATAGTTTTACTTCCGACTTCCGACTTCCGAATTGTTTTAGTCATTTTTTAAAAGTGCAAGGTTAGTTATTAGCTACCCCCTTGATTTTATTAGTGACGGCTGAAAACGTAGACTTTGTTGTAACTTTCATCTACTGAATAGTATGAATCAATAAACCAATCACGGGCTATTGCCTCAAAGTTAAGGTAGAAGCTAGGAATACCCATGTCTTCTAAGTTTTTAATCAATCCCTGTTGTTCGAGTTGGTCATAAACAAAATCCTCTTCGCTTTCGTACTCACCCCAGTAATATTCTTGAAAATCTTCTACACTAGCCTCACTACCGTCATATTCATAATAAGCGGCGTAGGCTGCACCATGCTCTGATAATATTTGAGCAAGTTCGGCTAATTTTTCTATGCTTTCGTATTCATCAATGTGAATACCATGCCAGTTTTGAAAATCATGGATTGCCCACTCTTCACAGGCTTCATAATTACAGCAAGGCGACCAAGATAACATCCATTCAATATCTTCTTGAATTTCATCTGCATCTTGTGTACAGTCAATCCACATTCCGTGTAATTTGCCATTGTTGTATGCAGATAAACAAGCTACATAAATCTGTGGTGCATCATCATCTTGACATTCGCGCTCATGTTTAGGGAAGGGGAGCAAACAGCTTGCACCTTCAACTATTGGTAAGGCAACACCAGTTAGACTAATTGCTAAATCTACTGCCCGTTGTTCCTTAATAGGACAGCTTAAAATATTACCTTCAAGGCGGCAGTTGTAAACTTGTTCAGCAACTAATTGCGCTTCTACTTCTGAGTGAAATATTAGAGTGTTAGAAAACAAATTCATGTGTTAGAATCCCTCTAGTATTAGAACTCAGAAAAAGCACCTTTAGATTGGTCGTCGGGGGTGCTTTTTCTGTTGTTTATGTAAGAGTTTTGGACTTGGCGCTACATCTGAAATTTCACGCTTCGGTTCGGTTCCGTTACCGGGAGTCTTTTTGGCGCTCCGTTCCTATTTCTTACTCTTTTATTATCCCACATATATGTGGGATAATAAAGGCTTTTAGCCGATTTTAATTATAAAAATATCTAATATATTGCCACATATATGTGGGTTTTGCTATTATAGTTGTAGAGAGAAAGGATAATCACTATGGCAAGAAACGATATTGCTACTCGCTTTAAATCAAAAGGAGTAGGTGTAAAATGTGATACAAAACCTATATCTGTGATGCTCCCAGAAGATTTAGATGCCTACGTGCGAAACAAGCCCAATCGTTCCGAGTGGTTGCGGCAGGTTATTGCTGAGGCTGTGGCTAAAGAACAAGCTTCAGCTTCCCAGGAAGATTGATTGTGAATTTTGCTCAAGCGATCGCTGCACTCGTATATTTGTTATTCTTCTGTAAGGCGCGACGTTACAGGACGCTTGTGAAGTGGAGGCGGTCATAGCTATTATTGGATTTTCATAACCAAAGTGAAAAATTGAGTATTGAAGCTTCTTAGTTTGGGACTTTTGACTCGTAAAATGAATGCCAGGTTTCTCCTTGAGGAGGTGTTTCAGAACATCGAGTCCGTCTAAATCGAAGACGAATGCCAGGTTTCTTCCTCTCTTCATTTAGTAGTCTAAGTTGCTCCTCTCTGTGATTAACAATTACTTGTTTTCCAGAAAAATCTTCTTTGTTTTGTGTGTTTTCTGAAGTAAACGTTATTTTAATACTTTCTATATCAAATCCTATAGATTCTAATGCTTCTAATGAAGCTATAAAAACATTATGACTTTTATCTGTTATTCTCTCGTGTAAAGCAGGAATTGCACTTTCTGCAACTTGTCCCATACTTCCTAGAGCAAAGGCAGCATAAGCACGAATGCCTGAATAAGTATCTTTTAGTCTTTCAATTAGAGCAGGAACAGCGTCTTTGGCTAGTATTCCCATTTCTCCTATTGCAATAACAGCATACCAACGAACATCTCCTTCAGGGTCACTATCTTCTAGCGCACGAATAAGATTAGGAATTGCTGCTTTTGCTTGTAAACCAATGCTTTCAAGTACACGGGCAGATCGTCTTCTAACTTCAACTTTATCTTCTTGAAGTAACTCAGCAACAGAAATAACTGAGTCTTGACCAATTTTGTTTAATTGAGATTCTGCTAATGAATTAAGTTCTTGATCATCACTCTTAAGCATATCAATCAAATAAGGAACTATTACACTTGCACCGGACTCTAACTCTATTAAATCGTCGATTGCTAAATATTTATATTTTTCTTCTGTATTACTATTGATTATAGATAGAAGAAATTCTACTCGTTCCTTCCGTCTTACTTCATCTATGTTTTTAATATCATTCAATACTTGTTCAGCAGTTTGATAACGATTAGCCACGTCCAGATCAAGAAGTTTTTTCAAGATAAATGCTGTAGATTTTTTAATTTTAATCTCCAAGTTACTCCAATATCTTTCGCACCAATCATCTCCATAGTTCCACTCTAAGTCTTCAGGTGAATATCCAGTTAAAAGGTGAAAGCAAGTAGCACCAAGAGAATATAAATCACTTGCAGCAGATACAATACTATCAGGTGATTTATAGCCAGGTGTACCTAGTGTTGTGCTGTTATACGTCCTAGAGATTAAACTTTCATCTGTTGGAGAGCTAAGTTCTGAAATTTTCTTTGCAATTCCAAAATCAATTAACACTATCTTATGGTTGTTTTCATTGCGTATGATATTATCAGGTTTAATATCACGATGAAAAATGCCCTCTTTGTGTACTACTTGAAGTACTGGCAATATATCAGAAAGAAATTCTAAAACTTCCTGTTCATCAAAGATTTGTTGTTCTAGTTCTTCTTTCAAAGTCTTCCCCTGGATGAGTTCTTGTACTATGCAGTCTTCATTCTCAAGGTAAGCTAATAAATTTGGAACTTGTTGATAGTTTTTTAAATCTAAAAGAATTCTTGCTTCCGTTTGGAATAATTCTCTTGCTTTTTGCCCTAATTCAGTCTTTTGATTATAAGGTTGTATAAACTTTTTAACAAGACATTTTGTATTAAATTTCATAGAATCTTCTGCAACAAAAGTTTTGCCAAAGCCTCCTGCTTGTAGTTCTTCAACAATTTTGTAGCGTCCACCGACGATATTTCCAACTTCTAAAGCCATTTAAACCTCATAAAAAATACTCAAATTTACGAATATGTAGCTATCCTTGCTTCACGCCTTCTTTTTTTACCCCTTTTCCTCACTGCTATTATCCTGCTTAAAATTTGTTTTAGTCTAAAGGGCAGAAGTGTTGAATGTTAAGAAAACTAAGTAAAAATTGGAACAAAATTTATAGTAAAATCTGGATATAAAGACAAAATAAATAATTAATATGTATATTACTAAGTTTCCTAAAATTCTTAAATTACTGCTCAAGGATGTACCTAAAAACGATTATCCAGTATTAAATACATTTTTATTTGTATCTTGTTGGTTAGGCTGGGTAATGGATCAAAGTTTAGTCAGCATGAGAGATTTAATGTTCCGGTTAAATAGCCGAGATATTGAAATGGATATCTCTACGTTTTCAAAAGCAAGTAAAACAAGAGAAGTAGAAGTATTTGAAAAGATATTGAACAAAGCCAACAGAGAATTAGTCCAGAAAAAAGGAAAGAGTAAAGATGAAATATTATTCCCCTTAGATTCAACAATTATCACATTAACAAGTAAGCTAATGTGGTCACAAGGATATCATCAAGTAAAGTTATTTTGTGGATTAAATAGTTGGACATCAGAAGCGGCAGGAATAGTTATTCATTTTGGACAAGGACATGATAGTAAGTATGGAGGAAAAACCATCGAAGCAATTCCTGAAAACGGTATTGGGATAATGGATAGAGGATTTTCTTCATTGATTAGAATAGCCGACTTTTTAAAAAGCGAAAAGAAATATTTTGTCTTAAGAATAAAAAATAATATCAGTTTAGAAATGCTAGAAAATGGAAATTGTTTAGTAGGCACAGGAGAAAATCAAATTGAAGTCAGAGTTGTCGATTTTTGTGATTTAGAGAACAAGAGTGAATATCGGTTAGTAACAAATCTACCGGAAGACAAATTTAGTAATGAGGAAGTTACCGAAATATATAGGAAACGCTGGGGAATAGAAACTTTATGGAAGTTTCTAAAAATGCACTTAAAACTAGATAAACTCATGACCAAAAATGAGAATGGAATCCGCATACAAATTTATAGTTGTTTAATAGTATATACGATATTACAATTATTAGATATTCCCAAAGAAATAGGGGAAACAACACTAGATAAACTACGTTATTTACAATCATTTATGAATGAGAAAATAAGTTATATTCATTGGTTCAAACGAATCAGTTTTACTTGGTAAAATCAGTCAGTTTAGGAGTAGTATTTTTATATTTGTAAAGTTTTGTTACGAGATTCAACATTTCTGTCTAAAGGGTTTGAAATAGCCTCTTCTTCGCAGGCTTGTTGCGCTGTCGCGGCTCTCAAAATATTTTGGGGAATCAGCATCCAGTATGAGATGTATAGACAGTTATGAGTACTGAGGTTATAACTCAAGGAAGATGGACTTTCATGATAGGGAAGCCAAAACTAAACCTCAAAAATTGGCAACCACAATTAAATGAAGCGACTTGTTGACTTCAGCCTACCTCATAGCTATTTAATCCAGCAGTTAGCTAAGTATCCCTCTCTTAAGGTAATTACCCCAACTTCACTTGCAGCACGAGCATTAAAAGTACCACACCAAAGCTTAGAAACTCTGGGGAAACAAAGTCTGCTAAAAGCAGGTATTCGAGTTGCACCAATACTAATCACATTACGCTTGCTGCATACAGCAGTAGGTACAGTTATTCAAACATCTGATGTTGAAGGAACTACACGCGCTCTGTCTTCTGCCGTCAAAGCTATATTGCGTGCCGGAATCAATCCAGAATCACTTGCTGCTGTTAGTAGTAATCGTACCCAAAAACTAGCTCTTTTAGCTCAAACATACGTAAGTTTGCTCAGAGAAAGGGGCATGATAGATCCTGCTGAAGTTCTGTGGCAGGCTAGCGGTGCTATTACTAAACATCAACCAGTTCTGATTTATGGCTACTTTCATCCCCGCATTGACCAACTTAACTTTTTAAATGCGATCGCAGATGATGAGAGTGTGATGGTATTGCCTTGTCCAGAGTCTAGCAACTTTGTAGATCCTAAAAAAGCTGTGGAATGGTTACAGCAGAAGGGCTGGGAAGTACAAGCTTTGGAAGAAACTACTCTTTCATTAGGTGAGCAACTGCAAAATTGTTTCCTTAATACAACAATAGTTCCTCCTGATGTCAAAGCCTACATTTATCCACACTTGGAATCAGAGGTACGCGGCACGTTAGCCCAGGTAAAAAATCTTCTCAGCCAAGGAACGCCAGCAAATGAAATTGTGCTTGTAGCTAGGGATGATACACTTTATGGGCCAACAGTTTTAGATGTAGCTTACGAGTACAAATTACCAGTACGCGCTCTTTATGGAGTACCGTTGAACGCCACTAGGCTGGGAGCTTGGGTACAGTTACTATTGGAAGTTATCCAAGAAAAATTTCCCTTTGAGTTAACTGCCAGATTGCTTAGGCATCCCTTGTGTTCTTTTTTATCTGCCCAAGTTTGGCAAGAAGCTCGTAAACAGCATCCATCTGACCTTTTGGCATGGCAAGGTTTGGGCATTAACCTTTCCCTGCTCGATTGGCAGTACGAAGATACTCGCGCTAATTGGGTAGAACGGATGCAAGATGTATTGAATAAGTTTAACTTGCGTCAAGGTGCAGGACATTGGGCTAGGGAGATTGTTGCTTATTATGAATTTCAGGAAGTGCTGGTGGACTTGTCGAAACCAGAAGAGGAAGTCATCAGTTTCGGAGAATTTGCTGCGGATGTTATGGGCAGTTTAGCACTGGTGACTGTGCCTGCCCAACCTGGTAGAGGAGGTGTGGAATTGCATACACCCCTTTCCTTATTTGGAGCAAAATTTCAGCACGTTTTTGTCTTGGGTGCAGTAGAAGGTATTTTACCAGCGCTAGTACAAGATGACCCAATATTGGATTTTTACGAACGTAAACTACTGCGCCAACAGGGGTTTGAGTTTGAGGATGCGGCACAAGCGGCGCGAAGAGAAGTAATTTCATTCTATGCTTTACTACAAACTCCTACCCAAAGCTTGACTTTTTCTTACCCGCAGATGATTGGTAAGGAACCCACTTTACCCAGTCCTTACTTGTCCCGATTGAGATTGGAAATTTTGCAACCTCCACTTTTACCTGTTGCCAGCTTAGAAGAGGCACGACAAATTTATCTTCGACGTGAGACTTTACCAGACGATGATGTTTTACCACAGGCAGTTCATGCTTGGAATGTGGAAAAACGAAGAGAAGGAGCAGACCCTTATGATGAGTACGATGGAGTAATTGGTCTGCCATTAGACCCGGATAGACGAGTATTTAGTGCATCTCAACTAACTGCTTTGGGTCAATGTCCCTTTAAATGGTTTGCTAATAAAGTTTTAAAATTGGCAGAGTTGGAAGAAGCTGAAGAAGAATTAAGTTCAGGATTAAGAGGTTCTGTGTATCACCGTAGTTTGGAACTAGCTTTATTAAATACTTCAGATTTAACCAGAATTACAGAGAATTTACAATCTGCTTTTGTGCAAGCAGAACAAGACTTACAGTTACCTGTCTTGTCAGCCTGGGAAGCTCGAAGAATAGAACATTTAAAAGTTTTAGAGCGTGCTTGTGTGCAACCTGATTTTCGTCAATCAGAGGCAGAGTTTTTCCATGTAGAGAAAGAGTTTAGTGGAGAATGGCATGGCTTAAATATTAAAGGTGTAATTGATAGAATAGACCGCACTCCCCAAGGTTTAGTTTTATTAGATTACAAAACCAGTTCTCAAGTGCCAAAAGGTATTAAAGATGAATCTGGTAAAGCTAATGTAGATATTCAACTACCTTTATATATTCACTTTGCTAGTACAACTTTGTTTCCTGGAGAAACAGTACATGAAGCTTATTATTATTCTGTAACCAAGGGCAAAAAGCTTCCTAAGAAACAACCAAGCCAAGAAACACTAGAAGCGATCGCTCAAAAAATCAAAACTTTCTTGCAAACAGGATATTACGCAGTTGAACCGGATGTTGATCAAGATGCCTGTCAGTATTGTCCTTACGACTTAGTTTGTCGTAAAGGTTCTCGCCAAAGCCGCAAAGGAATTAACCTATGAGTTTGACTGAACAACAGCAAAAAGCAGCCTATGCCAATAGTAGTGTTGCAGTCATAGCAGGTGCGGGGACTGGTAAAACCTATATGCTTGCCGAACGCTACTTGTATCATCTGCGGGTGCGTGAGTTTTCACCTTTAGAGATTGTTGCAGTTACATATACAGAAAAAGCGGCTGCGGAGTTGCGATCGCGCATTCGTCTTTTAGTCAGTCAGGAATTACCAGAACGTTCTGACTTATTGGCAGAACTTGAGGCGGCTCAAATTAGTACTATCCACGCTTTAGCAATGCGAATCTGTCGGGAACATCCCCAAGCTGCGGATGTGCCACCTGATTTTACAGTTTTAGATAAACTGGAGGGAATTCTTTGGGTTAGCCAGTGGTTAGATGAAGCATTGGATTCTTTACCTGTAGAGCTTTACGAAAAAATTCCTTACTCTTTGATGTCCCAAACTTTGCAGACATTGCTTAAAGACCCAATTGCTGCTGAGAAAGCTTTAGCACAGGGTACTGAAAAATGGCAGCAGTTGGCAGAGGAGTTACAAGCAAAAGCACTCAATGAGCTAATCCAACATCCAATTTGGCAGGAGGCACGAGATACTTTACAAACTTACGTGGGTAAAGGTGGCGATTTAATAGAATCTGCTCGCCAGCAAGTAATAGAGGCTATGTTACTCCTTGAGCAAGGAGAAGAACATCGAACGATTCTAGAGATATTGAATAAAATCAGCCTACGTGGGGGAAGTACAAAAAATTGGTTAAATGGGGGTTTGAATGAAATCAAAGATGCGATCTCATCAATAAAGGATTTGGTAAAAAAAAGTTTAAAAAAAGGTTTGATTACTCTGGAGTGTAATGCAATAGATGAACAATTAGCAGTTATGCTACCAGCACTGCAAGAAGCGTTTAGTTTAGTACAAAAACATATTAATCAAGAGAAACACCGTTCTCGTGTTTTGGACTTTGCAGATTTAGAAGTTGGCGCACTGCGAGCTTTACAAGATGAGCAAGTACAGTTTTATTATGCTCAACGATGGCAGGCTTTCTTAGTCGATGAATTTCAAGATACTAACCCTGTTCAGTCGGAGATATTACAATTACTCACGCAAAATACTTTACTGACTATAGTCGGGGATGCTAAACAATCAATTTATGGCTTTCGCCGTGCTGATGTTGAAGTATTTCATAGTTGGCGCGATCGCATTACCAGTTGTGGTGGAAATGAAGAGATTTTAACCACTAGCTTCCGCACTCACAAACTACTGGTGGATGATATTAACAATATATTTGCTCCATTGCTAGGTAGTATACACCAAAATTTAGATGCTCATCGCGCAGACTGCCCTAATTCTTACCCACCAGTACAAGTTTATACAGTACAAGCCGAGTCAGACATCAATAAACCTCAGCGTTTAAGAGTAGAAGCTTGTCATATAGCGGAACTACTCAAACAAATGCTAGATGACCAAACTCCGGTTTACGATAAAAAAACTCAGATGCTGCGTCCAATGCTGCCTGGAGATATTGCAATATTGTCTCGCACATGGGAACCGTTGGAAGTTTACGGTGAAGCTTTGGAAAGTGTGGGAATTCCTGTCGCTTTGGCTGGCGGTGGTAATTTACTGGCCACAAGAGAAGCTAAAGATGGTTGGGCATTGTTGCGTTTTTTGGCTGATCCCAGTGACGATTTAGCTTTAGTGGCAGTGCTGCGTAGTCCGTTTTTTGCAGTTAGTGATAGAGTTCTGTTTACTTTCATTCAAAGCCAAGAGCAAAATAAGACCACAGAAAAAGACGAAGAATCGAAAACTAACTGGTGGCAAAAACTAAAATTATCTGATATTCCTGAATTGCAGCGACCAATACTTGTATTGGGTCAACTGTTGCGCGATCGCAATTTAGAACCCCCAACTCGCCTTCTGCAACTAGCAAATCATCTAACTGGTTACACTGCTGTCATTACTAACTTACCGGGTGCAGCACGGCGAGAAGCTGACTGGCGAGGTTTTGTAGAATTAGTACAGCAGTTAGAACATGGCAGTAGTGATGTGTTTGCCGCAGTCCGTCGTCTTAAGCGGTTAGCAGCAGCAGAAATAAAAATACCCCGTTTACCTTTATCAGCTAATGATGCAGTGGCTTTAATGAGTATCCATGCTGCTAAAGGCTTGGAGTGGTCAGTAGTAGTTATTCCTGATTTAGCTCGTTCCCAATCCCATCCTAGCGAAACAGTTTATTTTGACCCTGCATACGGTGTTGCTTTGAAGTTAGAGGACGAGCAAGGTGAAACTCAAAAGCCTGTGCTATACGTTTGTTTGGAGCATTTGCGGAAACAGAGGGAAGAAGCAGAGGCTTTGCGGTTACTGTATGTAGCTTTAACCCGTGCGCGAGATCAACTAATTCTGACTGCAACCCACGAATCTAGAGGTAGTTTAAATAAGCTAGAACTTGGTTTAGCTGCTGCGGGAATTTCTCTAAATACTATTCCTTTTGATTTAGAATTAGCACAACCTCCAGTGCCACCAGAACCACCTTTACCACCAGAACCTCATAGTTTACTAATCAATTCTGTCGGAGCAGGTTTATTTGAATTACCTGTCACTGCTTTAAGTGAGTATGCCCTATGTCCCAAACGGTTTGCTTATCGGTTTATACAAGGTCATCCAGGAATTGGCTCAGGTGTTGGAAGGGCAAGGCGAGTCGGAACTTTGGCACACTTGGCTTTGGAACGGGATATCCGCGACTTAGAAACACTAGCAGCATTTGACATTAGTTTGCCAAAAGAATATGTTGATGAGGCTTTGCAGCTAGCACAGCGATTTGATGAGGTGGCAGATTTTGCCTTGTTTCAAAAAGGGCAGTGGGAGTTGCCTGTAAATTTGAATGTTGGACACTTGACCTTTAACGGTGTTGTTGATTTGTTGGGAGAAGACTGGGTTCTAGATTTCAAAACTGACCAAGAAATAGACCCACAACATCACTGCTTTCAGCTTTGGGCTTATGCACAAGCAACAGGAAGCACTAATGCTCACATAGCTTACCTCCGGCATGATTATTTGCACTCATTTAGCATTGAAGAATTGCAAAACACTGGTCAAGAGGCAGAAATTTTAGTTCAACAGATTTTGGATGGAAATTTCCTGGCTAATTCTTCCCACGCTAATTGCGGCTTTTGTGCATATCAGGAAATTTGCGACGAACGTTATCAAGCAACAGATGACGCAGCAGAGTCAACTGCCTTTCAAATGGCAGACACAGAAACTCAAGAGCAGGAAGACAGGGAAACAAATGAAAATTCTTCTTCATCCACAAAGTTATCGTTTGAGGTAAACACGCAGCCTGAACAACCAAATATTGCTGAATATGAATTAATATCCACAAAAATTAGCAGCTACTTTCCCCAAGCCGCAGAACAGTACTATCGGCTGATTATAGTTCCATGTGATGCCTGCGGTAGGCAAAGTGATCGCACTCAAAAAATCAACTTTCAAAAAATTGCCAAATTCGGTAACAATAGATACATAAATGTCAACCTAGAATTGAGTCGAGAGTTACTAGAGTTGACACAACGGCAGCGTTCTTTAAAAGCAGAAGAGTTATTAAGAAAAATAATTGGGAATCCTGATAATAGGGTAATTTTTTTAGAACACTTGGAGATTCTGTTTGATACTTCTCTCAACCTTGACCCATTACAGTGTCTCCAGAAATTAGCCCGCAATCGTACCATTGTGGCTAGATGGCACGGTAATATTGAGAACAATAATTTAATTTATGCTGAACTAGGACATCCTGAGTACCGTCGTTATCCTGTAAAGGATTTTTTAATCGTTAACCTCGAACAGATGGAAGCCAGCTAAAGCTAATAACTAGAGTAAAAATGGTGCTATGAAATACGGTGAGTTAATTCAATTTGAGCCTATTGAGACTGTAATTCAATTACAGGATGCTAGTGAATTAGCTGAGGCACAGCGACTGGTTTCCACTTATGTAATTTCTCAAGAAATGGCAGATCGTCTAGCATCTATAGTTTTTCCGAATTTGCAATTTGAGCAGCCTGCTGATAATAAAGGTATTCTGGTTGTAGGAAATTACGGTACTGGGAAGTCGCATTTAATGTCCGTGATAAGTGCGATCGCCGAATATCAAGAACTTTCTAGCTATCTGCAAAATCCTCAAGTTGCTGAGAGTGCGCGTCCCATTGCTGGTAAGTTCAAGGTGATTCGCATAGAACTGGGTTCGACAACAATGGATTTGCGAGAAGTTGTCTGTTCCCAGCTAGAAGAAGCACTCTTAACTTGGGGGATTGGATTTCAGTTTCCACCAAGGGATACAATCCCTAATCATAAGGGTGTGTTTGAAGATATGATGGCGCTTTTTCACGAACAGTTTCCTGATCAAGGTTTGCTGTTTGTGATAGATGAGTTCTTAGACTATTTACGCAGTCGCAAAGACCAAGCCTTAATTCTTGATCTGGGATTTTTAAGAGAATTAGGCGAAGTTTGTAAAGATTTGCGATTCCGCATCATAGCAGGTTTGCAAGAAACTTTATTTGATAATCCGCGTTTTGCATTTGTAGCTGATGCAATTCGTCGAGTTAAAGACCGTTTTGAGCAAATTTTAATTGCTCGTAGAGATATTAAATATGTAGTTTCAGAACGTCTGTTAAAGAAAACCGCAGACCAACTGACAAAAATTCGAGAACATTTAACTCCTTTCGCCAAGTTCTACGGCAATATGAACGAGCGGATGGATGAATTTGTCAGGCTGTTTCCCATTCACCCGGATTATATTGATACATTTGAGCGAATTACTGTTGCTGAAAAGCGGGAGGTGCTGAAAACTCTGTCTGTGACGATGCGGAAATTGGTCAACCAAAATATGCCGCAAGATGCACCAGGTTTAATTGCTTATGATAGCTACTGGGATACCCTCAAAGAAAACCCTTCCTTCCGCGCAGTTCCCGATATTCGCGCAGTGATTGACTGTTCCCAGGTGCTAGAAGGACGCATTCGCCAAGCTTTGACTCGTCCTATTTATAAGCCAATAGCATTGCGAATTATCGCCGCGCTATCAGTACATCGTTTAACTGTAGGAGATATTTACTCACCTTTGGGTGCAACACCAGATGAGTTAAGAGACAGTTTATGTCTTTATGACCCAGTAGTAGCAGAGTTAGGGGGTGAGCCTGCGGATGATTTGCTCTCCCAAATTGAAACGGTATTGCGGGAAATTTATAAAACGGTTAGTGGCCAGTTTATTTCCTCTAACACTAATAACCGTCAATATTATATTGATTTAAAGAAAACAGATGATTATGATGCTTTGATTGAGAAGCGATCTGAGAGTCTCGATAGTTCACAGTTAGACAAATATTATTTTTTAGCACTCCAACAGGTGCTGGAATGCACAGACCAAACTTATGTTACTGGTTATCGCATTTGGTTACATGAGTTAGAGTGGACAACCAAAAAAGCTACTCGTCAAGGCTATTTGTTTTTTGGTGCGCCAAATGAACGTTCTACCGCAGCTCCATCAAGAGATTTTTATCTGTACTTTATTCCACCTTTTGACCCGCCACCTTATAAAAAAGAAAAAAATGCTGATGAGGTTTTCTTTGAATTAGCAAAGCCTGATGATACCTTTCGGCAGAATTTGAACAAGTACGCTGCTGCATTAGACTTAGGTTCAACTTCATCGGGACAAGCGAAGAGAAGTTATGAAGATAAGGCAAAAAGCTTTTTACGTAATTTGGTTAATTGGCTGCAAGAACACATGACAACAGCCTTTGAAGTTACTCACCAAGGAAAAACTAAATCCTTTTTGGAATGGATGAAGGGTGTTAAAGCAGCGAGTGGTGCGCGTGCAAATGTACGCGATATTCTCAATACAATTAGTTCTGGCTGTTTGGCTGGTCATTTTACCGATCAAGCACCAGAATATCCTACTTTTAATGTGCTGATTACCAGTGCGAACAGAAGCCAAGCTGCACAGGACGCATTGCGTTTTATTAAGGGTAGCAGCAAAACCCAGCAAGCGATCGCAGTTCTTGATGCTTTAGAATTACTCGATGGCGACAAGCTTGATGTTCATAGCTCCAAATATGCCAAATATATTTTGTCTCTTCTACAGCAAAAGGGTTCTGGTCAAGTTCTCAATCGTGTAGAAATTATTCAGGATGTGTTGGGTGTGGAGTATATGGCTCCTGGTCAATATCGCCTAGAACCTCAGTGGGTTGTGGTTTTGTCTGCGGCATTAGTTTACAACGGAGATATAGTATTAGCTGTTCCAGGTAACAAGTTTGATGCTAATAATTTGGATACCTTGGTAACTACTTCTGTTGAGGAACTAATTAACTTTAAGCACCTTGAACAACCGAAAGATTGGAATTTACCTGCACTGAGAGCATTATTTGAGCTATTGGGATTGACACCAGGAATGGCTCAGTTGATAACTCAGGGTCAAGCTGAACCAGTTCAGGAATTGCAGAAGGCTGTTACTGAAACAGTTAATCAAATTGTATTAGCACGGCAGAAATTACAAACTGGGTTAATTTTCTGGGGACGAAATCTTTTAACTGATGTATTACAAAATGAATATCGCTCTAATTTAGACCGAACTAAAACTTTTCTGGAGTCACTGCAATCTTTTACTACTCCAGGTAAGCTGAAAAACTTCCGCTATCAAGAGCAAGAAATCACTACTCACCGTAGTGGTTTGCAAACCCTGGCAGAAATTACCGCACTGCAAGATTTACTCACTAATCTGGGAGCAATTGCATCTTACCTGACAACAGCCGAGGCAGTGTTACCGAGTGAACATCCTTGGTTAGCTAAAATGCGACAGGTGCAGGGGGAAATTCTGACAGATATCTTAAATTCCCAGAAGCGTTCTACAGCTAGTTTTCGCCAGCAAAGCTTGCAAAAACTAACAGACCTGAAGCAGCATTACATCCAAAATTACATGGCATTGCATACTACTGCACGACTAGGTGTAAATGAAGGCAGGCTCAAAGCCCAGTTGCTTCAAGATGTGCGATCGCAAAGTTTACAGAAATTGACGACAATAGATTTAATGCCAGCTAGTCAGTTCCGGGATTGGCAAAATAATCTGGCAAGTTTGAAAACTTGTGCAATATTGACTGAACAGGAATTGCAAGCCACGGCAATTTGTCCTCACTGTCAGTTTAAACCAGCAACTGAGGCAATAGATATACCTGCTAGCAGTGGGTTAGGGGAGATTGAAACAGAGCTAGACCAAATTTTGGCTAACTGGACGCAGACACTACTAGCGAATTTGGAAGACCCGACAACGCGAGAAAATTTGAATTTGCTCAAAACTGAGCAAAGACGGTTAGTTGATGAGTTTTTGGCATCACGGATTCTACCTAATCCATTGACAAACGAGTTTATTCATGCGGTTAAGGAAGTCCTTTCCGGTTTAGCAAAAGTGGTGGTGAACACGCAAGACTTACAAAAAGTTTTACTTGCAGGTGGTTCACCTTGTACTGTACAAGAAATGAAGAAGCGTTTTGATGATTATCTTGGCGACCTTGCAAGAGGTAAGGATTTAAGTAAGGTCAGGATTGTTGTTGAATAAAATAACCCCAGGCTTAACTCCCTTCTAGCTTCCTGGTAGGGGGAGTTTATTCTGAGAGAATTTTCTCTAGGAATTGGGAGTGCTTGAGAGAAGACAATATAAACCAAAGCAGAGTCATCAAATGGAAGGACAGCAACTACCACTAGATATTCAACTTAATACAAATTCTGAAGAAAAAGGTGCAGTTGAGTGCCTTGGTATGACTTTTGAAAGTGATGAGGCACGCCGAGCTTATTTTACAGAAAAGTTGCGAGAAAAATTACAAGAACCAGAATTTCGCCAGATAGAGGGATTTCCTATTGGTGAAGATGAAGATATTTTGGCGCTTTCTGATCCACCTTACTATACTGCCTGTCCTAATCCTTTTATTGAAGATTTTATTAATTATTGGAATCTAGAAAAAGATAATAACTCTTCTTCTGAAACTGATGAATCTCATCGGGAACCTTTCGCCGCAGATGTAAGTGAAGGGAAAAACGACCCGATTTATAATGCTCATTCCTATCATACGAAAGTGCCACATAAGGCGATTATGCGTTATATTCTGCACTACACAGAACCGGGTGATATTGTTTTTGATGGGTTTTGTGGGACTGGAATGACGGGTGTTGCAGCACAGTTGTGTGGTGATAAAGCAACAGTGGAATCTTTGGGTTATAAGGTGCAGACTGATGGTACTATTTTGGATGAAGAAGGTAAAGCTTTTTCTAAATTAGGTACTAGACGTGCAATTTTAAATGATCTTTCGCCGGCAGCTACATTCATTGCTTATAACTATAATACGCCTGTTGATGTATCAGAGTTTGAAAAAGAAGCAAAGCGGATATTAGCTGAAGTAGAAAAGGAATGCGGCTGGATGTATTTAACGCTGCACAATCCCAACCCAGAACAGATTGGAAGAGGAGTTTCACTACTTAAAGAATCTAATAATCCACAAGTTGATATTCAAAATAGCAGATTATCTTTTGGAAAAATTAATTATACTGTTTGGTCTGATGTTTTTACCTGCCCTGAATGTGCTGATGAGTTAGTATTTTGGGAAGCGGCTATAGATAAAGCGGCTGGTAAGGTGCTTGATGACTTTCCATGCCCACATTGTAATGCTCGATTGACTAAACGTAATATAGAGCGAGCATGGGTAACAAGATTTGATACTGCTATTAATGAGACTATAAAACAATCTAAACAAGTACCAGTATTAATTAACTATAGTTTTAATAATAAAAGTTTTGATAAAAAAATTGATTTTTTTGACTTGGCTTTAATAAAAGAAATTGATAATCAGAACATAGTTGATTACTTTCCGACAGAAAGAATGCCGGAGGGTGAAGAATCTCGTCGCAATGATCAAGCTGGAATTACACACATACATCATTTTTATACAACAAGAAATCTATCTGCTTTATCTGTTGTGAATAGGCTGATCAAGAGTTCGCCAATCTTGCTTAACAAATTTATGTTTTCCAGTATGCTCAATAGAGCAACTAAAATGAATAGAATTCATCTAAAATATTATTTTTTTGGTGGTGGTGGTTGTAATGCTGGTTATCTTAAAGGAACTCTTTATATATCGTCAATTCCTATAGAGACTTCAGTCATTGAACAAATAAGCGACAGAATAAATTGGATAAGTCGTGGATTTAAAAAGCTCACAAACAAACAAGGTGATTCTTTAACGATAACAGCTTCTGCGGATGAGAACT
>NZ_JBSGKF010000019.1:0-13676 GCF_054786515.1 Nostoc sp. UIC 10890
TTTGGCGGGTGCGCTGAAGAAACAGTTCGCGGTAGGTACGGCGAAATAGTTCAGTATTATCTGTAAAATTTTCTACCCCAATTTCCCGATTTTGAAACCATTGAGCCACTTCTGCGGGGAACTTTAAATCATTGAATCCTTGAGGACGACTGATAAAGGGCGAGAGAATGTTATAAATATCTTCCCGGCGATTGTTCCAAGGTGTAGCGGTCAACAGTAGAAAGTAACGTTGCCGAGCAGACTTGCGATCGCTTTCTTGAATTGATGCACAGGTTTTATGAATGCGGTTTTTATAATTGCGAATGCCTTCGTGGGCTTCATCGATGATAACTAGGTCAGGGCCACCGTAGCGATTGAAGTCTGCAAGAAAATTACTACCTTTACGGCTCATCAGGTTTTTATTGTAGAGTTCATAATCACCTGATTTAAACCCAAGTTCAGCCATTTCTCGTTCCCAGTTGGGATGAAGTTTTTTGGCAGCAATGATCGCAATTTTAGCTTGACCCTTCTGCTGACGATACAACCACGAGACAGTAGCCGCTAGTCGAGTTTTCCCCAATCCTACAGCATCAGCGCAGACGGCAACACCAAAATCCTCCATGACTCTTAGGCAATGTTGCGCTCCAGATTTTTGATGCTCAAACAAGATACCTTGATTTAACAGTTCATCTAATAAATCACTACGTTCAACCCGGAACTGACGGGGGCGCTGCTGTGCCAACCAGTAGAGAAAATCGTTAGGTGTGCCGTGATTTCCTGCCAAAATTATATCTACAGCTTGTTTAAACCCTTCAATTTCACTGAAATCTGGTATTTCTAGGGATTGGCTGACGGCTGGGGGATTTTCGGGTAAGTTGTGATAAGTGCCTTCGGTGGTTGTAACTTTGAATTCGGTTAACTTTGTCGGCGGATGTTCTGGGTCTACCTCAACTTGACCAATAATCCGTTCTGAATCTTGGCTGTCAATGGTGATTTTAACTAATTCATCATTTACAACCTGAATGCTCTCTATTTTGTCTAAATTATGACCTGTGATTTCAACTTGGGTGGTTTCTCCAGGGGCAAATTCATCAGGATTGATAGATTCAATAACTGGTTCTTTTAACTGGGCACGGCGATCGCGTTCGGCTAGTACCTGCTGTAAAAACTCTTGGGTTAAGTCAAAGGTAATGTCATCTCGCTGCCACTCAGCATCAAATTGACCAATACTTTCAAATATGGCTTCTGCATCTAAACGAGAATCCCAAGAGTAGAGAAAGGTTACACTCTCAGCATTTTTAGAATGTGCTGCACGGGTGAAATTATCTGAGCCTTCATGCAGAATGTAGTTTTCTAACTGGTCGCTCAAGATGCCAGTTTTTTTGTGATAGATACCCCGTCCTGACTCCATTTTGACAAGTTTAATTTGCAAAAAATTCAGGCGAACTAACTCAGCCAAAATTTCTGTATCACTAAAGGCGCTATCTTCTAAACCCTTAAGGAATTCAGCCAGGGTACAATGAGCAAATTGGGTGCGGTAGTTAGGGTCTTGTAATTTCTCCAGTTCTTGGACATCCGCTTGCTTGGTGAATCCTTGCCAGTCCATCAATAGGCGAATTTGACCCTCAGTTTGCACAATTGAAGCAAGAGGTTCTTCATATAGTTTCAGTACACCACTATCAAAGTAAGCTGTAGAACGACGATAAATTTGGGTGCGTTCTAAGGCAGAGCCGATAAAGACATTGTACTTATCTAGCTGATCAGGCAAATTGAATCTACGAAGACGACCTTTAACTTCTAAAAAGCTACCTGCAATTAAAGCTTTTTCTTTGGTTACATTTTCTTTATGAAGGAATTTTTCAATAACATTTAAATTACTAATTCGTAGCAGAGAGGTACTAGGTACATTTCCATCTTTGATAGGAATGTACTCAAACACCCTAGCGCTTTTTGGATCAATTCGTAGTATTTTGTAAGTCGCTTGTTTACTACCAATACCTAAGAACTTCACAACTGTTTTTAACAGCTTGTCAGCATCGCGGTGCTTAAAGACGAGCCAGTATTGATTGTCAATGCCTTTGATGGGATTACCTTGGAGTAGGTAGTAAGGGCGTTGTTTGCGAATTAGGTCTTGGATAAAGTTCTCAAGCATGGTTAATAACTCACTGAATAGGCCACTCTGGAATCGCTGCGTCAATCTTTGCCATTAATTCAATGGTTTCTTTGAGGGCTACAACAATACGTTGGTAGTGTTGAATATCGTCAAGGGTGAGAGTGCTTCCTTTACGGTCTTTGAGCCATTTTTGGCAGACTTGATAACCTCCTACATAAAAGTTCCACACTGATTCTGGTACGCCTGTAAATTTATCTCCTATTTTGTTGATGATGACAGCACCATTGGTATATTTTGGGTGTCCTGCATCAACTAGATTATTGCCGTCATTTTC
This sequence comes from Nostoc sp. UIC 10890, assembly GCF_054786515.1. Lineage (NCBI taxonomy): Bacteria > Bacillati > Cyanobacteriota > Cyanophyceae > Nostocales > Nostocaceae > Nostoc > Nostoc sp. UIC 10890. The sequence continues at coordinate 2,427 of NZ_JBSGKF010000019.1, forward strand.
AACAAATTTAGTTATGAATTTGTCGAATTTGGGTGATTTCATTAGGTGGAGTGATACTAATTCTTCACCATAATCTGCTAGCTGGTGAAAGAGTTCGTTCTTGCTGGTGAGGGGTACGCGGGGAAAGTCGATTTTGAGGAATTCGGCGTAGCGGGTGCGGTAGGTGGGGGAATGGAAGATGGCGTAGATGTAGTAGAAGATGGCTTCTGGGGTGGGGGTGCAGCCAAGTTTTGAGGTGATGTCTTTGAGGAATTCGGGTGAAATATTGGGGCGGCGTTGTTCTCGTAGGATTGATGATTGAAAATTGTTAGTTTCGGGATAGATATATAATGGAGCTTGTTGCATTATCCCCTTGTTACTGTAAAAAGCTCTATTATCAACAATATGATTAGTAATCATAAAGTGGCTATATTCTTCTTCCATTGCTACTTGGCGCATAAAAATTAAGCCCAGATTATCTCCTAAAATCATGTGCCGCATAACTTTGCTACGCGGACGTGTCACTACTTGAGAGTTATAAACGATAAAACGTTGGTCAAATGGGCGGTATAGAATACGAACCACAGTATCTTTTAATAGTTTGTGAGCATCAGCTAAAATTTCAGCTTGGTTTTGAGTAAAAGCTATCGTTTTTTCATCTTGTCCAGTGACAATTCCAACACTGTTTACAGGGAAAATATCTGTGTTCTTCCAACATTGATCATATTCACCTAGCAAATCAGTATTTTGTGGGATAAACAAATAAAAAGGCGACTGAGGCTTCAATTTTTTCCATTGGGTTGCTGTTATATCATTTTTTTTCAACCATTGATATTTACTTTCTCGTAAACCATACAGGTCTGCATGGTAAACATTAGCAGCCTCCTTATTACCATCTTGCTTTTTCACAAAAATGCTAATTGCTACACCTTGCTGAATATCAAATACATTTTCATCTTTTGAACCATCTGGTGATTGTTCTTTCTTTTTACTGTTCCCATGCAAGTCTAAAACATAAATATCGTCAAATGTTGCCATTAGACTTTGACGCATCCCGCGAAATGTGGGGTTATCAAGAAAACCGTGGTTAGTAATAAATGCTAAAATTCCATAACCTGTTTGTTCAATTCGCCATTGAGCAAAACGAATAAACTTTACATAATCATCATTTAACCATTTAGAATTTCTCTCCCCAAGTGGTTTACCATCCACTTCAAAATAATTGCTAGTTACTTTTTCAGTGGTTGTATCTTTACCCTTGAGAAGACTACTAATCCAAATACCATTATTAGCAGAATGACCAGAATAAGGCGGATTACCCATTACAACCATTACTGGTGCTTCTTGCTTAATTTTATTAGCTGCATCTGCCTCATCTCGAATCCAATTATCAAAGTCGTCAGCAGGTGGTATTTGAAATGCTTCTTGTAATGTATTGGTGAGGTAAACTCGTAACCGTTCTAAGGTATCGAATTTGTAACCCAATTCTGCTAGTTGCAAACCTAATTTCATGTGTGCAACTGCATAGGGAGCCATTAGTAACTCAAAACCTAGTAGTCGTGGTAACAGGTTTTGAGAAACATAATTTGACCATTCATCTGGATTGAGTTTTAGCGACTGATGAATATGGTTAATCACGCCATAAAGAAAAGTACCCGTACCAGTTGCAACGTCTGTTATCAGGACTTTATGCGTTTCTGTTGTCCCCTTATTGTTAGGTTTTTCAACCTTTACCTTTGTCGCGTCAGCTAAACCATCAGTTAGTTTAAAGTCTGTTTTTAAAATATGGTCTACAGAACGTACAATGTAAGACACCACAGGTTCCGGCGTATAATAAACACCTCGACGCTCTCGCATCTGTGGTTTGTAGGCTGTCAAAAAATCCTCATAGAACCGAATAACAATATCTTCCCGGTTCATCTTCAATTGAAAATCCGAGAGAATCGCATCCATCTTGGCGGCGCGGAGGATGCCAAAAATATCTGCGATCGCACCTATCAACTCATCCCCCAACTCTTCAGGCTCACGCTCTGACACATCTTTAAACAGCTTGCGGAGAAATGGGTTAGTTTCTGGTAATTGTTGCCAAGCAGATTCACGGTCAAAATGCGTTTCCTTCTCGCGTCCCTCCCGCTTATCCTTTACATGACTGAAAACCTTTGCTGTAAACAGTGCATAAGCAATGGTTTGGGCGTAGATATCTGCAAAACTGTAATCCTTCTCATTCTCTGAAGTCAATTGCAGTGTAGGCAGTAGCTCCCGTTGAAAACTCTTCAATAGGTTATGTAAATACCCATCAGCTTTTTCTTTCTCATAGACTTGGGGAATTACCTGCTCAATTCGACGAGCAGCTTCAGCCAATAACTGCGCTAATTCCTTCGCCGTTTTTATAGGTTCATAGAAAACCCACTCCACTAAGGGAACTGAACTTAGCCCCTTAGCAGCAATTGGCAGTTCCCCTTGTTTTAAACGGTTTAACCGTGCTATTAGTTGCGGTTCATTCCAATCAAAAGTCTGGATTTGCCGTTGACGTAATCCGCCTTCACTTGGCAGCACTAACGGCACTCGACCTGTAGCTTCTTTAGTAGGTAGAAGTAAATACATTACAGGTTGCTGTTCAGCAACTCGGTTTGTGTAATGCCCGTAAATTTCTTGTTGCTGTTCTTTAGAGGTCAAAAATCTTTTAATTTCCTGATCTGTAACTCCTGATAGTTCCTCATAGAAGCCAACAGCAATTGGGCAAGTTTCCTCAGCTTCTAACTCATCGACACCAGGGCGCAAGTACCAAAAACGAGAACCTTGAGGATCATGCTCTTTCACCGGATATTCTAACAGCTGCCGCAGTACTTCTACACGATGATTTAAATCTGTACCAGTCATTACAGCCTGTAACTGCTCTTTGGTGAAAGTCATTTTTTCCTTACTAAGTTCAAAACAGCACGGTAAAACTGCGATCGCGCTTTAAAAGAATGCAATCGCTATATCAAATTTGATTAAGTACTGCTCTCAAGAAGTGAGGTAATCTACTTTTTCCTCAGAACTAATTTGACTGATACTTCGCTAACAGTTTCTGCCCTTGTTCACCCATCTCTTGTAGAAGTTTTTCAATCCTCTGCATAGCCATCGGCGATAACTTAGAGCGTTTATTTTCCCAACGATTAACTGTGGAATAAGTAACACCCAAATGTGTTGCAAACTGTTCTTGGGTTAAGCCCGTTACGGTGCGAAGTTCATGGATGATCTGTCCCAGTTTTGGTTGTCAATTACCAAAGGCTTTTTGATAGTCATTAGCTCAAAACCCACTACTTGAGTAGCAAATAATGTGTGATTTGCTATATCGTAGTTAGGCTAATACTGGATTGTAACCCGCTAATATACTGTTATTTATTTACTGTAGCTTTAATCTCTCTATGTAATAAACGCAACTTGTACTTAAGTATGCTTGGTGAGAACTGGTTTAATGTACAATTGCTCCCAAAGTACCCTTAACTGCACGTAAATAATCATCTGGGGATAGCAGAAGCAGCATTCCTCGCATCCCACCAGAAACAGTAATCTGCTCAAATAGGATTGCTGTTTCATCAAGGTAAACTGGATAGTCTTTTTTGCTAGCTAAAGCCGTTACACCCCCACGGATGTATCCTGTTAGTGGCTGAACTTCCTTCAGGGCAACTGTCTCAACCTTACGGTTTCCTGAAATTCGAGCCAAAGCTTTTAAATCTAATTGAGCATTTCCAGGTATAACAGCAAAGCAGATACCTGTTGTGTCACCTCTGACCACTAAAGTCTTAAAAACTTGCTCTGGCGGAAGACCAACTTTGTGCGCTGTACTCTCAGCTGCCAAATCATCAGGATCTACTTCATAGCTGAGGATTTGGTAGGGAATACCTAGTTTATCCAGTAGTCGAGCAGCATTCGTTTTCATTGCTCTTACTTACTCCCAATCCTCAATCACCAGTCCACTAACGCGACTAAATTCTCTTGTGTTGTGCGTAACTAATGTTAAGTTATTCACTAGAGCAATTGCCGCAATTTGCAAATCATAAGGCCCAATTGGTGTACCAAGCGTCCCTAACTCTGCCCGAATTGTGCCAAAAATTCGAGCTGCCCGATCATCAAAAGGCAAAGATACAAAATTATTTAAGAATGCTTCTTGTAATGTTAAAGTCCGTGTAGGATTATTACTTCGCATTGCACCATAGAATAGTTCGGCTTTTACTACCGAACAAACAACAATATCTGCTGGGGATAGCGATTCTAACCTCTGCCTCACAGCAGACATAGGACGATTCAGGTAAACAATACAAGCATTGGTATCTAACAAAAATCTCACTCTAATGACTCCCTAGTGTCATACTCACCTTGGGGATATCTTTGAATTGGGTCATCTGCTAATGATCCAGCTGTTTGTTCAAAAAAGCCGGGTGGCCATCCCAATTCTTCTGGTGTTTTTATAGGTATTGATGGTTCTATTTGTTGATAAATCACCATGACTTCTATTTCTTTGTCTGTGATGCCAACGGGAATCTCAAGGTGCAAAATGCCATCAGCCCCAACATGAGAACATAACTTTATACTCTGCATTACTGTTTTCTCCTAATCCTTGGTTGATTGAAAATTAAGTGGTATCTCATCTATGATGCCGTATTCTTTTTCAATCACACTCAACAGCTTCTTCTCTATCGCTGTCAAATACGGTCGCCCCAACTCTCCCAAGTGCTTTAAGACAGCACTTGAGGCATCTTCCAAGTTTTGATTTTTCCATAGCCTATGAATGCGTAGGCGTAGCCCGCCGCAGGCATCGCTTCCTGTGGGAGAAATAGCACCATCACTGATTAACAGCATCTGTTGAGATTCGGATGAATAAGCCAATTCCTGAGAAATTATCTCGCCAAATCGACACAGGTGTTAAACTCGCTATGAAAAAAGCTATTGAAAGACACCGCCGTTTAGTAGAATTTATTAGCATTTGGCAAAATGGCCAAGTTGTGAGATTAACCGCCATACAAATTCCTCCTTTCAACTCAGATGAATAACCTATTTTCCCTCATTCCAGATCAAATCCGAGATAAGCTACTACTGACGGAAGATAAAAAAGAACTACTTCAACAGCAAACCATTAGTCAAAATATTCCAGGAACAATTCTGCGGGATTTTCAAACTATTTTAGAATTTCTCCAACCCAACGGCGTTGAAGTTAGTAGTACTTATCACCAATTGTCCCTTAAATATCTCCAACAACTTAACTCAAAATTGAGTTCTCCCATAGATATTAACCTCAAACGTCCTGTACAAAAATCCTATCCTTATATTCACGGTCTTTATTTTCTCCTCCGCACTTCTGGACTATCTCAAGTTATTACCAAAGGTAAAAAGAGCAAGTTAGTTTTAGACCAAAAAATTCTGCAAATCTGGCAAGGATTAAACCACACAGAACAATATTTTACCCTGCTAGAATCTTGGTTAGTTTGGGGAGAAAGCGAACTCTTAGGCGACCAAAGAGATATGTTTGACCAAGCATATCGCTGTTTATTATTTTGGAACAATCTCCCATCATCAGGATTAAAAATTAATAATTACTCAGAACAAGATAAATTAGTTTATTATCCTGGTTTCCACAATCTTGCTCTCTTACATTTATTTGGATTAATTGAACTGACATCAGGAAAACCACAAGCCGCTAAAGGCTGGCGTTTTACTCATGTAAACCCCAAGTCTTGGGGTAATGCTCTCATGGCTGTATTAACAGAAAGTCGCTCAAATATCCAAGTAGAAGATTACGCCACTTTTCGGTTAGATTTTCGTATAGCTTTTGACAATTTAAAACCTTATCTCAAACCCTATTTCCCGGAATGGTCACAAACTTTAGTGATTGCTGAAGGCGGTTTTACTGATGGGGTTTATATATTTAAAGCTAATTTACAGGATGCTTGGCGACGGATTGCTATTCCTAGTTATTTCAATTTAGATGAAGTTGCTGCCGCGATTGTGCAAGCATTTGATTTTGATCCAGAACACCTCTACAGATTTATTCACAAAGACCGTTTAGGAAGAACTTTGGAATTTAATCATCCTGTTGTCGAAATTCCCCCTGATACCTGCGATTTTCGTTTAGGCGATTTATCCTTAGAGGTAGGCAGTCATTTACAATTTATCTTTGATTTACTGCAAGAATGGGAATTTGATTTATATATAGAGAAAATTGAGCCAGCTAATGCCAAAATAAAAAAGCCCAAAATTCTTGAATCTCATGGTGAACCGCCAGCGCAGTATGGTGAAGAGGGAGAAAGCTGGGAATAGATTTGCTACTGCGATGGGCTAGTTCCAATCTATACATACGTATCAGAATTGGCAGTGTGATCGATCACCTAAGCATCCTTACATATCTTCTCTAATCTATTCGCCTTCTTCCACTGCACCTAATGCTTTGAGGGTGGCCATTTCGGCTGAAGTTAAACCCTTAATGCCTGTGATGTTCATGTGTTCATAAGGGCGATCGCTTCTCAGGGTTTTTAAACACTCGCCAGTTTCAACATCCCAAATTTTGATTGTTTCATCTTGGCTACCACTAACAAGAATTCTACTATCAAGAGCAATAGCAATTGACCATACTGCATCTAGGTGTCCATGTAAAGTTTTCAAACATTCACCTATTGTTATGTCCCAAAGTTTTATAGTTTTGTCTGTGCTGCAACTTACTACACTCAAATTGTCTTTAAAAATTACTGACGAAACTCCACCATAAAGGTGTGCTTGCCAACTTTCAATACATTCTCCTGTGTTTATGTTCCAACATTTTATTGTTTGATCACGACTAACACTAGCAATCATATTGCCATTGGGACTAAGTGCAACAGAATAGACATGATCCGTATGCCCACTAAAAATTTTTATACATTTACTAGTATTTAAATCCCATAGTCGAATTAAACAGTCATAACCACAGCTGACAAGAGTTTTTCCATTAGAACTAAAACTTATTGATTCTACGTGGTTCAGATGTCCTGTCAAAGTATTTATACATTGACCTAATTTTATATCCCAAATTTTGATGCTTCCATCAGAACTTGCACTAGCAAATATTTTCCCATCAGGGCTAAATTTGATAGATCGAACTCTACCAGAATGTCCCTGTAAAATATGAAAACATTCGCCCGTAGTAACATTCCAAAGCCTGATTGTTTTATCATCACTACCACTAGCAAGTATTTTTCCATTTGGACTGAAACTTAATGACCAACACCATTTCAAGTGTCCGTATAGAGTTTTTAAGCACTTACCTTCGGCTGTAGACCATAACCTAATAATATTTTCTTCACCAGCACTGGCAATAAGTTGACCATCAGGACTAATAATAGTTGACCATATCCGATTATTTCTGTATCCCTGTAAAATTTTGAGACATTTACCTTCTATAACATCCCACAATCTAACAGTTTGATCTTCGCTCCCACTTGCCAAAATTTTACTATCAGGACTGAATACAATTGATAAAATTGATTGATTATGTCCTTCTAAAACTTTTTGGCATATACCTTTATTAACATCCCATAACTTAATTGTCTTATCATCACCAGCACTAGCAATAATTTGATTATCGTGGCTGAAAGCAACTGACTCAATTGCATCGCTATGCCCATATAAAGTCTTAAGACAATTACCTGTGTTTATATCCCAGATACATATAGTTCCATCAGCGCTTCCACTCACAATACTCGTACCATCAGATTTCCAAGAAATAGATTTTATCTGACCAGTATCTCCTTTAAAGATGTTTATACATTCTCCTGTTTTAACATCCCAAAAACATATCTTTTGGGCATTATAATTACTGGTCGCAATTATTTTTCCATCAGGGCTAAAAGCAATTGAATTGACTCTATTAGTATCTTGAAGATTGATTTTTAAATGCTCATCTGAATTAATATCCCACAGACGTATAGTTTCATCTTCGCCTGCACTAGCAATAATTTGCCCGTCTAAACTGAAAGATAATGTTCGTATAGAATTGGTATGTCCTGTTAAAGTTTTTAGAAGTTGACCTGTTTTTAAATCCCATAATTTTATAGTTTTACTTCCCCCAGCAGTGGCAAAAATATTACCATCTGGACTAAAAGCGATTGACCATATCCAAAGAGTATCCGCTTGAAATGCAAAAATTTGTTTTTCTTCTCCTATTTTCCATAGGTAAATTTGACCTATTGAGTCACTTGCCACTAAACATTTACCGTCAGGACTAAATGCAACACAATGAACTCTGCTAAAAAGTTGAGTAAAAGTTGAATCAACTAAATTCGTTCCGTTAAAATTAACATACTGTAAGCGAGCATTACTAAAATCAGCACCCTTTATTACTGTGTCACTAAAATCTCTCCCTTCCAACGCAGCCTGATCAACTTTCACTGCTAACGTCGCTGCATTCCCGCCAACATAACCCGCTTCATGCTCACTTTTGCCCCGTGTCGCCTCAATAACTTTAATAAGAAACTCGTTATCACCTAACATCGGCAAAAGCAAATCCATCACTGCTTTTGTCAAAGGCACTTTACCAAAAGTCTCTCTCAACTTATTCAAAGGCTCACTTCTAAATTGCCTGAGCGGTGCGTTCCCCAAAGGGGTTGCCGCAGGCATCGCCATACACCCAGTATTATCCAATTGACGCGAAAAATAACCAGACCAAGTATAATCAACAGGCGCTGTACTGCTATCCAAACCTGACTGTGCTTGGGCTAATTCCGTAAAATCGCTAGCCAACGCCCCCAACTCTGCTGCAAATTTATACGCCACGAAAAACTCTAACAGCGATCTATGCGCTGGAGTATAGTCGCCATCAGCATTGCGGACAAGCATCGTCTGCGCCATCATGTCATAATGCCAGTGGTCTAAATCCTTCTGTTCTTGAACAACAGAACCAAATAAGTAGCGAATACATTCTGGGAACAGCCGATAATTCAGGCTCATTTGGTTGTTAGACAGCATTTCCCAAGACAACTCGCACAGAAAATACAGCTTATCCGCAAGGGAAGTAAAAGTACGCTCCGCTTTGATGTCCCGTTCCATCTTGCGCCGTACTGCATACAAGTAAACCCGTGACATATCCACAGGTTTACCCGCCTCAATATCTGGCAATGCTTCTAAAATTAATTCAGTCATCACCGGGCGACGGGCTAAATCTAATAATTGCGGATTGCCTATTACTTGTTCAACTGTTGCTGGTTCAGCTTGGTATGACAATAACTGCCGAATTTGTTCGTCGTTAAATTTCTCCAGTTCCAAGACTTCAAATTGAGGTGTTTCGCCAGTTAATTTTTTAGTTGATGCTTGTAGTTCTGCATTTAGTAAAGCACGTCCTTCCTTCGCCTCTGGAAAATGCTCAGTACGACAGGTGAGGATGACTTTAGCACTGGGAACTACCACCTTCGCCAGTTCCCAAAAGTTGTTAATCATCTGTTGGCGGTCAACTTTTGCTGCCATTTCGTCAAAGCCATCGAAAATGAGCAGCAACTTACCCATGCGGTTGAGTTGGTCAAAGACTTCGCTGTTGATGCGGATATTGTGTTGGGTAAAAAAGAAACCTGCCAAAACATTCTCAACATTTAGTGCTTTGGCAAAGTCACGCAAGGTAATTACCAAAGGTAGACGGGGACGTTCAACGCCACGTTTTTGAGCATCGCGGTAACGTTCCAATGCTGTCCAAGCATAGTGAAAGACAAACCAAGTTTTACCTGTACCAAATTCTCCCAAAATTGAAATATGCTCTTTGGCAGGGTCATCCAGCCACAAATCGATGTAACCATCAATCCAGCCGTCCTCTTCCTCATATCGACTCACCCCAATTCGCCGCTTAGTAATTGGCTCAATTTCTTCTTTAGTACAAGCAAGCGGTACATACTTGGTATCAATTTTTCGACGTTTTATTTCTACTTCTAACCAGTCGAGATAACTATTAAAGTCAGCATCTAAGTCAATCAGTTCGTCAAATGTAAAGCAGTCAAGGCGATGATTTTCTTCCTTCTTGACTTCATCCCTTGCTGCGCGGGAAATCCGACGGGTAGTCACCAGCCATCCTTCATCAGTTTTTTGTTCTTCAACTGAGGAACGCAACGCCATTACATCACTCAGTCCCACCTCTCCTGCAACGCCACGTATAAGAATACGGTCATAACTGCGACGTACTGGGATGTGAATTATCCATTCAAAATATTCCTCTGCCCAGATTTCATATTTTTCAAAGTCATAGCCCAAGGTTTCAAACCATCCTCGCATCTGCTGGGCTAGTGCGATCGCTCTACATTGATTTTCAGTCGCAGTTCCTGGTAGTGCGGGATAATTCTCTACTGCCAACCTTGCTATTTCTGTACGAATTCCCTCCAGCGTCGGCAATCTTTCCATTTGCTCTTGGATGCAAGCAATCCTTTTATGTAAAGAACCAATTTTCTGATTTAGTAAAACATCAGAGGGTGTGCGAGTGCGTTTAGCAACTTCGATAAATACAGTTGCAAATTCAGCCACTTCTCGCCTGACATCAAGTTCCAAACTACTGATGTCATCACCCAAGGTATAGGTATCTAGAAAAGCATCAACCTCAGAAAGGAGAATTGAGGGATTATTGTGGTCTAATGCTGTGCGAAAAGCTTGTTTAATTGCTTGTTGTCGGAATAGTTCGAGCAATGGCTTAGGTTTGCCTACGCCATATTCTACTAAGGCGTAAGCATAAACACCACTAAAATCAGCAGGTGGATGCTCTGGATCGAGGTGAAATTGCTGGAGTAACTTAATTACAGTCTCTGAACGCAGAATTTTTTCTTTAATCAAAGGGTTGGCGATGCTAGTAATTGCGTTGAAGACCAGATCCAGGTTAATCAAGCTCATTAAAATACTCCAATAACACAGAGCTATCTTGCTAACTAAGGGTTAATTACTGTTACAAATAATATACCGCCAAAAACAGTTTTATTTTATACTTTCTCAATGATTCTCGAAAGAATACATTTGATAACTGTAATCTACTAGGCGATCGCTTTGCTCCTCCTGTTCAACAATATTTTTTCAGAGTTGATTGCAAAGTAGATTTTGGAAGTAGTTGATAACTGCTTCAGCGTAGTTCGCCGCAGTCATCCCTCCCATTCCATCACTGAAGGTATATTTGCGGGTATTCGTCGCATCAAATTAAATTAACAATGATGAAAAGACCACAAACTGTCAAATCATTGGAAGAATTAGGTCGGGTACGTTTGTCAAAAAACTTCTTTATGCGTGATTTTCTACACT
>NZ_JBSGKF010000020.1:0-13674 GCF_054786515.1 Nostoc sp. UIC 10890
GATGCAATTGGGGTTTGCATGGAAATAGTTGTCTACTTTAATAATCCAGTTTTTCGGCATGGGTGGTTTCTGCATCAAAGCGATACATTCTCAATTATTCTTCTGGTGGGAAGAAGCTCGCGCTTAAAGATTATATTTTGTAATTTATGTCTAAAATTGTTGCAATTGAGGTTACAGTGCCAAAACGGGTTGCATTGTACGCTAAGGGTGAAAAGCAGATTAGATAGGGCTTTGGGAGTTCAAATCTGATTTGAATTATGAGTAGCTTAGTATCAAACTACAATTAAGCTTATTTGTAAACCGTAGTTTTTATTGGCATCTAACTAAATTTGACAATATTTTTCACTAATTTACCCAAATTTAAAAATACGGGTTATAATAGTTTCAGTAGATAGCCCATGCGAATTTGAGTGCAGATAACCGAAAGGTTAAGGACTCGCTTTTGCGTGGGCTATTTGCTGTTTACCTATACTGAAGTCTATTTTTACTCCTTGTTTAAGTTGGAGTTACTAACTAAACTACAACGGACAAGAATATGATTACCCAACAATTCCGCCCAAGACGCACCAGCCAAAAAGCTGCTAGCAACGCTGGTAAAGTTCTACGTGACCCTAACTCTACTCCAGAGCAAAGGTCGGCGGCTGGATCTGCGCTAGTTCAACGGAGGTGGTCTTAATTCCCTTTCCGCCTGACCGCACAATCTTTTAATCTTTTGTGTTATTTTTGACTTGAAGGGGTCTGTACACCAGTGGGTTTAGAGCCACATTGTACGCAACCAATAAAAATAGAAAATGCCCCAATCAAACGCTTGCGTCAACCTCTGGCTATTGCTTTACTAGCTTCAATTAATTACTAGTTTGAATTTTTTACATCCATATAGTCGATACAAGTAACTCTTAACCAGAATATCAAGTCTAAAATAAGCTCAATTGGATATATTCTGGGGCTTGCTCAGTTAAAGATTCATCTAACAAATCATCCTCAAAATCATCGAAGTCTTCCTCCACATTTGATCGTGATATATATTCAGAAATTTGATGACCTGAATGAACTGGTTGTGGCAATAAAGTTACTATCTCTGCATCGATAAATGGAGAGGCTTCTCGCAGTCTATGTATTATTAATGTCCATTCTTCTGGCTTATCTTCTGATTGGAGAGATAACCAAGAAATTTCTAGCGCAGATTGGTTCCATCCTGGTTTTGATACTCTATCACGTTGCCTTGAATTTGCGGGTCTTTTTGCAGATTGAGGGGAACGACCTATTGAGTAAAAGGCAGAGCTAAAATCCGGGTTATGATAAATGCCACTATACCTGTTAAACCCAGATATAGGACAAACGTGAGCTACCAAACCATCACTGGAATATCGTAGTCTAGCTACACGCAGAAGTTGCGGATTTTGGCAAGAAAGAAGTTTGTTTTGATGCCAAAGATTATTTGGGTCTTTCGCCTCGTCTCCTGACACAAGTTTTAAAAGTGAAGGAAGGTCTTGGCGGAGATTTTGGTCATCTAATAATAGTAGAGTTGGATTTTTTATTTCTAAATCTGCAAAAGCTCGGCCCACAAAGTTTTTTATCTGCTCTGAGGTATAGTTTGAGTTATACTTCTGCTCAAACATGGCTACCGTGAATAAACTTTCATCATATGGCATCCAAGTCGGCCCATAATCCCCTGGTAAACACACCTGCATTTGAGATGAATTATTTTCTGAAGGGATTTTGATAAGTATAGGGATAACTACCTTTGTTTCTCCTTTATTTCGAGCGTTGAGGCGAATTATTTTGATAGCAATTATATCTAAATTATGAGGCAGTGATGTTTGATAAAACCCCGTATAAAAGGGTATACCTAAAGGAAAATTTAACTGACGCATTAAATCTAAAATTGCATTTAAGCACCTTGCTTTGTAAGCTTTTTTTTGTGTATTTAACTTGTTTTTTTTACTTTCATAGTTTTTAACTTGTTTTTCGTCATTAGAATCTATAGGAGCAAAGTCTTCTGGATTGATATATTCCGTTTCTGGTTGTAAAAATTGACTTACCCAACTTGCATAAGCGTGTCCCCAACGAATTGCTGCTTTTGGGTCAGTTAACCTCCTTTGCTTGTCGAATTTCCGGTAATCAACTAACTCGATAAGAATACCTCGTTTTTCGTTACTAGGTTTAGGCTGCGTTACCAGTTGGCGTTCGATTAGTCTAGCTCTGTTTTTGCTGGCGGCTGCTTTGGCTTGACCAGAATAAGAACCACCTAAAGATAAAGGAGAAAGCCATTCATTAGGCAAGGGAGTTTTGTCTACTTTCAATAAATAACTTTCTCCTAAACAGTTGGTAAATTTGTAAGTTTCATTGTCTATTTCTTGAACAGTTCCTTGTACTTGTTTGCTTTCTAAAAATTCTCTAAACACCTCTAACAAAGTGTTTACTGAATTAGACGAAATCCTAATGCGGTAGACTTGCTCACTGATGGTAAATGTTTCTTTAGGTTTAGAAAGTCGCCGTTTTCTGCAATGACTAAAGTCTATTTTATTGATGATTGGCGCTGCCACTACTCCAGGCGGTAAAGCTGTTGTTAATCTTTCAAATAACTCAAATCTATCAGCTGGTTCTAGCCCAACTCCTACTGGGTGAGAACCTAGTCGCGTTCTGTGTGATAGTAAATATTGTGGTGCATATTTTGCGGGGTCGCTTAAAAACTGCATTGGTTCTGGAATATCGATATGAGGAGCTATCATCGTCAAAATTTTGTCAATTCTAGCTTTCCAAATAACCGAGTCATGTCGCATTAACTTGAGGTTGATTAGAGTAGTTTCTCGTTCTACACTTGGATCTGAATTTGGCTTGAGCCATCCTAAATTTTCCATTGCTACATAAACGCTGCTGTCTTCTCCTTTCGGCAGGAATATTTTTTGTCTGGCACCGGGAAGTGGTTGATTTCCCGGATTGTCCCAAGCAGTCATAGGTTTAGAAATATAGCGTCTAATACCTGCTTGAAATAGCAACAAGTAGGGAGTTTTGCCGTTAGGAGGAGCGATATAAAACTTTAAGTAATATGAATACCTAGCTACTTGTTCAGCATTATTGGAAGGTGAATAGTTGATAGGAGGCCAGGTAACTAGATAAGCCTCTTTGCCAGTAGATGGAGACACCACTAAAGGCCAATATTCTTCATGACCATTAGCATTCCTTAAACCTAACTGAAATCCCTTTCTAGTTAACCAGCGTGCTATGAGTTCAGGCAAGACCACTTCTAGAACATCAAAGGGAGCATTTTTTAAATTTATGAGTTCCCAATTTAATTTGGCACGGCCTGACTCTATCTCAGCTAGGACGGATTTGACTACTTTCAGGTCATAGTTGACTGACAACCAATTTTGTATAATTGCCCAAAATTGGTTTAAATCAATTAAACCACTATAAGCATGAACAATTATCCAATACTCTGGTCTAATTTCTGGAACGCGAGAAAAGGAGTTAGGAAAAATGTAGAGAATGTCAGAGGCACAACCTCTTAAAGCTGCATAGAGACTCAGTATGGGAGGAGTATGGTCTACATCTGCTAGACCTTTTATAATGTCTATCCAAGTTACCGGCAGTCTTAATCCATACACTTCTCCCATGACTAAAGGGTCAAAATTATTATTGAATAACCAAGCTAAAGTCTGTAGCCTGTCAATGGGAGGTAATTGTTCTTGTGCTTGAGTCATTTTATTTACCGTCCGTTGCTATTATGTTCTAAATGTTCTACCAGAGCTTTTAGACGGTCATAAATTGACCCATATAAAATTCTGGCTAATTGTTGTTCTACCTGGGGTTTATTGCTATTAGGAGAAAGGTACTCTCCAAAAATTTCTACCCATCCTTTCAGGAGACTACGTTCTGCACCTTGTGGATAAAATGCTGAGTCACAGAAGAAGACTCTTGTAGGAACATTTCCTCTGGTAGCTCTGCCCAAAGCTTGTACTATAGAAACAGCTTGATCCCAAAGAAGTTCATGCCAAAAATCAACATCAATGGAAGCCGAGCCATGATGTGAAGCTCTGAGTCGTCGATGCCAGTTTTTGTAAGACAGGCTTCGCAATTTAGCGATCGCTTCTGCTGCCGTTTCTCCTAAGCTAGACGGTAAAATATTACTTCCTTGTAAAATATCATCAAATACCAAACGGTTTATCGCTCTAATTTGCCTACCGAAATCTGTTGGCACTGGGTAAGGGCGTACTAAAAAAAATACACTGCCCAAGTAGGCTTTGTTGGTTATTGGTGACAAAATGTTATATCCGCGTTGTACGGCTCCCAAAGGTGCTACCAATAAATCACGCCCTCTTGTTGAAAATTGTTCAACTTGTCCTCTTCGTAGGAGCCATTCAGCAATTTTTTCGTCTCTGTCTGATTGAAGACAATCTACCCGATTTCTCCACCTGCTAGATTCTTGCAATTCCTTAGCGACTAACTGTGCTTCTGGGTAACTGCCTGTAATTAGAATGACAGCTCTTGGTGTGCCAAGAGAATCCCAGTACTCTAACTCTTGTGTTATCCGGTCTTTACCACCACTGCCAAAAGCTAGATACTGAGTAAGTTGCAGTAGACTATCTTTTCGTCCTCTCCCAGAGCGTCCGCTAACTATTATTGCTTCTCCTGTACGATCTGGAACTCGGATGAATTCAAAATGGCTGTTAGACAGCGCTTCCACTGCTTCAGGGGGTGGAGATAGAATTGCACGGGGTTTAATCCCAATATTGAATTGGGGACTTCCAGGCGACCAAGAGGTGGCACTAGTTATTAGTGTGTGAGGCCCATAGTCGCCAGTTAAATTTACATACAAGTATGGAAACTTCAATAGCAAATAACGCCCCAAACCGAAGCAAGCTAAATATCTTAGTAAGCCCTTTGGAGTTTTCTCCTCTGTTTGGTCTACAAATTGATATCCTAACAGATGACCGAGAGGTGATTCTACATTTAAATCTATGTACTCATCTGGAGGATTTTGGCTTAAAGAAAGTCCTTTGCCTAGTTCCGCTGTCGCTAAGAGCCAGTAACGAACCAGTTCGTTTACCTGTCGATCCATTGCTGTTAGCAACACACTAAATTCTAATCTTTCTAATATCTGTTGTGTTTGTACTGATTGAGGAAGGTGCCAAGGTAAACGTTGTTGTAGCCAAATTCTCAGTTTTTTAATTAAATTTTCCCCTTTATCATTTCGGACATCGCTGACTAACTTTTCTAAATCATTTTCGCTGATTTCACTATCCTCTAACCCATTTGATGAAGGGCGGAGTAGATAGTACTTTTTAAATTCATCTTCTAAAAAGGATAAAATTCCTGATAATTCTGCTTCAGGGAAATCAGCCGGTGCTAATGAGCGTATATTATCAATTAACTGATAGTAAATTAAAGAATTATAAAGAGGCCACTCTCCTATCCATTTCCGTAAATGTATTTTTTCAAATAGCCGGACAAATATTGCGTCTGATAATCGCGAGGCTTCCCTAGCAACTCCTCTGAGTTCGTGGTAACGAGGGTCATTAAGTTGTGTTCTTCCTGAATAAAAAGCTTTCTCAGCTAAAGTATGTTCGATGAAATCAAGTATGGCTGTTTGAGAACCAGCTAAATCGTTAGAGGGAGCAAAGTCGTCTTCTATTGATACTTGTACTCTATCTACTTCGTCTACAATTAGTAAGGAGCAGTAATGATAGGCAGCTTCTAGTACCCGCATTTCAGTTCCTACTAATTCCGGAGGCATTGCCGTGTAAATAAAAGCAGCAGAAGTAGCCACCCAGACAGAGGCATTGATTAAATCACGGTTTGCTTGGTGAACCGGACAGATGGGAAGAAATGGGCAACTATGATATGTAACTTTGTCTGAGGAATTTTTTTCTTGTTTTTTGATGTCTTCTGGGCTTACTAAACTATGGCAGGGTTCTTGACCTGCCGGAATGGAACCCTCACCCAGTAGTCCGGAAAGGATACATTTTCCTGTTAGCCAAGGAAGAGCAGGATTGTCTAATAATTCTGCATTCTGAGTGTCTTCTACTGGATCATAGGGTTGGTATAAATCTTCTGGTTGTAGCTTGTTGGCGTGAGCCATTCCATATTGATACTGATGAGAACCTCTGGCTTTTCCCAATATTGGAGCAGCTGATAAGCCCATCTTTACGAAATCAGCTGCCATATTGATGGCATCAGTCACCGTATTAACAATAATGCAGATACGGAAATTTTTGTCGGATATTGCATATTTTTCACACAAATCATGTACCGACAAATAGATAATAGTACTTTTGCCAGAACCCGTAGGTCCTAATAAGTGAAAAATTCCATTTATTGTTAATTCATCAGTAGGCTCTAAGTTTTCTCCTATTAAAGATAGAGATGAATTTAACTGCTCCCATCTTTCAAGCCATTTTCGTCCTGGTAGTTTTTCTTCAAGTTTTATTGCTGATTCCCTTAAATCGCATAATCTTATTGTCAAAGGAGATAAAGGAGATGGGCGTCTTGGTTGCTCACTAACTGGTATTGCAGTGGTGCTAATGTTAGATAAGCACTCCTTAATTCCTTCAATTAGTTTAGTGGGAATAACTACTGAAACTGCTTGTGAATTAATATAAAAGCAATATTCTTTTTCTGATTTCGCCCAATTTCGCGATATGGGCTTATGCTCGGCTGGTTCATTTAATGCCTTGTTGATAGTTTCTACACGCAGCGGAACATAATTAACTACAGGTTGCCTGGTGTATGTTCCTGACTCTAAAGATACGTCAAAGAGCCTGATGCTTAGAGGTTGTTGACTATACCACAGAAGGGATTTGTTCCAAGCTGTTGCTGTGCGAATATACCGGACTCTATGACGTACTCTGGTGCAAGCTTCTATCAGCTTCTGGTTGTTCATTAATTCGGTCGGAATGAAGTTTGTTAATAAACTCCAGGCTTCTTTAATATTACTGTTGCTTGCACTTTGATAAATTTCGGCGTGGAGAGTTATTACTAATTCAACCTCAAAGAATCTTTTACTTTCTGTTTTGGTAAAGGTAACAGGAATTAAATCATCTTGTCCTAATCGGAGGAGTTCTTTACTAATCTCTTTTAACCAATCTTGCCAATCTCTCATTTTTGCTCCTCAGAGAATTTAAAATTTTTAACTTGACCAAGAAACTGTTTCAGCGAGAAAATACCTATATCTCTGAGAGCAGAGTTTTCTTGACATCTCACATCCCAAACAGCTTGAAATACTTTTTTATATTTACCTTTGTATCTGTAATCCGGAAAAATATAAAAAGCTTTATTCCATGCAGGAAATTGTTTGAAAGGTTTTAAAGAACAAGCCAGTTGTCTAGCATTTGCTTGGTCTTTCATATCTACTGCCCAAACTTTCCCATCTGGAAATTTAATCATTAAATCATAATTATCTACACTGGGCCAAAGGGAGCAATCTATGCCTAGATTGACTAGAGTATCTCTTAATTGGATTAATGACCGTTCTGGAGCCACTACAGAAGCCTGGATACCGCGAATAGTTCGCATTGATTCTGGACGGTATGGAATCCACTTTTCGGGAGCGTTTAGATTAACAAGTCGGGAACACAAATCGCTGTAACAAACTGCACGACGACGTGAAGAGCCTTGCCACTCCAAAGTCCATCCACATCTTGGACATAGTGCTATCTGTTCAACCCCATTTTGTTTAACCCGACAAGTTAGGGGGATACGTTCATAAGTGGCACATAATAAGGAGCGAATTTCAGGTTCCCAATCTAAATCGCTGTTAATAATTTTGGTTCCCCACTCTAAATGAGGATTTTGTACTAGAAATAGCCTAGCTTTTATGTATTGCTCATCTAACTTATTTTCAGAACAGTATTCCAGAATTTCTTTGAAAGGAATGTCTTGAATTTCTATGTCAGGATTGCCTGAGCGTATTCTTTCACTTAACTCGTAAGCTAAATCTGTAGGTTGTCCCAGAAATAAAAGTGAGCCGAAAAGATTAGCATCAGCCATTAATTCCCCGACTCCAGACCAATCTTCTACAGGTTGGTGTAGCCAATTTACTACCTCTTTATGATGCAAAGGTGGCATGGTTTTGTAGCTGATGCACAAGACAGATAATTGTTCAAGTCCAGATTTAATATGTTCGTTAGGACTAGTGATAGGAGGGACACTTTTTTTAGTGATTTGTTCTTGTTGTTCTACTAGTCCTACTGCTATGCAAGTAAGAATTTTTTTCGCTTGTATTGTTTTATCTGTCTCTATATTTGATGATTTGAACATAATTATCAGTGGGCTAAATGTACATTAATTTATAATCTGAATTTAACTAACAAAAGGTTAATATTCTTTTTTAAAAAAGGTAATAGAATGACTGGGTTACATCTCTAAAATTATCGCAATGAGTCTTACATATCATTTTGGCAATAGTAAATACTTAAAAGCATTTTGTATCCGCATTATTCAGTACATAAAGCTCGAAAAAGTAAGATAGTTTTCCAGCATCCATGTAGTTGATTAGCAGGTAAATCTTGAGTTACAGTGAATAATCCATTAACGCGCCTACTCGCAAAACGTAACCAAGTAAGGAAAAGTTTGTCCAGTAGAATATTTAGGGAGCGGCTTGTCCTGCGTGGATCGTTTGGTCTTATAGCAAGTTTGAGAGCAATTTCTAAGACATTGGCATAAATCCCATCATCTACCTGTTCTATCTTTTCTTGAATATTAATTAAACTGGCTATCTGAATTAAGTCTTGTTCTAATCGTGAGCATAAACTTTTGTTTCCAGTATTGACTGCATGATCTGACGCTACAATCAGGGCAAACATTGCAGTAGATGGTTCGTTCTTATAAATTTCAACTACATTGAGATTTGTCACTAGACTGTTAAGTTTATCTGTTAAATCTTTGTAGATTGGTAAGTCTAGAATTATTCCAATAATCAATAACCATTCATTTTTAGATAGAGGCTCACTAGAAAGAGTATCAATAGCATTTTCTACCAATGCTTTTAAATTATTAGATGCAACTTGATGTCCTAAGTCTGTTCCAAGTAAAGGAGTTAAGTAGTCGCTGCGTTCTCCGCCTAGTAGAGATCCCAAGTTATTTTGAGCCAGAGATGAGTCATCATGAAATAATTTTGTAGCAAGGTATTGCTGACCTTCAACAGTTTTAACAGCAAAGGCAGCTATCTTTGCTGGAACTTCTACTGCTTTGAGAAACTCTGAATCATGCTCTACTAAGATTGCTGCCAGTCCATGAACTACCAGATTCATCCTGCTAAGTCGCCGAGGGTGGAGAACATCATTCCAGAATTCTGGATTGCGATCAAGAATGTCGGCACTCATTGGGAGAAACCTAGTATTCCTTTCTAAGACTTGAGTCAACTCTTCTAATTGCATTGTGGGATGGTAGAGCAGATTATGCAGTTTACTTGCATGTGCCCAAATCATTGCTAGTTGAATAGACGATACCCATTCTCTCGTCTCACTCCAGTAACTAAACTCACTACCCAAGAGATTAAGAATCGCTTTAAATAATCGGAAGTGAATTTCACCCAGTTCATCAAAAAGTTCGTCAAGGATATTTTGAACTAAGCCAGCTGAGTCGGGACAAAGCAGTGCTAAATCAATCAGATGTAGTTTGCATACCGGAGATGCTAGTTGAGGTACAAGCCTATGTAGCAAAGCTTGTCTCTCGGTTGATGGTAACTGGCTAAATGCTTCTCTTACTTGCATAGGAAGTTTCACCGGAAGACAAGCAAGACGTTCTAGGCAAATCTCAAGTCCTTCGGTAAGCAATAAGGATTCTGCTGCCCTGTTTAATTTTTCATGAAAGTTCAAATTTTCTGCTGCACATAGTTCAAGATGAAAATGTCGTAGCAGACCAGCACCTGATGAAGGGATTAACTCATCAATTCTAAAGGTATGAGCGTGACGTAATTTCTGCTCAAATGATAAGTAAAAAACTGCTGCTGATTGATTACGCCATACATTTGCTTGGTCAATACGTCTGCGGAGGTCTGTGGTGGATAGAATTTCGCCAATCACCTTTTCAAACCTAGAATTATCACAGTCAAACCAGAAATGATGCGATCGCAAAACTTGTTCGCGTACATTAGGATTATCTGATGCCAGAAGCATTACATCGTCTTGCCACACATAAATTATTGAGTCTGCTTCATTGATAAAGCGGAGTTGAATGGAAGAATTACTCTGAACTGCCTGAATTTTAAAAGCTGTTTGTGGCTGTAATGCTGTAATTATAGTATCTTGGTCATTAATCGCTGTTGCGATCGCTGGTAAAAATTCTAATACCGGAAATACGAGAGAACTGGGCGAACCTGGCAATGTGAGATTGATAGATTCAACCATTTGAATCTGAAGATAAGCCATCAATTCAGGATCGGTATTGAGTTCATCCTTTAGGATTTCTGGAAGCTCCCGGTAAAACTGCTGCAACATTATTTGGTTCAAGTCTTGCAGTGATTCATCACCTTCTTGCTCTCGCCCCAGATAAAGAATAATGTTCTTGATTAATTGCGCCACAGAAATACTTAACTCTGGGTTGGCTTTAAAACGTCTGTCTATTATTCGTAGCTCAAGCCACTCAAAATATTTCTGCCAACGATTGGGAGTCTCATTGATAGCGTTAATTTCGATTTCCCAAAATTTAAGACCTTGAAAATACAAAGTGCTAATGTCTTGGCTGATAAAATCAAGCCCATCACTATTTAGATCAATATTGGGCAATAAATGTCGAACACCAAAAATACCAGTATATAAATTTTCTAAAATCCAATCAGAGTAAGCAATGGCTATTTCTTCTGAAAAATTGGTATCTACCCAAATTTCGCCGATTGAATCTTGTGTTGCGCGTAAGCACTCAAAGATAAACATCATTTCACCGTCAGGGCTAGGTGAGCCTTCAGGTAGCGGAGGACGCTGAAGTCTATGCAAATCTAATAAACAAGAGGCGACGTAGCGACGAATGACTGTTAGTTCTTCCGTTTCCCGAATTCTTCCATTCTCTATTTGTGCTTGCTTCAAATGATAAATAATTTCTTTACTGTTGATGGGAATGTACCGAATGTTACTAGTGCGGAGTTGTAAAATTTTCTTGTAGTAACTTGTTTCATTTAGATCCCCTTTTACCCGTAATGCCTCCAAAATATCTAACACACCAATGATTGGCACAATGTTATCTCGATTCGGGTATTTGCTGAAGAAGCGATCGTCAATCCAAATAACATCTCCTGGCTGAGGCGTATATCTAAATAAGTCGTATACTGTTAATCCATTCTCTTTCCATGAATGCAGCAACTCAAGCTCTTGTTCGGAGTCAGGATTTGCAACTGCGATCGCTTCATATTTTCCTTGCTCTAATCCAGTTGAAACACGCTGAATAAGCCCTCTCTGCCATCTTATAACTTCAGATGAATGCTCATAGGCATTGATTGCTGCCTGTCCTTCACGAATACAGTCATGTGTTACAAAAACTCGAAAATGGCGACAGACTCTTGCCAGTAAATCTGACCCAGCCAAGAGATTAGCTAACTCAGAGTTAACAAATATCAAGTCATTCCGTGCTGGTAACTTTGGTGGCAAATCTTGATACCTTTGATCCCCAAGATCATTCAATGCCGTTTCATATGAGTTACTGGATAAAATGCCTTCTTGTTTCAACACTTCGACCAACGCACGACAGTTGATCATTCGTTGCTGATCTGCTTCATCAAGCGTAACGGGCTGTTTTACATCGTTGTTATCTAGTCGTGCTAACGGCAAGAACTCAACCACAAAACCGTTTTCTGCACGAGCTTGCTCCAGCAAAATAGTTGATTGTTCACCCAATTGTTCGATTAATTCATTAAATTCTGGTGTTGGAGACTGAGATAGTTCTCGTAATTGTCCTGATTGATACAGTCGTATGATTTCGCGGTGATTTGCTAGCCGAGAAGGTTGATGCTGTAGGAAGTACTCACACTCTTGCAAAAGAGCAATTGGTAGTGTTGCAGAAATCCGAATTGGACTAAATCGTCGTTCCACTACATCCAAAATACCAAGGTGAGCAGCTAGCAAAAAGGCTGATATGTCTAGGTGCAGTCGCCATTGATTGCTGGAGTCTGCAAATTCTTCTGGAAAGGGACGGGCCCCATAGCGTATCAATACTGCTGGCTGAATATGGGGATTAGGTTTGTTAGCATTTTCATTGAGAAGAACTCGGAAAATGCTAGTGAGTGCCAATCTACGCGCTTGGGCAATTAAATGGATCGGAGCTTCAGCATTGTCATATTTGCGATTCATTGAAGCCGCATTTTCTGCCCATTCTCTTTGTAGTTCAAGAAGTTCATGCACTTCTACAGCATGAAATGGGCCTTCTCCGCTTATAGCAAGAATCCTTGCCCGTTGTGCAAAAGGTTGGACTTCACGATCTAATCCCAAGTTGTATCCTAATGTAATCACTTCCCCTAAAATTTCGGGTTCAATTGTTGCAGTAATTGCCTGCTGCCATAACTGACGTGACAATTCAGGATCTTCTGATAATAACCACCTTGCTACCTGCAACAGGGCATTTGGGTGAACATTTTCATGCCTTAATAGTCGGGAAGCTGTAATCGCTACTCCTCGAAGATTTCCTTGATCTCGCTGAAGTCCTATCAAGGTTACTAAGTTTTCAACCGTCTCTTGCGATCGCACTAAATCCTCTGCCTCAGCGACAGCTTGTGAAATCAACCCTAGTTTGGCTTGACAATAGGCTCTGAAGCGACGCAAATATGGAGGTAAGTTCCCACCAGGGAAAAGCCGTTGATGCTTATTCAAAAGTTGAAAGCATTGCTCATAGCGACCAGCCTGTGAAGCAGATTGTGCTGCCAGACCCAGAGCATCTGCTGTTCCTACTGTGTTTACTAAATCATCTGCCTTATCGGCTACATAAGCCCAGTTTTGTAAACTAGCTTGCAACTGACAAGATTCCCATAAATATTGACCATTACGGCTTTCCTGCCAGCTTTTATCTAGATATTCAGCAAATTCCTGCCATTCACCGCTCATCCGCGCTTTTTCTCTACGGATACCTTCTTGAATACTGCGACGAAAACTGAGATTGCTACAGCTTTCGGCTTCTTGAAACGCAGTATCAAACTCTCCGTTTATTGCTAAAGCTTGAATATGCCAAAAAAGCCATAATTCTTGGTTTCCAGTTTGCTCAAATTTCTCTCTGTTACGATTTAGTAACTCTAAGGCTTGCTTAGTAATCCCAAAATAAATATATATTCCAAACAGAGCCGCAATACGCTCAATATCGTTGCCTGACTTTTCCACAAATACTTCCAATACTTGCTGACTGGCAACTAAATCAATTTCATAATTGCGAACAGTTCCCCAAACAATTGCTTGTGGATTAGTTGGGTCTTCAGCAAGAAGGGTACGGCATAAGTCTTGAGCTTCTGACTGACGGTCTGGGTCGTTAGCTAAACAAGCTAAATACCACACTTGCCAATACTGGCGTTCTTTCTCTCCTCGCTCAGTTTGAGATGCCAAGTGGTTAAACTTATCTGCTGCCATGCGTAGACGTTTTAAACTTTCGTCGTCTCGCTTAATTAATGACCAGTCAACAGGCTGAGGGTAGTTGATTAAACGCTTAGGGACAGCAGGTGAGAGTACACTGTAGTAATTGATCGTAGCCTCAGATATCTGA
>NZ_JBSGKF010000021.1:0-13624 GCF_054786515.1 Nostoc sp. UIC 10890
AAGCTGAAGGACTGAACATACTTTTAATTTCAGATTGGAACCCTCGAACCTGTCTGTTAAAGTCGTTTTGTCCAAGACGTAAATCAATTGAAATTACATGATTTTTAGTAGCCATTTGTTACCTTCTTGGTGTGAAAAAAAGGGAATCATTTTTTAAGTGATTCCCTTGTGTGTACTTCGTATTTAGTTGCGTAAACTTTAAACTTCTTTACCGTTTCTCATCAATTTTCCGTCTTTATCTTTTTCAATCCCTAATTGACTGAGTTCTGACTCAGAGAGTCGGTAAAGCCTACCATTTTTCTTTAATATATCAATCTGAAAAGGAATTGTCGCACTTTCCTTTTTCCTCCTCTCGGCTTCTTTTCGGTCTCGGTATTGAATGCGGGCACTTTCTTTAATTTCACGCCAGCTTTTGCGCTCTTTGTGCTGTTCCAGCAGAGAGGGGTTCGGTCTGAATCGTTCGTTTTCTTCAGCTAATCTGGCATTTTCAGCGAGTAGGGCGTCAATCTCTTCTTGAGTCATTTTCCTGATTGATTTTCCTGATTGATGTGGGGGTTAACCGTGAATAGGAGGTTTCTAAGGATGTTTATCTCTGCTTGTATTTTCAAAAGGTTGATGACTTCTCTTGAACATATTTCTTCCATAATTGAATCAATAAGTTCAAGCTTTATCTGAATTGTTGAAAGATCGTCGCGGTAAGCTTCTACCTTTCTTTTGAGGAATTCGTTCTCTTCAATTAATGTTAGTGACTTTTCATCAGCCATAACTTTTTATAGTTCATCTTCTAATTCTTCAATGTCTGCGTCAATCCCGCTTAAATCGATGTCAGAAGTATTTACCGCTTCCATAAAAGGAGAATTCATCAATCGGATTTGACCCGCTTCCATCTCAGCTTTTAAAGCAAAAATTTTGAGTATATCTTCGATTGCTTTAGTGTTGTTTTTACTGATTTCTACTAAATCTTGAATAGCTACCCTATTCGCATCATTTTGCGTATAAAAATTTTCTACAGCCCTATCTAATCGCCATAAAAGACCTTGGTCTTTTTTGATATCCGCCATTAAATATTGTATTGCGGTCTGCAACCCCGTTGCAAAATTTCGCATTTCTTTCTGTTCATGGGTGAGTTGCACGATATCAGAAATGTTGCTTGCCGTATAATTAGCAATTTGCTTAAGAATGCCAAAACTATCCTCAAGCAAGGAAACCAAACGACTTTTTTCTTTCTCTATAAAATTACTCATAATGTTTGTCTCAATTGTTCTACGCAACTTCTTTAATTATAGCTAATTTCTTCCATTATGAAATACGGTAAAAGTGCTTTTACAAGCATCATTAAAGAATTCACATGATTCAACTCGCTTAATTGAAATTGACTTTTTGAATTGATAATTATCTTTTTATTTAATATTAATTCCTCTAAAATATCGTTTAATTCTTCTTTTTCACTGAATCTTTGTCCCTCTTCTTTGAAAGAGGAAAGCTCTACAAAGTGAACCTTAGCAGGAACAGATAAACTTATTCCCCCGGCATACATTGGAGGAAAATAATAATTCATCGATTCTTTGCTGAGTGCGGCTTTCAAGTAGGGAGAATCATTTATAAAGTAAATACTGTTATCCGATTGTCTAATATCTTGCTGAACTTTATCACAAGTCCAATTAACACATTCTCGGATACTTTCAACTTTTAAATACCGTTCCCCAGTAAGAACTATTTCAGATTCTTTAACCTTAGCCCCGGCAATCTTAAAGTCCCTTTCTCGCTTTTCGTAATTCCCAAAAAACGAGCATTCAACTACTATCGTCTGAGGTCGATAATAAAAGATTCCACAAAGCTTTTTATCGTGTTTTATCAACATTAATTAAATTCCCCCTACAAATCCTTGTAGTTGGGCTACTTCTAACATCACAGCACAAGCTGATATTTCATCATCATTCTTCCCTAGTTGGGCTTCGTATTGTACCCCCATTTGCCTAAAAGATTCTGCATCCATTTGGAACGAGTCTTTAGGTTCCCAGTGGATTTTAGCCGATTCAATGTGGTATTTGATTCTTCCAACTAATTCCCCTTTGTTACTTCCGTTGACATTAACACCAAACATTTTTAAAAACGGGAAGTGTCGTTTTAATTGCTCAAAATATAGTACCCCACTACTATTTAATTCTACCCCTAAAATTAAGCCAGGAAATCGCTGTAGCCATTTAATAATATAGGCTAAGTGTTCTTCCATTGTGCCCTTATTCCGTCTATAACCTGCCACTTTTGTAAAAGTTCCGTTTTTCACTTTCCAAATTGAAAGAACGCAATAATCATTTCCCCCGTTTTGAGTGTCGAGTCCCCCAATATATACACACCCTTCGGTAGCTGCCTTTTCTTTAATTCCTTCTTTCTGGCAAGCTAATAAATCCAATGGATTAAAGTATTGAGCCTCAGCCGAACTGAAATCAAGATTATATTCTCTTTGAATCGTCTCCCAAGGAACCCGTTTTTTATTGTGTATATCTTCTAGAAAATTCTCTCGACTTGCATAGATTGGGTGGGATTCCCAATGTATGAAAATTTTTGCCCATCCATTAGCATCTATGAAATGGTAGAAACTTGGTAGCTCACCAGCTACGATCGCTTTGCAGATATCCTCTAGTTTGCTAGGGTTTCCAGAGCTAGCCAGGTCATAGTAGAGTTGACCTCCTACGCTACCGTTAGGGGTCGAGCAAAAGTATTCCCTGGCAACATCACCCAACATCGATTGGGTAGGCGTTGCCGCATCTCTGATGAGTTGCAAATCGGGTACAAAGGAGCATTCATCATAAAAAATATCAGAAACACTCTCAGCGCTCCGAGAGCTTTCGGGCTTTGAGTTCAGAAACCTTAACCGACCCCCATCTCTAACCTGTAAATCCCTCAAGTTATCCGTATTGAGTTTTATATTGGCACTCTCTAAAGCTCTCTTGGCTCTCATAGCAATATTGCTTGAGTCAACCTGAGTTTTTGAAAACACCAAGGCATTATAACCAGGATTTGTAACCGCTTTATGAAGCATCACAGAGAGAATGCTTTCAGTTAGTCCTAATTGTCTACTTTTGATAAATAGGCAGTTATAATCCCTCATCAGTTCAGCTATTTTTATCTGGTAAGGGTAAGGGTCAAACTTCTTTACTTGACCCCCTGATGTAATATCAGTCATCCTAGCGAAATCTTCCCATTTTTCGGGGATGATTATTTGATTTGATTTCGTTAGCTTCCCGGTAGCCAATTGCTGTTTAGGAGTCGGTTTCAATTGGAATAACATTTATATTGTCTCCGGGTAGTGTAATTTGATATCCCATTCTTGAAACGACATCTAAAGCAATTCTTTGATTAGCAAAAATATGTATGGGGTAGATTCGGTGTAGCATCCCTTCAATTTTTTCGAGTTTTAGCCATTCTGAATTACTCTGATAGTCATCCTCATCAAACCCTAAATAAACTCTCTCCTGAATTGAAGCGACTATTTGCAATTGCCTACCATACATGAATAATAGAGCTTTCTGGAAATACTCGATTACATTTTCGGGATTATTCTCATCAAAGCTGTATTCTTCAAAATTTACCGAGTTGAAATCAAATTGTTTACTCGCGTTTGTTTGGGATGTTGGGGTTAGTTTCTTTTCAGGGATTAAATCGAGCTGCCCGAAAGCTTTTAGATGTTTTTCGAGAACTCCTTCGCTAATTCTGTGGTGTTTTCTAACTTCTTTCAATATTTGGTTAAAATTTTGACCTTGTAGAATTAGTTCTTCAACTAAACCTATTTTCTCTCTTCTACAAATTATGCAATCACATCTCATATTTTTAGTGGGGCTTTAAGCCCCTATTAATTATTTGATATAAGTTTTAAAAGTGGGGATAACTACACTTTGTTTTTCTTTTCTCCACTTCAGATTATTTCCGGGGGGTATCCCTTGAGTTTTGTTGTGTTCGTCTATTTTGACTAGCAAGCTTTCATTAGCTGCTAGGAAGTTATTCACATCATTAATGTTAACTGTTCTCTCAAACATCACCTCATAAAAGCTTCTAATAGGTGATGCTGCTATCTCTATTTTATACTTTAATTCCGAGTGCGTATTGTAGTCCATCATGACACTGACTAATCGAGCTAATCGAGTCCAAGCCTCTGATGACCTAGGGTTCTCTTTTGTTTTAATTATTATCCCGTCGTCTATTGTATTCCCTACTGCTTTTTTAAATACTCGACCTAAAGCTAAAGCTAACTCATCCCCTTTTTTGAGTTTCCCACTTTCATCTAAAAATACTTTTTGAGCTAGTTCAATTGCTTCAGGATTATCAGCTAAGTTACCAATGATTGCAGAATAAATAGTTGCCATGTCGTTAATCTCCTGTGGTTGTTGTTCTTTGATTTGTGTAGTTTCTATTTCGCCTATGGAATAGGTCAAAATCTCATTAAGATGTGGTGGGATGTTTTCAATATTCCATGATGCATAACCCCTGGTAGTATCTTCAAATTCGTGAATCAAGCAACGTCTTGCAAATTCCAAATAATCTTTATCATCCCCAACAAAGGAGCCGTTAACATTTCTCTGAAGTTGAATTAAGAAACTAGTTCCGATGTTTCTTAATTGGTGTTTATTATCTTTTGAGTTATTCCCTTTAAGAAAAGGTCTAACTATTTCATTGAAAACTTTAGTTACTGCTTTATTTTCTGAGTTATTCCAAGCTATGTTACCTGCTTTTCTACCTTCTAAATCTCGTTTTGTTTGGGCTGTAGAATCTTGAGGTAGTAACTTTCTTAAGCGCTCTACAGCATCAATAACTAAAGTTCCTCGAACTAGTGTAGGTATTCTGTAGTATTTATCAGTTTCTTCTCTCTTTTTCGCTGGGGATGAAACTACAACAGCATAATCAAATTCATCTTCGATAAACTCCATATCCATCCCAACTTCCACATCACGCCTATAGGTTGCCATACTCAGACCTACAGCTATTTTTTCCCAGGAATCACCATTTAGAAGTTCTTCTGCAATTTCAATGTATTTAGTGAAATCAATTCGAGTAACTTGTGGGGCTGTAGCAGGTCTAGCAGTGTTTTTGTTAGTTTCTTTGACTTCCGCTACTTCTTCCACTTTTGCGGGTTCTACAGCTTCACTAGGGGTTAACACTGACTTTTTAAAAGTGTCCCAAGCTTCAATATTTGGTTTTGAATTAAGACCTAATTCTGCTTTTTTATCGATGAATAACTTCACCCCAACAAACAATTGAAACTCTCTTTTGTACCCGTCAATATGTGCTACCTGGGGTGAAGCTTCGGTTAACTCATTGAGTTCCTTCATTAAGGGGGCAATGAATTCTTTTTTGGTCATTGAAGCGCTGGCATCAACCTCAGCTACAGCTTTGAAAGTTGCTTCAACAACATTTTGATAAGCTTGAATTCCCGCTTTCTGTTCAATGAGATTTTGAATATTTAAGATTGTTTCTTGAGCTAGTTGATTGAGTTGCACAGTCTTTGTTAGTGGACTCATTTCGTTTCCCCCGTCTGGTATATACCTAATATAAACGAATATACCCGATATGTCAATACCGGGTAGAAAGATATCTGATATGTAAATACTAGGTAAAAGGGGTCAACTCATAAGTTAAACTTATACTAAAAATAGTCGTCTATATTGATGTTCCAATCAGAATTCTGTAACCAATTCCGATACATATCTTCTGGAGTTGGGGGGGCAATATCAAGAATTTCAGGTAGTAACTGACCTTCCCACCAAGTATGTACAGCTATGGGAATTCTATCAAGGTAAAGAGTGCAAGTATGTCTCTTTATTTCCTTGGTGAAGGGTTGAGAAAATTCAAAAGCAACTCTGATTCGGTTGCTTCTGAATTTTGGTAAATCTTCTCTCCTCTTAATTATTTGATGGTTCAATTTTCGCTACCGGGGCGGGACTGAAATTTAGAAACCTGCTACAGCCTTTTCAGGACTCAAAGCAAAAGTGTCTAAAGATTTCTGAAAATGTTCTAACTGTTGGGGGGTGAAATTCTTCTTAAGTTCTTCCCTATCAGGCAATCCCATTAAGTAGATTTTTTCACCAAGTTTAGGTGATGACCAATATTTTTGGATGATTTCTAAAGGTGTTAGGTAGTCATCCTCTGGTTTTGGAGCTTGGTTTACTCTTGCTTGAGGCTGATCATTTTCAGGTTTAATTTTGTCTGCCTCAGCTTTTTTTGCATCCCAGTATGAATCGTATCTCCAATATCTTCCTCTCGCCCCGTTTTTTATAGTGGCGAATTTCGGGGCAACCATACCAAATTTTTTCAAAACGTTAGTGATACGGTTAGCTGTGAAAGTCTTAGGTAACTCCAAAGCTTTTATAATCTCAGAGGTAGTCCAAAATTCCTTACCTCTGTGTAGTTCTTCATTCCCTTCCATAAGATTCATAATTTCATCTTCAAAGGGTTCTACACACTCAGATTTAGCTGTATCAATCCTAGAAATTTCCTCTTCTTCAGGCGTCAGCCACCAAATATAATCATGCTTTTCAGTGTTCCAATCACCTCTCTTTTCAATTGCTTCGGTGCATACGGTAAAAG
Organism: Nostoc sp. UIC 10890; assembly: GCF_054786515.1. Taxonomy (NCBI): domain Bacteria; kingdom Bacillati; phylum Cyanobacteriota; class Cyanophyceae; order Nostocales; family Nostocaceae; genus Nostoc; species Nostoc sp. UIC 10890. Next base: position 6,583 of record NZ_JBSGKF010000021.1, read on the forward strand.
CTGCTGACCATATCGCATCCCTCATTTTTCGTATTTCTGAGAGATTAATTACATCGTCAATCCTGACAATCCAGTAGCGGCGATTACCTGTCTTATCTACCAGGAATGTTTCTTCGTTGGTCGTCCCACATAGGATAAAGTCTCTAGGGAAGGTTTCGGTAGCGGGGGCATAAGGAGCGCGGAACTTATCAACTCTTTTAGTCAAGAAACCTTTCAATCTACCTACGGATACTCGGTCAAAAGTTGTCTCTATTTCCCCAAATTCTGAACACCAAGCCGATTTTAGAGCTAGCAGGGAATCAGCTTCTTTACCGTGTTCCCCTTGTGTCTGAAAAAATTCTCTAAAAAGCTCCTCAAAGAAAGAGGTTTTGCACATTCCCTGAGAAAGAGATTGGAGAATTAGAACGTTATCAACTTTGCAACCTGGGGATAATGCCCTTGCTACTGCACCTATAAGCCATTTTCTAATGTACACCTTTTGAATAGGTACTTTCAGCCCCATAATCTTGTAGAGCTTTTCAAAAACTTCTTCAGGGTTCTCTGACTTCCCGACACTGTATAAATACTCTTGAACGGGGTGATAAGAGTTTTCTTTGGCTATATCTACAATGATGTCGGTGAAAGTCTCTTTAGGGCAATCTGGCGCACCCTCAGAAGCTAAAAACCTGGCTCTTAAGGTATTTGCGTTTGTAGGTTGTCTATTCAGTTCTAGACTTAAAGACATTTCATTCCATTCAACTTTTCCGAAATCCCTGAGCCAGTCTGTGATTTTCCCCCTCATAAACTTGTATTTGTTAGCTTTCACTGACTTTATAACTTTAGGTTCCTTCGATCCTAAATCAAAACCAGAATCAATCGTAGTGTGTGTGCTTTCTCTTTTATCCCAGATTTGTTTGTTTTCTAGTTTGGTAACGGTAGCGTGAAATTTAGCCTTGTAAACTTCTACCAATGAAAGAGGGGTTAAGATATGACCTAACCATTTTGATTTGTCTCTTACGTAAGTATGACGATTCCCACGCTCTACAAATTCTAAATTCCTTATTGTTTCGTCTGAAATTCTTCTTACTTGGGCTATATATTCCGGGGTTATTTCCGTAATTTCATCAGTATTTTGATTAACTCTAGTTTCTTCCGCAACAATACCTAAAGGATTGTCATTAAGTATAGGCAGGTTTACATCTGAAAACTTATACTTTTCCCCGGTTCCTGGTATGAATTTAGATAGAACGGGTTCAGCTTTTGTGTTAAAAAATCCAGGTAGACGCATGAGGCGGGAAGGGTTACAGCAATTAGGATCAGCACCGTAGTATTTAATTAATCTACCGACATTAGGCTTAAAGGCTTCAACTTGGCAAGTATCGGAGAGAACCCAGTAATGGTGAAATTTGTTAGGTGAGGTTTCCACGCTAAAAGTAGGTTTTAGGTGGAAATCTCTCATAGTCTCTTCTGGTTTATCCCAGTCAATAAAAAGGGTTAAAATCTTTTCTACATCTTTGTCGGTTGTCCCATCCCGTTTCATTAGTTGAGGGCGGATGTAGATACTGTATCCTTCTCGATTTTTTTGCTCTAGGACTGAAAAATACTTCTCAAGAGTCCCGTTGAAATGAAGAAAAGGTTTCCCGTCTTTTTTTTCAGAATATAGGCAACAAAAGGTATAATTAGAATTAACACCAGCTATTTGATTTAAAAAATCTTCAGCCATCCCCTTGTTTGTTTCAAGGGTTTTAGGTATTATTGAATTACAAATCATTTTATTTTTCGTTTCCTGTCCTTAACAGGGATTTGATTAGAACCTTAGAGATTGCCGTCTCTAAGGTTTTTGTTTATCTGAATTTCACTACCGGGAAGCTAGCGAATCGAAGCTTGAAGACCTGCGAAAAAGTATTCTCTAATTACCTCTGTAGGTGGTTTACCTTCCTTTTCGGCTAGTTCTCTAATCATTTGAGCTTCGGAAGCTCTTAGGCGAAAATAGAAAGCTTCAGTTAATTTATCTTCTTCAGGGATTATAGGGCGACCCATCTTTTTACCCATGACTACTACCTCTTTACTGCATAACTTAATGATATCATAAAGTCTTACTTAATGCAGACATCACAAAAATAAAGTGTACTACTTATGTACTGTGGATTCCACTTGCAGATACGATAATTGCCACCTTTTACAGTGGCAGTAAAATTTACTTAGATTTTCTAGCTTTTCGTCGTTTTGCGATTTCCTTTTTTTGTCGTTCTTCCTTCTGTTTTTGTTTGGCTTCACTGGAATCACCCATCTCGATGTCGTACCATTTAAAAGGTCTGATTCTGTAGCTTGAGTTCACCGTCATTTTTTATCAATCCTATTTCCTTCAATCGGTGTTCAGTGCTTGGAATGTAATAATCAACATCCCAGAATTTGTAAAGCATGATGTGTAATTCCTGTACTTGAGTTGGTGAGAGGGAAGCAATTTTTTCTAGTAATCCTTTAGGAGCTTCTGAATACTCAGCTTCACAATAAATGTTTGCTCTGAGAGTTGCTGGAGTGCAATCAACCCCATTAATTGCACAGATTAAAAATGTACCTTCTTCAAGAGAGAAAACGGGTAGAGAGTTCATATTTTTAGAGGGAAAGAATTATTTGAATTGAAAAGCAATCAGGAACTACTTACATTATCTCATGTATAAAAATGTAAGTAGTTTCTAGGTTGAATCATGCCTTAAAAACATGGTTACAATCCTTGCATTTTCTTTTACCCGAACCATTAGAAATGTGATTCAATGATTCGCAATTAGGGCATTTTAGAGCCTCAGAAATCAGAGAATAAGGGTATTTACCAAAAGCTGGAAGCTCTATGAAGTAAGGTTTTCCATCCCCAATAACTAAAGCAAATCTATAAGCTTCTGGATTTGTTTTCTCTAGTCCTAATTCACGGTTTTTATCATCACAATATTCAGTCAATTTATCAGCTTGTTGCTTCAGTCTATCTTGCTCTGGTTTGGTTAGTTGGTTTGTATTGGTGAGGGCATCATAGGCATTTGAACCGATGTGAACATTGATTGCAGAGTTCCAATCGCTTCTATCCATCCCAGGATATTTAGAAGCATTGGCATTTTGACCAACGAAAATCACCCCACCTCCTTTGTGGGAAATCTGTTTGATAATTGTTGAAATGTTTTGACCTATAACAGATTGCTCTTTCTTTTCAACACTGACCATTGATGAATCGATTTCATCAAACAAAGTTAGAGTAAATTTTTCAAAGTTTGAACCATTGACCGATTGGGCTAATTCAGCGATTCCCTGCACTGAATCCTCGTGAGTGTGCCCTACTGTGGGGAGAGTCCAGTAATTTTTTCTTGAGTTGAATTGCGGATTGTAGAGGGTTACATCACCCCCTCTAGCCTGAAGAATACACACGGCTAAATTCTCAGCAGTCGGTGATTTTCCGCTTTCACTTCCTCCAGTGATTCGCACCCTTGACCACTTACCAACAATTTCAGGGAATTTATCAGCCGTTTTCCAGATTTTGTTAATGTCGGTTTCAGCGATCGCTTTTACTGGTTTCTTAGCTAAATGCAACCAGGCAACCATCAGTCCTTCCTCGGCATCCCAACTAAATTTTATAGGTGAGAGTGTATGAGTAAGCTGTTGTAATCTCTCCCCTTCTGGCTCTAGTTCACCTGGGGTTAGGGTTCTACCATTGCGATCGCAGTGGAAACTAAGGGTAGATTGCCAATGGTCAAAATCAGCCTTCGCACGGTCTAGGATTATGCCCTTGGATTCAAAGTACGCAATTATGATATTGCCTATTTGTAAATCTTGGCGAGTAGCCGATGACCATGTAAGTGGTCTTTTCAGTTGGTCAATCTGGGCGAGTAACTCTTGGTTGCGATCCACTAAATACTTGCCCTGCTCCAAGGTTTCAGTAAACTCGGTTTCATATCTTGCAATGTGCCCTTGATTAGCCGCTACCCAGGATTTAGCTAAGTGTTGTACCTCCAATTGTTTAGCACGTATTTCCTCAGCCGCTTTACTAGAAAGGTCTTCTATAGATACTTGGTACTCACTAAAAGGGACTGCATCATCAAGCTGTTCTTGTGAATACTTGATAATGGTTGAGTAACCTTTAATGCGTAAATCAGCCGATTTGTTAATGATTCTCTCTTGAAAACCTAGACCAACGTTTATCAACTCATCTACAGTGTTGATAGTTCCGTAGGCTTCAAGCTCTTTTGATGCCCAAGATTTGATTTTATCAAGGTCTGATTCTAGATTTTCAAAGAACTCGGTTAGGTCTGGGTAATTACTAATCCAACCACTGATTAAGCATTGAGTTTTTTGAATAGATTTTTTATAAGTTTCCTCTACTATTTGATGGGCGGAACTAGTAGAAGATGTGCTGACTGTACGAAGTTGAGCGCGTAACCTTTCAATGGTTTTTTCAAGTTCGTGATTTTTGTCTAAATTAGCAATCCCGTCTCTGACCGATTCTGTTATGTGCTTATCGCGTAAATCAATAGCGAGTTGCTTTGCAATATCTCTATCTTTCTCAGCTTGGCTCATTTTCTTGGATAGTATTCTGCCTGTTTCTTGGGCTTTTTTGAGTTGGTCTGATGTTCTCTCCAACTCAGTTTTAAGTTTATCGGCTTTGCTATTTCCCACCGATGAAAGTATCAATGAAGCCCCCAAAGCTCCCGCAAGCATACCCCCGCCAGTTTTGTAAAAATCATAGTTAGGTTGAGTTGTTGCAAGAGTCAAAGTCATCAATAAATTAAGCATTGTTTAACCCTCCAATGAATTAGATAAATATTTCTGGATGATGTCTTGTGTTTGAGCATCTAGCGTTTGAATTTGAGCTTGTTTCTTGCGCTCTGTTGCTTCGTAATATTGGCGTAATTGCTCAGTCTCATTTTTTAGATGAGTTGTGGTGATGCGAGACTGTACCAACTTTTCATCAGTCTGTGTCAGCTTTTCTCGGTTGATATCAAGTTCTACATTGGTGATATCGAAATTGACAATTTCCGATTGGGTTTTGATGCCCTGTGTTGCTGCCTTAATCACAGATGTCTCAGCTTTGTGATACTGCTGTGCTGTCTTACCGATTTCCTCAATGTATTTAAAGCCAGCTTGCAGTAATTTTTGTGCGCGAACGCCTCCTGAATAAGTCTGCAATCCACTAGTCAGTTGTTGTTCTGTGGCTTGTAATTCGATTTGAGGATTAAGCAAATCACTGGGAATCATCCCTGAGAAATCTTGGGCTGGAAAGCTTAAGCCCCCGTGGACATCAGATTTATGATTCAGTGAGGAGGATTGAAAACCCTTTTGATATCCTCCAGGCTTAACCATCTGAGAGACATCATTAGCAGCTTTGCCGATGGATGCCCCTACATCAACCGCTTTGGAGGCAATCTGAGAAACACTCCCCAATGTTTCCTTAGCCGCATCTACGACTGCTTTTGCCCTCGCTCCCGGTGAATTATCAGCAACTCTCTTTGAACCAGTTAGACCACCTTTTCTTGAACGTGCAACCATGATTAAAACCTCTAGATATTTTTAAGAACGTCATTCAGAAAATCGCAAGAATCACTTTCCCACAGGTCTAATAATTGGGTGGTGACATCATCCGAAGCCTGTTGTTGCTGGACTTTTTTCTGCGCTCTCAACATCTGAGCCGACCTGAACTCCTCACGGATTTTTGACTGGGACTCCAAATGGTTGAAAACTTCATTAACAACTAACTCGCGTGTGGTTTCTTCGTAGGTATCTTGAAAGGTTTGATAGTCTTGAATCGCCTCAATCTGTGCTGTTTCAGTGATGCGCTTTTTGCGAATTGCTCTAACTTGGACTTGGGCAGATTTTAAAGTAAGTTCACTCTTATCTGACGCCGCTAGTTTTTCCGAAGACTTTGTTTTATAAAGTTGTGAGTCTTCAGTGAGTCCACCACTGGATTTACTCACTGGTAGTTGTAATGTCTCTTTCGCCTGGGGTAGCTGTGGTTGGGAATTACCAAAAGTCTGGTTTAGAAAGTTTATTTGAGATTTACTTAATTTTGTTGTAACTTCCCAATCTTGACCCCTGCACTGGGTTAAAGCTTCTAGAACATCATCAACAGATAATTGGTTTTTAACAGCGTAAGAACGTACAAGCATTTTGGTAACTCCTATTCGGTAATTTGTTGATACTTACGGTTTAAAATTTGCTCAACTCTGTTCAAGCTAAAACTCTTCTTAAGGTCTTGAATTTCCTCCAAAAAGACGATATCAGAAGATAAAATTCTAGTTCCGTTTAAGTTGCCTTCTTTGTCGATGTACTTCATTAATTCGGGTATATAGTCAGCGCCAAATTTAATGTATCTAGCTACAGTAATTGGCGAACACTTTAACTGTTCAGCTACTTGGGCTTTTGTAAATTCTGGCTCGTAATTTGTATCAGTAACTCGTAGTTCAAGAATGTTCATTTTAGATACAGTTGATTGTCAGTATGAGTTAATCAAGAGTTAACCATGATTCGAGCATTGAAATAATCTAGATATTCACAAGATGCATAACGGTTTAATTCTTGGTTAGCTCTTGATTACTACCTGATTAAGTCTTGAATAAAACATGATTGATACCTGTTCGGCTCACTTCTTTAATATACCCGTTATACACCCGTTTAACATCGGTGAATCAAAAAGGTGTTTGGGTGCTGTATATTACCCGTGTTAAACTGGTGTATCATAGGGAAAAAGGATATTAATAAAATGCCTAAATTAAATGTCGGTTCAATTGAATTAGGGGATTTTGATAGAGACTGGTTTATAGTCGCTTCAAAGCTTTTAGGGCGTTCAGTAAGGGCAAATCTAGCCTCTGTGACAGCCTTCTATATAAGAAGAAGAACACAAGAATTCAAAGAATTACTCGCCTACACAGCCAAAAAACACGGCATTTCAGAGGATGAATGCTTTCAAATTCTTCTCTCAGGAAAAGAATTACCCCCACCCGTAGCGGGTTTTGATGAAGCACCCCCAGAAGTAGACACAGAAGAATAGGCGGATATTTGGTGGGTGTAGGTGGGTGAAACTGCC
>NZ_JBSGKF010000022.1:0-12523 GCF_054786515.1 Nostoc sp. UIC 10890
CTGAAGCTGAAGCTCAAGCAATTTTGGAGAAATTAAGACAAGTTGATGCGAAACTTAACTCTCCACAAGTTTTATTCACCACTGATAATGAAAGAGATCAACGTAATAAAGATGCTTTTAACGAAGCAAGAACTAAAATCGTTGCTCAAATTCGACAACTAGAAAATCAGAGCCTTTCTTTATTATTAACAGGTCTACAATCAAATGAAGCTTCGTTCCAAAAAGGAATAGATAACTTAAACCGCGAAATTGAAGCAGGTAATAATGTAGCGAGGATTACACAAGCAATTGATAGCATCCTGAGTGTTGTCACTGCGATAGTGATTCCCACGCGAGGAATCGGAAGCCGGAAAATATACGTTTTACTGGTGGGAATCGACAACTATCCCGATCCTAAACATCGCCTAGACGGTTGTGTAAATGACATTACAGCCATAACCGAGTATCTAAACGAAAGGTTTGACCCGCAAGAATATCAACTGCATTTACTCAAGCTTCAAGACGAACAAGCAACCCGTGAGGCAATTATTAACGGCTTCCGCAACCATCTTTGTCAAGCTCAAAAAGATGATGTAGTTTTGTTCTACTACAGTGGTCATGGTTCCCAGGAACTAGCACCCAAGGAATTTTGGCACATAGAACCAGACCATCTGGATGAAACTTTAGTCTGTTACGACAGTCGTACCGAGAACGGTTGGGATTTAGCCGATAAGGAATTGGCGAAACTAATTGCAGAAGTTGCAGAAAAAGAACCGCATATAACCATCATTATGGATTGTTGTCATTCTGGTTCTGGCACGAAAGACCCCATGCAAGAAGCCAAAGAACGTCGCTTTCCCGCCGATAAGCGAGAACGTCCCTTGGATAGCTTTATTTTTAAACTGGAAGATTTAGAGAAACTTACAGATTCTGGCGATCGCGATCCCGAAAAACACCCCACAGGTTGGAAGATCCCCAAAGGTCGTCATGTGCTGCTAGCGGCTTGTCGAGACTACGAAACAGCCAAGGAATACCCAGGTAAGTTTAGGGGTTATTTCTCCTATTATTTGTTGGATACACTTACCAAGACCAACGGAAAGCTGACATATCGGGATTTATTTGCCCGCACAAATGCTATTGTCCGTAGTGAAGGTAGAGAACAGTCTCCGCAATTGGAAGTGAATGATCCCCAAGATGGTGATAAGTTCTTTCTTGATGGTGCGATCGCCCCAGTTGCATCATACTTCATTGTCAACCATGACAAAACCTCTGGATGGGTAATTGAAGGTGGTGCTGTCCACGGAGTGCAACCACCCAAAAATGGCGAAACTACTTTATTAGCACTATTTAAATTTGATGCTAATAATGACGATTTGCGTGACCCTTCAAAATCTGTAGGTACAGCAAAAGTAACTCAGGTATTGCCAACTAAGAGCCGAATAGATATCGAAGAGGTAGAAAACCTAGCTACTGATACCACTTTTAAAGCAGTTGTCACCAATTTACCCTTACCACCTTTAGGGATTTCTTTTGAAGGAGATGAAGCGGGTATAAATTTAGCGCGTGAACAGCTAAACAAAGCCGGACTAAATGGTAGACCTTCAGCCTATGTCCGCGAGTCAGAAAAAATTGGCAACGCAGATTTGCGCTTGTTGTGTCACAACAACCAGTACATCATAGCCAGACCCACAGATGAGCATCCCCTAGTAGCTCAAATTGATGGTTACAACCCAGACAACGCAGAGAAGGCAATTAAACGCTTAGAACATATTGCTCGATGGAAAACAATTGCTCAACTTGCAAATACTGCGGCAACTCAGATTAAAGCTGGTGATGTGAAGATGGAACTCATCTTTAAAGACGAGGATTTATCACAATCACAGCAGATGCGTTTGCAGTACAAGTATCAGGACGGTAAGTGGCAACCACCGGAATTTAAACTGAAACTTACCAATACAACTAAAAAGCCTTTTTACTGTGCTTTAGTCAATCTTTCAAATAGTTTTTCCATTAGCGCCCCATTTTTTGAATCTGGTAGCATCAGGTTGCAACCAGGAGAATCAGCTTATGCTTTAGATGGAGAAGAATTGATCCTCGAAGTCCCAGACGAGTATTGGGAACTGGGAATTACCGAGTACAAAGACATAATTAAATTGATTGTTAGCAATGACGAATTTGATGCCAGATTGCTAAATCAAGATCAACTAGATGCTCCTCGACCTAGATCAAGAGATATAGGTGCGAATCAAAGTAGTCTTGAACGTTTAATGGCTCGGACGCAAAATCGTGAAATCAGAGCCAAAAGTAGCGCAGTCAGTTTTGACGATTGGTACGCAGAGGCAATCACAATTACCACAGTCCGTCCCTTGGAATCTACCCCAGTTACCGCAGGACAAGAACAACAATTAGCAGTAGGGGTGAAATTACAACCTCATCCCAGCTTAAAGGCAAATGTTCGCCTCACAACTACACCACAAGTCAGTCGGGATTTGGGTAATAAAATTTTGCCTCCCATCCTACGGGAAGATCCCCAAGTAACTCAACCTTTCCAATTTACTGCCAGTCGCGGTACAGACCCAGGATTAAGTGTACTGGAACTGAGGGACGTTGCAGATTATGAAGTTGTTACCCCAGATGCACCTCTAAAGCTATTAGTTGATGCACCCCTAACAGATAATGAATATCTGCTTCCTATAGGTTATGACGGTGAATTTTTCTTACCTTTAGGGCGTGGTCAAATAACTAAAGACGGTAAAACAGAAATTATCCTCGAAAGATTACCAGCACCCGTAAGTGAGGGAGAACGCAGCCTGCAAGGTGCAATCCGTATCTTCTTTCAAAAAGTGATCAGCCAGGGTTTGGGACGAGAATTTAAGTATCCAATATTGGCAGTACCTGAAATAACAGAGAATCAGCAAAAGAAAGTAACTTATCGTGACAATGAAGCTTATGTTAGGGAGCAGGTAAAAAATGCCAAACGAATTGCTCTCTATATCCACGGAATTATCGGCGATACCGAAAGTTTAGTATCTACTATTAAACAGCCTGTATTGCAACCAGATGGGCAAAAAATTTCCATCAGCGAACTTTACGACTTAGTGCTTACTTTTGATTATGAAAATTTGAATACTTCTATTGAGCAGAATGCCCAAAATTTAAAGCGACGGCTCAGAGATGTAGGTTTAGGAGAAAACCACGATAAAGAACTACACATTATTGCTCACTCAATGGGTGGTTTAGTATCTCGTTGGTTTATTGAACAGGAAGGTGGGCATAAATTTGTCCAACACCTAATTATGTTGGGTACACCAAACGCCGGTTCTCCTTGGTCTGCGGTGGAAGATTGGCTAAAACTGACTCTGGGTATTGCACTCAACAGTCTTGCTACAGTTGCTCCTCCGGCAAAAGTAGTAGGTACGTTATTGGGTACATTAGAAAAAAATATCCGGGTGTCTCTAGCCCAAATGAACCCAGCTTCCGAATTTCTCAATTCTCTGGCCGCTAGTGATGATCCTGGTATTCCTTACTCAATTATTGCTGGTAATACCTCTATTATTGCCGCAGCATTAGAAGAACAACCACAGAAAAAGTCCAGTATATTGAAACGACTACAACAACGTTTATTTAATAAAGTGGTAGAATTACCGTTCTTTGGTGTGCCAAATGATATAGCTGTGAAGGTGGATAGTATCAAGAGTGTTCCTACCGCGCGATCGCATCCTCCCCACATTCAAGAAGTACCTTGCGACCACATGAGTTATTTCTTGAGTGAACCTACTGAAGTTGGGTTACAAGCTTTGATTGCAGCTATTACAAGGCAGAAATAATAAAATGCCCAAAAGGTAAAAGTAGGCATTATAAATGTCTATCTTTTGCCTTACTCATTTCTGCATTTACATTTATGTGCTAGTGCAAAAACCACGCTATTTAGTAACAAAATAAACAATTTTTAATGTGCAATTATGAAATATAAATGGAAAAATACAACCAAAAATATCGGTTTATTCTGTACACTAGTTACTACCTTTCTTATCAGTCTAAATACTTCTGCTAAAGCAGCAGAAACTGTTGTATTGCGTTATGGTGTGTGGGAAGAATCAATCTCAGTCACTGATTTACAAAGTATTGCAGAAACAGGACAAGTACCTCAGAAATACAAAGTCTATACTAATAAATTTCCTTCCGAAAAACGCCAGAAGTTTTTAGTACTTCTAAAAACGAAAAAACGTGTAAATTTTGTAACTTTAAGTCGATTATTATATACTTCAGTTGGCAGCACTATTCTCCAGGATTTTGGTAGACTAACATCCCGCAAGGATAATGCTGGAATGCCAGCTCTGAGAACTGCATTGGTACATGGTTCTAAACCTAAAGAAGGACTTTCTATTATTAGCTTTATTCAAAATTATCCTAGTGAACGCCTTGTGATTAATTTGGAGGAAGCATCTCAAGTTTTTAGTAACTTGAACTTGTCGTATCAGCAAACTAACCAGTTCATGCAAGCCATTACTCCTCGGCTGGCTGCAAAATCCACTAAACAAGCATTCCCCTTTGATCCTAGCGAAGCAGGAAGTGGCAAAGTACAGGTTATAAACTTACCAAAATTAAAAGATGAACAACGCCAACGTCTTGTTCCTGTTGATATTTACTGGTCAAATTCTGTAACTCCTACTAAACCTGTGGTGATTTTGTCACATGGTTTTTCCTCCAATCGCACAGATATGCGCTACATAGCAGAACATTTAGCATCTCATGGCTTTGTAGTAGCAGCAGTGGAACATATTGGTAGCAATGAGGAATATAAAATTGATTTGACTGATTTGACAACATCTAGGCTGACAAGTATGAAACCACAAGAATTTTTGGAACGCCCCAAAGATATCAGTTTTGTTTTAGACGAGTTAGCAAAGTTAAATCAAACAGACAAACACCCATTGCAAGGTAAGCTGACAACCGATAACGCTATAGTTATTGGTCATTCTTTTGGAGGTGGGACAGCTTTATCTATTGCTGGAGCAGAATTGCAAGTAAATTCTTTAAAAGAACGCTGTCCTCCAGTCCTGGGTACTACTGTTAGCGCAGGAGAGGGTCTACAGTGTGTTGCTAAAGATTTACCAGAAAATCATTATCAATTGCAAGATTCTCGTATTAAACAAGCGATCGCTCTTAACCCCACAAGTTTCCTGATGTTTGGTGAAACCGGGTTAGAAAAGATACAAGTTCCAACCCTGATTTTGGCATCATCTAAAGATGAAACGACTCCAGCTTTAACTGAACAAATCATTGGTTTTACCAAAATCACATCACCAAAATGGTTGATTGGAATTGTTGGCGCAACTCACAGCAGCATCAAAGATCCAATTTCAACTGCACAGAGAGAGGAGAAAAAGAGTGTTGAAGTAGTTGGTGAGCAAGCTGCTGATATTCGTAAGTATATGAAAGCCATTACTTTAGCATTCGCTTCTCAGATGACTCCAGAAGCTAACAAATATCAACTATTTCTTACCCCAGAGTATGCCCAATATGCTTCTACACAAGCATTCCCGATTCGTTTAGTAACGGATATCCCGGCTGATATTCTGAAAGAAATCAACAATGCTGTAAGCAATAATCAGCAGTAATTAAGTTTAAATCAAAGGCTTTTAAGCTATTAATTTCTTATTTGCATAGAGGTTTCCTTCATGTCAAAACATAACTTCAACCGTAATTTTGCCATTATTATTGGCATTAATAATTATCAAAATAGTATTAGAGAGTTAATAACCGCAGTTCCCGATGCTCTCAAGTTAGCTGAAATTATTCAAAAGCAACATGAGAATCTAAAACCGCAATATCAAGCACAAAATAAATATGAAGTGCAATTATTGTTGAATCAACGTGCAAGTCTTAGCCAGCTAAAACAATTAATTGCCGACTTTAAACAAGGACAAATAACGCTTGACAAAGAAAAAGTAACAGTTACAGAAAGCGATCGCCTCCTTTTCTATTTCGCTGGACATGGCATTGCTTTAGACGCTCTAGAAAATCAAGAAGGGCCTGTAGGTTATCTGATTCCTCAAGATGCTATATCCGGTGATAGCAGTACCTACTTGCCGATGCAGGAATTGCATGATGCTTTGAACGCACTTCCTTGTAGGCATCTGTTAGCAATTCTTGATTGCTGCTTTGCAGGAGCTTTCCGTTGGGCAAGCGTGAAGCGGGAAGTTGTACGCAAAGTGCAGATATATAAGGAACGCTACGACAGATTCATTAGCGATCGCGCTTGGCAAGTGATTACTTCCGCATCTGACGACCAAAAAGCTTTAGATTCCTTGGGATCTCGCGGGAGAGCCACAGACGGAAACGAAGTTCATTCCCCCTTTGCCAAAGCTCTGTTTGATGTTTTGCTGGGCAAAGGTGGAGATTCAAATCAAGATGGTATGGTCACTGCAACTGAGCTTTACTCATATTTGCGCGATCAAGTAGAAATTGCATCAGAAAATTACTACCAGCGACAAACTCCTACTTTATGTCCACTCAGGAAACATGATAAAGGGGAATTTATCTTTTTGTTGCCTGATTTTGACCGAGATAAATTAGAAGATGCACCACCACTAAACGTAGAAAATAATCCGTATCGAGGATTATCTTCCTATGATGAAAAAGACAGTAATTTGTTTTTTGGTAGAGAAGAGCAAATTCAAAAGCTTTATCAGAAAGTAGTTGATAACAAACAACAATTAACATTAGTCTTGGGTGCTTCGGGAACGGGTAAATCTAGTTTGGTGAAAGCTGGACTTATTCCTAAACTCAGGAAGGATGATAAAGCCTGGCGTATCCTGCCGCCTTTTCGGCCAGGGGAGTCTCCTTTAAAGTCATTGAATAACGTACTAGAATCGGTCAAGCAGCCTTTAATCCAAGCCGGAACATCTTCCCGTTTATTCACCCCAGCCGAAGAAAGCTTGGGAAATTGGTTCAAGAATAATCCTCAAGCAAAGCTACTGGTGGTTATCGATCAGTTTGAAGAATTGATAACTTTATCTAAGAGTGAAGAAGCAGAGAAATTTCAGATATTTATTAAAAATATACTTGCTAAATATCCTAACCACATCCATGTAGTTATTACCTTGCGACTCGATTTTGAAGCGCAGTTTCAAACCTCGGTACTCAACGATTTTTGGAATGACGATGCTCGGTTTGTTGTTTCACCAATGAACCAAAATGAATTCCGCCAAGCAATTGAGAAACCTGCACTAGAAAAAGTTCTATATTTCGACCCCCCCAGCTTGGTAGACGAACTAATTAACGAAGTCGTACAAATGCCAGGTGCTTTACCTTTGCTTTCTTTCACCCTGAGTGAATTGTACTTGAAGTATTTAGGCGATCGCACTAGGGATAACCGGGCTTTAACCAAGAAAGATTACGAAGAGTTGGGAAGGGTAGTTGGTTCTTTAACCAAGCGTGCTAACCAGGAATATGACAACTTAGTTAAAGAAGACAGTGCTTATCAAGATACAGTGCGGCGAGTAATGTTACGGATGATTTCGTTGCAAGGTAGCGAGTTAGCACGGCGACAAGTTCCTAAATCGGAACTGGTGTATTCCGATCGGGAAGAAAACCAGCGAGTGCAAACAGTCATCAAATGTTTCTCTGAAGCTCGCTTAATCGTTGAGGGGTCTAATGCTCAAGGTGAATCCTATGTAGAACCAGCCCATGATGCTTTGGTGCAGGGGTGGGATCAGTTGCTGGAGTGGAAGAAAAAAGAGGAAGAAAACTTACTTTTACAACAGCGATTGACTCCGGCGGCTGAAGAGTGGCAAAATCAGCAACAGCCAAGGTTTCTTTGGGATGCTAACCCCCGTCTTGATTTGTTGAAAAAGGTACTCGATTCGGATGACAACTGGCTTAACAAAGTAGAAACTGACTTTGTGCAGCGCAGCATTGCTCGGAGAAGTTTTAATGCTCGTCGGAATTGGGGAATTGCCATTACAGTGATGCTGGGATTGGGTACAGGTTTGGTCTTCTCCTTAATTGGACAGAGAAATGCACTCATAAATCAAATTCAGGCTTCCCGTCAATCTGCTGAAGCAAACTTCCAATCAGAGCAAGAGCTAGATGCTCTGCTTGCCAGTTTACGAGCAGGGAAAACTCTTAAAGATTGGCCTTGGTACTTATCTTTATTCCGTCCAGAAAGGAATTTACCGTTTTTAAAACCAGACAATGAGCTTAAACCTCAAGTGTTACAGACTTTGCGAAAAGCATTTTATGTAGCTAAAGAACGTAACCGCATAGAAGTGCCTCAAGACTTTACTAAGATGTTTTTTGCTCCTGATGGTACTTTACAGATTGCTACAGTAGGAAGTGATGGTATTGTCCATATACAAGACTCGAAGGGAAACAAACGATCCAAAGTATTTTCAGGACATAAAGGTAAAGTAATACTGGATATTAATCGGGATAGTAGCTTATTAGCAAGCATTGACGAGCAAGGAACTGTTCGCCTGTGGAACTTAGAAGGAATACAAGAAGAGCTACCAAAGCTTGTAGTCTCTATCCCACAGTCTACATTTTCTAAAGTAGATAGCTCTGGGATCGAGTTCAGTCCTGATGGCAAAAAGCTTGTAGCTTTTGTAAAAGGAGAAGTTAAGAGTAATCAAAAAAGTGATGGAATTAGCTATCTGTGGGACTTATCGGGAAATGAGACGAAGCTATTAAAACAGGCTCAAGGCTATTTCAGCGATATTAACTTTAACTTCAACAACCAGCTAATTGTGGCTACCCACCCAGAATTCACCACCCCCATCTACTTATCAGATTTTATGTCTGGCAAGCGGTTGGCAAATTTATCAGCAGCATATTTCATAGCAGACTGTCGCAATAGTGTCAAATTTTATTTCACTAATGATAATATCTCCGCAGCTATCTGCGGTGGTGCTGTTAGAGTTAAAAAGTTAGATGATGAATCCCCGTGGAAAGATTTTGAACCTGCAAGTGGAGAAGAGAAAAGTATTAATTTTGATGCTATTGGTAGACTGATTGTAAGACACAACTATCAGGGTACTATTA
Source organism: Nostoc sp. UIC 10890 (assembly GCF_054786515.1). Taxonomy (NCBI): domain Bacteria; kingdom Bacillati; phylum Cyanobacteriota; class Cyanophyceae; order Nostocales; family Nostocaceae; genus Nostoc; species Nostoc sp. UIC 10890. Next base: position 9,025 of record NZ_JBSGKF010000022.1, read on the forward strand.
GTATTTATGATTCATATTTATCCGAAGATAAATTGCAATTGGAACTGAAAGGGCATAAAGGTAAGGTTGATCAGCTTATTTCAAGCTCGAACGGCAAAAGATTTGCTAGTAAAGGTGATGATAATACTATTCGCTTGTGGGACATAAAAGACAAGCCATTAACACAGTTAAGGTCAATTCCGAACCTAACAAGTATTAGCGTCAGTTCCGATGGTAAGCAAGTAGCTGTTGTAGGAAGTGATGGCACTGTTCGGCTATTGGATTTGAATGCTAATGAATTGAAGCGATTTGTAGATGTTCAAGACAAAATTAGTCAAATCATTTTTAACCCTGTTGAGCAAAAATTGGCTGCGGTTGGTAAAGATAGTACAATTCGCCTATTAGAGCTGAATGGAAAGGAGTTGTATAAATCCCAAAATTTTGAAAAACCAATTAATCAGCTTATTTTTAGTCCTAATGGTCAGCAGTTAGCTTTCGTGGAGAATGATAACACGCATGAGAGTACTAGCTCTATCTATCTGTTAAATTTGAACAATAAACCCTGGAAACCCTTACTATACGAGTTCAGTCCCACGTATAATAGGAGGGGTTCTTATCAGAGTATCACTTTTAGCTCGGATAGCAAGAGCCTGCTAGTGGCAGGAATCTCAAGTTTTGGAACAGACCGCAACAGTTATTCCTTGGAAGAATTGGAATCTACTAAGGAGTTAGCTAACTTTGAGAGTGAAAACCTCTTCAGTAGAATCAGCCTTAATACCAAGGTTAGCTTATTAGCTAGTACAAACGGTGAGTCTATCTATCTATGGGATATGTCAGGAAAACTATTGACTAGTTTCAAAAGTCAGCCAACAGGCGAAGTTACTAGTATAAGTGCTGATGGCAGCTTACTAGCCACTCTTAGCGAGGACGGCACAGCTATATTGTGGCGGATTGGAGATTTTGATGAACTACTGGAACAAGGTTGCGATCAGGTAAGGGACTATCTAGCTACCCTTGATGAGAATAACAGCGATCGCCATCTCTGTAACGATGTACCACCAATTACTACAAATCCCAAAAACTAGGTGAGTTAAAAGCGAACTGCAACCATTATATGTCAAAATCCAAGTATGATTTTCACCGCAACCTTGCAATAATTATTGGTATTAATCACTACTCAAATGGTATACCAGAGTTAGAGACACCAGTTGATGATGCTGAAAAACTCGCCAAAATTCTCCAAGAGAATTATCAATATGAGGTGCAGATATTACTAAATGAAAAAGCTACATTATTACAGTTAACTTCTCTATTAGCAGACCTTAAGCAAAAAACACTACATTTACCTGAGAAAACATTACAGATAGAAGAAAATGACCGTTTAATATTTTACTTTGCCGGACATGGAATAATCCCCGCAGATGGGCTAGAAAACAGGGATAATCTGGCAGGCTATCTTGTCCCCCAGGATGCAAGAGGAGATATTCTTCTGCAAAAGCAAATAGAAATTAACAAAATTCTCCTGCCCATGCAAGACTTGCATGATGCCCTTGTAAAACTGCCTTGTCGTCATCTACTAGTTATACTAGATTGCTGTTTTGCTGGGGCATTTCGGTCAAGCTTATATCGAGAAATTCTCCCGGCGCGAAAAGTCTATAAACAACGGTACGATCGCTTTATTAGAGATAGAGCATGGCAAGCGATCGCATCTGCGGCTCACGACCAAAAGGCGATCGATTATCTCGGTTGTTTCGGACAAAGAGGAAGCACAGGCAAACACTCTCCTTTTGCAGAAGCCTTGTTTGATGGTTTAGTGGGTGCTGCCGACACAACGCTACGAGAAGGTGATGGTATTATCACAGCAACAGAACTTTACTGCTATTTACGCGATCGAGTTGAAGAACTAACCGACGAGCATGACAAACGCCAAACTCCAGGCTTGTTTCCCCTGAAAAAGCATGATAAAGGCGAGTATATATTCTTACTACCAAATTTTGACCAAAACAAGTTAGAAGATGCACCAGCACTCAATGAAGAAAACAACCCTTATCAGGGTTTAAAAAGCTATGAAGAACAGCATTCTCAGTTGTTTTTTGGTAGAGATGAATTAATAAAGCAACTATATGAACGTGTTCATCACCCTAAAAACCCACTAACTGTAGTTTTAGGCGTTTCCGGTTCTGGCAAGTCTAGTTTAGTCAAAGCGGGGTTAATCCCTTATATAAGGGCTAACCATAACGAAGATTGGTACATTATACCTACATTCCGTCCTGGTGAATCTCCTTTCGCCGCGCTGGCTGAGGTAATAACAGTCAATACAGAGGTTAGTGGAAGCAAAATAGAGATAATTAAGTCTCTCAGCGAGACGCTCATACAAGCACCCAGGCAATTGATTGAAATTGTAGCCAATGGCAGACAAATCCCTGCAAATGCAAAGCTTTTATTGGTGATTGACCAATTTGAAGAACTAATTACCATCTGCAAGCAACAAGAGCGAGAGCAGTTCTTAAATTTATTGGCACAAGTATTAGAGGCTAATGCTCAAAAGTTGCACATAATCATCACCTTGCGCTCTGACTTTGAACCGCGTTTTTTAGATTCTGCACTCAAACCCTATTGGAGTGGCGATCGCTTTCCAGTACGTGCCATGAGGTCTGATGAATTACGGCAGGCCATTGAAAGACCAGCTAACGAAAAAATGCTGGACTTCGACCCGCCAAATCTAGTTGACGTACTGATTGACGAAGTAGGGCAAATGCCCGGTTCGCTATCACTATTATCTTTTACTTTAAGTGAACTTTATACTAAATGTATTGAGAGAGAAAGTAGAACTTTAACTGAGGCAGATTATAAGGATCTAGGCGGAGTTGCAGGTTCGTTAACACATCGAGCAACAGAAATATACAACAAACTGGATAATGCCCAGCAACTCACAATGCAACGGGTGATGCTGCGGATGGTAACAATTCAAGGCGGGGAGTCAGCAAGGCGAAGAGTGCCTTTATCTGAGTTGATATATATAAATGATGCAGAAAATACGCGAGTGGAGGAAATTCGTCAACTGCTGGATAAAGCGCGTTTAATTGTTGGTGGACAGGAAACTGGGGGTGAACCCTATGTAGAACCAGCCCATGATGCTTTGGTTCGCGGATGGAATAAGTTACAGGAGTGGAAAAATGAGGAGCTAGGAAATTTGTTACTGCAACAGCGTTTAACGCCTGCGGCTAATGATTGGCAGCAAGATAGCACTAATACTGGTTTGCTATGGGATGATGACCCACGCCTTCCAATTTTAGAACAAGTGGTTAAATCAAACAATAGTTGGCTAAATGAACAAGAAACGAAATTTATCAAGCGTAGTATTCGTAACAAAGAAGAAAGGAATATAAATGAAAAAAAGCAGATTATAAATATATTTGCCAGAGCATCTCAAGCTTTCTTTGCTTCCAATCAGCTGTTAGAAGCTTTAATTGAAGCTGTGAAAGGTGGAAAAGAATTACAAAAATTACGAGACAAATTT
>NZ_JBSGKF010000023.1:0-11849 GCF_054786515.1 Nostoc sp. UIC 10890
AAATCGTCACTTTTCGCTCCAAAAAACTTTCCGCCAAAGATGGCGTACTGTGCGTCAGAAAATCATATTATTATTTTCTCGTAGGAGAATATCACTGCGATATTTGAAAATGCTGAAATTCTCGCATTTTCCATTGATTTGCCATTACTGTGCCATTCAAATGCCATTGATTTGCCATAATTGAGCCAAAACTACATTCATTTCTCAATAGTCTGAGCTTGTTGAGAAATAAGTTTTTAAAATTCCATTGAAATGCCAGAAATTTGCCATTCAAATGCCATAATCCTGCCATAATTGAGCCAATTTTCTGAAATTCCTTTTTTTTGCCATAATTCTGCCATTGGGGTAAGTTTTTAGTTCGTATGCGAAGTTTTTTCAGACGAACTCTCCAGCGTTTACCAATTTGTGGCAGTCAAAAAGAATGACGATATGTGGCAGTCAAGAAAAAAAAGAATTAGATAAGTGTTGTGCGTGACTCAATATCCTGACTGCCTAATTTCTCTCCTCCTAATTGACCACGGCGCGATCGCTTCTGAAGCCCAAATACCCAATCTCAATTCAAGGCTTGGCTACGCTCTACTCCCCTGGTCGCCCTATTAGACATTAGAGATTAGGGATTGGGTGAAATGGGCGTTGTCATTCCATCTGTGAAACTTGATCTGCTTTTGTCGTTTTTGAGTAGTTTTTTTGTAGTCAATTTGGGCTGATTGCGATCGCTATCGGCTCATGGCGGTTACGCCATCATGCGACTGAAAAAATTAAAGCGGGGTAACATTGCGCTTTGTGCATCTCACGCCAACCGCTCACGAGAAACACCCAACGCTGACCCAAGCCTTGAAAATATTAGATTCATTGGGCGCAACCACTTGCAGGATTTCAAAGCTTTGACATCAATGCTGGGATTGTAAGAATAACTGGGTGCAGTAGAGATTTTTTAAAGCCTGATAATCTACACAAAACTAAAGTAGATTTAGTGGCAAACAGTATTGTAGAATACAATTCTCCACAGGTAGCTATCGGGCTACCACACAGGTGACACCTAGCTACCTGTTGGGTGAAAAAGTAGTGGTTTTTTGTGATTTTTGATTTTCCCGACAGGTAGCTGTCTAGTAGCCCTCAAGGTAGCTAGCGAGGAGTGATAAAATTGCCAAAAATTGGAAAATCAGCCGCCTCTAAATAAACATACCTACTACGGTTATTTTTGCTATTTTTAATTTCCTAAAATCGCTTTGATCAGAGTAGATAAAAATACCTAGTGATGCCCAAAAAATCATGTTACCAAAGACGTGAAGTATTTTTGAAAAGGCAAGATTAAAGTTATCAAGTATGGTGAATCGCATTTAAAAAGTTGGGGTAGGTTTTGCACCTACTCCAAGGTGTTTAAAAAGGTGTGTTGGGAGTTTGGCAGCAGTCGGGCGAGGGCGATCGCGCCTCTCCACCCCTGTCACAATCGCCTACACCAAGTTTCGGGTAACATTCCACAGCCAACACCATACACACCCCTAGAATCGCAAAATTAACCCCACTCATGATTTAAGTGGGGCATTGAATATTGGGGATGAGGGATTGGGAATTGGGGCGATCGTATGGTAAATGTAGATTTATGAAAATCAAGATTTACTATGCTCATTTAACTCCAGAAGAGTGCGATTCACCGCAATGTATTCCCGATATTCAATCAATGGAAGTAGAGATACCAGACGAAATCGTAGATGTTCAAAAAGCTTTGAATGAGTGGAGCGTTAAGACTGGTGTAACACTTTTTGATTGGAAGAAAAAACGTGTTCAGGACTAGGGCGATCGCCAAAATCATCGGTACTATAAAAAACTGCCAATAGCATCGAGCAGATCCGCTTTAATTTCTCCCTGCCTTAAAGCCTTCCCCACTAAGGAATTCTTCATTTATCAGCAACAGAATTTTATCTGTGTCTTTCCCTTTGTTGGCATAACTAGCAGGGTTACTGGGGTCTTTCTTGTTCTCCATGCCGAACTTAGCATTATGGCTAATCACCTCATCCTTGTGAGCTTCAATCCAATCACGTACCAGCAAACCGTTACAGCCCGATAAATCTCTAAGTGCTTGGTTAGTCACTGCCAAGCGATCTGAGTCTCCAGTTGCCACAGTATCGTTGTAGTGCGCTCTAACGCCAAGCGCCTAGTCGATTTATCATTATTTGAGGCAGTTGATGCTTTCATTGAAGCTGGACTGACAACACAAGAAGAGATTGACCAGACGATTTCCCAAATAAGGGCATTGGCTGCTGACGAAACAACAATATTTTGCATCCCTCGCGTCACGCAGGTTTGGGCGCAAAAATAAGTTTATTGTTCCGTTTACGGTTTCAAAAAATGCGAATCGCCTAAACCCGTTAACAGGTTTACTTGATTCAGTTCTGGGGGATAATCTACTGGGAAAGTAACTGCCTATGATGATCTTGGAACCCAATAATCAGCTAAACCTATTTGCCAACATAAAACCCACACCAGCACCTAGAGCAGAGGCCCTGGTTATGAGTGCTGATGCACTGCTGAAGTGGAAAGCGCAAATCTTTGACTATCAGCAGCTAGTGAGAAAAAGTCAAGCACCAAAACAAGCAACACTGTTTGACCTAGCCCCGACACACTGTGACCCAGAGACGATAGACCCGTTTAAGCTGCATTTACAACCAATGGCTTTTTACCGGATGCCAGATGATTTTGGTCAAGCAGCTTTGTATTTTGTGATTGATTCTGCTGCTGAATTGCTACTTTATGTTGGGGAAACTAAGCGGAGTAACAAACGCTGGCGTGGGACTCATGGCTGCAAGGATTACATCAGCAGTTACCAAGACTTACATTATCGCTATCAGATAGAGACGGCGGTTAATATTGGTTTTTGGTGGGATGCTCCAGTTGAACGACGCGCACGGCAAGCGCTAGAGTTGAGCCTGATTCAAAAGTGGCGATCGCCATTTAACAAGGAGAATTGGGAGCAGTGGGGACAACCGTTTAAGTAGACTATTTTGTGATAGCGAAGGGCTTACGAGAATGTCTGATAATTTACCTTTTCAAAATCCAGACCAACTACAGCAATGGCATCAGGGTATAAAAGATGCCAACCGCAATAATATTTTCTGTCACTGTCGTACTTGCGGTTATGAGTGGATGGATTCAAAATTTGATGTTACTTGTATTAAATGCAGTAGCAAAGATGTAGAAAATATTTCATCTTGGCAGTTTCCAGATGATTAAATCAGAATAATTTATATTCTTGCTAACCACTTTCCAAGTGCTAAATCTGCTAATGATTCTAGGGAATCAGGATTTAGAATTAACTCCTTATAAGTGTTAATTACCACAGGAGAAAATGATTTATAAGAAAGGCTCCAATACAAATTTCTAGGTCTTATTTCTCGTGGCATGGCATCCCATTCAGATTGCAGCCTCATCCGGCCAAACCCCTCTGGTACATGACCAGCATAGGTTACAACAGAGCCATCCATCCACAACCTCATTCTGCCAATAACTTGTCTTCTTTGTGTAAATAATAATGAGCTTGGAGTTGGCAGCCATAGAAATATGACTGGTTTATTAATCTTTCTTTGATAGCATAGCTCGGCTACTGGTTTAGCCTTACCTCTGCCATATCTAATAGTATTTTTACCTTCAATTTCTTCTTTGATTCGCCCACCACAGGCATTGCACCCAAAACTGTTTCTATAGAGTAGCTATATCTTTAAGTACATAATTCAGCAACTCCTTGCCACCTAAATCATTTCTGCTTTAATTTTGACTTTTTGAACCCAGTACCTAAACTCGTAATCTTCGTCATATTGGTACATCTCATAAAGCCCTTCAAGGCATTTTTCTAAACTTTCAAAATCTGTATCATTATCCCTGAAATCTTGCCATTCTCCAGTACCAGAAATCCAATATCCTAATTCTCGTCCTTCAAACTCAACACAGTAGACAATATAGCTGTCTTTGTTTGGAGAAGAACCAGAATATTTAGAAATTTTAGGAAAACCAAAAGAGTCTTTTAAAATATTAGCCATTGCATATCCTCATTATTTATATATATTAGAAAATTATCTCATTTTTCAGGAATAATCAGGTTATTACCCACATTACCCACTAAATAGTCCATAAAGTTAGGGTGCGATCCTACATCTGGCTGTGCCTACGCTCCTTTGTTTTCCTCACGGTGAGGAGCGATCGCACTAATCATTGAGCATCTATCGCCTGCTTATGAAGTAGTGCATGAGGCGGAAATCCTTCTCGTTTAAGTTGGTGTTCATTCATATAGTCGCTATCAAGGATGCCGTAACTTCTGGTCTTTTCCGCCATCTCCATCACAAATTCTCTATTGAAAACTACTCCAAAATAAGTACTGCCTTTAAACTTATTTCCAATCCATGTAGGGTCAATTACTTCCATTGCGTTATTAACTAACCAAGCATGAGGTACTGCAAAATCCAACTCATCATCAATAGCAAAGCCTTCACAGTAACTTAGTTGCGAATAGTCCCATAATGCCTTGTAACAATTTTCAAAGCAAGCTTTACGTTCACCTTTAAATAGTGATTTAACCTGAGTTACAAAAGGTTTACCATAATCCAAAACTAGCCTTTGTGTACTTTTGTATTGAAAGTCAGAACGTGTGTTAAGTTTATCAATCAAGTCTGCTTGTTCTTTTAATATTGCTAGCAGACGGTCTAAGTTACTGCTCATTATTTAAATACTTCCTTGCTAGCTCTTTTTCAAGTTGTGGATTTCTGTGTTCGATAATTTGGATGAGGCTAATTAAACGCTTGAACCAGTATTCACGAATCGCGTCAATTTCTAAACACGCATAGTTTATTGACATTTTTTTATCTGAGTTAGTTGATGTAGCTCCAGATGCTGCTGCAATATTCGCTTTTTTCATTTCCCCAGCACAAAGGGCATACTCAGCCTCTATCGTATTCTGAAATTCTTCAGCAATACTTAGCTGTTCTGGGGTCATGTAACTCTGATTTTTAAATACTTCACTTGTCGCTTCTTTATTACTCATAAAATTAAAATTCTTGTATTTAAAAAACTCTGAATATTATAAATTTTAGATTAAAAAATACATCATTAATGTCTGTCCAAAATTTTATATTTTTATTATCTAAATATTAAACCACCAATACTTATGTAATCCTCTCATTTTTGAATTTGCATTACTATGTTCATCCGCCCATGTTAGTGTACTATCATCACCGCAAACATAACCAGAACCACCAAATTTATTCTGACCCTCATCTATTATTTCCATCATTACTTTAATAATTGTTCTTTCACTTACAGAAATTTCGTAATGTTCCAAGAGCAAATTTTTAATATCTTTAGCACAAACACCATCAAAAAACCTTGGTTTTTCATTAATAATATTAATAATTAAAGTTTTTAATTGTTCTGCTTTCATTATTTTACATAATATCTTCAGATTTTTATTTTATATATAAATCATTCTATAGGTTTTAGCCAACCAATAAATTTTTCATAATGAAATTGCTTGTCTTCACAGTTAGCAATTCTAACAATATTTTCTTGATGATAAGGGAAAGAAAAGGAACCAAAATATCCTTCTTTTATCGAACCATTTTCTAATAATACAAAATAAGTTCCATTATCTTCTGGTAGCCCTTCAATTATTTCAAATGATAATATTTTACTTAACATTTTAATTTCCCTTAAACGAATCGCTAAAATCTTTTTGTTCTAACTGTCTGAGTTTTTCTAACTTCCGATTTAAGAGTGAAGCATCAGTTTCTGGTTCACCATTGTCATCAGTTTCGCGTTCCTCGTCCAGCCATTTCAACAGTTCGGCTTTCGGACGAAATGACATTATAGGGCGCTTCTGGTTGTAATTCTCTTGAGCTTGGTAAAGTGCATCACGATTGGCTTCATTCCATCGCTGCTGAGAAGATTTTTCTTTTACATTATCAGTAATTTCTGGCATTACCTCAACTTTGAGATAGCCTCCTTTACTCTTAAACTGCCAATTATTATTGTAATGATCGAAGTGTTTTTTAGCTCCTTTTTCTGTTTTCCATCGCTTGCACAAATGGAAACTTTTATTGATAAAAGCATATTCAAGATTAGAATCAAATGTGTATAGCCAACCCAAAGGCTTATCTTCTTTGGTATAGCAACGGTATCCGTAGTACATTTTATAAAAACAAAACTAATTAATTTTATTGACTAATAAAATCGATACCTACTTTTTTTCTAAGAGAGTAAGCAAATTTTATCGCTTCATCAATATTTTCAAATTCTTGCTCACCGATAAAAGTTTTCCAGTCCAACATAAAGTTAATGACTCCACCTTTCATGCCGGGGTTAAAAGTTATACTCACCGAATGCTCCCCTTGAGTTTTATTTAGCGGTTCAAGAAGCTTAAAAAGCTCATCCATTTTGGTCATCACGACATCAAACTCAATTCCAGCAGTGCTTCACTTCGGGTTAACAACTTGCCAGTGTAGGGAGATAGCCAACACACCCCTGGCGGCTGCGCGTTGTCTTCCTTACGCCATCCGGCATCACGTAATATTTTCTCTTTGCGATCGCACTCGACAACTAGAGCAATAATTTCTTTTGCTTCTGTCAGCGTATCCACCCGCCGCAGCTTAGTCTTTTGATTGCTGCTTACTTGAAATGGTGTAAGCCCGCTTTTGTCTTCAATCAACCACCCTTTAGTAGTGTTACTCCGTCCAGGTAATCCGTTGGAATAGTAAGTATTGCGGACGTAAAACCTACCATCAGCAGTAAGATATTCACCTGCCTCAATACGTTGCAGTTTCATAATGGTTTTAATCGGGATAGTCAGAATGTGCGATCGCTTACTCTTATATGTTCATAGTATACTATGAATTTACAGTCTGTGCGTTTAGCTAACTGATAGCTGCCAACACATTTTCGCTAGCCCAAGGCTTCCTTTTTCCTGTTGATGATGTGGTACGCCATCGCAGCCCTTTAATTAAGCCGTTCTGCAACAACCTCTATCAATTTTGCTATTTCTTCGGGGTTGGCATCCTCTGAAGGGATAATAGATATCAAAGATAGAGAATGGCGATTCAGGACTGTCTTTGCATGATATGGAAGAGTAGTATAAGTGCATCCATTTAATTCTGTCTTAACTTCTAATCCGCTCAAAACTAATTGATTAGTGTAAAAATAGAGAATTGCTTTTAACCTTTGTTTGCCATCAAGAACTTCGTATGTATGATATGACTTTTCGTAGAGAACAATTGGCATTACAGGGAAATTAATAATAAAAGATTCAATTAGCTTGGATTTTTTTACATCATTCCAATTTCCAACAGATTGACTCTCATTATCAATCACCATGTAATTAGGATTAGACCTAATATTTTCAACTAATGCTGGTAGCTTTATCCTGTCAATTTCTTGAACTAGTCTGTCTTTAGCGGATTCATATCTGCCATTAATTTCATCGTCTGTCATCATTATGTTTCTTTCCCACCCATTACTAGAACTGGCTCAATCCAAACTAGTTTTCTTTGCTGCCTACCTTCTCCATAAGGCTGATTGCGTAAGAAGCCTCTGCGCCAATGGACACTCTTAGAGCCATGTGTACCGCTACTACCTTCACTGCTTTGCGTCCCTTCACGTTTAAGTCGATATCCAAGTCCTAGCCAAAGTGGTTGATAAAAATCCTGCGCTTGCGCTTTGCCAAAACCTTTATTCACCCTGACTATTTCGCTTGTTGAATCTACAAGTTCAGGGCGACATTCCATTATCAAAATTAATCGTAGTAAAATTGAGTGCAGATATTCATTAAATCCTTTGACTACCTTGGGGTCAATATCTTGAGAATCGGTATAGGTAAGTTTTTGTGCATCAAGTTTAAATCTGCGGCAAAAGAAACTAGACCCATCGGTTGCTGTCCAATAAAGGATACCAGCTTCACTATCGTAATGCCAAAAAACAGCATCAACGCTCTTATTTTCAGGAGAAAGAATTACTCCTTTGGGCAGCATAAACATTCCCGTTTTCATTGCCCAATTTAAACTGTCTACATCAACGGTTAAAACCGATTGCAGCAATGCTTCGAGTAAATCTTTGTTCACCCAATATGCCGGACATTTAGCAATACCTACTTTAAACAAGGTGTATAGGGTGATGTACATCGATTCTGCGGGATTAGTCCTTAATTGGCGCAGTAGCTTTTGTTCCTCCGCAGAGTAATAAATATCGGCAACAATACCGCACATCTTTTCATAGCTTTCGTAACCGTCTACATGAACAACGGGACGAATAACAATTTCATTAAACCAACCTTTAGGTTTTTTGCTCATGCAGCACGCCTCGAAAACTCCTCTCGATGCCATTGTAGAGAATCAAGTCTAGGATAATACTGCTCCTGGGCGGGTAGGTTTATGCGATCGCCCCTAAATTCTCGCATCGGTCTAGCGTTGGGTGAATCTTCACGCAGATTGTCAGCAACAATGATGGTGTAATCATCATCGATGGTGAACCAAAAGCGGTCAAATGCCCAATGATGATTTTTGCACAGTGACAACCCGTTATCAATGCGGTCATCGTAAAACTGGGAGAAAGGTTTGATGTGTGACCCGTCCACAATGTTTTGACTAAGTGAATCGAGTATCTGCAATCCACAAAACGCGCAAGTGTGGTTATAAGTTGAGACAACGATTTTACGGAACGCACCATCTCGCACAATTACAGCTTGCTCATCTTCTAATTCCTCCGGCTGATAGACCTTTCCACCAGTGCGTTGCAATTGGTCTTGTAGTTCAGCAAAGGCGTTGACTTGTAATAATGACTCGATATCCTGTGTGCGATCGTTAAACCAGGAATTAATCAGAGTGTGGCTTAGTACAGTGCGATCGCTCTGGTTTTGCAGAAGCGTCCATAATTCACCATCAAGATAAGCATACTCTACAGTTTGCCTAATGGTACTGGGAGTTCTGATTTTCACCTTGGCAGCAATCAATGATTCAAACCCCAGTTTCATCTCAAAATACCAGAAACCGTCACTGGTGAGGTGGTAAAAAGGTAAGCCTATATCCGGCTTGCGTACTGGTTCTAGATGGCTCCAAAGTTTCAAAAATGTGGCAATGAGTTCAGCAGATAGAGGAATTTGGTTTCTCACTATCTGCCTAGTTGCTATCATTTCAATGACAGATAACAGCAAAATCGGTTTATTGGGCGCACCAGGGCTAACATTTAAGCCTAGCTTCCCAACAACAGACTTTGGAGAAAATTTCTTAACGTAGTAAGCTAAATCTTTGGCCATTCGCAGTTATGAGAGAATATCGCTGTACACGTAACGCATTATACTCACATGACTGTGCTGGGCGTGATGACCTAAGAGAACGCCAGGGGCATTACATCTGGGCAATCAACGAAGAGGCTGCATGGCAGGAAATGGCGCGCAGGTATCCAGAGGAAACTACAGAAGGGTTTACTGTCCAGGAGTGGGAAAGTTTTGACGTTAAGGTGGTGGAAGTTAAACGGGATGAAAATGGGAATATTATTGGTTGATGGAAACTCTGAATTGGATTGACAAATCTGCATGGGCAGAAGGTTAATGGCAACAAGAACCTGACAGAATAGAATGGGTTTATCTGGGATTCCCTTGTTTAATAGTCAGACAAAATGAAGGTACTTTCTCTGGGTACGTGGCTATTAATAAAACTCATCCTTATTATGGTAAGGATATGGATGATAATGAATTAAAGTTCATTCGGGTTCATGGAAAAATCACATTTTCTGGAGGAACTGACCAAAGTGAAGACCCCAGAGCAGTTTGTCATAAATTATTACCAAAAACCGCTAATGATTGGTGGATAGGATTTGATTGTATGCACAGTGAAGATGTTATCCCAATTATGGTTAATTTTTTTAACTTTAGAGATAGCACCTATAAAAACATCGAATACGTGAAAAACCAAGTTGAAAGTTTAGCAGAGCAATTAAATAACTTAAAAACAGAATAGATGAGTTTCAACAATATGAAACACCTGATGCTTAATTTTGCACAGGTTCTACTGTCATGATATATTGCCCATACGCACGACCATTTTGCCATTCCCTAGCATCAACTATATAATAAGTGTTATCAAGCTTAAAGACTGCCATTCTTTTATTTCTTCTGGTCGCTACTTGGATTGTAACATTAACAAGTTCTTTAAAATTTTCAGATGCCATCTAAAATTACAATTCAATATTGATAAACTGCTAGTTTTTTTGATTAATCATCAAAAATGTAAATAACAAAGTATATTTAAGATTTTGTCATCTACAGGTGATTTGCTCAACAACAAGATTCTTACAAAATCGCTTGAGATAAACAAACTATAATAAAATCGAAGAACATCTATATTTTAACTATTAATGATTAGCTCATTACGGCTGCTAAACTTTAAAACATTTGAGAATCAATTGGTTGAATTCAAATGGCTTACCCTGCTCTCTGGTTATAATAGCACTGGTAAATCCTCTGTATTGCAAGCAGTATCACTGCTGCATCAATCTTATCAGCAAAGTTTACTACAAAGCACTGGTTTATTGCTCAATGGAAACTTGGTAAATATTGGCACAGCTAATGATGCTTTGTATGAAAATGCCAAACAAGACTATGTAGGATTTGAGCTTAGTTTAAAAAACGGAACTAAAGGAATTTGGCACTTTAACTACAACTCCTTAGAGAGAGAAGCAAATTTTTTAGAGAGTGGATTCAACTCTGTTGATGCCGATGTTTATCAGTCAAGCATTTTCAACGGGCAACTTTATCACCTTCAATCAGAACGTGCAAAAGTTGCATCAGGAATCTTAAATTACCAAAGGCGAGAACTTAGACAAATTGGTGCGCTTGGCGAATATACAGCACATTTTCTCTATACATACGGTAGTCAACCAATCCCCATCGCCGAACTCGCTCACCCGGAAGCAAAATCAATGGATTTGCTAGACCAAGTTGAGGCATGGATGGGAGAAATAAGTTCTGGTCTACGCATCCAAGTTGATGCACATCTAGATATGGATTTGGTTAACTTAAAATTTAGTGACCCTATTGGATACGGCATTACCTACGTTCTACCAATTATCCTAGTAATTCTAGCATCCAGTCCGGGTGCATTAATTCTTATTGAACACCCAGAAACCGGACTCCACAACCAAGCACAAACAAAGCTGGGTAAGCTGTTAGCACTGGCTGCTAACTGTGGGGTTCAAGTGGTGGTAGAAACTCATAGCGACCAGATTTTAAACGGCATTCGTCTTACGGTGCATGGTGGTAAAATTGAGCCAGAAGATGTGCAGTTACATTACTTTCAACGTCAAGAAAACCAAGGTCAAGCTTTTATTAAAGTTGTGTCACCACGCATTGATAAAGACGGCAGAATTGACCGATGGACTGATGGGTTCTTCGATGAGTGGGAAAACATTTTAATGGTTTTGCTAGAGCCTGCCAAAATATAACTTTATGAACGATTTTACACAAACACAAACAATTTTGCTTAGACAAGAAGCTTAAGCGAATTTAGATAATTTAGTTAACAATTTACAAACAATACAAACTTTATTACAAGAAGGTCAAAGCCTAAAAATAGAGAATGTCATTAAAGAATCAATATATCTTATTGAAAACATCATGCCAAATCTAGCATTTGATAATGCTTTGAAATTGACTTATTTAGTTAGATTCTTAGTGAATTGTCTATTGAATTTAGAAATAATCAGCAGTGATACAGATAAAATCAATCAGACTATTCAAGAAATTACTATTTGGCATGATACTGTTATCACAATATTCCAATCCAACTAATATATTTAATAAATAAAGAAGCACATTAACG
>NZ_JBSGKF010000024.1:0-11807 GCF_054786515.1 Nostoc sp. UIC 10890
GTAATAGTCTCCTAAAAAGCGTTCACTTGTTAATGCAATCAAATTTATTCTTGACCAAAGATTCATCTTTTTTTTTCCCTAATTTGAAGTATGATTTCTCTTCTCAATTCAGTTCAGGCAATTGTGCAAGCGCTCCTTCCATCCATGCTTGAATCGCTTCCGTCTCAGAGACACCTCGTAATACAGCATCGATTACGTGTTTTTGATAAGAGTTAGCAGCATAATCAGGATGTCCAAACTTATTACCAGCCCAAGCCAAACACATAGTTTTCACTAGCTCATCAATTTGAAGATAATCAAGCTCACTCGGACTCTTGACACTCCCCGAATTAGAAATTCGAGGATTCTTGCTTCACAGGGATTCCAGTGAATTTACCCTCAGCAAGCATCTTGACCGTATGCCCTACGGCTGCAAGCCCTCTTTGGAGAACTACTTGTGCGGCTGCGACATCTCTATCAGTGATATAGCCGCAATTTGAACAAACATGAGTACGAACAGAAAGCTCTTTTTTGCCTGTCTCAACTCCGCAACTAGGACAAATCTGGCTGGTTTTACGGCTGTCTACTTTCTGGAAATAGACACCACGCTTAAAACAAGTCTGCTGTAGTATGTTGAAGAATTGTCCAAACCCAGCATCTAAGCAATGCTTACCTAGCATTCCACGGGATAAACCAATTAGATTCAAATCTTCAACAAATACCATCCCGGCATTATTACAGATTTGATGGGACAGCTTTTTATGCCAATCTTTACGACAATTGACGATGTACTCATACAATAACGCAACCTTCTTTTGTGCTTTATGCCAATTATTCGAGCCTATATGTTTTCTAGAAACGCGCTGTTGCAGCAATTTCAGCTTGCACTCGGCATCTACAAAAAACCTCGGTCGTTTGACAGTTAGCCCCTTAGAAGTTGCGATAAAACTTGTTAAGCCTACATCAATCCCTATTGCTTCACCGTGCGGAATTAATTGTGGTACAGATACATTCCATTGCAAGATGAGCAACACATACCAACCAGAGGCACGTTTAACAATATGAGCTTGTTTTACGATATCGCTATCAGGTATTTCTCGTGATTGATGGAATTTAACCCACCCAATCTTCGGCAGTTTTATCTTTCCTTTTTGGATTGGATTAACCCCTAATTGTGGAAACAAAAAACTACGCATTCTCCCAGTTTTTTTGAATCTGGGAAATCCGTGTTTCCTTTCCCACATTGCAACAAAGGCTTGTTCAAGTCGTTTTAAAGTTTGTTGCAAAACGTGTACTGCAACTGCCTTTAGTTCTGGGTATTTTGCTCTAGCTTGGGTTAATGCTTTGCATTGATTGAAGTAGTTTGGTCGTTGTGTCTCAACAGGAATGATGTACTCAGAGCGTAGTGAACAAGCATTAATCTGACAAGAACGAGATTTAATCCAGTCTTTGCGTTCTGCCAAAGCATAGTTATAGACACGGCGACATTGTTCTAACCAGTCTTCAAACATTGCAATTTGGGCGCGAGTAGGTTTAAGTTTAAATTCGTAGGTCAGATTAAACACTTGAACTATCTCCTAATCCTTTTTGATTACCCTACCAAATACCTAATGATCTGCGGATCTATGGCAGCAATCCGCTTTTTCTTTTTGGAGCCATTCAATTGTTTCAAGCAGTTCTTTTTTGCTCCAAGCCGCAGTGGATGGTGGTAGTAGAGCGATGGGCATAGAACCTGTTAGTTGTTTCATAAATCCTCTAATTCTCCAACACCTGAATCAGTTGCCACCTTCTTTTGGGATTTGGCTTTACTGATTTGAAATTCATTAGCTTTTATTACGGGTATTGCTGCACTTTTTACGGCTGCTTTTGCTTGGTAATAAAGAAATTGAACTACACCTGGAGCATCTTCCTCTTCTTCGACTTGCGCCCATAAAGAACAACCTAATTCGATTGATTCGTAGTTCCCTAAGTTGAACTTTCTCGAATAACTAATGGAGACAGTACCGATTTTCATTACTCGTTTTTGCTGCTAATTTATTTAGTGGCGACTCAAAGGTGAATCGCCTTTTTCGTGTTTAATTACCGCTTGTTACCTTGCGGCATAACAGTCTGATTCTGTCCTTGCAGAGATGCCCGTACCTCAGTTTCCGAAACCGGGGGTAATGCTGGTGCTGTAACAGCATTACTAGCCCAGCGTTCGTAAGTATCATTTGTTACCCAATGAACTGTTGCCCCAGATTCCGCACCGCTACGAATCATTTCGGCAGCCTCCAACGCATCTTTCTCAAAGTCAGACTGAGGATTGCGATAGCTCCACTGAATGAACCAGTATGTTCCAAGCGTCCCTTCCACTTTCTGAAATTCGGCGCAGAAAATGTAGTTTTTGAGTACGCTAGCGATCGCCTGATAACAGAACTCTTTGGGATCTCCCGGCATCCCTTCCTCGCACCACTGCTGGAAAGCACGATGGGCGAAGTGGTTGTACAGTCCAGCGAAATTATCTTTACTGCGGCGGTGGATCAGAAAACTAAGCAGCATCGACGCTGGCCCTTTGAATTGTTCTTTGAGTCCTCCTGCCACTGGAATCACCCACAACTCGGTAAACGGTTCGTTGGTGAAGTTTTCGTTGATGGTCAAGGCACGGTCAGGGCGAGAAATAGCGATCGCAAAGTCAGCCTTGTTACCTTTAAGATATCCTCCTGCTTGTGCTTCTAGAATTGTCAATTTTGGGGGACAATCGAGAAGAAATTGCCCGTACTCTTTAGCGCAATTCGCTTGTAGTTTCGGTTGGCTGGGTGGAATGAGAAAAACGCTGTTGTTGATTTTGATGGTTTCCATAATTACGTTGTTGTTATTGAAAATTGCGTTGATATTGGATAGTGTTCGACTTAGTTATGTATGACAATGCCGGGGATTGTTTTTAACTCGTATTTCAGCACCTCGATTTGATATAGTAGCTTTTTAATCTCTGCTTCTAGAAGTGTTTTCAATTCCTGCGGTTTGAGCAATTAAATCTCATTCTCTAAGTGATTTTCTTCATTATTATCAACCATTTCAATGCTGAGTATTTGAGATAAATCGCTAGCTTTTACACTAATAATTCCTGGTTGAATTTCAGTAGATAATTCCTCAATCATTGAATGAAATCCAGGGTCTTTATCATTTATTTCAACCTCAATCAAACCTGCATCATTCGATATAACAGTTGCCCAACTTGGCAAACTTTGAGAAATACTGGTTGCATAGAGTTTCATTATTTTGATTCCTGATTAAACTTGATTTCAACAACTTCTTCGACACACCCCATTGCCTCGCCCAAGTAATGCAATGTATCGCCTACGTGAGTTGCTGCTTCTGGATCAATCTTCTTGTCTGCAATCAACTTGAGCCAATTTTCATCTTGAGCGATCGCTTGAATCTTGAGATAGCACGAGTTGAACTCTTGTAGGATTTCTATGGGTGACATTGTTATATTGGTGATGTAAGTAAAACAGTCTTATTGAGGAAGTGGGCAGCAACGCCCACCCCGTTTCTTACGCTGCAACCAAATGTTTTGCTTGTGGAACGTACCTCTTTAATCGCTCCCACTCGTCATTTGTCAGCGAATCGAATTCCTTATCTAGCAACTCTTCTTCCGTGAGTGGTTGTTCTGTAGTCGCTGTAAAGTAGCCTGTCATCGTCATAAATTCATCCAACCCAATTGCTGCATCAACCGGCTCGGCGTATCGAAGAGAATCCACTCCGTTTGACCAATGGGTGATGTATTGAAATATCACCCCAATCATCGAATCGGCTTTATAGACTCGATAATTTCTGGGGCAAGCTCCATTAACGTAAACCAGTTTGTATCCAGGAATCTTTTGCACCTCTGCATTGGGGTCTGTTGGAGGCAACAGTATCTTCTCAAGAGACTCTTCCAATTCCGTTTGTTGAAGAAATGTGGTAATCATAGTCTGTGTGCCATGATGATTTAAATTGTCATAAATTTCGTTGTAGAGGCGATCGCATAACTCTAGGGCTGCGATCGCTTTTTCTCACTTGCAGTACTAAGGATTTCTTACACCTCTGCATTCGCATCTGTAGCAGGTAGGAGAATTCTCTTAGCAGTCATAGAAACCCGAATCTGAAAGTGTGATGTTACTTGCTGTGTTATATGCAATGATTATTTGTAATTGCAGCATATAGGTGGCGATTGCAGTTGTCTTGGTGTGCAATCGCCTTTTCTACCTTCAGCAACTAAGCCGCTACTGCCGTTCGGACTCCCAACGATGCAATCACATCTTTTGCACTGCCAGCAACCCGATTTACCCCGTACTGTCTTGGTCGAGTGTACCAGCCCTGGTGATTGCACCCGACGAAGCCAACAAAGCGCCCGTCTTGATAGAGTTTGGTGCTGAATCCTAACCAGTCGATTTCGCCATGATACAGACCAAAAACAGTGCAGGCTTTCTCTAATTCATCGCTCAATCGTTCGTTTCGTTCTAATGGGGTTTCTGGTAGAGTCGCTTTGACCTCTGCAACTCTTGTAGCGAACCAGTTTCTATCAAATGGTAGCCGTCCAGCACCGACTAACTGCACCCAGACTGTAATCCCGCCTTCAATCCAGATAGTGCGGATTAATTCGGGTTCAACTTCGATAATCTCGCCAATGATGCGGCGATCTTTGCTGGTGAGAGGGTCTTGGGTTGGGGCTACAGCTTCGGCTTGGGATTCGAGGTGGCTGTACAGTTCTGCTTGGGCTAGGGCTTGCTCGTCACAAAGAGAACTAGGAATTGCTTGCTGTGTATGTGTTGTATAAGGCATAATAGAGTTCCTTGATAAAAGGGTAAAAGGCGATCGCAAACTTTGGACGGTGGGCGATTGCCTTTGTTATGTGTGCAAAGAACGTTGTGGTTCAGCACAACGCTTTCAAAAAGATTTGGCGTAGCCATATATTTGCGGCTCAAAGCCAGTGGCACTTGAGCAATACCAAAACAGGAGATACAGCGTATCAGGCGACGTGTACGACTCTTCAAAAGCTTCAACTGCCGTCGTCCTGCTGGTACTTTCTTATTCAGTGCAAATCCATTTCCCGACTGTGTACCCCTCGCCTTCTCTGGTTGTGCCAGTGCCTCAGTTGCTCCTCAAGCGGTCACTCTGGATTGTGCTGTCAAAGTTCTGTAGTAAGCGCATCTTTATTTACTAGGAGGCGTTGCGCTTATTTCCTCCTTCATATTTACTATGTTAGTACAAGTTAGTACGTTTGTCAATATAGTTAGTACGGAACCCCAGTCCAATATATTTCCTGATAGAATAAATCGTACTAACGGCTTGTGATAACCTAAAACAAAAGGAGATTGTCTATGGCTATTGAATCTCGTCTAACGATTCGCATTGAAGAGGATATACGGACAGCTTTTCGCTCTAAAGTCGAAGCGCAGGGCAAAACTGTTACAGATGTACTTTTAAAATTTATTAAAGAATATGTAGAGACAGAAAATTCGGAAAGTGGCCATGATGTAGCCCAAATTGAGCAAAGAGTTCAAAGACTTGAATCTCTTGTAGAGGAATGCCTGGGGGAATTAGTCGCCTGAGAGAGGAGAATACCACTCTCAGGCAATGGCGTGATCACATTATTAACACTGTTATTAAAGACAAACCCGCCGAGCATTAGGTGGGTTTTGTTTTTTATTGATCACAGCGTACTAACTCGTGCTAACATAATTTCTTAGTTATGTACGAGGTTATACAGTTATGAATCCCACGCCATCTTTATTTGAGTCACTAGAAAACTTTATTGACATATTTACTCTTGGACTAAGTTAAAAGCGATCGCCTCCCGCCAAGAAGAACAATCGCCCAGACTAATCCTTTAACAAAGAAATAGTATGTCTAATTTACCAGTTTTCCAGTTACTCCTCCAAGACAATCCCAACTTATTCAGCACAGAAGGCTTATCTTCATTGCTGCAAGACTGCCTTAGACTGAGATACCCCAAACGCCATAAGTTCATTTACCCTTCATTGTTAGACAGACAAGTTTACTTAGAGCTTGCTGGGCTTGGGAACGGTAATGCCAAACATGATGAAATTATTCATCGGATCATGACAGACCCTAAAGGCTGGTGTCTGGATGCTCCATCATCCGTACATGAAGGGGCGCGGTTCTACGAAAACATGGGTAAGATTTTTGGCCCTAATTTTGGTACTGAACTTTTTCTCTACCACACGATTAGAGATAATATTCAGGATATTCAGAAAAACTTGGCCATCTCTGGAGTCAGCCAGCGAAACATTTTAATCCGCGATCGCTTGTTCTCCTACCCGAAAGTAGAGGATCAACTGCTCACGCTGGAGAGCGATCGCATCATTCTTCAAAAAGCAGTTCCAGAAATCATCCAGTTTTTTGTCAGCCTTGTTCAGATCGCACCTGCATATAACTTGTTTTTGGTGAATAAGGACAAGAGAAATATCCACGCTTCAGTCACCACAGTTGAAAGTTATGCACCAAAGGCAGTCATTGCAGACATTTATGCTGAATCTTGTAACTGGGAGTGGGAGAAATTAGAACAGAACTGCTGGCGGGGAAAAAGTACTTTCAGTAAAGATCCAGACGAAGTTCATTTATACCTTCATCTTGATCACAAAGAGAACGAAATTATTTATTTTAAAGCGGTTTACCCGGACTTGAGCCGATTCACAAGGTTTGCTGAAGTCGCCTAATGCGAAAAGCCTAACGGCTCCTGCAAGTCCCTTACTAACTGCAACATTCCTAGTATTTACCATACATAGTGGGCAAGAGATATGCTGACACTAGAAAGAGAAGAAACATCAGCACTCGATTACAGCAACCTCAACACTAGCATTCAGGAAACCTTCACTGCCATCGACCGATTCGAGTGGCAAGCGGTAGACGAAATTCTTCAGATGAGAGAACAGCAGCTTTACCTGCAAGCTGGCTATAAAAATTTTGAAGAATACTGCCAGCATGAATTATACGCCTGGGGTGGATACCGACGAATTAACCAACTGCTAGGAGCCAAAAAGGTCATAGACGCAGTTGGCGAGTTGGGCGGACACATCAAAAACGAGCGTCAAGCCCGTCCACTGCTGCGGCTAGTCAAGGAACCAGAGAAACTAAAACAAGCTATAGCGATCGCTCTCAAAGATAACGCCTCCCCTGGTGAATCAGACTTTGCGGCTGCTGCAAATATTGTGGTTCCTCAACTTCCACGCAAAAAACAATCTATTCAGGAACCAATGGTTCCCAAACTTGAAGAACCAATGGTTCCTCAAAAAGCTATTGTCACAGTTTCACAACAGTCCCATCCAAGGTATGGAGAAGAGGGAACCATTGAGGCAGACGCACCAAATCGCTGGCAGCAGATTGTGACTTTTGCTGATGGCGAGAGGTTGTTGATCAACAATACTGATTTAGATGCCGCTAGTGTCCCATTTTCCAGAGGGCGAAATTATCCACCAGAATATAGGGAAGCGATCGCTGCTATTGAAGAACGCCATAAACAGGAGTTAGAGCGACTGGAGCAGGATTTGAGGATTGGTTTGCAAACAGAGGCCACAGCCAAAGCCGAAGAACAAGTGCAAGAGCAAATCCAATCTCTGCAACAACTCTTTAAACAACAGAAAGAAGAAAATGTCCAGTTACAGCAGCGCCTCTTGGAGATGGAATCGCTACGGCAGTTGGAGACTGAAAATCAACAACTCCAGCAACGTATTCAGGAACTAGAACACGCCGTACAACAACGCCCTTCTCAAGAATGGGGAAATACCATGACCCAACAGGCAACTAGAGCGTTGAACAAGCAGGTGAAACAGGCGTTAGAAAAAACAATTGATTTGCGATCGCTGGCCCAAGAACCCCCAAAAGAGAACGCTCAAGAATGTCTGCGACTCATGGGCATGGCATTGAAGAATCTCGCCAACGCTATGAATAACACCCAAGCACTCGAAGCGGCAGCAATCATTCTAGGGAGTGAACCTACACCTATTGCGATCGCTTACCGAGCCGAACAACTGGAAATGTTGCCCCAGGCAGTTAGTGACATTAGGGCAGTGCTGGCTAAACCTGGGTGTAACTGGCAGGAGTTTTGGAATGTTGCCCAAGAGTACGAAGTGATTAAATCAGACTACTGGGCAGAATTGACCAGTGAGGAAATAGAACTAATCAAATTTCTTGAAATTGCTTCTCATCCTCCAATTATCGGAAAGGGTTCTATCGTTGCCCATGCCGACCCCTACCGCACTTTGTATGTTGAGAGGGGTGAAGTAGTAGAGGATTTAGGCGAAGAGTTGATAGTAGCCTGGGATTCTTGGAAAGAGCAATCGAAAAAAGCTGATAGGTATTCACGAGACGAGTTGCGATTCTGGCAACCTCAATAGGCTTCCAGTGTATCGGTAGCTTTTTAGACAATCAAATACAAGTACCAAGCCCCGCAATCACAGTGGGGGAAATTTCCATGCGTCAACATAAGAGGAGATCGTAAAATGACCGCAACTATCACAAGACCCAAGCTCAAAAAAGCTGCTGTTAGCAAAAAGGAATCACCATACAAAAGACTTCATGTGATTATTCCCATAGAAGATATGCTCTGGACATCGCAGCAAAAGCCTTCAGTTACGCAGTTGTGGCAGGAGTGCTGGACGGCTGACCCTTATGGTTCCCGGTGGATGCCTCTGACTTCTGCTTTGGGGTACAGTACTTTTATCTCTGCGAAGAAAATTCTCTCCGACAGTGGGCTATTCATTTTCAAGCCGGACAAGTCAATTCAGGATGGCCGAGAAACGGCTAGCTGGATGGTAAGGAATTTGCACGGCAGCAGAATGAAGGAGTTCTGGGAGAAACCCAATGCTGAAAATCAGGAACCAGATTCTACAAAACAAGAATCAAATGCTGAGATTTCAGACAAAGATGCTGGCTCTGAAGAAATGGGTGCTTTGTATGAAGCATCTATTTCAGATCAAAGTCAGTCAGAGAAAGAGTTCCAGAAAGCCTCACGAACTGCTCAGGAACAGCTAACGAACTCTTCAAAAGAGTTCGTTAGCTGTGTCTCTGACACGCTTATACAGATTTCGCGTAAGGAGGAGACGGCTCACGCGCCCTTGGAGGTCGCGTCGCCTCAGTCTGTTCAAAGCGTGGAAGAGTTGGAAGAAGAGTTACCTGCGGTAACGGACTGTACGACGCTAACGCTCGTGGATGCTGCACCAAGTCAACCTGCTCCGTTGTTCGCTGAAAAGCAGGATTGTAGCGTTGAAGCGAGGGACTGTCATGAAGGTACTGGTTCCGCCGCGTCCGTCGCTCAGAATGAAAAATCTCTAAATTCTGCGATGCCTGCGGCGGGCGTAGCCATCGCAGATCAACCACAGGGGCAAGTGAAAGGAGGTAATCTCGCTTCGTTGATGGTTGAAAATTCAGTTTCGGGTGAAGGAGTCAAAGCGGATCATAGGGGTGAAACTTCTGCCGCGCCTATCCCCAGTGCTGAAAAATGGTCACATGAGGCAATTGTTGCAAGGTCAAATATGCGACCTGTAAGAAGGGAGAAACTAGATCGAGCGGCAAATTCGGGCAACAATCCGGGGTTTGAATTCTTGCAGGAGTGTTGGAATGATGATCCTGCTTTGCAGATTGTGATCAAGAAATTGCTGGCGAAGTATCCGCAGTGGGGGATTGCTTGTGTGGATGGGGTGATGGTTGATTGGAAACCAAATTAATCAGCAGTGGGATTACTAAAGACTTATCCCGCAAATGTAAGTCGTATTTTCACAAAGATGGCTATACTCATACTGCCAGCAATTAAACTTAATCTAGAAAAAGGTTGATATATAATAAGAGCCTTTGGAGAGAAAGAATATATGAGAGCGCGAGTGCTTGGTGAAGTCATCGAAGACTATGAATATGCTGTTTATCTATCACCAGGATATGAAAAAGATGTGCAATGGGGCGGCTATCATGTGACTATCACCGGGTATAGTAACTCTCATGGTTACAAGCAAGATCAAGGTAAAAAGTCTATAGTAACGGAGATATGGAAAGAAGTTAACAATGCCCAAGCATACAGCTTTTGCAATAAGATCGAAGGTAAGGATTATTGGATTAAGGCGAACTCACGAGATAAATTTGGAAGAAAAGTCTATGCAGTCTGTTTCAAAAGTAGATGTTTAGATGAGTTAGGCAAACAATTAAAAAATAAAGATTTTAAACGAGTAAAAGTTGATAGTAAGGTAAACTGCCACAAAGAAGTAGGTGGCAAGTGTTGGCATATCACTTTAAATAAATTTACAGAGGATGAATCAACTGTCAGACAACTATTTGATTCTCTGAAACAGAAAGACTGGAAACTCTGGCTTGTCAAAAAGCCATCTCAAGAATGCCAATATGATGCTCAAGGATGCAATCTGATCGATTGGCAAGAAATTACTCTATCTTGAGACTCTTCAATTTAAACAAATTATTAAATATTCTCAGTGTTTTCAACGAACTAAACGATATAACTTCTAAGGCAGAAAGCAATACTCGTAAATTTACTAATTTCCTAGAACTAATAACATAATTATATTTAACTCAAGTAGCAATGAAATATTTATGTCTAATGCACAATGCACAAGATTGGAAAACACCTTTGAATTACTTTGAAAAACCGATTGCAGAACTTAAAGATACTCAAGAAAAACTTCAAAATGAGCTAAAAGATTTAAAAAAACTAAAGGTAGATTTTGCTAGTTTACAGGAGCAACTAGCATCTACATTGGAAGAATTAAAAATATCGCAAGAAGAATTAGCTCTTACTAAAAAAGAGCTACAAAATCTAAAAGTTAATTTTAAAAATACAGAGGAATCAGTTCAAGATTTTAGTTCAAAACTTGAACAAGTAACTGATGAGTTTAAAAAGCAGATGGAGCAACAGAGCCAAGATATAAGTAATGAAACTCAAAAAGCTCTTAATGCTTTTAAAGAACAATTAGAAAATGGAACGGTTATAGTGCAAAAGTCCTTGATGTTACAAGGTAAAGACGACAAACATTGGATGAGATTTTATAAACTTGATAGCGTCAATCATCATTGCTTCCAAATTTGGACTAATGATAATACTTGGGAAGACAATATTAGAATAAAAGCTGCTTCATTTTTACAGGCTAGAGATGATAAACATTGGATGAGTTGCAAAGAAGAACATGATAGTTATGATGTTTTTCAAGTATGGAAGTTAGGTAATACTTGGCAATCTAGCGTTCGAGTTAGGGCTGCTAGACATATCTATAATGGTTAAAGATTACTTATTTAATTGATAAAATTTGAAGTTTTACAACTTCAACTTATCGCCAATTTGATACTATTTTCTCAGTACCAAGTTAAAAAGCTCTTTATCCGGTTTGTGACTCCACTGGTACTTCGACAACCTAAGCCTACTAACTTAGCAGTACAGGGAAAGTTCCCCTGGGGTGCTTCTAGGCTAAAAGTATAATCATCATAATTAAAGAATTTATGATGATTACTAATAAGTTTCATCCATCCAATTTTAACAGCAAAATCTTCAAAGCTTCTCTGTGAATGCAAAATACTTTTTTGCATAGTGAAACTGAAATGGCCTTCACTGTATTTTGACCAAAGATGGTTAATTATATAAAGATCATGACGTGGTATTTTTTTAATATCTCCATCAGCTAACCATCCCTCTTGTTCACGACCACAGGCTCGAAGTATACTAAAGTAAGTTATTTGATCTGCTTCTTTCCATTTCTGTTCTACTAATAGTTTCTGCAATTCTCTATAATCTGTGCCAGAAGTATAAGAAACAAAAGTTAATTCTTCTTTCAACTCAGCCATTTTAGAGT
>NZ_JBSGKF010000025.1:0-11792 GCF_054786515.1 Nostoc sp. UIC 10890
AGAAATTTATTCGCGGGGCAACAAACTCATCATTTGACACTATCACAATTGCTCAAAAACTATCACCGCTTTCGGATTGCCCGTCTTTTTTTAGGTCAAGGTACAGCGGTAGATGAGCAGGATAATTTAGAACTCAATAATTTCTATGGTGCGATTGGTGTGTCTTTTCTAGTAAAGGCTTGATACTTTGTTACAGACTTGCGCCCCTATAACAAGTTTATGAATGCTAAGTATCGATAAGCTCAGAACCAACATTCATTAACCTGGAAAAAGGACAAAGATGATAGAGTACATTTTAAAGGCATTTTTGGTTTGTTTTCTTGGATTTTTTCCAGCTTCAGAAATTTATGTAGCTATTCCTTCAGCCATCGCTCTCGGTCTAGATTACTGTTCAACTGTAATTTGGTCTGTCGCAGGTAGTTACACTGCTGTTCTACTAATACACTATGGTTATGAGCGTTTTAGTCAAATACCACAAGTCAAAACGTGGCTCGGCCGTTTTTCATCCCAACGATTTAGAAATTGGATAGATGTTTACGGAATTGGCTTTGTTCTACTAATAACTCCATTGCTTGGTGTGTGGGTTGTGAGTGTAACAATGAAAGTTTTCAAAATGGATTCCGGACTATTCTTGGTTTACTCTTTCATCAGCGTGGTTATATCTACCGTTGGACTAACAGCACTTACATACGCCGGAATAGATTTGGCTGCAAATGGCTACAAAATGATAATTGGTGTAAGCTAAAACACATCTAATTTGCAGATGAAAATTTTCTCAATATCTTGTGGGGTGGGCACCTTGCCTGCCCTGATTATGCAACTTGAATGCTGATTAGCTTAACAGACTAAGCTCATAATAATGCCCGGGTACTATTAAGCATTTAAAATTACTTGCTTTTTACAGGAGATATATATGCATCTGAAAGATTTAACTCATCCTAACCAATTACACGATCTGTCAATTCAAGAACTTCAGCAAATTGCTTCTCAGATTCGACAAAAGCACTTAGAAACTGTAGCAGCTAGTGGTGGTCACCTTGGTCCTGGATTAGGTGTAGTAGAACTCACGGTAGCACTTTACCAAACCTTAGATTTAGAACGTGATAAAGTTATTTGGGATGTGGGTCACCAAGCCTATCCGCATAAACTGATTACTGGTCGCTACAATTCTTTTCACACACTGCGGCAAAGAAACGGTATTGCAGGATATCTCAAGCGCTGTGAAAGCAAGTTTGACCACTTTGGTGCAGGACATGCTTCCACAAGTATCTCTGCTGCTCTAGGTATGGCGATCGCACGAGATTTGAAAGGTGAAAAATTCAAAGTGGTAGCTGTGATTGGTGATGGGGCACTGACAGGTGGCATGGCATTAGAAGCGATTAACCATGCAGGTCACTTACCTAACACTAATCTGTTAGTAGTCCTTAACGATAATGAAATGTCCATCTCCCCGAATATTGGTGCTCTTTCTCGCTACCTGAATAAGTTACGCTTGAATCCATCAGTACAGCTTTTATCAGACAACCTCAAAGAACAATTCAAACATTTACCTATTGTAGGGGATTCCCTTTCGCCAGAACTTGGACGTCTTAAAGAAGGGATGAAGCGTTTGGCAGTAACCAAAGAGGGAGCCATGTTTGAGGAACTAGGCTTTACTTACATTGGACCTGTAGATGGTCATAATCTTGAGGAATTAATCGCCGCTTTTGAGCAGGCACATCAGATAACAGGACCAGTTTTAGTCCATGTAGCCACTGTCAAAGGTAAAGGCTACGAATTAGCCGAAAAAGACCAAGTAGGCTACCACGCTCAAACCGCCTTTAATCTCACTACCGGCAAAGCCATCCCTTCCAGCAAACCTAAGCCTCCCGCTTATACCAAAGTTTTTGCTTACACTTTGGTGAAACTTGCTGAACAAAACCCTAAAATTATCGGTATTACTGCTGCAATGTCAACGGGAACGGGTTTAGACAAACTGCACGAAAAGCTGCCCAATCAATATATTGATGTAGGTATTGCCGAACAACACGGTGTTACTCTAGCAGCTGGTTTAGCCTGTGAAGGTATGCGCCCAGTCGTGACAATATACTCTACTTTCTTACAACGCGCTTACGACCAAATTATTCATGATGTCTGCATTCAAAACTTGCCTGTCTTCTTCTGCCTGGATAGAGCAGGAATTGTTGGTGCAGATGGACCAACTCACCAAGGAATGTACGACATTGCATATTTGCGTTGCATTCCTAACATAGTACTAATGGCTCCTAAAGATGAAGCCGAGCTTCAGCAAATGCTTGTCACTGGCATAGAACACACGAAGAGTCCGATTGCTATGCGGTATCCTCGCGGTACTGGTTATGGTGTCTCTTTGATGGAGGAAGGCTGGGAGCCTCTGCCCATCGGTAAAGGCGAAATCCTGCGTTCCGGCGATGATGTTCTCATAGTCGGCTATGGTTCGATGGTTTACCCAGCTATGCAAGCAGCTCTACTTTTGAGTGAGTATGGCATTCAAGCTACTGTAGTAAATGCTCGCTTTGTTAAGCCTCTGGATACTGAATTGATTGTGCCACTAGCTCAACAAATTGGTCGAGTCTTCACTTTAGAAGAGGGCTGCGTAATTGGAGGCTTTGGTTCAGCTGTAGAAGAAGCATTGCAAGAACATGACGTATTGGTGCCAGTAACACCGATAGGAATCCCTGACAAATTAATTGACCACGCAACTCCAGAGGAATCCAAAGCAGATATTGGCTTAACTAGTGTACAAATTGCCGAGCAAATACGACAAGCTGTTACATTGCCAGTACAAAAGTTTTCTCAAGTTTATTAGTACAGCACAGTGTAAATAAACCACTCATTGCAAATCAATGAAACGCTTGCGGTATAAAAATTTCAAATTCCGCAAAGTGCTACTAGTTTCTTTTGAAGTGTTGAACTTGAAGCTAAACTTTGATATCCAGGGGCAAAAATCTATGTTCACTATTCCATCTCCAACTATTGTCAATACCTCTTCCCGCCCACTTTCTGAGACCACCGTTATCCGTCGTAAAACACGTCCCGTTCGCGTTGGTCATGTCACCATTGGCGGTGGTCACCCTGTAGTGGTGCAGTCCATGATTAATGAAGACACTTTAGATATAGAAGGTTCAGTAGCTGCCATTATTCGCCTTCACAAAATTGGCTGTGAGATTGTCCGTGTCACCGTGCCTAGTCTGGCTCACGCCAAAGCCTTAAGTGAAATCAAACAGAAATTAGTCGAAACCTACCTTGCTGTACCCTTGGCGGCTGATGTACACCATAATGGCATGAAGATTGCCTTGGAAGTAGCAAAGTATGTTGAGAAGGTACGAATTAATCCTGGTTTGTACGTATTTGAAAAGCCAAAACCTAATAGAACCAAATATACCCACACCGAATTTGACAATATTGGCGAAAAGATCTGTGAAACCCTAGAACCCCTTGTGGTTTCTCTACGCGATCAAGGCAAAGCAATGCGAATTGGCGTCAATCACGGTTCTCTTGCTGAACGGATGCTGTTTACCTATGGTGATACTCCAGAAGGTATGGTAGAGTCTGCACTAGAGTTTATTCGCATTTGTGAATCTTTAGACTTTCGCAACCTTGTTATATCTCTCAAGGCATCACGAGTGCCAGTAATGTTAACCGCTTATCGGCTGATGGTACAGCGAATGAATGAGCTAGGTATGGATTATCCTTTACATTTAGGTGTGACAGAAGCTGGTGATGGAGAATACGGACGCATCAAATCTACTGCTGGGATTGGCACACTTTTAGCTGATGGGATTGGGGATACGATTCGGGTATCGCTTACAGAAGCTCCGGAGAAAGAAATTCCCGTGTGCTACAGCATTTTGCAAGCACTGGGTTTAAGGAAAACGATGGTGGAGTATGTTGCTTGCCCTTCTTGTGGTCGTACTTTGTTTAACCTAGAAGAAGTACTGCACAAAGTGCGAGAAGCAACCAAACATCTTACTGGTCTAGATATCGCAGTCATGGGTTGCATTGTCAACGGACCTGGAGAAATGGCAGATGCTGACTACGGTTATGTTGGGAAACAGCCTGGTTATATCTCTTTGTATCGTGGAAAAGAAGAAATCAAAAAGGTTCCTGAATCTCAAGGTGTCGAAGAATTGATTAACCTAATAAAGGCGGACAATCGCTGGGTAGATCCTTAAAACTAAGCTGAAAAATTGGTTATGTAGCCAGTCATAGTTAAAAGAGTAATTCTAGCTCCATCAATTGAATTAGCACTTTCTCAGCTTCATCAGTAATATCAATAAGCTGTGTTCAATTTTGTGAACTAAAGCTGAGATTAATATTCATTGTTTATGACTTTAACTGTTTTAATACGACTTTGTTTTAATCAACTGTAAACTATCAGGTTAATCATTGTTTCTCAAGGCAAACTAAAACACGAATTAGTTTTATGAAATTATATTACATATATGGCTTTATGTTTTATTAGGATATTCTGGATTTTGGGGATAACTTATGATTAACGCATCTACAATTGTTAAAGTTTTAGCATCTATTATTTATTAAATGAGGTATGACTTATGAGTATAGGCGCGACTTTGAATTCTGTTTGTGATGTTGCATGGGTATTTACATATGTGGCCATTATTTGGCGAGGTTTCAAAGACCGTTCATTAGGTATGCCTATGGTAGCTCTTAGTGCAAATATTTCATGGGAAGCTATTTATTCATTTATTTATATACCACCTAGTAACGCTTTACTATATGCTAGTATCGCCTGGTTTACCTTCGACATTCCAATTGTTTGGCAATGCTTCCTCTATGGATACAAAGATTTTCCATCTCCCATAAAAAGGAAGAATTTTGGATTAGTTTTTTTAGCTTGTATAGCTATTTCTTTTTCTATTATTTTGGGCATTGCTTCGGAATTTAATGATACGAAGGGAGTTTACACAGGTTTTGGAATAAACTGTATGATTTCAATTCTTTATGTATATATGCTTCTTCAACGCAATGACATAGCTGGGCAGTCCATCTACATTGCAATTTACAAGTTAATTGCTACAATGTTTGCGTTTTTAGGCTCATGTTTTGATGCTCCTGGTGATATTGATAAAACTTTAAGCTTTCAAACACTAATGGCAGAAGTTTTGGTAGACCAAACCTATCCCACAACACTACTCATCAAAACTTTATATGCAATCATTTTGATTTTCGATTTATTGTACATCGTATGTTTTTATCAAAAATGTATGGAGAAAAATATTAATCCTTGGGCAAGATTCTAATTTATCTCATAGCTATCAACTGAATTTTTGCCTTGAGTAAAAGTAACAGCTAAATAAATCAAATTTAGTGCCATAATATTGAGGAGATGTCTTAAATGAATACTAAAATTTTTGAATTTTCGCTTCAAGATTCTATACATAACCAAAGCCAACTATCTAGTCAGGAAATCAAGGTAGTGGATACCAAAAATAAATCATTACAAGTGCTTGAAGTTGACATATCTCCAGAAGTAGCTACCTTTAATCTGTCAACCTATTTATTAGAACGACAAGCCTTAATTGAAAGGGCGCTTGAGTGCTCAATTGCTGTAGTTTATCCAGAAAAAATTTATGAGTCTATGCGGTATTCCCTGCTGGCTGGGGGAAAACGCTTGCGGCCAATTCTGTGCCTTGCTAGTTGTGAATTATCTGGAAGTACAGTGGAAATGGCGATGCCTACTGCTTGTGCACTAGAAATGCTTCACACTATGTCTTTAATTCATGATGATTTGCCTGCTATGGATAATGAT
This sequence comes from Nostoc sp. UIC 10890, assembly GCF_054786515.1. NCBI lineage: Bacteria > Bacillati > Cyanobacteriota > Cyanophyceae > Nostocales > Nostocaceae > Nostoc > Nostoc sp. UIC 10890. The sequence continues at coordinate 5,792 of NZ_JBSGKF010000025.1, forward strand.
GATTATCGGCGAGGTAAACTGACAAATCATAAGGTTTATGGTGAAGACATTGCTATTCTCGCTGGTGATGGACTTTTAGCCTACGCCTTCGAGTTTATTCTGGTTCAGACGAAAGGAGTACGATCTGAGCAGTTGTTGCAGGTAGTTGTGAAATTAAGCCATGCAGTTGCAGCAACAGGTTTAGTAGGTGGTCAAGTTGTTGACTTAGAATCGGAGGGATTAAAAAATATTAATCTAGAAACTCTCAACTTTATTCATACCCATAAAACTGGGGCTTTATTGGAAGCTTCTGTTGTCACAGGGGCGCTCTTGACAGGAGCTAATCAAGAGGTTTTGCAACGGCTTTCTCGTTATGCTTACAATATTGGCCTAGCCTTTCAGATTATTGACGATGTACTGGATATTACGGCAACTGCGGAACAACTAGGTAAAACCGCAGGCAAAGATTTACAGGCACAAAAAGCAACTTACCCCAGTTTATTAGGCATAGAGGAATCTAGATATCAGGCGAAAAAGTTAGTCGAGGAAGCTAAAGCTGAACTCGCTCCTTTTGGACAGAAAGCTATCCCTCTGATGGCGATTGCTGACTACATTACATCTAGAACTCACTAGTTTCAAAAAAGTTGTGCTTAGTATTAAGTATCATACGAATAATCAATGTTTACTAAACTTGAGAGAGTCATAAATTTGACTTTAACTCAACTGGAAGAGACAGTTAATAAAATAGCCCTGAAGAAAAAGGACAAACAATTGTGAAAGATGACTTCAATTTTCATACGGTAACTACGCTAGAGATACCGAACTTTTATGAAAAGAGTAAAGTTTTTTTAAAGCAGGGATTGCAGCGACTATTCGCCTATGACATTGACACCAATAAAGATTGGCTTGTTTTATACCAGGGTTTATATCAGCTCTATCCAGAGTACCAGTATGCGCTAGTAGAATCAGCTACGCAGCAAATCATTGCTCTGGGAAATTGTATTCCCTTAGCATGGAAAGAAAACTTAGAACAGTTACCCGACGGAGGTGCTACTTGGGCGGCAACTCAAATGTTTGCCGACGATCACTCACAAGGTTATCAGCCTAATATTTTATGCGCTCTAAACATTAGTGTTCTACCTGAGTATCGCGGTAGGCAAATAAGCAGTTTTATGCTCCAACAGATGAAGAAAATAGCTCAAGCTAATAAGCTTAGTTCGCTTATTGTTCCTGCGCGTCCAACCTTAAAACATCTTTATCCTCTCACGCCTATGGAGCGCTACATTACTTGGGAAAATGAAAACGGTCTTCCCTTCGATCCTTGGTTACGTACTCATGTTAGGCATGGGGCTAATCTAGTTGGTATTTGTTCTAGATCTGCAACCATTATCGATACTATTAGTAATTGGGAAGCTAGAGTTAATATGCGTTTTCCAGAAACAGGTGATTATGTTATTCCGGAAGGATTATTGCCTCTAAAAATTGACTCTACAAACAATCAAGGAACTTACATAGAGCCTAATGTGTGGATGCACTACAATCTTGTTTAACGGGTGTGGTCAAAAGTAGTTAGCAATATTGGTCTAGTCTTTGAGATTATTGGTGATGTGCTGGACATCACGGCAAGTGCGGAACAAATAGGTAATATCATGTCCGGTTAAAGACTTATCTCATTAAGACCGCAGGGAGCAGGCGGAAAGATGGTTTTCCGATTTTTGTACAGATGTGGTAATTGTAACTAATTAGCCGGACATGATATAAAACCGCAGGCAAAGATTTACAGGCACAAAAAGCAACTTACCCTAGTTTATTGGGCATTGAAGAATCTAGATATCAGGCGAAAAAGAAAGTTGATCAAGGAAGCTAAGGCTGAACTCGCTACCTTTGGACAAAAGGCTATTCCTCTGATAGCGATCACTGACTAAGTAAGTCGGCGTTAAAAAATCAATCTATGTAACGAAGTGTAAATCTCGCAAACAGCTTAAAATAAATCGTTTCAGGGTTCTTACAAAACTAAACATACCTTGGTTTTACCGTGCCGACTTACTTACATCACAGCTAGAACTCACTAGCCAGTAAACAGTTATCAATTATCACTGTTGATTTTTCATTGATAACAAAACTGTATTTATTATGACAACAGGAGTTAGGGATGGATACAAAAGCATTTAAGCGGTTGCTCCATAGTTCCGAACATTACTATCGTAAGGGATTTGGGCATCAAACAGAAGTCACCAAGATGCTGTACTCTGAGTATCAAAGCAGCTTAATTCAGCAGATACGGGAGAACGACTACACATTACACAAAGGTAATGTCACAATTAAGCTAGCAGAGGCGTTTGGATTTTGCTGGGGAGTAGAACGAGCGATCGCTTTGGCTTATGAGACACATCAGCAATTTCCCACCGAGCGTATTTGGATTACCAACGAAATCATTCACAACCCCTCTGTCAATCAAAACTTGAGGGAAATGCAAATTGAATTTATTCCGGTCAACGAAGAGGGAAAGAAGGATTTTTCTGTTGTTGGTACGGAAGATGTTGTGATTCTACCTGCTTTTGGTGCTAATATTGAAGAAATGCAGCTGTTAAATCAAAAAAGCTGTAAAATTATGGATACGACTTGCCCTTGGGTATCTAAAGTGTGGAATAGCGTTGAGAAGCACAAAAAACGTAACTACACTTCAATTATTCATGGTAAGTACAGCCATGAAGAAACAATTGCAACCAGTTCCTACGCAGATAAGTACCTTGTTGTCCTAAACCTGCAAGAAGCAGAGTATGTCTGCAACTACATTCTTCATGGTGGAAACCCTGAGGAATTCTTAGCCAAATTTGCCAAAGCTTATTCTCCTGAATTCGATCCTGATACTGACTTAGAATGGGTGGGTATCACCAATCAGACTACCATGCTCAAAGGAGAAACCGAGCAGATTGGTAAGTTGTTTGAGCGGACGCTTATGCGTAAGTATGGCCCAGCCAATATTAATGACCATTTTCTCAGCTTCAACACCATCTGTGATGCTACCCAAGAACGTCAGGATGCAATGTTTAAGCTCGTAGAAGACAAGTTGGATCTGATGGTAGTTGTTGGCGGTTTTAACTCTTCTAACACGACTCACCTTTGCGAAATCTCCACTGAACGCGGGATTCCTTCCTACCACATTGATAGTGCAGAGCGCTTGGGGCCAGGTAACCGCATCCAACATAAAAAGTTGCATCAAGACATTGAAGTATTTGAAGATTGGTTACCTTCGGGTCTAATTGTTGTAGGAATTACTTCTGGAGCTTCGACACCAGATAAAGTGGTCTCTGATGTTATTGAAAAGATTTTTGCCATCAAAGCCGCTATGATCTGTGTTCTAAACTAGTCAAACTTTCCTAACTGTAAGAGGATGTCTGAAAAGTTCTGAGAAAGTGATGATAGTTACACAAGTTGTTTGAGCATTAAACGGATCATTGCGACATAAATAAATGCTTCTGTAGTTTCAGGAAGTACTTCATAATCTTTACTCAGTCGCCGACACCAATTGAACCAACCAAAAGTTCTCTCAACAAGCCAACGCTTGGGCAAAACTACAAACCCTTTTTGTTCCTCATGACGGCTGCCTACATTTAAAATCCATCGGTATAGATCAATAACCCAGTGCTGGAAATCCTTGCCTCGATACCCTCCATCAACCCAAATTGTAACTAAACGACGAAAGCGATCGCGCAATAATTCAAGTTTGGAGAGTACCTGCTTTGCACCCGCTTGTTCGCTAACACCTGCTGCGGTTATGACTAAGCTAATCGTCATTCATTTTTCCAGCTCGATTCGCTTGTAGTAAGGGCTTTAGCCCTGCTTTTATGCAACTTAAATGCTCATTAGCTTAATGTCAGCATCCGTATATGTAAGCTTATTCCCGTTAGTGTCCGTAACTGTCAACAAATCGCCCGTGGCTGCATCAATTTCGTAGACAATTCCCTCTTTGGTCGTTAAAACATACACGCTACCAAAATTGACATCTGCGGGATTATAATTCAGCCCACCGTTCAGCCCCACGTATTCATTGCTACCAGCCTTGTGAAGAATTCGCGCATCCTTCACGGTAAGCGTACTGGTAACGTTTGTCTAAAACAATGAGTTCTTAAAATTCCTTTAAGGTTTCCCGCAAGGTTTTTTAACCTATTGTCAGTAGTGTAAAAGTTATGGTATTCCAATCTACCTCGCCAACTACGAGCTTGTGTACAGGTATTTTGTCAGGTTTTGCCAGAAATGCTGTTAACTCTGCTCTTAACAAAGGTATTTAACCCTCAAATAAAATCGAAAACTACCATGAACAAACAATCATTGAACTACAAAGCCTCAATTATTCCTCTATTAGGTGCAATAATATTCACCAACGGATTTTTCTCCAAAGTATCGGCGCAAAATATTTCTGCTCCAGAGACTACTGATTCTGTTGCAGTCAGCGTCAAAAATCAAGAGTTTCCACAGTGGGGATATTACATGGTGCGAAGAGATTTTCGCAAATGTGCTTCTCCAGTATGCGGTGGGTATTTTATAAAGCAAGTCAACTTGAAAGCTACTCCTTGCTTAGATGGTGTTTTTCGCTCTGAATGCTATGTGTCTGCAATTGATTGGAGTTCCCTGAAAGTCTCGCCTTACGAACTAATAAAAATTCAAAATGATGATGGTAGCCGTGTGATCCTCAGAGGTAACATCGTCCCAATAACATTTCCTGGATTCGGTGAGTTTGGGAATTTGAGAGTAAAAGAAGCCTTCTATGCTGCGACAAATGCCCCAGCAAAAGGTACTTTTGTGGCACTAAAAGACAATGGCATTCGTTGCATCACAACCCCTTGCTTCTCAACAAATCAACTGGTTTTGAATAAACCGAGGATTTCTCAAGTCTCGTCAATCGATTTGAGTCAAACGGCTGCAACGCAAAAGCAGCTTGAGGCAGCAACAAGCGAAATTTTTGGTAAAGGTTTGATTGCTGTAGGTATAACGGAGGTAATAGAAAACGTAGATCCAACTAAGAGAGATACTAAGTTTGTGGCCACACAATTTTATCTGAGAGTAGAACCAAAGTAAAAGAATTTTAGCTCAGATAAAATAATTCCTAAAATAGACAAGCGGTATGGGAGCGATGTCTGCGACTAGCTACGCACTTCAACTACTTGCATATTGCAGCACTTGTTCCCACTCCCAGCCCCATACCGTCTCTACCAGTATTTCCTTGCCGTTGGTGAATTAAATGAATTCTGAGCAAATATTCTAAACTTCGGTTGACTTGTCAATAACGAATCGTTAAGATTTAGACAAAATTTTGGATACTCAATTACAGCTATGCTTGGTCTAAAGTCAATTTGTGTGTTAATGCTGGCAACATCAGGATTAAGTCTCATCTCTTACCCCGTTAAGGCTGCTTTAATTAATTTTAATAGTCAAGGAAATATTACGGCTATCAAGGGATTACAAATTCAGGACAATTCATATAACGTTGAATTCGTGCAAGATACTTTCAGTAATTTATTCGGTAATCCTTCTAATTTGACGCTTTTGCCCACTTTTTGGCTAGATGCTGAAGGCGCTAAAGCTTCAATTAATGCCATTGATAGCATTTTAAAAACAACTTATCCATCTGTTATTGCTTCTGACCAGATGCAAGGCACTACAGACTATATCATTCCTCAACAGTCTGCTTCTCCTCGGGTAGCAACTATAGACGAGCAAGGAAATATCACCTATCTTCCTACTAACCTTTTTGGAGGCTTGTGGGGAAACCATAGCAATTATTATCAAGATCGACAACGCGATGAACTGTATAATGCACTTTGTCAAATTAATGTATATTGTAGTGTTAACATATACAGGATGATCAATCCAGAAATATTCGCGGGAACAGATATTGATTCCCTTCGGACATTTGCGATTTTTTCTCCTAATATAAATAAATCTATTCCCGAACCTTCTAATATAGTTGGACTAGGAATTATGGGAATTTTGACTTTATTAATTAGTAAAAAAAACAGAT
>NZ_JBSGKF010000026.1:0-11499 GCF_054786515.1 Nostoc sp. UIC 10890
TTGCTAGACAGCAAGTATTACGCCAGCATGAGGGCAAGCATCAGCAAGTTTGAGAAACAATGGAATATATCTGTAGTCAATTATCAGGTGCAAAAATCTAATGAGGAGTTGTTTACCACCGTTCGCGGAGCGTCTCGTAGAGAAGACATCGCCATGAGATCCAAAGCTAGACTATTGCGAATGGAGAAACTGAAGATGGCTTCTCTGGGTGGGCAGAATCCGGGGTTTGACTTTTTGCAAGAGTGCTGGAATGATGACCCTGCTTTGCAAATTGTGATCAAGAAGTTGCTGGCAAAGTTTCCGCAATGGGGGATTGCGATTGTGGATGGGAAGTTGGTTGATTGGAGGATTAGCTAGGAGAGCGGTAAGACCTTCTCTGAACACTATGTCAATATTTCCTCGCCTATAACTCGTCCAAGAGGTTTTTTATAATTGAAAGTGAAAGTGTTACCATTTTTAATCGCTTGTCGCATCTCTTCGCACATTGGAGATTCACCTACACCACTTAAGCTTACCCAAGCTTTGGATCTGGTGAGAGCAACAAATAACTGGTTACGAAGGCTTATGCTGCTTTCATTTTTTGCAATATTGTTAAAGCCTATCAGGTGTACCATATAAGCTTCATTACCCTTAGCTCGATAAATACGCGATACTGTAACAGCTTCTTCTTTCCAAGATTGATTTGGTCGCTTGTCTTGTAAATTCATCTGTTCTGGAAATTGATTGCTGTTGAGCGCACTAGGAATATAAAAGTCAACACCATACTTTTGTAAAGTCTGGGCTGCCCTTTTTTGAAGATTAATACTTTCTTCCTGAGAACCCAACACGATTACTAAAATATCACGGCTAGGTTTTAATCCATCACAATGAATGTTTTGATGAATTTTTTTTCTGAGTGCATCAAGTTCAGCTTCGCAAGAATCATAAATATTAAATTCTAATAAATCTCCTGACCAAAAATGATGTACTGGATTCGGAGAATTTTTCAAAGGTCTGCTTATAGTAATTGGCTCACCTATTTTACGGAAGTCACCATCAACTTCATAGCCTATATGTTCCCAATCTTTTTTATTTGTAATTCCTGTTAGCATTCCTTCTGGACGCAGCCATCCCATACCAATTGCATGAGCAGCAGTCAGAATATTCCCAGGTGTGCGGTAACAATGGCGCATTGCATAAGCTTTGCGGATACCGCCTTCATACCAAGCTCCTCCATTTCCTCCTAGTATTTGGCTTAATTCTGCGCCTAGTACTTCCTTAGAGGTTGGAATACTCAAGGCATCAAGGCTCTGCGCTTCATCGTATGCCCAAATTAAACGTCTGACATCTGGAGTATCCGGTGCAACAGGTCTGAGCACTTGCCATGCTAACCAGTAAACTGATTGTTTATCTTCAAACTTTAATTGTTGCTCATCTAAAGCTAAGTCTTGCCCCTCATCAATTAAAATAGCATCGAATATTGGTTGAATTTGGTATTCGCTTAATACCCTTCTGCACAGATATGCTAGCTTTTCAGGAGGATTACCTTTTACACGCTGATTATGAGTGAGACTAATATTCTGCGTATCATGAATAGTTGAGTATAAACCTGATTGGTTGTTATCTCCCCAAGCGTGTAGTATTTTTAGCTTGGATGTCTCAGGATCGTATTCAATCTCATCATTAGAGAAAAATTTCAGCCATCCATTTACTAAGTTAACCGCTTGGTCGTAGAGACTGCGAGTGAAAAATACTAGAGCGATATCCCAATCTGGATGATACCAATGCATCCAAGCTGCCTTTTGACATAGCAACACAGTTTTACCAGAGCCGGCAATTCCTCGAATACGTTGAGGGCCAGGAGGTATTGACATTCCGATGTGAATTTGCTCAATATCTGTTGAACCTACCCATTGTTGTAATTGTTCAATTACCTGACGACGCAGTGGTTTTAGATTAAGTTTTATTAGTTCACTTACACCATCTTGGCGAATAGGAGGTATGGGCTACAAACAATTTTTTGTAGTAAGTCCCACTCTTGATCTATTAAAGGTCTTCCTGGTTGAACTTGACCTGCATTTTGTATAATTCTTTGGACTAAATTAGTTTTGTTTAAATGCTCTTGAAAAAGAATAGGGGGACAGGATATCTGTTTATTAAATTCTTGTCCTATCCATTCTTTTTCAGTAATCGAGGGTAAAGCCACTAAAGCTCTTGCCCTTACTTTTCGTTCAAGTAATGACTGCTTGTTACAATAATTAACTAAGTGTTGAAGTTGGCTCTCAGCTTGTTTATAGGCATTTATGGGAGATTTATAAAAATTTTTGGTAAACCAGTCATAACCTTTTATGTGTGTGATTTGGTTTATTCTAATGTTTTTAACTTCTATAACAATTACACCAAATTCTTGGTCAACAATTAATATATCTGGCTCATAGCATAATTGTTTATCTTTAATAAAGATAGGGTATGTCCAAAAGCATAAGCAGTTTTCACGATCATTAAATGCAGAACGTACAGCATCCCATATCTTTTGCTCTGCTTTTTGTCCAGGAAAGTAAATTGGTTCGGTAGTAATAAATTTCAGCTTATACTCTTGAGTAGCAGATACCATTGTCTTACCTGATTTAATTTGCAGCCAATCATATAACCGCACTTAAATAAAATATCTTTTACTTATCTCAAGTAAGGCTTCAGGGAAAATACGTCTTTTAGTAAATACTCTGAACTATAAGCCACTGTAAAATTGCTGCTAATACTAAGGCAGAAATAAAACTGCTGGCGAAGTTTCCGCAATGGGCGATCGCTTGCGTGGATGGTGAATTGGTTGAGTGGGAGAGTTAACAATCACACAATCACACTGCCTCAGAATATGTGCAGGTAAAGCGATTACTGCTTGACGGTGCTTATCCACTCTTGTTCAGAAGGTATTGATCAAGATTCCCTTGCATTGATACTGCCAAGCGACCAATTACTTTCTGAAAACGGGGACGCATAATCTGCGACTCGCTCCCATCCCCATTTATAAGCAGTGTCAACTAGAATTTCTTTACCATTTCGGAACTTGATAAATTCCTGCCCGTGATCGTAAAATATGTCTGCAACCAGTTGATTACGTTCGTCGTAACCCCACTTATCCACTGCTGCCCTCCACCAACGCTTTCCTCTTGAGAGCAACTGTTCAAGTTCCAAATACTCCGGTTTCCAGTACTTGGTACGCCATTGATTTGCAAGTGCGTCGATTAATATCGCAGTCGGGTAGATCGGCTTGAGGTTTTCTTCGAGCCAGAGCATATAAACGATTGCGCTCCTGAAAGCATCTTCTAAACCATAACTGGATGCTTCTAGAGTGTCTTGAAGTTGCTCGTCATTAAAATTTACGCCGAGCGACCGTAGGGCTGGAGCGTACAAATCAAATAATTCTTGTTCTACTGAATCGGCAGACCAGAACCACATAAGAAAAAGAAAACTCCTACTGGGTAGCTAAATAAAATTTAGCATTTAGCTGTTGATGTGGGGACGAGTAGCAATGTCTACAACGGGCTATTCGGCGTTGCAGAAATTTGGCTACCTGAACTTGAATAACTCAATCGCCATAAAATTACATTGCTAATCGCCGATTTCCATACCATTGACTCAAATCATCCTCAATCGCCTCAAGAATCGCAATCGCCTCAGTTATCGATTTTGAAGAAGCAGCTAAAAGTGCAAACGCTTGCTCAACCCGTTGTTGATAGTCAGTTGGGCAAATAGCAAACCTACCCGCGATTGCCACTGCACCTTTTTCATTCAACAGGTAATCTTCATTAAGAGCGAATAAAACCTGATTCATACACGCCACACTGCGGAAACAACAACCTGCTGCGTAAACGACATCATCGCGTGCAATCGCCTTTTTTGCAACCACCAGCGAGAAACTGATTTCCCAGGCGAAAGTATCAATAGTTGCGTGTTTGAGTCCAACTGGATAAGGCTTTGTTTTAAGCTTCAAAGCTTCTAAAACACCATCTGGGTCATGAAGTACCTGACAAATAGCAATTTCCCCCATATAAATTGAGGATAAAAAACCATGAGGATGTCCTGGTTGGTAGTCAATAGTAATTTGTCCAGCATGGCAATCATTAATCACACGATTCACCTTGGCCAAATCACGATAGAGAAAATCTACGCCTACATCCTGAACTTGTAGCCAACCGCCGCCGTTAATCCACTTTCCCCATCCACCAATGGCAGTAATCAAATTTACCCGATGTTTATCATCAAGCTCATAGGCGAGGCGATTCAGAGCAATTAAATCGGGCGGGTTTTCTGAATTATAATAAATTCCCAAATCCACATCTGACTTATTGGTGTGATTGCCTCGTGCCCGTGAACCGCCCAATGAGATGGCTGTAATTCCCTCAATTGACCGCAAACTTGAAACAATATGGTTGATGAATTGAGGCGATTCCTGATTCATAGAGCGATTGTTAGATTTCTATCGCTGTCATTTTATATTTTAAAGGCATCACTACTTAAATTGATAATGCAATTGATTCGTTTGGACTCACTGTGATTATGAGAGTATAATTTCTGATCCGCGCCTGTCCCCAGTGATAGAAAAATGGTCGCATGAGGCGATTGTTGCTTTTGTCAAATATGCGGACGGAGCGTATGCAAAAACTTAAAGTGGGGATGAATCCGCGGCAGAATCCGGGGTTTGAGTACTTGCTTGAATGTTGGAATGATGATCCGGCGAAAGCAGATCGCGATCAAGAAGCTGCTGGCGAAGTTTCCGCAGTGGGGCATTGCGATTGTGGATGGGGTGTTGGTGGATTGGGACGAGTAGCGATCACACTTCAACTGTTGGCGTATTCCAGTACTTGTTCCCACTCCAATGCCACGCCGTTTCTACCAATATTTCCTTTCCGTTGGTAATTTGAATGGATTTAGAAGTTACGTATCATACATAGTACTACATGGAATTTGGGTATCTCAGCTATGTTTATTACCCAGGGACAAAACATTCTCTTATCTATTTGTTATTCAAGATCATCGTTTTACAATATTTGAAATTGGGAAAAGTAGGAAAAGTAGGAAAAGTAGGACGTTTTGTACAAACAGTTGACTAGCTTGTTGTTAAGCGGTAAGTTGATGGGTATTGGAGAGTAAATTTACTTAATTTTTTGTCGTGTAAACCTTTTTAGATACTTGCAAAGCTTACCACTAATGGTTCAGATTCAGTAATAATTTTGGATTTGAAAAGATTTAGTTGGCAAATTTCGCTTGGACATCTGAATTTGGTTAATTCACATTAAAGCTCTGAAAACCTTTTAGGGATTAAATTCTCCAAAAGCTATAAAAGAGGAATAAGTAGCAATCACAGGGCGAACGCACGGCATTTGTGAAACCCCTGCTGGATAAGGATCTTGACGAAAAAATAGGCTAAATTTAAAAACGCTGAAACCCTTGCTATTAAAGGATTTTTATACTTTAGATGCGTTTGCCCTAGTAGCAATCAGATTCTTGGTGTATAGATAACCCTGTTTAAAGTATGGACAATGTGGTTAAGTACGAGAGTAATTAAATTTGTCAATGATTACGAATATAGAGAGTATGCAAAGTTCCTGGGCTTACCTGCTCTTTATCAAATTCGGAGTATTGATCCTTGGTGCAATCCACACGTTAATTATTCACGTAACTTCCGTTTAGATTCGCTAGAGGAGGTTTGGAACTTGCTCGATATCACTTCCCCAGAAGTTATCTTCTGTACTGATTTCATCCAATCCAGAAAACATGACTGAAACTGTTGGGGATTTATCTGTGCAAATACTCGCGCGAATGTATCATGTGACGGGATACCATTCGGTAGGTCTAGAAATGTTTTTAACCACTCATACTTGGCACATCCATAAGTCTCTATTGCCACCCAACCATCTGCCCCACAAATCACAGCACACACGGCAATCGTTATGATATCCATTAAGTTATGCCGCTTCGTTCGATCTATTCGTGGGTCTTCTATTCCCAAAAAATGGTCAGCAATTGTGATTTTTGGCTTCAGCTTCATAGAGAGGATCTGGGAGAGCGTAATTCTTCTTTGGAGCTTTTATGAGAATATCACGTTCTTTAATGGCAACCGTCGGTTCCCTCTAACCCATCCACCCCCATCATAATGATTATCATTACTTTGCTAATTGATGTTTAACTTTCTAAAAGTACTATGGGGTCTAGCTTCTGCTGCTTTCTACTTTTATCTATGCTCATCAATATTTAGATGCGTTTGCCCTGGGATGACAACTCAGTTAAGGTGATAGAAGAGTCAAAAAGCGTTCCCTGAATCATGTTATGCAGATAGCGTAGAGTCGTCGATAGCAGCGAAACTCAATATTACAATAAGTGTTTGCTGTATTGTGCTTGCCTGAGAAAAGCAAAATTATTTAATTCTCTTGTAGCTAGATTGCTGCGATCGCAAGCCGACCCTTCTCTTTATAAAAATAGGTGAACACTAAGTTTATATTCTAAACGGCTAAAATATGGACTTTTTTAAATGTCTGAAAGTTGAGAGTCAATAAGTTATCTAGCTTTTATTGTTTGTCAGTGTTTGCAGTGAAAATACAGTTAGATAATGCCTAACACTGATTTAAATGAGCTCTGATAGAAATATTTATGTCGCTCTAAGCACAAAGTTATTTTTCTTGATTATTATTTTTTAACATCCATTATCGCAACTTTCCACTTAGAGATCAGGCCATGTCAATTTCTCAGAATGCTTACGCTAATACACGGTTGAATGACAATGGAGAAATTTTGGTCGCCAAGGAACTCGATAGTGCTGAAACTCAGACATAACAAGCACTTCAACAATTAGTATCAATTCAGCCTATTTTGATATTTGAAGAGTTTAACTGTCCCACTATTAGATTGGAAATCCGACAGTATTCATTCTCCCAAACACCTGCTACTTCGTGAACCACTCTCCTCAATTAAGTCACGCTTATCATTCAACCGCCGAAAATTCTCTACACAGGGCGATTGATAAAGCTGGCTTATATATATAAGATAGTGAGCGGCTTGCCTAATTGTCTGTACTCACTTCTAGGGGTAATCCCGGCTGAACCCCAATCTGGTCAAATCCCAACGGAGATAAAAGAAAATAGTTCTGTTGATTTTTCTAATCATAAACAATGGAATCAGGAAGGTGGATGGAAAAATACTTTAAATAATCTTCGTCTAATTCTCCAACCACTCCTACTATTTTGGTTAATTTATCCCTGGCTAGAGATTTTTCATAATTCCAATTTATTGCTGGGATTCAATCATTTAATTAATGCAATGAATCAATTTAAACCCTCTTATGCTTTTGGATAGTTTAGCATATTTACGACTTACTTACCCCGGAGAGTGACAGAAGCTGTTCATGAGCGCTCGCCCACTATGGATGAAAGAAACCATTCTGTTTTCTTAGGAAAGGGATAATTGGTTTTGGTACACCGTTGCATAGATGTCTGTCGCCCTCCTCAATATTGGGGTTATTCTTTAGATAATCTCGCACATGATCGCAACCTTTTGAAAGCAAATAGTCTAAATCGCCAATCCGCCACAACTTAGTCCTACCATCCGCACCAATAGTAATCATTAAGCTGCTATCATAACTAAAACTAATTCTTTCGTTCCTATAATATCCATTGTTTTTGATATTTTGATGTACTTGGAATTCTGTTAACAGCTTTTTATTCCTAAAATCCCATAACTCAATAATACCTTCCTTATTATCATCAGTTATAGCAATCAAGCGGTTATCTGGACTAACCTTTATCTGATTGTATGCTGTTAGATTTAGATAATTTTCTAAGGTTTTTATATTTTTATCAAATTTCCATGAGAACAGCGTCATAGCTGCCCCCCCAGCTTGTTGCATTGTATATACTAGCAGTCCCCCATCAGGATCGAAAGACAAACCAACTGGTTCTGCTTCAAGTTCCAAAAGGGGTTTTTCTAAAGAAACATCCTCCCACACGTAAACTGTGCCATTTTTTTTCTCATAAGAGGCTAAAAATAAATTTCCATTTTTAGAATTAAAAATCATGCTATGGAAATTTCCTTTAGGTAGTTTGAACAGTTTACCTGGTTGTTTTTGCGAAAAACTCCTATGTTCGATAGTTTTGTTTTTTCTAGCAATAGCAATTTTATTGTGATTATTACTAACAACAATATTAACAATATCATTATCAAAATAGGGGTCAATTTTTGTTAGCAGCTCACGTTTTTTACTAAATAAATCCAATGTAAAGATACTTCCATCTTTTTGGACAGAAATCATTTTTTTACTATCATGGCTAAAACTTGGAAATGAATAAGAAAATTGATTATTTTTTTCTTCTTCTTGTGTGGTAAAATCTGACCAATGAAATTTAGTATTATCTAATTTACTAGGCTCAGAGCTAAACAATTTAATACTGTTGTCTTCTCCTCAAGAAATTAGTTGCTTTCCATCAGGACTAAAAATTAATTCTTTTGTCACCCCACCTTTATAAGCTTTTAACTCCATAGGCTTTTCAAGCTTACCCGAAGAGTACAAGTAAATATTACCAAATTCATCCGCAATAGCTAGTTTATTACTGTCATTACTAAAAGCAACTGCACAGCCAGATGTCAGTGTTTTTTGTTCAGATTGATTCTGAGATAATTTATAATGTTCTAATTGCAAGCAACCGTGATGAAACCTTATGTTTACTATTTGCTTACCGTCGGGACTAAAAGTAAAATTGTTTTCAATAAATAAATGATTCGGCAATCTCACTGAAATAGGCTGCTTCTTATCTGACCAGTTGAAAATATGTCCCTTATCACTGACCAAAAGTATACTATCATCTTTGGTAAAAACAGCTTCTATTATTTTCTCTTGAGATCCTTTGAATGAATCAAGCTGATTATTTACCCAGTCCCATAATAAGGTAGGACTTCCATGTTGACTCACTATAATAACCATTCGTCTGCCACTACGGCTGAAAATCAACTTCTTGTACTCATTGTCACTGTATTTTTTTCCCGGTAAATCGGCAATCAATTCTCCACTTGTGATATTCCAAAGGCGGATTGCACCTTTTTTATCAACCGTAGCCATTAGTTTTCTATCTGGACTAACAAAAACATTGATAATGTCTCCTTCATGTCCAGGAAATTCAGCAACTTTTTCTTGTTTATCTGTCAACTTCCACAAGTTAACTGTACCTCCATCAGCTGTAGCTATCAACGGCTTTCCATCAATGCTAAAAAACATCCCTCCCTGGACAAATTTACCTGGAGGCATTTGTAAACGGTTCCTTTCGTTTGTGCTATAAAATACCTTTCGCAGCGTGTGTACTACTTTGATCTATTTGTCCCGCTTGTCTAAGTCCCCCACTAACGAAGGTGGAATGCGTTGGTGGCGCTTCTTTACCTACACCGATACGCCTGGTAACCGATAACTGATAACTCGTTTAATTATCTGTGATTCCTTAACCCCATCAAAAATCTCAATTTATCATTGAATGACTGAAATTATATATCCGACAATTGACCTGTTTATTTATGACTTGAAGTATAGTTTAGGCGATACTATAAATGAGATTGAGCAAAATCAAAAAAGTTTTCGGAATAAATTTCCTGGCTATATCGATTTATCATTATTTATAGAAACTGAAAATCATGTAGAAAATGAGTATGCCCATCTGTTGAAAAGTACATTTGTACAGATGAAACCTCAAGATAAACAATATGAAGGCTATTTCTATCCTGTATTACTGGGGGATAGTTACGGATTACTTATAGAGTGTGCGTTAAATAATAAACTTGATGCTCAAGCAACTAATTGCTTTGCCGGGATTAAAGCTGAAATCGAACAAATCTTAAAAGGTCAAACAGGGAATATTGGACAAACTTGGATGCTTTCTGGGTGGCTACCGCTAGGTTACACAAAAAGCCATGCAGAAATTGCTCAAGCCTGCTGTAAATCCTTTCTGCCTGATTTGGATTGGGAAGAAAATTTAGAAGGACAAGGACATTTTCTGGAAGCAAGCATTTTTGAACTAAGCCAAAATAATCAACATATTATTATCATCATATATCCGGACGAGAATACCTTAAATATATCAGGTAAATTTTATGCTGATTGGATGCGATTATTTTACTATCGCCACAAGATACTTTGGGCATATAGTCAAAGTCGGCTAGTAAAAAATCTTTTACAAACTTATTTTGGTAAAATTCAAGCTAGTAATGATTTGCTTGAGCAAGCAAGAAATAATGACAGTGAATTAGATATCTTAAATCAAATGTTAGTTAATGTCCAAAATACGCTGAATAATTATACAAAAAATTTAACTATTTTAGATTTTCAAGGCGGAACGATTGATATTAACTTAAGTAATTATGAAAAACGCTTAGTAAAAATAAATAATAAAGCTACACGGCTGAAAGCAAGTTCAGAAACGGAATTAGATTTTTTTACAGAATTTAGTAGATTAGTTCAAGATAAATATCGTTTACAGATAACTAAAGATTCCGAAAATTTGGAGCGTGGTTTAAAATTGCTATCGGATACGATTAACGCTGTTCGTAGTCGAGTTGAAGTAGAAAAAGCTGAACGCGATCGCTCGTTTCAAAATTTCGTTACCCTCCTAGCCGGAGGATGGGCTTTTGGCTCGTTTGTTGCGGGGCTACCAGGATTAGGGGAAAAGAATGATAACCCTGTTAGGTCTACCCTGATCAAGTTAACGAATTTAAAATTCAGTATGCCACCAAAGCCAAACCAACAAGAACCTTGGTGGTTAATGCCAACAACTAAAGGTATATATACCCTGAGCGGATTTATTATTGCTATTTTAGTGCTGTTAATTTGGAGGCGTTTTTGGAGGCGATACCGTTCACCTGTAAAGTAAAGCTGATAAGCAAGGAAAATTTGGGTGAGGATTTGTCGCTGGGTCAAATAATCTATTGCCCTACATTTAGGAAAGCAACTGTCCAGTTATGGCGGCTATAAAAGGACACTCTCCATGACCTACTCAGCGTCTTTCACTATGCGATCGCTATGGAATCTTATTGCCAGCTTGCTCTACTGCCTGCTGCCATACATTCGCTTGTACAGCCGATTCCAACTCTGCTTTCGCCAAAAACCGCAATTGTCGTTCGTTGGTCGGCATTGGGATTTCTCACCTAATCAAACCCAAATGCCGATGAAATGCTTCAACTGCATTCGCTACACCATCCTCAGCCCTGATTTTCTCACCTAACTCCTGGGCTTTAGACTGCATCACCTCATCGCCCAGTACTACTTCAATCGCTGCCGCTAGAGTTTCTTCTGATACCTTGTGGTACGGTATCGGCGCAGGGCTGACTCCCAACCGAGTTAACTTTTCACCCCAAACTGGCTGATCTGCAAAAAAGGGTACGGTAACTGATGGTGTCCCTGCACGTAACACTGCCGCCGTTGTACTAGCTCCTCCGTGATGTATTACTGCTGGCACTTGGGGAAACAGCCAATCATGGGGAACTTCCTTG
>NZ_JBSGKF010000027.1:0-11197 GCF_054786515.1 Nostoc sp. UIC 10890
TCTTTGTAATAATTTGTGACAAGCGCCTCTGTATCTACATTTTTGACAATCACCATTAGTAAGACATAGGAAAATTGATTTATGACGGAAGTTTTACTTAAAGAATTAACTAATAGTGATATTGATTGGATGATTGCTACAGGTCATCAAAGAGAAATTACTGCTGGAAATTTACTTATCCAAGAAGGAAAAACTGCCGATTCTCTACATATATTACTGGATGGAATTTTAACAGTTAGCGTTTCTCAACCAGACAACAGCCCTTTGAATCGTGCTTTTGCAGCAATCGAAGGTGGTGAAATCTCAGGTCGGGAAATTATAAGATTATTCAGTGGGGAAGTAGTGGGAGAACTACCATTGAGAGGTAATCGCCCAACTGCTACAACTATTAAAGCTCTACAAAAATCGCTAGTGATGTCAATTCCTCAACAGAAATTGGCAGCAAAGTTGCAGCAAGACGTTGGTTTTGCTTCACGCTTTTATCGGGCGATCGCCATTATGCTTTCAGAGAGAATTCAAAGTACCATTAATCAACTTGGTCGTAGCAACTTGGCGCAAGGTCAACCACTCAGAGATGTGTTATTTATTTTGGGAGAATTACATGATAGTGACATCGATTGGATGATGGCTTATGGCACTGTGCAGAAAATTCCTGTTAATACTACACTCATCCGTGAAAGAGGGACTGTGGATGCAGTATATATTCTTTTAGATGGCATAATGTCTCTGTCTATTACTGAAGATGAACGTAATCCTTTAGCACGTGCTTTTGCTGCGATCGAGGGTCATGAAATTTCTGGTAGAGAAATAGCAAGATTATCCAAAGGCGAAATTGTCGGTGAAACACCCTTTATTGATGGTCGTCTGCCTTCTGCAACCGTTAAGACCATTGAAGACTCGATTGTTTTGTCAGTTCTCCGACAGGAAATGGCAGTAAAGTTACAACAAGATTTCGGATTTGCATCTCGTTTTTATCGTGCGATCGCTACTTTGCTTTCCCAGAGATTGCAAGGAACGCTGAGTCAGCTTGGTTATGGTAGGCGGGTTTATAGCCAAGGCTTATCATTGGCTGAAAGTGCAGAATATGACGATGAGTTGAATGATAGCGTTTTAGATGGTGTTGCGATCGCAGGGAAAAGATTCGATTGGATGTTAGGACGGTTAAAAGGAATTTGAATTTCTGAATAGAGAGCACATCACATTATTAGATAGTAAAATTATAGGGAAAAATCATAGTCTTATCTAAAAATTGTGCATTTTTTTTATTAGCTTTACCGTTTATTATCATAACAGGATTTAAAAGTTAGTCACTCACTGAAAAACAAGCTTGTCATTCGCATCCGCGAAATTACTTCATTTGTGTGGTTGAAAAATGTATTATTTATTGACTATCAAATTAAGTTTGTTCGTTATTTGGTGTAGATAATTGTTTGAGTGTTATAACTCTGAGAAATCTCAGCTTACCTAACAAATAAGGAGTAGATTATGTCAAATACAAATGAAGATATCCAACCTAAACAAGCAAAAGACCTTGTAAATATCGATGAAACAGGAAAAGTAGTAATTAATAGTATCGAGTTAGCAAAGATGACCGAGGAATTAAGCCTGGAAGAATTAGAGGCAGTATCTGGAGGAACAAATATTGATCTTATTTGTCCCAGCACCACTAATCCGGGCTGTAACCTTGTTGCAGGATGTGGGGGTGGGGGCAAGGAACCTAAACTGGAGCAATCTATCGTTTTATAAGCAACTGAGGTACACCCAAATCTTGTTTACCAAGGTTAGTAGCTTTAAAAACGTACCTCACTAGGTCGGGAACCGCTATAAAGAAATAAATCAGTCATGCTCATAGCAACTAAAATAATTTCTGCAACCTCAAAAATACGGTTTTCTTAGAAAAAATAAATCCTCAGATATTGCATCAAAAACAAACTAAGATTGTTATAAATCTTAGTTTTTAGGATTGCTGCTAACAGCCAGAAAGCTAAATTCTGTTAAACTTTCTGCCTGTTAGTAATCTTTTATTGCTATGAGTCTGCGACTCTTATATTCAGTAATTTTTTCACACATTAATAAGGATAATTCAATGACTGCGGTAATTTCTCAATTCACCAAAACTGATTCTGACAATCTGCGCCGGGTTGGACTGATATCAAACCGTTATTTAAATCTGATAATCATGCCAACAGAAAATTGTAACTTTCGTTGTACATACTGTTATGAAGATTTCGCTGTAGGACGCATGAAACAAGAAACAATTATGGGAATTAAATCATTAATTGATAGACGCTGTAGTGATTTGGAACATTTACAAATATCATGGTTTGGTGGAGAACCTTTAACTGCTAAAGATATTGTGTTTGAAATTTCTGAATATGTTATGGCACTAGTCCGTAAGTATCCAAAGTTACGTTATGAAGGGGATATGACAACAAATGCATATTTTCTAGATTACAATACAACCGCAGCCCTAGCAAATGTAGGAGTTCGCTCTTATCAAATATCTCTTGATGGACCCCGCGAAGTACATAACAAAAGCCGAATTCGTGCGGATGGTAGCGGCACTTATGACAAAATTTGGGATAACTTACTAGCAATCCGTGATAGCTCATTACCAGTTTCTATTCTGCTTCGTATTCACTTTACTGTCGATACTCTTAAACTGCTTGATCCGTTAATTGAGGATATCAGAAGAGAATTTATTCATGACTCTAGATTTTCTGTGTTATTTAAGGCTATTGAGCGTTTAGGTGGTTCTAATGATGAATCCATAAAAATCTTATCTGAAGCAGAAAAAGAAGAGGCAATTCAATTACTAAAATTCAAGCTAATTGGTGAAGATACACCATCATCACAAGGTTTATTTTCACAGCCACATATCTGTTATGCCTCACGACCAAACTCTTTGGTAATTCGCTCAAATGGTGACGTAGCAAAGTGTACAGTAGCTCTTTACGATGAACGAAATAAGATTGCTTCTTTACAACCGGATGGAATGCTAAAGCTAATACCAGGTCGTCTTGCTCCCTGGGTTCGTGGAGTTGAAACACTTGACGCAGAGACACTCGCGTGTCCCCTTGTTAATCTAACCTAAAGCAACAGCGATCTGAATGAGTAGTATGCTATGTCAATCAATAACTGATTCCTACACTAAATTATTTTGGAACCTTGTGCGTTATGTGTCCAAAAACTGCGGTAGCAGAGGACACAGATGCACCCAATAAGTACAGGTCGATTGTGTAGTTTTTAACAGCATACAATTTCTATGCAAAGTGTGCCGCTTTATAACTACTAAAAACATTACATCAGAGGCTTTTTATCTGCCAAAGCTTATGTGATATCTCATAAAAATAGTATAAATATGCTGAATACTGATCATTTATCTAAGCTTGGGTTTTTTATCGCTAGAGGTTTTTTAGATGATGATTTATGTGCAAAAAGTCGCTCGGAAATGTCTTTAGGTTCTAATATTCCAGCGATGGTAACATCTGGAAAAGAGGAAATAATTAAGGACAACATTCGTCGAAATAAGGTCGTACAAGTTTCTGCATCAACTATCTCATTTATAAAATATCGCTTACTGGCTATTAAACCAATGCTAGAGGAGCATTTCAACCTATCGCTTACAGATTGTCAAGAACCTCAGTTTTTAGCATATAAACAGGGAGATTTTTTTATATTTCATAGTGATAGGAGTGATGATCCAGATAAACCAGAGTACGTAAAAGCACGTCAGATATCTGTAGTTATTTTTTTAAATAGCGCGACTAGCGAGTATGAAATAGATTCTTATAGTGGAGGTTATTTAAAATTCTATGCCTATGATATAGTTAGCGATACTTCTTTAAAGAAGGCCGGCTTTTCTTTCAGTGGCGAAACTGGATTGCTAATTGCTTTTCGCTCCGATATTCGTCACCAAGTTCAAACTGTTACCTCTGGCGAACGATTTACTATTGTGAGTTGGTTCTTCTAAGCTCACTTTTAAATGTTCTTTTACAAAAGATTTTTAATTACCAAAATCTATCCGAGACTGACCTAAAGTGAATGTTAAACCAGAAACGCAGTATATTCCGTAAAGAATCCCTAGAGCGATTATCTTCTCCTGAAAGACTAGACCAACTTATGCAGGTAGTCAGCCCTAGAAGCTGGCTACCTCTTGTCGCATTGGGTTCTATCGTCGGAGTAGCTGTTATCTGGAGCATTTACGGTCGCATCCCCATTACCGTCGAGGGTCAGGGTGTACTAATTTACCCCAGCAATGTTGTACCCCTGCAATCAAAAAGTGCTGGGCAATTAATGGCTCTCAATATTAAAGTTGGGGATGTCATCAAAAAGGGGCAAGTACTAGCAACAATTGACCAAGCGGAACTCCGCAAACAACTGCAACAGCAGCAAGCAAAACTCACGCAACTAGAGTCACAAGATGAAGCGGTTGGTTCATTGCAAGGACAAAGGCTAGAACAAGAAAAGCGATCGCAATCCCAACAAAGCCAATACCTCCAACAACGTATACTGGAACTACGAGCCATCACGCCTCTTTTAAAAACCAAGGGCAACACCTCAATTGAGCAGCAACGTCAAGGTTTACAGCAACGTCTTTTGCAAGCCCAAGCCTTGAACCCTGTTTTCCTCCAAAGAATGGAAATTCGCAGACAATTCAAAAAAGAAGGTGCGATTTCTGGTGATGAAGCTCTCACGGCTGAACAAGAATATTTGCAAAACCTGGAAAAAATCTCTGACATTCAAAATCAGTTGAAAGAACTGGATGTAAAAACGACTCAAACAGAAAAAGATTACCGTGAAAACTTGAGTACCATTTCTGACCTGCAAGCTCAACTAAAAGAATTAGATAGCAAACAAGCTTCTGTAGCTCAACAAGACCTAGAAAGTGTCACCACCCGAAAAAAAGAAATTCAAGAAGTTAAGCGGGAAATTGCCCAATTAGAAGTGCAATTAGGTGGCAACAGTCAAATCATTAGCCAATATAGCGGACGGATTTTAGAAATCACGCAGACACCAGGGCAAGTTGTTGAAGCTGGTACACGCTTGGCAACTATCGAGGCAGAGAAACCCAAAAGCAAGTTAGTTGGTGTTACTTATTTCCCTGTAGCAGAAGGCAAGAAAATTAAACCAGGGATGAAAATCCAAATTACCCCCCAAACTGTCAAGCGGGAACGATTTGGCGGTATCGTTGCAAATGTTACTAATATCTCGCGCTTTCCGATTACAAAAGAAGCAGCTGCATCGGAGGTGGGTAATGCAGAGGTGGTGGAAGGTCTAGTCTCTCAACAAAAAGAAGGTTTGATACAAGTATTCTCTGACTTAGAGATAGATTCCAACACCCCAAGCGGCTATAAATGGTCTTCTTCTACAGGGCCAAAGCTGACTGTTTCTTCTGGGACTACCACTGTTGCACGAGTCAAGGTAGAAGAACGCGCTCCCATAACCTTTGTTTTACCTATCTTGAGGTCTGTTAGTGGTATCTACTAAATCTACCTTAGTAACACCGATTAATCCTTGGCGGTACTTACAAAAATTACTGCCAAGCAGAAGCACACGGGTAAAAACACCCACTCTTCTACAGATGGAAGCTGTGGAATGTGGGGCTGCTGCTTTGGGAATTATTCTCGGTTACTACGGTCGAATTGTGCCTTTACCACAATTGCGCCAAGATTGCGGAGTTTCCCGCGATGGCAGCAAGGCATCTAATATGGTCAAGGCTGCAAGAAACTATGGACTCGAAGCTAAAGGCTTTAAAAAAGAACTTAAGCAATTGTGGGAACTGCGACCACCTTACATTATCTTTTGGAACTTCAACCACTTTGTTGTCGTAGAGGGATGGAATAAACAGCGAGTTTTTCTCAATGACCCCGGTACAGGCCCCCGTCATGTATCTTTACAGGAATTTGACGAGGGGTATACGGGAGTGGTGCTGGTAATGGAACCAGGCGCGGAGTTTGTCAAAGGTGGTCGTAAACCCAGCATGATTTTGTCGCTGTCCAAAAGATTACGAGGCGCTGGGGATGCCTTAATTTACTGCATAGTCGCGGGATTTTTCTTAACTGTAGTTGGGCTGGTAATACCAGTGTTTAGCCAAGTGTTTGTAGATGACATCTTGATAGAGGGACGGCAATTATGGTTGCGTCCTTTGCTTGTGGGCATGGCGATCGCTGCTATACTTCAAGGATCGCTAACTTTACTACGGTTACGCTACCTGCGCCGCTTGAAAATCAAATTAGCTGTGGGTATGTCCAGCCGCTTCCTGTGGCATATCCTCCGCTTACCTGTTAGCTTTTACGCTCAACGATTTAGCGGAGAAATCAGTAATCGTACTACTCTCAATGACCAAGTAGCTGATATTCTGGCGGGACGATTAGCAACTACAATCATCGATACATTTATGGTGTTTTTTTATGCCCTGGTCATGGTGCAATATGACTGGGTACTGACCTTAATTGTAGTTAGCTTTGCTGCCGTGAATGTCTTAACTTTGCAACTAATTTCTCGTCAACGTGTAGACGCGAATCAACGATTGATTCAAGAATATGGAAAAGCTGCTGGTGTATCTATTGCCGCACTTCAAAGCATAGAAACAGTCAAAGCATCAGGGTTAGAGTCAGATTTCTTTTCCCGGTGGTCAGGTTATTATACTAAGGCTCTTAATTCCCAGCAGGAATTGGGGGTGACAAATCAGACATTCTCAGTATTACCCACGCTTTTATCCGCCCTTTCTTCGATGTTGTTGTTGGTTGTGGGTGGATTAAGGGTTATGGATGGACATCTTAGCATCGGAATGCTTATAGCCTTTCAAGGTTTGATGCTTAACTTTCAGCAGCCTGTAAACAATTTGGTCAACTTTGGTACAACTCTTCAAGAACTGGAGGGTAATTTGATTCGCCTTGATGATGTGCTGGATAATCCGATTGGGAAGGTAGGAGAGGCAGGGGGAGCAGGGGGAGTAAATTCTTCATCCGCTTATCTTGTTCCCAAATTGCAGGGATATGTGGAGTTGCAGAATATTACGTTTGGCTATAGCCGTTTAGAACCGCCATTAATTGAAAACTTTAACCTGTCAATTAAACCGGGACAACGAGTAGCTTTGGTAGGTGGAAGTGGTTCTGGGAAGTCTACCGTTGCCAAACTTGTAAGCGGACTTTATCAACCTTGGGCGGGAGAAGTTTACTTTGATGGTAAACCTAGAGAGCAAATTCCCCAACAACTGTTTACAAATTCTGTTGCAATGGTGGAGCAGGAAATTTTGTTGTTTGGCGGCACGGTTAGAGATAATTTGACTCTGTGGGATACTACTGTACCAGATAAAAGCTTGATGCGGGCTTGTCTTGATGCAGCGATCGCAGATGTAATTCTCTCTATGTCCGGTGGATTAGATGCCGAACTCATAGAAGGTGCTGCTAATTTAAGTGGCGGACAACGACAACGCTTAGAAATTGCTCGTGCTTTAGTGAATAATCCTTCAATCCTGATCATGGATGAAGCCACCAGCGCCCTAGATGCAGAAACAGAACAAATTATTGACCAGAATCTCCGCCGCCGAGGATGCACCTGTATAATTGTCGCTCATCGATTAAGCACCATCCGCGACTGCGATCAAATCATCGTCCTCGAACGCGGAAAGGTAGTACAACTTGGCACTCACAAAGAATTATGGCAAGTGGATGGTGCATATTCGCGCTTGCTGGGCACCCAAGGGTAGAGACGGTGAGCAGTAAATTACCATAAAACATTTAAAAATCTAAACCTAAAATCTAAAATGCTAATACAGGGGCAAGTTTATATAGTTAATGGCAATGAACCGATTCTACTGGATGACCCTTCACGGGTGTGGGTAATTCAGTCTGGCTCTATGGCTTTGTTTGCCGTCACAGTTAAAGATAATGTCATTGAAGGGATGCGTCGTTATCTGTGCAGTATTAGCCAAGGTGAAGCACTTTTCGAAACTGCTGCTAAATCTGCTAATCAGCATCGTCAGATTTTGGCAGTTCCAATTGGTGAGACTGAATTACTGCAAATACATAAGGAATGTTACTGCGAGTTAATAGCCAGTGGAGATGGTAAGGCGATCGCCTGGATAGAAAATTGGTTGTTACAAATCGGTAGTGTATTGTCGCAAATTACCATGCCAGCAATTCATGTAAAAGCTGAGGGACAATCACGATTTTCCCTAAACAATGGTCAAACTTTTCAGCCAAAAACAAGTGTCACCTGTTGGGTTCAACTGACTCAAGGGACTGTCCGCTTTCTGGGGTTTGAGGAATTAATTTTAACTACATCCACTACAGCATTCCCCCTGACTGACAAAATGTGGTTAGAAGCAGTGGAAGGAGTGCAACTTACTACTAAGACTACTAGCGAATTCCAAAATTCAGATATCCTTTTGACTGGGTTATCTCAACTGCACACTCAATTGCTACAATGCCTTAACCTGTTAGATGAGCGAGAAGTACAGGCAGAGATGACACGATTGCGCGATCGCCAACGCCTGAATCGTCAAGTTACAGCACAGGCTATAGGCTCTTTAGCATCAACGTTAAGTTCCCAAGATGGAGACTTTTTCTTAGAAGGTACTCCTTTGTTAGTTGCTGCTGGAGCCGTAGGGAGAGCTATGGGTGTAGAGATTCGTCCTCCGTCTCGCTCCGAAAACCTCAAGCTAATTAAGGAACCCTTAGAAGCAATTGTCCGGGCTTCACGCATCCGAATGCGGCAGGTACTATTGCGAGATAACTGGTGGGAAAAGGATTCTGGACCAATAGTTGCCTATACCCAGCAAGATAATCGACCAGTAGCACTGCTACCAATTAGTGCAACTCGTTATGAAATTTTTGATCCAGTTGAGCATACCCGCTTTCGAGTGGATGAGCGTATAGCTGCAACACTGGCCCCTGTTGCCTATATGTTTTATCGCTCTCTACCTGATAAAGTACTGCAAGCTATTGATATACTGCGGTTCACACTTAAAGGACGTAAGCAGGATCTGCTAGTAATTTTGTTTACGGGTATTGCCGTCACATTACTAGGGATGCTTACACCTTATGCCACGTCGATTATCATAGATAACGCAATTCCTGATAGCGACAAAGGATTATTGCTACAAATAGGATTGGGGCTACTTGTTGCAGCGTTGGGGACAGGTCTATTTGGGCTAACTCAGGGATTTGCTCTGCTGCGAATTGAAACAGGTGGAGATGCCGCCACTCAAGCTGGTGTCTGGGATCGTCTGCTCTCCTTACCAGTATCGTTTTTCCGACAGTACACAACCGGAGACATCTTCTCCCGTGTATCATCTGTGAGTACGATCAGTCGGCGAATCAGTGGGAGAACCTTAATCAATCTCCTTACTAGCTTGTTCGCGCTGTTTTACTTAGGACAGTTATTTTATTACAACTACCAATTAGCTTTGATTGCAGTTGCCTTTGCCATAGTTGCGATCGCTTTCACTACAGTCTCTGGTTTACTCTTGCTATCTAAGGTGCGTCCGCTTTTGGAACTACGGGGCAGTATTTTTGGACAAACAGTGCAGCTAATTAATGGTATTTCTAAGCTACATATTGCTGGGGCAGAGGAACGTGCATTTGCAGCTTGGAGTAAAAACTACACTCAACAAATTAAGCTAGAACTTAGTACACAACGGGTTGAAGATACTGTTGCGCTTTTTAATACAGTAATGCCCATATTAACGAATGGTGTGCTTTTCTGGTTTACTATTAGGCTACTTGAAAATCCTCAAACTTCAGGCGCTATTGAAATATCCCTTGGAACTTTCCTTGCTTTCAATACAGCTTTTAGTAACTTCACTAAGGGAACCACAGACTTAAGTAATACGGTTACAGAAATCTTGCAAGTTATCCCCCAGTGGCAACGCACCCAGCCTATTCTCTCGACTATACCAGAAGTGGATCTGTGCAAAGCCGATCCGGGCAAGCTGATTGGTAATATTACTTTAGAACATATTACTTTCCGCTACCGCAGTGATGGCCCGCTAACGTTGGATGATGTGAGTATCTCTGCTGCACCTGGGGAGTTTATTGCTTTAATTGGTAGTTCTGGTAGCGGGAAATCAACTATTCTCCGATTACTACTGGGATTTGAAACTCCACAAGCAGGTAGCATTTACTATGATGGTCAAGACTTATCTGGTTTAGATATAGATGCGGTACGCCGACAGTTGGGCGTTGTTTTACAAAATGGTCAGCTGAGTTCAGCTTCAATTTTCGAGAATATTGCAGGCGGCGCTCAGATTACTTTAGATGAAGCTTGGGAGGCGGCGCGAATGGCGGGATTCGCTGAGGATATCACCGCCATGCCAATGCAAATGCATACTGTCGTGAGTGAAGGAGGCGGTAATCTTTCTGGAGGACAACGACAACGGTTGTTAATTGCTCGCGCTCTGGCATTAAAACCCCGTATTTTGTTATTCGATGAGGCTACCAGTGCGCTCGATAATAGAACGCAGGCGATTGTCAGTGAAAGTTTAGATAAATTACAAGTTACCAGAATTGCGATCGCTCACCGACTAAGCACTATCCGCAACGCTCACCGCATTTATGTACTCCAGGCAGGTCGGGTTGTACAACAAGGGACTTTTCAAGAGTTAGCTGCTGTTGAGGGGCTATTTGCCCAGTTAATGTCTAGGCAAATGGCGTAGTTAGCTGAGTTTTGTGAGAGAAAAGTTAGGGATGGAAAGTACTTTTAATCCATCCCCTAAAAAAAAAAGAGCATGGCTAGCTTTTTGCCAGTCACGCTCCTGAACCTTATAAATGTCGCCAGAAGTTCTTACTGATAGTCTTAAGACTGACAACTGCGGTTTCTGCTGTTGCTTCAGGAGCATGACCAACAGCCACCGCAGCAGCAATTGGTGCAGGTGTCGCTAGCAGAGAATTGAGTAATTCTTGTTGATAGTCAATATCTGCTACTGTGCGGTAAACTCTGTGATAATTTATCTGCATCCCCAAAGGTGTTGGGACAATTTTCAGATATTCATTAAGAGCAGATATGTAGGTATCACCAAAATTCTGGAGAGCAACAGCCGGACGGATAATATTCAATAATTGAATAGCTCGTCTAATGTCTGCAACACTACGGCTAGCATCAATCTCTGGCTGACTTTCACGGTAGCCCTTGCCTTTTTTTTCTGCTACGAGATTATGAAATTTAGTAATGGCTCTTTGATGATTGCCTA
>NZ_JBSGKF010000028.1:0-10996 GCF_054786515.1 Nostoc sp. UIC 10890
TAGCTTGTATTGATTGCCTCATGGGGCTTCTGGCGATCGTCCTCCCGGAGAGTGATAGAAAAGGGTTATTCTTGAAGCTTTATTTAGCGCAGCTTCATAAAGAATTGGTATCCAATTGATAATATTTTCTGGAATCCGCTTGGATGAATTTGTAGCTCTAGATAAATATTGAGTAATATTACTTACCTTATTTATCATGCTCTTTCTTTTTAGCTTAAGTTTCCGGTTTTATTGCTTCTCTGTGGGATATTTGGTTTCAAAAGAAAACATTTTTAATGGTAGAGTTTTATCAAAAACTCAGTGAAAACCCAGATAAAGCTGCTGCCTTGCGTCATGCGATGCTAGCAATTATGAAAAATACCCAAATCCCTGAGATTGGGCAGCTTTTACCTTGATTGATGTGTTGTAGTTCCAGATTAGGTTGATAAATTATGCGCGATCGCATCCGGGGGGGGCTAGCTCATCGCACAAGCAGAATCATTTTAATTGCGTTGAGTGCTTTTATGGTAACAATTGCACCTACATTCCGGCAGAATTTTTCTGCGTTTTTCTTTGTATCACAGGTATTGGCGCAAACATCAAATCAACAGCAAACTGAGACTGTCTCCGGTAGTTTTATTGATTACTTTGCCGAAGAGAGACAATTTAAAGGGCATGAGGGTAGCGTCAACAGCGCTAGTTTTAATCTTGACGGTAAGTTAATTGTGACGGCTGGTGCAGATAACACTGCCCGTATCTGGGATTTTGCTGGTAAACAGCTAGCGGAATTAGTTGGGCATCAAAGTAATGTTAAAACTGCAAATTTTAGCCCTGATAGTAAGCTGATTGTCACTGCATCTTTTGATAGTACTGCCCGTATTTGGGATATTTCTGGCAAACAGCTAGTTGAGTTAAAAGGACACCAAGGGAATGTTTACAGTGCGAATTTTAGCCCGGATGGTAAACAGATAGTAACAGCAGGTGCAGATAAAACCGTGCGGTTATGGGATTTATCGGGCGAACAGATCAGAGAATTGAAAGCCCATGAAAGCAGCGTTTACAGTGCGAATTTTAGTCCAGATGGTAAAAAAATTGTTACCGCAAGTGCTGATAAAACAGCGCGTGTCTGGGATTTGTCGGGAAAGCAATTAGTGGAACTTAAAGGACATACTGATACAATTTGGAGTGCAAGTTTTAGTCCAGATGGTCAGCAAGTTGTCACAGCGTCAGACGATAAAACCGCTCGTGTTTGGGATTTATCTGGCAAAGTTTTAGCACAGTTAAAAGCACATAGTGATAGCATCTTAAATGTGAGTTTTAGCAAAGATGGACAGCAGATTATCACAGCATCAATTGATAAAACTGCTTTGATTTGGAAATCTTCAGGTCAGTTGATAGGCAAGCTGCAAGGACATGAAGGTGGTGTTAATAGTGTCAGTTTTAGCTCCGATGGTAAATATATTATTACTGCATCATCTGATAACACAACCCGTGTTTGGGAACCATTCAATAAGGTGATGACAGAATTAATAGGGCATAAAGGTGAAGTCAACAGTGCAAGTTTTAGCCCAGATGGTAAACGTATTATTACTGGCTCACAAGACGAAACAGCAAGAATTTGGGATATGTCTAGCAAACTAGTCTCCGAAATCAAAGCACCTCAAGAGGTATGGAGTCCGAAATTTAGCCCCGATGGGAAACTAATTGTAACTACGTCCCAGAATAAAATTGCCAGCGTTTGGGACATTACAGGTAAGTTAATCGCTGCACTCAAAGGACATCAAGAAATTGTTCACAGTGCCAATTTTAGCCCTGATAGCAAGTTAATTATCACTGGATCTGGAGATAAAACAGCAAGAATTTGGGATATTTCCGGTAAGCTGATCACTGAACTCAAAGGGCATCAGGAAACCGTTGAAAGTGCCAATTTTAGCCCAGATGGTAAGCGTATTATTACTGCATCTAACAACATAGCGCGTATATGGGATACATCAGGTAAACTGATCACCCAATTAGAATTAAAAGGAGAGCAGTATTCTATTATTAGTGCGAATTTTAGCCCGGATGGCAAGATGGTTGTCACTGCATCTCATGATGGTAGTGCTTGGATATGGGATGCTTCGGGTAAAGTAGTAACAAAAATTGAGTTTCCGAATACGACGACTGAAAAATATAGTGAAAATCGTGTTTACGGTGCTGATTTTAGCCCAGATAATAAATTGTTGATCACCGCAACTTCTGATGGCGCACGAGTATGGGACATTTCAGGTAAACTAATTACCGAACTTAAAGGTCATCAGCATGAAGTCACAAGTGCGAATTTTAGTCCAGATGGCAAACTAGTTGTCACGGCATCTAATGATAGTACGGTTCGAATCTGGTATGTCTCCAACAAACTAGCAGCCGCACCGAAATTACCAGAAACACCCTCTTCCAGTAATCAGCAACCTCAAGAACAAGTAAAACCTCGATTTAGGAATGAAGATAAAGTTATTACCAGTGTAAGTTTTAGCCCTGATAATAAATTAATTGTTACTGGTTCTAAAGATGGTACTGCACAGATATGGGATACTTCTGGCAAACTGCTAACTGAACTCACAGGACATCAATATCAAATTGAAAGTGTATATTTGAGTGCTGATGGTAAGTTAATTCTCACTACATCTTCAGACTTAGCTAAAGTGTGGGATACTTCAGGTAAATTGCTAGCAACACTGGAAGCAAATGGAGATATGGCTGTTTCTAGTGCCAGTTTAAGTCCCAATGGTAAGTTAGCTATTACTACATATTCATCTTTTGATAAAAATGTCCTCCTTTGGGATACATCTGGCAAGTTGCTGACAGAACTTAAAGGGCATACTCATCTAGTCAATAGTGCAAACTTTAGCCCAGATGGTAAGTTAATTGTGACTGCATCTGAAGACAAAACTGCTCGTATATGGGATACTTCGGGCAAACAGTTAGCTGAACTTAAAGGACATCAGCAAAAAGTTAAAAATGCTGTTTTTAGTCCTAATGGTAAGCTAATTGTTACTATAAGTGATGAACCAATTGTCAGGGTGTGGGATATTTCTGGCAAGCTATTAACTGAACTCAAACATAAGTATGGACATATTGATAGTGTGAGTTTTAGTCCAGATAGCCAGTTGATTATAACTTCATATCTAAGAAGTTCTTCAAGTGTCTGGGATACTTCCGGTAATTTAATCAGAGAACTTGAAGGGATCGAAACTTTTAATTTTAGCCCTGATGGTCAGCAGACTGTAGCTATATCTAGAGGTAGAGCTTTAGTTGGAAATCTTTTAAGTCAAAAGGTAACTGAACTCATAAGTCAACAGGGTATGATCAAAAGTGCAAATTTTAGCCCTAACAGCAAGTTAATTTTCACTGTAGGGGAAATGAGTTCTTCCTCTAAGTCAGTTGCTCAAATTTGGGATGTTTCTGGAAACAGAATAGCAGAATTTACCCCATATCCCAGTACAGTTAATGATGCTAATTTTAGTCCCGACGGTCAATCAATTATCACTGCCTTTGATAATGGAACTGTGAAAGTTTGGAATAATTTTGGCAAGATATTAACTGAACTTACGGGGAAATATAGTGCTAACAGTGCTAGTTTTAGCCCTAATAATCAGTTAATTCTGACCTCATCTGCTGGCACTTCGATGCTATGGGATACTTCCGGTAAACAACTAGCCCAACTTAAAGGATATAAGCCCAGCTTTAGTTCTAATGGCAAGTTGATTGTTACCGTGTCTTTCGACAAAACTGCTTTAGTATGGGATGCTACTGGCAAACAAGTAGCTGAACTTAAAGGTCATCAAAATTCTATTAATAGCGCTAACTTTAGTGCAGACAGTAAGTTAATTGTTACTACATCAAATGATAAAACTGCTCGTGTTTGGAATACTGCTGGTAAACTCATTACTGAACTTAAAGGTAATCATCTTGGCTTTAAAAGTGGTATTTTTAGTCCAGATAATCAGTTTATTCTAACGTTAGGTTGGAATAGTGTTACACAAATTCGGGATATTTCAGGTAAGCTAGTAGCTGAACTCAAAGGAAAGCAAAACTATATTAACAGTGCTATTTTTAGCCCTAATAGCAAGCTGATTATCACCATATCTTCTAATATTAATGTGTGGGATATTTCCGGTAAGCTCCTAACTGAATTTCAAACATTTCAAGAAAATATTAAGGATGCCAATTTTAGCCCTGATGGAAAAGTAATAGTTACCGCTTCATCAGATGGCATAGCCCGTGTGTGGGAAACTACAGGTAAACTGATAGTAGAACTTAAAGGACATAACGGTAATATTAGTAAAGCTAGTTTTAGTCCCGATGGTAAGCGCATCATCACCGCTTCTGATGATGGGACTGCAAGGGTATGGGAGTTATCTGGTAAGCAAATAGCCTTGCTGAACTTGGATGAAAAAATTGCTGCTACTCCAAAAGCTGAAGCAGATAGACTGCGTGATCTACAATTTTATGCCCCCAACTGCGCCCAAGCGCTTGATCCTTGGCAGAAAGCTCTCAAACTTTATCAAGAAATCTCTGACAACGAAAACCAAGCTATAGTTCTCGAACAACTCGGTAACACTCACTATTGTCTCAGCGACTATACCAAAGCCATCACATCCTATAATAATGCTTTAGACATTGCCAAAAAATCTAACTATCTTCAAAGACAAGTTAAAAATCTTGCCAATCTCGGTAATGTTTACAATTCCTTAGCTGACTATGAAACAGCAACTAAGTATTACAATGATGCTTTAAAAATTATAGAGCAGAATCAAGACATACAACTAAAAGCAGAAGTTTTACAAAGTCGCAGCAATATTTACATCTTCCAAAATAAATATAACGACGCAATTCAAGGCTTATCACAAGCACTAAGTATCGACAAAAATGCTTCTAGTGTTGCCAAAATCAAAGTTAGCTTGGCAAATATTTACTATACTTTAGGTGATTATAACAAAGCAATTGAATATTATAACGATGCATCTACATTGGCCCCTAGTGAAGCATTAGGAGGTTTGGGTAATGTTTACCTTACACTTGGTGATACTGTTAAGGCAATACAATTCCATCAGCAAAGTTTAGTAAAAGCACAACAGGATGAAGATAAAGAAGCTGAGGGTAATGCTTTCAACAATCTTGCTAATTCCCTTAGCCAAGCTGGTAAACTCCCTGAAGCTGAAAAAAATTTGCGTACTGCAATCGTTATTTGGGAAAATCTCCGTCTGACATTAGACGATGCCAACAAAATATCTATTTTTGAAAAACAAGCTCGATCCTACCGCCTGCTTCAAAAAGTGTTAATTGCTCAAAATAAAATCACTGAAGCCTTGGAAGTATCTGAAAGTGGTAGAGCAAGAGCTTTTATTGATTTACTAAGCAAACGATTATCTCCTAATCAAACAGAACAATTAAAAGTTCCTGCATTGAATACTGAACAGATTAAACAAGTTGCTAAAAATGAAAATGCAACCATTGTTCAATATTCAATTATTACTGATGAATTCAAAGTTGATGGTAAACTAGGAACTCAAGATTCAGAACTATATATTTGGGTAATCAAACCTACAGGCGAAATAAAATTTTACCCAGTTGACCTCAACCCACTGTGGCAAAAGCAAAACACCTCCTTAACAGATAAAGTTGCCCAAACCCGTCAGTCGATTGTTAAAGGTGTGAATGTTGCTATTAGGGATGGTAATAACATTACCTTTGCACCAGGAGATCGCGTTAAACTCAATGACGATGCTCCAGACTGGGAAGCTTGGCAAGTAGTATCAGTTGATATTAAAAACAGTAAAATCACTATCCGCTTGCCTTCTTGGGAAGCAGAGAAACCAGCAATAGAAAGTCCAATGGCTGATGTAGCGAAAAAAATTGGTATAAATAGTTCTGGTGCAAACGCCAAAAACTTACAGTTACAGAAACTTTACCAGCTACTTATCCAACCAATTGCAGACATACTGCCAAAACAAGAAACAGCCCGCGTCATATTCATACCGCAAGATGCTTTATTTTTAGTTCCTTTCCCAGCATTACAAGACCCATCAGGGCAATACTTAATTGATAAACATACTATCCTTACCGCCCCTTCCATTCAAGTATTAGAATCTACTCATAAACTGCGGCAAAAAGTTCTAGGTTCAGCTAAAGATATTTTGATAGTCGGTAATCCGACAATGCCCAAAGTTTCAAAAAAACCTGGAGAACCACCTCAGCAATTAGGTGCGCTTCCTGGTTCAGAAAAAGAAGCTCTCGCAATTGGTTCGCTTTGGAAAACTCAAGCTTTGATTGGTAATCAAGCTACTAAAAAAGCAGTATTACAAAAACTCTCACTAGCTAAAATCATTCATTTGGCAACTCATGGCTTGTTGGATGATATTCGGGGATTGGGAAGTTCTATCGTCTTTGCTCCCGAAGGACAAGATAACGGTTTATTGACAGCAGAAGATATCCTAAACTTATACACAGCACCCCAAGGTTCTACCTTAAGTGCTGAATTAGTTGTCTTAAGTGCTTGTGATACTGGGCAAGGTCGGTTAACAGGTGATGGGGTAATAGGGTTATCTCGTTCTATAATTGCTGCTGGGGTTCCCAGTGTGATAGTTTCCCTGTGGTCGATACCCGATGCGCCCACTGCTGAGTTAATGACAGAATTTTATGAAAATTTCCGCAAAAATCCTGACAAAGCTACTGCTTTGCGGCAAGCGATGCTGACGACAAAGAGAAAACATCCTAATCCTGCTGATTGGGCAGCTTTTACTTTGATTGGAGAGTCTGAATAACTCAAGTTTAGTTACCAATAAATCGCTAAGGAGCATGAAATGTCAGAAGAAAATTCTATCGGATTAGCAGAACTGATTGAGCATATAAAGCAAGAATTGCTTTCAACAGAGGCAGAAGGAGAAAAACCCATACCCCTGTTTAGTGTTGACCAAGTGAGTCTGGAATTGCAAGTGACAGCACGTAAAGAGGGAAAAGCTGGAATCAAAGTCTACGTTGTAGAATTAGGTGGTGGAGGCAGCCGTGATGATGTACAAAAAGTTACTGTCACCTTAACTCCTTTATTGAGCAAGGAAGAGCGAATTGCGCTTTATAAAACACGCTATCCCCAAAAGTGGAAGTTGCTGGAAGAAACTAGTATGGAAGGATTGCTGAAGGGCAGCAATGACGAACCCCTTGGCGACCTCTTAGGCTAAATAGTAAGGATGGCTGATGGAGCTATTAAAGGTATACCTATCTCCGATTAATGAGGCTGATTTCAAAGTCAGCGTTAATGGGTCACGAGTTGGTCAAGCGGAAGCCAACTCAACATTACCTTTTTGGCAAGAGGGAATAAACTGGCTGATTACCGTTATCAAATCTCTAGAAGCTATTCGTTTTCGACCAGAGGACTTTCAGCGCTCTGGGGAACAAGATTGGATGGTGCAAGTTGGTCTACTAGTTCAAGACCGAAAAGCCTTTCATCCCTATTTTCTAAAAAACATTGGCAAGGCATTGTATCAATCACTTTTTCCCCCAGGCTCTAAAGTCGAAAAAGTGCTGCAAAATGCGGTTAATTTAGCCCAAAATAGCGGAACTCAACTGCATGTACAACTGGAAATAGCAGCAGATATCTTAGGCTCAACTCGTTTACCTGATTATCCTTGGGAATTAATGCACGATGACCGAGGTTTTTTGACTCAATATCAAGTTACCTTCTCTCGTTACATTACCTATGATGCTGCACCGCCGAAGCTACCATTAATGGAGCAAGTTAACGTTTTGTTAATCTCCTCTGCGGCTTCTGACCCAGAAAATAGTTTGGAAAAGCTGCCACAGCAAGAACAACTTGCAGTACGCAGAGGTTTAGGAATAGCCGAGAAAGAAGGTCATATTCGGCTAGTTGAACTAAAACCCCCGACTTTAAAAACTCTGCGGGATTATCTGACTGAACATCGGAATGAGACAGCACCTCATGTTATCCACTTTGATGGACATGGCTTGTTTGGTAAATGCTGTAACAATACATTGGATAATGGTCAGCTATGTCGAACTATACATAAAGGTATAAAAATAAACAACTGCCAACGTTGCCATGCCTCACTTCCTGAACCGCAAGGATATCTAGTTTTTGAAGATGAAACTGGCAAACCAAATTATGTGAGTGCTAAGGAAATTGGTATACTTCTACAGCAAAATAGTTTTACTGATGATTCTAAACAGCTACGTGGTGTGGCTCTAGTGGTATTGAGTGCCTGTCAATCTGGTTTGGCGTTAACTGGAACTTCAGTGTTCAATGGTGTAGCTCAAAGCTTAATTGCTCACCGCACTCCAGCAGTCGTAGCGATGCAGTATTCTGTGAGTGTGCCAGGTGCAACAGCTTTTAGTGAGCAATTTTATCGTTCACTTGGTCAAAAAGACTCCTTGGCAATGGCAGTGAGTCAAAGCCGAGAAGCAATGGGTACAGAAGGCAAGCAGTGGTATCGTCCAGTACTTTATCTGCGCTGGCAAGATAACGAAGGCGGTCAACTGTTTGCAGCACCCACTCCTGTTATTCCTACACTAATTAAATTAAAACCCTCTGTTTTTGTTTCATCTGCAAGTTTAATCATAACAGCTTTGGTGTTTGGAGTACGACTGCTAGGAATACTGCAATCATCAGAGCTAAAGATATTTGACCAGATGATGCGACTGCGCCCAGATGAGGGAATAGACCCTCGGATTTTGGTTGTTACTATTGATGATGAAGATTTAAAATATCAAAATTATAAGGGAATGAAAGGACGCGGATCATTATCCGACATCGCACTAGATCAACTTTTAGAGAAACTACAACCCAATCAACCAAGAGTAATTGGCTTAGATATCATTCGTGATTTTCCTGTTAGCGACGACCAGCCAGAATTAGCAAATAAATTACAAAATAATGATAATTTTATTGCCATCTGTATAGGTAACGATATCACAACTGGGGATAAAGGTATTGAACCTCCACCAGAAGTTCCAACAGAGCGTTTAGGTTTTGCTGATGTGGTTGTAGACGATGATAAAATTCTCCGCCGCTATCTGTGGGGTGCAACTTTTAACAGTAAAACCGCTTGTGAAACAGAAGTTTCTTTGAGCCTTAAGCTGGCACTATATTACTTAGCTAAAAAAGGTATTAAACCTGAAACCACGCATTCAAAAGATTTACTTTTAGGAAAAACTCGCTTACAACGTTTACAGGCAAGAGCAGGAGGCTACCAAAATTTACAAAATGATGGCTACCAAATGCTACTTAATTATCGCTCTCGAAATATTGCCAGACAAGTTTCCCTAAGAAATATCTTAGAAAATAGTTTTGACCCTTCTTGGGTGAAAGACCGAATAGTTATCATTGGCGTTATTGCTAAGAGTGTAAAAGATGATTTTTATACACCATACAGTCTTAACGAACAGTCAGACCAAACAATGCGGGGTGTATTTGTTCAAGCCCAAATGGTAAGTCAAATTACTAGTGCGGCATTAGATGGTCGTCCTCTGCTGGGAGTGCTGCCTTGGTGGGGAGATGTTTTTTACATCGGGCTCTGGTCTTTAGCTGGAGGTGTGTTTGGCGCAGTTGTGTTGCAGAGACTTGCTTGCCGCGATCGCAAAATAATTTTTGTAATTACAAGCACAGGTGTTATTTTTGTCATATCCTATGGCATCTGCTTTTTTCTTTTAATTCATGGCTACTGGCTACCATTCCTTCCTTCTACTATAGCTTTCCTTACTACAAATATAATTACGTTTAGCTATATCCATCAATTATCATATAAACGCCAATAGTAAAACAGTGGGTGTGTCTATTATTTTGTACATATCTTTATTCCATACTTCTATAAAAAATGACAAATGTACTTTTTCGATATCTAAGTTTAGCTTCAATTTTTACCTTAACATTAGGCATTTATCCCCTTGTCAAAGCAGCTCCACGCTCTAATGACGTTTGGGAAGATGGGGTTAATTCAAAGCAGCAACAAAGACAACAGCCTCAAACCCCAAAACCTACAAATACGCCTAAAACTTCAGGACTTATTTCCCAGATTATTCGATTTATCTTACCTCCAAAAGGAGCGCCTGGTCAGCGAACCTATGCTGCTGCCAGAGCCGACTGTCCAGCGATTGAAAAACCGATTACGGCTTTAATTCCACATACAAATATTGGGTTAACTATTTCTGAACGTCCGGCATTCTGGTTTTATATTCCTTACCAGCCCACAGACAAAAATCCAGTTGAATTTTTACTAATAAATGATAAAAATAATCCGGTTTATAAAACTACTTTTCAGGTAACAAGTACACCAGGAATTATTAGTGTCAACTTACCTCAAAGTATACCAGCATTAGAAATTGGTAAAAAATATAACTGGGTATTATCCTATATGTGCGATCCAGCAAATCGCCTGAAGGATACTTTTGTTAAAGGATATATTGAGCGAGTTTCTATCAACTCTAATTTGAAAAATCATTTAGAGAAAGCAAGCAGACCGAGAGAGCGCATTTTGCTGTTCGCTGAAAATGGTTTTTGGTATGATGCTTTGACGATGCTGGCTAACGAACGCCGTCAAAAACCCAAGGATGCACAGGTAACAAAAGACTGGAAAGATTTATTGCTGTCCTCAGAAGGGGACTTAAAAGAGATTAAAGAGATTGTTTCAGAACCTATTGTCTCTTGCTGCCAAAATATTGTAACTCAATAGCTGAAGCACCTGAAATCCTTCAACTACTTGCCCCAGGAGTGTCAGCAGATGCAGTTAATCAGCGATCGCATCAGTAGGTTACAGGAAAACGAGAACTTGGAAGAGGCAGCCCGTGCTGTGCTGAAGCACTCGGGGGAGTTGAAGCAGCCGTATTTGAGCTGGACTTTGGACTAAAAGGCTAGAGAAAAGCAGTCAGCAGTAACACTGACTGCCGTAAAGTCAATGAAAGTAATCGATAAATCATTGACGTGATGATCCTGACACAACTAGAAAAATTCCGCCAAGCTATCTATGAT
>NZ_JBSGKF010000029.1:0-10985 GCF_054786515.1 Nostoc sp. UIC 10890
AGTTATACCAGATAAAACGTTACCTGTTAATTCTATTGTTAGATTACAGGATAATAGCAGAGTCATTGATGGAGGCACTATCAAGGATAGCAACTTATTTCATAGTTTTGAACAGTTTTCTATTCCTACGGGCAGCACAGTTTTATTTAACAACGCTCAAAATATTCAGAATATTTTTGGTCGTGTAACAGGCTCATCAGTTTCTAACATAGACGGGTTGCTCAAAGCTAACGGCATAGCTAACTTATTTTTAATCAATCCCAATGGGATTATCTTTGGAAAAAATGCACGATTAGATATTGGTGGCTCGTTTTTTGCAAGTACTGCCAGTGCTGTCAAATTTGCTGACGAGTTTGAGTTTAGTGCTACCAATCCTCAAGCTACACCCTTGTTGACTGTTAGTGTTCCTGTTGGCTTACAACTTGGGAGCAATTCAGGTGCAATTCGGGTACAGGGTACAGGTCAAGGTTTAACTGCTCCAAGTACACTGCGTTCACCAATTATTAGGGGTAGTACCTTAACTGGTCTCTCGGTACAACCAGGTAAAACATTAGGTTTATTAGGGGGTAATGTCACTTTAGAGGGTGCCACTTTGACAGCAGAGGGAGGAAGGATTGAACTGAGCAGTGTTGACTCTGGTATGATCAGCCTTATTCCAATTGTTCAAGGGTGGACTTTAGGATATGAAGAGGTATCTTCTTATAAGGACATTCATCTGTCTCAACAAACCTTAGTGGATACTAGCGGGAATAATAGTGGCTCTATTGCTATACAGGGCAAGCTTATCTCATTAAGCGATGGCTCCATAATTTTAGTTCAAAACCAAGGTTCACAACCTTCGGGCGGTATTAGTATCAATGCTTCTGAATTATTGAAATTGAGCGGAATCTCTCCAGATGGAAGATTTCCTAGCATCTTGCGAACTGAATCTACAGCTTCTGGAAGTGCAGGAAATATAGATATCTCCACTAAATGGATGGTTATTCAGCAAGGAGCAGGTATAAGCAGTAGATCCTATAGTTCTGGCAAGGGAGGTAGCATTAATATCAATGCCTCTGATTCTATAGAGTTGCTTGGTTTTTCACCCTCTAATCCTTTTATTACCAGCAACATCACTACTAGTACCTTAACTACTGGGAAGGCAGGAGACATCACAGTGTCAACAGGGCGGTTGATAGCTGAGGATGGCGGAGTGATTATATCTCTAACTCGTGGAATCGGCGCAGGAGGTTCGGTGACTCTAAATGCAACCGATTCTGTACACTTACTTAACTCTGTGGAATTGATTAATTCAGATAGAGAGTATGTTCCTAGCTATTTAGCTGCTTCAACTTTTAGTGCAGGAGATGCTGGCAATCTAATAATAAATACATCAAAAATGGTAGTGGGGGATATGGCAACAGTTAATACTTCCACTATAGGCTCTGGCTCTGCTGGAAGTCTTACTATAAACGCTTTCGATTTAGAGATACGCAATAGGGTAAGTTCATCTGCGATTAGACCAGATTCAGACACCCAAAAAGTATTCGGAGTTACTTCAGTACCAAGTGGCTCCCCTGGAGAGGTAAATATCAATACTGGGAGTCTACGTATCACAGATGGTGGACAAGTTAGCGTTAGCAATGAGGGAACAAGTACTGATGCTGGAAGGCTTACAATTAATGCTCGGTCAATTACTTTAGATAATAAAAGCTCTATCACTACCGCAACTGCTTCCGGCGAAGGCGGCAATATCGACATCAATACACAGAATTTACAGCTACGCAACAGTACTATTAGCGCAACTGCCGAAGGTAACGGTAATGGCGGCAATATCGACATCAATACACAGATCCTAACTGGTTCAGAAAACAGCAGTATAAAAGCTAATGCATTCGAGGGGCGCGGCGGTAATATTCAGATAAATGCTCGTGGATTATTTTTATCTCCCGATAGCTTTATTACCACACGTTCACAGTTGGGAGTTGATGGTACAGTCCAGATCAACGGCTTTAACGTTAATCCTGCTGGCATTAAAGCAGCCCCAGAAATTGTTACAGAAACTCCTAATATGGTATCGGGTTGTGCTGCACAATCAGGCACAGGAAGTGATATGTTAATTGTGGCTAGCAACACTCCACCGCCTAAATTTGACGAACATCTAGATAGTCAACCTATCTGGCAGAGAAATTCTATTTCATCTAAGTCCGATGAAGTTTCATCTAAGTTACAGCTATCAACAATTAAAGAGACTACGGAAATTGTTGAAGCTCAGAGTTGGGTAATAGATTCCAGAGGGAACGTCGAATTAGTTGCGATAGCGCCTAATCAAGCTACACCTGATAACTTTTTTTCTGCCATTCCGTGTACATCGGTCGATTCTGTAGCAGAATTTTCCCATTCTAGGAACATAGTAAAGCGATGATTAAATGGAGATATTGCCTAAAATATGCTCTTTTAGGCATTCTAGCTTTATCAATAGTTTTAACTCAATCGTCTCTATTGCTGGCTCAGTCAACGGAGAAAGAAACACATATACAACAGGCTGAATTTTTAACCCAAGTGGGTAGAAAACAATTAAATCAAGGTCAAGCATCAGAGGCTCTTGACAGCTGGCAACAAGCCACGAAAATTTATCATCAGATCAAAGATACCGAAGGTGTTAGTGGGAGCCTGATTAATCAAAATTTTGCCTTGCAAAAATTAGGTTTACACTCTCAGGCTTGTGAGAAACTTGTGGAGGCTCTAAAATTAAATAATTGGAATTGTAACCCAACAATATTAGAATTTACCCAATACGAGAAGTCACAACTGATAGCAGCAATACATCAGTTAAAATTAACACCGACAAGCTTATTGGGATTACAAAGCATGGGGCAAGTTCTACGCTTAGTTGGCAAGTTAAATGAATCTGAGTTAATTCTGGAAAAAACATTATTATTCGCTAAACAAACATCTTCAAAAGGAATTAGCGATATTTTGCTGTCATTGGGTAATACAAAACAGTCCATCTATCAACGAGCGCGAGATGAATACAAATGGATAGAGGAACCAGTCTTTAGAGAGACAATTGTAGACTCAATTCCACAGAAGGCACAGGAGTCACTTGATACATACCAACTTTTAGTAGATCGGGCAAGTTCTCCACA
This sequence comes from Nostoc sp. UIC 10890, assembly GCF_054786515.1. NCBI lineage: Bacteria > Bacillati > Cyanobacteriota > Cyanophyceae > Nostocales > Nostocaceae > Nostoc > Nostoc sp. UIC 10890. The sequence continues at coordinate 3,129 of NZ_JBSGKF010000029.1, forward strand.
AGAAATAAAACTACAAGCACAACTGAACCGTTTAAACTTATTACTAGACTTTGATGAATGGTTAACAGATAAACCTAAGCTAGTGAATACTCATACAAAAGTTAATCAGCAAATTCAACCTTTAGTAGATATTATATTGCAAAGCTCTTCAGTTTTTTATCAATTGTCGCCCGAACAATCTATTCAAGCTCAACTTAAATTTGCTAAAAGTCTAAGTAAAATTCATAATCAATCATTACAATCGTTAGCTGTTCAGTATACTACATCCGCCTTGGAAATAGCTAAAAATATTAACAATCAACTTTTAATATCTAAAAGTTTAGGTGCTTTAGGTAAGTTAAATTCATACAAATCGCAAATATATTTTGAAGAAGCTTTAAGTTTAGCTCAGTCCATTAATGATGCAGATGTTGCTTATGAATGGCAACAGCAGTTAGGAAACTTATTCCAAAAACAGGGTAAATACGAAAGAGCTATTCAAGCTTACGGTGCAGCCATTGATAGCATAACACAAATTCGTGATAATCTCTTGCATAGCAATTTAGATGCACAGTTTTTCTTTTATGAAAAAGTAGAGCCTGTATACCGGAATTACATGCGACTGCTGATAGCAGAACAATATCCTAATTTTGAACGCAAAGTAATAAAAACCAACCAACAGCTTCAATTAGCACAGTTGGAGGATTATCTAAAGTGTGGCAAACTCGACCTTATTGCTTTAGATAAAATCGATAATTTCGCTGGTGCATCAGCAATTATTCACATTATCGACCTAGACGACACTATACAAGTATTTGCCCAATTCCCAGATTATTCTATTCATCATCATTCTGCTGATTCCAAGTTAGTCAAAAATCATGTTAATGCTCTGTTAAGCATCTTACAAAACAAAGAGCTTATTTCCAACGGCAAGAATCTTGTTACTCCACATTCTCAAGCACTTTATAAGCAGCTAATTGAACCTCTTAAGAAATCTTTGCCTTCAAGTGGAACTTTAGTATTTGTTCTAGACAAATCTTTTCAAAGTTTACCAATGGGTATACTTTACGATGGAAAAGACTATTTATTTCAGCACTATAGCTCCTCAGAAACTTTAGGGTCTAAAGTTCGCCAGCCTCGAGCTTTATCTCAAGAACATTCAAATGCTCTAATTGGTGGAATTTCCACATTTGCTCCTAGCTTTTATGACCCTGATGCTCCTAAAGGACTAAAACCTCTACCTGATGTGGAAGCAGAGATAGCAAATGTAAAAAAACAAACCAATTCCTCAATAGGCTTGCTCAATAAAGAATTTAATACCAAACGCTTTAGTGAAGAACTCAATAAAAAAGACTTTACCATTCTTCACTTAACAACACATGCTCAATTTAGCTCTATTTCTAGAAAAACCGGATTTTTCACTTGGGATGAGTTAGTCAATATTGGACAGTTTGGCACTTTGCTAAAAGCTAAAGCTCAAATCCATCAAGATGCAATTGAGTTATTGGTACTAAGTGCGTGCCAAACTGCCAAGGGTAATAAGATATCAGCATTGGGAATTGCTGGTGTAGCAGCGCAAGCAGGTGCCAGAAGTATAATAGCTACTCTGTGGTTAGTAGATTCTAAATCTAGTGTTGTTCTCATGAATGAATTTTACAAAAATCTCAAGAATGGTATTCACAAAGCAGAGGCTTTAAGACTTGCACAGATAAGTTTGATGGCGATTCCTGAGTACAATAACCCTTATCATTGGGCCCCTTATCTACTCGTAGGAAGCTGGTTGTAATAGTCTACTAACTTTAATCCCTCTTGCACCTTCCTTAACTCAGTTGAGTTGTTACTAGTTTTCACTAACTCAGATGCTTTTAAATATTGACGCTTCGCTTGATCTAGTACACCTGCCTGAAAATAGCGGTCGCCCAGTACTCTGTAAATAGTTGGATTCTTAGTACCTACTGAAACAACATTGTTTAACTGTTCAATTGTTTCATCGAAAAGGTCTCTTGACATAAATATAGCATCAAAGTCAAGAGCAGCTTCATCTGGAGGAAGTTTTAATTTACTAATTTGTTTGACCGCATCTTTAATCCATGCAACCTCATTCTGTGGTAACAGAGAGATTACTGACGGATCTCCACCAGTAATTTTGTCTTTCTTATAAGCGAAAACAAGAATTTGACATGTTTGCCCAGATGCAAGAGGTTTTTCTTCCGCAGGGTAAGCCAATCTCGTTTGATCTGTAACTCTTTCCCAGCTAAAATCATAACAATCAAATCTTACTTTATAAGAAGTAGCACTTGTAACAGGAAGCCAGACGATTTCTGGGCGTGGTTTTAATGTTGGCATAGCATAAGGATAAATGATTGTCGGCTCATCGTTTCCTCCTGCTCTGCCTTTTGGCGTTCTTGAGCAGAAGTCTCCGTTACCTGTGTAACAAGCAGACTTAGACAAATCAGGTTTGGCACATATATCAGAAGAAACAACTCCACTTGATAAATCTAAAATTTTTCCTGTACTGAAACAGAAAAATTTAATCCTACCACCATTTAAAACTTCTATTTTTTCTCCATTACAAACTAAGCTTCCCGCTTGAAGGCGTTTATCACCTGGAGATATTAGTCTTCCACTTAACTCACAACGAACCTGATTTCTTTTAGTTCTGGCTAACGGTACACCTGCCAACAATAACGTATCTTTCATGAGTAGAAAGCTTAAGCAGAATCCTGTCAAAAATTTTATACTGTTTTTCACTGCTTTCAATATAAATAACCTGTTTATATCCAGTTATTATATAGGCTTAGTAAGTATATTCATCTCTACATAAAGATTTTGTTTATAATAAATATCTAATAAATTGATTCAGAGGATACTATTTTTTAAGTATGCGGTCTAGTAGCTCTTGCCTCCAATCGAAAACCTCTGGTAAAGTAGACTTGCCTAATAGACACACTTCTATATAAATTCTGGCGACATCTTTTTCACCTAAAACTTCTTCAACTTGAGACAATAAACAGGAAGCATCTGTTCTTCCATCTAATTGAATCGCCTTTTCTAAATATTTTTTAGCCTCGCTTAACTTATTCTGCTTCAATCTTGCCCAACCTAAATCTTTATACAAGGCTGCTTGTATTTCAGGATCTTTAGTTTTTTGCAACCCTTGTAAGGCTAAAGTAATTGCTGCCTCATGCTCATTATTTATATTTTTCAATCTTGATAAAGCAGCTACAGCAAGTACTGCTTTATCACTTCCTTGAATAGCTAATTGATATTCTTTTTCAGCTAAATCATATTTTTGCTGATCTTCATAAAAACGTCCTAACCCATAATGTCCTTGCCAATTATTAGTCCTAAGCTTAAAAGCTTTTTTATAATTTTCAGTTATACACTTAGTATCTCGCAAATCTTGGCAAACTAATGCCAAATTATTATATGCAGAGGGATCTTTGGGGTTGTATTTAATTGCTTGTTCATAATACTTTCTAGCTATCTTAGAATTATCTATATTTCGAGAAGCTTTATTAAAGTAAAATTCTGCAATACTAAGTTTTAATTGAGGATTAATTTTAATGGCCCAACTAAAAAGCTCTTGTGCCCCCTGAGAATTATTCACTGTTTCTAACTTTCGTCCTTGGGCTACTAAATAGTTTGCTGCTAGAGGTATAAATAGAAAGACACCCCCAACAATTCCTAAACCAATCAATGTATACTTGCTGTATTTAAATACTTTAGAATTAGCTAATTTATAATTTTTAATTTGCTGAGGCAGCTTTTTTAAACGCTGCAAAATAACTTGAGTACTTTGTGGACGTTCCCCTGGTAAAGGATCTGTCAACTCATCAATAAAATCAGCAAAAGGTTTGTCAATTTGCGGTGCTTTGTTTCTCCAGATTAATCTTCCTGTTTTTTTGTCTGTAGGTAAATCAATTAGTTGAATTGCAGTAAGTAGATGGATGAAAGTGCGACCTAAAGCATAAAAATCTGATTGCGGTACTGCCTGTCCATCCGTTTGTTCTGGTGGAGAATAACGAGGTGTACCAACAGATGTAATTTCATACTTTCCTCCTCTAGTTGTGCTATCTCCTCCACTTCCACTTATTTTAGCTAGGTAAGTACTAGTTACTCTTCGTACCACACCAAAATCCACTAATGCTAATTGATCATTTGACTGGAGAATTATATTAGAAGGCTTAATGTCTCTGTGAAAAAAATTAGCCTGGTGTACTACGGCAAGAATTTCAACTAATTGTTTTACCCATTCTAATGCTTGAGATTGCGAAATACACCCGTTAGATTCTATCCATTGCTCTAAATTCTGCCCCTCAATTTTATCCATAACCAAGCAATGCAGGGTTAAAGAACTATTGTTAGGGACAAAAGTAAAAAAGTCATCTAAGGTACTTTTGGGAATATTTGGATGATGGATTAGCCGTAAACTTAGAGATTCCCGCTCGATTAACTCAACCAGCTTCGGCGAGTTCATTTTCAGAACTTTCATAACTCGCTGTCTGCGGTCAGGATTCCATTGAGTACCAGCGTCGTCCACTTCAAAAACTTCAGTATAGCTGAATGGGTTTTCATTCAACGCTCTCAATGGCTTAATTAATCGGATGCGGTCATTAATCAGTAGCAAAGTACCACAAAAAAGACATTTTTCAATGTCATTAGGATTTTGACGTTGCTCGCATAGGGGATTAATACAATAACTCACATTCGTAGGAGGATAGCCAGATATAAACTACCTACCCTAAATCTAGTCCTTCTTCCTATCAGCGAGAATGTAACTAAAGATTTAAAAATTTGAGTAGTCATTTTCGGTACATAAATGTATTTGTAACTCAGCTTAGACGCGATTTTTATCAAAAGCTGAGGAAATTACTAGCTGCAACCGCAGCATATTGTATTACATACAGGGACTTTTAATAGGTTCATGCTCAAAAATAAAGAACAACTAGCAAACTTGTTAAGATTTGTGTATCAGTGGCAGACTAACAGCAGCATTTAAAGTAATCAGTTAATTTGAGAACTGCTACTGTGATTTAGCAATAGCAGTAGTTTTATCAACTACTCCTTTCAGGTGCGCGTAAGTAGTGATTCTAATCTATCTTTTGTCCCCTTTGCATAATTAGTGACTTGAGGTATCATTTACTTGAAACAAACAGCTATTAAATAGAGAAGTAAAGTATTATTGCTGAGTTTGATACGACACCTTTTTTTGCAACTTACACACTTAATTTAGAAAGAGCATGTGTGATTACTTGCTCAAATAACAGAAAGAGTATAACTATGGATTCTAATGTTGTCCAGCCACTTAAACCGCCAGTCTCTTCTCCCCTTTCTTCAAATAAACAAGAGCTTTTAGGGCAAAAATACTCTTCAGTGGTAGTAACTTTTGATGAAGTTTTAGTCGTGGTCAATGATCTGGTACTTGCCAAAAGAGGTAGATATTTATCTCAGCCAGAGATCCTTATTATGAGAGGAGCGTGGCACAACCGTGAGTTTGTAGAAATAGCAGAAAATTCAGATTACAGCGTTAATTACTTACAACGAGGTGTAGCTACTCGGTTATGGGATATACTCACGAAAACAATTGGGAATGGCAAGCAAGTTAGCAAAAAGAATGTACGAAATTTTTTAGAGCAAGTTGCACAGGAGCATTATGCTCAACCTGCTTCTACTAATGAAGAAAAAAGCTCCCCTGTCAAAAATTGGATACAAATTATAGGAAGTAAACCTCCTGACATCTCAAGTTTTTATGGACGAGCAGGAGAACTATCTTGCTTAAAAGAATTAATAATAAAGCAACGCTGCGTATCGTTAGTAGGGGTAGCAGGCATTGGTAAAACTGCATTAGCTGCAAAGCTAATACAAGAGATTAGTGTAGAATCCAAACCCAAATTTGATTGTATAATTTGGAAATCAGTTGCCCATGCACCACTGCTTCAAGACTTTATAGCCGAGCTAATAGAGCTAATCCAACCTTTAGAGCCTAAGCTAGACTCACCTAAATTTACTCAAGCAATGGTTTCAGCATTGATCAAGCAGATGCAATCGCGCCGATGTCTTTTGGTATTGGATGAATCCGATTCCTTGTTTGAAACAACTAATTTAGAGCAACACCTAGAGTACAAACTATTTTTTCGCAGATTAATAGAGGAAATGAATCAAAGTTGCTTGCTCTTAACTAATCGAGTTTTTCCTGATGAATTTGAGGATCTTATAATAGCAGGACGGCCTATTCAATATCTAAAAATAAAAGGTTTAGAGACTGCTCCTGCAATGCAACTTCTATTTGATCAAGGATTGGATGACGAAGAAAAATGCAACGAATTAATTAAAATTTACTATGGCAATCCTTTAGAGCTAAAGACGGTAGTTAGCCGAATTCATCAGTTTTTTGGCGGAAGTGTTCAAAAGTTTTTTGAAAATAGAACTACGCTTTTCAGTAGCCAATTTCAAGCAATGCTTGATAAAGCCTTTGGTTACTTATTAAGTAAAATTCAACAACAAATTATGATTTATATAGCAGAAGAGTTAACTTTAAACTCAAAGCCTGTTAAGTTTACTAGCTTATTAAATGGCTTGAATCAAAAGGAATCAATATCGTTATCAATATCAGATTTAATTACAGCATTAGAAGGGTTGGAAAAGCAGTTTTTAATTGAAACTATTAAGGATTCTGCTTCTGAAGAAAGTAGTTTTACTCTTCAACCTATAGTCAAAAAATATATTAGGAAAAATATACCAGGACTGGTGCATACATCTAATGCTTCACCAGAATTAGCGCTTACATTTTAACAGAGGTAGCTATGATTACAGGCAAACTAGAAATCACAATTAAAATCAATGAACTGCCACAACCTAAGGACATAGAGAACGGTTGGCAGCATTTTGACCTAGACTACGACAGACAAATCATTCCAGCCACAGCTAAAGCAAAGATTTGGAAGAAACTGACCGATGCTGCAAGTAATTATTCTCAATGGGTAGGAGCAATTGTAGGTAAACTTGGACAGCAAGCAGAACAGGGTTTCGTATTAGAGAAACCCAACATACAAGTTTTCGAGCGCAAGCCCAAGGCAGAAACGACCTCTGCATTAGGTGCTACTTCTTGAAAAAGCGATTACCCAGTCAGGGTAAGCTGGAACAAACGCAGGTAAATATGGAGGAGTCAAACAAAAAAATCAGAATCTCACTAGATACGGAAAGACCACAAGTTATGTAAAATCAAGCTGAATAGTTACGTAAAGGACATAGAGGTGAAGAATTTACAACAATACCCGCATTTAACGCACAAAGCGCCACTAGGGAGTCGCGCTTTGTACGAATCTTAAATTTCATATAACCTCAGAGCGGGGTTGATCTCGAAGGAACAAAATAAGTGGTTGTTAAAGTTTGGCGACTAAGATTACCACAAAAATTGTCCGACTGAGTTAAATCCGCGCTGCTTTCCCTATTATACAGGGGTTGTCACCAGATCGTCGAATTTTTGGTGGCTGATTTTTGGCTGTTAAAATTCTTCAAGTTAGTAAAATGTTAAATTTAGTTAAGAAAAAACTCCGAATTTTGTAGCTAAAAGATGTAGCAGCGCGAATAACAGTTACCAGTTACCAGTTATCAGTTGGAATTCCAGTCCTTGATAACTATTGACTGTTGACTTATAAATACAACCCCCTCTGAAGCTTGTAAACCGAGTTATCAGGGGAAAATATCATGACAAACAGAGAACACCCCAAGAGCGCAGTGTTAGAGCGCATGGGTTCGAGTGCAGCTTTCGCATGGCAATTTTGTGCTGTGACGAAGGGAAATTTTCGGAATATCCGGGCTAGAGCAAGGATTTCGCAGCTTGAAAGAGTTCTCTCTAAGGAATTCCGAGGGGAG
>NZ_JBSGKF010000030.1:0-10670 GCF_054786515.1 Nostoc sp. UIC 10890
ACCTTGGGTGATGACATCAGAAGTTTGGAACTTGATGTCAGGCGAGAAGTGGCTGAATTTGCAACTGTATTTATCGAAGTTGTTAAACGCACTCGCACACCTGCTGATGTGTTGTTGAACCAGAAAATTGGTTCTCTGCATAAAAGGATTGCTTGTATCCAAGAACAACTGGAAAGATTGCCGACACTGGAGGGAATTCGGACAGAAATAGCAAGATTGGCAGTAGAGAATTATCTCGCACTACCAGGAACTGCAACTGAAAATCAATGTAGAGCCATCGCCCTTGCCCAGCAGATGCGAGGATGGTTTGAAACCTTGGGCTATACCTTGGAAAAATATGAAATCTGGGCAGAAGAATATTTTGAATGGATTATCAACATCCCGGTACGTCGCAGTTATGACCGCATTCTTGTACGTGGTGTTGCAGGAGAAGTTAAACTGAGCGATGTTATGGCGTTGCGCTCCTCAGTTGAGGCGCAAAAAACGGATGAAGGATGGTTGGGAACTACCCGTCGGATTTCCCGCGCTGCACGGGATGAAGTCAAGAAGGAAGAAAATCATCGCTTTGACTGCTTTACATTTGACGAACTGATTGACTTAGATGCTGACTTTAGTGGCTATCTCGACTGGCTAGAAGCAGAAATCAAACGCCGAAAAGTTGATACAAAATATGTACCGCTTGCTTGTACCAAAGAAGAAATTGACCCAATTACTAAGCGGCGGATTGGGGTGAGTCGATATGAGGAAGAGGACGGCTGGATTGATGGTTACATCGATTTGTGGCTGGATGACCCTGCCAAAGAGCATATTTCAATTTTGGGCGAATTTGGCACAGGTAAAACTTGGTTTGTCTTTCACTATGCTTGGACTGCATTGCAACGTTACCGCGATGCCCAAAAACGTGGCGTTGAACGTCCCCGTCTGCCTTTGGTAATTACCCTGCGTGACTTTGCCAAAGCACTAAATGTTGAGAATGTTTTGGCAGGTTTCTTTTTTAGCCAACACAATATCCGCATCAACAGCGAAGTCTTTGACCAACTCAATCGCATGGGTAAGTTGCTGCTCATTTTCGATGGCTTTGACGAAATGGCAGCAAAAGTTGACCGCCAACAGATGATTAACAACTTTTGGGAACTGGCGAAGGTGGTAGTTCCCGGTGCTAAAGTCATCCTTACCTGTCGTACTGAGCATTTTCCAGAGGCGAAGGAGGGACGTGCTTTACTAAATGCAGAACTGCAAGCATCAACTAAAAAATTAACTGGAGAAACACCTCAATTTGAAGTCTTGGAATTGGAGAAATTCAACGATGAGCAAATTCGGCAGGTGCTTTCATACCAAGCTGAAGCAGCGACAGTTGAACAAGTAATCGGTAATCCGCAATTATTAGACTTAGCCCGTCGTCCTGTGATGACTGACTTAATCTTAGAAGCCTTGCCAGATATTGAAGCGGGTAAACCTGTGGATATGTCACGGGTTTATCTTTATGCAGTACGGCGCAAGATGGAACGGGATATTAAAGCGGAGCGTACTTTTACTTCTTTGGCTGATAAACTGTACTTTTTGTGCGAACTTTCTTGGGAAATGCTATCTAGTAACCAAATGAGCCTGAATTATCGGCTGTTCCCAGAACGCATTCGTCGCTTATTTGGTTCTGTTGTCCAAGAAGAGAAGGATTTAGACCACTGGCATTATGACATGATGGCGCAGACAATGCTTGTCCGCAATGCTGATGGTGACTATACTCCAGCACATAGATCGCTGTTAGAGTTTTTTGTGGCGTATAAATTTGCAGCAGAGTTAGGGGCATTAGCTAGCGATTTTACGGAATTAGCCCAAGCACAGTCAGGGTTGAATAGCAGTGCAGCGCCTCTTGATTATACTTGGTCTGGTTATTTTTCGTGTCAAGGGAATAGTGAGGCGATGCCTGCGGCAACTTCTTTGGGGAACGCACCCCTTAGAGAATTTAGTAGTGAGCCTTTGGAGAAGTTGAGGGAGACTTTTGGTAAAGCGCCACTCACGAAAGCAGTGATGGATTTGCTTTTACCAATGTTGGATAACAACCATTCCCTGATTAGTGTTATTGAGGCAACTTGTTTTAAAACTGAAGATGAAACGGGCTATATTGGGGGGAATGCAGCAACCCTAGCCGTGAAAGTGGATAGGACGGCGTTAGAAGGTAAAGATTTAAGCGGTGCGGTGATTAAGGGGGCTGATTTTAGTAGCGTGAGTTTGCAAGGTCTTACACTCACTAAAGCAAGTCTAAATGAAAGTTTTTTTACTCAAGCCTTGGGAAGAGTTTTATCAGTAGCATTTAGCTCTGATGATAAGTTCTTTGCTACAGGAGAGGTAAATGGTTCAATTCGGTTATGGCAAGTTGAAACAGGTAAACATATTTCAACATTGCCAGGTCATGTGGCTTGGGTACGCTCGGTAGCTATTAGTAATAATGGCAAAATTCTCATTAGTGGCAGTGATGATAAAACTCTAAAAATTTGGGATATAGATAAAGGTGAATGCTTAAGAACTTTACAAGGACATACTAGTCGAGTATATTCTGTAACGATTAGCTCTGATGGCTCAATTGTAGTTAGTGGTAGTGATGATAGAACAATAAAAGTTTGGAATATATTTACAGGAGAATGTTTGAAAACTTTACAAGGACATTCTAAACCAATTAGTTCAGTTACTATTTATTCTGATAGTTTAATAGTAGCAAGCGGTAGTTGGGATGAAACAATAAAAATATGGAACTTTCAAACAGGCGAATGTTTAAAAACTTTGTACGGACATAGAGGTAGGGTCTTATCCGTGGCAATAATAGCTAATGGAGAAAGACTTCTTAGTAGTGGCGATGATACAACGATTAAGCTATGGAATATTAATACTGGAGAATGCGAGAGAATTTTTCAAGGACATACTGCTGAATTATTATCAATAAATTTTAGCTCAGATAATACAACAATAGTTAGTGCTGGTGTTGACCAAATAGTAAAAGTTTGGAACATTAATACTGGAGAATGCCTAAGAACATTAGAAGGACATAATAAGCCGGTTTGGGCAGTAGGGATAAGCCACGATGGTAACACTATAATTACTGCTAGTAGTGATTCAATAATAAAACTCTGGGATACTTCTACAGGAGAATGTCTTAACACTGTACATGGATATAGTAGTATGGTTTATTCGGTATGTTTAAGTACAGATAGTAGAATTTTAGCTAGTAGCGGAGATGATGGACAAATAAAAATTTGGGATGTCAAGAGTGGAAACTATCTCAAAAGTTTACAAGGACATAATAGTCGAGTATGGTCAGTAGCAATTAACTCTGAATGTACACTGTTAGCTAGCGGTGGTGGTGACGGCAAGGTCTTGCTCTGGGACATTCATACAGGAAAGTACTGGACTAATATAAGTCAACAAAAACCACAATACAATGGCTCAGTATATTCAGTAGCTATCAGCCGTGACAGTAGGCTCCTCGCTGCTGCTAGTGCAGACAGTACAGTAAAACTATGGAACATTGTTACTGGTGAATGTATCCAAACTTTACAGGGTCATACTGGTCGAGTATGGTCAGTAGTAATTAGTTATGATAATACACTTTTAGCTAGTTGCGGTGATGATCAAACAGTCAGATTGTGGGATATATGCACAGGGAAGTGTCTAAATATTTTGCAAGCACATAACGTTTCTGTCAATTCTGTATTATTTAGTCTTGATTGTAAAACTTTATTTAGTAGCAGCGACGACCAAACAATCAAAGTATGGAGTATCGATAGCGGGAAGTGTTTGAAAACATTACAGGGGCATACTAATCGAGTGTTATCAATGGCTATTGTTAATGACTTAGTTATAGTTAGTAGTAGTTCTGACCAAACTATTAAACTATGGGATATCCATGCGGGAGAATGCTTAAAAACTCTCCAAGGACACAATAATTTAGTTTGGTCAGTTACAGTTAGTAATGATGGCGCAACTATAATAAGTGGTAGTTGGGATGAAACAATTAAGTTTTGGGATGTTCAGTCAGGTAATTGTTTCAAGACACTTGACAATAAACCCTATGCTGGCATGAATATCACAGGTATTACAGGTTTAACCCCATCCGAAAAAGCCACCCTCAAAGCATTAGGTGCAATGGAAGATGGAGAATAAATCAGAGAAAATATGAAAGGTTGGTTAAGCGATCGCTCCACGCTTTCCTTTACATTAATATAGTAAGAGCGATGCCTTTTATTAGGGCGCTTACCGTAGTACTCAAAGGGAACGGAATTTAGCATTGCTGGAAAGGTTTTTTAGTCAATTTGCTGTATTGCCATTAGATACAACATCCGCCAGAGTTGCAGGGAGAATTCGCTCAGAACTGTCAGTAAATGGAACTCCCATTGACCCAAGTGGTTTATTAATTGTAGCGATCGCGCTAGTCAATAACTTAACATTAGAACGCACAATACAAGAGAATTTAGTCGCGTTAGTGGACTGGTGATTGAAGATTGGGAGTAACAGCAATGATATTTTTTGTGGACTTGAATGAAAACCAATGCTGTTCGACTACTTGATAAACTAGGTATTGCATACCAAATCCTGAGCTATGAAGTTAACCCTGACGATCTGGCTGCTCTTAGTACAGCCCAGAAAGTGGGACTTCCCCCAGAGCAAGTTTTTAAAACGCTAGTAGTTAGAGGTGACATAACAGGTATCTGTTTTGCTGTTGTGCCGGGGAATGTTCAGTTAGACTTGAAAGCTTTAGCGCGGATTTCAGGAAACCGCAAGGTTGAGACGGTTGCCCTGAAGGAAGTGCAGCCACTAACAGGATACATCCGTGGCGGTGTGACAGCTTTGGCGAGTAAAAAAGACTATCCAGTTTACCTTGATGAAACGGCAACTCTATTTGAGCAGATTACTGTTTCTGGTGGAATGCGCGGAATGCTGCTTCTGCTATCGCCAGATGATTATTTACGTGCAGTCAGTGGTACTTTGGGGGCAATTGTACAAAATTAGTACAGAAATTTTCATCAGAAACTATAAAGCGATCGCTAATCAAAGGAAGCTTATACCTTACTTGAATAAGCTAAGTATTATTACTAGGAAACTTTATTTTTACCCTGCACTTGAAAACTAATCTACGTAAGACCTTTGAGAAAAATAGTCTGTGAATTGCTTATAAAACAAAAGCTTTAAAATTTCCTTGATAATTAACTAAATAATATAGCCGTATAGAAAAATACTTTATAAGATGTAGCAGGTGCTAAGAACCAAATAGAAAATATACTATTTTATACCTGCTACTTATAAAGAATATAGTTGCTTTCTTAGCGCTCTAGTCCAACCAGTCATTAGACAGAAGGGTTTAGGGGAGTGAGTTTCTCATGATTAGAGGAGGGATAATACCAATCCAGTTACAAGGGGGAAGACACGAGTGACTGATATTGTAACTGGACAGATTGTGCGCGTGCGATCGCGGCAATATCTTGTAGAAGAAGTTGTGTCGAAACCATCTCCAGAACAAGACACTAAAGTTAGTCTTTCTTGTTTAGAAGATGATGCGTTAGGAGAATCGCTAGAAGTCCTATGGGAAAGAGAGATAGATGCCAAAATCGTCGGGGCAACATCTTGGGATTCCATAGCAAATCGAGGTTTTGATAATCCGCGTCTGTTTTCTGCCTACCTGCACACATTACGGTGGAATTGCGTAACTTCCACAGATGCCAAGCTTTTCCAAGCCCCTTACCGAGCAGGTATAGAAGTCAAAGCTTATCAATTAGAGCCGCTACGTAAAGCTTTGCTGATGCCGAGAGTCGGTTTGTTTATTGCGGACGATGTAGGGCTGGGCAAAACCATAGAAGCAGGGCTGATACTGCGTGAGATGCTGATGCGGCAAAAGGTTAGGCGAGTCGTTATCTCGTGTCCGCCATCAGTGGTAAGGCAGTGGCAAGAAGAAATGGAGAGTCGCTTTGGACTCACATTTATGATTCTTGACCGTGAGTTTATTGCTGCGCGTCGTCAAGAACGGGGTTATGGAATTAACCCTTGGATGACACACACTAGGTTCATTATTTCCCATGCTTTGCTACGAGATGAAACATACACCGCACCATTACGGGACTGGCTTGGTGATTTTGCAGCTGCATCCATGCTCATCCTTGACGAAGCTCACAATGCTGCACCTGCAAGTGGTGCAAAGTATGCCGTTGATTCTCAACTTACCAAAACTGTTCGAGATTTAGCACCACGTTTTGAACACAAACTGTTTTTGTCTGCTACACCTCACAATGGACACTCCAACAGCTTCGCCGCCTTACTAGAAATCCTTGATCCCCAGCGTTTCTGCCGAGGAGTACCCGTTCGTAATCGTAAGTTGCTGGACACTGTAATGGTGCGGCGTTTAAAGCAAGATTTACGAGAGATCGGAGAAGAGTTTCCCCAACGCTACGTTCTTCCTGTAGTTATTGATAACCTGCCAGAAGACGCGCCCGAACTCAAATTATCCCGATTGCTGCAACAATATCGCAATCTGCGTGAGGAAAAGCTCAAAGATGCAGCGAAGTCTACCCAGACTACGGCAATGTTAGTAATCACTTCACTACAAAAGCGTCTTTTATCTTCTATTGAGGCATTTGCTCGGACTTTAAAGGTGCATCGGACGGGGATGGAAAAGCAAGCGGCTCACCACCCATCCACACATCAAGTCAGTCTCCCGTTGCTGTTTGAATCCCCTGGTGCAGATGACGAACGGGCTGAATTTTCCGAAGAGGAAGTAATCGCAGAAGAAGATGCTCAAATGGTAGCAGCTAGTATGCAAGCTGCGGGACAAACAGCGCGTGAATTAGCAATTTTAGATGAAATGGCAGATGTAGCGAATTCCTCTCGCTACCAGCCAGATCCGAGGATTCAACAACTGGTGGAGTGGATTCGCCAAAATCTTTGTCCCGATTTAGGTCAGCCGAATGCTGCTTGGTTAGAACGACGAGTAATTATCTTTACAGAATATACGGATACTAAACGTTATTTACAACAGCAATTACAAAGTGCAATCGCTGGCTCTAACCGTGAACAAGAACGCATAGATGTATTTCACGGGGGCATTGGAGAAGAACGCCGCGAAGCTATTAAAAGTGCATTTAACGCTGACCCGGCTCGTCATCCCCTGCGGATCTTGATTGCCACAGATGCAGCACGGGAAGGGGTGAACCTCCAAAACAACTGTGCTGACTTGTTCCACTTTGATGTGCCGTGGAATCCGTCGAGGATGGAACAGCGTAATGGACGGATTGACCGGAAATTACAGCGATCGCCTATTGTCCATTGTTATTATTTTGTCTTACCGCAACGCACAGAAGACAAGGTATTGGATGTACTGGTGCGGAAAACAGCCACCATTCAACAAGAACTGGGCAGCCTTGCACCAGTAGTTGAAAGAAATGTGTCGCGCTTACTAGCTAATGGGATTCGCCACCAAGAAGTAAATAATCTTGCCGATTCGATTAATAAAGCAGAGCAACTCAGTAACAAGGAAACAGTAAACACCCAGGTAATTAATGAGGAACTGGAGCAAGCTAGACTCCGCCAACAGGATTTGACTAAACAAGTTGAGAATTTACAAGAAATGTTAAAAGACTCGCGGGATTGGTTGGGACTAGATGACAATCATTTCCGTAATGCCATCTCTGCTTCTCTAGAAATTTTGGGAGTCCCAACACTTGCCCCTGTAGATGTGAATGAGGTTGCTAACAATCCTGTAACTGCGCGTTGGACAATTCCGGCTCTCGACCAGCGTACTGGAGCAGATCCAACATGGTCAACTACACTTGATACCCTGAGAACACCTCGCAAGATTGGACAAAAGCCTTGGGAATGGCGAAAAGAAGCACCGATTCGCCCTGTGGTTTTTCGAGATCCTGGTTCCTTGGATGGGGATGTAGTTCATCTGCATTTAGAACACAGAATTGTCCAGCGTTTACTAAGCAGATTTTTAGCTCAGGGTTTCTTGCATGATGAATTAACTCGTGCTTGTGTTTGTCTGACTGATGACCCAATGCCAAAAGTGATTGCACTGGGACGGCTGGCTCTGTATGGTGAACGAGCTTCTCGCTTACACGATCAGGTAATTGCAGTCGCAGCAGAATGGTCAGATCCAACTAGCCGAGGACGCAAGAAACTTCAGTCTTTAACAGAAGGCGAGAAAGATAATGTACTGGAATTACTGGAAAATTCCCTGGCTTCCCCTCACTTGCTGGAAGTTGCCGAAGCGGTGAAAGAGCGACTGAAAAAAAGTGCTGCCCAAGATGTAGCAGAATTAATTCCCCATCTGGAACGCCGCGCCACAGCTTTGGCTGAAAGTGCTGAGAAAAAGCTGGCCAATCGGGGTGTTAAAGAAGCTGCTGAGATGAAGAACATTCTGGAAGAACAACAGACGCGAATTCTCAAGTGTCAAGAAGAATCTAAAGTAGTGCAGTTGTCTCTTCCATTCATAGAAGAACAGCGCCAATTGGATGCAGACCGTCGCCATTGGGAAAAACGCCTTCAAGCGATCGCAACCGAACTAATTTCAGAACCAGACCGAATTGAAGCTGCCTACAAAGTAAAAGCAGTGCGAGTTGAGCCAGTCGGCGTAATTTATTTATGGCCGATTTCCGGCTAGGGGAGTATAAACAATGGCAAACGATCCAGAAATTCGCTTACATAAAGAATGGTTAGGCTTTCTCCAGCCTGTGGGGTTGGTGGTGTCTCCGCCGGCATTGTCAGCAGCCCAAGCTGTGGTTAACCGTAATGTGGTGGAACTGCAACAAACACTTGCTACAGTTGCCAGACGTGAACCCCTGTCCGGTGATAGCAAGGAAACCTTTGGAATTGACGACTTTCCTGCTTTCACTATCAACGTTTTAGGTTGGCAGGCAGAAGATTTAGTTGCCAGTCCAGAAGAATTAGCGATCGCACTCCCAGATTACAACGAAGTTTTGACACCTACGTATGCTGTACCCGACCCTAATGGCGGTTGGATGATGCTGGTAAAGATGCTTCCTGATGGTACTGAACTTGACAACGCTGGGGCGGAGGATAGTAAATCTACTGGATGGCACGCTAGTCCCCAATCTAAGTTTGAGCGCCTTTTAAAAGAAACAAAAGTTTACACTGGGCTATTGTGCAACGGTACAGAATTGCGTTTGGTTTATGCACCACTTGGAGAGTCATCGGGACACCTGACTTTTCCTGTACAGGCAATGTGTGAGGTATCTGGGCGGCTGATTTTGGGTGCAATGGAGATGTTGCTCTCGGCTGACCGACTGTTTAATGTCCCTAGCGATCGCCGTTTGTCTGCAATTCTGGAAAAAAGCCGAAAATATCAAAACGATGTCTCTATTAAGCTTGCAGAGCAGGTATTAGAAGCATTATGGGATTTACTGCGCGGCTTCCAAATCGCAGATGCAACCAGTAAAAGCGGCTTAATAAGTGATATTGCCACGACTGCGCCCCAGCATATTTACGGTGGGCTGATTACTGTTTTGCTGCGGTTAGTGTTTCTGCTTTACGCTGAAGATCGGGGACTGATGTCTCAAGATGCAGTTTATACACGCTACTACTCAGTTAGTGGACTTTACGAGCGATTGAGAGAAGATGCAGGCAACTACCCGGATACAATGGATCAACGGTATGGTGCTTGGGCGTGGTTGCTGAGTCTGTTTCGTCTGGTTTACGATGGCGGCAGTCATGCTGATTTGTACTTACCTGCTCGTCATGGGCAACTATTTGACCCAGATGAATATCCGTTTTTAGAAGGTCGTCTCCAGTCTACAGAATATCAAACAGGAGAAAGTCTTGAACCCCCTCGCGTGTCAGATGGGGTAATTCACCGGGTATTGCAAGGGTTGCTGGTACTGGATGGAGAACGTCTGTCTTACCGTTCCTTGGCGGTTGAGCAAATTGGGTCTGTCTATGAAGCAGCTACCGGCTGTGAGGTAGAAAGAGCAAGTAGTCCTGCTATCGGTGTTTGGAGTAAACCCAAAGGTTCTAAATCTTCGGTGACAGTTGTTGTCAGCGTTGGGGACATTCTCAAAACGAAGGTGGGAGAACGGGCTAAATATTTAAAAGATGTTGCAGGTTGTGAAATTACTGGTAAATCCCTAACAGAGTTAAAGGATGCGAGGACAGCAGAGGATGTAGTGGCGGCTTTAGGACGCAAGGTGTCACCGAAAACGCCGAGTTTAATGCCTGTGGGTTCTCTGTATTTGCAACCAGGGGAAGAACGGCGGCGTAGTGGTTCTCATTATACGCCTCGTGCTTTGACTGAGCCGATTGTTAAAGAAACCCTCAGACCGATTTTATCGGCTTTGGGAGAAAACCCCACACCAGAGCAGATTTTGGAGTTGAAAGTTTGTGATTTGGCGATGGGTTCGGGCGCATTCCTGGTGGAAAGTTGTCGTCAGTTGGCTGAAAAATTAGTTGAAGCGTGGAATAAACAGAACGTATTACCTGAAATTCCAATTGACGAAGAACCGTTACTTTATGCCCGGCGGTTAGTAGCGCAACGGTGTTTGTATGGTGTAGATAAAAACCCTTTTGCAGTGAATTTGGCTAAGTTATCGCTGTGGTTGGCAACTTTGGCGAAGGCTCATCCATTTACTTTTTTAGACCATGCTTTGAAGTGGGGTGATTCTTTAGTTGGGTTAACT
>NZ_JBSGKF010000031.1:0-10019 GCF_054786515.1 Nostoc sp. UIC 10890
CTAGTTATATCAACAGGAGTTAAAACAATGGAATTAGCACAGTATATCCTAACAGGACTTCTCTACGTTATTATTTACGGATTTTCTACTCTCTTTATTTTCCAATTCTTGCTAGATATATCTATCGCTTTTGAAAAACACTGTAACTGCACTACATCTACAAAACACAGTGTAATTCAAACCGAGAGCTTAACCGAAAAATCCAAAACTCAGATATCTAACAAAAACAAAAATCAAGTATCTACAACCAAACACATGACTGTTCAACACTTAAGAAAAAGATGCTCACAAGCTGGAATAAAATGGAGTTACGCTATCCAAGAATCCAAAACAGGTAAGAAACGACATCTCAACCGAGAAGAAATGTTAATAGCCTTAACCCAGATTAAACAGTCAGCATAATAAAATATAAACTGATAGTAATTTATTCTACTATCAGTTTATGTAAAACTGGGTTACAAACACTTATCAAAAGTTGGGAAATTAGTAAATCAATCAGCAGTCTTATTGACTGCTGTTTCATACCCAAATTGTCAATAAAGCACAAAAAAGTCACATAAAGTTATGTTTATTGACAAGAAGTTAGGTGATCGCTGTCATACTCAAGTTAGCATCCAGGTACGATGACGAGGATGGTTAACATGGCACGACATCTGCGATGCCTACGGCGGGCTGCGCCTACGCTTGCGTCTGGTAGAGAAAGTTAGCAGTTTGCTAGAAAGACTTTCTAAATCCTCATCAAGTTTGGATTACAAAGTCTGATGCAGTCAAGGACAGGTTGCTGGTGAGATTGGCAAACTCTGCTCCAGTTCCGAAGCCAGCCACAAGTCCATTTTGATTGTAGAAGAGTGCCCCTCTGCTTTGGTTGTAAACAATTTTGGCTCCACTGATTGCCGCAGCAGCGTCACTAGTAACGATCGCAAATTCATTATTCAGGCTAAATCCATTACCAGCCGAGCTTTGTAAGGCTGTAAATGTGGTTTTATCTAGGATGATTTTATCACTCGCTTTTTGGAAATCTGTAATCCGATCAATGGCGATCGCTGTACTGTTAAAGGCAGCATTGGTGTTGTAAAGGAAGAAATCGCTGCCACTACCACCGGTTAGGATGTCATCACCAGCCCCCCCAATCAGAGTATCATTACCACTTCCCCCAATCAGGGTATCCTTGCCACCTTCTCCACTGAGAATATTATTGCTTGTGTTACCCGTCAGAATGTTGTCGAGGGAGTTGCCAGTCCCATTAGTTCCTCCTGTTATCAAAATCAGGTTTTCTATGTTAGCACCCAAAGTGTATCCCTGGGCAGAAGTATAGGGGGCTTGAACGGTATCAATTCCTTCGCCTGCATTCTCGATAATAATGTCATCATTTAAACCACTGACAATGTAAGTGTCGTTACCACTGCCACCCCTCATCACATCATTGCCTGAACTGGCAATCAGGGTGTCATTACCTGCGCCGCCATCAAGGGTGTCATTACCTGTGTCGCCATCAAGGGTGTCATTACCTATACCCCCGTTCAAAATATTGTCACCCCGGTTGCCAGTCAGGTTATTGTTCAGGCTATTCCCAGTCCCATTAATTGCTCCAAAACCTGTAAGAATCAAGTTTTCTAGGTTTGCTCCCAGGGTGTAAGTAATGGAGGCTTGAACCGTGTCAATTTCGGTGCTGAGTGTTGATGTTTCGGTGACGATATCTCCGGTACTGTCAACAATGTAGGTGTCGTTGCCAGTGCCGCCAGTCATCCGATCATTGCCAGCACCCCCATCAATGGTGTCGTTTCCCGCACCGCCATTGATAATGTCATTTCCTGCGGCAGTATTGATAGTGTCGTTTCCAGCACCAGTATTGATAATGTCGTTTCCAGCAACAGTATTGATGGTGTCATCTTTGCTAGTACCTATGACAGTGAACTCCTCAATGTCTTGGAAACCAATCAAATCCAAGCGAGTGCTGTTGGTGCTGCTGACTTCTCGTATGGCAAAGCCGTAAGTGCTACTACCAACAAAACGCATACCAGTGCCCGTATCACCAACGGAATAGTCCACAATCAGACGGTCAATACCATCACCACCATAGACGGTATCACCATCATTGATACTTCCACCACCCAGTCCTGCGTTAATGGTGTCGTTGCCAGCACCAGTGATGATTAAGTCATTAGTCCGCAGAACAGCACCGTTAACAATTCCAGTATGAGTAACAATGTCGTTACCACTGCCAGTAGTAATCGAAAATCCCTCAAAATTGATCGCAGTGACAACACCAGAAACATTGATATTTGCGAGATTAGAAAGATTTAGGTTAGATGTTTGTGTGGAGAGATCAAGAGTAAGGTAGTCTAAGCCTGAACCACCATCTAAAGTGCCAGCAACAGCAGTAACACTGTCATTACCAGCACCTGCGTTAATCACGTTGTTTCCAAAGTAAGTTGTGATGGTGTCATTTTTGCTAGTACCTGTGATGGTGAACTTCTCAATATTTTGGAATTGGAGATCATCTAAATCTAGGGTGTTTGGAACACCGCTAGATCGATAAGCAGAGCCTGTGCCTGAACTGGCGTAGTTGCTATAAAAATCCATACCCCCGCCTGTATCACCAACGGAGTAATCCAAAATCAGGTGGTCAAAGCCTTCACCACCATCAACATACTCATACTTACCCAGTCCTGGGTTAATGGTGTCGTTGCCTGCACCAGTTATGATGGTGTCGTTGCTACGAAATACTGTGCCGTTGACAAAAACTGGTCTGATAACAGTGTCGTTGCCGCTACCTGTAATAATTTCCATGATTTTCAGTGTGTGTCTTTAATATCGGTAAACGTGATAACTCTAGTAGGTATTTCGCAGTCAAATCTAATAAATTACGCAAACTACCGAATTTTTTCTCCAAGCAAGGTATTACGTCAAGAATCGCACACTAAAACTTTTTGAATAATTTGCGTAAATTCACGACTTTTCAGTAGAAACTATTTATAGATTGACAAACTACAGTCGTTAATTACCGTAGTCGTTAATTACCGTGAAAAACGCAAGACCATTTTTCAGTGCGACCTTATCCGGACTCATACTGAATACTGCAAGTCCTGTATTAGCCTCTCAACAATCACAATCTTCATTCATTCCATTTAGAGCTATGAATAAAAAATTTTCCCAAATCGCACTTGTGGTAATTGTCCTAGCAAATATAAATCCTGTCATGGCTGCATCCAAAGAAGCGAATGCAGATTTATCAACTCAAAAATTAGACTATCATCAAAACCCAAACAACACCATAGTTGCCGGATTGTTTGATGAGATCCGAAAGACTGTTGAGCAAATAGATGAAACACGACATAATATAGAGCAGCGTGAACTGCAACGAAAACAACAGGAGCAAGCAATACAAGAACGTCAAGCACGTGAGGAAGAAAGGAAAAGACAACAAGCAGAACTCGATGCAGCTCGTAAAGCAGCTACAGAAAAGCAAATTCAGGAAGCTGAAAGAAGAAGACAGTATTTTGAGAGTTTGTCTCCAGAAGAAAAACAAGCTTATATCAAAGAGCAACAGGCACTTAGACAAAAGCAAGTAGAAGCAGGTTTGTTTATGGGAGAGTTACTTTTAAGATCGTTCTTCAGTGGCAATGGTGGCTCTAAACAAGACGAAGAGCCTAATTTCTGGTGTCTCAACCATTCATACTACGATCCTAATTGTAATGTGCGGCCTGGATACTAGTACTTGTAGGTGGAAATTATATCAGGTTCGGTTAAACACTTATAATATCTGTAGGTTGGGTTGAGGAACGAAACCCAACATTTTATCCTTATTCATGTTGGGTTTCACTGCCGTTCAACCCAACCTACATTGATAGATTTTATTATAAGTAATCACCCGAACTTGATATTATAGAATCTATGGAACATCGGAGAATTTCTAAAACTGGGACAGCTTATTAAGGAGTAGTAGTAAGGTTGGTGGACAGTACCAACCTTACTTTAATAATTTATTACTATATCTGGTATGTGGCGATCGCGCTTTGTGGTACTGGATGTAGATAGTTTTGCACATTAGCGCGAAGACAAGATTCAGTGACTGCAAATAACTAATAGTTTCTGTAAACACCTCTGAACATCGAAACTCCCCAATTGACTACAAAATCACCCGTACATCCATAACCAAATTGATTCCTCATTGCGTTGGTGAATTCATTAATTAAAAGGTCTTGAGTTACACCCGCCAAATTATTGCCTTGAAGTATTGAAGAAAGCCCTGTAACTACTCTAGAAGATGTTTCATTGGGAATATTTTCTTTTTCAAGACTACATATTAAAGAAGTTTCAGCCAATGCAATAGCAAACCTATTAGCAGGACTGACATAATTTGCATACAAATGATATTCAGATGGTTGTGAACCATCATTAACTATCGTGATATACGCATATTTATCTTCCGAAAACATTGGCGTGACAACTAACTCTGTTTCCGTCCCCTGGTTGTTTCCTTTAACCAATAGCTTCCAGTCTCCAGAATAGTCATGCACGTAAATATCGACATTTGAACTGCGACTGTGATTTTTGAGTGTAAAAATCCCAAAAGTATAGGCAGGAACTTTATATCTATAGTAAGCAAGACCTTGAGAATTTAGTGTTTCATAGTAATATTTATTATCTTGATGCTCAAAATTAGTAAACTCCTGTGCATTGGCAATACCTGGAGAAGTAATCGATAAACCTAATGCTGAGATTCCTGCAAGTAATTTCTTCATTTTGTTATTTCCTCTTGCAATTCTGGTATAATCAATTGGCGAAAGACTTGAAGGTGAAATAAAAGTTTTCATAAGATGTGCTGTGCAGTCAGTTAAAAAGTATGCTGCAATTAAATTCGCACCAATTTTCTATGAAGATGCGCCTAATTATTCCGGTAAAAACCTCTGCGTACCTTTGCGTTGAAAAAAACGGTATCACTTCTTATTGTGTAGGCTGATTTTTTCCGGCAATAGCAAGACCAACGCCCATAGAACCAGAGATTCCAGCAATCACAAGAAAGGTAAATACTAAATTTTGCTTCCGTTCTAATTCTTGTTTGTTTAACTCTTCCCAGCCCGACAATTTACTAATTGTTGTATTAAACTGACCTCGACTTTTAAATTCATTTTCAAATTTAATTTTCTCCCAAAAAGTCCAACCTCCCAAAAGTAGAAACATAATTCCAACAGAAAAGAATACCCCTCCGGCAACAGTTATCATTTGCTTCATGGTTTAGCTCCTTGAACTGCAAATACAGCAAAATATCAAAATATATTGGTTGGCTGATTTATTAATATTTCGCATCTAAGTCTAAAAAATTACGCAAACTAGCAAAATTTATTGTATTTTTTGAATAAATGGTTAATTGTTTATTTTTCACCATAGTGAAAAACAGTCAGAAGTAGGGGCGGGTTCACAAATACGCTCACTTATCGACAATGGTCTCTATGAAACCATCTCTAAACGGTTACATCTGTGGTTTTTTTATAATTCAGATTTTTGCAATAAGTCTATTGTTTATAAAACAATACGGTTCAGTTAAGGAAAATTGTAGGTTGGGTTGTTAGTCTTAACCCAAGCGTATTGGTTGATAAAAGATAAAAAGTAATTATTATCTAATTATCTAACCGATTTCCAATCAGATATAAATTCCTTAAGCATAGTCACTATGAACTGCTGCTCGCTATTAGAATATCCAGATATATTACCTGTTCCATAAGTTTCGGGAATACTGTATGTAGAAGCCTTTATCTTTCTTCCATTCAGTTCTACATATTGAATAACTTCCAAAGAAATCAGGAAAGCCAAAGGTTCGCGCGTTTTACATGCAATGGAAATGTGTATATAAGGGATGCTGCCAACTGTGTTAGTTTTAGTAATAGGGATATCGTTACGTCTGAGATAAGTCTCGATACCTAATTTTAAATTTTCCGCATTTATTCCAACTGGGCAGTATTTTTTTGCTACCTGGACTTGCAATTGCAATATTTCTCGTAAAGTCTCAGGTTGCCAGCTAGTACTTGCTGCTGCCTTTTCGACAGATAAGAATAGGGGAGATACAGTAGATAAAGCTAATATTGCCAGTTTTTGAGTTAAATATCTCAAAGGCGCGTTACTTTGGGGGATGATGTTGGATAGAAGGTGCATGTGTGGTAATTTGTAAATTAGGTTTTATTGCTTTAATCAAGCAAAAAGATCAAAAGCCGATTCACTAAATTTTTCGCATCAAAGTTTCAACAAATACGCAAACTCTCAAAACTTTTTTAAGCATAACTATCTGGTTGCTGGTTATTTCACAGCTTGATAGGTAATGGACATGGCTGCTAATTGAGTAGTATCACTCAAAAGAGCTTTTTGTCTAGAAGTAATCTCAGAAGAGTTGGAATTATTTCTACTACGGTTTTCTGGAAGAGTGCTACTATCAATATCTTCTAATAAGAGGTCGATAATATTGGTGGGATTATCTGCTAAGGTGACAGGTACATCTCCTCTTCCTTGTTTTTGAGCAATAGTTTGTAAACTCTGCAAACTCTTTCTTAAAGGTGATTTGCTAGCAACGACTAATATTTCTGTTAATCCTAGAGGTTCAATAATTCCTAATACCCAAGTATCCTGTGCCTTGGGTATTGCCAGAGTTTCTCCCGCTTTAACTAAGGTGGCATCCTCGGCAGATGACCAAGTGTTAGGAAAGATAACATCAATCTTTCCTTCGGGGTTAATCGCTAATACTGTAATGTAGAGGTCGCTATTTTCCTGATTTTTAACTTGAAATTGAATTTGTGTTTTTAAAGGAATTTGAGGAATGCCATTTTGATAATTAATATTAGTATTTGTGGCGGGTGTGAATGAATTTTGATCGATTTTGCTTGGTGAACGAGAAGTAAATGTTTGAGCAGCAACGGTTACATCTAATTCTTTTGGACGTAAAATATTTAAGGAAGCCAATACGTTGAGACGCGATGAGTTGGCATTTAAAGTTAATTTGATGATTCTCGCTGCCAAAAGAGAACGAAATTTAGGTTTGAGTCGAGTTAAGGCATCATTTATGGTTTCTTTCGCATTACCAAAAGAACCAGGAATTAAATCGAGTCCTTCTGTATATAAACCCAAACTATGGAGAGGAGGAATATAGGTAGCTTGTTTGTTTCTTAATTCTGTTTGTTGTACTTCTGTTATCCGACCAAAAATATAATGAACTTCCCCTGTTTGTAAGACAACTGGCTGGAGTCGCTCAATTTCGGCGATTTCATTTCTGGCTACAGCGATATCTTTACCTAAAGAATCGTCTAATCCAATCCGCAATTTATAATTAGAGGGAATCACTCTAACTCCTTCTTGTAATAATGCTCCTGGTTTTAACAATTCTGGTTTTTGCAGTTCTAAAATTTTGCCTTCACCCGTCAACCCCTTGCGAGATTGTAATTGTATTCTGCCTCGCTTAACTCCTTGGTTGTCTACTAGCTCAAAGATGGGATTTTGGTTGAAAGCTGCAAGAGCTTGAGGTGCTATTCCTCCTAACCAAAGATTAACATTATTCCCCCTAACTTGAGTAATTACTGCTTCCGCAGTGGGGACTGGTCTAGAAATAAAATATGTTGGTTTTGTTTCATTATTACTATTGTTTTTGGCTTCAAGTTCTGGTATTTGATTAGAGGTAAAAGTACTGTTGATGCTGCGAGAGATATTAGTAATGACATTCTCAAGTGGAGTGTTACTATTTTCTTGCCACAGGTATTGAGTCATCAAATAAGTAAATGCTCCTGTGACAAAATTATCCAAGTATGCTTCGGAAGCGACTTGGTTTTTTCTGGCTGAAGCAATTACTACTCCTTTAGCAATACCCTGTTTTCGGCGTTGTTCTAGTTCTTCGGGAGATATACCTAAATCAAACAGCAATTTTTGTTGATATTCTCGTTCGATGTCGCTAGAAATGTATCCTTTTCCGCCTTCAATTGACCTAATAGTTAGATTTCCCCGTTTCCCTCCTCCTGAATAACAACTATCTAAAACAACAGTGAGATTTTCGGTTTTTATTTGTGACATTAATAAGAACAAAGTCTTACCCGTAATGTCAGAAACTTGCTTTTGATTATCGGCTAGAGAAGTAGTGCGATCGCTAGGTACAAAAGTACTATTAAGTTTGTCTTCCAAAGCACTCTCTCGGTCGAATACTTGAGAACCATGTCCTGAAAAGTGATAAACTACAATGTCCCCTGGTTTTGCCTGTTTAATGAGATGTTCTTCAAAGGCTTGTAAAATTCCTTGGCGAGTCGGCTTAATTTCACTTTCATCGCTAACTATTAATATATCTTGAGGATTAAAGCCAAAACGATGAATTAATAGTTCTCTTTGCAGATAAGTATCAGTAATTGCACCTTTGAGGTTATCAACGTTTTGATAATTGTTGATTCCTACTAACAACGCTAATTTCCGAGGACTAGAAGAGGCAATAGCTTGAGCATAGCGTAAGCTTGGATTTTTGATATCTAACTGATTTAATCCCAAAGTTGTTAAAGCAGAAGTAGCGAATTGCAGAAATTGGCGGCGTTTGAAATGAGACATAGTTAACTAATAATTAATTCGTAATCTTTAACAAAAAATAATTCAGTATTCATCATTCAAAATGAATTTTTAAATATTGCTAAAATCTCTTCTAATAATGTCAATTTAGTGAACTGTCGCATTACTTCCGAGGGGTGAATAAGTTTGTAGTCAGGACTTTAGTCCTGGATTTTTAAGCACTGAAGTGCTTACTACAAACTCATCAAAATTAATGCGACGAATTACTAATCTATTTTGATTGTCCAATTAAAGTAAAACCAGCCCAATCAACAAGGTTAGGATGAGTTTTCATGATCTCCAACATCGCCTGACGCAACGCTTGAGCTTTGTCTAACTTACGCTCTTGAAAATTACGGTAAAATTCCACCATTAGTTCGGCTGTCTCTGCATCAGGAATAGACCATAAAGAAACCACAATACTAGGAACTCCAGCAACGATTAAGGCTCTAGATAAACCGACAACTCCATCTCCGGTAATATCGCCTCCGCCTGTGTCACAAGCACTGAGAACGGCTAATTCGGCTTGTAAATTCAACTCTTGAATTTCACTAGAAGTTAAAAAGCCATTATCTTGATTAGAAGGTGCTAGAGCAACTGCTCCTGGGATACCAAAACTCGCAAAATCTTCTAATAGTCCATGAGTTGCTAAATGAATATAGCGTGCATTGGGTAACTGTTTTAACACCTCGGCTTTAGTTGCTTGATTTCCTGTTAAAAACTCAGCATTCAGCAGTTGAGCAACTTCTTTTCCTTCTCGTTCTGCACCAGGTAAATTATTTAGTTGTGTGGGAGATTGGTTATTAGGTCGCTTAATTGTAGGCATTGTGGGATTGCCTACTACTACTGCAAGTTTACTCTTTCCAGTTTGTTTCTGCCGTTTTTGTCGGGTAACATCTAAGGCTTGAATTGAAGGTGCAGTGATAATGGTGTGTTTTTCGATGAGATACTTATCTTTCGAGTCGATTAAAGCTGCAAAAGGAACAAGAAATAGTTCTTTATGAGGAACAAAAACTACTTTGGCTTCTGGGTTGCTTGGTAGTAAATCAGCAATGGGTTCTATGAGTAATTCATGGAGTTGTTTAAGTTTTTCTTTGGCTTGAACTTCAGAAGGATTGCGAGTAGAACCATCGGGTAATTCTGCATCTGGTTTAAGGAATACTCCAACACTGCGATCTAATCCCATAGTTTTACGGGTATTAGTTACTAAGTTGCTGAGGGTAATTTTTTGATTTTTCAAATCGATTTGACGGGATTTGATTTGTCCTGTGGGTTTGATTACCCAAATAACTAATTTCTGTTCTTCTCCAGCAAATGCGTTCCAATGGGCATCATTATGATCATAAGGAAGATTGGCTGGATGGAAAAATGTAGTTTCAGAAATAATTGAATATTGTACAAGGGTTGCCTGATTAAACCGTGCAATTTGTTTTAGTTGTTCTATAGCTGGAGGT
>NZ_JBSGKF010000032.1:0-9912 GCF_054786515.1 Nostoc sp. UIC 10890
TACGTAGGTGGAAAGCTTATAGCCGCGATTGGGGTCAAATTTTTCCACACCCCTTTGTAAACCTATTGCCCCTTCTTGTAGCAAATCTAAGAATTCCAGATTGCGCTTCTGATATTTTTTGGCAATCGAAACCACCAGACGCAAGTTTGCTGTTACCATTTTTTGTTTGGCTCGTTGCCCAAGATTTTGTATTTGAGCTATTTCCACTTCACTTTTGTCAACATCAACAGCTAATTCGACTATTGTTGGCTCCCGATCTAGTTGTTGGGTGAGTTCATTTTTTCTTTGCTCAATTGCCATGATTTGCTGTACCTGCCTCCCATAAGCAATTTCTTGGTCTGCGGTTAGCATTGGGTAACGACCAATCTCTTGCAAATAGATACGAACCATGTCTGGACTCAGGCTGGACATACAATAAAACTTTTTTTGATATTTAGACGAATTTAAAAGTATAAATCAAATCGCTGAATTAATTTTCCTGATTTAACAGCTAAAAAATATTAACCTGAGATTACGATAAATAAATTCAACCTAGAACACAATCATCTATAACGGTATCCAGTGAGCGCTTACTATACCTCCATTCCAAAGTTCTATCTCTCGTAGGTTCTGTCATTAAACTTAACTTATTGAGAATTAATTAGCTGGTATTACCCAAGCTATTTTGAGAGTTCCTGACTTAACTGGATAACTGGAAAAGTCAGGTAGGGCATGGGGGACAAGAGTTTTTCCCCTATACCGAATGATGGCACGAAGATTTATGTGAAACCTCCTTGCTGACATGGTGTTGGGTGTACTGTTTCAAACAATTAAATGCGAGTACGTCAAGGAAGGAGTTCAACATCTTCTTAATTCCCCACACTCGAAGGGAGCAACTCCATACTCTTTCATCCAGAAATACCAGGGATTTACGCTTTTCTTCGTTCTATTCTCCCTATACCTCATGCCCTGGTCGGTAAAAAACTATTTGGGAACAGTAGTCGCACTGAGTTCATCACTTTTCCCTTTCCCCCTCTTTTTTGTACCTTGTGTCACCTTCGATTCTTCTTCCTTGCTAGAGTTGACCATTTTCATCAAGTGCTGATTTAGATAACTTTGCGCCGAGATATACAAACTTTCCCAAATCTCTTGATTGCGGCTGATTTTTGTACCGACTGTATTTCCTGCTGTTTTCTCCGACACCAAGTATTTGCGGAAATAGTTATTCCACAGGTGTTGCAGGAAATCTTCAGCGAATTCGTTAAACGGCAGAATCCATTTATAGTCCTTGTCCAGAAATACCCGATATGATGCGATTATCGGTAGTGCTAAGTCGGTTGGCGCACCAAACCCGAATGAATACTTGCTGTCAGGTAATAACGTCGTTTTACGTATATCAATTGATGCTAGGTCGTTAGCACCCTTCCTTCTGGGGTTGCTGATATGTTCTTGGATTATTTCGTAGAGTCTTTGCTCTATCCACAGGGCATGAGTCAAGAGAGGCAAAAGTGCAGTTAATCTTTCCCTTTCTGCGTCTGTGATGTTACTTGGAAGACTCATCCCTGCTGGGTGTTTGGTTCGTTTATTGCCGTCGGGGTTGTATTTATTTCTGTCGAGGCAGTAAAGGAGCTTGAGCAAGTGGGTGACATTGCACTGGGCATTTCTGGGAGCGCCGCTTTGGTTTTGATAATAAGCGATGCGGAATTTTCTATCTTCTTTCTGTTCTAACTGGGCTAAATACTGCTTGATGAATTTGTAATCACCCCTAGCGTTGACTTTGGAGCGAGAATCTACTGGCGTTGTAGTGTTGGAGGCTAGGGCTATATCCTTAGCCTCGTCTTCCGAGAGTCCGATATGGATGGTAACTTTTACTCTGGCTTGACTTAAATTGTAGTTATAATTTTTCGCTTGCTCAAACCCTAATACTGTGTGGCCACCGTTGATAATGCCATCGCTACCGCCCTCGTTCGCTTCTAAGACTTCTAGCTCCAGTTCAGTTTTGTTCTTGACAGGTTTAGCTTTATTAGCTGACAGAACGATTCCACTATGACGAGAGAAGAATTTATCGGGTTCGGTTGTCAGTGAATCGAAGACTTGTCTGTAGGTCGCGCTTTTGCGGTTTGGTTCCCTGATGTTGGGTTCTAGGGGTAGGTCTGTGGGGAACGAGTCTACATGGGCGGTGGCGATGATGCAATTGGGGTTGGCTTGAAAATAGTTATCTATCTTGATGTTCCAAGTCTTGGGCATACAATGTGTGCAATGTCAGGGGAATTTCTATGTTAACCAAAACTAGGGTGCAAGGTCTTGGGTGTAATACCAAGATAAGATACCAAAAAACTGGACTGCCACCGATTGCCCTGCATGAAAAACTACGTTTTTTCGCAGCTACAGTTTGACATCCACCCCGCCGTAAATGGTCGGGGATTCCTAAGACTCACGACTTAGGTTTCTGTTTCTTTCCCTTTCGGCTACGCTCAAGGCAAGCCTTACGGGTATTTCGCAACTGCCCTTCACCCTTAAGGCTGTCAGGTCTCATGTTCGCTCCACAGACAAGCCAGCGCGGTCTTGGGGGCTTCCCTCATGAGTGACTGGCGCTGAAACTGCGAGTCCCGCAGCCAAAATATTCTTACTTGCGTTAATATCTCTGTCGTGGTGTATCCCACAGTTGGGGCAATTCCACTCTCTTGAATACAAATGGTAAGCTAGAAAGTAGATAACAGTTAAATCGATGATGTCCCATGAACGTTGTCACACCAAAACGATTTACTATTGACGAATATCATCGGCTGATTGAACTGGAATTTCTAAAGGAGAGCGATCGCATCGAGTTGATTCGCGGAGAACTAATTCAGATGGTAGCCAAGGGCACACCTCATACAGTCTGCGGTTCTATCTTATGCCGCCAATTGGATCGGTTGTTGGGTGATCGCGCCGTGATTCGCGGACAAGATCCGATTACTTTGCCTTCGCAAAGTGAACCTGAACCAGATGTGGCGGTAGCACGTGGCAAAGACGAAGATTATCTCGCCCATCATCCCTATCCAGAAGATATTTTTTTAGTGATTGAGATTTCGGACTCAACCCTAGATTACGACCAAACAACAAAGTTAAAAATCTACGCAGAAGCTGCAATTTCTGATTATTGGATTGTCAACTTAAATGTTCGCCAACTTGAGCGTTATAGCCAACCCTATCAAAATGCTCAAGGTGAATTCAATTATCTCAGCAAGCAGATATCTTTACCACATCAGTCAGTAGCGATTCCTGGATTTGAAGATGTTTTATTAGACTTGAATCGGGTATTCCCCAAGGTTGTAAATGCCTAGAAATACGCAATTTCCCATTTCGCACCCAACATTTGAAACGTTGCAATGCAGCGTCTCTTAAGAGCAAGCACAGAAGACCAATGAGATTAAGGATTGCTTTCATACAATGAGATAATTGTTGAATTGTTGCATTAACAATCAAGTTTACTTTGGCTGTCTCCATACAAGGTTGTATTCCCTTTTAACAGCCGCCAATAGCAAAGCGTGCAAGGATAATAGATACGGTTTGGCTTGTTTTTGCAACCCGTGCAACAGCCAATCTACAGCCTCTTCACGGCTGTCCACTTGATGTCAACTGCCGTAACCTCACATATAGCTGCTGCTTCATTCCCTTTCGATTGTTACATACTTATAAATTTTTTCTCCGACTTATTTACCTGGATTTGAGATGCACTTAATATTAAACTAACCTCTTTGAAAACCTTTCGCTGGTTGTTTTTGTCTTTTACCTTTGGGTTTAGATTTATTCACTTCTGTAAGTGCTTCTTGAAATAAATTATGTATATGTAAAGGAACACTAGCAATTTCTGGTAATTCTGGCTCGATAGGTTTACCATACTCTTGCAAAATTTTATCTAAATTATTGCTCAGGCTAAACTCAGGACGTTGCAAGAAATCTTGCAAGACTTTTTCTAGTTGAGTGGGATATTTTTGTGCTAACCGATACCAGATACAAGCATTAATATTTTTATTTTCCAAGTAGTGACGAATTAGTTTTGCTGCACCTTCAATACTTTGCCAATCATCAGCTAATAATATAGTTGTGAATTTAGTATATGTTGGTAAAAACATCAATCCCCAACGTGGGTGACAAATGGCTGTGACTTGTTCTGCTTTCTTGAGTTCAGCAGGTAAATCTACTTTCGGCGCAACCATTTTTTGCTTACTGTTTTTCCCATCCAATATTTGAGAAGCAGCGTTAGTATCAATCCCAAATTCTTTAGCAGCGGCGATAATTTCTTCTGTGCTAATACCAGCTTTTACTACTATTTCATTCAAAGATTTAGAACTATAAAGTCCCACCGCTTTGAGATATTTATCGGTGATAATTTCTTGAAATTCAGTTATCTTTTTATTGAGTTGGTATCCTGGTAATGTAACTTCATCACTCCCAAAAAACTCAATAAACTGCTGATGATATTGCTCTATTGACTGCCATGCTTGTTCTAGCAAGTCGGGAGCATCGCTGTAAAGATGACTTTTATAATTATCTTTAAAATTTCCAATGGCGACGGCAAGTTTTGGCTTACCGAGTTTACCCATAAATGTGTGAGAGCCAGAAAATATCCACTCATTATCAGTAAGAGGATAAATGCATGTTAGTAAAATCTCTCCTGGCTTGAAACGAGATATGGCTGGTTGTTTTTCAGGGCTGTTAGACTTGACAATGTAATTTTTAGCTGTCAAAACTATGTAATGTTTAGCTGTCAGCCAGTTCATGAGTTCTAAGCCATCAGGTAAAATCTGGGTGATAGTAAATAAACCAATAAAACTACGATGCCAGCTATTCAGTAGAGTGCAATCGCTCTCTGACAAATCTGCATGACTGGCGATAAATAACTCTATAGGTGAACGATCGCCAATTTTCCCTTCTGTAATAAACCTGTCAATGATTACTTGTTGTTGGGTGCGATCGCGATTACCGCTAGGCATCTGTGCAGATGCATAAATGTCGAGTGCTTGTGCTAGTTCGCCGTCAGCATAAGCGACAAAATCAACCAAGGCTTGTTTAAGTGTGTGCGATCTTTCTACTATGGCATCCACAAACGAATCTTTCTACTCAACAATTGTATGTAGCCTATAGTGTTTTTGAGGATTATCGCATCTAGCAATAGCTAGATTATTTTAGCCATAGCGTTTTCTATTCTTGTCAGTCCAGTTTTAATATCAATGACGTTGATGAGTATGGGACTGTACAACGAGCCAGCAGGCGCATTTCTGCTTTCAATATTCTATTAAATTGCCTCTGACGGGATCATTTTTGCTATTATTTCACGCTGTAATCCAGTCAGCCACAGAATACGCTCAACAGTTATGTAGTTTCGCCTAATGTGAATTTATTAGAGTTACTTTTTACCAGTTTGAGTTAGCTTGGGCGAATGAGCGCACTGCTTCATTCACCCTTGAGACAAAAAATCATCCGGCTATGTCTTTACCACTCTTATAAGTCATCGCTCTGGGTTTCCTCTTGCCTATAGGGACTACTGATTTCTTGGGTGCTTGTGGCGGACGGCATTTCTCACAGTAAAGCGGTCGCACACCAAAAGTTTCTCGTTGTGTGGGTTGTTCGCACTGCTTACACACAAAGTTAAAAACGCGAGTATGAATTTCCCGTTTGTGCGCTCTGACAGTGTACTCTCGGACATCAATTGTTTTACTGGGCATTGACTGATTACTGTTGTGGACTTACTTCTTTAATATAGTTTTTCGTCTTAGTTCTACAAGATCCGTGCATCATCTGAACGAAAGTAATTCTACTTAATCAAATAAATACTCTTGGATGTCATTGTGCTGACGACGGAGAATATTTATCGCCTTAACTTGGATTTGACGAATCCTCTCTCGGCTTAGGTTTAGCTCTTTACCAATTTGAGCGAGATTAAAATGCTGATCGTTCTCAAGACCAAAGCTTAAAGTCAACACTTGACGTTGAATTGGTGTCAGTGGTTCTAATAATTTAGCCACGTCTTGGGATAGCAGTTCTTGGGTAAGGAGTTTTTCTGGTGAAACACCAACGTCTGTTAAGATTTCGCCCAATTCTGTTTCTTGCTCATCTCCGACTTTTTTATTTAAAGAAATGGCTGTACGAGAGGCACTGAGATATTCTCGAAGCTTATCTGTGCTTATGTTTAATGAGGCAGCAATTTCTTCAGCAGTGGCATGGCGACCGAGTTTTAGAAAGCTTTCTCGCTGCACCTTCTTAATTTTATTAAGGATTTCGGTTAGATGAACAGGCAATCTAATAGTGCGGGATTGTTCTGCGATTGCTCTGGTTATTGCTTGACTAATCCACCAGTAGGCGTAGGTTGAGAGCTTATAGCCCCGGTTGGGGTCAAACTTTTCTATACCCCTTTGTAAACCGATCGCTCCTTCTTGGATCAAATCGAGAAATTCCAAATTGCGGTTTTGGTATTTCTTGGCAACAGAAACTACCAGCCGCAAGTTTGCTGTCACCATTTTCTGTTTAGCTTTTTGACCAAGATGTAGCGCTGCTCGGATTTGTGTTTCAGTTTTTTCAACAGCATTAGCTAATTCTTTCATTGTTGGTTCCCGGTCTAACTGCTGGGTGAGTTCATTTTTGGATTGCTCAATGGCAATCATTTGTTGTACCTGTCTACCATAAGCAATTTCTTCGTCTGGCTTCAATAAAGGATACTGACCAATTTCTTGCAAATAGACGCGAACCATGTCGGAACTGAGGCTGGACATACAAACTCAACGCTTTTTTGAAAATCAGGGAATTTAAAAGTATAAATCAAATAGTTCATTGAAGTTTTCTATTTTGAACGCACCCCAACTAATCGCAAGCAATATAGTTGGGGATTCGTGCGCTATGTAGCCTGAAGACCACGTAGCGTATCCAGAGTAATTGGCGTTCTCAATGTGTCGTTAGAACTTTTGCTATCGAACACTCTAGAAAATTGTTTATCTCCTACAATCAGGCAATACCAGTATCTAGCACCAATATTATAAGAGGCGGATAAATCACAGTTATGGATTATGGGTTACTGTAGCGATCGCCTCATCCTTATATTGCTTGTAAATCTTCACAGCATAAGTGGTAGAAACACCATGCCCCTGGAGAAATACCATTACTTCTTTGATGGCTTTTTGAGTTGACCAGGCGTTTTTAATGAGAGTGATCCGCTTTTTGGCAATACCCTGGACTTCAATCAGTCGTTCAATCTTATTTTCGATGATGTCCAGGGTTTCAAGCCCGAAGTGAGCAACAATCCGTCTTGCTGTGACTGGGCCAACACCTTTAATCAGCCCACTACCCAAGTATTTTTCAATTCCGGATTGCTTGGAGACTGAAAAAGTTAGCAATCATAGAAAGGGCAAAATCATAGTTGAAATGTTAGAGTTCAATCTACTGAATATAAGTTTCTTTTGCCAGTATGTGACTGATACCGATATTGTTAAGTTGATGTCTTTATTATTTATGTTCAGTTAATGAGCAAAGTCATTGCAGTTTTTAATCAGTCGGGTGGTGTCAGCAAAACTACTCTGACAATGAATTTAGGCTACCATTTGGCTCAAAGTCAGCAAAGCGTTTTATTAGTGGATATGGACCCCCAGGCTTCACTAACTACTTTTATGGGATTAGAGCCATCTGAACTAGATAAGACAGTTTATGAAGCTATTCTGGGAGAAGAACCATTACCAATTCATCAGAATATACATGGGATGGATATCGCCCCCGCGAACATTAACTTAAGTGGCGCAGAATTAGAACTTGTTGTCGCAGATATGCGAGATATTCGACTAAAGGAGGCTCTTGAACCAGTTATCGCACAATACCAATTCATTTTAATTGATTGTCCACCAAGTCTCGGTATTCTTAGCTATATTAGCTTGGTGGCAGCCACACACGTACTCATTCCTATTCAAACTGAATATAAAGCTTTAAAAGGAACAGAACTATTGTTAACAACGATTGCGCGTGTCCGTTCTCGGGCAAATCGAAAATTACAGATTGCTGGAGTAGTTCCAACCATGTACGATAACCGAACTGGACAAGGCTCCCAAAGCTTACAGTCAATTACTAATTCTCTATCTAAGATTGGTACCATTTATCCAGCTATTCCTCGATCCGTAGCTTTTGCTGATGCAGCCCAAGAGCATATACCGTTAGCACTTTACAATTCTAAGCATCCATCTGTCACTATTCTCAAACAGATTGCTCAAAGTTTGGAGACGTTACCATGAGTATGAAGAAGCGTGTTAGTCAACCTTATGAAATTAAAGGAGTCGATGCTTTATTTGGAGTTGAAGAAGCAGTAGACAATAGTAGCGCTGCTTTCCTTATCCCAATAGAACAAATAGTTTTACCACATCAACAACCTCGTCGCTACTTTGCTCCTCAAGCCATGCTTGAGTTAGTAGAGTCAATTAAACAGCATGGAATTCTTCAGCCCCTTCTCGTCCGTCCTCAAAAGGATGGGAAATATGAACTAGTTGCAGGAGAACGTCGTTTCCAAGGGGCTAAAACTGCTCAATTAGAGTTTGTACCTGCTGTTATTAGGGAAATGACAGATGTTGAAGCACTTGAACTAGCACTCTCGGAAAATCTCCAAAGAGAGGACTTAAACCCAATTGAGGAAACAGAGAGTATTGTTGCTCTCTTAGGATTAAAACTTAATCAAACCACAGAATCAATAGTTGCTTTACTTCAATCAGCAGCTCATCCAGAACGAGAGTCTGTGGATAACGTTATCCACAGCCAAGAATGGCAGTCTCTACTTGAGGTATTTAACACAATCGGAAAGTTTTCCCCCGAAAGTTTTAGAACCAATCGTCTCCCATTATTAAAACTTCCTATAGATGTTATGGAAGCTCTCCGCTCAGGAGTCATCGAGTATACTAAAGCCAAAGTAATTGCGCGGATTAGGGATGAAGCCCTACGTAAATCATTACTGTCTGATGCAATTCAAAATAATTTATCTTTAAGTCAAATTAAAGAGCGTCTTGCTAAAATTCAAGCAAACACGCCTGGAAATACAGATAAAAAATCATCTTCTTTAAAAAAGAAGATAGATGAAGCCTACAGTAAAGTAAAAAAATCAAAGGTTTGGGATAATCCCAATCAGCACAAGCGATTACAAAAAATATTAGTAGAACTTGAAGCTTTATTAGTTGAAAGCAGTGATGATAACTGAAACTACATTTAGTATGGCAATCAGCATTCCTAAAGTCATTCCTTCAAAATAGGCAAATGGCGATTAGATTGTTACGGGAGAAGTGCTTTCTACAACATCGATTCCTTCACCTTGGCAGCAATGATTGCACACACCAAGATCAAGAGTGATTGGTAAAAGATATTTACAAATGATACTGCAAAAGCTGAAAATTTTACCCTCAATAATAACTGCACTAACGACACTGACATTAACTAGTTGCAGTACTACTACTGCTGAACAGTATGAAGCTACAGCACTCACCAGTTACACCTGGCAAGTTAAGTATGCGAATAACCTAACTAGTCAACCACAGCCACGCATTGAAACCTTTGCTAACACTTCAGTGGTGAATCGGAATGGATTGAAACCGGCAGGAGCAGTTGTTGGCCCAGATGGCAGAGGGCTATGGTGGCCTACTTTACCGCCGCGACCAAGTGTTGATGAAGTTGAACAACGTAAAAGACCTCAAGAAGAGGCAGGCAAACCTGAATTAATCAAAGATGTAAAGTACAAACTGACCTATGGAGTGGGTAATACTCAGCAGACGCTACCTACTAACTATGAAGTTTATCGACAAGTGGTAAAAGCCTACCCCCAAAGAACTCCTTTGGAATTGACTTTGGGTGTGAATGATAATTCAGTAGAAAAAGCTGAACCTGTAAGCAAGTAGTAACCCTAAATTACGTATTCAGCAAGAAGTTAGAGAT
>NZ_JBSGKF010000033.1:0-9310 GCF_054786515.1 Nostoc sp. UIC 10890
TGAACCAGTGCTGTATCCCGTTGCCTTGTTTCTCCCAATAATTCCAACGCTGACCAAACCCGCTCCATTTCTTCAGGGGTCAAACTTTGGGCTGGTGGCAGTGGCACTTTTTCCAGTTTTATCCCCAGTGTCGGATTAGTAGAAATAATTTCAGGATACGTGTAACACATCCATTTGAAAAAGCTTTTGAGTGCCGCAATTCCTGCATTGATGCTGCTTTTTGAAAGCGGTTTACCTGCATCAGTCAGTATTTCATCACGGAGATATTCTTTATATAGCGCAAGATGACGTGGACGCAGTTCATGATAGTGCAGCTCACTCCAAGCCAAAAACCTTTTGAGTTCGCGTTCGTAAAGCTTGCGGCTGTTGGGTGCGAGATTGTTGCTGCGTAAAAATTCCAGAACTTTTACCCACCGAATATCGGTTGGTGGTTTTGTACTAGCCGTGCGCCCAGTCAGCAATGCTGTTTCAGCGTTCAGAGGAATGAGTTTAATCGGAGGTAAATTATTTAGTTCAGGGTTATTCACAATAATTATGCGATCGCACTGGGTGGCTCTAAATTTAAAAATTCAGTATATGTCACTGTAAGGATAAAATGAGCAACTTTGAAAGCATAAGTTGAGCAACAGATTGCTTGAAACCGTATTAACCATGTAAGAAGGAAAAAATAAATATAGGAGTTTTGAAAGCATAAGTTGAGCAAAAATATGATTTAGAAAGTATAAGTTGAGCAAACATTTTCAACACTTTGTTCATAAATATACAGCCTTGTGCTGAGATAAAGAGTAGGAGAGACAAATGATCGCAACACTCTCTCCTAACCAAGAATTATGCTTGACAACCTTGAGTTTAACAACTGGTGCCGTCAACAAGACCTCAGTCAAGCAGGGCAGGCAATCATTGAGGAGATTCGCAGCAGCAACCCATCTCGTCGAGTAACAGGGGCAAGGAAAAACGTTTGTGGTAGTTACCCTAGTCGAAAAATGGGATGTACTATTCAATTCGAGAGCCATCATAACGAATTAGCACGTATTTATGAACTAGAACATGACCCATACGTACTCGAATATTACGACCAACCGCCAGCAATAGAATTAGTCTATCAAAGCAAAAGCGGACGAAAAAATAGACATCAGTATACACCCGATTTCTTTATAATTCGGACAGATTCAGCTTTTTGGGAGGAATGCAAAACAGAACTTGAACTTAACAAGCTGAACGAATTGAATCCAAATCGCTATTGCAAAAACTTAGATGGCAAATGGCATTGTCCCCCAGGTGAAGAATACGCTCATGGTCATGGTTTGGACTTTCATGTATGGTCAGATGCTCTAATTAATTGGAACTTCCAACAAAATCTAATTTGGCTGTTAGATTATTTCGGATACTCATCAGAAATTATAGACGAAACCGAGCAAAGTTTGATTGTAAACACAGTAAACAATCATCTAGGAATCACCCTGACAGAACTGTTACAAAATGAAGAAATAAATCCTGATGTACTTTATTGGTTAATTGCCACAGATAAACTTTACGTAGAACTTAATAAAGTTAAACTTTCGCAACCGGAAACTGTATTCGTATTTATTAACCAAGATGTTGCTTTATCTTATGAGCATCTTAACTCAATAGAATCTACAACCCAAACTAGTAATCAAATATTACTCAAAATAGCAGTAGGTACTAACATTTCTTGGGATGGAGAGTCATGGGAGATAGTAAATACCGGGACGACCACTACTGGATTATTACGTGCAGATGGCAAACTTATAGAACTACCAAATTTAGCGCTTACAGCATTGATTGATACAGGTAGAATTGTGGGAGATAAGACAACACAAACCTCAAATATTAAAGCAGCAGCGGCAGAAATTATTAAACACGCAACTTGTGAAGATATTATAGAAGCCAACCGCCGCTACAATTTAATACAACCATATTTAGGAGATGCTCTGAGAGCATATCCAAGCAGCACAATCCGTCGTTGGCGTACTCAGTACCAAAAAGCTTTGCTCATTTATGGACAGGGATACCTGGGATTACTGCCTAAACACAACAATAAAGGCAATCGAACTCCAAAAATTGATTCTCAAACCCAAGAATTTATGCTCGATTTTATCAAGGAGCATTATGAAACACCCAAACAACGCAGAAAATTACGGGTTTATGAATCATTTGTTTTAGCTTGCCAAACCCATGATCCCCCATTCAAACCACCATCGAGAATCACATTTTGTCAAGCTATCAAACAGCGAAGCGGACATCACCAAACCAGAAAACGTCTTGGTAATCGAGCGGCTATTTCCGAAGAACCATTTTATTGGGAATTAAAGCAAACTACTCCACAGCATGGCAGTCGCCCTTTTGAGATTGTCCACATTGATCATACTCAAATTGACATTGAATTAGTCAGTTCGTTGGAAGCTCTAACTAATTGTCATATTGCTAGAAACAACTCAATTCATCAGAATTTAGGTCGTCCCTGGGCAACCTTCATGGTTGATGCATATAGTCGAAGAATTTTATCAGTTTATCTGACCTTCGATGAGCCAAGCTACCGTGATTGTATGATGGTAATTCGCATATGCGTTGCTAGATTTGGACGGTTTCCGCAAAATATTGTTGTAGATAACGGAAAAGAGTTTCACAGTCACTATTTTGAACAATTATTGGCATCTTATACTTGCACGCTGAAGTATCGACCGCCAGCACATGCTCGGTTTGGTTCAATTGTTGAAAGACTATTTGGGACTGCCAACACGCAGTTTATTCATGAGTTGCAAGGTAACACCCAAATCAAACGCCTTCACCGTAAAGTCACCAAATCTGTCAGTCCAGAAAGATTAGCAATTTGGACACTAGAAGAACTGTACTCTGCCTTTTGTGAATGGGCATATTCGGTTTATGACCAACGATTGCATCCGGCATTAGGTACTAGTCCGTGCGATGCTTTTGTCACCGGATTAGCAACAGGTGGAAGTCGCTTACACCGAAGAGTAGCATATGACGAATTATTCCAGATTCTGACTCTACCAGCACCAGATCAACGAAAGCGTAAAGTTCAACCAGGAAAGGGTGTCAAAATACACAATATTTATTACTGGGCAGATGTATTCCGTGATCCAGAAATCGAAAAATCAATGTTGTGGGTTCGTTACGACCCTTGGAATGCAGGAATTGCTTATGCACTAGCACAAGGACAGTGGGTAAAATGCATTTCTTCTTACTATCAATACTTCCAAGGACGTTCCGAAAAAGAAATTCGGCTGGCGAGTGCAGAACTTAATCAGCGCCAACGCAATTACGGACGTAAGTTAATAATAAATGATCGCGAATTAGTAGAATTTTTAAACTCAAAATTTGCTCAAGAAGGCGCTATCCTCAAACAACGCTTGCGCGATACTGAACATGACAAAGTTCACAAAATTATTCAAAATATTTTGATCCCGGAACCAAAGTTAAATTTGGCAGAATTTGCGGCAGAGGAAAATAATGATTGTCCAGGAGATGACTCGACCAATGAAGGTAAAAATTGTGAAACTATCAGCAATTTGACTGCATATATCACGGAAACCCTTGAATATTATGGAGAGTTCTAATGGCACATGATTATAGCTTTCCTCAAGAATTACTAATTCTACCTATTGCTGACAGAATTTCTTATTTCCAGCAATATACAATGGCGCACCCCAAATTATTAATAGCAGCAGAGAAACTCAAAAATGCAATCGATGACCCAGGATTCTTTTCTTTAATTTTTTTATTTGGGCCAACAGGTGTAGGGAAAACCACCTTATTACGTCGCATCACACAAAGGTTACTAGCTTCTTTTCACAAAGAAATGGAACTAGATAAAGGTTTTATTCCTATTGCTAACATCGAAGTTGCTACCCCGGAATTTAGTAATTTTGATTGGAAAGATTTTTATCTACGTGCTTTGGGCGTTCTCCAAGACCCTTGCATTCAGTTACCTAGTTATGGTCGAATTACTAATTTGAAGTTGAAAACATCCTTAGAAGCTGCTCTTAAACATCGTCGTCTGAAAGTTTTTTGCCTTGATGAAGCACAAAATCTCAGTAAAGTTGCCAGTGGTCGAAAATTACGCGACCAGACAGACTGTATTAAGTCGCTAGCAAACCTTACTCAAGTCAAATTCGTACTGGCAGGTACTTATGACTTGTTGATACTTCGTAACTTGAGTGCCCAGTTGTGCAGGCGCAGCCTGGATATTCATTTGGAGCGATACAAAGTCGAGAATGAAGAAGATTTAAAAGCTTTCAGAGGTGTTGTTCAAACTTTTCAACGTCATTTACCTTTTGAAGAAGAGCCTGATTTACTTAAATACTGGGATTTTTGCTACGAACGCAGTTTCGGTTGTGTCGGTATTCTCAAAGATTGGTTATGTCAAGCATTGGCAACGGCGTTACTGGATGGAGCTAAAACTCTCACTCTGTCGCATTTAAAATCTTCTGCTTACTCTCATGAACAATGCATGATTATCTTCAACGAAACACGATTAGGAGAAAAGCAACTTGAGTTTACCCCAGATAGTTCGGCTTTGAGAATTGCTTTAGGTTTAGAATCTCATCATGGGTCAGCTACACATAGCACGTCCCAGACAACCAATACAACCAATACTAAATCTCGTCGCTCTACTACTGGTAATACTAAACCTCAACGTCGTCCTGTTGGAGGTGGTGAAAA
Organism: Nostoc sp. UIC 10890; assembly: GCF_054786515.1. Taxonomy (NCBI): domain Bacteria; kingdom Bacillati; phylum Cyanobacteriota; class Cyanophyceae; order Nostocales; family Nostocaceae; genus Nostoc; species Nostoc sp. UIC 10890. The sequence goes on from NZ_JBSGKF010000033.1 coordinate 4,705, forward strand.
TGTCGGTTGAAAGTTTGGCTAATTATGAGTCGTGGGACTTAACGATGAACCAACTTCCAAAACGCAGCCATCTTTATTCTCTTAAACCAATGGGTTTTGGTACACCCACAGTTGAAAGTTTTACTAGTTACTTACAGCGCTTGGCTGCTGCACATGGTGTCTCGATTGCTAGTTTAATTCGCTATAAAATTACGCCGTTATTTATTCAGAGCAACCAACCACCCGATTTCTTGAAAGCTGATGATGCTATCAAAATGCTCATCAATGCTTGGCATCGAGAGCCTGCACTTTTACAACAGCAGTCTGCTAAATTTTGGTTAGACCGAATGCAACATGTTGAAAAGCTGGTTGCCATCGTTGAGAAATTAACTGCTAGGCTTGATCTGAGTTTTCTGACTTTACTTCAATGGCACTCCTGGCGGCTTAACTTCAGTCATATTTTCCATACTGAACAACGTTGGTGTTCTGGCTGCTATCAAGACTGGCGTGAAGCTGGAAAACCTATTTATAACCCTTTGTTGTGGACAATAGAAGCTGTAACTGTTTGTCCAGTTCACCAACGTTACCTACAACTGCGGTGCTTGTACTGTGGTTGTTTTCAACAGTTTCTCAATCTGGACTGCAATTCTCTTGGTTATTGTTGTGTGTGTAATGCATGGCTGGGTCGGTTTTTCGACAATACTTCTTTTTCTCAGGGGTCTCGGTTTGATTGGGAAAAGTGGGCTGCTCAATCTGTTGGCCAGATTTTCGGCGCTATGCCAACACTTAGTTCGACTTCTTTTTCTCAAGTTACCCCGCCAGCTAAATATCGGCGAAAACCTACTCTCACTAAATTTTTAAGGTCGTGTTACAAACTTGGAATTAATCCTGTTGAGGGTTTGGAAATTCTCTCGATTATACCGAGTGTAGTCAGTTGAACCCAGACCAGAGCTACTGGACGCTGCTTCCTTTTCCGTAAGCATAAGATGAGCGACCTGTTTTGAAACCATAAAGTGAGCAACTTGCTCATCTTATGCTTTCAGTGACAGTATACACGATCGGGGTGTAAGACAAAATAAGAATCTGTTATCTTTTATCCGATATAAACTACGATTAAAACTACTTGACCCCATGTCGGTTTGCAGACTAAATGAAATTCGTTGTCGGTTCGCGGACAAAGTGAAAATTGTCGCGGACTATGTGAAAATATTCGCGGACTAATTGAAAATTATGTTTCTGAAACCCTAAGTTTTTCGTGGGAAGCTGCGATCGCTAGTTACAGAATTATTGCTCCAAAGCCTTGTACTGTAAAGAGTTGCACTTTTTTATCCTCATTTGGCGGAAAATTTCAATTAGTCTGCGAATTTGGTAGGAAATTTTCAAATAGTCTGCGACAATTTTTCACTTAGTCTGCGACAACACAAGCCAGAAACCCTATTCTTCCGTTGAGAATTTTTCACTTAGTCTGCGAACCCACATCGTGCGGACTAAGTGAAATTTCGTTGCAGACTAATTGAAAATCTACTTGTGTAACCCTGATTCTTTCGTAGCCCCAGAGCGTAGGCGTAGCCCGCCGTAGGCATCGCTAAAATCAAAGTTTTGCTTCAAAGCCTTGTGTGGTAATGAATTGAGACGTTTTATGTCCATTTTGTGGAAAATTTCATTTAGTCTGCGAATTTAGGGGGAATTTTTCACTTAGTCTGCAACAAAATTTCATTTAGTCTGCAACAAAGGTTGCTCAAACCCTTATTCTTGCGTTAAAAAAATTTCACTTAGTCTGCAAACCCACACCCAGACACAACACTTTCACCAACATGCGATCGCTCTGGCTGCATGTTGGCAACGAATAGAAACTATTGCGTTGCCGATAAATTTTGTTTGTCTTGGTATCGCCTTTGATGCGTCATCCAAGCGATAACCATTTACAGGGTGCTAACTTCCAGTTATAGTTAGCCGTAAGTTATTATAGGCACAATGCAACTATAACTTTGACTGAGTGCAAAGATAGTTTACAAAAGTTGCTCAGGCGGTAATACTGCGCGGATAGCTGCAACCGCCTTGATGCAGAACCGTCTGGGAATACAAATTGTCTGTTTTAATTACAAAAATCATCTACCCGAATATCGCGCCAGACATCAGAAACCTGCCAGCCGGAATTGCCCACAGATTGTACTGGAGGATTATCAAGGAGCGGAATATAGTCAGCAACTCTAGGCTCAGAAATTGCTACTGGTTTCTCCTCAACCTCAACCACAGGGGGAGTAGAATTGGCAGTATTAGCTAGAAGTTGTTGGTCTTCAGCCTCCTCGATCATCTTCATCTGTCTCAGGGTAAGCTTGTCGGATTTTTTGATGATCTTCTTAATATCTGTATCATTAGAAGTTTTCATTGGCTGTTCCCTCGAAGGCATTGGTAAAAAAGTTGTCTGAGTAAACTTGGGAGAAGTTAGGTATAAATAATTTGCACAGAATTAACAAGGTACACCAAATTTATGGAAAATACGAGTCCCTAATTGTAAGAATTTATTAATTGTGTACAAATCTGTTTTCGGGTAGATGTCCCAGCATAGTCTGTTGCACAGATGCAAGTATTAAGCGTAAGCGTAGCTCGCCGCAGGCATCGCTTCTTGATCAGACTGTAGGTCAAAAATGTGATTGCGTTTTTGACTCCTAAGACATTTGCCAAGAATAAATCAGCCCAGCCGTCGCTTTCGCCTTGAGGGCTTTCATAGCCTAAATCTCTCGGTTTTGCCAAAAATATTATTGATACGGCTGGGCTGATTTATTTATTTATTGGATCTCCCTAAGACAATTAAATTTTAGTTGCTCAAGGAGGGATACATCTTCTTAATTCCCCAATACCTGCAACCTCATACCCCATACCCTTTCATCCAGTTACAACATGGGTTTGCGCTTAACAAGCGTGCCATTTAGATATAATCTAATCCTTCTATTGGGGGAGGAATTTAATATTAACAGTGAATTAATGTTCTTGAATATACACAAGTTTAGAGGTTTTTTCCTGTGGCTAAAGATGTATTCGATTTGCCAGCACCCTCAGCTAACTCTATTGTTGGACATTTATTTGAACTTGGGCAAGACCCATTAAAATTTCTGACTCGTTGCCGTGATTATGGTGATATTGTTCCTTTACAGTTAGGGTTAACATCTAGTTGTCTAGTAACTAATCCTGAATATATAGAAGAAGTTCTCAAAAATCGCAACGATTTTATTAAAAGCCGAGGCTTACGCGCCTTAAAAAGCTTATTAGGAGAAGGCTTGTTAAGCGCAGAAGGAGAATCATGGTTTTGGCAACGTCGCCTTGCTCAACCAGTATTTCACCAAAAACGCATTAATGCATATAGTGAAACAATGGTAGAGTATACCAACCGAATCCTTCAAACTTGGCACGATGGTGAAACTCATGATGTTCATGAAGATATGATGCACCTGACGCTGCAAATAGTTATGAAGTGCATATTTAGCGCTGACGTAGATGCAGGAGAAGCAAAAGTTGTTGCTAATGCTCTAGATGTGGCAATGCAGTGGTTTGAAAGTAAGCGGCGGCAAAATTTTTTGGTATGGGAGTGGTTTCCAAGACCTGAAAACGTCCGTTATCGTGATGCTATTGCCCAAATGGATGCAGCTATTTATAAACTGATTCAAGAGCGTCGCAATAGTAAAGAAAAAAACAATGATTTGTTGACAATGCTAATGGAAGCGAAAGACGAAGAAACTCTTCAGCAGATGGATGATAAACTGCTGCGGGATGAAGTCGCTACCTTAATGTTGGCAGGGCATGAAACAACTGCAAATACTTTATCTTGGACATGGATGCTCTTGGCACAAAATCCTGAAGTGCGTGAAAAATTAGAATCAGAACTTAATCAAGTTTTGCAAGGAAAGTTACCAACTCTCGAAGACCTTGGGCAATTAGTTTATACACAGCAAATTATCAAAGAATCAATGCGGTTATATCCTCCGGTACCTCTCATGGGGCGGGAGGCAGCAGTAGATACCCAAATTGGTGATTACGATATTCCCCAAGGTATGGCAATCATGATTAGCCAATGGGTAATGCACCGTCATCCAAAATATTTTGAGAATCCTGAAGCTTTTCAACCAAATAGATGGACACAAGAGTTTGAAAAACAACTGCCTAAAGGAGTATATTTTCCCTTTGGGGATGGGCCAAGGATTTGTATAGGTAAAGGTTTTGCTCAGATGGAAGCGGCTTTATTATTGGCGACGATCGCTCAACGCTTCCAAATAGACTTAGTGCCAGGATATCCAATCGTGCCACAGCCTTCAATTACCTTACGTCCAGTAAACGGTCTGAAGGTACAACTGAAGCAGATTGTGTCAAATGCTTCTAAAGATGGGAAACATCAACAAGTAGAAACTGCTTATTAAGTAGGTGGGTGGGAAAATTTATAACTATGTCATTGCCAACGGAGCAAAGCGAAGTGTTCGCGGAGCGTGTCACAGACAAGCAATCGCAAGGGTTTTGAGTTTTTTACATTTCGTTACGATGAGCAAGGAATTTGTACTCATGGCATCAGGACAGAATAAACCCAACGGACTAACGGTGATTTTACCGGAGGATGCGATCGCCTTTGTAGAGCAGC
>NZ_JBSGKF010000034.1:0-8880 GCF_054786515.1 Nostoc sp. UIC 10890
TGACGTTTTTCCTGTCGTTGATGTTTGCAATGGCGATGGCGATCGCTCATTGCTTGCAACTGCTGCTCAAACTCATTAAACAGAGTTTCATACTGCTGGCGTTCGGTCAGTTGCTTCAAGGTAAGAATTTCCTGCTTAATTGCGTCCAACTGTGCCAAAGTGTGGGCTTCCTCTAAAGCAACTTCGTCCCTTCCTGGAATTGGTGGTACCCAGCCCTCAACGACACTGCAACCATTCAAAAGACCGGAAAAGGCTTTGAGTACCCGTTGTTCGCCATTAGGCAGTTCAACCAGTAGTATTCCATACATCTTGCCTTCACGAGAATAACATTCATTGAAAGCGACGGGAGACTCCATTCCCAGGTGTCTGTAGAGGGATAGTCGCCCCGTCGCTTGGGGCACTGGGCATGGGGCATTGGTAACATCTTCCCTATTCCCTATGCCCGATTCCCCATGCCCAAAAACTCCATCCCCTTGTGGGTGGAATTTTTCATTGTTGGCAAGCTGTTCCATTAGTCCGTTGGCGATCGCTTCGGACATTGAGGTACGGGGTAATCTTAGGCGATCGCCACTTTGAGGACAACGCCCTTCGTACCAATAACTACAAGATGAGTCGCTGACAGTAAAATCGCAGCCGATGAAATCTGAAAGCACGTGCAGAATTACCATACCCTAAACAAATGATTGAATACTTGGGCTGGTCAATATTGCATCCATCAGTTCAAATACGGCATCTTTCGCTTTACCCAAACAATCGTAGATTGCTTGCCGAAATTCTTCTAATTGTGTCAGGATCATCACGTCAATGATTTATCGATTACATTCATTGACTCTACAGCAGTCAGTGTTACTACTGATTGCTTTTCTTTAAACTCTTTAGTTTTCAGTTCAGTACTATTCTCTATTTTTTGATCTCTGATTCTCTAAGTACTTTTTTCTGAGCCTGAGCTTTTAGTCCAAACTCCAGTTACTTTTATAGTTGCAGATAATCCTGGCTCAAACCGATGATTGCAGGCTCAGTTGCATTTAATCCTGGCTGAAGCGCAATTATAGTTGCATTTAATCCTGGTTTGTAAATGTCTTGATTGCAGGTTTGAGCGATTAGTATTGCAGGTCGCTAGTGTGATTCGTTCTGTCGAAACGAATAAAAATATTCGGGGATGACAGGTAAGGGAAATATTCGGGAGGAATTCCGACAGAACCTTGACAACTCAATTTTTCGTGATGGTGTAATTCCATCCCTCCAAGTGCAGGAGTGAAAGCAAGTCCCCCATTTCAGCAAAGTGGTTCTTTGCTGGGATGAAGCGGGGAATCATGGCGGTAACTGCAAGCCTAATGTGGAATCCCGCCTAGCATAGCTGATCATGGATAGTCAAACGAATCTCTTGATTGAATCATCGTTATGCAAAACAAGCCAAAAGGCTGATAGGCTTGTCCCAAAAGGGAAAAGATTAGTGGTTGGCTGATTAGTGACAGACCAATAAGCACTCACAATAAACTCGGTGAAGAGAGAGAGTCCTAAAACCAACGTCAAACGAAAAATTGGGAACGAAGTAACCCCCTAATGTACTCTCCAAAACTGGTCGAAGTTTGGAGTAGGTAGCCAACCGGAAGTCATCAGGGGGAGGGATTGCCTCAGAAGCCAATGCCTTCTTGTAACGAGAAGGATATGCAGACGGAGACACGGTGACTTGGATTGTAGAGGTACAAGTAGCAATGTACACATCTAAAACGAGTTTCAAGACTACGGTGGAATGGAATGCTATCCCCTGGCGAAAGCTAGAAAGGATAGTATTTAAGTTGCAAAAGCGTATCTACAAAGCCTCTCAGCGTGGTGATGTCAAAGCAGTTCGCCAACTCCAAAAAACGTTGTTGCACTCCTGGTCAGCAAAGTGTTTGGCGGTTCGTAGGGTAACACAAGACAACCGAGGTAAGAAGACGGCAGGAGTGGATGGGTTGAAAAACTTGTCCCCAAAAGCACGTCTTATCTTAGTATATTCCCTGAAGCTAGGTCAAAAAGCCGCTCCCACTCGAAGGGTGTGGATACCAAAACCCGGCTCAAAGGGAGAAAAAAGACCCCTTTCTATACCCACCATATACGACCGCGCCTTGCAATCGCTAGTAAAACTAGCCCTAGAACCTGAATGGGAAGCTCTCTTCGAGCCAAATTCATTCGGTTTTCGACCAGGAAGAAGCGCCCATGATGCGATTAAGGCAATATTCAACACTATTAAGTTCAAACCTAAATATGTGTTGGATGCCGATATTGCGAAATGTTTTGACAAAATTAATCACAATGTTCTGCTGTCAAAATTAAATACATTCCCCACCATCCGCCGACAAATTCGTGCTTGGTTGAAAGCGGGAGTGATTGATTTCTCTGAATATGCTTTCAGGGAGAAATCTGACAATATAACATCAATGGGTGTCCCACAAGGGGGTACGATTTCGCCATTATTAGCGAATATAGCCCTTCATGGCATGGAAAATCGAATTAAACAAGTTGCTCTTACTTTACCCGGATGTAAATCGGAGAACCGTAAAGCAATAAGCTTAATTAGATTCGCAGATGATTTTGTGATTCTGCATAAAGACCTTGCCGTTATCCAAAGATGTCAGCAGATTATGGCAGAGTGGTTAAATGAATTGGGGCTAGAATTAAAACCAAGTAAAACCCATATTTCTCATACACAAAATATGTATGAAGGTAACGTTGGTTTCGACTTTTTGGGTTTCACTGTTCGACAATTTCCGGTAGGAAAATATCACAGTGGTAAAAGCTCAAACGGAAAATTACTTGGTTACAAAACTCTTATCACTCCAAGCAAAACAAAGCTGAAGACACACACGCAGAAGATAGGTAAATTGATTGATGGGCATAAATCAGTACCACAATCTGATTTAATCGCTCATCTGAATCCCGTCATCCGTGGATGGACAAACTACTACTCAGGTGTCGTCAGTAAACGCATATTTAATCAGGCTGATACAACATTATTCAGCCAGCTAAAAGCATGGGCAGAACATCGTCACCCTAATAAATCTTCCCGATGGAGTTGTCAAAAGTATTGGCAAACTGTAGGGTCTGATAATTGGGTTTTTAAACCCCATAACCAGAAGATTCGCTTATACAAGCACCGTGAAACTCCTATTGTGAGACACATACAAGTGCAAGGAATCCGTAGCCCATTTGATGGTGACTGGGTGTACTGGAGTTCCAGAATGGGTAAACATCCTGAAGCGCCAACAAGGGTGGCAACACTCCTGAAGATGCAGAAAGGAAAGTGTACCCATTGTGGGCTGTTTTTTCACCATGAAGACTTGATGGAAATCGACCATAAAATCCCTCGCTCCCAAGGCGGTAAGGATAGTTATGACAACCTTCAATTACTTCATGGACATTGCCATGATACTAAAACGGCAGCAGATAAATTTGCTGTTACAGTTTCAGAGATAGATGAGGATTATCTCAACTGTAATCCCTTTTAACTCTGAATTTAGAGGTGTGCGTGACAAGCACCAAATCATTGAGGAGCCGTGTGAAATTAACGTTTCATGCACGGTTTTGTAGCCGAGTCAGAGAGGTGACTTTCTGGCTTAGGCATCCATCTAGCTAAAGACTGATTCAACTAATCTAACTTGATTCAACTAATCTAACTATGGGTTAATTAAATCAAAACCTTTTCTTAATAAAACTATTAATTATCAATATAGGTGTTATTCACCTATAACAATAAGTAAATGAGGTAAAGAATTTATGTCAACTCAAATCATGCAATCTGTTCAAAAGAACGAACTGTTCTCTGAAATGTCTGCTGAAGAAGCTGCTACCCTTAGTGGTGGTAGGCAGTGGAACTTCCGAAACTTTCCCAGCACGAACGCAGCGACTGACTTCCTGAATAGCCCCCCCGCGCAAGGCGCCGGTGAGGTCAGTGCAACCACGCGAAACGATGGCACAGTCGGATTATTTTATTTCCTGTAGCGGATGCACATGGCGCGATTGCAGGTATGATCCGCGTTGAAAAATGCACATCCAATCAGCTTAAACTGTGCAATTTTGTGCAAGCTCGGTTGAGAGTTGTGTATTTAGGACAAGAAAAGTAGAAGAGTATTTGTGCAGAACTGTGCAAATATTTTCATCTATGGTGTAGAGTTTTAGGTGTGGCAAAGAGAGAGAAATCTGTGCTAATAAGGCTTTTAGCGTGAAAGTTTGAGGTGAACTATTGAGTAGGCGTAAATAGAAGGTTCGTGCAACCAGGGGCAACCTTGTAAAACTTAGTAAAAATAACCCTTTATTTAGCCTCTATTGATAAGAAATACAAATGATAACATTGCCTAGTTCGTCCCATTTTAGGCAATGTTTTTCAGTTTCGAGACGAAGCGATAATACTTTGAGACAATAACTTCCGCGTACTCCAAGCTCCGTTTTAGGCAAAGTTATTTTACTGTTTATGCGCTAGAAAAAGTATTTGTGCAACTTATCTTTTCATGAGCGCGGTTAAATCTCACATAAATCTCTGTAACTGTTGCTGTATCAGGTTTTTAGCCATAGGTTGCCCCTGGTTGCACGAACCTTCTATTTACGCCTATTCATATTTTAGTTCTAGGATGTTTGCCGATTGATACAGAAAGCCATAAAAATATTAATGTTAGAGATTGGTATTCGTCCCTGACAAAAATAATATACGATAAACGTTTACCTCCCCTGCCATGATAATTATTAGCATTAATTAAACCAAGCAATTAACTACTATTAATATGCGGTCTAGGAAAGTGCGATCGCATTTCTTCTTGTTGGTAATTGGGAAGATGCGATCACACTTTGGATTTTAGGGAATTGGCAGGATATAGACTGGCATGGATGCCAAAATAGACCCTTCAGAATGCCCTATAAGGGCATTGATTTTACTTGGCAGTATGAATCATCGTCTGTAAAATCTGCCATGCTGAGGCAAATATCTTGACTTCATTGCTATCAGCAGGGAGCCATAGTATTTGTTGCTTACCCCTAATTTTCTGGGCATTTTCAAAGACTACTGAATTGATGAATTCGTAAGCAAAGCAGTTGCCTGATTTCGAGCAATCATTCAAATCAGTAAACCAAAAAGTTTTTCCCAAAGAACGATCGCTAATTAAGTATACGTAGTTTAATGTGCTATATTTTACTCGAATAATAAGTAATGTTTATACCGCTCTGAAAGATTTCAAAAAATGAAATGATGAAAGTAGTGTGTAGTAAGCATATTGGCTGAAAAAATTGACTGTTTCATCATCAGAACTGGTTTTAACAGACTCAGAAACCCTTGAAGAGGTTATTGAGTGCTTAGTAGAAAATTTTTCCATTCCAACTCAAGGAATATGTGACCAACAGACTTTATTTGAGATTCTGACTTATGCTGCTAGCAATGGAGATAGTATTGAAAATACAGCAAAATTATTAAAAAACCTTCCCACAGCCAATGATATTAGATATCATCTCAATAAAATCAACAATTTTGAGGAATTAGAGGCGCAAATAAATCAGGCATTGAAAAGTCGGATTCCTTTAGGATTAAAAAAAGGGTGTTTAAAAATAGCGATTGATTTAAATTTGATTTGCTATTATGGTAAGCCAACATCAGATGAATTACCATACATATATCGAAGTCAAGCTAAATCTGGTACTCATTCATTTTACGCTTATGCAACTTTATATGTTATTACCAAAAATAAGCGTGTAACTCTCGCAGTCAGAGGTGTACGGAGGCTAGATACCAGTGTTGCTGTTATTACTTACTTATTGGCAGAACTTGATTTTCTTAAAATAAATATAAAAAAAATCTATTTAGATAGGGGATTTTTTAATACTCCTGTAATCCGATGGTTGCAAGCATTAGATATTCCATTTATGATGCCTGCTATCAAAACGGGTAAATCAGGAGGAATTAAACAATTTTTAAAGGGCAAAAAAAGTTATAAGACTACTCATACAATCATTAGGGATAAAGATGATTCAGTCACATTTGATTTATGGGTTATCTGTAAATATAGGAAAGGAAAGCGTAAAAAACGTGGAATTCAATACTTTGTTTATGTTATCTACAAAATCAAAACAAATTTAGATTACATCTATCAAGATTATCGGAAAAGATTTGGCATCGAAAGTAGCTATCGGCTTAAAAATATTTGTCGAATTAGAACGAATAATAAAAATCCAGTATTGAGATTACTCTTTGTTGGTATATCTTTTCTCCTAGTTAATATTTGGGTTAATCTACTTTGGCTCAGGATTAGTCGTAAAAGAAAAGGCAGTCGATTAATTTATCGTACACTTTTCATACTCAAACAGATGTTAGCCTTTTTATCTCAAGCCATTGAGCGTAAATATCAAGTAGTTGAAAGCGTTTATATTCAATCAGGTTAATATTAACCATCATCGGCTAGCTAATCATAAGTAATCATAATCTATCTTATGTCTGCTAGTTAGAGTACTCGATATTCATAAGTATTATAAGTTACATAAAATTCTGCGATCGCTATTTGGAGAAAAACTTTTTGGTTTACTGACAATTTCATCTCTAGATTTAGCAACGCCAGTAAAAGAGTCATTTCCCGACATTTTCACTGACACATAAAACGTGTTGACGTTGTATATACAATATCCTATATTAGATATTAAGCATTACCGAAGTAAGGTTGCAACCTTACTTCGGTAATGCTTATATGACACATATACATGGAAGATACCTAATGGTTGCCCGTTCTAAAATGGATAATCTTGGTCGTAACCAAGTAATTAATATTAGAGTTCAAGAACAACAACGGGATTTAATTGACAATGCGGCTTCGATTCTTGGTAAAAGCCGTTCTGACTTTATGTTAGAGGTAGCCTGTAGAGAAGCTGAAAAAGTCATCTGTGACAAAACCTTTTTTGCATTAGATGAGGAAAAATATCAAAAGTTCCTTGCTATTTTAGACTCACCACCTAAAGCGAATGAAGAAATTCGTAAACTCTTAACTGCTAAATCGCCTTGGGATTGATGACAAACCAAACGAAAATGATCAATGCTCCTCAGCCTGTTACTAAAAACCATGATGTATCAGAGTTTGAATCCAAATCAGAAGCCTTGAATAGTTGGCTGAAGGAGAGAGCTTTGAAAAATGAGGGGGATACAGCGAGAACATTTGTAGTAACAGTTGAAAATAAAGTAATAGGCTATTACTGTTTAGCAACAGCTTCTGTAACTCATTTAGCAGCTGTTAGCAAAGCTAAACCTAATGCACCAGATCCTATACCGTGTATGCTTATTGGTAGGCTAGCTGTAGATACCAAATGGGAAGGACAAGGTATAGGGTCTGGTTTATTAAAAGATGCTATTCAACGCATTTTATCAGTATCTCAAATAGCTGGTGTTAGATGTATTTTGGTTCATCCTAAAGATGAAGAAGCCAAAAAATTTTATTTAAAACGTGGGTTCCAAGCATCACCAATAGAACCATTCACACTAATGATGACTTTAAAAGATATTCGAGCAAGCATTGTAGATTCACCTATTAACATTAAACTCACATAACGATGACAAGGCTTGAATTAAAAAATCATCAAGTTTGGCAAGATTTAACTAAAATATTACAAAGTTTAGATGCTAATCTTGTTAAAGAACATCTTGACCAGTGTGATTATAAAGTGTGTGGCTATTGGGATGAACAAGATGAATATCATGATAAAATTACATTACCTCGTACCCTAGAAGCCGAATTAGTTAGCAGTTTAATAGGCGTTACTCACAAAGAACGTTTTTTACAACTAAAATTTTTGCTTATAGCTGATGGTATTGATAATACAAAAACTGCAAGTAGCAATGCTCAAAAAGTTGGTGAATTGGTTCTTGTTTATGATGAAAATCTAGAATTTATTGATGAGAATTGGCTTTTAGATGTCGATTCTCCATTCCTTGTGAAGCAATCTGGCTAATTTTAGGGAATTGAACTAAGCAACGAATTTTCGTGCCTAGCGCAAAGCTAAATATATAAGGGTTTGAGATAAGTTTTGTTGCCCACCTTTGAGCTATTTACAGGCTTATCCAAATTGAATGCTTTATTTTAGCCGCTTTTATCCCAATGTCGGCATACCCCGCAATTCCGACATTCAAAACTGCGATCGCTGTCAGTGCTTTGCAAGTTCTCTGCACTATTGAAGCTAATATCAATTTCATAAATTGTGTTCACTTAGTAGCTTCCAAAGTATTCAAATAATTGAACAGGATTGTCCAGCCAAGCAGGAGTGTAAATTTCTGCCAGTTTTATCCCGTATTCTTGCTCATCCTCTGCATCCATTCCTTGAAAGCTTATATATTCGTCCTCGCTGAGAATGTACGCCGCAAAATCCCGATTTTCAAAACCGTACAATTTACCTCCCTCCTCAAAGCAAGAGTCAGCCGTAGCATCATCAAACACGCGAAGCCTTGCCCAAGTTAATTTCTTTGGCAAATCACATTCATGCAGCCACCATTCAATAACGACAATGTGTTTACTCCGGTAAAACTCTTCTTTGGTCACGATATTTGATGCTTATTAAACTTTAAATTTAGTAAAAAAGATTTTAATGTGCTTAACAACATAATCAATAAACGCAATGGCACTTCCCAAACCTCGACCGCGCAAGGAAGTTGCGAAGAATAGGCAAGCTGAAATCTTAGTACTTAGTATTCCAATGTTATGGTGTTGAATTTTGGTGTATTGTCCTTCAAGCCAGTATTTGCTTGCTGATGGGTAATGTCCTCTTCAGCAATTATTTGACTATTTAAAATAGCAAGACGCTGCTGAATCTGAGATTGGCGTGCTTCGAGTTTCTTTAGTTCCTCCTCTAAACGCTCTTTTTCAAGCATTATTTTGTAAGCAT
>NZ_JBSGKF010000035.1:0-8775 GCF_054786515.1 Nostoc sp. UIC 10890
CCGATTGTAATAACCGTGAAGGTTACGGACACGGTAGCTAATCAATCCTGGTCTACCAGAGGGTAAGCGGCCAAACACTTCCTCAAACTGAAATAATCCTTGAGCGCTTAACGCCGCCCCTGCTTTTTGCAAAGATTTGTAGGTGAGGTTAGTATCGAGTTTATGGGCAGAACCACCAAACTGTTCAGCCGCCACGCTATCTAACCAAAGCTGCTGCACAGATGGAGGTTGCTGACGAACCCAGTTGATATCCTCTATCGATACTTTGCAATGTGGTCTAATTGATTTGTCTGCATCAGCAAGTTTCCGTAGACGCGAAGCGGCTTGTCCTTGGACATCGCTTCGCTGTTTGCTGCCACCGTTGATTGCTTTTAACGCTGTAGTCATATTCCCTCCTAAATTTTTCCATGCCAATGTGGGCAACATTGCACCCATGCCGTGTTTTAGTCTTGTAGCTATCTCAAAGCGAGTCTTTCTTTATCTACTGGTTCTCGCCCTTCCAAAAGCGCAACTCGTCTCGAAAATACCTGTCAGCCTTTTTCGATTGCTCCTTCCAACAATCCCAGGCAACGATTAACTCATCTCCCAAATCCTGAATCACTTCTCCTCTGGCGACATACAAAGTACGGTATGGGTCAGCGTGAGCAACAATAGAACCAACGATAATTGTGTCCGGTTGAGAGGAGGCGTTCTGGAGTGCGGTAATTAAATTTGTTTCCTGGGTAGTCAATTCTGCCAAATAATCTGATTTAATCACCTCATACTCTTGCGCTACTGCCCAATAGTCCTGCCAAGTACACCCAGGTTTTGCTAGCACTGCCCTAATATCACTAACCGCCTGGGGCAGCATTTCCAGTTGCTCGGCTCGATATTCGATAGCCTGTGGTGTCGGATCACTACCCAGAATGATCGCCGCAGCCTCTAACGCTTGGGTATTGTTCATAGCACTAGCGAGATTCTTCAATGCCATGCCCATGAGTCGTAAGCATTCTTGGGCATTTTCCTTGGGTGGCTCTTGAGCTAGCGATCGCAAATCAATGGTTTTCTCTAACGCCTGTTTCACCTGTTTGTTTAACGCTTTGGTCGCTTGCTGGGTCATGGTATTTCCCCACTGTTGAGAAGGGCGTTCTTCTACAGCGTGTTCTAATTCCTGAATCCGTTGTTGGAGTTGCTGATTTTCAATCTCCAGTTTCCGTAACCCCTCCATCTCACAAAGCCGTTGCTGTAACTGGATATTTTCTTCTTTCTGTTGTTTAAAGAGTTGTTGCAGAGATTGGATTTGCTCTTGTACCTGGGCTTCAGCTCTAGCATTAACTTCTGCTTGTAGCCCAACTCTCAATTCCTGCTCTAGACGCTCTAACTCCTGCTGGTGTTGCTCTTTGATTTGGGCGATCGCTTCCGTATATTCTGCGGGGTAAGTGCGTTCTCTAGGGAAGGGAACGCTTGGGGCATCCAAATCAGCATTGTTGATCAACATTCTTTCGCCATCAGCAAAGGTGACAATCTGCTGCCAGCGATTTGGTGCGTCTGCCTCAATCACTCCCGAATCCCCATAACGAGGGTGCAATTGTGATGAAACGGTCATAATCAGCAAATTAATTCATTCAAGCGAAAAATTGTTTTTAAACGCTCAAATCGAGGCTAAATAGGGCAAAAAGCGAGTATTTTGTAAAGAAGCTTAAATTTGCTTAAGCGAACTCTATCGTAAATCTACTGAGACTGCTATAGTCAGTCTGGAATCCTGTCTTATATATTTGTAGCTTTATATAGGCACTATCTAAATTAAGCATGATGCAGATTAGTATCACAGACGACCTGAAGAAACGCTTTCATGCTGCTTGTGCTTTGCGTGGGCAGAAGATGAGCCATGTTGTAGTGGAGATGATTGAGCAGTGGCTGAAAACTAATGAAGTGCAATCATATTCTCAAATGTAAGGTACTAAATCTATAAAGTTAGAAAACTTAAAGCAATAAATAGCAAGTATGTAGACCAATCTGATGTCTGCATAAATCTTCGCATTGAAATCTCAATATTATCTTATAGAAAATTTAAAAACATGAAAATTGAAATCCAAGGAAAAGATGCGGTAAAAGCTACAGAAGAACTTCTGGCAATTGAAGGACTAGAAGGAAGTTATCAGACAATTGATGAAGTCGAACGGGAAGGAATTCTAGCTACCATCGTGGCGATTGTAGGAATTGTTGGTGGAACATTAACGATTGGAGAAAAGTTTTACCAGTGGAAGGAGAAATACCAAAAGTCTCTACAAGACCCTAATGGGGCAAGGATTGAGAAAGTTTTGATTGTCACACCTGATAATGATCGGCTGCTGCTCAAAGACGCAACAGTAGAGCAAATACAAGCGATTTTGGAGAAATCTAAGAAAAAATGACAATTCTCCACATCAGTTTGAAAGAGCAAGGTAAGAATTACGTTTCTCTGCGTTATTTTTGGGATAATCCTGCTAATTACAAGGAACACAAACTCTCTGTAGCAGAAATCAAGCAGTTGAGTGAGAAGGCAGAAACAGGCTACTATACCCGTCTGCCTGTTGATTATTCTGTTACTGGACAAGCACTATATAACTGGCTAGACAAAAGCGATCGCCTCTTAGTCAATGCCCTCAATCAGCCCCGTCAGCAAGGATTAATAATAGCGATCGCCACAGACAAGGGGCTAGCGCATTTACCTTGGGAATTGCTGCATGATGGCAAGTGTTTTTTGGTAGAGAAAACGTCCCCGATTATTCCGGTGCGTTGGATGTCCAATGGTCAACCAATAGTTACTGCTGATAATCCTCAAAATCGTCCCTTAAACGCGTTGTTTATGGCTACCTCGCCTTTGGGGGTTGAACCCGAATTGGATTATGAAGCAGAGGAAGGGAAGATTTTGTCGGCAACCAAGCGCACTCCCGTAAATTTGAGAGTAGAAGAAAGTGGCTGCTTAACTGAATTGAGTTATGTGGTTCGAGAATATGAAACAGGATACTTTGATATTTTTCATTTAACAGGCCACGCTACTTATAATGGTGAAACGCCCTGCTTTCTGACTGAGGACGAATACGGCAATCGAGTTGATAGCAGTACGGATGCGATCGCAAAAGCCATGATGTTTCGTTTACCTGCGTTAGTCTTCCTATCTGGTTGCCGTACAGGTTATTCGTCAGAAGGTGCAGTTCCTTCAATGGCAGAAGAACTACTCAGCATGGGCGCAACTGCTGTTTTGGGTTGGGGTGAGCGAGTCAGAGATACTGATGCAACTGTTGCTGCTGGTCAATTGTATTGGGAGTTGTCACAAAGTGGGACACTTGCAGAAGCGATTGCTTCTACTTATCAAAAGTTGATTGAGCAAAAAGTACCAGATTGGCATAAGTTACGACTGTACATAGCAAATACATTACCAGGAGCGTTAGTAACTCCCTTAAGAACTCCAAGACGCAAACAACTACCATCACCGTCTAATGAAGTGGAGTTCAGAGATGATGAAAAACGTTTAAGGGTTGCAACGAGAGAGAACTTTGTTGGTCGCCGCCGTCAGTTACAAAACTGTTTGCGGACTCTGAAGACAGATTTTGACAAAGTAGGGGTGTTAATTCATGGCATGGGAGGATGGGGAAAAAGTAGCATTGCCTCCCGGCTATGGGATAGACTACCTGAGCATGAAAAGATTCTCTGGTGGCGACAAATTGATGAATCTTATTTAATTAAAAAGCTCAAAGATAAGCTAACTAATCCAACGCAACTAGAATTAATATCCTATTTAGAAGATAGTAATATTTCATTCAAAGCTCGATTAATTTACTTGTTCACTCAATTAGCAGAAACAGGAGAAAAACCGTTTGTCTTAATTTTGGATGATTTTGAATGGAACCTTGAACCTCGTGAAGGTCAATATATTCTTAAAACTGGAGCAGCCCCGATTTTAGAAGCTTTAGTAGAAGCAATCCAACAAACAGGAACTAATAATAGAATTATTATTACCTGTCGCTATGATTTTGATTCTGACCTATTAGAATTCTTCTATAAACAGGGGCTAGAACCATTTAAAAAAGCTGAATTAGCTAAAAAACTTAGTCGCTTAGAAAATTTTAGCTCTGGTAAAATACCTGATAATTTACGGGAACGAGCGCTAAATTTAGCAGATGGGAATCCTCGATTATTGGAATTTATCAATGACGAATTAGGCAATATAGATGTAGAGACGAGATTAACAAAACTAGAACAAAGTCCTGAATTATGGAAAGCTCAAATTATTTGGGAGGAGCTATATCAGCTAATTGATGAGCCACTACAAAAGATTCTTAGCTATTGCTTAGTTTATGAGATTCCTGTTTCAATGGTAGCTTTGGAAGCGGCTTTTGATGAACTTCCTAATTATCAACAGCAACTACAAACGGGGCTAAAACTGGGACTGATAGAAGTCAACCCCGAACCAGACGAATCAAAACGGGTTTATCGAGTTTCCCGTATTCTCCCTCACATTATCCCCACTATCCGCCTTCCTGACGCACCAGAGGTATATTCTCTCTACCAGAAAGCTCATGATAAATTAGATCAGTTGTGGGGAAATAAATATAATGAAAGTGAAGAAAAATGGCAAGAGATTTTTCGATTGAAGTTTGTTAACAAAGAAAATCCTGAACGATTTAAGCAAGGTTTCTTCCAGATGTTGGCAGTTCAATATAACTCAGAAGCCGATAGAGCTTTTGAAGGAGAATTGAGAAAAGTTGCTGATGACTTGGTAAAGAATGGACTATGCACTCAGTTGGAAAACTATCTTCAGCAGCAGCAGTGGATAGAAGCAGATGGAGAAACTGCTTGGATTTTTTACCAAGTTATGGTTAAGGAAAACTATGAACATTGGGACGAACTTCTAAAGAAATTCCCCTGTGAAACTCTCAGGGAAATCAATAGCCTCTGGCTTCAAAACAGTAACAATAAATTTGGCATCAGCATCCAAGCGGGAATTTACCATAGTTTAGGCAGTCCGAGCTACAGGGATGATAATTGGGATGTTTTTGGTGAGCGCGTAGGTTGGAAACAAGATAGTTGGTTGAGCTATCATGAGTTAATGGAAAAGTTCGAGAAAGAAAGTGTGCAAGAAGGGATGTTGCCATCTACACCATCTGCGCCATCATTATTGCCTACATTAATTTATATCGGTGGTTGGGTAAGAAGCGGTATTTTCAGCATTTTTCTCTCCGAAAACCAAAACCAAATCTATCTCTCTTTTCTCGCGCAGAGAATTGTAAACTGTAACATCTAAGGCTTTGGAAAGTTTGTAAACATTTATTTCAGCCTTATTTTCCACGCAATAATCAGCGTTAGGCAAAACCGATACCTGGTGACCTCTTTGAGGAAGTCAAAAGTATCAAGTCAAAAGTCAAAATTAAGAACCTCATAAATAAATTTAAAACTACAGTCATAATGTATATTTGCATTACAAAAATACTTCTTTTTGAATTTTGACTTCCCCGAAGGGGTTGTTCCAAGGTAAACTCAATTGTCCAGGTGACGACTTTTTCGCCTTCCCACTCTTAATCATCGAAGGCAAAAAGCGACTTCCCCAAAAATTTCGCTTTTCTGGTTTAGCCTGTGGTCGATATTTGGCATTGCAGAATAGAAATATGAATTAGTGCGATCGCTATGAAATGCAATTCAAAGCTAAGTTGCACTCATCACTCAATCAGTGGATTGACAAAGCAGGAGCAACAGCAGGTCAGCTTTTACGTTCTTTGCGCGATAAAGCAAGCCAATGGTGGTATTTCCTTGACCATCCTGAAGTTCCTCCTGATAATAATCAGGCTGAACGATCGCTGCGTTGGCTGTGACAAAACGTAAAATTAGTGGTGGTTCCCGTTCAATGGAGCGGTTTCAACATACTGCTAATTTGTTGACCGTGGTACAGACTTGTCGCCGTCAAGCTAGGTCTGTCATTGATTTTTTTGCACAGGCTTTAATTGCTAATTCTAGTAACTGCCTGTCTTGCCCTTCTTTACTTCCTCAATATTAGACCTGAATCCTTACGAGACACTCTATTCGACTGGTCATACATTATCTTCAGTATGGTTCAGTGCCGCTCACGATGTGAGGTACAAGTTTTACTCCAGTGATCGCCTAATTCATATTTTGATTCAGCAACGCCCGATATTTTTGACAAAATCTGCGATATCTAGCCGCACATTCCTCCAACGTTCTCCCCAGGCGTAAAAACGCCGGATGCCACTGCGTAATGCCATCGTTGCTCAAGCGGTCATGAGTACCATACTTGCTAAAGTCGTAGAAATAACCCTGCTGCATCCCGGCCGCTTTGGGGTTAGCGTGAATATATCGGAGCGTATTCAAAGCCCGTCGCTGGTCAGTATTAGCAAAATCTGTGCTGTGATATCGCTTCTCCCAAAAATGACCTGTGCGGTTCAACATTCGGTTGAAGCACATAGCCGTATACCAGTTGAGCCAGTGCATGATTTTGGGAAGGTCTTCAGGCTGTTGGGGTTCAAGTAGGTAATGTACGTGGTTCGACATTATACATAAAGCATAGAGCTTAAATTTATATTTCTCCTGTGCATTTTTGATAGCGTAAAGCAACACTTTACCAGTAAACCAAAAAGTTTTTCACCAAAGAGCGATAATTAAAATACTGATAATTTACAATACTAGTAAACACAGAATCTTCTACCCAGCAGACATAGTATAGATTATGATTACTTATGATTAGTTGGGCGCGAAATTGTCAGTACTAACCTGATGGAAGATAAATGCTTTCAACTACTTGATATTTACGCTGTAGGGCTTGAGATAAAAAGGCTAACATCTGCTTAAGTGTAAAAAGTGTGCGATAAATTAATCGACTCCCTTTCCTTTTACGACTAATCCTGAGCCAAAGAAGATTGACCCAAATATTAACAAGAAGAAAGGATATACCAACAAATAGTAATCTCAAGACTGGATTTTTATTATTAGTTTTAATTCGACAAATATTTTTCAGTCTATAACTAGTTTCAATCCCAAATCTTTTTCGATAATCTTGATAGATATAATCTAGATTTGTTTTTATCTCGTGAGCAACATAAACAAAGTATTTAACTCCACGCTGATTATGCTTTCCCTTGCGATATTTACAAATAATCCATAAATCAAATGTAACTGAATCATCTTTATCCCTGGTTATTGTATAAGTAGTTTTATAACTTTTCCTGCCCTTTAAAAATTGCTTTATTCCTCCTTTCTTTCCCGTCTTGATAGCAGGCATAAGAAAAGGAATATCTAATGCCTGCAACCATCGGATTACAGGAGTATTAAAAAACCCTCTATCTAAATAGAGTTTCTTTACATTGATTTTAAGAGAGTTGAGTTCTGCTAATAAATATGTAATCAGAGCAACACTAGTATCTAATTGACGAACACCTCTAATTGCAAGGGTTACACGCTTATTCTTAGTAATCACATATAAAGTTGCATAAGCGTAAAATGAATGAGTACCAGCCTTGGCTTGACTTTGATATATGTATGCTGATTCCCCTGATGTTGGCTTACCATAATAGCAAATTAAATTTAAATCAATCGCTATTTTTAAACAACCTTTTTTTAATCCTAAAGGAATTCGGCTTTTTAATGCAAGATTAATCTGTGTCTCTAGTTCCTCAAAATTATTAATCTTGTTGAGATGGTATCTAATATCATTGGCTGTGGGAACATTCTTTAATAGTTTAGCTGTGTTCTCAATACTATCTCCACTACTAGCTGCCTTTATTAGAATCTCAAATAAAGTTTTTTGGTCGCATACACCTTGAGTCTCAATAGAGAAATTTTCTACTAAACACTCAATAACTTGATCAAGGGTTTCTGAGTCTGTTAAAATCGGTTCTTCTGTAGACTCTCGCCTTTTGGTTTTTCCTAGAGATGAAATAGTCAATTTTCTCAGCCAATATATGACACACTAGTTTGATCATTTCATATTTTGAAATACTGCAAAACATGATAACTATTTCTTATGTTATCTGTATTTAATAATACTTCCTCTACGTATCTATCTATTTATTGGTGATGCCTGCGGTGTGAGTAGCGATCGCCCTTTTGGAAAAACTTTTTGGTTTACTGGTAAACAGTTCCCGGCGACTAGGGACATAGCCTGCGGTCAAAATAAATCGGCGTTGTGCTTCCCAGCTGGTAAAATATTGAATTGCTTTCCAAGCCTCTTCGGGATGTCTAGAGGTTTTAGAAATCCCTAAACCCCAGCCCCCAAGACAAGCTGCTCCCGTCTGCCCAGGAGCATGAACCATCGGTTTAATCGCAATTTTACCCCGGATTGGCGAATTTTCTGCCTGAGCTAAAGGCCACGCATAGGGCCAACTGCGTAAAAACGCTACTTGACCACTTTGGAACAAGCGCCGGGTATCTTCTTCCTGGTAAGTTGTGACTCCAGGAGGAGAAACGCCCTCGCTAATGGTACTACGCAGAAATTCAATGGCTCGTAATGTTTCTGGTCGATCTAGTCCAACTTCGAGGGTGTCGGGATTAACCCAGAAGCCACCAAAACCATCAAGAACTTCTGCAAACATCGCCACAAGTCCTTCATATTGGCGACCCTGCCAAACATAGCCCCAATTCACCTGCTTTTTCTTTTGCAAGATTTGGGAAATTCGCATCAAATCATCAAATGTTTCTGGCGGTTGCAATCCTGCTTGTTTGATTAAATCTTCCCGGTAGTAGAGCATTCCCACGTCAGAACGCACTGGAATCCGGTACAGTTTGTCTTGGTAGCGTCCCCCTTCT
>NZ_JBSGKF010000036.1:0-8624 GCF_054786515.1 Nostoc sp. UIC 10890
TAGACTACTGATAACTTGTTCACTGTTAAAAAGCTAGCGAGTGCGATCGCATAAAAATATCAGGGCAAACGCATCTAAATATAGTACTTATATACTATAAAAAGGATAAAGGCAGCGATCGCGGATGACATGTGGGTAAGCAATCAAGCTTTGATGGTAAAGTCATAATAAAAGTAGAACAAAGCCCAAGGAAGGCGTGAAACTCAAGCCCAAAATCAGCATTGCTGACCACTTTGCACAAATGTCAGACCCACGAATAGATCGCACGAAGCGACACAAGTTGATAGATATTTTGACTATTGCGATCTGTGCGGTGATATGTGGGGCGGACAGTTGGGTAGCAATTGAATTATATGGCTGCACGAAGTATGAGTGGTTGAAAACGTTTTTGGAGTTACCAAATGGAATACCATCACATGATACTTTTGCTAGAGTATTTGCACAACTAAATCCGCAGCAATTTCAAGAATGTTTTTTAAATTGGATGAAATCAGTACACAAAATAACTGATGGCGAGGTTGTTGCGATTGATGGCAAAACATTACGTGGTTCTTATGATAAAAATACTGACTCTTGTGCAATACAGATGGTCAGTGCTTGGGCAACTACAAATAAATTAGTTTTAGGACAAGTAAAAGTAGACCCGGAATCGAATGAAATCACGGCAATTCCAGAATTATTAAAGGTATTAGACCTATCTGGATGTATCGTGACCATTGATGCAATCGGTTGTCAGAAAGAGATTGTGAAGTTAATTACACAGCAATCAGCAGATTATGTAATAACATTAAAAAAGAACCAAAGTAATCTTTATGAGGAGGTTGAAAAACTATTTAGAACAGGGATAAATACGGGTTTTGAAGGAATTCAACATAGTACATATAAAACTGAAGAAACAGGGCATGGTCGTCATGAAATCCGCAACTACGTAATGCTAAATGGAATTGGGTCACAACTCGATCCAGATTCAGTGTGGTCAAAGTTTAGCAGTGTTGGGATGGTAGAGTCCATCCGCTTATTGAACGGTAAAACGACAGCCGAAACTCGTTATTTCATTAGTAGTCTTGTCAAAAATGCTGAAGAGTTTGCTAATGCTATTCGTAGTCATTGGGGGATTGAAAATTCATTGCATTGGGTATTAGATGTTGCTTTAAATGAAGATGATTGTCGAATCAGGAAAGATAATGCACCAGAAAATTTTGCAATTATAAGGCAAATTGCGGTCAATCTTTTAGGTAAAGAGAAGCGAGTCAAACGAGGAATCAAAAATAAACA
Source organism: Nostoc sp. UIC 10890 (assembly GCF_054786515.1). NCBI lineage: Bacteria > Bacillati > Cyanobacteriota > Cyanophyceae > Nostocales > Nostocaceae > Nostoc > Nostoc sp. UIC 10890. The sequence continues at coordinate 1,276 of NZ_JBSGKF010000036.1, forward strand.
GTTCCTCGCAGCTATGGATAACAACTATTTACTAAGAGTTTTAACGTTAGCTTAAAAAAGTACATCAAAACTTGAGTTAAATGTTTGACACGAAAATTTGGTTTTTTCTTGAGATAAATATACTTTTATATACCTCATAATTGAATCATTTTAGTATTAAATAATAGTCATCCAGACAAAGATAATATAATTAACCATTTCAGAGAAGATTTGATTTACTTTCCTTATCATTCCAGGTATTTTTACAATTATCTATGTCATTTTGAAATCTTTCTTAGTTTTTATTAGTAATTAAGATGCGTTCGCCCTGATCTTACAAGGCTGTCAACATACATTGCAGCTTGTGGCGAGTAGTAAGGATTATCGCAGGCTTCAATCGTCTGAGTACTTTTCTACCTCCAACGATGTTGTGCTAAACGATGCTTTCAATATTTTGGGAGAAATAGTAGATGCAATTGATGATGTACAACAGGCAACTCAACAGCAAATAGAAAAAATCTAAATTTAGAGGAGCAAGAAAATGACATTAACCCTAGATAATCGCTCTCGAAGAAAAGAATCTTCCTTAACTCAAGCATTACGGCAGATACAACAGCTAAACTCCAAGATTGCTGTGTTAGAGCAGCAGCATCAAGATTACGTGCGTTCACAACAGAATTTGATTAGTGCCATTGCCGAAATCTGTGTTTCTCCAATACAGGAGATTCAGGCGCTGCGGATTCTCATATATCGGGGAGAAGCAGCTTGTCGGAAGTACTTGCGTTCGGTGCTAGTCAAACAGAGAAAGAATTCCTAGAGTCAGGCACTTAGTGATTCCGGTTCAGTACGTGATATTTCCAAAACCCGACGTAACCAATATGAAGTTTCAAGAGAAGCAGATTGCTTTTGTTCGGCATCCGACCAAATATTGTCCCAGTGGAATAGCCACCGAGTTAATATCCGGCCTAAGTCAACTAACTCACAGGCTCGGTCAATGTCGTCTGCTTTTACCATGTCGGGTACAGTCCACTCAAGAAAGTACCGACTTTCTTTTACCAAAGGCAGTATCAATTCCTGCGACGAGTCTTGAGTCCACAAAGACTGAATTTGCTCAAGGTGTGCAGCTAGATGATGTAAACGGGTAGTCACATCATCTTGTATAAAAATTTGTTGTCTCGGTGTTAATTCGATCATAAATTTCCCAGGAATTCGTTAATCAGTTGAGCTACCCTTTCTCTAATATTAGAGTCCAATATCTCCATCGACTTATTTTGCCGGGGGCGGAGATTGACAATCGATTCAAAAATCATTTTCCCAGTCAAAGGCATAAAACTGGCTGCCCAGATATTTTCTTGCCGACTACCATCACTCAAAAGAGCCTGTTCGCAGTCATAGTGCAAATCACCACCACCAACCAGCACCCGACGTTCGATATCGACTGCGGTTTTGATGTAAAACTTGTGCTGTTGCAGCAAAAGTTCTAGTTGCTCCGGGGTAGCGCGTTTGCGTAACATCAGAATCATTTAAATCATAACCTCTATCAAGGAAAGGCATTTTAATTATGAAGCGGAATCAAGTACAAGTAATTACTGTAAGTCTCACGGGCACATTAGCGGCCATATCTATCGGGTATTTAGGAGTACAAATTTTTGGCAGATATGCAATGTACACGATTACTACAGTCATGTTAGGGCTGGGTACTGGGGGAGCTATCGGTCAGGTTTTGGTGGAGAAAAGGCAGCAGCCAGTAGTACAAACACAGTCAAAACAAAGATAATTGAAATCGTATGGAAACTTCAAAAGTTGTGACTATTCCCAATCATTGGACATCACCAAAATACTCGTTAGGGCAAAGAACCAAGCAGGGGATGATTGTTGGGATTCAGTATTATCCACCTAATAATCTACTGACTGGCTTATGTAACGAATCTTGGCGTTATGCTGTGCTAAATAAAAACGATATTTCAGAAGTGTCTCATCTTGAAGAGCAAAAAATTTCCCCGCTTACACCAAGCGAATTACGCGCTGAACTTCAAACTGAAATTGAAGCGTATCAAATCGAAGTTGTAATTCTCAAGCAACAGTTGGAGACAATATCCAATGCTTAAGTCGATGCCCACATACTGAGAAGTGCCTCTAATAATAGATGACTTGAGTAGTGTAGAGCCAACTTTCCACCAAAAATGAAAAAATCCGAGTTAGAAGAATAATGCTCAACTTTTTACAAAATACGGCGATTTATCCCATTCCTTTAATGTATGGGATAAATCGCCATTTACCGTCTTGGTCAATAGTCAATAGTATTGAGTGTACGAAAATCGTGAGAAATTTGCGTAATGACTAATAACTTATGCCACTGCTTCAAATCATCGTATAAGTTACCAAGCTACTGGTTCACCAAGATGGAAAAACCCACCACTGGGGCCATCATTGGGCAATATCGCTAATTCAACACCAGTTTTCGCACCTGATGCGATGTCCATCATTGCACCTTCACCACCTAATTCTGTTTTTACCCAACCCGGATGAGCGCTATTAATTTTCACCGGAGTATTGCGTAACTCATGAGCTAAATGAATGGTAAATGAGTTCACTGCTGCCTTAGAAGCATTGTAAGCAAATGGTTTGGAATTATAGATGAATGAATTGGGGTCAGCATGAAGTGCTAACGAGGCTTCAATACTCGACATATTTACAATTCGACCGCTAGGGCTATTCAATATTAAGGGCAATACTCGTTGAGTTAATTCCACTAAGCCAAAAAAGTTGGTGTTAAATGTCTGTCGAATAATGTCTATAGAAATAGAACTAGCATTACTAGTTAACCAATCACCATCTAAAAACACACCCGCGTTATTGATCAAGACATCAAGTTTCCCAAAAGAGTTACTAATTTGTTGAACAGCAGATTCAATTTGAGTACTATCAGTGACATCCAGGGCAATTGGGTGAGCTATTATTCCTTCATTCTCTAAGTTACTTGCTGCTGTTTTAGCTGTATCTAAGTTTCGGGCCGCTATCAGAATTGTCAATCCATGTTGTCCAAGTTGACGACTCATTTCCAGCCCCAGACCTTTATTTGCACCAGTAATCAAAGCTACTTTGTTCTTTAGTTCGTCCTGCGCCATGATTAACCACTCCTGTGATGAATTTAGATCACATTTCAGAACAAGATGTTTAAGCTGAGTTTAAATACTGGGTTAATCGTCCCACAAAGTCTAAATATTGAAAACCTAGAAGAAAGGCTAGGTTAAACAGTAAACACTTGTTTGCATAATCATCGACGTGATTTTGCGATTCGCTTTCGATCCCACTTTATAAAAAAGCCCCAAAAACAGGGCTTTTTTTCATCCCTATTTTTTTTCGTCAAGTGGGCCGCTTTTCGCGTGACACCCATTCTGTATGGCTTTGAGTAGCGTCTCTGCACGCTTATGTCACAGAGCAACTGTGCCGCTTTTTGTGACATTAACGGAAACACAAGGGTTCTGGGCGTTGCTAACATCGTGCCGCTTTTTGTGACATCTATACACAGCAGGGGTTTTGGATGTCACGGCACACCTGCCGGAATTCTGTACCGCTTTGTGACAGAGCAGTGCAAAAAAAAAGAGGGGCTAGAAATTAGAATTCAGGAGTCAGGAGTCAGAAATCAGAAAACAAGAATCGGTATTTCGACCAAAAAAGTGGTGCTTTTTAGAGTTTGGTAGAAAGCCTCCTAATTCCTGGTTTTGAATTCTGAATTCTGAATTCTGAATTCTTCTTCACAAAGCATTTCCTAATTCCAGCCATCTAATTAGTTCTTGTGGGGGAATAATTCTCGATACAGAGAAGGGAATACTGTGTTTCTCAGCCCAACGATACACAGTTCGCAAGCTGATTTTACGCTTTGTTCTGTCGTAGATATAATTCGGAAGTTCTCGCCCAGATAACGGAAAATCTGCTTCTTCTAAATCGATACCAAATTGGGTAAACCGCTCTTGGTCTTTTTTAAGTAACAATGAAACATCTGACAAAGAATACTTTTTGAAAAGGTTTTGACGTTTGAGATATGCAAGCCCTAGCAAATAGCAGCATTCTTTTAATCTCACCTGTCGTGCGTACTGCTGTACACCACATATCCTTAACCATTTTCGCCAAGCTCTAATACTAATGCTTTTACCTAAGACGTGTTCACAAGCTGTTTTTACCCAAGCAAGGTTGTACATATCTTGATACATATCTCCTCCAATAATTTAATGCCCAGGGAAACCTGGGCGCTCCAGCTTAATCTTCTACAGGCTCAGTGTTGTCCTCCAGTTTTCCACGAAGACGTTTGTTAATCATTCTCTTGTTACTGCGCTCCACGTAAGCGCCAAAACCGTTTTCCCAAAATACACGGTGCAATTCTGACAATTTCCAACCTTCAAAGTCGGCTAATTCCTCAGCCTCTTCAAATAGTGCTGTTGGCACGTAGAGTTCAATCCGGGTCATTCCCTGTGCTTTCGTTCTAGGCATTGTTGCATCCATACTTAATCACCCAAATTATCAACTGATATTGCTTATGGGACAAGAAACCGACAAATTTAAAAATATTGTTGGTTTCTTATATGCTACTTAGATAATATATATTATATTAGTGGTGTAGTAGCACATAAGAAGCTAAATTATGCGAAAAGTCAAAGAAATTTTGCTGGCTCAAGGTATCGAGTTCGATGAGGGCGATATTGTGTCTGCTGCATCAGCTATTGGCATGGATGTTGATAATTTGAATGATGCCGAAGCTCAAGAAGTGGCAATTCAAGTTGTACAAGTCAAGAAATCAACTGCCCTGACCACTGCTAATGGCAAGTCCAAAAATGGCAACGGTAAATTAGGTAAAAACTCACCCCGCCGTAAATCCACCCCTCCATTGCAAGGAGCGATCGCTCATGCATCTCAGGTTTCTAACCTTGAAATTCAATCCTTGGAGGATGTTCTCAACGTCGGGATTGATGCTTACACAACTGATAAAGCCGACCAGTTGTTATCGACGATTCGCAATGCCCCCAAGGACGTGGTGAGTAAGTTTGTCTCTAAGGCGATGGAGGAGGAAGCTGATGTAGACTCCTTTCGTGCAATCGGTGACGAACTCGTTGCGGGTATTTTCGGCCTTAGCCCAACAAATGCAGCCGAATAAATTCATTGGATTAGCAGCAGTGCTAAATCTGCTGCTATTAACTCTCGTTTTGGGCGTGGCAATATATGGAGCAACAAGAGCAGACTCGTCACAAACAATTAAATATCCACCTGAAGAAGGACGGCGAGTTGAATCTGTCCGGCTTAACACTAGAAAACCTGACAACAGAAGAATTCCTAGTCGTCCAGCAACTTATTGATGAGTCGAGAGTGCGATCGCAATCGAATAGGCAGATTGAGGAACTGATGCAACGAGGGATGATGGCTCAAACTGCGATCGCAGCAATAACAGTTCTGATGTTTTCGTTCATGGGGATATATGGCATAACCCGATATATCGGCTCACAAGTTCAACAAGTCCAACAGACTGATACCAATTTTAAGTAGTTAAAGGGGAGAAAGGAATGTTAGGAAAGTGGCTTCCCGGTTTATTTGGTGGTAAAGGTGATGGAGTAGTATCAACGGATTTAAGAGTTGGGGATGCTACCCAAATTGAGGGGGATTTACCTTCATCAATCCGTGAGCGCTACACATTGCCAGCTTACACCACTGCACAACAGGTTTTGGATGAGGCAGAAGTCGCTGGCACTTTAAAAGCCCAGAAGTGGTTACACACCAAGTTCTCTCGCCACCGCCTTAAGCAGTTACAATCCTTGGCTGAAATGTATAAGAATCAACTGACATATTCTCAAGAAGGCATGAAGGTTGAGGAAGATTTGCAGCGAACCAGGGCGTTACATGGGGAAGCAGTGATCCGTCATGCCTTTGGTTCCCAGGAACAGCAGCGTCAACTTGGAGGATACGAAAAAGCATTTGATGAAGTAGGAGATAGTTTCAGGTTTTGAGAGATGCTAAGAAAAACTTTTAGATTTTGTAGTGATACTTACACGGTAGAAGAAAACTGTCAACCGGAACCCCCGGACAAAGAGGCATATATTTGTCGAAACACCAAAGGAGATAATTTATACTTCTCCCGGACTGAGATTAGGGACAGCATTGTTGTGCTTGTGCCTCCCCAAAATTGTTAACGGGAGCTGGCTATATATGCAGATAAAACTATCTTTCGTTGGATATGCAGTTTGTGGAGTGGGCTTATCAATGTTGATGGGTTTTCTATCAGTTGCCAGCCCAGTCAGTCAATTCTTAGTGTGGATCATCAGTATGATTTGTATTTGCGGCTTGGCAGTTGGGTTATTTAACTTTGCTGGCTTAGTTGTTAAAGGATTCGGCTTCAACCGCAAAACTTTCACCATTGGGTTGATGCCTGGGGTGATATTCCTGTTTGTCTTCTTGACTTTAGTTGCAGCTGGTGTTGCGTTGGGGGTCAGATAAGTTTATGCCATTTGAATTAGAACGACTAACCGCCAGTAGTGTGATTCACGCAGAGCGGACTATCTTGTGTAGTTTAGGAGCGAGTGCAGTGTTATGTCTGTCTGCTCCTTTTTTCTTAAACACTGATCGAATAACAACCGGGATGCTACTTGGTGCTGGAACAGTCAGTGCTGGCTTATTTGGGGTATCTGCCCAAATCAGCGAAGGCAAACAGAAGGTATACCAGTCTTTACTAGAAGCTGACCTCAAAGCACTTAAACAGCATTTACAGGGTCAGGCAGCATACAATTATGTGACTACAGCGATTGATGCCAAACGCAGAGTTGCTGATTACGTGAATCGCCTGCCCGTTAGTGAGCGCCCCCGGTGGATTGCTGAATATCAGTTGCAAGGTCTGGTGACTCTTCCTGAACCACCAGCACAACGATCACCCTCACCGACTGGTATTCCCAATCCCAATATTGCTGACATTGATGAAGAGTCGGTGCAGTCGGTGATTAATCCGGGTGCGATGAAAATTCTGCAAGCGATCGCAGCTAATTATCCCTCATACATCAGAATTGATGGTGGCTGGATTGATGAACTGTGTAATGCTGCATCTAATCAAAATATGACGCTTCGCAGTAATCACCATTTCTACATTTCTGGTGGTACACAATCCGGCAAGTCCACCCTGGCTGGAGTGATTATCAATAAAATTGCTGCAAAATCTCAAAGTCCGGCAATTGTCATTGGTAGTGATCCAAAGGATGATGTCACCAGATGGTTGTGCAAGTTCAGCCGTAAATTTGACGGCATGAAAGAACTAAAAAACTGGATTACCTTTGCCACAGACCAAATTGACAAGCAGAAAGCAAGAGTATCAATTGTTGGTGGCGAATGTCAGG
>NZ_JBSGKF010000037.1:0-8115 GCF_054786515.1 Nostoc sp. UIC 10890
CTCCTGACCAAACAATTCGCAATTCGCAGTTCGCAATTCGCAATTGGAAATGCGAATTATGAACTAATTGATTAATTGGCTAAAAGTGGGTATAAGCCCCCACCACACCGTAGGTTGGTGATCAACAAGAGAGTGGGAGGTGCAAGCCCCCACTAAATTGTCTTAATTGCGAATTGCGACTTGCGAATTGCGAATTGGAGTTGACTCCTGACTCCTGACTCCTGACTCCTAGATTCTGACTACTGAATTACGCTGTAACTAACTCTGTTCTCTCCAGCAGCCATTGCAATTTATCGCCAGTTAGCTGTTCTAACGGCTGATCTAAAAAATATTCATCAAAAATGGATTTACCATCAGTAGACACGTCCACCCTCGACAATGAGCGCACAGCATCAAACACCGAGTTAGAATACTGCTGCTGGGTTGAATAACGCCTCTTCACCCACCAGTTTCTGTCAGTGCATCCGACTTGCCCCAGTTTCACGCCGTTGTTGTTGTAAATGCCATCATCGAGAATTTCAAACCCGTAATTTTGGCACTCGTTGAAGATATGCGCCATGATTAGGTTTTCGATCGTGGGGGGTGTTGCTTCTTGTTCCTGCACGGGTAACGAACCGTCTTTGTAGTGATTGCAGATGAAGCGATCGCAACGCATTGGGGTATTGGCACGAAATACTTCTTTATCGTTGACCGTGACTACCCAGGGTTGGGTTAAGTGGTTGTCGTCATGGCTAATGCTGGCTATGAGTTGATTATCAGCGTAATATTCGTGATGGGAAAATGAGATTTCGACTATTCTGAGGGGTTCGGGAGCTACAGCTTGGGCTTGGGTTGCGATGTAGCTGTCGAGTTCGGCTTGGGCGAGGGCTTGGTTGTCAACCTTTTGAAGCTTAATGGATTGGTCGGTGATAATTGCGTTTACCCAGGATTCTTTGCAACGTTTGTCTGAGACTTCAGTTTTAGTATCAAGTTGGGCATAAATAGTTTTAAGTTGATTGAGAGTTTTTCGTTGCAGTTGTTGTTGAGTGTAGATTGGGTGTGTCATGATAAGTGTTATTACATCTATAGAGTAGGTGTTTTACAAAAGGCGATTGCCTCCAAAGTTTCTCAGGCTAAGGGCATCGCCTTTTGTTGTAAGCATGGTTTTCCTTGCTAACTAACCCTATATTATGCTTTTAAAAGCATTTTGTCAAGCTTTTAAAAGCATAAATATTGGTTTTAAAAGCTTGCTATTTTTCTTTTAAAAGTATAGAGTGATTAGGAAAGGAGGTTATCACTATGTCTGGCATTAGCAAATTGCCTTATGCCTTTGTAGACTTATATAGAAGTCGCAGAGGTATAAGTATGGATATGTCCCTAATTAGGGAGCGGATGGAGGAACTAGGCATAGATTTAGCAACATTAACCCGCCGCTATTGTGAGATTCGTCGCCGTAAAGGGGATGAGTCTGCAACCCCTGTCAATCGGAGAAATATGCTTGCTAAAGCAATATCTGATCAAGGAAACCCAACGCTGGAAACTTTCATGGATATACTTGCTGCTTTAGATGGCAAAGTCCTGATTGAGTGGAAAAGCACAAAGGTGAAAGAGTTTGGAGGTGACAATGCCGCGTGAGCGCAATTGTAGGTGAAGCAATTAACTTGCTGGCATGATCATTAGGTTTCTGGGCTAGATTAAAGCTGAAATGTAAAAGCTAATGAGACAGTGGTTGTAGATAACAATGCCTACTTTTCAAAAAATCAAGCTATCAGAAGGGAAACATCTAACCGATACATAATCAACCTTACTGAGCGCTATGAGAATTAATCGCCCTTTAAAAGGGGCGGCCTCCACAATTTTATTTGCTTAATATTCACCTATGGAATTTCCACACCTTCAAAGGAGTTTCCAGGCATCGTAGTCCCACAAGTTGAAAAATAACTCAGCGATCACAGGTGCAACAGATGCAAATATATCTAAACAAGCTCACGAAAAACCCCAACCTCAGTAAAAGGTTTGGGGAATAAATATCAATATAGTTACATCCATATCATGGCACAACTCGATATTCGTTCCAGCACTGTTCAGCTAGAGGTGAAATAATGCCTAAACCACCTTCTAGAATCAACAAAGCCACCTCTGCTGCAAAGAGTGATTCAAAACCACCTGTTAACTCTGCAAACGAGGATATCTCTGTTGAGGAAAATCTAGCTACAGCAACGATTACGGTTACTGCTATTGAAATTCCAGAGTTGACAGAGGAAGAACAGCGCGATCGCCTGCACTTGGAGAGGAAAGTGGAGCGGGCGTTTTTTGAGGCGGGTAAAGCGCTGGCAGAATTGCGCGATCGCAGACTGTATCGATCCACGCACAAAACTTTTGAAGAATATTGCCGCGATCGCTTTGGGCATAGCCGTCGGCAGTCTTACCTTTTAATGGATGCAGCCGTTGTTTTCGATAATTTACTTGAAAAATGTGATCCATTGGATCACATTTTGCCAACTAACGAACGTCAAGTTCGACCAATGACAAAGCTTGAACCCCAAGAACAGCAAGAAGTGTGGGTAAAAGCGGTGGAGCAAGCAGGGGGTAAAGTGCCACCAGCTAGAATCGTTAAAAACGTAGTGCAGCAAATAATGGAACGCACCCAAGTAGCCAACACCTACCAGTTAGGCGAAGTTTGCCAAATTCTCGCAAAGGACAACCCCGAACTCAGAGGCAAGGGTGGCTGTTGGGGTATCGTTAACCATGTGGGCCAATTCAGTTGCACCGTCAGAACCTGGGATGGCGAGTATACGGTTGGGTTACAGCACCTGAAGTCGTACAACTACTTGCCTGCCGAGTGTGAACAGATGCGGGTAATTTGTGATCGCATCGGTCGAGTGTATTCTGATTCGCTAGAGGAGACAGTCAAAAGTTTGTTACAGTCGTTGGGGAAACTGAATCGACCTTATCTAACTGCTGTGGAAGAGAAATTGTTGAGTGTTGTGGAGTTGGAATATGGGAACGAGATAAAGTTTTAAGAATTATGGTCGTTTTTATATAGTAAGTGTGCAACAGGTTCTCGTTAGGCATCATGGTTGAAGTGTAATGCCAGATGCTCCTCATCAAAATATCTACCATTAATAAATAAAGCATTACGCTCTAAACCGAAACGCTCAAAACCCCGTGAGCGATAAAGAGAGGCGGCTGGTAAATTGTTTGTAGTGACCGTGAGAACGATCTGTCGCAGACCATTAAGCCGTCGAGCATGGGATAATGCCTCATCAAGAAGCGCGGCTCCAACACCTCGCCCTCGATTCTCAGGTAAAACATACATACTCCAGAGAGAACCAATGTGAACACGCTTCAAACGGTTCTCGCGTGAGAAGCCAAGCATACCAATAAGTTTGTCTCCATCGCTGAAAGCACCGAAAATGCCGTTAGCAGAATTATCGTGAGGGCGAAGTCTGGCAGCAAAGTCGGCCAAAGAAAAACGGGATTCCTCCTCATAACTGGAAGCAAATGCTGTGGGCGAGTCTCTCAATGCTTGCAAACGTAGTTCGCGGTAAACGACGATATCTTGGGTGTTTAAAAATCTGATTTCCATAGATTTATGCACCATCTTTTAAATTAATCTGGCACTCAATTAATTCAAAGAATTGCGAAATTTCTTTAGTCGAGCGAATATGATAAACATTTTTCATGCTTTGAGCCTGCTCGATATACTCACGATATTTTGGGGTCAAATATTTGTGACATAGCCAAAGCGCGCGGTAGCTAGTAAGCGAACTCCTCAATATTGGACTATTGTCAGGCCAGCCTAATGGCGGTTTAAAGTAACCTGTAATAAATCGTTTAGTTACCAACCATCCATGCACATATAGAGGTAGATCGACATAAACCAGAGTATCTGCCTGGTTGAGTCTTAGCCAGAGAGTTTCCATGCAGCCAAACCCGTCAATAATCCATCGGTCAGTAGCTAAAATTTGCTGATGGACGTGCTTATAATCTTCATGTGGAACCTCAGTTCCCCCTGATTGATATTTAATCTTGTCCAAGATGTGAAGTGGCAAATCGGTGATTTGAGATAATCTCTTGCTCAAAGTTGATTTGCCGCCTCCAGCATTGCCAAACACCGCTACTTTTTTCATCACCACTCTCCTTTTAGGGCGATCAAGTTCAAGCTGGCACAAGTTTGTTACCAAAGAATAAGAGTTTTATTTATATTACTTTTATAATACAAGATATATTACAGAAATAAAAATGTATTACTTTGCCCTGGTTATTATGCACCGTCAAAACCTGGGATGGGGAATATACTGTTGGGTTGCAGCACCTGAAGTCGCTCAATTACTTGCCTGCCGAGTGTGAGCAGATGCGGGTGATTTGCGATCGCATCGGTCGAGTGTATTCGAGTGGACTGGAGGAATCGGTGCAGAAGTTTTTGGAGTCGTTAGGGAAGCTGAACCGGGCTTATTTAACTCCTGTAGAAGACAAATTATTGAACGTTCTGGAGTCTGAGTATGGGTAAAGATAACCCTCTGAACACAAGTATTTCAGGCGTTGCAAGTAATCAGACTTTACAATAAATGCCCATATTAGAGTACACCAAGCTTTACCAGCTATGGCATGGGTCAGTTAATGAAAGCAAGCAACTACTACTGGGGCGACAGATTATGGAAAAGAGCGAATGTGTTGATATTGTAGCTCCATTGGTAGAACAAAGGGTTTTTGGAGGGGTATGAGTTCAGTTGCCATCTGTGCTGTTATGGAAACTGATTTAAGTATATATGGGTTGGAACTACGATTAATAGAAGTATAAGCTAGCGAGTGATTGCCAGCCTTTTGAGGCTGTTACAAAATGTTGATTGCTGAAGCCCTTAATTTTTATATTCTTTTATGAATTTATACCAGTATATCTTTTTAAGAGATATAGTATTAATTATGACAAATTAATTACTAGTTTGTGGCAGCCTATTCATGATGGCAAGCAGAATTTTTAGAAGTAAATGGCTAAAAACTGGTTGATTCTAGGTGTACTTAGCTTTGGTGTTGGTTTTGGCATAAGTCTAGCAGTAGATAGAGATGTTAAACGAGCGGCTTTGACTGGACTGATTACAGTACCCGCTACATCTGTAGGAGTTTTGGTTACAGAGAAAAGGCGTAATGGGCAGCTTAATGATACGCCCTTCTCGATACAAACACGAGTTGCAGAACTTGAGAAGCGAACTGAAATTCTTAACCAGGAAGAAGCGAGCCTTCAAACAATTATTGCTACCAAAAAGAAAGACAAGCAACAGCTAGAGGTGACGCTTGGCAATCTGCAAATAGAGATGAGTCAACTACAAACCCTCTCAGTAGAACAACAATGCCAAAAGACAACCATAGAACAAGATTTAGTAGAAATAGAAGCCCAAAGGCAACAGTTAACGGCAGAATGCAATCACTTACAAACATGGACTCACGAGCTAAGACAACAGGAGTTAATACTCACCCAATCTTTAGAGGCGAACGCTACCCAAAAGCAACAACTGGAAACTGACTCTAATTCTCTTCAAAGCAGGCTAAACCAGTTACAAGTCCAAGTTTCAAATCAACAGAGCTACAACCAGGAGCAGGTTGATCTGACAGCACAAAAACATCTGCTAGAGACAGAGTTACAAAGCCTGCAATCTCAAATTCACAATCTCCAAAAACTGACAACGAATTTAAATCAATCACTTGAAATGATTACTGCCCAGAAGGAAGAGGCAGAGGTTCATTTTAACCAACACACGCAAGAACTTAGCAAGCTACAAAATCAAATTGCAGCACAAGCAGATTATAGTTCCAAACTTACTCAAGACCTAGCTGATTTGGAACAGCAAAAACATCATTTAGAAATTGACTTATTTCAGTTACAAAACAGAATTAATGATTTAGAACAACAGTTAACTTATCTAAGTCAGTCTGTCACAAGTATTACAAGTCAACAAGAAGAAGCACAAGTAAGTCTTAATTATTTACACACGGAACTGAGTCAATTACAACAGCAAATTTCAGAACAACAGGAGCAGAAAGAACAACTAATTCAAGAACTGACAGCATTAGCTACTCAAAAAGAGGAGATAGCAGCAGAATTATCACAAATTCAACTTGCTCAAATCCAAGCAAAACAAAAGTACGAGCCTTTACTCAGCAATCCTAATACTGAATTACCACCAACTCGAATTGCTTCTACAAGAGGAGCAACTACTTCACGCAAACCATATCCCCAAACCAGGGTTAGCTCTAAGTTTATGAAATCTCAATATACAAAAAACTTATGGGAGGAACAAATATTACCACACTGGTCTCATCGCGATCGCCCAGCCGGACATAGATTTCTTGGTAGTATTTATATTAAGCAAAAAGCTAGTGAAGAATTACTTGATATTGTCGGTCAAAACCTACAACAGTTAGACAGATTTACCTATGATTCACTACAAGATAGATTTTACGAATTAGAGCAAAACTGGCTAAAAATTCTTACTGTTGCTCTTTCAGAATATGCTTACTATTATTCCAGTGATAGATTTTGGCAAGGCTTTTGCGAACGGCTAAATATTAACCACAACCAAGGAGTAGAACATACCTTTCGTCGAGTTGTTGATGAAGGAATAAATCTGCTAGGTTTAGTCCGAGCTAAAGGTGGATATAAATATATCTCAACCTTATGGCTACAAAGCGGTATTCCCGAGCAAAATCTTGTTCATTTCGCCCAGCTAGTTCAAGAAATTGCTGATGAATACGGTTGGTGGGAATTAGCTCATACTTCTGATGAAGAATTATCACAATTACTATTAAGCATTTGTCAAGAAAAGCATCTGCAATGGGGTACATTAATTAATTTTCTTAAATCCAGCTATTCTGAAGATTCGGAAACTGAACCGATTTCTGGACAACTATTGCAAGGTATTGCTATAGTTGCTCAAGAATTAGAACTTAAAAAAGCTTCTCCCAAAGCTTTAGAAGATGAAAAGCAGCGAGAAGAAATATTAGGTAATTATTACCTACCACACAATTTTTTCCTGCGGAACTGGAATGCTTTAACTCAAGTTTTAACACCCAGATCCGGCTCTAGTCAAAGTCGAGGTATTGTAACTCGACGTAGTAAACCTCTATTGTTGAGTTTAGATATTGGCGACTCTTTGAACACACAATTACTGCTACCAGAACAAGTTTTATGGAAACCAGAATGGCGAAATCTTAGAGGAACCTATTGTCGGATTCCCCAAGCCAAATGGGAAGATACAATTCCCACAGATGGAGATTTAATTATTCCAGAACTCCTAATTGAGATTAATCAAGCATCTGAAAACTGGAATTGTCAAATGCTTGACCATAATCGCCAGAACTTACTTGAATGGCACTACAAAGGTATTAACAGTGATCTTCCATGTTTGGTATTTGATGCCTCAACAGGAGAACATTTACCTCTCAACTTATCTCAACCCACAATTATTGCTGTTGATCAGGTATTCTGCTTCACCCCTAAAGATATCCAACCAGAATTCGCTAACGGGATTGAGGTTTTAGATAGCTACATACCTTCTAGTATACAGGGATGGCGAGGTCGGCTCATTAGGTTAACAACTCCAGAGTCTTCAATTGTATTAACGATACCTAAAACTAATCATTCCCAACTGATTATCTGGAAGTTGGTAAAGTCAGATGAACCAGTATTTACGGGTTTGAGATTAATAGGTAAAAATACTATTTATTTGGAACCCCCTACTTTCTGGTATCCACCTATTAATCAAACTTTAGATATTAATGTATTAGTTGAAAATATTACAGAGCGGTATATTGTTGCTCGCACAATTGAAAGTTTACCATCTAGTAATTGCTGGGTTGCCATTAAACTGACTCAGTGGATTACCAAACCCGGATGCTATGAAGCACGTTTCTGGTTTGATCAAAAGCGATGGTCATATCGATTTGAGGTGAAATCAAAATCTCAAATTTCTGGAATTACTCCATTAAATAAGCCACAAATTAGCAGTAATTCAGGTTTTTCGGAAGCAGACTTACCTATCAAACATGATACTTCACACAAGTTTTGGGCAGAAGTTATCAAACTTGAAGGACTTTGGCCTTTAGAAGAAGTTATTTTATATTTATCTAATAGTAATG
>NZ_JBSGKF010000038.1:0-7989 GCF_054786515.1 Nostoc sp. UIC 10890
CCTGACCCTCATGGTTTTGACCGCGATGGAGATGGTATTGGGTGCGAACGATAAAGGAATAAAAATTATGAAATTAATTAAAAAATTTTTAGCGGGATGTTTTCTCTTGTTTGGTATTCCGTTTACGGTTGTGAGTATTTGTGAAATTACTAATCCGAAAACTGCCGAGCTAGACAAACAAAATGCTGTAGCTGCTCTAACTATTTTTACTATTCCATCAACAGTTATGGGAGGCTGGTTGAGTTGGTCTTTAGTGCAGCAGAAAAAGAGAGAACAAACATTACTTATCGAATCAGAGCAAAAGCGGATTGAATTCGTGTTTTTAGAACTAATTGAAAATAACTCTGGGAAAATAACGGTATTGCAATTAGCGAGGAATGCCCAGATATCAACTCAGTCTGCTAAGGAATATCTAGATGAGAAAGCTAAAGAACTCGGTGCTAATTTTGAAGTAAATGAGGATGGAAATGTTTCCTATCGGTTCTCCTAATGAGATCGTTACAATTGCAATATTTTAGGTCATGTTCGATGGAGCAAGCGCAGTTGCGTTTTTGGGTATTTTAAAAAATAGCGCTTGAAGTGCGAACGCTTTAAATTGAATCATCTAGAAAGCCGCATTCACAATCCCAATGCACTCTTGAGGTGTAGTCTCGGTCAAAGGATGCACCGCACTGGGGGCACTTACGGTTAGCTTTTAGTCACCTGGATGGCATTAACATACCCCTTGGGTATCGCGTATTTGGCTATCTGCCCAGACTGGGGCATTTGGTTGATTTCTGAAACACGTCAAAAGTGTGTCAGCATTATAATTGGCTTACTTTTTGTAAATGAGTTTTGCAAAGCGATCGCGTTGCTTCCTGGCTGGCGATCGCTTTTGCGTTATCACTACCTCAGTGTAATCAAAAAACTCTAAAAGTAAAATTCAGTGTTGTAAATTAGAGGAGAGCTAAATGACAGAGGAGGTCTGCTTTGTGAAACTGTCCTATGTATCTCGTTTTAGTTGGGATGAAGAAACAGCACAGCGATTGAGAAAACTACGGGGTAAAACTAGCCGAGATAAATTAGCGATTCAAGCTGGTCGCAGCAATACTTTTATCCAAAACCTTGAATGGGCAAACCCTGGAAATAGACCGGAATCAATTTCCAAAGAAGATGCGTTTGCTATTTGTAATGCGCTTGATGTACCTATTTGGAAGTTATTTCCAGCGTTAGTAATCAATCCTGAAAGTTTACAAGAAATATGCAAAACTCTATTGACATAATACAACATGGTGTTGTAAATTATATCTACAAGAGAGGAATTGAGCGCGATGCCTCTCAGAAAAAGGAAGAAGCGCTCAAAACTCAAACCAATCAAATTGAATTAGCAACAAAACTATTAGAAACCAATAGCCGGCGGGATAAGTAGCCGCAGCCTAAAACTTGTAATGGCCAAGCCACCGCGAGATGATTCCGATGACCTACCACGTCTAAAAACTGGTTGTAAAAACTTCAATCTTTTCAGAATTAAGGCGATTATTACTCCTCAGTATGTAATCGCCTTTTTTCAATTATTTCCACATGCCTCTACAGAGGGCACGATAAATCCAATATCTTCTCTACAGCTTTGTGCTGTCTGGTGTTTTGACATCAGTTAATACGCTTTACCCCTGAACATTTTTATAAGGCTTCGCCAATAAGAGAGTGAGAGTGTTGTGCAAGCACAATAAACTGACCAATAAAAATAAGGCGATCGCTCACCGTGGAAAGTCTGCGATCGCCCTTTTACCCATTTAAGAGGTGTTTCTAATGATGACACAACTTTCAGCCCCTACGCTAACAAAAGATCCCTTAACTACACAGGATCGCGAAATCATTGCAACCATCGTGAATCAGTCGGACTACTCAAAAAACTGCCAGCCCGAAGATGTAGTAACTATCTGGATCAACAGCGATGATATCGTCTGGGTGAAAATGACCCACGGCTATGCTCGATACCACAAAGAGCAGTTCAAACGCGCAGTAGCAGAGATTAAAACAAGTCTTTCTGCTCCAGTAAAGCGCAATCAGCAACTAGATAATGAGTTGAAAGAAGCTAGTGAAAAAATTGGTTTGTTAGGTGAATGTGACTGGTTATCGTTGAGTATCCAAACCCATTCTGACAAAGTAATCGGTTATGCCGGCTGCTACACCTCACAAAAGCTTCGATTATTTTCCTCACTGGCTGAATGGGACTTCACCCTGCCGAAGTGGAATACTCCTGCTGCCATCTGTCCAGACTGCGAAGGTCATGGGTGCGGTAACTGTGGGTATCGTGGTACTCGTGCAGAAGATTTGTGCGAACCAGTAGACGGCTATCGACTGACCTATGTAGGACGCACTGACCTTCAGACGGCTCACAATGTATATCTGGACGGTGAGTTTTTGGGCATACTCTTCAAGGTCAGAAACGCTGAGGAAGTCTGGGAAAACGACCCCAAGACATACTACTGGCGTTGTGGCGATGGAGTGCAGCATTGGAGTGTGAAAGAGGCTGTAGAGGTTCTATCCAGGGAAACTGCTCTAATTGAACTGCCGCAAGTTCGTCGGGAGTTGGTAGCGGCGTAAGTGAATTGGTGGGTTTTCATACCCACCATGCAACCATAACCAATCCTTTTAAAATAAAACACAGTTCACCTTTAAAACATGACTAGCAAGCCTTACGATCAGTTTTCTAAGGAATTATTAGAGGAGTTGTTGTCTCCTTTAGGTAGAGTAGAAGTTAACAAACAAGTCACTGATGAAACCAGATTTGTTGACGTTTTGTTTACAAGCACACCAACTGCCCAAGCTCAAAATCTTGGATTATTGGGCAGAATCGCTGTGTTAAATACGGCACTTTTGGAACCATTCCGCAATCAACCAAGTAGATCAGAGGTACGTAACTGTTTTCTGAAACTGTTCACCGTGATTGCAGACTCACAACGTAAAGCCAAGCGAGAGAAAACCAGTTTACCAGAAGATAGTTTAGCGCGTTTGTGGATTATATCGCCTAGCGCTTCAGCCTCTCTGTTGGAGGATTTAGAGGTTAAACTAGATTTAGAAAAGTGGAGCAGGGGAGTTTACTTTTTCCAGAAGTGTTTTAGAGCAGCAATAGTAGCGGTTAACGAGCTACCAGTAACAGAAGAAACATTATGGCTGAGGATTTTGGGTAGAGGCGAAACGCAACGTACTGCCATTGATGAATTGCTGGCATTACCCGAAAGCAACCAATTAAGACAAAATACTCTCAAACTGATTACTAATTTGCGGGTCATTATAGTTCAACAGCAAGAAACTTTAACAGAAGATGAGCAGGAATTAATCATGAATTTGTCGCAAGCTTACCAGCAGTGGGAAGAAACCACTAAACAGCAAGGAGTACAAGAGGGAGTACAACTTGAACGCCGCCAAGTTGTAGAAAACTTGTTGAGATTTAGGTTTGGTTCTGTGGATGAAGAATTAGCGAGAGTGGTCGATAATTTGTTGCAGTTAACACCAGAACAATTTACTCCCCTATGTCTTGAATTATCTCGTGAAGATTTGCTAGCAAGATTTAATTCACATCAATAATCTGTACAGGGCAAATAATTAGTAATAAAAAGCGCTTTTGTAGTAACAAGAGCGCTCTTTTATTGGCTCTGTACTTGATAGATACATCTGAAATCAACGGCTTCGCCAATGAAAGAGTGAAATCTATTGATATTAAATAATGACCTATCAAGAAAATAGTGCAGAATTACCCACTCAGAATTAAAGCTTCGCTTATTTTTTGCGAAAACTAACATTAAAGAAAGGCAGCAGCTACTATGACAGCTTTTGACTTTGATTCTGCTGAACACAAGTCATACCAAAAGACTCCAGCAGCCAAAAGTATTCCTTCACCCGCAGGCATTTGGATTGCTTACGAAAATCAACAATTAGCAGGATGGTACGAAAATAAAGAAATAGTTGGTGGGAAAGAGTATAAAGTTCTTACTAACAAGTTGGACGAAAACGATGAAAAGATAGGCATTCCTGGCGCTCTCTATAGACAACCACGAATACTTGTGATTGGGCGATCGCCTCTGCTATACGGAAACGATAGAAAGGTGATTGGAGTTTGGCGTAGCAGCGATGGTTTGGACAAGAATGCTTACAAATTCGGTAGGCGGTATATGGTGATTTTCGTCGATGTCCAAAATCAACCTCTTCATATCGCACCAGTACAAATAACTGCTTGGGGAGTGTTTCAAGTTTCGTTTGATCAACAACTAATGGCATTCCGTGAAACCTGCGAACAAGCTTATGCAAGTTTTCACAGTAAACATCACCAACCAAAGAATTTACTTTGGCATTCGATGTGGGTATTTTGTCCCATATTGAAAACAGAGAAACGTGAGAAAGGGGGGCAAACTTCCAACGCCTGTGTATGTAACGGATACGAAAAGCCAACTGCGCCCGACTGGGAAAATTATTGTATTGGCAAGAAACCAATAGCTCAAGAAATTGCCCTTGTGCATAATTCCATCTGCGATTGGTGGAAAAAAGGATTGCCTAACAATAACTTACCAAAGCATACGTCTCATGCACTTGATCGCAATCAATTGATGATGGAGTCGCAACGATTAATTGAAGCTTTAGGTTGGGGTGAGGAAAAGGGCAAACAGTTTCTCATAGATAACTATGGTAAAAAAGGAAGACAGTCACTAACTAACGAAGAATTTGCTAACTTCGTCAACAAATTGCAGTCTATGCAAGCAAATTATGATGATGAAGTTGGTTACTGGGAAGATGTGCCTTCTTAATAGCCAAATACTTGTTGAGGTGATTGCAGCAATTGTGTTCGCCTTTATGCTTCCCTATTTACCTTCAAGTAGGGAAGCATATTTGATCAGTTCTCAAGTCTTAGGTTCTACAGCTAACAAAGAAAAGGGAAAAAGTTTTTCTTGTGAGAATGACTGAATAATTCTTGAATCCCTTTCTTCCTCTTTTGATTGGGCTGTATATCAATCATTTAAAATACCCCCATGACAACAATAATCATTCCCCCTAGCCTCGAAAACTTACAGCATTTTTCTGACTCGTTCGACATTGAGAAATTATTGCAATCTAAAGGAATTCTGCCGTGGCTTTTAGCAAATGGCTGGAACTATGACAATGAATCTTGTTTGATTGCAAACATTATCGATGAGTCTACAAGCTTGGATCAAGTTTGGGAATCAGACGAGTTTGATTTTAATGCTCTGTCAGATGAATTAAAAGAAAAACTCAATCAGATTTTTGAGCATTTCTATCTCTAATCTTCTGTCACTCTCAATCAATAATTAACGCAAAGGTAACGAATTATGCGTGAAAAACTCTCCAGTTAGATTTAATCAGTCTGACTGGAGAGAAAAATCGATTCCACAAAAGATTATTACACACTCTACTTCAATAGTAATCAGATGGAATTAAATTTGATTAAAGTTTATGACTCAACGCTTTTAAGCTCCTCAAAAGTTTACCAAATCGACGGTACGCTTTCACGATACTTGGGTGATGAAGGTACTATCCAACATCCACAGTATTTGTTTCTACCTCTGCCAAATCAAAGAAAAAAAGCCAGCTTTCGGCTAAACCGAAACAAACTCATGTCCCGTTGTTATGAAGTCGAAGGTATGGTTTATCAAAAGCCTGTGGTACAGGATAATTCACAGCAACTTCAACTATTTTGAGTTATGTCAATACATAAACCACCAGTAATTAAAAGACATATTCGACTACAAAATAGCTCTACAAAAGTAATCTATAGAGCTATTACAGACATTCGCTCTCTTGAAAAATAGCCACAAAGAAAGCTTCGCTTAATCGAAAGTGAAAAATAATGATTGAGGTCAATAATCATGGTACAAGCAATCGATAATCCTATTGTTGCAAATTTCCTGACTGATGCAGTAGTTAGGGGAAACGCATCTTATTTCCTAATAAAAACTAAGAGAGATTTCAAAATGACATAGATAATTGTAAAAATTCAGAGAATGATAAAGAAAACAAATTTTGACACGCTTCTCTTGACCTAAAAGATTGACTGCAATATGTCTGAGAATTGCAAAATTCTGTGGAGCATTATCTTTTCTAATCCGACAGTCATCTTCTCTTAAAGCAACATCCAAGACCCAATGTAATGAATTCTCAATTCCCCAATGGCTGCGAATAGAATTACCAAACTGTTTAGCATTTGACTCAAGTTTAACCACTTATACTTCGCACACCCGTATGTCTCGATTCCTACCCATCCATCTGCCCCACAAATCACCGCGCATACGGCAATGGTCATGATATCGATTAACTTGTGCCTTTTAGTACGATCTATGCGTGGATCTTCTATTACACCAAAGTGGTCAGCAATCGTGATTTTGGGCTTGAGCTTCATTCAATTATAATTTCGTTCTTCTTGTTTAACGCACTCTGAATTTACTACAAAAACGAACCCGTATTGCTTGGCAGCCGCCGGCTGCCACAAACTCACCTCCCTACAACGATTATCATTCTTATTCAGTTTCATGCCTAATCTCTGAAAGTCATGTGTGGTGTAGTGTTGGGGAATTCAACCTTGATTATCGATCTTTAATATTTTGATGCGTTCGCCCTACCTCCTCCCCCTATTTTGATTATCATCTGAAACATTTAAGAAACTGGTTTGCTAGTTGCTGCTACTTTACCTCCTCATAACAGCCGTAGATGCTGTAAGAGTATGATAATAAGGAGGTATATTTAATGAAGGCATACCTTCAGTATAAAGTGGAGACTTTTTATTATTTTGAAGTACATATACACCATTTGGATATTTATTGAAGGTCAGAAAATCATCGAATTCAGCAGATATTTGATAAATCTGATTTTGGTTACTGCTAATAGTAGAAGTGCTACATATCGTCTGTAATACCCTGTATATTGGACGAGCTTCATCAAAAGGAGCCTTCATCGCGAGAATGTAGTTCTGGCAGGATGATGGTAACAAGGCTGACTCATGAGTGGTATTGGGAGAATGGACTTGTTGAATATTGTGGACATTGTTAAAATTAGCTATCTTCAAGAACTCTATGATGGGTATTTTGTACTTGCCCAATAATTTGTGATTCGCAATATTATCATACATATTGCAGTACAAGTTCGCCCCACTTTTGTCAGAGATGATTTCCTTCTTTATGCAGTTATTAGCGAATGTTTTTTGTCCGTTTTCAGATTCAGGTTGTGGAGAGCCTAATATAATACTATTGGACAAGGTGAAAAGACAGAGCGTAACAAGGATAAAAAGTGAGATAACGCGACGGGTTTTGAAAATAGTCATATATTAGACTCCTTAGAGGATGTTTGAAAAATGTTAGCTTGAGCTTTAAATACAACTCAGAAAAGCGATCGCAAGGTACCTTTCAGAAGTGCGGATTTTCCTCTGCTCCCGAAAGCGGTAGTTGCAAAAGAATATGGTGTAGTGTCTCTCCAATAATTCAGACAGACTTTAAAGTTATCTCGTTAGATAATGGAAGCAAATGCAAGTTGTAATTTAAGACCTTAGAATTCGTTAAATCCCAATCAAAATTTTTAATTTTTACATAAAAAAGCTTTTCCAATAAAAAAGAAAACTCCTTGTATCATCAGAGATATTAATGTTGGTTCTGGTTCTGCAAAAAATCTTATGGTTGCCTAATTCTATTTGAGTAACAAACCAACTTAGAAAGGTTTCAAAATCATCTGCAAAAACAAATTTGAAGTATTCCTCCAGACCAAAACTTATTACTTGCCCTACTATACCTTGCTCCCCTGGATCTAAATCGATACCTACATAGTTACCAAATCCATCGAAAGCAAAAAGAATCCATTTTTTATTAATATGCATTTTTTTGACTTTTCCAGGGATGTAAGAATCACCAGAAAGTTGATCATTTATGCCATCATCAGCAAATTCTGCTAAGATTTGCCAATTTATCAAAATTTCGTTTAGAGACAAAAATTCTAGTTCATCGAAAAATC
>NZ_JBSGKF010000039.1:0-7708 GCF_054786515.1 Nostoc sp. UIC 10890
ATTACCCTTGATTCTTAAGTTGACAACTTGACGGATTAAACTCTCAATTGCCCCACTACCTATTGGTAGTTTTTGGTCTAGTATCTTAGCGTAATTTAAACGTCTTTCACGATAGGCACGTAAAAGGTAATTTCTCTGTATGACCATAGTTTTACAACGCTCTCCCGTGGCTTCAAAGATAAATTCATCCATCTGTCTAATTATGGTAATGGCATTACTTTTTTTTAAAGTTCTACGTGCTTTTTTAAACCAATTATTCCGCTCCTTCTCATCACTAAAAGCGACATCAGCAAATTTATGTAGTCGCTCAGTAACATGGTAAAAATCAAATAATTGATAAGTCGCATCAGGAGATTTCAATTTCTTTAAAAGAGGAGGAATATGTTTCCAAATCCATTCCGCTCCGTCAGCAATTAATAAAACTTGTTTTGCTTGACTAATTCCCAAACTAATCAGATGCATTTCTAAAATTGGTAAAAAGCCTTTATAGTCTTCATAAGTGCCATCATTTACAATCTTTATTTCGCCATTTTTAACTTTTTTACCCTGTTCATCAACCACATAAATTGTTAATAATTTTGGCTCAACCCATTCCCCTATAAAGCCATGCTTGTTTGTTTTGGGATTTTTTCTACCTTTTTTATTAATCCTAATTCTACTCCTGCCACCATCTACAGCAATTACAACTCTTTGGTCTTTAAGTATATTCCCATCAGGTAATTTGCCTTGTTGCAAGTTAGATATTTTAGTTTGACGTAAATCAATGCCGATTTGACCAAATTTATATGTCAATCGTTCAATTCGTTTAAGACTAATATTAATTCCCCAATCGCCCAGAATTGTATGTGCAGCTTCAAAAGAACTAGCTATGGCACCATATTTTGCAATATCTGACCAAACTAATGGGGTCAAGCCTTCTGACATTCCTAACCATTTTAACAAGGGACAGAATCCAACATTAGTAGATTTATTCTTCGCTTTTTTTTCTTTTGTTTGAACAACGTATGGTAGTTTGAGAGTTACTACAACATTACCTACGGTTAATATTTCTCTCTTCGTATAACCGTGTCTTTGTGTATCGGTATGCCACCATCCTTTGGTTTGATTAATTGCTGTTTTATGAGCTGACTCTGATTGAGAAAGCTTATGCAATAATATGGCGATACATTGACCCGCTAAAACTAACGCAGCTTGTCTAATTGTTTCTTCTCTTTCTTTAACTATTCTTCCAGACCATTCCTCGATATTTTTCAACTCTAAAAGTTTCGTCACATCCTCTTTAAAATCTGATAATGAATCGGCAAAATTTAGATTTGCATATATGTTTTTCTCCATAAAAGTAGATATTTCCTATTTCAAAACTATTCTTGAAAGGAAATTTTACCTTTTTTATAGTCGCAACAATTTACCGAAACCTCGTTTTTAGCATAGGTTATGTCTTCTAACGAATATTACTCAGGTCATTATATTAAATGTTTAGTGTATACGTAAGAGGTTATTAGCGATCGCTCTCCAGGTGGAGTCATCTCACAAAATCGCATTGCTCCCATAACTAGAAGCAACAACTGCTGAATTACTTGGGTAGAAGCAGATAAACGCACAGTATAAAATTCTCATAATTGAGAAACCGAACTGACATTAACTACAGGTACTATTTCACCCCTAAAGTTTCCTGATGTATCTGTCCAAGTTCAGCGTCTTATAAGTAAGATGTAGTGCAGCGCATAATTGAAAGGACAAAAGTAGTACTAAACACCTACCAAATCGGGGAAGTCTGCCAAACTCTTGCTCTTGACAAATTATCATTAGACATGGCGAGGCTGCCTAACGCTGCCCATCACCGGCCGCAGATAACCTCTGCATCATAACCGATCAACTTTCGGCGGTCGGTGTGCATGGACGTTGTTAGGTTTTGTTGCTTTGCTCCACAGTAATGACTACATTTCCTTTCTTGTGTCCTTGTTCGACGTACCTGTGAGCCTCGGCAGTCTGTTCTAGTGGATAACACCTATCTATGACCGACTTCATCCTTCCCATCTCAATTAACTCTTTGAGAAAAATCAGATCCTCTTTACGCTCAATTGCTACCCCACCTATTACTTTCTTGCTGCTTGTGATTGAAGTCCACAGCCCTCGGAGTATCGGGGATAGATTTATGTGAACTGCTCTGAGATAGAGTCCATTGCTTTTTAACAAGCTTAGACAACCTGAAAATGGACTTTTGCCACTTGTGTCAAAAATAATATCGTAGGTCTTACCGCTTTGAGTAAAATCCCCTTTGGTGTAGTCAATAACATTGTCAGCCCCCAGAGACTTCACTAATTCCAACTTCGCGGTGCTACATACCCCAGTCACTTGTGCGCCAAAGAACTTGGCAAGCTGCACGGCAGCCATACCTAACGCTCCAGAAGCCCCATAGATCAAAACTTCCTGTCCGCTCTGAATCTTTCCCTTATCTCTCAGGAAAATCAATGAGGTTGTTGCCCCAAAAGGAATGGTAGCAGCTTCCTCATAGGTCATATTAGTAGGCTTGATCGCCACCGCTCCTTCTTCAGGCAGACAAATGTACTCGGCATTGGCACCAAGACTGATTCCTGCACCAGCAAATACTGTGTCACCTGCTTTGAATTGTTTTACATTTTTACCAACTGCTTCAATTTCTCCGGCTAGCTCCGACCCTAATATCGTGTTGTTTTTAGGTCTTGTGAAACCGTAGAAAAATCTTATCGGGAATGGGTCAGCCTTTCGGATACGTATATCTGCTGACGTTACTGTTGTCGCATATATTTTAATCAGCACTTCGTTTTCTTTGGGGGTAGGTTTCTCTACCTCCTTAAGCTGCATAACATCAGGAGATCCATACTCTGTACATACAACCGCTTTCATGAATTCTCCTCAAAGATAGCTTTAGTGTAGTTTGCCACAATCTTCTATCCAGTGAGTTTGCGAAACCTAACTATTTATTCTGCTGGCAGTTTCCACATATTTAATTGCTTTGGAAGAAAAACTGGTGAGGGTTATGGAGTCGGAAATTAGAAACTAATGCAACAAAGAAACTATGTAAATAACTTAAGATTCTGTAATAATTCTACCCAAATGCTTAAGGATTCTTAAAACTCCAGATAAATTGTTAAGATATTGCGATCGGGTTGCAAAGAGATCGGAAATACCATATTGTTGACCCAAGGTTTTGACAAATAAATAGCTGCTACCATTGGCAATCATGCCATACAGAGGTTGTTCTGGGTTGGGATGAATCGCCATGTAAGCTAATGTCTGGGGAATCGCTAATTCTAAATCAAAAGTCGTCTTTTTGGACTCAATTAGCACAATCCATAATTTAGCTTGCAGAACTAAAACATCAATTCTGCCCCGTAAAATCTCATCATTATCTCCTTGTGCAACAATATCAACGGATACCTCGGTTTTAAATCTGTAGGGTGCTTGATAGAAACCTGCAAGTTCAAGTAATGGTGACAGCACGACCATTTTGACAGTTTCTTCTAAAAGACTTCCATCTGAGATTTGGTAGAGATAGTTTTGTCGAACTTGTTCTAATCTTGTCTGCTCTGCTTCACTTAAAGCTGGTAAATCTGCCATTCATTCGGTAAAAAATTGACTATCACCACTTAGTCTTAACCCCAGTTTTTCCTCGACTTGGCGAAGGGTAGTAATTTTTTCTGCGATGGCTATGCTTATGGTCATGATTAAATTTACACTACTTGCCTAATATCAGGATAATTGAATTTAACCTATAACAGTTACTACAAAAGAGGGCTTATCAAGATGCCAAAAAAGAATCAAATCTTTTATAGGGATAATGTCAAAGTACAAAGTTCTCTTGGTTCGTGTATTTTGCAAGGACTAACCGAAGCTGAAATTTCCCAACTACTCGATAGTTTATTTGCTATTTTATCTGATGAACAGCGCCAAACGGCTTTTGCTCAACTTGAAGCAGATACCCACACAACTTTGATTCAAATAATCGCTCCATCGCAAACAGGTGAACAGGCAAAAACAACCAAAAGACAAGCAACTTCTTTAGCGAAATTAGCTCAAACGTGGTCAGAGCTATGGGGAGAATGGAATGAAATTGTTACCGAAGCCTCCCAGTCAGAGGGAAAATACATAGTACAAGAGGAAAGCTGGGAAGAACCCTACTTTGATGATTGTGCTTTGGTTGAAGATTTAGAAGCAGTTGCACAAAAGATGAAACCACTGCTGGAAATGGCTTTTACAAATAGTTTTAGTTACGCTCATGGCTTTGC
The DNA here is from genome assembly GCF_054786515.1 of Nostoc sp. UIC 10890. Lineage (NCBI taxonomy): Bacteria > Bacillati > Cyanobacteriota > Cyanophyceae > Nostocales > Nostocaceae > Nostoc > Nostoc sp. UIC 10890. Next base: position 4,269 of record NZ_JBSGKF010000039.1, read on the forward strand.
CGCCAATCTATTAGAAGCAGAAAGCGAAATCTCCGACGGTATAGCCGACTGGATGGAAATTCGTGATGGGATTAATTTGCAACCAACCATAACCCATTGCTTGTTGAAATGGGAATGGTTGGGAGTACAAAAACAAGGGCAAGATGCTTTCAAATTGGCTAAACAAATAAGAGAGTGGGAAGAAAAACTTTTCCACATTAGTTTAGATGATGATGCTGTTATCGATTTCTTTTCAGATTTACCCGACGAGCAAAAGAAACTGGTTTTAGCTGGGATGACTGCCGAACGAGATAGTTCTCTGTGGAAATATGACCTAAAGAATACTTTTTCTTATTGGCATCTGTTTTACATGGAAGTGCTACGTCAATTTGCAACCCCAGAGATATATTTGAACAATCTCCGGGCTACTATTTCCCAGGAATGGGAAAATGGTTTACCTGTAATTGAAGATTTGTTGGCTAAACAGGAATATAGAGAAAGTCTCACAGTGATTCAAGAGACTTTGGATGCGTTATTAAAAAACAAACCTGACTTGAATCCCTGGACACCGGAAAACTCGCTGCTATTTGTTGCTGTGAGTGGATTTTCTTACGCTCCTGGGAATTGGGAAAAGGAAAAAACTTTACTTCGCTATTATCAGCAAGCTGTTCGAGAATTGGGAGAAATCGAACGGGTGAATGCTTTGTCAATTCAGCATATTACTTTTGAATGTTGTTATGACTGGTCGAGTATGTTCAAAGCTTTTGCTGAGATACCAGTTAATAAAGATACTCAGGAAGCCTTGTTTATATCTTGGCGTGAATCGATAATAAAACTTGGTACACCACAAAGATATTCATATTTTTATACAAATCAAAAACCCGTAGATACTTGGTGGTTGCATTGGTTGCTCGATAGTATTACAACTGAGGAAAAAGGACATACTTGGTTTAGGCGACAAATTATCGAGTGGTTGGAGAATTTACCTGGAGATGAAGGACAACTGGGTGGGGAATATAGTGTAATACATTTGTTAACAAAAGATTTGATCGAGATAAAGTATCAGGGAAAATCCCCCTATCCTAAGTTTTATGAGGTTGTGATTTTACCAAACCAACTATCGACACGGGATGATATTTCTAGGAGAACGTATCTCCAAGAATATGCACCCCCCGATTTATGGGAAAGAGTGATGGCTTATTGGCAAGCAAATTTACATAACTTTGTACCCAGACCGGACTCGTCTCAAAGCTCGGATTATACGAAAAATGCACAATGGATGTCTGCCTTGAAGGAGTTAGCACCGCAGAATTATGATAGTTTGTTGTCCCAATGGAAAGTCCAGCATAAGCGACGACCTAATTTGTGGAAAGCAATGGGAAATTTGGGATTGAATTGATGTAATGCTTTCTATCTGTGGGATGGGGAGTACACCATTGGGTTGCAACACCTGAAGTCCTTCAACTATCTGCCCCAGGAGTGTCAGCAGGTTCACGAGATTAGCGATGCCTGCGGCGGGCTATTCGGTGTCGCATCAATCCGTAGGTTACGGGAAAACGAGAACTTGGAAGATGCCCCAAGTGCATCTGAATTTTTTGAACAAACAGCTAGATCATTGCTCAAGAGCACAAGCGCAGGCTTTTAGAGGTGTGGTGAGAAATCCGGGTCAACCCTCTGTGGTGCTGATGAGTGGTTTATTGAAAGCGTAAATGTTAGGCATAGTAATGTTTTTACCTCCTGGCTCAAATAGTATTGCTTTTATCTCTCTATCGGCTAATACCCTAATTTCTCAATCAAAGCTACACTACCATCGGAAAATGCCAAGATTTTGGGATAGCAGCAGATGATTGATCTCTACACCTTTACCACGCCCAATGGACGCAAAGCTTCCGTCATGCTGGAAGAAGTCGAATTGCCCTACAATGTCCACAAAATTGACATTACTACTCAACAGCAATTTACACCTGAATATATCGCTATCAATCCCAATAGTAAAATTCCCGCCATTGTTGACCAAGAAACTGGAATTAAAGTTTTTGAATCGGGTGCAATTCTAATTTACCTGGCCGAAAAAACAGGTAAACTCTTACCTACTGAACAAAAAAGCCGTTTTCAAGTACTACAGTGGCTGATGTTCCAAATGGGAGGAGTCGGGCCAATGTTTGGACAACTTAACCACTTTAAACGCTTTGCACCCGAAAAAATTCCCTATGCCATCGAACGTTACGAAAAGGAAACTTTACGTATTTATGGTGTCCTAGATAAACAACTGCAATCCAATGAATTTATCTGTGGTGACTATTCTATTGCTGATATTGCTACTTATCCGTGGGTAGCAATTTATGAATTTCAGGGTTTAACACTCGACAATTACCCAAATCTTAAACGCTGGGTGGAGATAGTGCAGCAACGTCCATCTGTGCAACGCGGAATGCAAGTCCCTTAAATACAAGACCAGGGATAAATCAACTTGGTTAAAGAGTACTGCAAGGTGCTATGTTCGTTCTGCGCCTGAAGGTTTTTTATGGATAATTCGTGCTGGGTGACTAAATGACGAGTTATCAATGACAGATTATCTTCTTCTGGGTCTTTTATCTAATAAATTAACAGCAGCACCAGCAGCAGCACCATTGACACCATTTTTCCAGGTAGTTCTACAACCACCAGAAATTGCACCTGCCAATACACCAGCACCAGCACCTACACCGATATCTTGAACAGGTAAACGTCCGTTTCTTCTTCTGGCTCTGGTGCTTCTTGCACCATTGGCAGCATTAACAGCAGCACCAGCAGCAGCACCTTTAAAAGCATTGTCTAATACCGAACCACAATTTGTTACAACCCCACTTAATACACCAGCTCCAGCTCCAATGGCTGCATTATTAATAACTCGGTCATCAGCAGAAGCAGGTTGAACCGGGATTAAGCTAGTACCAGCTAAAGTAGCAGCCATCAAGCCAGGTAGGAATGCGCGTTTTAAAATGTTTTGCATGGTAGTACCCTCTAAAATCTTACGATTGGTGAATAACCAAATTTCAGTGCGCTCACTAATTCCTCGTATTTCTGATTTTAGACAATAGAAATATTATCTAAAATTTGGATATTTGGATAATTGCACACACTAGAACGTAATTTTAGCCCAAAGCTTGTTGTATTTACTGAGTGGACAATAATTAAACTGACACATTAACTAAAAAACAGTAAACCAAAGCGAGTGCAGGCAGTTGCTATTCCGAAATAAGAGACTGTTTCTCTTGTACAGTAAGTCAGACCAGATTATTCAGCAATACATGAAAATATTCTTGATAAGTTGAAAACAGGCAAGCAGTCAGCAGCCAAGGCAGTTGAAGTGCGCCGTTCTTAGAGGATGCATGGCGATCGCTCCCCCTCACAACCCTCAAACCCTGCTAAAATTCCTGTATCAAATATACCAACTACTATGTCTGGCAAAGGATTTGGTT
>NZ_JBSGKF010000040.1:0-7398 GCF_054786515.1 Nostoc sp. UIC 10890
ATATAGATAAAAATATTGCTGATTTGATAGATGATTTGATGGCTCCTTTTCCAGGCCAACGGCCACAAAGTACTCAAGTAATAATTCAGAGATTAGAACGATTACCACTTCAATCAAAGCTTCACCGTGTAATAACATCGAAGTCATTTCAAATTTGTGCGAGTGTTGTGGGGGCTTTAAGTTTGTTTGGCTTGTTTTATGCATCACTTCCTTTTATAGCTAATTATTATTTAGATCAAGGAAAAAAAGCTCAACAAGAAAATCGGTTTGCAGATGCTCAAAATTATTTTAACCAAGCAATTAAATATAATTCTAATCTAACTTCTTCAATCTCCCAGTTTTACTTTGAGCAGGCAGATCGGCGTGGAAATACTCTTGAAGCTTCTCGAAAATACTATGAGTTAACTATTAAGCTTAACCCTAAATATGAAGATGCATATACTAACTTGGCTTTAATATGTCAAGAAATGTCAGATGATAACTGTATTAAAAGTAGCTATGAGGCACTTTTTAGATTAAATCCTAAGTCATGGTTAGGGCATTATACGCTGGGAAGTTTTTATGATGAAAGGACGGAATATACATTAGCGGAAGAGCAATATAACTTAGCTATAAAAAATAATAGCCAAGCTGTAGCTGCAATTAATAATTTATCCAGACTAAAGAATATAACTGGTGATTATAATACAGCAGTTTCTTTAGCTTTAGATGGGTTACAAAAAACTAAAGACCCCGAAAGTCAAGCTACTTTATACAAGAATTTAGGCTGGGCGAAATTAGGGCAAAAGAAGTATAGCGAGGCGAAGCAATATTTAGAAAAAGCGACAGACTTGGACTCTAAAAGAACAGATGCTTACTGCCTGCTAGCACAAGTACATGAAGCCTTGGGGGAAATTAATCATGCAAGGATATCCTGGGAAGTCTGCTTGGTTGCTGAGTCTAACCAGTTAGAGGTTCAGAAATGGAGGAAGCAAGTATTAAAGCGGTTATTGGGAGATATTGTGCCGGGATCTTCACCATAGGCTTTTTTTTGTTCCCTAATCCCGTTATGCTACTAACTTAAAGATAACCAGACAATATTTTCAATGCCCAATCTAGCCACACCGGACTCAACCAACGAAGTAGGGAAAAAAGTCTCTAGAGTTCCATTGCTAACAATTGCATCAATAATGCTTCTATCAAACTCTGGCGGCGCATTGGCTCAACCCCAACTAGTAGCAAAGCGTGTCTGCATTAATGAAGTTGGTAGAATTATCAGCTCAGGCGATCGCTATCTAGCAGTCGGAAGCGAGATTTGTCTAGGAGATAAAATTACCCCCGCTAACGGAAGTAAGGTTAAGGCTGTGTGCTATTCGAGTCGCCAGGTTTTAGAATTTCAGCAGAGTGCTGTTTTTGGTGTCTCAGGCATCTGTACGCCGCCACAGTTTCAAGCAGAACGACGGCAATGTACACCTCTAAATCGGGATGGCTGTCCAAAGATGAAAGGCCCAGGTGAGGATCAAGATTCATTAAAGCTGATTACTCCCTACGGAAATATACTTTTGAATACCCGACCAACAATTTCTTGGCATCCTGTTGCCAATGCTACCAGCTATACAGTAGAGGTCACTAGTTACGAATTTCACTGGGAAACAGAAGTAAAAGATACTATACTGTCCTATCCAAAAGAGCTAAAAGAATTGGAGTACGGTGCTACGTATACAATTACAGTAACTGCAAATAAAGGTGACTCTCCTATTAATTCTCCTACCAAGTTAGTAGTTCATGTATTGCCTGAAGGTGATGTTAAACAGGTTTTAGAGGAGGTGAATGTCATTAAAAAGTTAGGCTTATCTGCCGACGAAGCTGCTTTTCTCGATCTAGATATTATATATATGTCAAAAGGCTTTTTAAATGAAACAATTAATTCATTAAAAGCAAGAGTGGCAGCAGGTAGTAAAAATCCGACTCTGTTTAGAGTACTAGGAGATCGTTATTTGGATGCATGGTTATTAGATGAAGCTTTTCGTGAATACAAAATGGCAGAGTGGTTGGCGAAAAGTAGTGGCAACTCTAATGAATTAGCTCAGGTACAGTCACGGCTAAAATTGATGAAATATCAAAGCCAACCACCGATGAGGAGGAAACCTGCCCAATAATAAGGGTGGGAGTAATCTGGATTTGATAACAAACTCAATTGTGCAAGACGCAGTGCCTCTGTTTTAGTTTTACCATCTTTCAACTCCTTGTAAAATTCTTTCATGAGCAGAGCGGTAGATTTGTCATCTACGCGCCATAAAGTTGCGACAGTACTCCTTGCTCCTGCTTGGGCTGCGATCCCAGCGATTCCTAACGCCGAGCGCTTATTTCCCTTAGCTGTCTCACAACCACTCAAAACCAATAACTCAATTGCATCTTCATTAATTTGATTTTTTTGTTTGAGCAAACTGTCAAACTCTAATAAGTTGATTGCTTTGTCCCAGCTAAAAAACATTGTCAGTTGAGGAACCGAATTAAATTGAGCATGAGTTGTTAAGTGAATAATCGGAAAAGTCTCTCTACTTAATTCTTTTATAAAACGCTTATAAGTGAACTCTTCATTGAGCAACGAGAGTGAAGAATTGGTTTGCTCTTTGACGTTTGCTATTTCTTCTACCACAGATGGCAGTTCTGTCAGGTATGAAGGAGCATTTGCGGCTTTGAAGCTGGGACTAGATTTAGATAGTCCAGCAATTAAAGCTCTTAATTGTTTTCTAGGTAAGAGTTTGGGTTGCCGAACTTTAGAACCCAAAGTCTCAGCAATGTTGTAGTGCTTCAGTAAATAATCTTTTCCATCATGAAGCAAGCCCATAGGTAAATTTTGGAAAGATGTATCTAAAGTAAAGACTAGTGTTCCATCTGGTGGTAAATATTTTTTGATGGGTGCAATTAGCGAATTGTAAAGTGCTTGAGAGTAATCAATAATTACGGAATTTATAGTATTAGCAAAGTTCCGATCGTGTAAAGTTTGTAAAAGATGATTTGCATGAACTTTAACTAACTTTGAATCAACAGAGTGGTAGTGAAGGGATTTATCAGGTGACTGAAGAATTACCTGTATACTGTTGCCCAAATCAATAATGTGAATTACTGAAGGGATAATAGTTAAATTTTTTAGATTATTTAAAGCTACAAGGTCAAGTGTACTGCATTGAAGATAATTTTCCAACTCTGCTAGTTGAAGTTCTTCGTTGATTTGAACGACTTTATCTAAATTGAGGTGAGGATTTTCTAGCAGTAATCGCATATAACTACGATATACGGGCTCTATTTTTTCATAAAAGAAGAATGGTGTATCTGGATTGCTGGGTAAAAGGTTTCCCCGAATGTAAGTGAGGTTCTTAATAGCTGCACTATAAGCTTGAAGAGCTGCCTCAGATTTACCTTGTTTTGTGTACACATCGCCCAACTGCTGCTGCCATTCATAAGCAATATCCAATGCATTAATTGATTGTGCCAAGCCTAGAGCAGATTCAAAATATGCTTGTGATTTTTCTGGCTGTAATTTGCCTAGAGAGCCTAAGCTATACGATTCTAATCTTTGGCTATCAATGCTTTTAGCACTTTGTAAAGCGGATTCAGCATACTGAATGGCTAATGATTGCAATTGTTTATTTGAAGTTTTATTCAGACTTTCAGCAAAATTAAGCTGGGCAAAAACAGATTCGCTAGGAGGTAATTGAGAAAATATTGAAGAATTTTTCAGCAGTTGCTCTATTAAAGGTTTAATTTGTTGATTAATATTAGCGTTAACAGTAGCTAAATGTGTATTACTTGACTTCGGCTGTGTTGTCAGCCATTTATCAAAATTTAGCAGTATATTTAAGCGGCGTAGCTGAGATTTTATTTTTATCGACTTAGTAGTGTTTGCTGTGTTATCTACCTGCTGATAATAATCAAGCGATAAAAGTGCATTTTGCTGAATCTGAGTAACAGTTTGTTTCTTGAAATCTGTATCTTCTATCCACTTGTATTGATTTTGCGCTCTCTCGTACATAGACTCTTTAGTGTTAGCCAATGAAAACAAAACAGAACTAATGTCTTGTTTTGGTGTCACTGTCTGAGCAATCGACAATATTTCCTTTAAAACTATTTCAGATTCATCTAACTTACCAATTAAACGCAAAGCGTCTCCTAAATTATGCAATCCTAACAAGTTTACTGGTATTGGATCTACCTGATGAATTGCTGCTCTAAGTTTTTCTACTGTAAATTCATCTGGTTGTTTTGAGGATGAATCACAGATCCACTTGTCCATCTTCAAAGCTTCTAAAGTTGTTTTGCAGGCACGAGAGTACAAACCTAAAGCTTGTAAAGCTAGGTTTTGGTTGATCAAACTGCCACTAACGCCTTCATAATCGTGGAGTTGATGGTAAAGTTTAGCTGCTTGCTTCCAAGTTTCATAAGCATTTGAAGCTTGTCCTTGATTTAATTGCTCGTGACCCTTTTGGGTCAATAGCTCTGCCTGATTTTGCCGTACTTCTTTGTTTCTCTGAGCCAGCATCAAAGATGGTTGGCTTAAAATTATCAACAAACTTACACTCATCCCTAACAAAAAATATTTCAACCAATATCGAAATCGAATCATCTTAATGACCAATTGTTTGTTGTTGATACTTGTGTTATCAAAACAGAATTCAGTCAGAATTCAGCATGAATTGAAGTCTGATTGCTGGATGAATAAACTGCGTTTTTGCACCCTCTTAAATCAAAGATTTAAAAGATTTAGTGGTTTTCAATCAGTTATGGGTCTGAATCCCTCACTGATAGCGACGCGGAAAGCGAGTCATCGAGCGTCTTGATTCTGAGCAGAGGCGGAGCGTCTCTGTCTTTGCTCCTGAATTCAGCTATTCGGAATTCTTATTCAACTGAAGTTCTGCATGGCACCCTTTATCAGATACCGAAGGGTAGGGACTGACGATTGGATTAGCTTCTGCTGTCAAGACGACATCTCCCTTGGAATTCCGTATCCACCCTTGAGCTTCTACGATCTTCGTGGCTTCTTCATTTACTGTCAAATTATCATTAGCTTGAACAAAATCTCTCTGCCAGCCAGGACTGCTATACACTTGTTTAACAGAACTAGCTGGCAGTCCCCCAGTACCAGTATTCACAAAGCTACTTGCTACTTCACCAGAATGACCCTGGCATAGTGACACTATCTCTGGGGTTTGTGCGATCGCTTGTGGTTCTAATCTGCTTTGGCTTGGATTTGTGTCTTGAGCATTGATCTCTACTGTGCCATTAATACCTCGTTGAGAACTGGCTATGATTGTGCTATCGGGAGATAACAACAGTGCTTGAGTGTTAACCTGAATATTGCCGCCTTTTCCCTCAAAAGCATTTGCTGTGATACTGCTATTTTTTATTGCAAGTAAGATATCCGTGTTGATGGTGATGTTGCCACCGTCCCCGTTGGTGCCTTGTTGTCCAGCAGTTGCAGAGATAGTGCCATTGTTTAATTGAAGAATGTTTGACTGAACTGCAATGTCCCCTCCTTCTCCGATCGCAGTGGTGGCACTGATTCCTCCGTTATTGGTAATATTGATTTCATTGGCGTTAACTTGAATACTCCCGGCGTTACCAAGACCGTCATTGCGGACAGTAATCAGAGCGTTACCAGTAATATTCAAAAGAGGAGTATTAATAGCTATATTTCCTGAGTTACCAGAAGGAATGGGAGGAAGTCCGAATAAATTCCGTATGATTTGGGACTCGATATTAGCTGATGAAATTACTAAGCTAGGATTTTGAGAACTAGGCACACCTTTTATATCTATGGAATTTGAAGCATTTATAGTAACACTTCCACTATCACCACTTGCTAAGGTAGAAGAATCAATCCTACCCCCGTCTCGAACTATTAATCTTGATGTATTGACTGTTAAATTACCTGCGTTACCAGCATTCAAAGTGGTAGCAGATAAAATACTTGGTTGAAAGGTAATTGGTGCATATCCCTCTACCATTACAGAGTCAGTTGCATTTATCGTTACGTCTCCTCCTCTACCAGTTCCTAATGTTGAAGATCCTATTGCACCACCACCTGTAGCGATAAGTCTTTGCGTTGATACCACAATGTTGCCAGCATTTCCAGAACCAAATGTTCCAGCAGTAATAAGACTAAAAACACCGGAATTGAGAGGTGAAACTCCTACTAAATTTACAGAGTCAGTTGCATTTATAATTATATTGCCACTGTTAGCAGGACTAAATGTCAAGGAATTTATTTGCCCTCCATCCCGAAGAATTAATCTTGTAGTTGATATTTCTATGTCTCCAGATTTGCCGAGTCCTATAGTTTCATTCCGTAAACTACCGGCAATTTTAGCAACTGGATCAGTGCCACTTATGTCTAAGGAGTCGGAAGCATTTACTTGTAACGTTCCTCCTGGCAATAATCCTTGATTTTGAATTAAAATTACGGAACCGTCAGTAAGTGTAATCTTTTGTCCTTGTATCTGGATAGAACCGCTACTAACACCACTAGCATTAACTAGAGCACGTTTTGATAGTTGAATATCCTGAAAAGAAGCTGTATTTTCGTAGGATAAATTCCAGCCAGAGGATGTTTGTATTAGGTTGACTAAACTATTCTTTCCTACACTACCTAGTTCGACCCTTCCACTTTCGGCTGTTATTATGCCGCCATTTAAAATCACATTTCCTCCAACTAATGCTATTGTCTTTGTTGGCTGAACTCGTAAACCTGTAGAGGCATTTTGTCCGACTGCTGGGGAGAATCGTGAACCAATTACGCTATGTCCTATGCCTTCGACACGGATTGCTTCAGAGTTATTCGCAAATTGCAGTCCAATGGGTGTGCTTATAGTCAGTATCGGTGTAGTTTGCGAGTCTCTGCCCGTGAATTGGAAGCCATCAGCAAACTTGATACTGTTTGCTGTACTGCTAATAAAAGAACCACCAATATTTAACTGGGCATTTTGACCAAAAACAATTCCATTAGGATTGATTAAAAATAAATTTGCTGAACCATTAGCACGAATTAATCCATCAATACTAGAAGCTGAATTGCTAGTGACTCTGCCTATAATATTTTCAATATCCATTGAATTATTAAAATAAGCTGTACTTCCGGTAGGGATAGAAAATTCTTTAAAACTATGAAATAAATTACCGCCTACTGTTGTTCCTTTATCTATAATTCTAGTGTTATTTTCTAACTTTATACTTGTGTTGTTAGGCAATGTGCTATCTGGAATAATCTGAGATCGACATGGAGCATTAGTCAGCAGATTATAGACCAAAACAATAGCAGAAATTCTTAGCGAATTATGGTAATAGTATCCCATCTTAAAATAAATACGATTTGTTAAAAAAATAATTAGGGCTCGTATTTCATGAAAATGACAAAACCCT
>NZ_JBSGKF010000041.1:0-7230 GCF_054786515.1 Nostoc sp. UIC 10890
TGGACTAAATTTGGCACTCGATACTTCACCCTGATGCCCTTTTAATTCAGCTATCAATTGTCCTTGAAAATTCCATATCCTTGCAGTTTTATCTTCTGAAGCTGTAACAATGTACTGCCCATTTGGACTAAATTCGGCACTCGATACTTTACCCTGATGCCCTTTTAGTTCAGCTATCAACTGACCCTGAAGATTCCATACCCTTGCAGTTTTATCTTCTGAAGCAGTGACAATGTACCGCCCATTTGGACTAAATTCGGCACTCGATACTTCACCCTGATGCCCTTTTAGTTCAGCTATCAACTGACCCTGAAGATTCCATACCCTTGCAGTTTCATCAAAGGAAATAGTAAGAATATACTGGCTGTTTGGACTGAATTCAGCAATCTTAACTATATCTTGATGTCCCTTTAGTTCAGCTATCAACTGACCTTTAAAATTCCACACCATTGCTGTCTTATCTTTTGAAGCAGTAACAATGAACTCCCCGTTAGAACTGAAATTAACACTCTCTATATCTCCTTGATGCCCTTCAAAGCGATTAAATTCGTTTGTTTGCTCAATTGCTCTATATAGCATTGTTATGCTTTGTCTCTCTATCTGAACACTAGGCCTAAAAATTTGCAAGATTGGGTGATAATTTAGTGTTTTAACTGCCCGTACGGCATTCGTCAAAGCTTCTAGTTGTTGGTTGGATAGAAGTGCTGCCTCAGAAGCTTGATGATTTGCTTTAATTTGATTAACAAGTGCATTTTTTTGGCCGATTAAAGCAAAGATTGTGACAGCTATTAAAATAGTTGTTGTAAGAATAATAGATCCTACAAATCGCCCCAATGTTTTATTTCTTAGATTAATGCTTTTTAGCACGAAATCTAATTCTCGCTGGTTTAGTTGATTAGGTTCTTCAACAATTCCGGGTTGAGTTTGTAAAGTTCTATAAACAATTTTTCCAATTTTTTGAATTAAAGAATTAAATAAATTTTCTTGATTTTGATATTCTTTAAGAAGAGTTATGGGAAGCATTGCCTCGAACAAGGCTAAACGTGGGTCATTATTCCACAAAAACTTTGATTCAATTGAATTAGAATGATGACTAACCTTCTGTTGGAGAGTATGTAAATCTGGTTGCCTGTTAATATTATAGTAAAAGTCATTGGCTGCTTGAGTTAAGCGTCTTTGAATCTCAATAGATACGTTTTTATGAACCTGTTCTTGCCATTGTTGTAACTTCACCCATCCTTTCACTAAAAAATCGTGAGATGGCTCTACATACCCTTCCCCTGCTTCTTGACTCTTACCTTGAACAACCAGGCGAGCATTAACGAGGCAATTAATTACTTCTTTTACCCTTTGATTCTCTAAATTATCTATATAATTTATTTCCGATAGCAGAACCTGTCGTCTTACCATTTCGCCTGCCTGAATCTCAACCATTCGCAACATCACCCGACGCATTGTATCTCTATGAGCATCATCAGGTAAGCTTTCATAAATATTATTTGCTCTGTGAGTAAGAGAACCTGCTATGCCTCCCTGCTGGTAAAATTGATCATCTACAGTTAAAGCACGGTCAGTTTTAGCATCTTTTACCCATGCTTGATACAGCTTAAGGTAGAATTCACTAAGGGTAAAAGATAATAGTGGTAAAGCTCCTGGCATCTCTCCTACTTCACTAATCAACCGATCAACTGAATTAGTTGGCTCGAAATACAATGCCATTTCAGATGCTGGCTTCTCGATCACCTCTCGTAACTCATCTGCACGCATGGGTCTCATTAAAAAACGTGCTATGTCCCAATCATATTTGAATTTTGATTCGACAAACCAAGGCTCGATGTCAGAACGCAACGTTAATATAATATAAAATTGCGGACAGTGTTTCAGAGTATTTATTAGCAGTGCCAAAAATTGCTGCCACTCTTGTTGAACCTCATTTTTTTGTTCTGCTCGCTCGTTGTTTTTAAATTTTGACTGACGACGAAAAATTGTAGCTTGCCAACGCTGCGGTTTTTGATTATTTAAATCCGGTTTTGTACCAGATATAATCGTATTTATCTTACTGCTCATTGTAATTAATTCTTCAAACTGGTCAATTATTAATAACAGCTTAAGTTGAGGATTTTCTTGAATCCAAGTAGTTATTATATTGATTAATGTTCGGGATTCTTTTTCTAAACTTGCACTTAAATTCCTTAAATAGACTTGAACTGTATTTTTAAATTTTTCTAAGCGCAATTCTTCATCTGAATTCCGGCATACCATTTTAAGGTCGTCAAAACAGTCAATAATTAATAATAATTTCTTATCTAAAGTAGTATCATTCCAAAAGGTAGAAATTTTTTTAAATTGGTTAGAATTTTCTTGTAAAGCTGCATTTAAAAAATTAATTTGCTCTAGTTGAACCGCTAAAGTTTTATTAGCAATTACCATAATTGTCCTTGCCAAGCTAGTCAAAGGAGACTCACCAGGACGCATCGGTTCTAGAATATACCACTCTTCTTCATGTTCCTTACGCAGATATGGAATCAAGCCCGCTTTTACCAAACTAGATTTACCAGAACCAGAAATACCAACAACAGCAATTAATTTAATAGAGGAGTGTTTAAACTGTGAAATTCGCCCATATAATTCCTCTACCAATGTTTGTCTGCCAAAAAAGAAACGTGCGTGCTTTTCATCAAAGGGTTGCAAACCTCGGTAGGGATTATTATCTTCATTCAGTGGTGGTGCTGGTTTTAATTGCTCTCGTTCAAAACCGGACTTTGTAAAAATGAACTCGCCTCTGTCATGTTTTGGTAAAGGCCAAAGCCCTGGAGTTTGTAATTCTGTTACGCCATCTTTATCTATTAGACTATCGCGCAGATACAAATAAAGTTCAGGGGCTGTGATTACTCCGTCTTTTGTCAAATCTGCTTTATTATCTTTTAGTCCTTCAATTAGGGCTAAAGCGAAAGGTGAGTGAGCGGAATTTTTAGTCGTTTCTCTCCGCAAATCGCTGAAAAAATCAAGTGCTTCTTGGTTATGAGCAGATGAGGTAATAGCTTGCCATGCAGAACATCGGATAAAACGGTCGTAATGCTCCCGATGAATTGTTTCTGGAACTGCAATAACGTTTCTAGTACCTGACCAGCGAAAGTTTCCGGCAAAGCAACAATCCAAAATCACTAGCAGATGATGACAATCGAGTTGAGAGAGTGCTAGGTTCAAATCCCGCATAGGAAGGAAAGTTTCTATCTTTCCTAAGTGGGCATCTTGAGGAATCAAGTAACCTGCTGGCCCATCTTCGCTGTTGCGGGCAATACCATGTCCAGCAAAGTAAAAAAGTAAGCGATCACTTTCTGTCGGTCGAATCTGATTTAGTAACGTTTCTTTTAGTACTTCATTAATATTTTCTAGGGTTGCTTCTTTGTAAGGTGGAAATAAGCAAATTACTTCTTGATATTTGTATTCATTTTTAAATAAATCAGCTAGTTCTCTAGCATCATTAACAGGTGTCGAGAGAGGATGAATACCATTTCGGTAATCATTAATGCCAATAATCACAGCTATGTTGCGGTCAAAATCAGTTCTATCATTACTCCAACTCATTACTTACCTCAACTTGTTGATTTTATTTTGAAAATAAGTAGATTTTTAGTTTATCCTTAGACAATCAATTAATTAAGCGACTTAACTGCTGTAATTGTATACTAACTCTATTGAAATGTACTCATACATCAAAACTATGCACGAATTATCAGTTTCAAATTGAGTAACTATATTCTTTTTACAATAAGTTTTACCTGCCCTGTTGTCCATTCATCGCTAGGATAAGCAGCAGGACTTACGTTTCTATTTACAGGATTTTCATCACTAATAGCCGCCATTAAATCTTCAAGTGGGTTGCTTGGTCGTCTTGCCTCGGCTCTTGTTCGATGCTCACCCAAAGCTGGTAACTTTAACCAGTCAAAACTTGTGCCTGCAACTGTTGCAAAAACTTTGAGGATATCTACACCTTCTTGATAGCCTTCTGGAAGACTAGTACGAAAACGGATAGGTGGTTTGATTTCATGTCCTGCTTCTAAAACAATAAAGTCAGCACCACTAGGATGAAGCTTGCCAATGCTCCAATCCGGTTGGATAGCAAGTACGGTAATGTTAAGAGCTTGAGAAAAATCATTACGAATTTTCAGATAAGCAAATTCATCAACATTGAGTGTTGGTATATTGCTAAATTCACCGAATGACTTTAGTTCACGATTATCACCTGCTTTGCACAGTTCAACTTTAATTTTTCCTGCCAAAGCTGATACGGGATCATTGTTGTCAAGTTGCAAAACAGCTTGATACTTAGATAAATGAACTAAACGATTTACTACATCAGCTGCTGCATTTGGCTCACTAACTTTTAACACAGGTTGCAAATTAGCAATCGGTATACCAGTTGAATCTAGAATTTCATACTCACCTTTTTCATTAACAGAAACTTGATAAGCAACAGCTTCACTTCTGTTTTCATCACTAGATACAAAATCAATCCAAGCATTACCTTCTACTGTTAGTTTAGCGACTTCTAGCTCTGGTAATGCAGATTTTGTTGGCAACAAGCGCACTTTGCGAACAAGTTTGATACTCGGATGCAGCAATAAAGCAGTCGCGCCCTGTTCAATATTCTCAATCGTGTTTTTTCCAATCAGTTGTTTAATTTCAGCCCAAGAGTCCACAGCACCAAGTTCTGTAATTTGAATGAGTGCGACGCGCTTGTCAGTCTGTTTTATATCTGCTGTACCTAATGAATAGATGGCAAATTCTGCATCTTTAAGAACACCATTTGCTTCTCCAACTTGCAAGTGTACCCGCTTTTGCGCTAAATTAACCTTGATAACTGGAACAGTCAGCTGAGAAGCGACAGAGTTACTGCCAAAAATTAAGCGCTCGCTTTCTCCTTGTAACATTGGCATTTGCCGTTCAAACTGACTATGGATTTTGGCTAGCAAGCGATTGTGAAGTGTCTTATAAGTGACCCCAGTACCCAGCTTCTTCAAAGAATCTAGCAACCAATAAGTCAGGGCCCCGTTACTTTCCTGACCATCAAATACATCCTCGTAAGCGAACTCATTATCCCGACAAGCAGCCAATAAAGTATAACCTCGCTGCTCTGGCAACCAACTACTAGCAGCAGCAACATTGCGAGTACTACTAGTTATCTTTTCCCAACTGGACATTAATTCTTCAATTGAACCCACCAAACTCTCTGTTAGTCGAGGTGTTTCATCAACAATACCTAATCCTCGGATGCGAGCGTTTCCTCTAGCGGTTCCCCCTGAATGACAACTATCCAAAACAACAGTAAGGACTAAGCCTTTATCTATCATCTTATTAAATATATATGCCAGTTCAACATCACGAATATATTGTCCTTCTGAGGTGCCAATATCGATAGGAACTAACGACTCATCTAGTCCGTTATCTCCTTTCCATTTAGAATAATTAGTTTTTGTACGCCCACCATGACCAGAAAAGTGGATATAAACAAAATCACCTTTTTCACCCAAGCTAGTTAATTCTTGAATTTTATTTATTATATTTTTATAAGTAGGTAATAGTTCTTCTGGTTCTTTTGGTAGAATTGAATTGTTTGAAATTGAAGACGTAAGTTTAAAAATTTTAATTTTTGGTACTGTATTAAGTAGATAAGCTTCTACTTTATTAACATCTTGCACACATCCTGCAAGGTTTCCATATGAATAGCCTCCAGCTAGTTTATTAGGTAAATAGCAATTAATCCCAATTAATAAAGCATAATAGTTGGTAACTGAAGTAGATTGAGAAATCATAAAAACCTTTAAATTTAATGTAAATTAATTGTTGACATAAATAGTTACATTTTTTTTGTCGTTTTAACCTGCTTTATAGTTTTTTATCAAAGGCTTCTCCTTTTTAGGCGTTTCAGTTGCCTTGATTCAGTCAAATTCAATATTAATCACTTTGTGTTTTTATTATCAAAAGTATAAGTAATTTAACTCATGCGCATATGAGATAAAATATTTCTAATTTAGGCAGTTTAAAAACAAAATCTTTGCTTTACAAAATTATTAAACAAGCTTAAATTTTATGTTTCTTACTTAAATTTCCTCCCAAAATAGTATAAGTGGCAGTTTCATATATGTTGAATTGTAAGCAATACAAATATGTATAGCTGCTAGTTATATAAATTTTATTTGTGCAAAACTACAAATTCACACAACACAAATGATTCAGAACAGCTTTTAAGTGCATATTAGCAGTCTTAGTATATTTAGGATAGTAGTGAAATATAAAAAAAATTAAACTATCTAACCTATTACTCAATAAACCTTACTCAGACTTGATCCCAGCATTTATACATAAATATCTATTTCCTAAAAAACATAAATATTTGTTTACATTACTGTTTACTTTTGGCTCTATTCTTTTTTCTTTTACAGCATTTAATTACCAGAGAAACCCACATCAGTACTAGTCTTTTACTAATGCCCAATATCTGCAATACCCAAAAGTTCCCTAAAAGTTTTCATGATGTTCACATACCTCTACACCTCTTAAGAAACCTGACTTTTCACGGGATGTGGAAAAGAAAGAGTGGTTCGCGATAGTCTATCGCGAATCACTTCCTATTATTTATTATATTTGGAAGTTTCTTCGACTAAATCTTTTAAACCTTGTTTGAGAGCCTCAATTGAACGATCTAAAGCTTCAATTTTAGTCCTTGCAGTAATTTGTTTTTGAGCAACTGTCTATCTTTGTGTCTAGCTGCACAATAACCCTTACCCGCGGCTGCCGCCCCATCTTTAGTTTGCTGAGGGTGGGTGAGCTAATTGTCTCATAATCTGGCTTAGATTCACGCCCAAGATATTCGTCCTCTGCAAAAAGGCGGCGTATTTCCCCAAGCGATCACCTCATGGTGGCAAGAGGTGATCGCTTGGAGCAATTTTGCTATCATTTGCACGCAACATGAAAAGTAGTATCAATAACTCTGAAACAAAACTTAACAATGTGCCTGTTCTTGCTGGTATTTCGATAGGCAGACGGACAGGGTAGACAGAAAAGCCCCTGGCACATCATTGGGGGCTTTCTGTTTAAGGCATAATCAAAGCTTAAATAAATAGCCACAAGCTTTTATTCGTATACTTTTTAGGCATTTTATCTGAACAGAATAATAAAATTTGCAAATCTATGCATAGCTTTGCATAGCTTTGCTTAGACAAATAT
>NZ_JBSGKF010000042.1:0-6792 GCF_054786515.1 Nostoc sp. UIC 10890
TTGGTGGGTCTTTCACTGTAGTCATTGGAGACAACAAAATTAATGATGTGAAATTATACGAACTTTACTGATAGTAATGTTTGACACTGGATTTTGAGCAAATAGCCCTACTTTCTGTAAATAGGCCAGAATTTCCCTTAGAGCGTTTTTTTCTGATTGGCTTTCTTTGGTCATGCTGTACCCTTACCTTTTTTGCCCTTGGGTGTGGAGGAAGGTTGCTCATGATTTGCTAGCCAAAGGCTAATTGCTTCATCTAGTGCATCGCTTTGGGTTATTTGCAAAGCAGTGCAAGCAATTTTAAAGTTTAAAGCTTTCTCCTTTGGTATGTACCCGCTAACTTGAGTGAAATTTGGATCGTCTCGTCTTGTTACCACATCACTGTTTTCTATTTGTTCTGAAAACATTTTGACATTACCTCAAGAAAATTAGTAAAACATTACTTCATTACTTCATGAAGTAATGCTATCATAACACTAGCAAGCCAAAAAACGACGCATAACATAGGTGACAGAAGCCGGAAAGCGAAGTGATGGCAAGCCCTTAACTGGATATGTGGATTTAAAGCGATTTAGCCTCTAAATTCTGCAAAGCCAGAAAAATCAAGACTTTAACAATTATCTGAACCATGACAACGACATACACCAATGCCAAAAACTGGCTAGTTCAAGCAGACTTGCTTGCCAAATCCGGGCTAACTGACCTCATCGCTGGGAAAGACTCAGGTGCAGGGTATGGCAAGGCAATCATCGGTGATTTTTCGATCATGATGCCTGCCGTATACTCACTTGTTCGCAACCGCAACATCATGCACCACGAAACCATCTCAAAAGATGGGGCATGGATACGGTATGTAGAAGGAACGCGCCTGGACTTAAAAGATGTTCAATTTTTCTGGGGCAGTGCGGCTCTAGCTCAAAGTGACCATACTTTGCTGCACGAGGACAAAGCCAAAAAAGCAGAACTGGCACTAGAAAGCATCCTTGCAGACTTAGCAGTTTTAAATATTCCCAATGGGTTCAAGCTTTCAATTAGTTTGAGTAACCATAACCCAGAACGCTGGGGCCAAGAGATTAAACGCAGAGTCGAAGGGACTCATACCTTTGAACACCTGCATCCTGTAACTCGTTCCATTGTCAGCAAGACAGTTGAAATAGTTGTTACAGGCATTTACCCCGAAGGTTTTGGAAGCATTGCTCACTGCTTATTCGGTGAAGCATCCCTGATACTTGACCCTTCAGAATTAGCGATCGCACTCGATATCGGTTCATCAACTTGGCTTGTAACCGTGTTCAACGGCAGTGGTGCAGTGATTGACCGTCACCTGATTGAAGGTGGAGCCGGTGAACTGCATACCATGATTGCAGAAGCTCTCGACAAGCGAAACGACCGAGTAAGTCTGCTGTCCAAGGATGTGAAGCACTCGCCCAGCTTGGTGAACCAAGGGATTATTGAAGCCACTTTCACATACGGCGGCAACCACCTCACAGGTAAAAAGTTTGAAACCGAGTACAGCCAATGTCTAGATCAGTGGTGGAGTAACAGGATTGAGAAATTCGCCAACTTCGTGACTGCTGGCAATTATCTAGACCGCGCTAAATACCTTGTCGCCTGGGGTGGGGGTGTTTCGCTGCCAGTGGTGGATCAAAACTTAGCCGGTTTAGGCTTTGTGATTTTGAATAATCCCCAATTTATCAATGCCTTGGGGTTGAAGCTATTAACTCAAATATCTTTGGGAGCCTAATCAATGAATTACGAATCTCGGCGTATAACCATCTCCTATCTAGCAGTAATTGAATTGTGCAAGATTTTTGATTTACCCCAAGACGCGCCAACACAAGCATTATCAGCAGGTGTAGAGAAACTGATTTTTCAACACGGTAATGTACAACCATCACCCAAAGTTGAAACAGCGCAATCTACACAGCCCAATAAATCGGCACTTAGCGCAATGGTCACTAATTTCAAAGGGGCAGCATGAGCAGAACCACATTCAGAAACACGGTTTTAGGCATTGGAGCAACAGCAGCAGCGATCGCATTGGGCTACTTCGGAGTGCAGTACTTCGGTCGTAACAATATGTTCACTATCGCCGCAGCCGTGGGTGGTGCAGGTGCAATCAGCTATGTACTTCAAAAGCCGAACCAGCCACAATCCCCAAGTAGTCAGCCAGAAGCCCCAGCCGCACCAATCAAATCCCAAAGGAGAAGAAACAAGTCATGAGCGACCAAGAAACTATGCAGACACAACCAAGCCTAACAACAACCGAAATCATGACCATCATCCTCGGTTGCGAACAGACTCTAAGGTTCGTGCAAGCATCGCCAAATTACAAGCAAATCGAAGCCTCCGAGCGGTTCAGTACATCGAATGACTTAAAGATGGGTGATGCAGTGCAAGCCTTGATGGAGATTCACGAAGCGATTCTAAATATCGAGTTTTATTCCCAAGTTGAGGGACAAACTTATGGTTTCAATGACAGCCTTACAGCGTAACCACCTCTACGAATTTCGCGGTCAACAATTGCGCTACAGCCATCGGTCTAATTGTGGAGTCAATGCCCCTTTCATATTCAATGACTCCAAGGGCAAGCGCAAAGAATTAAGCCAAAACCAAGTGCAGAGGGAGGTTTTTGAACTTGTTGAGTTTTGTGAGAACTGATGATGAAGCGATTGCCCCGACCTACCAAAGCAAGTGCAATCGCCCATCTGTGCATTGTTTGTACACACATTTTGGATTCTAACAAATGTCACTAGACTATAAAAATCCCAATGATTGGGGACGTTCACCCCTGACCGACTCGGCCCTGAGATTAGAGCAATTCAAAGCAGAAAATCCTGAACAATGGGCGGCAATGATTGAGGCGGATATCGAAGCGCTTGACACACCGTTATTCGAGAGTGAAGATTACCCACCCTTCACAGGAACCGAATTTTTAGCAACTCATTCAACCATTGATGACCATCCATACTCTGCTGCATTTGGTCAATTCTTGGGTAATGGGATTGACGCGGACATTGCAAATATCTTGGCGTTTGGTGAGAAGAGATTTGATTTAATTTCGGAAGATTTTGACGACCCAATACGGCAACTAGCAGCGAGAATTTATAGCCGATTTTCAGAGATGGGTTACTGGGATAAATTGCCCCAATCATCCAGCAATATCGACTATGACTACATCCCTTATTAGGAGATAAAATGGCACGTAATTTTGGAGCAGCAAAACTCAAAAACCATATTCACAACAATGCCCCCGGTACGTTAGGAGCAATGGGCAGACTGTTTGATGTGTCGGCTGAAGAGTTCAACAAAGCCTTACAGGGAGATCAAACGGTAATCACCAAAATTGCAGACATGGCGCGACTGTCTGACACTGCAAAAGCCAATTTACCCAAGGCTTTGGAAGCATATCGGAAGATTATTGAAACAACTGGCGATGTAAATCAAGCCTACGCTGAACTGGTGCAACTAACCCAGAAGCACGGAACGCAAACCCTGAAAGCTATCAACACCAGTAAGACAGGAGAGCAGCGTTTCAAAAACGAGATGACCGAAATGCAGGCGGAACACGTCAACGCTACCACTGCGGAGGCCACCCGTCACGCGCAACGCTCATCCTTGATTCAGATATCTGGGGCTACAGCAGACCTGATGGCGATCGCAAAATATGAGGCTGATTTAATCAAAGCTTCTAACAAGCTGCCTGAGACACAAGACGCGGCAGATCGCGCTTATGAAACTGCGGTAACTAGCGCACTGTGGACAAACGGTAGTGAAGCGAAAACCGACCGCATACCAAAGCCCAATTACTCGCGCACTGCTGGGATTAGTAGAGTAGGGCAGTGGTTTCGCAACTTCATGGGCATCTAACCGTAATTAGTCGAAAGCCAGTAGTGACGGTAAACTCTGGCTTTTTCTGTTTCACCCCTCTTGCGAGGTAAACATGAATGAAATTGATTCCCTATTATCACAGTTCCAAAATACCAGTGAACAGTCCACACCGTTAATGTGGGGTGAAACTACTTCAGAAAAACCGACCCCAGAGAGCGAAGACGGCGAACGGTTAGAGCAATCTATTAGAGATGTCTTCAGTAACAAGCAACTGCTAAACAAAGCACTGGCTACATTCCTGGGTGTGTTTACTGCCAATGCTGGAGTCAGCCTACTAACGAGTTTGGGAATAGGTGCCATTGCTTCTGGCACACTGGGCAGCATTGTACTAGGGCTATTTTTCGCTGATACCCTTACTAAAATTCACTATGACGGCAGAATCCACATTGGTAAAGACTTCATGGTAGCCACTGCTCAGACGGTGAGTGTAGGGGCTTCGTTGTGGATTGCCTTTGATGAATATAGGGCAGTGTCAGAAGCATCTAGTGTAGGTAGGACACGGTTCTATCAGGAGGTTAAAACCTACGAAGTTAAGCCAACTCCCAAGAGTGAAATACCTTGGGGCTTGATTGGGGTAGGTGCTTTTGTGTTGTTGGTGATTGCAGCAATCGTCAGGGGAACAAACCAATGAAACGCAAACAATTTGAAGAATACTTGCGTTCGGGAACAGCCAACAATATTACTGTGGGGCTGCTGGCAAGCATCGGGTTAATTTGTGGGGCAAAATCATTCACAGGCACTCAAATTAGTTTGGTTGAGTATTGCTTCATCCCCTCAACGCTCACCAAGCCGGTTAACCGTCAAAGGTACTGCACTCCCCACAAGCGTTACATAATGCCAGAGTCAGAATTTTATGCTGAAGCTTACACACCAGCTAATCCAGAGTTTCAACGTGATAGCTTTCTGCCAACTAAGGCAACCCGTCTAAGAATTATTCCCCCAAGTAACCCAGATAAGCCGCTTTGGGGTCTAGCCGCAGTAGTGGCCACAGGTGGAGCTTTGGCATTGTCTAAGGCTAGGGAATGGCGATTGATGCAGATGTTACCCGGACTGAGGAATGAGCTAAAAGCCAACTGGTTAATCAGCAAGCTTCGTGAAGGTTTAAGACTCCACAAAGAAAGCTACACCGCACAGTTAGACTACGAGTTTCACCAATGGTCTGAGAATCGACGCTTCAGAGCAGCGCAGTTGTCAAAAATGACACCGCAAGAGTTAGCCATATTTCAGGAGCAAGTGAGGTTAAGGGCAGAAGCCGAAGCACAAGTGCAACTGCAACACGCGACTGGTCAACCCGCCGCAGCATTACCAGGGCAATCAATGCAGGATATTGCCAGGGGTGACGATAAAGTGACTGGCTCTCAACAGCAGACATTACAACAAAATATTGCAATTAGCCTTGACCCATCGGAAGCGCTTGCCTTCAACACTTTGCAAGCTCTAGCCAGAGCCGATAGTTCCACTGCTTTGGTTGCTGCACCAGGAAGCGGTAAATCTGTCACCCTCAATTATTTGATTAAGAAAATCCTTGCAGATTGTCCAAGTGCCGATATTTGGGTGATTAGTGCTAAGAATGATAGTTTCTGCGGTTTACGAGAGAAAGAAAGAGTAATTGTCTTTGACGGGGAAAACCCAGACCTAGCGAAAGAGGTAATTGACAACTTTTACACGGGCTACAAAAAGCGTAAACAGCTACCAGAATCAAAGCGCGAATCCTTACCTCCATTGATTCTAATTCTGGATGACTGGTTAGTGATTGCTGACCAATTAAGTAAGCATTACTCTAATTGGAATTATGGGAGTAAATTGCTTGATATTCTGCTGATTGGTCGAGAGTTTAATACTAAGTTTATTGCTTCCCTACAGTCTTTTAATCTGGCAGCATTGGGCATTGAAAAGATGGATGCTCAAACTCGTCTGTGTTTGAATTTATTGCTCTTAGGTAACAGGTATATCAAGAATGGAAGGGAGCAAGAATCTTATGGGGTACTGGAATTGATTTTAAATAGAGGTGACATTATTCCAGGGAAGCAAGAAAGAGAGCAAATTAAATCTAAATATCTGTCAGTGAAAGCAGTCTCTTATCAAAACTTACGTCCAGTTATGATTGCTTCCGTTGGTGGTTTTGTTGTGGCATTAATGCCCCAATTATCTAATCAAGTCAAGCCGATTGCTTCGGAGCAGGAATATCTAGATAGAGTATTTAACCTGGAATTTAATTTAAGTCCGGCTCACCAGATACATCCCAAACCATTATCTGATGTGGCTAAAAAGATTTATGAATACTTCCAGAATGTCAAGACTAAAACCCCAAAAACATTACGTGATTTGAAGAAGGCAGATAGGTTGTCCGGCTATTCAGAGTCAGAATTAATTGATGGAATAGCTGAATTAGTTAAGACTGAGAAGATAAATTCTGATGGCAATGATAGCTACTCCCTGCCTGATTGGTGAAAGGACTGCCGTGATGCCGTGGTCATAATAAGGGATGTTTTACGGGCTTTTCTAGATGTCCACGGCATACGGCACAATCACGGCAATCCATACCCTGTATAGGTCGTAGCCTACGGCACTGCTACGGCAGCACGGACACCCACGGCAGAAGCATCAATAATAAGTCCGCCAATAAACAGCCATTCATTATTAGAGGATTATCAAAATCATGCTGAAAATAGTAATTGTTGAACCAGAAACATTCACACTCTTGGGCATCAAAGCTGCTATTGAACAATCTCCAGATATAGAAGTTACTGGTGATGCTACCAGTGGAAAGCTAGGTTTTCAGTTAATTGAACAGACTAACCCTGATGTTGTGTTAGTTGATTTACTATTACCCGACATGAGTGGTTTAGAACTGACTAGCTCAATCAAAAGGAAAACTAATAGTAAAGTGGTGATTTTTACTAA
>NZ_JBSGKF010000043.1:0-6458 GCF_054786515.1 Nostoc sp. UIC 10890
GCTTCTGACCAAAAAGCTCCCCAAAAAATAATTAAAATTGGTATAGGCATACCTGTAACTAATGCAGCCGTATTATTAGGCATAGCACCTGCCAATGTCATTGAAATAACTGCACTATACCAGCATAAAAACCAGAATCCTAAAAATGCCATTACAAAAGGATGTGCGTTCATTTGTACATGAATCACTGTTTGATCGGATTTTACTTCAAAGCGCCCTCGAATCACTGGTAAGAAGGAGTTATCGTAGTGAATTATGCGGCTGATTTGAAAGCCTGACTCAGAAATACTTCCTTGATAAGGGGCGTGTTTAGTAGAAAATCTGAATGTTTTCGTAGGTTCAACTAAAGCATTCAGCCTTTGCAGAACTATAGGCAGTGGATCATCTGTCAAAATTGTAAAGCTATCGTAGGGTAACACTTTCATATAGATTTAGGTTGCTGACTAAGAATAAAACTTCGATAATTTGTAATTAATTATGAATCCTATCAGTTTATTCAATACAGGGTCGAATGGCACTAAGAAAAGCTAGAAGCTATGGCCAATAAAGGCTACAAGTTTAATGTCCACTCCCGTAGCAATGGCATGAGTTAGGGGAGAATTGATGAGGAATGATGTACAGTTGCCCTGCCCAAAGCTGAGAAATACAAATTCATTAGACAGAATTCTGCTTTCTGGAATTCAGTTCTGTACATTTGTAGCTTTATATAGACACTACTTACACTAACCATTATGCAGATTAGTATCCCAGCTAAACAAAGAATCGCTTTAATACATCTTGTATTTTATGAGACCTGAAAATGAGCCAGGCAAAGGAATTATATTCAGTTTATTGTCGAATTGAAGCTTAACTGCATAATGCAGTTAGGTAAGACGGATAGTTACAAGATGGCAGACTAATTACTGCTCAAATCCATGAAAAATATGTCTTTTTTGGATTCATGCAAAAAAGCCTCCAATGACATATAAATTGTGTCAACAAACAAGTCGATAATTTCTCTAAAATCTGCATAGATAAACTTTTCAGGAGTTAAAAAGTAAATGAGCTTAAAACAAGAGCAACCTCAAGAGCAGATGCAAGAGCATATCACTTCTACGTATACTAATCTTCGCATTGGAATAGCGGGGCTTGCAATTGTCTTGCCTTTTCTTTTATGGATTGTAGGGTATATTCGCTCTAACCTACCGCTTCAAGAGTCAATGAGTGCCTATTATCATAGCGGAGGTGGTACTACGAGGGACGTATTTGTTGGTATCTTGTGTGCAGTTGGGGTCTTTCTGTATCTCTATAGAGGTTACACGAATTATGAAAACTATGCATTAAACCTTGCTGGAGTCTCTGTTGTCGGTGTTGCGCTATTTCCTATGGAGTGGGGTTGCGGCAACTCATGTAGCAAATTCTCGCTACATGGGACTTTCGCAATTCTGTTTTTCCTGTCAATTGCGTATGTTTGCATTTTTGGAGCATCAGATACGCTTAAGCTGATAAAAAATGATAATATTCGATCTTTTTACAGTAGGATATATCCTCTAATCGGCATAGGAATGATCGTTTTTCCTATAATCACTGTGCTACTGACATTAGTTTTACAGCGTACTTCTGAGGCAAGATCAACAGTTTTCTTTGTTGAAGCAGTTGCAATTTTTATATTTGCATCGTACTGGATTTTCAAAAGCCGCGAGATTGATTTAACACATTCTGAGGAGCTAGCTAGCGAAGGTAAACTGAAGATTACAAGTCCACGTTTGTTCAGAAAGGCATCTGTACAAACAACTATTGATTAAGCAGTTTGGATAATTTTTCATCATGATTCTTATAGAGTAATATAAGAGGGCGTTTGAAAAGTTTTATTTAAGAAGTCAAATTTTATGCCAGCAGTATAAGCCTTCGTGTTGGTTAATCGGTAAGCGTAGCCATGCCGTCAGGCTTATCGCGCTGTTCTTCTTCTGTCAACTCTGGAACTTCAACAGCAGACACATCAATAGTTACAAAATTCTGATGTTTTGGGGCGATACATCTGTCAAGAAGTATAAACATCTTGCAAAAGTGCCTTGTTGCAGACATCGCTACTTGTCCCACTTCACCAGCACCCCATCCACAACCGCAACACGCCGCTGCGGAAACTTCGCCAGCAAATTCTTGATCACAATCTGTAAGGCAGGGTCATCATGACAGCATTGTTGGAGGAAGTCAAACCCTGGATTGTCGCCCGAATTCGCCACCACTTTGAGTTTTTGCATACGTTCCGGTCGCATATTTGACCTTGTGACAATCGCCTCATGCGACCACTTTTCAGGATTTAGCACGGACGCGGCGCGGAACTTTCACCCTCTTGAACTTCGTGATCAGTTGACTGTATTGATTTCTCCACAGTAGGGGCAGAGGAATAATCATCTTCCTCATCATTTCTTTAGTTCAGTTCCACTCTCAGATAAAATTGTGTAGCTACAAACTTAGTATCTCTCTTGGTTGGATCTACGTTTTCTACTACCTCAGTTTTACCTACAGCAATCAAACCTTTACCAAAAATTTCGTTTGTTGCTGCGTCAAGTTGTTTTTGTGTTGCACCGATTTGGCTCAAATCAATTGACGAAACTTGAGCAGTCTTAGGTTTATTTAGAACTAGATTATCTGTGGAAAAGCAAGGAGTTGTGATGCAACGAATGCCATTGTCTTTTAATGCCACAAAAGTACCTTTTGCTGGGGCATTTGTCGTGGCATAGAAGGCTTCCTTTACTCTCAAATTCCCAAACTCACCGAAGAGAGGAAATGTTAGTGGAACGATGTTACCTCTGAGAATTACACGGCTACCATCATCATTTTGAATTTTTATTAGTTCGTAAGGTGGGACTTTCAGGGAACTCCAATCAATTGCAGACACATAACATTCGGAGCGAAAAACACCATCTAAGCAAGGAGTCGCCTTTAAGTTAACTTGCTTGATAAAATATCCCCCACATATAGGAGAAGCACATCTGCGAAAATCTCTCCGTATCGTGTAATATCCCCACTGTGGAAACTCTTGGTTTTTGACAGTGGCGGCAACAGAATCAGTAGTCTCTTGGTTTTTGACAGTGGCGGCAACAGAATCAGTAGTCTCTTGGTTTTTGACAGTGGCGGCAACAGAATCAGTAGTCTCTTGGTTTTTGACAGTGGCGGCAACAGAATCAGTAGTCTCTGGAGCAGAAATATTTTGCGCCGATACTTTGGAGAAAAATCCGTTGCTAACTATTATTGCACTTAATAGGGGAATAATTGAGTATTTGTAGTTAAGTGATATTTTGTTCATGGGAGCTTTAAATTTTATTTAAGGGTTCAATACTTTTATTAAAAGTAAGAGTATGAGAAAATTGCTGCCAAATACAAAAAAAATTATACCACTATCATCTATGCAAATTTCTTGGCGAATTGTCACAATTTTCAGAATGATTGAAGAAAAATTCAGCTATTGTGAATACATCCGTCAGAATGCAACCAGTGGGGATTCAAAACTGTTACTAATGGGCACCAAGTTGATACGGAAAGAAATAACGGTAGAGGCAGCATGGCGTTGAGAATGGAAACATTCCTGAAATATATGCTTTACTTGTTTTATCTCATCTGAGTATCCTTTTGGTGGACTATAGACATCGATAAATTGACGACCACAATTGACACAAATGTGATGAAAGTTTACCTCTTCGTTTACCATTTTTTCTAATTTCAGTAGAATCACAGTATGGACAATACACAGGATCACGCCTCAATTCATCCCTATATTATGCAACTCCTCATTTTGCAGCCACACTTCGTCGATTTATTAAAGTCACCCCGAAAGCCTATCGAAATGTAAGGGCAAATTTTTGACAAACTGGGCAAGAAATTTGTAGCTTACTTTGACGTGTAAAGTCTAGATTAAAGCAAAAGTACAATTAAAATAAGCATTCATGCTCAATTTCTTGCCGATTGTTTTCATGCAAGACGGAGGTACAGCAGGTCTATACGCCGCTTTTGTCTTGGGACGATCTTTGTAGACGTGCCTTAATTATTGGCTCTGGCAAACTCCGCTTACTTTCTTATTGGCTTCCCCACATGAAAAATCAAAAACCAGCTTTTGTTTTCGATCAAAAAGCCGCTTCTGACTATGATAAAAGGTGGGCTAAGTTGGCTCCAATCCGCGACTCTCTTGATTTGTTTATCCAAGCCATACTATCAGAACTTCCTGCTGATGCCCGGATACTCTGCGTTGGTGTAGGAACTGGCTTGGAATTGATTGCTCTTGCCCAAGCATTTCCACAATGGCGATTCACTGCGGTAGAGCCTGCGATTCCTATGCTTAATGTTTGTCGCCAGAAGGTTGAAGAAAGTGGCATCACGGCACGCTGCACTTTCCACGAAGGTTATCTCGATTCGCTGCCTGCATCAGACTCATTTGATGCGGCGACTTGCCTTGTCGTTTCTCACTTCCTCATGCAGAAAGAGGAGAGGCGCAACTTTTTTAATCAGATTGCTTTACGGCTTCGCCCCCAAGGATATTTGATTAGTTCCGATATAGCTTATGATATGTCTACTTCAGCCTATCAAAGCCTTCTTAATGTTTGGTTGCGAATGATGAAGTCTGCCGAACTGCCGGAGGAAGATATTGAAAAGATGCACGCGTCTTATGGTCGTGATGTTGCTGTGCTGCCACCCCAAGAAGTTGCATCACTCATTGCATCGGCCGGCTTTGATACACCCGTGCTATTTTTTCAGAATCTACTTATTCATGCTTGGTATTCAAGGCGAACATCATCCAATTAAAAGGGTTGTGTTGCAGATGGTGATGTAGGGTCAGACTCTGGTATCTATTGCATAACAACAATGCAATTGGTGTAGGCTGATTTATAAACCCACCTCCTCATCTATCCAATCAGCCAGCACCCCATCCATAATCGCAACCCCCCACTGTGGAAACTTCGCCAACAACTTTTTGATCACAATCTGCTTTCGCGGCATCATCATTCCAGCATTCCTTCAAGAATTCAAACCCCGGATTCTGCCCCGAATTTCCTGCAACGCGTGAGTTTCTGCATCCGCGACTGTCGCCGATTTGACCGCGTAACAATCGCCTATACGACCATTTCTCAAGAGTGGGGGCAGGCGCAGCACAACTTTGACCCTCATTACTCCCACAACAATTGCATAAGAATATGCAGCCGCAGATCCAGCAATAGAACTAATGGCAAGTTTATCCAGTAGAGAAGCGATCGCAGTTCCATATGAGCGATCGCTATGATTAATCCCTAACCAAAGGGATTAGGGTTGTGGGGATAGCTACTTAGATGTAACGGCTAAACCAATGAATGTACCTTTAGGGACATCGGCGATTTCAGTCGCAACGCCAGTAGATAGATCAATACTGTAAAGAACTGAACCAGACAGTGCATAGGCAGTATTTTTACCTTGTGCATCTGTAAAGATGTCAAAGCCGCTATTCGGCGCAAAATTAACACCAAGATTGCCGATTGTTCTGAGAGTGCCATCATTAGGTGGGTTTTGCAGTACTAATACATCAAGATCGTAGTCAATGGCAAACAATTGAGTTGATGTGGCTCCAGCAACGGAATTTGTGTAAGCGGCAGCGGTAACGTTGGGGTCAACTGTGGCGTTGACATCATCACTAGCATAGGCTAAAGGTTTATCAACAATAACTGCACCAGTATCTACATTGGTACGGAAATTTTGGTCATTGCTGCCTACTATGCGTAAGCGATCTGGTACGGGATTGAAGTCAAACCCTGATTGAAAACCTCCATTAAAGCTGCTAGATAGTTTGCTCACAAATTGAGCTTGACCACTTATGAAGTTAATCCTGTATACATTGTCAGTATCTGTGACACCGTAAAGCAGACCGTTTGCTGGACGGAAATCGATACCTTGTAAGTTGCCGTCAATTCCTTTAACTTGAACTGCTTTAGCAAATCCACTCGGATCTATATTTACAAGAGTATTATTTGAGGTTATACCAATAAATCTTAAAGCAGACCATTTGCCTTTAACATTAATTTGAAGGATATCAGCTAATTTCGTGAGACCAACGTCAGCTGAAATTTTGTTAGCACTCAAGCCAAGACTCGCAGTGACTACAGCAACTACAAGGGCTATTTTACGTGTGAGCAGACCTTTCATCCTAAACTCCAAGAACAGTTTTTCTAGTTTTGATTCAGCAACGAGCTATCCTTTATTAAAAAGATTGTCTTTCAAGTTACTGATGACTACAGATTACACTTAAATAAGACTTAATTTGATGTTTGATAAAAACATCCTACTTTTCCTACTTAACCTACTTTCAATTTTTTCCAGAAAGAAAAAAGAGTAAAAACTTGATTACCATCAAAGTCAATTTTGATAGTATCATTAAATTTTTAAAATTAAGATTATAAATTTGGCATGATTTTAGTTTTTGAAAAAATAGGAAATCATTATTGCTTCTTACAAAC
>NZ_JBSGKF010000044.1:0-6201 GCF_054786515.1 Nostoc sp. UIC 10890
TTTTAGCCGAGCGTCAAATTTCATGTTAACCCTACTATTGAGCTACAGATACCAGATTTCTCTGGAGGGACGAATAAAATATATATGAGATTGTCCAAAAAGAGTGCATCAATATACGCAAACCACGGTATTAGGGATAACATTGTATAGAAATTGAAAACTCTTTTTAAATGCATTACATGAAATGCCAATTCTTACTAAACGCCTTGTTCGCACAGATGAAAGTAGGTCGTCTTGGGCATACAATATGTGCAATGTCAGGGTAATTTCTATGTTAACCAAAACCCTTACTTATTCATTTGGGTGTTATCTAAAGAAGCTTGCAATTTTTCAGCCAGAACCTTTACACCGGGTTCTTCCATAATAGTTGTGTGAATTGTTCCTGGCACATAATAAATTTCCACCCCACCAGTGGCTACTTGACCCCAGCCTAATTCCGGGTCATCTCCAAATTGCACAAAGGTTTCATCAGAACGGAACAGAGTCAATTTACCAGGATAAACTTCTGCTGTGTAGCTTTTTCGAGCTTGATGGTTAGCCTTATGCACCTCAAGGAGTCTTAACTCTAGAAGCGATCGCTTGATGTAATGAAGGTAGAATTTATAGAAAAAGTTTACCTTCCCTCGCATCAAATGCCAATGTAACTTTTTCCAGATATAAGCAACTTGGTCTTTGAATCCCAAACTTAAAAGTCTGCGGAAATGTAAAAAGCTCCGCTCCCATACAGCTTGGAGTTTAGTTTCACTACTATCTGAATTGAATTCCGTCATACTAGGAGCGCTTGTATCAAATATAGCCAGTAATTGAACTTCCTGTCCTTGGGTGTGGAGTTGTTGGGCAATTTCATAAGCTAGTAGCCCACCTAAAGAGAAGCCGCCCAGAAAATAGGGGCCATTCGGTTGAATCGTTTGGATTTCCCGGATATAGTGAGATGCCATTTTCCTGATTGAGGTAAGCGGTGCTTGTTTACCATCAACTCCTTGTGCTTGTAGCGCATAAAACGGTTGCTCTTTATCTAAATAACGCGCCAGTTTCCGATAAAACAAAACGTTGCCCCAAACTGCATGAATGCAGAACAGAGGTGGTTTAGTTTGACTACCTGATTGAATCATCACTAAGGATTCCCAGGCGTGAGATGATTCTGTTACGCCAGAAAGAGTGGCTGACCATTCTTTCTGGCGTAGAAGGCTGGCTATCTGTTCAACTGTTGGTGCTTGGAACAGAGTTGCCAAAGACAGATTTTTACTGAAAGTTTTCTCAATTTCTGCAAACAGGCGTACTGCCAACAGAGAATGCCCTCCCAAGTCAAAGTAGTTATCTCTAATACTAATGGGCTGGATACCTAAATTTTTTTCCCAAATTTTAGTAAGTTGTAACTCTAATTCATTTTGGGGAGCAACAAAGGTATCTTCTGCTTCTTTGGCTTGTTCAGGTGCAGGTAAGGCATGATGATCTAGTTTATTATTGGGAGTTAGAGGGAAAGTATCTAACAGTACGAAAAAGCTTGGCATCATATAACCAGGAAGTTTATGTTTGAGAAAGCGACGTAGTTTGTCGTTTGTCAAAGCTTCTTCTTTGTTAGAGACGATATAAGCCACTATACTTTTATCGTCGGAGACATCATCCCTCACAATGACTGCTGTTTTTTGGATAGCGGGGTGTTGACTTAGTACAGCTTCAATTTCTCCAAGTTCAATACGGAAACCACGAATTTTTACTTGATTGTCGAGGCGACCAATAAATTCTATATTTCCACCACCCAGATAACGGGCTAAGTCACCTGTTTTGTATAAGCGGCTTTCAGGATCAGAACTGAAGGGATTCTGAATGAATTTTTCTTTTGTTAATTCCGGCTGATGAAAGTAACCCCGTGCTAACCCAGCACCACCAATATATAATTCTCCAGGAATACCCACAGGTACAGGTTGCAAATATTTGTCTAAAATGTAAATCTGGGTGTTGGCTATAGGACGGCCAATGGTGACTAAAGCTTGTTGCTGATCAATTCGATGAATTGTAGACCAAATAGTTGTTTCTGTCGGTCCGTATAAGTTCCAGACCTCAGTACCTTGTTGAAGTAATTGCGTAGCTAAATTTTGAGTTAAGGCTTCACCACCACAGAGAATTTTCAGTTGTGCCTTTCCTTTCCATCCTGCTTCTAATAACATTTCCCAAGTCGCAGGGGTGGCTTGCATAACAGTTGCCGCAGAGTTATTGAGTTGTTTTAATAACTGTAAACCATCAGCAGTAACTTCACGACTAACTAAAATTACCTTGGCACCTAGTGTTAAGGGAAGAAAAATTTCTAAACCCGCAATATCAAAAGATAGGGAAGTAACTGACAACAAACTATCAAGATTGGTTAATTGTAGGTGCTGTTGTATCGCCGTGAGGAAGTTGACGATGTTGCGATGAGTAATTTGTACACCTTTAGGCTTACCTGTAGAGCCAGAGGTATAAATTGTGTAAATTAAATTATCGGGAGCAATGTAGCTTTCTGGCGAATTTTGCTGATGTGCGGCGATGCAATCCCTGTCCCTATCTAAACAGATAACTTGGGCTTGGTAGGATGGAAGAGTTTTTAATAAATGTTGCTGGGTTAATAAAATGGAAATTTGGGAGTCTTGCAACATGAAAGCGAGGCGTTCTTGGGGATATGCTGGGTCTAAGGGTACGTAAGCTCCACCTGCTTTGAGGATGCCTAGAAGTCCAACTATTAAGTCTAGCGATCGCTCTACACATATTCCTACCTTTACCTCTGGTTTGACACCCAATGATATAAGGTAATGTGCTAGCTCGTTGGCGCAGTAATTTAGCTGTTGGTAGGTGAGTTGCTGGTTCTCAAAGATTACTGCCACTGCATCTGGGGTTTTGGCTACTTGTTCTTCAAACAACTCATGGATGCACGTATCTTTGGGGTAATCGGTTTGGGTGTTATTCCATTCCACTAATAGTTGATGCTGTTCGGCTGCTCTTAACAGAGGTAAATTTGAAATATGCTGTTGTGGGTTGGCGACAATACTTTCTAGTAAGGTTTGGAAATGCCCCACCATTCGAGTAATAGTGGTAGACTCGAATAAGTCTGTATTGTATTCGATACCTCCACAAATACCTTCTGAAGTCTCTTCTAAATAGAGGGTTAGGTCGAATTTTGCTGTACCAGTGTGAACTTCTAGTGGTGTAATGGTCAATCCTAGAAGTTCGCAAGAGGAACTCGGAGTGTTCTGGAAGACGAACATCACTTGAAACAGTGGCGAACGACTAGTATCTCGTTCTGGTTGTAGTTCTTCTATGAGTTTCTCAAGGGGAAAGTCTTGATGGGAGTATGCTTCTAGTGTCACCTCTCGAACTTGACTGAGTAACTCCCGGAAAGTAAGATTTTGCCCCAAGTTAGTCCGCAAGGGTAGGGAATTGACAAAAAGTCCAATTAGCTGCTCAGTTTCTTCACGGTTTCTGCCAGCAATAGGAGTACCAATAATTATATCTTCAAGCCCAGAGTAACGATAGAGCAGCACTTTGAAGACTGCTAATAAAGTCATAAATAAAGTAACTCTTTCCTGCTCGCTTAAGGTTTTAAGCGCTTGAGTTAGGTCTAGTGACAATTCTAAAGATTGATATGCGCCTCGGTAAGTTTGGACTGCTGGACGTGAATAGTTTGTAGGTAATTGGAGGATAGGGAGCTTGCCACCTAGTTGCTGTTTCCAGTAATTTAACTGTGATTCTAAAACCTCACCTTGTAGACATTGGCGCTGCCAAACTGCAAAGTCTGTATACTGAATGGAAGGTTCACTCAGCGATAAATGTTCACCAGTAGAGAATGCTGTGTAAAGTACTACTAATTCTCTAAAAAATATATTGTAAGACCAACCATCGTTGACAATGTGGTGCATTGTTAATAACAGCACATGTTCTGTTGTTGCAAGGCGCAGAAGTTTGGCGCGAAACAAAGGGCCTTTTGCCAAATCAAAGGGCTGTTGTGCTTCTTGAGTTGCAAAGCGCTGCGTTTGTGTCTCTCTGTTGGCTTCAGGAATTTCCTGTAAGTCTATAAATAATAAGGTTAAATTTATATCTTTTAATATAGCCTGGCTTGGTTGCCCATCCATAGATACAAAGGTAGCTCTAAGGATAGAATGGCGTTGCCAAATTTCATTTAAACTCTGCTTTAAAGCAGTAACATTGAGTATACCAGTTAGCCTGTAAGCAGTTGGCATATTATAAGCAGTGCTGTCAGGTTCCAATTGATTGAGGAACCAGAGGCGCTGTTGAGCAAAGGAAAGAGGTAGATTACTGTGCTGTGATGCTGGTAATATAGTGGGTAAGTTGGAACTAGCGGCAGTATTCGCTTGGTGCAGAAATTCTAAAATCTCTGTTTTTCGCTCTTTTAGTTCTGACAGCAGGGTAGATGTGAGTGTTTCCGAAGGAGCTTTATAACGTAGGCGATCTCCTTGTGACCAAAGTTTGACATCTTTACTGCGTAGCTCAGACATCAACTCATCAATAGTTTTCATAACTCGCCTTCCTTATAGTTGCCCATTGTGTCAATCTGCGACTGTTCTGTTACCCACTGAAATGTCTCAATGCGATCTGCCAATTGTGCCACAGTCGGTGCTTCAAATAAGGCACGCACAGAAAGGTCTACCCCGAAGGTTGACCGCAGTCGAGATATGACTTGAGTCGCTAACAACGAATGTCCCCCCAATGTGAAGAAGTTGTCGTGGATGCCAATTTTTTGTAGTTTTAAGACAGAAGTCCAAATGTCAGCTATCTGCTGTTCTACAACACTGCGAGGGGCAACAAAGATTTGCGTTAAGTTTGGTCTTGAAGAGTCGGGTGCTGGTAGCGCGTGGCGGTCGATTTTACCATTGGGTGTTAGGGGTAAGGTGTCTAGAAAAACAAAGGCACTAGGCACCATATATTCTGGCAGTTTCTGTTTCAGGAAAAGCCGCAGTTCGTCTGTGGTTGGTGTCTGTTTTGGCTGAGAAACGATGTAGGCGACCAGACGTTTGTCACCAGAGTCATCAATTCTAGCTGTGATGACAGTTTGCTGTATACTGGGGTGTAATCTGAGCGCGCCTTCAATTTCTCCCAATTCAACGCGGAAGCCACGAATTTTAACTTGGTTGTCAACACGACCGAGGAGTTCAATGTTACCGTCAGGAAGGTAACGGGCTAAGTCACCAGTTTTGTAAAGACGTTCCAGATTTGAGGATTGGTCTTCATTCTCTCCCATGTTCCTTGTGAAGGGGTTCGGGATAAATTTCTCTTGTGTTAATTCGGGACGGTTGAAGTAGCCTCGCGCTAACCCGACACCACCAATATAAATTTCACCTGTGACACCTACAGGAACTGGTTGCAAATAAGCATCGAGGATATAAATTTGGGTATTGGCAATGGGACGACCGATAGGTACAGTTTTCAAATTACTATTTTTTTTACACTGCCAGAAAGTAACATCAATAGCTGCTTCTGTAGGTCCATATAGGTTATGTAATTCGCATCCCAAACTCTGCTGGAAGAATCTATTTTGCAAATCTAGTGGTAAGACTTCGCCGCTACAAATGACTCTTTTGAGGGAAGTACATTTTTCCACACCGCGACTTTCTAAAAAGACTTGTAGCATCGAAGGAACAAAATGCAAGGTAGTGATTTGCTGTTGAGTAATCAAATTAATGAGATAGTCACTGTCTCGATGTCCACCTGGTTTAGCTATTACCAAACGTGCGCCTGTTAATAGAGTCCAGAAGAATTCCCAAACTGAAACATCAAAACTAAAAGGCGTTTTTTGCAGAACACTATCTGTAGTATTAAGTTGATAAACTTCTTGCATCCACAGCAAACGATTGCAAATTCCTCTCTGAGTGTTCATCGCACCTTTTGGTTTGCCAGTAGAACCAGAAGTGTAAATTACGTAAGCCAGATTATCTGGTTTCACGTCGCTGCTAAGATTGGTATTTGCTTGGGTCGAAATTTTCTTACACTCAGAATCTACACAGATAGTTTGTGCTTGATGTTGGGGAATTTGAGACAGCAGTTTTACCTGAGTTAGCAGTAATTTGAGTTGAGAATCTTCTAGTATATAAGCTATGCGTTCCTGGGGATACTCAGGGTCAATTGGTACATAAGCTCCACCTGCTTTGAGGATGCCTAAAAGTGCTACGATTAAATCAACCGACCGCTCTACACATATTCCAACCGGAGTTT
>NZ_JBSGKF010000045.1:0-6171 GCF_054786515.1 Nostoc sp. UIC 10890
ACGATTCTCCAGTTCAATCGACTCAAACAGCGCTTTGGCTATCTCAAAAATCGTAGAGAGTTCACTAATGGGAGCAAGCATTGTCTTACTGCGGGTTAACTGCTGATAGTCAGAAAACTTGACTTTTAACGTTAATGTGCGGCCTCGTGTTTCATGCTTCTGTAACCTTTGCTCGACAATTTGGGCAATCTGTTCGAGTTCTTGCAACATCTGGCTGACATCGCTTAAATCATTTGCAAACGAGTTTTCTGCACCAATGGACTTGCGAACTCGATTTGCTTCAACTGGGCGGTCATCTTCTGCTCTGGCAATCTTGTAGTAATAATTACCTGCTTTACCAAAGTGGTGTGTTAACTCTAAGAGCGATCGCTCCTTTAAGTCTGCACCAGTATCAATCCCTAGTGAGTGCATCTTAGCCGCCGTCACCTCACCAATCCCGTGAAACTTTTCAATCGGCAGTTGTTCTACAAAAGCGATCGCTTCCTCCGGTAAAATCACCGTTAGCCCATTCGGTTTGTTCTGTCCTGATGCCATTTTTGCAAGAAACTTGTTAATTGACACCCCTGCGGTTGCCGTCAACTGAGTTTCCTGGAAAATTGCAGTTTTGATATGTCTTGCAATCGTAGAGGCGTAGAGAATGTTTTGCTTATTCTCAGTAACATCAAGGTATGCCTCATCTAGCGCAACTCCTTCCACTAAATCACTGTAGCGTTTGAATATGGCGTGGATTGCTGCGGAAATCTCTCGGTAAACGTCGAATCTCGGTCTGACAAAGATAAGTGCGGGACATTTTGCGATGCCTGCGGCAACGTCAAAGACGAACGCTGTTACTGAAGGCATCGCAGAGTGAATGCCAAACTTACGAGCTTCATAACTGGCTGCTGCAACTACGCCTCGCTGATTCGGGCTGCCACCGACGACTAACGGTTTGCCTCGGTAGCTAGGGCGTGTCATCAAATAGATGTCAATCTAATTTAAAATTGATAGCCAAGCGCGAGTTGAGGAATGAGGAGGAGTGGTAAAATGACGCGCCGCTATGGGTTGCGAGATGATCAGTGGGAACGCATCAAAGAGTTACTACCAGGGCGAAAAGAGACTGTGGGAGTGACGGCTAAAGATAATCGATTGTTTATTGAAGGTGTGTTATATCGCTACAGAGCAGGTATTCCGTGGCGAGACTTACCCGAACGGTTTGGTGATTTTCGAGTAGTTCATACCCGTTTCAGTCGGTGGGCAAAGCGTGGAGTGTGGCAACGGGTATTTGAAGTGTTAGCTGAGGATGCGGACAACGAATATGCGATGATTGACTCGACCATTGTGCGTGCCCACCAGCACAGTGCCGGGGCAAAGGGGGGATGCATTAAGGGAAGCCATTGGACGCAGCAAGGGTGGATTGAGTACCAAGATTCACGCCCTAGTTGATGCCCTAGGTAATCCTATCAGCTTTCACCTGACCCCTGGACAAGCATGTGACCTTGATGGAGCCGATGTCTTACTCCACGAGTTGACTGCTGATACACTACTTGCTGACAAGGGATATGATGCTGATGAGCGCGTGATTGAGCAACTTGAACAACAAGGTAAAACACCAGTGATTCCGCCCAAGCGCAACCGTAGTGTTAAGCGTGACTATGACAAAGACTTATACAAAGCACGACATCTAATTGAAAATTTCTTTGCCAAACTTAAGCAATATCGAGCGATCGCAACACGTTACGATAAGCGAGCAAGGAACTTTCTGGGCGCAATTTATCTTGCTGCTGCCGTTATCTGGCTTAATTGATGACACGCCCTAGGGTTATCCCTCTGCTCTACCGATGCGTAAAAGGCATCCATATCTACGTGAACTATTTTCCTAGTTTTAGCGACAGATTCTTGTCCCAAGGATAGCTCCACCACAAGCAGTTTCGTTTTTCACACACTATTTCCAAGCAAATAAAATCCTAAATTAGAAATCCTATAGTACACTAGCACTAGTCTGAATGAAATTTAGCATATCTGCAAATTATTTAAGGTTTACTAGGACTTTCTGCTATCTGCTTCGACTGGTTTTTCTATTAATTGAGTGAGCGTGAGAATGTGGCTGAAATTTGGTATAGCCCCAGATGGAAAATTAGTCTGTGTTGAAGATGTCCCTAGTGGTAAAACTGTGCTTTTATGCCCTTACTGTTACGGTGGGCTAACCGCTAAAAAAGGTAAGGTTAAGCAGCATCACTTTGCACATTCGTCAGCCACTTGCTTGCCTGTGGCTACCCGTGATTTCCCGATTTTACCACTCTACGATAATTTTAATATTTACCTATCGCGTAAAGATTTAGCACAATTAAAATTGCTTTGGAAAGAATACGGCTCAATTAATTATCCTATTAGCCCTGGGTTAGTCATTCCAGGGCTACTCAAAGCCTTTATGTTCCACAAAAATGTCTACTTAAACCCTCCAGCTTATGAATTTACAAATTTGGGTAAAATTCCTGTTGGAGCGTTAGAATTTGATTTGTTTAACCAAGTGCAAGAACCACTATTGCTCAAAAAACTGTTGAAACTGGAGCTAGCAGCCAAACACACTTTATATAAAAATGTAGCAGATAAGTTATATTGCCTTACTGACTTAACGCTTTATCGCGCTCAATTTCAACGAATTTTATCTTGTACTTTGTATTTCTTGCAGATTCAAACACACATTGGCACTTTGTACAAGATAGGAGTTACTACTAGACCTATCCAACAGCGATTGCCAGAAATAGAAGCAGATTTACTTTACCATTATAAAACTGTTGACATTCAAATACTTGGAACTTGGGCACACCGAGGTAATGTTGAACTATATTTTAAACACCGTTATCAGAGTTTCAATTATCGCATTGGTAGTTTAACTGAGTACTTCAAATTTGGTGCTACCGATGCTAACGCTGTCCTAAATGAGCTACATGGTATGAAAGCTAAAGTACTTTCTCCAGTTGAGATAGAGATTCTTAAAGACAACATTAGTTTATCTCAAGTTGCTATCTAGCCTATACTCATGCTCTCCAACAGCCAGGTTCCATATTTTTATGCGATCGCACTCGCTAGCTTTTTAACAGTGAACAAGTTATCAGTAGTCTATTTATCCCGTGATCTAAGTCCCCCACCATTTGCTATAAACTTTTTGTGGTGATTCTTTATCCCCCATTAATGCAAAAATAATTGATAACTTTTAAAAGTACTGTCTGTTTATCCCATCTCCTTAATATTCACAATATGAATATCGACCAATTGCAAGAACTTAAACGAAAACTGACGAATGACGCAGACTTGTCCGATATCTGGCTATTTTATATGGATCATTTTGCGGATCTTCCAGAATTTACTGACCTGGGTGAGCCTGCCTATAATGAATATCTAGATGCTGTCCTCCAAAAAACTTGTCAGCAGATGTTTGACAGGGCAATAAAGATTAGTGACTGTTTGCTAATCTACATCGCTCAATATCATTTATTTCATGGAGCTTTCCAAATCGAAGGACGTATTGGGGGTGTGATTTATTTCGAGGATATAAAGATCGGGTTAATTGCAGTGTCGGCAGATTATCCCCCTACCGATGCGGTTAAGTATTCACGTTTTACTGAGATGATTCAACTGTCTGCACCGCAGGGTAACGATTGCAATTGAGATTCACTCTTTAATGTATGGTCAAGGGAATCCCGTTATCTTTGGGTTTTAAATTGAGAATAAATGGCACAGCTTTCAATACCCAATCGGAC
Organism: Nostoc sp. UIC 10890; assembly: GCF_054786515.1. NCBI lineage: Bacteria > Bacillati > Cyanobacteriota > Cyanophyceae > Nostocales > Nostocaceae > Nostoc > Nostoc sp. UIC 10890. Next base: position 3,741 of record NZ_JBSGKF010000045.1, read on the forward strand.
ACGGGTGTATAATTAGCAGCTTCTTCTCCAAAGCTAATAGAAAGCATATCAGTATGAATGATACCTGGATTGAGGGGTATAGCTGCCATACCATTCGGCAATTCTTGTGCTAAAGAACGAGTTAATCCTTCTATTGCCCACTTAGAAGCACAATATGGTGCAACTTGGGCTGAAGTCGAGCGTCCCCAACCAGAACTAAAGTTAACAATAATACCCCGTTTGTTTTTCACCATTGCTGGTACGAAATGGCGAATTATATTCGCTACGCCTTTTATATTGATATCTATAAGCTCCGAAAATTCTTCAGATGGTATTTCCCACAAAGGTGCTGGATAATTGGTAATTGCCGCATTATTAATTACTATATCTGGCGGTGCATATTGTTGAAGTACGTCTTGGGCCCATTTTTCTACAAGGTGTTCATTTGCAACGTCTACAGATGTAAAATTGTTGGGCGCACTAAACTTTTGACGTATTTTATCGATTGCATCTGATGAACGGGCGCAACCAATAACAGTATGTCCCTGTTCAATAAAACCCTCGGTCATCGCATAACCTAAACCTTTACTTATGCCTGTAATTAAGATGAGCTTAGTCATATTTTTCTGTTATTCCTGTTCTGATTCAACAATTCGTGAGAAAAAATAACCATTACCTCTTGCGGTCAAGATAAATTCTGGGTCGTTGGGGTCGGATTCTACCTTTGTTCGCAATCGTGAAATATGCACATCTACCACACGGGTGTCTGTACTCATCTCTGGTACAAAGCCCCACAATTGCTGTAATATTTCTAACCTTGAAAAAACTCTTCCCGAATGATTTACTAACAACTCTAGCAAGCTAAATTCTATACCTGTTAGCCGAATGCGTTGCTCATCTTTATGGACTTGCCGCTTATTTACATCGATTTTGAGATTACCCACATGGATGATCTCAAATTTAGAAATAATATTGATATCAGTTTTGTGAACGCGTCGTCTGAGTACAGAAGCAATTCGAGCTTCTAATTCCTTGGGTGAGAACGGTTTTGTCATGTAGTCATCAGCGCCTAATTCCAGCCCAGCAATCCGATCTGCTACATCTGCCAAAGCTGTAAGCATGATAATTGGTACGTCTGATTGTTTCCGTAATTCTTGACAGACACCGTAGCCATCTAGCTTTGGCATCATTACATCCAGAACTATTAAATCAGGGGTCAACAGGCGAAAAGCTGACAAAGCTTCTTCACCATCACTAGCTGTAACTACGCTGTAGCCAATCATTTCTAACCGCGTCTGTAAAATTCGGCGGATACTGGCTTCGTCATCTACTATTAAGATTGTGCCTTTTTCACCTGATAAGTTTCTCAACGCTGTTCCTCCACAGCGAGAACTCTCAACCATCCATTATCTGCTTATTAGGAGTCAAAACCGCAAAACAGTATTGACGTACAGTCATGATCAAGAAGCGATGCCTGCGGCGAGCTACGCTTACGCTTAATACTTGCATCTGTGCAACAGATTATGATGGGGCATCTGCCCGAAAAAGAGATTTGTACTCAATTGGTAAATTCTTCAGCAAGAGACTCGTATTTTCCATAGATTTGGTGTATTTTGTTAATTCTGTGCAATTATTAATACCCATTTTCTCAGAACTTTACTCATCCAAATTTTAAGCCAATGCTTTTGAGGGAACAGCCAATGAAAACTTCTAATGATATAGATACCAAGAAGATCACCAAAAAATCCGACAAGCTTACCCTGAGACAGATGAAGTTAATCGAAGAAGCAGAAGACCAACTTCTTCAAACTAATACTGTCAATTCTCCAGCCTCTGTGGTTGAGGTTGAGGAGAAACCAGTAGCGATTTCAGAGCCTAAAGTTCCTGACTATGTTCCATTCCTTGACAATCCTCCAGTACAATCTGTGGGCAATTCCGGCTGGCAGGTTTCTGATGTCTGGCGGGATATTCGGGTAGATAGCTACTCGAATTAAACCGGAATTAAGTCTAAGCATATAAAAAAGTTCAACAATTAGGAGAGTAATGCTAACCGAATGTGGGCGCGATGGGCTACGCCTCGCCTTAAGAGCGATGGCGTAACCCCCATAAGTCGGTGGCGATCGCTTTAGTGATAACCTAGCGTGGCTGCGGCGTACAGGCCCTTTCAAGCGATTTATGGACGGATGCTTGGAGCGGGGTAAAGCACCTAACAGAAATTGTTGAACTTTATTACTTATTGTTAAACTTTTTTATTCCCCTACACTAAGGCAATCGCCTGAGCAATTTTTGTAAACTATCTTTGCACCAAGTCAAACTTATAGTTGCATTGTGCCTATAATAAGTTACGGCTAACTATAACTGGAAGTTAGCACCCTGTAAATGGTTATCGCTTGGATAACGCATCAAAGGCGATACCAAGACAAGCAAAATTTATCGGCAGCGTAATAGTTTC
>NZ_JBSGKF010000046.1:0-6082 GCF_054786515.1 Nostoc sp. UIC 10890
TTCTAATTAAAATTTTATCTACTGGTTTAACGTCTAAGCAGTTTGGTGAATCTGTAGTTAAATTAAAAAACTTAAATTTAATTGAGACAGATTTAAATTTAAGTAAAATTAGGAAATTATAGTTAAAATAAACCTCAGTTAATTTAAATTAACTGAGGTTTATTTTTAAATTTTTAACCATTATTAATCTAGTTCAAATTTAATAAGATCATCCATTTTCTCAAGTCTAAAATATTTTGCAAGTGCTACTAATGTTTGGTCGTCATATCTAGTTGAGGCATTCCTGTACAACCTACCAATTGTTGAGGGTGCTATACCAGTCTTTTGGGCTAGCTGGTTTTGATTTATCCCTTCTACCTCCATTAATTCTTTAAGCCTACAAACAACTTTCATAAAATACCTTTTACATATCTCCTTATATTATATAGTGTACTTCCGCAAAAAAGCAACACTTATATATAGTAAACATTTTTAAAATATTTCTTTTGCGGAAGCGCACAAGTGAGAAAATCTATGTTATACTGGAAGCATGGAAGGAAAGGAGAGATAAGCAGCACGGCTCACCTGTATGGTTTACTCACCCAACATAAACAAAGCGACCGCTAAAGCCTGAAGAACTAAGCGATCGCCTATCACCACTTAAACAAAACGAAAAGTAATGACAACTACAACTTTAACACCTATCAAGCCAGCTACTCAGTTTTTGTCCGAACGCGATCGCGCTATCATCAGCCAAATTATTAATGTAGCTGCTGATCAAATCGTTGCTATCTGGATTGATTGCGGTACGGTCTGGGTAAAGCTGATTGATGGTAGATTACCATTTGATAGAGACTGGTTCGCTGTACGTGTGGCTGAGGTTAAAGCAGCAATGCTGGCTGATGAAGTACATCAAGCATCATCATCAGTAGTAGCTAATGCACTAATCTTTGATATTAGCTGGGCCATGTTTGCGATCGCATTATCTTTTAATTCTGCACCTAATAAGGATGTGGAAGCAAAGGTTCAAAAGATTCTAAAAAGTTCATTTGCTGCTGCTTAAAAATTACCTGGGAATCTTTAAAGGTTCCCATTAACAAATTAACTTGTAATCAACTTGTAACTAACTGGTAAAAAAAATGACTGTTGATATATCTGTTGAAATGGTTTTGAATGATGTTCGTCAAACAGAGAACGGATACTCTTTAGAATTTATATCCCTAGAAAGTGATGAACAATCACACATACTTGTACACCCCGAATGGTATGAAAAAGACGATGATTCATTGGATCTTCGTAATGCTTGCCAGATGATTGGTGTTGATGTCTACGCTGTAGAAAACTTGATGTTTAGAGATGTCATTGAACATATTATTGAAGTTACCCTGGATAATGGGGAAAAAACCTACATCCGAGAGAGCAATCGTAATTTACTTCAGAAGATATATGCGGTCAGATTTTTACAAAGTGCCATAGGTAGGAAATTCAAGATTACTTATGGCGATCGCGCTACAACTTTCCGTCCAATTTTTAGTGATAATAGTTTTACCAAAAAGTTAACGTTAGCTGATGTTCAAATTTTTGGATGTAACCCTATAGATTGGCTTCAGTTGTCGTTTATCGATCAGGAAACTGGGTTTACAGCCTACTACATATTCTCTGATTCTTGGGATGATGCTGATGAGGATTGCTTAGGAATGAAAAGCACAATGAAATTATTAGGTTTAAATGTACCTACAATTGTAGAAACTTTTGTAAACGATGTAGATGTAGATGTACACCCTGAAACTTTAGAGGAACATAGATTTAATATGGGGCTTGCTGCACTGAAAACTAAGGAAGGATGTGATTTTGATGTAGAGGTTTTTAGAAACTATATCGAAGCTATTAAACCAGTTATTTAACTGGTAGCTACACATTAAGGCAATGGGGTTTGAACTCTAAAACCCCTACTACATATACATCCCAAGGAATTTAATTAAAATCATGGCAAATAATAGACAGAGCGATCGCCAAGTAATAGATCGGTTTTACGAAACAGTAAGCTACAAAGAGGAATGATCAGAGATAAATTTAGAGGATCGTTTAATTGTAAAAAGTGAAAATTATCTATTTTTCCCCTGTCATTGGGAAGATTTTAAAGAAGTTTCTGAACGTGCTAGTAAGGTAAATTGTGAAGCTGTTTTTTTACTAATCTATGGTGAGCCATCTAAATATGATGTAGAAAGAATTTCTTTTGAATGTGCCAAAAATGATTGTAAATTAGTCACACATTTTTTAGATGTAAGGGCTAGTTTAGACCACGTTCATTTTCTAACCTCTGCTCTTGATGGTGTTGATTGGGGCGAAGTAATTCAAAAAGTAGTAGTTGAAAAAGATTTTAACTACTCACTATTTGATTAACCTCTAATTCATGGGGTGAGTAAAAGTAGTCTATTTAAATAAACCTTAAGTAATTCAAAACAATGCTTGATAAATTATTTCCTAGTCTTTTCTCTGATAAAAAAACACAAGTAGACTTAAGGAATCAAATAATAGACGACATAATGGAAAATGGTTCAATGGAACAGAAAAGTTTATTATGTGATTCTTTAGTTGAAGAAGCTAGAACAGCAGTTAAGGAAGTAGCACCAAAAAATATAGTAGATTCACTCTTAGGTTTTTCTGTAAATCTTCTGGTTCTATGTTTTTTAGCTAATACATTCTTTATAAACCTTGGCGGTTGCAGACCTATTTACACTAAATCTAATCAAGAATTAGTAAATAATTCTAAAATCTGCCAAATTAATAAAAACATCATCCACTTTTTCTACAACTATCAACCTAAATAAAATGCTTAATTTCTCTCAGCACCCACTAACACAAACCATTCTAGATATATCTGCAATCCATTTTGGGAATACTGGGGCACTCCCATTAATAGCCCTTTCAAGACTAGCAGGTGTACCTAAGGAAGATTTAATAGAAGAATGGCAAACAATTAAACTTGGCGAACCTTCAGAGTTTATGATCTGGATGATGGATGAATTAGTACTAAATCTTGAAGATATGGAGGCCCAAGTAAACTGCCTACCATTACTTGATGGATTTTGCGCTGAAATAATCACAGCATCAGTTTACTATTTTGCAAAAAAAGGAAATGCGATCGCACAAAACACTTTAGAGCAATTTAAAACTTATGATCCTAGTTTGATTATTTCACTTTCACTTTAAGTTTAAGTAAGCAATAGCAACTTTACCACTATTGCTTACTTAAAATATGATATAATAATGATAAAATATAGGATTTAAAATAATGAGTATTCAAGTTGATTTAAGTAAATTTCCTCCAAAATATAGAGAAGCTTATGAAAAATTAGCATCAGAGAAAAAGCAAAGTAAAAATAATAATCTTCAAGTTGATTTAGATAGTTTTAAATCTGCATCTTTTCAAAAATTAAATAATCAAAAAGAACAAACACAAGCAGATCAACAGCAGGTTACTTCTAGGGTAAAAGTAAATAATTCTACTAAAGAATTAAAAGAGCTATTCTTAAGAAAAGATATCCCAGCCACACAGGAAAATATTAAAGAATATTCTACTCTGATGAGGCAAGGACTATCAGAAGAAGAACAGGGTAAAGTATTACAAAAGCTTACCTCTGAAGGACTAAATAAAAAACCATCAGAACTAATTGATGAACTATTGCAGAATAAAGCAAAAAACTACCCAGCTTTGATTAATTTGCTGGGTAGTTCTTCTGATGATGATAGTTCTGGATTAGATGATGAAGATTAAGATTTTTTAGCTGGCTGTTGATCCTTTATTGCTGATGCTTGAGCCTCAAAAACAAAGGTAATCGCATTTTCTAAACGGCTAATCCTCTTATTTTGTTCAACTAAGCGATCGCTCAATTCCTTTAGGTTTTGGGCGATTAATAATTGTGATTGAATAACAGCATCTACTGTTTGTTGGTTTTGTTCTTGGGTTTGGGTGATTTTATCTAATCGGCTTGTAAGTGTTCCGATTTTCTGTACAAAATGATTAGTAAAATCTTTCAAAGAATCAGATAGGTAATTCATACAGCTTTGTCCGGTAAGCTGCCCTAATTCTTTTCCTATCTTTTGGATATCATGTGTAAATTGAGATAAGCTTGCAGTCTCACGCAATGTATTAGTTAAGGTTGCTGTTAAAGCTTCTGTTAATACATGGTTTTGATGTGTGTAGTTTATTAAAGCTTGGATTAATTCTTCATTTTCATCAATTCTAGCCATTATATTTTCTCTTATTATTAAATACCTCTATATTCTAGCACATTACTATTAAGTATGTTTGTATTACTATGCTTTCTTTAATTACTTGCTTGTTTCTGATGCGCTTGATGTCATAGCGCTATTACTAGCAAATATCAAGCTAGTTGATAGCTAAAAACACTGCATACGCTTAATGTCACAGCACTATTACCTATTGATGCTGTTGATGTCATAGCAACAAAAATGATTTTTGATTAAAATAAAAACAATCAAATGCTTATATAGTAAAGGTTTTAACCATTCAATCTTTTTATACTTTTTTAAAAAACATTCTTATAAAAGTATAACCTTGCTTAAAACTACCAAATAGCAAGAGATTTTAAGTTAATCATAAAATAATTAACTATTTATGATCATCCATGATGAGTAGTGCGATCGCACCAATAACAGTAAAAATATTTTTATATCTGTGTTTGCTTGATTAATTTAATTTTTTAGCTGCTATTTTCTAGATAAAAAATTACCTACAAACCTTGTCTCAAAGATTTGTAGGTAATAAAAGAAGTTTAATTATTTCATTTATTGTAACAGCTTTTTACCTAAAATTACTTGTAAATATTTTTTGAATATTAGTACACAAGTACTGTATTATTTGCTATACTTATAGTAAGAAGTTTAATTGATTTTTGGTTTAATATTATGTTTAACGGATTTGCAAAAACTGCACCTAAAGTAGTAGATTTAGCAAAGCAAGCTGATCGAGATTTAATATTAGAATGGCTTGATAGTAAAGAGCTTTTTGAAGCAAGCAAGATTAATAATAATCTTGATAGCAAATACTTCAAGAATACTATTGAAGCTTTTAAAGCTAATTTAATTCGTCAAAATTTTATCGCTTCACAATTAATATTATCAAAAATGAGTGTGGCCCTTGATGTAAAATCCTGGGAGATAGGTATTTCCCATTATCCTGGGGCACACCCTATAAAGTATTCATTAGCTAAATATAAAAAATCTAGAGGCATGGAATAATGAAAGCATCCCAAGAATTTACAGAAAATGAAATTAAGGCTATAGGTGAGTATTTAGATGATATAGCCACAATTCAAGTATTAAGGATGTGGCAGTTACCTGATCTTATCTCAGGGTTTGAAAAGCTTAAAGCATCTATTACCCCTAAACCAGTAGAGATTAAAAAATCGGCTGATGATTATTTCAGCAGCTTCTAAGTATCATAGTTAGTCATGCGTCAGTTTATTTTAAAAAAATAAACTGACTTTTTTTACAAAATTAAAATAAGGATAAAAATAAATGACACTAAAAACAATTACCTTTAAACTGACCGAAGATCAACAGCAAAAACTAGCTGATAAGCACTTGGAATACTGCAAAGAATTAGGTAAAGCGGTTCCACTGACTACTTATTTAAGAAAGGTTTTAGGTCTGGTTTAATTTTTATAGGAATAATAATCAGAGTTAAATTTCAGTCTGTTTTATTATTCCTATGTAGAATAAAAAATATTTTAATTACACACTAGTAAATTCACATGTGTAGTGGTAGAATATTTATAAGCAAAAAGAAAACAGAAAAAAACATGACAATAGCAGTACAAAAAACCAAACCAAAGAAGAAATATAAGAGATCCCCTTACAAGCCAGACGGAAAAAAAAGGAATATTGGCTTTTGGATGGATCAGAAGATTTATGCTCAGTTCAGCGAAGCCTTTGCTAGTGAAGGCTTGATTATGAGCCAATTTATCGAGAATGTCATGATTGCAGAGTTAGAAAAGCGCAATATTCCTATCCCTAGTTAGAAATTTAACAAAATATTCATCAGACTTTCTTATGAAAAATAATAAAACCATAGATT
>NZ_JBSGKF010000047.1:0-5968 GCF_054786515.1 Nostoc sp. UIC 10890
GTTACTTACAATTATGAATTGGCTCTCCAGCAGATAGAAGCAAGATATCAAGCCGAATTAAAAGGTAAAGATGAACAAATTACTATTTATCGCCAACATCAAGCGGATTTAAAAGAATTAATCCACTTGATAGCTCCCACGGACAAGAAATTCACCCAAGGAAAGCTAGTAATTTTAAAATTAGGTAAAGGGGATTTAAGTACAGGATTTTCAATTATAGTACAAATTAGTAGAGAAGGCGAACGCCCATATTTTGAATCTCATGGACAATTACCTTCATCGTCCGAATTAGTTTTAGCATACCAGAAATGGCAAGCTGCATATTTCCACAGCTTACAAGGAAGTTTGCGAATCAAGTTTCCAGAAACACAAGTTACCAATATTAGTCAGCGAGAATTATTTAAAGAATGCGATACATTAGCAGATAATTTCAGAAAACAAGTAAATTTATGGTTAAACTCGGAACTATTTCGCCCTATTAAAGAACAACTCTTAGAAAAACTAGATCCTTCAGAATCTATTCGGATACTTCTGCAAACAGAAGATAGCCAGTTACGGCGGATACCCTTGCAGCTTTGGGATTTCTTTGAACGCTATCCTCATGCTGAAATTGCTCTTTCTTCAACTACTTATGAGAGGAAAGAAAAGTCTATCTCCTCAAAGTCCCATGTCAAAATATTAGCTATATTGGGAGATGGCACTGGTATTAATATTCAACAAGACAGAATTTTACTTGAACAATTACCTCATGCAGAAATCAAGTTTTTAGTAGAGCCACAACGCTCGATGCTCAATGATGCACTTTGGATGCAACCTTGGGATATTTTGTTTTTTGCTGGTCATAGCTTTACTCAGTCGGAACGAGAAATTGGTCATTTTCACATCAATGACTCTGATAGTTTAACTATTGCCGAGTTAAAAAATGCTTTGACGAAAGCTATTGGACAAGGTTTACACTTAGCAATTTTTAACTCCTGCGATGGTTTGGGATTAGCAACTAATTTAGCTGATTTACATATTCCCCAAATGATTGTCATGCGTGAACCAGTCCCTGACAAAGTAGCACAGGAGTTTTTGAAGAATTTTCTTGCAGAATTTTCTAGTGGTAAACCTTTATATCAATCAGTACGTGAAGCACGCTTGAAACTACAAGGTTTGGAGGATAAGTTTCCTTGTGCGAGTTGGTTGCCAGTAATCTGCCAAAATCCCGCCGAAATCCCTTGTAAATGGCATTTTTAAGCAATTACTCCTTATGCGTTTTATTATATAGTTAGCTTGTTTCTAATGACCACTTCGCTATTTTAAGGACTTTAAAGCAACTGTCCGGTTATGGCGGCTTTTTACGGAGAGTTAGTTCACTTACCCAAGATTTGTAAAGATTTTCAACAATTCACCTCAGTACCAAGATTGAGAAGCATTCTAGTGCTTCGCCACACAAACTTTGCGTGGTGGCAAGCTCTTGGGCAGAGGGAAAAGAACTTGTACAAATCTCTCCCCTGCTCCCCTGCACAAGCGCCGACCTCCACAAGCGCATTTTTGGGTTGGTGAAGTACTAGTGACACGGTAGCCAGATTTTCCCTAAATTCACATACAATTTTGGGTGTTAGTTCCACACTGCTTCTAGGCGATCGCGATCAAGATGGTAAATAATCCTCAGTTTGACAACCTACCGCCAATCAAGTTGATCCACATACAGGATCAAGGATCATCAACCCCACAGGGAGAATCTAGAAGCAGGGCAGGAAAAATAGCTGCACCCACAGACATACGGTGGATAAAAGTACTGGAGTTTTTACGCAGCACCAATCTTGCGCCTAACAGTCGCAAAATGTACGAACGTGAACTGAAGCGGTTTTTGGCATGGAGTGAGCTGCATTATCATGAACTGCGTCCACGTCACCTTGCATTATATAAAGAATATCTCCGTGATGAAATACTGACTGATGCAGGTAAACCGCTTTCAAAAAGCAGCATCAATGCAGGAATTGCGGCTCTCAAAAGCTTTTTCAAATGGATGTGTTACACGTATCCTGAAATTATTGCTACTAATCCTACACTGGGGATAAAACTGGAAAAAGTGCCACTGCCACCAGCCCAAAGTTTGACCCCTTCAGAAATGGAGCGGGTTTGGTCAGCTTTGGAATTGCTCCAAGAAACAAAGCAACGAGATACAGCACTCGTTCACATCCTTAGTCATGGACTCCGGGCTGGGGAAGTTGTGCAGCTAAATGTTGGCTCATTTGATGGCAAGCTCCTGTTTTTACCAGACACCAAAACCAATGAACCACGCTTAGTTCCACTGCGAAAAGAGAGCCGGGAAGTTTTAGCAGAGTATTTGCAATTGCGCTCACAGCAAGGAGAGGTGTTAAACAGCCTTAGTCCACTGATGATTTCACACCATGCTTCATACAAAGGTGAACGCTTGAGTTATCACGGCATTTACTTCGCTGTGGAAAAAATCGGTGAAATAGCTCACATTGAGGATTTGCACCCTCACTCCTTTCGACATACTTACGCCACTGACTTATTGCTATTGGGAGTTGACCCCAGCCATGCACGAAAATTAACAGGACATCAAAGCGAGAAAGCATTTCGGCGTTATACCCTTCGCAGTGAGCAAGAAGCTGCGATCGCTGCTTATTATCGGGCAATCGGTGAAGAAGTGGAGTAAGGTATGCCCAAGCCACTCGATCCCAAATGTCAGCTATGTTCCAAACTACCAACTGCCCAAGCCAAAGTTTTACATGGAACAGCAGGGGACGGGTGTTGGAATCCAAAAGTCTGCCACAATCGTCGCTCATTCTATCGTTGCCGGAGTGAAAGTCATTCAGCAGAAATTGATGCAATCGCAGTTGAACCACCAGCAACGTATTTTGCAGTGCTGTATTTGTATAAAGAACCAGGGGATAAACCATTACACGCTATGTCGGCAGAACTCTGGCTGGGGCAACAGCCTATTTGTCGCCTGGAACCAATTCACTGCTTTGGGCTAACGGCTGGCAAGATCCGCGCCTATACAGATCAGGTGTTGCAGGCGTTTGCTAAACAATACAGTGTTTCACTATATCAATATAAGGATATGTTTGAGATTAGCTCAAGCTACTGCCCAGTGCGACCCTGCCCGTTAAATCCAGAATCCTAGAGATGACCACATACCACCAATTAACAATTTGGGATGTGCTTGATGAGTTGTCCGAATCTCCACCCACATCTTCACTTGTACCGATGTGGGAATGTTTAGATGCGGAGCTTGACAAATTACCTTTGGAGGCACAGTTATCAACCGCAGCGCTTGCCTTCAGTCAGATTGCAGATATTCTTAAGTCTCGTGCCGAAGTGCTGTTGCAAGATACCCGCGATCGCAATAGTCTTTTAGGGCCAATTGTTAGCACCGATCTCTTTGCTGGTTTAGTGCGGACAACAATGCACCTAGATTTAGATGATTTGATTGAACCGGAAACACCACAAACCTTTAAACCACATGGCCCACACCAATTTTCACATCCTACTGAGTTGGGTGATTCTGTAGTAGCACCTGTTGAAAAAGCGAATGTTTTGGCAATGCTCGATGAGGTGACAACTTTAGAAGATGTTCGCAATTTGGCATCAGATGAGGATGTCCAAAAATGGCACAGCGCCATCGCTAACCACCTGATAAATGTCAAAGATGAGATTTCTTTGGTTAAACTGCAACGTGTGTTGCAAATGCCGATGGTAGAAGTCTGGTTGGGATTATTACTGGGTGGGTTTACATTAGAACAACGTGGTGATTTTTATCACAACCATAATGTCTGGGTGAAAAGCTCTCCGATTACTACCAGTAACCTCGTTTAAATTTTGTAAGTTCCTTAATTTTTGAAGAAGGCAGTTCTTGCAGAAGGCTTTATGTTTCTGTTCATGCAGCGAAACTTTCTTGCTCGGTCGCGGCTTTAACGCTAGGGTCGCTGGGGCGGCGGAGCGAGAAAACACCGTAACGCAATCGCGCTGTGTTGTACTTTTCGCCTCCTATGCAAAACTAGCAGTCTAAAGCGTGTCAGGCTTTTCAGTCCGGGAACTGTTGCTAAAATAACGGGCAGATAAAGGTCACAACTTTATATAATCTTTAGTAGAGGACTAAGCTTAACCTAAAATGACCGACACGCCTGAATACTTCCCAAGCAGACTAGACCGCATTGAACAAATAATGCTAGGGCTTGCCGAACGACAAGCTAACACTCAACAGCAGTTAGACTCACTTACCGAAAATGTAAATCGTGTATTAGCCAGGAGTGCCATCTTGGACGACGTACTACTTGAATTACGCGACTCACACGAGGAACATCAGCGTAATTTTGAAATACATCAGCGCAACTTTGAAGAACACCGTCAGGACTTTCAAGAACACCAACGCACTACCAACGCTGCACTACAAAGTCTTGAAGCTATCTTGCTACAATTAACTCGAAATCATTCTTGAAATGCAATCGCATGAAAGGAAATTTCCAGCAATTCACCTTCAAATAAAGCAATTCCTCTTGCCACTAATGCTGACCTTGGATCGCATATACGCACTTATCACCGTTCATCCTTCAGCCACTCCAACCCCATCCGCAACGCTGCCTCCGCCGTGTAATAAATCTTTTGTTCCCCGAATATACCACCCGTGCGGCTGATGATACGGAATTCCCAACAATGCCCTGGCGTGTAGAAAACCATTAGGATACTGCCATTCATACAGAGTACCGTATAAATTTTAACTTGAGGCATTTACTGCTGTTGTGGGTGTGATGATGTATTACGGTTATCTGGGATTTCTCACCCAAATAATAACTTACCCAATCAACCCCAAATGCCGATGGAAAACTTCAACTGCATTCGCCACACCATCTTCATCCCTTAACTTCTGGCCTAACTCCTGGGCTTTCTTCTTCATCACCTCATCACCCAAAACTACTTCAATCGCTGCTGCTAAAGTTTTTTCTGATACCTTATGGTACGGTATTGGTTGTGGGCTAACTCCCAATCGGTTTAGCTTTTCACCCCAAATCGGCTGATCTGCAAAAAAGGGTACGGTAACTGATGGTGTCCCTGCACGTAACACTGCCGCCGTTGTACTAGCTCCTCCATGATGTACTACTGCTGGCACTTGAGGAAATAACCAATCATGGGGAACTTCCTTGATCACAAACACTCGTAGCGAATCTTTTACATTTACCGTTCTTCCAACATTACCCCATCCTGATAATATAATCCCGCCTTGATGGGTTTTCTTTAAAGCTTCCACTATATAGTGTGTGAGATATTCTGGATTGGGCATAGTCATACTGCCAAATCCAAAACACAAAGGCAATTGCTTTCGTCCCAGAAAATCCTCTAGTTCCAGGGGTGGCTCGTAGTCGGAGGCTTGATCAATAAACCAAAAACCTGTCACATACGCCCAATGCGGCCAGTCTTTTGGTTTTGGGATTACGTGTGAACTAAATCCATACAGTACCGGGATTCGTGATACATTCGCCGGAGCTTTTTGTCTAAAACGTCTACCTAAATATGGCAAAGGCGGCAATTTCAAAGTTTCGGTTCTGAAATGATTGAGCAATGGACGGTATCTTTGCCAGTGCAAAAACTCTACTAACAAGTAGCTGCCATAGTTGATTGCTTTCTTTAGTGGGTTTTTAGTTATCTGACCAAATCTCAAAAACCCAAACATCCCTGTAGGAGTCAACGGTAGAACTGATGCAAAAAAGCAGGGTACGCCTAATTTCTCTGCAATGTGATATCCAAAGGTAGCTAACGGCGTGTAAATAATTACTTCACTTCCAATACACGCACTCCAAGCTGATTCCAACTGTTGAAGTAAAAGCTTATCTCCTTCTTCTTTTTTCAACTTTTCTCCCGCAATCAATCGCTGCCCTTGTTTTGATTGCAAAAACTCTTCCATATTGCCAGCTATAGGTGCAAACTCTAAATCGAACTTTCTAACAAACGACTC
>NZ_JBSGKF010000048.1:0-5854 GCF_054786515.1 Nostoc sp. UIC 10890
CTTGTAATTCTTCTTCCAGGCTAGCTAAAGTTGTTTGTGTTTCTGTTACTATTTCTTCAGATATCCTCAATTTTTCCTGTATATTTTTCATTTCTAATTTTAATTCTTTTATGTCGGAAATATCATGGGCAGGTTTTGATTCAATGCTTTGTAAGAAAGCAGTTTTCATTTCTTGTAATTCTTCACGTCCACGCCTAAGTTCTTCTATTGCTTTTTCATAATAACTTAAAGGTGTTTTCCAGTCAGTATCTATTTTTGACATATAATAAATTGATTAGTTTGGTAAATTAGTAGGTAACATCAAGTTCTTTGAATTAGGATTCAGCATTAAATTATTGGTAGGTTCATAAGTATTAATCACGCTATGCCAAAATTCGCAAAGTAAGCCATATTTAAGCCAGTCTTTAATTGATCTGTTTTTTAGTTCTGGAGACTTGCTCACCAATGCTGCCATCATTAAAGCATTTTGTTGCAATTGACCATAAACTTTTAAAACCTGATCAATATCTGTATTTTCATTTAATTTGCTTAATTCATAACATTGAGTTAACTCATAAAGTTCAACATCAGATAAAAGTCCACCAGATTTTAATCCTAATTTAAGTTTTTGCCTACATTTATCAAAAGGATTTGGCAAATAGTGAATTAAGTACCTTTTAAATTCATTACGTATTAGCTCTAACTTACCATCTATCAATTCAGACAATTTATTAATTACTTGAGTTGCATCCTGAAATACAGCATTTTCTAAAGCTTCTATTCTTTGTAGGCTATTCTCAACAGTACTTTGTGAGAGACTAACAGCTTCCATTACACACAATGTTATTTGATTAATTCTATTTTCCAAATAGTAATTTGTTGTAGTTAAAGTTTCGTTTATAGCTTCTTTTCGGATATTGTCTATTGTTTGCAAATAATGCTTAATCTTGTTATCAGCATTATCTAGCAAATACTCAATATCAGCTTTAGTTTTAGTTTCTAAAATTTCAACTTTAGTAATTGCATGGTTAACACGTTCTTGAGCTATATAATCAATATTTCTAATTAAAGGATTAATTCTATCATCAAACAAATCATATATATCTTTTTTAATATCTTTTTGTAACTCTTTGACTAATTTTTCAAGTTTTTTAACAAACCCACCGAGAATAAATCCTATCATTTCTAATTATTTTAAAAGTATTAATAAACTAAGTCGAGACAAAAGACTAATTGTAATCAATAAAAAGATGAACACATTAGTAACGACACTCGCTCTTAATTTAAGATTCCCATTTTGGAACGAAAAATAACTTTATTTGAAATCTCTATACGCAAGCGTCTGCTGCAACACTGTATATCTGGAAGAACTACTGCGAACTTAGAAAGGAGTCGAGTTACGCAAAGCTGTATTTGTTGCGGCTTGTAAGGAAGGCAGGAAACGAGAGGCGCAACAGTCCAAGTTCATAAGGGTGAAAATTCCGCCGCACCTGTGGCAAATCCTGAAAAGTGGTCGCATGAGGCGATTGTCGCAAGGTCAAATATGCGACCTGTAAGAAGGGAGAAACTGAATCGGCGGCGAATTCGGGGGAGAATCCGTGGTTTGAATTCTTGCAAGAATGCTGGAATGATGATCCGGCTTTGCAGATTGTAATCAAGAAGCTGCTGACGAAGTTTCCGCAGTGGGGATTGGTGACGGCGGATGGCGTGTTGGTGGGTTGGGAGAGGTAGCAATCACACTGTCTCAGAATAACGTGCAGTTAAAACGATTGCTGCTTGACGCTTGTAGATCAAGATTCCCTTGCATTGATACTGCCAAGCGACGAATTACTTTCTGAAAATGGGGACGCATAATCTGCGACTCGCTCCCATCCCCACTTATAAGCAGTATCAACCAGAATTTCTTTCCCATTGCGGAACTTGATAAATTCCTGCCCGTGGTCGTCAAATATGTCTGCAACCAGTTGATTACGCTCGTCGTAACCCCACATATCTACTGCTGCCCTCCACCAGCGCTTTCCGGGTGAGAGTAATTGTTCAAGTTCTAAATACTCCGGCTTCCAGTATTTGGTGCGCCATTGATTTGCCAGTGCGTCGATTAATATCGCAGTCGGGTAGATGGGCTTGAGGTTTTCTTCGAGCCAAAGTATATAAACGATTGCGCTCCTGACAGCATCTTCTAAACAATAGCTGGATGCTTCTAGAGTGTCTTGGAGTTGCTCATCGTTAAAATTTACGCCGAGCGATCGCAGAGCTGGAGCGTACAAATCAAATAATTCTTGTTCTACAGAATCGGCAGACCAGAACCACATAAGAAAAAGAAAACTCCTGCTGGGTGGCTAAATAAAATTTAGCATTTAGCGTGGGAAGTGTTGATGTGGGGACAAGTAGCGATGTCTAGCAACAAGCCGTTTCACGTCTACGCTAATCAAACTCAGGGGCAAGTAGAAGCAGGTAATCCCGCTTCTCTACGAGACGCTGCGCGAACGTTGTTGGTTAAAAACTCGGTTTCGGGTGTAGAAGTCAAAGCAGTTGATGAGGGCAAAGATTCCACCGCGTCTTTCACCAGTGCTGAAAAGTGGTCACATGAGGCGATTGTTGCGTGGTCAAGTGTGCGACCTCTTCGGATGCAGAAACTCTTGCGTTGCGGGGAATTCGGGCGAGAATCCGGGGTTTGGGTATTTGCAAGAGTGTTGGGATAATCCGGCGTTGCAGATTGTGATCAAGAGACTACTGGCGAAGTTTCCGCAGTGGGGGATTGCGATTGTTGATGAGGTGTTGGTTGATTGGAAGATTAGCTAGGAGAGCGGCAAGACCTTCTCTGAACACTATGTCAATATTTCCTCGCCTATAACTCGTTCAAGAGTTTTTTTTATAATTGAAAGTGAAAGTGTTACCATTTTTAATCACTTGTCGCATCTCTTCGCACATTGGATATTCATCTACACCACTTAAGCTTACCCAAGCTTTGGATCTGGTAAGTGCAACAAATAGCTGGTTACAAAGGCTTATGCTGATTTCATTTTTTGCAATGGGTCAGCTTGAGCGGTTTTAAGCATCGTTATTGTGAATACTAGCACCATTTTGTTGTGCCTCAGCAATTCACTGTTTCTTTTGTAGTACATGGGCAAATGCTTTGAAGTCCAACAAGAAAGAACGTATGATTGTTCGCAAGGAAAGTGCTTGTGTCTTAAAACTGAATGCTACTGTACTGATTACTTTTTTAGTTTTAGTGCTAACAGGATACTACCTAATAAACCTAATACAAAAGATGGTTCAGGTACAGATGCAGATGAAGAATCTTTTGTTACTGTGTAAGTTCCTGATATGGAAGCTAAATCTCCAGCAGGAACCCCATTTAATTTTCCTTTATCTAAAAAATTATAAATAAAAGCAAGATTATTTCCAGTTACCTGTAAAGAGCTTATACGTCCATCCGTCGTCACAGCAACACTCACATTTGAGAAAGTGCCTTCTGAACTAGGATAGATAATTGGATCAAAACCTGGGTTTATAAATTTCAAGAACGATGACGAAACAAAGCTAGGGTTAGAAATAAGTGCAGGCGATAAATCTTTCGCAAATTCAAAGTCTTCACCCGAATCAATATACTTGAGTTGCCCTATTCCTTGTAAACCGTCTAAATTAAAACCATTTAATCGGCCACCTTTTACTAAAAAATTAAAATCAATTGTGAAATTTGCAGCTTGAGCCGGAGTAATATAAGCTCCAATGATAAGAAATACTATTCCAGTAGCTGTTGATAGATGCTTAATAACACTCATAATACTTAGTTTTTATCTATGATAATTCATGTATTTTAGTACCAAGTGTTATTAACTTTTCAAAAATTAATAAGGCGTAGCAACTTAAGCCTGCCAGAAGAACTCACGGAAAAGATTATTAAACCATCCCAGACACGATCCCTACTCCGGCTGGTTAAAACTCCCGACAAGTTACAATAAGCTGTTGCGATCGCTAGCCCAGGAACCGCCAAAAGAAAATGCTCAAGAATGTCTACGGCTGATGGGCATGGCACTGAAGAACCTCGCCAGTGCTATGAACAATACCCAAGCGCTCGAAGCTGCGGCAATCATTCTGGGGAGTGAACCTACACCAACTGCGATCGCATATCGAGCCGAGCAACTAGAAATGCTTCCCCAAGCGGTTAGTGAAATTCGGCAAGTACTTGCAAAGCCTGGGTGTACTTGGCAGGAGTTTTGTAGTGTTGCCCAAGAGTATGAGGTGATTAAATCAGACTACTGGGCGGAATTGACCACCCAAGAAACTGAATTAATTACCGCATTCCAAAAAGCATCCTCTCAACAGGACACAATCGGACTCGGTTCTATAGTTGCCCATGCTGACCCATACCGTACTTTGTATGTCGAAAGGGGTGAAGTTGTAGAGGATTTAGGCGAAGAGTTGATAGTAGCTTGGAATTGCTGGAAGGAGCAATCGAAAAAGACTGATAGGTATTTCCGAAACGAGTTGCGATTCTGGCAACCTCAATAGCCTTCCAGTGAATCGGTGATTTTTTAGACAACCAAATACAAGTACCAAGCCCCGCATCACAGTGGGGGAAATTTCCGTGCGTCAACATAACAGGAGATTATAAAATGACTGCAACTATCACAAGACCTAAGCCCAAAAAGGCTGCTGCTACTAAAGCACAGTCACCGTATAAAAGGCTTCATGTGATTATTCCCATAGAAGATTTGCTCTGGGCTTCGCAGCAAAAGCCATCAGTGACGCAATTGTGGCAAGAGTGTTGGACAGCTGACCCATACGGTTCTCGGTGGATGCCTTTGACCTCAGCTTTGGGGTACAGTACTTTTATCTGTGCGAAGAAAATTCTCTCCGAAAGTGGGTTGTTCATTTTCAAACCCGACAAGTCAATTCAGGATGGACGGGAGACTGCTAGCTGGATGGTGAGGAATTTGCACGGCAGCAGAATGAAGGAGTTCTGGGAGAAAGCCAATGCTGAAAATCAGGAACCCTGTGCTGAAAAACGAGAATTAAATGCTAGGGATTCAGAGATGAATGCTGGCTCTGAAGAAATGGGTGCTTTAAATCAAGCATCTATTTTAAGTCAAGGTCAATCAGAGCAAGGGTTTCAGAAAGCCTCACGAACTGTTCAGGAACACCTAACGAACTCTACAAAAGAGTTCGTTAGGTGTATCTCTGACACGCTTACAGAAAATTCGCGTGAGGAGCAGACGGCTCACGCGCCCTTGTGGGGCGCGTCGCCTCAGATTGTTCAAAGCGTGTCAGAGTTGGAGGAAGAGTTACCTGCGGTAACAGACTGTACATCGCTGGCGCTTGTGGATGATGCACAGAGTAATCTCGCTTCGTTATTGGCTGAAAAGCAGGATTGTGGCGTTGAAGCAATATTCCCTCATAAAGGTACTTGTTCCGCCGCGCCCGTCGTTGTAAATGAATTTTCTTCAACTTTAGCGATCGCTAATCAAACACAGGGGCAAGCAGAACAAAATAATTCCGCTTCTTTGTTGGCTGAAAAGCAGGATTGTGGTGTTGAGCCGAAAGACTGTCATGAAGGTGGTTATTCCACCGCGTCCGTTGCCCAAAATGAATTTTCTGACAAGGAAGCAGCGATCGCTAATCGAACTCAGGGGCAAGTAGAACAGGGTAATCCCACTTCGTTGTTAGTTGAAAATTTAGCTTTGGGCGTAGAAATCAAAGCGGATCATGGGGGCGAAGGTTCCGCCGCGCCTATCCCCAGTGCTGAAAAATGGTCGCATGAGGCGATAGTTGCGCGGTCAAATATGCGACCTGTAAGAAGGGAGAAACTAAATCGAGTGCTGAATCCGGGTGACAATCCGGGGTTTGATTTCTTGCAAGAGTGCTGGAATGA
>NZ_JBSGKF010000049.1:0-5625 GCF_054786515.1 Nostoc sp. UIC 10890
CCGTTTACGGAATTAGAGAATTAAACCGATTGGAAGGGCATACTGGCCCAGTAGAGAGCGTCTGTTTTAGCCCTGACGGTCAGATGATTGCCTCTGCTGCTTGGGATAATACAGTCAAACTCTGGAGTCGTGACGGGAAGCTATTAAGAACCCTTCATCAGGATTTCAAAACCCCTGAAGGTTATAGCACTATGGTTTTGTGCGTTAGTTTTAGCTCCGATAGCCTGATTATTGCTGCCTGTGGAGACAATACAGTAAAACTTTGGAATCTTAACGGGCAAGAACTAAAAACCTTAATTGGGCATAGCGAAGATATCAATTGTGTCTGTTTCAGTCCCGATAGTAAGATGATTGCTTCGGCGAGTAGAGATAACACAGTAAAACTTTGGAATCTTAACGGACAAGAACTAAAAACCTTAATTGGGCATAGCGAAGATATCAATTGTGTCTGTTTCAGTCCCGATAGTAAGATGATTGCCTCTGCCAGTTACGATGACACAGTTAAACTCTGGAAGCTTGACGGCACTTTGATGACAACACTAAAGCATAAAAGTACAGTTTATGATGTTACTTTTAGCCCTAAAGGTCAGATAATTGCTTCAGCAAGCCAGAATACAGTGAAACTTTGGAATTTTAACGGACAAGAGCTAAAAACCTTAACTCGGCATACTGCTAAAGTCAATAGTGTTAGTTTCAGTCCTGACGGCCAAACAATTGCCTCTGCCAGTGATGATGGCACAGTTAAACTCTGGGGTATCGAGGGTCAGGAGATTACGACTTTCATAGGACATAGTGCCAAGGTCAATAGTGTTAGTTTCAGTCCTGGTGGTCAGACAGTTGCCTCTGCCAGTGACGATGGCACAGTTAAACTTTGGAACGCGCATAGTCAAGAACGCCCAACCCTTGCAAAAATCGTCTCAGATGCTGGTGATACTGAGGTAACTAAAGTCATTTTTAGCCCTGATGGCAAAATAATTGCTGGCGCAGGCAAGCAAGGGGTAAAACTTTGGAATTTTAAAAATCAGGAGATTATAAATTTTATACAGGAGAGTGGAGTCGCCAGTCTCAGTTTCAGTCCTGATGGTCAGACTATCGCTTTTGGTTGTTTTGACAATCAGGTAAAACTTTACAATCTTGAAAATCAAAGTCTCACAGTTTTCATTAGTCTCAATGGGCATAGTAGTGGAGTTAGGAGTATTAGTTTTAGTCCTGACGGTCAAATGATTGTCTCTGGCAGCGATGATAAGACAGTAAAGCTCTGGAGTCGTGATGGTCAAATGCTCACAACCCTTAGTGGTCATAGTGGCGGGGTCTGGAGCGTTACTTTTAGCCCCGACGGTGGAATGATTGCTTCTGGTAGTGATGGTTCTGATAAAACAATTAAACTCTGGAGTCGTGATGGTCAAATGCTCAAAACTCTCACTGGACATATCAACACTGTCAATAGCATCTGTTTTAGTCCCGACAGTCAGATGATAGCTTCTGCTGCTTCCGACAATACGGTAAAACTTTGGAGTCGAGACGGTCAGGAAATTAAAACCCTCCGAGGTCATGATTATCAAGTGGTTGATGTCAGGTTTAGTGCTGACGGTCAAATGATAGCTTCTGCTGATTGGGACGGCACAGTAAAACTTTGGAATCTGAATGGGCAGCTTCTTCAAACTCTGAAGAAACGTAGTAATAAATCAAGCTGGTTTTATAGTATCTGCTTTAGCCCCGACAGTCAGACGATTGCTTCTGGCACTGCTAATGGAGTGCTTTTATGGAATTTCAACCTAGATGAATTAGTGCTGCGTGGTTGCCATTGGATACTCGACTATCTTAAGAATAACCCTAATGTTGAGGTGAGCGATCGCTCTTTATGTGACGATATACCACTAATCACCGCAAATCTCAACAAGTAGGTTGAGGTAAAAGTGACCGCCTACCTTGAACAATCTCAATGTTACGAAATAGCAATCAAAAGCTTTCGGAATTGGATTTAATTATACTGATATACTACCAATTAGTGATCGCATTGTGCCAGTTGGGTAAGTCCTGGGAATATGAAAGATCAGTTATCAGTTAGTTGAAACCGTGATAACTGACTTCCCCTACACCACCGCCAACCAATCGCACACCACAGACTTACACCGCGAAGCAAAGTTAACCCAAAGGAGCGACGGTCGGCAGACCTTTGAGAATTGAGATTGTTAGGCAACCCCACAAGTAGAAAACAATGGTTGACGGTGCTGTTTTTCTTGAACTCCGATCATGCCTTGCACAGTGATCGGGGCGCGATTGCTGCCCATTTGTAAACTTAGTTAGTTCTTAGTTGGATCATCACCAACTTGAATAATTAGCTTGCCAAAGTTTTTCCCTTGTAGTAAACCAATAAAAGCAGTGGGTGCATTTTCTAGACCTTTTACTACATCTTCTTTATATTTGAGCTTGCCTGATTGTAACCACTGAGAAACATCATTGATAAACTCTAGCTGACGCGCTTGGTAATCACCAACTAGAAACCCTTTGATCAACGCTCGTTTAATCAACAGAGGCATCAGATTTGGGCCAGGTGGTGGAGTTTCGGCGTTGTACTGGGAGATTAAACCCACCAAAGGAATTCTCGCGCCCAGATTGATCTGTTGCAACACTGTTTCTAAAATTGTCCCTGCTGTATGATCAACATAGATATCAATTCCATTTGGGCAAGCCGCTTTCAATGCAGAATTCAGGTCTTGAGTTTTGCGATTAATGCCAGCATCAAAGCCTAATTCATGCACAATGTAATCACATTTCTCATCGCTACCAGCAATACCTACTGCGCGACAGCCTTTGATTTTGGCAATTTGACCGACAATTGCACCCACAGCACCAGAAGCCGCAGAAACCACAACAGTTTCGCCTGCTTTGGGCTGGCCAATATCTAGCAAGGCAAAATAGGCTGTCATTCCAGGCATCCCAGCAATGCCTAAAGCAGATGAGATTGGTAATTGCTTGGGGTCAAGTTTTCTCAATGTTTCGCCAAGGGATATTCCATAAGCTTGCCAACCGTCATACCCCAACACAAAGTCTCCCTCGGCAAATTGGGGATGGTTTGATTTCACCACTTGGCTGACAGTGCTACCCACCATGACTTTACCTAATGCTGCGGGAGTTGTATAAGAAGCGCGGTCGCTCATCCTTCCTCGCATATATGGATCAAGAGATAAGTAAATAGTGCGGGTGAGTATTTCTGACTCTCCCAGTTCTGGAATTGCCGTTTCAACAAGGGCAAAATCGCTTTCTTTCGGTTCGCCTGTGGGGTAACTTTTGAGCAGAATTTGTTGGTTTATGGAGTCAGACATAGAAGCCTCCTTCATTGATAGATTGCCTTATCGATCATTCTATCCTTGGATTTCGCTATGTTCCGTTTGGCTAATGTTGGGTGATGTTGGTAGAGTTGATGGGTTGATGGGTGGTGTGGTTATATCTATTAGCGACTGACGCTCCAATCAATCACGCCATCCATTCAGTCCACTGTGGAGCATCTGTCACCAGTTGAGAAAATTTGTTCGGGTCAACATCCTCAAACTCCAGCATCACACCACAACGCTCATCATTCGTTAGCGTACTGAGCAATTCCTTAACCTTGTCAACTCCATCTTCTAGACGTTCAATCGCCAATTGAGCGTAATATTTAACCCGTTCCCACCAAGAATTACTGAATCCTGCCTCTGTGTCCATACTCCCCCGATTATTACTTCCATCTTCATTAAGAGGGGATGTGGACGGAGGATTAATCCCATATTGAGACTGCATTCTAGCTGCATAAGCCGCATTTCGTTCTTGTTCATTTTGGCGTTTTCTTTCCCTCTCCTCCCTCTGTTTTTGCCGATAATCCAACACCTTTTGGATAAACTCGACATCAGAAGTATTCAGCCGATAATACCTAACCCTCTGTCCGTCCTCCATTGGTCGCCGCGATTCAGTGGACAAGTCCAGTTGTGAAAGATACTGCCCCAAAATCCACATCGGAGACTCCGATAGTGGGATGGTCAGATTGAGAATACCTTTAACGTGAGAGGCATTGCGCTTAGAGAACTCAGCCAAAGCCTGAATCATTGCCTCGTCGCCTTTTATCTCAACCCCAGCCATCATAGACATCAGCACAGCCCTAAGTCCCAACCGATGACGCATAAGCCACGCGGTAGAAAGATTGCTCCAGTCAGTGCAAATAGCTAACCGCTCTCTTTCCCCCAAGTCTCTTTCCACAACAATAGCCGGCGGTGGAACAAACTCCCGTCCCTGTTCATCAGTGACCATTTCCCCAGGTGCGGCCAATATCGCTTCAAGTGCGACAATCTTTTTAATTAACCGCCCAGAGTCATCTTTCTCCGCTAGTTCCGGGGTTACGCTCATGCCGTAAGTATCCTGTATAAATTCTTGATTAAATCGAAAAAAACGTCCAGTCTTAGTACAATTTGATTAGACATAGGTAAGCGTGATCTTCCATGACGAGAGCAACCGATATTCGTAGAAGAGCGATCGAACTGATTGAGCAGTTGTCAGAAGAGCGGTTAACTGCGGTAGTTCAATTATTAGAGTTTCTGTCTGAACCCTCTAAGTTTGCTGCATCCAATCCGATTGAGTTAGCCCTGGTTGAAGTCATCCAACGTCGCCTGACTCCTAATGAGCAAAAACGACTAGAAGAGTTACGCAAACGCGATGAGTGGGGAGAACTCACCGACATGGAACATGAAGAATTGATTACTTATGAGGATCAGCTAGAACAGTTGAGGGTAGAACGTCTGGAAGCTCTTATGGAATTAGCAAGGCTAAGGAATATGGATTTGCTGACCTTGAATCGTCAATTGGTGTCGGAATCGAAGTTATTCCATGCCGTCTGAATCTGAGAGAGTCTCTGCTGTAATGCGACGGACAGTAGCCAGTAGAGCCAAAAATCTCTGTGAATATTGCCGATGTCCAGAAGAATTTTCTCCTGACAGCTTCACTATAGAACACATCAAACCCCGTCAGGCAGGTGGAGAAACGATTGTAGAAAATTTAGCTTGGTCTTGTTATGGCTGTAATGGTCGAAAGCATACAAAAACCAGCCATTGCGATCCAGAAACAAAACTTGAGGTTGCACTGTTTCATCCTCGTCAGCAGCTTTGGTCAGAGCATTTTAGCTGGAACGATGATTTTACACAGGTTATTGGTAAAACTTCCTGTGGTCGAGCAACAGTGTCAGCTCTGCAATTAAATCGGGTTGGAGTCGTTAACTTGCGTCGCCTTTTGACCTCGGCGGGACTGCATCCACCGCCATAAAAATGTTGGTAGTGATAAATATCTAGTGATCGCCAATTCTCATTTTAAGGTTTCATGACATTAAAGCCCTTGCAGCAGGTAGGGTTGATAAATTCTTACCCAATGCAGCGATCATCCCTGTAATTAATTGGGAGCTTTGTGAGGATGTGACCTACGCCGCCACCAACCAATCGCACACCACAGACCTACACCCGTCAGCGAAGTTAACCCAAATCTGCCACTGCCCCAGGTATGCGTTCCAGTAAGGCGAGTCGCTTCCCTCCAATTCAAAATTCAAAATTAGTAATTCAAAATTAATTTTGCATTTTGCATTTTGAATTTTGCATTTTGAATTAA
>NZ_JBSGKF010000050.1:0-5420 GCF_054786515.1 Nostoc sp. UIC 10890
GTAAGCGGTTAGATGTAGTTCCAGCCAGGGCAATCGTCTCTTGTCTGGTGAATCCATTGATAACAGTCATTGCAGTTACCCTCGCCCAATTAATCTCCTCTTTGTTGCTTTATTATCACTACAAACACAATATATTGAATTTGGATAAATTTATAAAAAATTAACGTATTCAATATTTGTTAATTTAGAATACGTTGTGTTACCCTTAAAAAATAAAGTATACACGTAGCACCCGGTTCAATATACCGAACTATACAGAAAGCTATATGTAGCATAACAACGCTTGTTGTTAGTGCCAAGATTTTGAGATAGACAATATCCGCCACAGAGCTATTGCCAATTTAGATAGAGAAAATTAACTATGGCTAGAGGAGCGATCGCTGCTCGTATTCAAGGAGATGATTATCAAGCACGATGGTTCTGGTTTCAAATTTGCCGTCTTTTTAGTGAGCGTACAAAAGTTGTGCGTGTTAGTTATGAAGCTAACAATATTAAATCATTTGATGATGTTGTGGTCTATTACCAAGGTATGGAAGATGACGAGGGAAATCCCCTCAGCGCTGAATACTACCAAGTGAAATTTCACGTCACTTCGGCGGGAGCTTTTACCTGGGAAGGCATGATGAACCCTAGTTTTATTAATGCAACATCAGTGTCTATACTTCAGCGCTTAAAAAACGCTCAGGCACAATATGCTCCTAAAGGAACTGAAGCACATTTCATACTTTATTCACCTTGGCAGATTCATCCTGATGATCTTCTGGCAAAAGTACACTCCCAAACTGATGGCAGGCTTGACTGGTATCGCTTGGCTGAAGGTGGTTCCAAGTCCAATTTTGGCAAGCTACGTGCTGCTTGGCGTGAACACTTAAAAATTGAAACAGACGAAGAGCTTTGCACTATTTTGCGTCCTTTGAGGATTCGTCAAGGACGAACCCTTCAAGAAATCGGTGGGTTACTCAACGATAAATTATACAGAGCAGGACTTGTTCAGGTTGAAGACGGGCGTTTGTGTAATCCCTATGATGATTTAGTACATAAACTAGTGCAGTTAAGAAAAACCGAATTTACGCGAGAGGAAATCGAAGTAATTTGCAAAAGGGAGAATCTCTGGATGGGGCATTCTATTCCTGAACCTGATGCTTACCGTGTTGGTATTCGCAGTTTTCTTCGGTGGGCTGAAAACTTAGAAGATGAAACTAATGCCATGCTCGATCTGCTTCGATACTTTAATGGTCGTAGCATTCGGTCTCCTGAACTCTGGCAACAGCAAATATACCCGGCAGTAGATAGTTTTCTCGCCAGTAACTTGCGTCCTGGTAATCGCTGCCATTTGCATCTTCACACCCATGCATCAATTGCTTTTGCTACTGGATATTGCCTTAACTCAAAGTCTGGGATTAATGTCGCACTCATCCAGTCTACCGGAACTGGACAAGAAATTTGGCAACCATCTCCGCAGTCTAATCCAGATCATTATCCTACTTGGACTTTTACTCAAGAATTGATATTGGAAGAAGGCACAGATGTAGCTCTTGCTCTCTCTGTAACTCACTTAGTTACTTCAGACGTTCAAGTATATATTGCACAAGAACATCTGCCAGTTCATCGTATTTTTTCTTATACACTTCCTAAAGGGGCTAGCTCACAAGCCATAGTGGATGCAAATCACGCTAAACTGCTGGCCGATCACTTGTCGTCTCGTCTTAAGAATGATCGTACCCCCCTTGAACTAGGGTGTTGACTTTGGGTGTTTTGAGGTGATATTTCTTCATACAGAATATATATCTAAAAATATCCAATGTAAATTGGTGGTTAATGAAAGAATTAAAAAGTTCGTCGAGCCGATTGATTCGTCTGTTTAAACAAAGTCGAGAGAATTGGAAAGAAACAGCGCTTGAAAGGCAACGAAAGCTGAGAGCGCTTGAAATAAAGATTAGAGATTTATCGCTTTCACGGGAGAAATGGAAAAAGCGTGCTGTGAAAGCAGAAAAAGAATTACGTATACTTCGTGCCAACTCAGTTGATGCACAAAAAAAGGGGAAGAAGTTTCGGAGCAAATAGAAACTGTCACAGCGACTGGGCATCATTACAGCCTGAGAACAATACAAAAAGCAGTACAACAAGCAATTGATTCTGGAAGTAGTTTACGAGGAATCGAAAAAAACCTGAAGTGGGAAGTATCGGACTCAGAAGATAAGAGTCCGAGTTTCAGTAGTGTGAGAAATTGGTTAGGAAGGATTGGGTTATATGAGCTTCAAAGAGTAAAAGAATATCGAACTGATTGGATTTTTATTATTGACCTAACAGTAGAATTAGGAAAGCAAAAATGCCTAGTGATTTTAGGAGTTGCTCAAGAATATCTGGAATCAGCCGTTTTTCGTTCAAAACAAGGGCTAAAACACCATGATGTCCAACTCTTAGCACTTGAAATTATGGACTCAACAAGAGGGGAATTAATTGAACAAAAGCTCTGTGAACTGACTGATATAGTTGGTTGCCCAATACAAATAATAGCAGATCATGGCAGTGACCTCGAAAAAGGAATTAAACTTTACTCTTCAAAATATCCTTCTGTTATTTATACCTATGATGTAACTCATGCAATGGCTTTATTACTTAAACATGAGTTAGCCACCTCGGAAAAATATCAATCTTTTATCCAAAAATGTAACCAGTGCCGACATCAACTCCAACAAACAGAACTATCATTTCTCTCTCCTCCATCTCAACGTTCTGGATGCCGTTATTTTAATGTTGAAAAGTTAATTGATTGGGCGCAGAAGCTTTTGAATTGCCCAATCGATACTTTACATAATTTAGTACCCAACAGTGAAAAAGAAATCCTCAATCAAAAATTAATTATGAAGTTTGGTTGGTTAAGAGATTATGTGGAAGTTATTGACTTGTGGGGTCAAATGGTTTTGATGACTAGGACTTTGGAGAAGCAACTTAAAATCAATGGAATTAACCAACAATCAAGAATTGAGTTTGAGAAGAACCAATTCTCAACGTCAACTAATTTTATTTCGGTTTTTCAAGACAATATTCTTGAATATATTACAATCGAAAGTTCTCTCATTCCCACAGGAAAAACTTTTTTGGCGAATTCTGATGTGATTGAATCTATTTTTGGTAAATACAAACATTTTTCCTCTAGATGTCCTCTCAAACAGATAGGTCAGATGGTTCTGAATATTTCTTTGTGTACGATGAATCTGGGAGCTTCTGTGGTTCAGGAGGCATTAGAAAATGTTCGCTATCTTGACCTTCAGTCCTGGTCATCTCAAGTTTTTGGTCAGTCCATGCTCTCAAAAAGAAAAACTGTATTTTCGACCTCAATCGACGACACAATAATTGTATGAAGTTTTTTTAGCAATTTCCATACAAAGTCAACACCCTACCCTTGAACGTCAAGGAGTGCTACATATTTTTATCGCTGCACCAAATGCTCTAGTTTTTTTCATTGGTCAACTTGCTCGTAGCTTTGGTTCATGCATCGTTTACGAATATGATTTTGATCGCAACATACCTGGTGCATATCAGCCATCTTTGAAGTTCCCGCCTCCTTGAATGTCTAAAAAGATCAATAGCCAAAATTAAGCTTTCTTGTAACATAAATGAGTATGGAATTGCCAAGCTACTTTAATGATTTTCTGGCTGCTATTCGTCCTCAAGGCAACCATGTTGATGATTATAAAACTGGTCACAAGACATTACGGCAACGACTTAAGGAAGATGCAGTACTATCTTCGATTATTACCACAACATTTTTACAAGGTAGTTACCGTCGTGCAACCGCCATTCGTCCTCAAGGGGAAAAACGGGCAGATATTGATATCATTGTGGTGACTAAATTAAGTGAAGATGAATATACACCTAAAAATGCACTTGAACTATTTGTCCCATTTCTAGAAAAGCATTACAAAGGCAAATATAAACCACAAGGACGTTCTTTTGGGATTGAACTATCATACGTTGATTTGGATTTAGTAATTACATCAGCGCCCTCCGAAAGTGAAATTGGGATCTTCTCCACTGATAGCATCATTTCTGATGATACTCCTGAAACAGCCGAAGCCGATGAAGACTGGCGCTTAGTACCTTCTTGGGTTTCTGTAGAAACGAGGTCTGTCATTTCATTCTCCGAAAAGAAGTATCGTTTGGATACCGCACGCACAGAAACTGAGTGGAAGATTTCCCCCCTTCGTATTCCTGATCGTGATACCCAACAATGGCAAGATACTCATCCCCTAGAGCAAATTAGGTGGACGTGGGATAAAAATCGTAGATGTAATAAACATTACATTAATGTTGTTAAAGGGATGAAGTGGTGGCGAAGGATAAACCATCCAACTCCCAAGTACCCCAAAGGATATCCTGTAGAACACTTGATAGGACAGTGCTGTCCAGACGGAATTAGCTCAGTGGCTGAGGGGGTTACAAAGACGCTCGAAACTATTGCCGAGAAATATCAAGGATACGCTTCTTATAAAATGACTCCCAACCTGTCAGATCATGGTGTACCATCACACAATGTGTTCAAACGTGTTTCTGGTGAGGATTTTGCGGAGTTTCACAGTCAAGTATGCGAAGCTGCAAAGATTGCTCGTCTTGCATATAATGCAACAGACATTCCTACAAGCGTTGCATATTGGCAGAAACTCTTTGGTAAAAAATTTCCAGATGCCCCTCCTAATAGTGGCAATGGTGGTAAGAATCCTACAGGAGGTGGCTACACACCTCGGCAGGATGTCACTCAACTAGGAGGAGGCAGATTCGCATGAGTGATAAGAGAATACCTCCTACAGAGCTTCTTGCTGCTCGTAGAACTCTTGAGGGTATATCATGTGTTGAACTTTTATATGACTGGACATGGAGCGATCAATTAGCTAAATGGACATTGTACTGCCGTATAAATATTAATTCGCCACCAAGTCCTTTCATTCCGCAATCTACAGACTGGTATGTTCTCGTTAGTCCAGAGTACCCTTGGGGAGATATTGGATTTTATCCAGCAAAAAAAAATGGACTTATCCATACTTTTCCTCACCAAAATTTTAATAGTTTTGGCGATAATAAAGTACCTTGGCGTAAGGGCAAACTTTGCTTAGATACCAGTGTTCATGCTTTAGGTCGTCAAGGCTACCATAGTGAACCCTACGATCCTTACTGGAGACTAGAATGGCACTTTAGGCGTGCTATTGAATGGTTGGTGGCCGCGTCGGAAAATAAACTCGTTTCTCAGGGTGAACCATTTGAGCTTCCCTATTTTCCTGTAGGGAATTTTTTAACAGCTGCTTTCTCTGAAAGTGCTGAGTCCTTTACTGAATGGCAGAAAATTCCTGATCCGGTTGGACTGGTTCACCTAGTACCTCTGCGTAAAAAACCAGATATATTTTTTGTAGAATCGTTTCAAT
>NZ_JBSGKF010000051.1:0-5368 GCF_054786515.1 Nostoc sp. UIC 10890
TTACCTAGTTCAAAGTTATGGGTATAGCGCAGCTGCACTTCGGTCAAGTTTAGAGCCTGCAACTGGGTAATGTTTGTAGTTGCCCCTAAACTTCCTTCCTGCTTTAGCTTGCCTCGAATCGCCTGGGTAAGTGCCAACTTCTCTACATTTGTGCCAGCGAGTACCAATGTTCGCGCTCGTTGCTCTTGAGCTAATCCTATATAGTCAGCAGCAATTATATCTAGCTTCGTATCAGGCGATACTTCCTGAATACTACCAATTGTCTCTAGTTGCTTAAATCCCGCTTCTACTCTCCCGTCTGCAATTAGGTCTACTGCAATTTTTAACTCTGGGTTACGCTGCCTATTTGATTGGCTTAAGTGCGCGGTCTTGATGCCAGCTTGTTGCAAGGATTTGAATGGGTTTCCAGCTTCTACTGCCGATAATTGCTTGGTATCCCCAACTAGCAATAGTCTTGCTCCCTCAGTGGTCGCTCTTTCTAACAAGGCATGAGCATATGCAGCACTAAGTAAACCTGCCTCATCCACAATCCAAATCTGATTTGATTCAATTAGGGGTGCTGGCTCAGACACCAATAAACTGGCTACAGTCTCAGAATGTATACCTAGTTCCTCACTTAATACCTTAGCCGCCATTGATGAAGGGGCAAAAGCTTTAACTGTATAGCCTTGAGCGAGTGCGATCGCGTTTAATTCCTTGAGGGCGAAAGTCTTACCAGCACCAGCTACACCTTGCCACGCTACAAACTGGTCTGTTGTAGTTGCAGCCATATTTACTGCAAGTCGTTGCCCCTGATTGAGTAAGGTTTTCTCTAAAAGGCTTGAAGCTACTTGTGTATGCTCTATCGGATTAACTGCCCCAATTCCTGACTGCATCAACTCAATCGTCGCTAGTTCTCTTTTTACTGCCGTCCATGTTGTGTATTGTCTTTCCATTCCCGGCAGAGCGATTAACTCCTGATGCTCCTTGATCAATGCCTCAAGTGCAGTCACATCAGTCAAAAGTCTTTCTCTTAGAATGAATTTTTCTAAATCCTCAAGCTTAAAAGCAACATTCCTCTCACTGCAATGAGCAATCGCGGGAGCCAACGCATCTTCAAGACTTTGCTTTGAAACTGAATTTTGTACTACTTGAGCATTTGGCTCAGAAGACTTGACGAAACTGATGCCCAACACTTGGGCTTCTTCCTTCCAGAATGCTTTTAACTCCTGCTCTGAAATCTTTTGCTTGCGCTGCCGAGTACTATCCCAGATTTTCTCACGCTCTACCCAAGTTGAGTTAACCCCAACTTTGGCAATGATTTGCTGTCGCCGCTTTGAGAACGCCTCTAAGTCTTGTTCCTTGAACCCCTTGATCTCAAATTGTCCATGTTGACGTGGCTCGATCTCATAGCCCAACTTGATTACTTCTGCTGCCAAATAGCTTTGATATACCATGCCCAGGAATTTCTTGTTGGCGAATATCTCACTATTGACCAAACTCATCCACTTGCCGTCTGCTTGGGTTGTGTTCATGACTAAGCAGTGGGTATGCAAATGTGGATCTAAGGAGCGGCTTTCGATGTGGTCGAACTCTGCAACCACCAAGTTAGCTGTGTTTACCCTGTGACGAGAATCTCCTTGTGTCACTCTAGTTATTGCGTAACGTTGTTCCATTAACGCTAATACTTTTTCTAATGCCTGATGGTGCGCGGCAATTAATCTCTCATCTCCACCTACCAACGCCATTAGGCTTACACTCTTAGGCGCAGAAAATGTACAGTCTAACGCTGCCCTGCGTTGGTCGGGCTTCAGTACCTTGGCATTAAGCTGCTCACGACCATCGGGCGAAAGCCCAGAGATTACATTTTTAAACGTTTGCTGATTTTCAACTGCTCCTGACAATCCCAATTTCTCAGCACCCTTACCACTCCAGCGAGACTTGCCTTGGTGATAGTAGTTCTTGATGAAGTAGTTCACAGCCATCTCTGATGACACGTTAGCAGCTGTTAGCATCGCTCACCTCAAAGAAGGGAACTCTTAACGGGGCAACAGGCAATAGGAAACTCTTAAAACCAAGCTGCTCACTTTCTTGCTTATTCTCTCTTTTCTGTTCCCTGTTCCCTATTCCCTCTTCCCTTTTACATAACTTAATCCAATAACTCTTGAAGTCATTGTTTATCACCGACATCAAACCAAAAAAAGTTTGATGCCGAGTTAAAAGTTTTTGGTGAGACAATGACAGCAACAAATTTTTTATTCACCAACTCTCATGCACTTAAATATAGCTTATTACTGTCTAAAACTTTCCGCCAATTTTGGCGTACTGTGCGTCGTATTTTGCTATTATTCGTTTGGGAAAAGAATAATATCATTGTAATAGCATGTATTCCCAAAACGCTTTTCTTTTCTGGTATTGCGCCAGATTAATGCCAGAGTTGCGCCATTTTTGTGAGAAAAAAACACTTGATTGTCAATAAATTTAATTTGTTGATAAATACTATTTAAAATTCCAGAGCTGTGCTAGAGTTGTGCCAGAGTTGTGCCGGATTTATATGGGTTTGAGCCGATTGTGATCAAATTCCATAAATTTGCCATAATTGCGCTATTAACGACTTGTGATTTCATGAAATGGTTGAGTAATTTTTGTTGAAAGTAGATGGCAGATTTAATAATCTCATTCGATCCGGGAGCATCCTTGAGTAGAGTTTTTTTTACTCTAGATTCAAGTAAGCCGGAGTTGCTTTTGATGGAACCCTACACAGCATTAATCCCGAAACAAAGCCTTTTAAGTTATGAGGAGGATGCGATTGGTATATCTTCTCCAGAGAATTCAGCTTGGATTGAATACAATCAGCAATGCTGGGGTATAGGATTAATTTGTCAGAGGTTTTTTGCAGATTTGAAGTTAGAGCAGCCAAAATTTGAGCTAGCGATTTATAAAACCTTGGCTGTAGTGGGTGCTATAGCCCAAAAGAAGTCGTTAGCCAACGGTGCAAGTATTCGTCTGGGCATCTTGTTTCCTTACGGAGAATACTCGGATCGCAAATTATTTGAGATATCGATTACAGGCGCTCTGCTCAACTTTAAATGGAGAGGTGAAAAACGCTCTTTCAAGCTAGTGGAGTTTGTTTGCCGCCCTGAAGGATTTGGATTGCTCTCACGAGGACGTACAACTACCCATAATTTGCGTTCACGGAAAGTAGCGGTGGTGATGATTGGCTTTCGCAATGCCTCTATTTTGATTATGGATAAGGGTGCGATGACAAGTGGAGTTACAGAAGACTTAGGCTTTCATAAGTTAGTATCATCAGTACAGCGTCGGGTAGCTGGACAAAAACCTCTGACTCTTGCAGCTGCTATTAGTGCTGCTGGTTCCAAAATAAATCTAAAAGCCTTATTACCTTTAGTTCGAGTCGAAGATGCTTTGCTACAAGAATTAGAAATTCAATCAATCAAATCAGCAATCAGTATTGGTCGTGAAGAATATTGGGCAGTGCTTTCAAGTTATTTGCATCGTTATATTCCATCAGATATTGATGAGATTATTTTTGCTGGTGGAACTGCCCACTATTTCAAGAATGAACTGAATCGATTATTTCCGCGTCCTGAAAAAATTTCTTGTGATGCCTTGGAATATTTAGTACAGCAAGAATTTTTATCTGACAAACCTAAATCAGATTTATCCTTTCGCTTAACTGATAACTACGGTTTTTTCTCTTATCTTTGTAAAAATTATCAACAGGTCGCAAATCATGCCTGAACAAGTTGATTTTCGATTTCAGTTCAGTACTTCATCTCCTTATCTTCCCCTCTTAAAATATCTGAGTCCCAAAAATAAAACTCTTGAATTTCCGAGACAAAACATGATTATCTGGGCAATCGCTGCCTTTTGGCATCCGATAGCTTGTCGATGGTTAGGAGGGTTCTCAGAATCAGATTTAAAATCAAAGGCAAGAATTTCAATTTACCAACTGCAACAACAAATTATTTATTTAGCTCAAACTTTTAACTTGGAGCAAGAACTGGAAAGTCATCTAATCGTTACAAACCCTGCCGACAAGGTTGATACACATTTGGGATCTTCACCTACTCACGAGGATGATGATTGTTTACTAGAAAATGCATTTAACTAGGAATAAATTTATGCCTTATACCAAAGAACTGCTACAACAAACATATTCACTCTCTGTAGAAGATGTTGATGCCACGTTGACAGCAAGTAATTTACCTATTGACCAAGCCTCTTACAGTGATGAAGAAATTCAGTCTCGTTTTGATGTGATCCGAGCGTCAATTGAACAGGGTAAAACCTATAAGCAAGCGGCAGCACACTTCCAACGACAATCGAAAAAACGTGCCGATAAAACTGAATTTCCACCAATGAACATCCTAGAGATGTTAACTCACATCAAATCAGAGTACGGCATTGAGCTAGAACTAACTGAAGCAATTGAGATTATCAGCGCTTGTGGACTATCTCCAAATCAGAAGGAGTATCGTCAGTTGGAGTGTGAGCGCTTTCTCGAAGCTTGCGACCTAATTAAGGAGCAAAATAAAACATATTTTGATGTAGCTACTCACTTTGGCATAGTTCAACCCCAAGATGAGAGCCAGTTAATTGCTGAGTTTTTTGGTGAAGAAGCATCTGTTTCTGAAGAGGAATTGGTCAATTTAGTGGATAATATTACCCGAAAACGCGCTCAAAATATTCCAGGGCTAGTCAACCAAATGTATCTCAAGAATGTACTCCGCGCACTTTCGGAGAACAAACAGGATATTAAGAAATTTTATTCGGGACTAGAACAACGTATATTGGAGCGCATTGAGGGAAAGTCCCCATTGAAAACTCTAATAGCGAATCACTATCCGATGAAGGATTTTCCGCTTTCTTCGCCCACGCCGATGCTATCGCCCAACGTGTCCGAGAGTGGAACGAGTACCGATTAGAACAAGAAATTGCTGACCAAAAACGCACCATCGATCTGAAAATCGAGAAGGCATCTGATGTTAAAGCTGTTGAAAAGTTAAAGAAGTCCAAAGAATGGTTGAAACATCGCCAACAGCGGTTTGAAAAAGTTAAAGAATTTCTTTTCTGGATTGGTGCTTGGCTCGGCTCTGGTCGCTCTGGTACCTTATTTGTCCTGACTGCCATTGTCACCTTCGCTACTCTTGGACTAATCGCAGGACTCAACTGGCCTACCACCATCGCTTGTAAAAGTGACTCTGACGGATGTTATTTACTGCGATTTGATAAGAAAACCGTGATTCTTCCCCAACAATTCAAAAATATCCTTGCTGAGTACGAACGTAATAAGAACAAATCCAAACATCTTAAGAGGGAACAGGGAATAGGCAACAGGGAACAGGGGAATTCCCATAAATAAATT
>NZ_JBSGKF010000052.1:0-5269 GCF_054786515.1 Nostoc sp. UIC 10890
AAATGCCAATGGCAATGTAGAGCATTTCTGGGTTTTGTAAAATTTCTTTTTTAGGCAGATATCCTAACAAAATTCCGCCCATATCAGGTCGGGAGAAGAGAATTTCCGCTGTAAAACAGATGCCTACGGTTGCTACCAGCATTATTACCAAAGCTTCTGTATAGCGAAAGCCTTTACTTTGCAGGAATAGCAATAT
Organism: Nostoc sp. UIC 10890; assembly: GCF_054786515.1. Classification (NCBI taxonomy): domain Bacteria; kingdom Bacillati; phylum Cyanobacteriota; class Cyanophyceae; order Nostocales; family Nostocaceae; genus Nostoc; species Nostoc sp. UIC 10890. The sequence continues at coordinate 197 of NZ_JBSGKF010000052.1, forward strand.
CAAGACATCCAGCGCAGTGATGCACACACCCCATATCAAGGGAATACCGAATAAAAGTTGCAGGGCGATCGCACTTCCCAGTAATTCTGCCAAGTCACAAGCTGCGATCGCAATCTCACACAGTACCCACAAACAAAAGCTCACCCTTGGATTGAAATAGTCTCGACAAGCCTGTGCCAAATCTCGTCCTGTGGCAACACCTAAACGCACACATAGCGATTGCAGTAATATTGCCATCAGGTTCGACAGCAGAATTACTGTCAACAGGGTATAGCCAAACTTAGACCCCCCAGCGATATCTGTTGCCCAGTTGCCAGGGTCCATATATCCGACTGAAACCAGATACCCTGGCCCTGCATAAGCCAACATCTTGGGCCAAAAGCTCTTACTGTTGGGAATTTTAATACTGCGGTGAACTTCAGGGAGACTGGGGCGCTTTTCGGGGCGAGTCATTTATTTTCTAGGGAAATTCTTTCATATTCTTTTCATAATGTCAGAAAATCTGGACTAAACATCAATCTGTAGTGGCAAAATTTTTCCTTCCTTGCGGGGAAGTTGCAATTTAAGCTCTAGTAGGTTCCCTAGCCTTCGGATTCTGCTCAGGCTCAATCCCTACTAATATTAATTGTCCTATCTAAGTTCTGGTCATACCACGATACTGGGTCTTCCAATGGTTCAAGATGGGTAAGGACATAGGTTTCTGGCAGCGATCGCATAATCGTTAGCTCTATCTCCTCACACAGTGCATGATGACCATGACCACTCTCCTGGCACTAAGACGTGGAATGAGACAAATCTACGCGCCCCTGCTACTCGCGTTCTTAGGGCATGGAATTGAATACTCTGCTTTTCATAAGTAGCAAAGATATCCATATTTTTTGCTTTGCCAGCTGGAAGCGATCGCTACTCTCATCCCGCAGATCATGATAAGTCACATTCTCTACGTCACCGTACTTTGCTAATTAGTTGCCATTAAAACCAGTGATGGTAATAAATTATACTAAAATGTTTTAAGTAAAAACGCCAAAATTCAAGTTTTATACACTAGCCCTTTCAAAGTGACCAACGAAGATATGTGTTTCAGTGCTACCATCTTGAATCCTCTGCTCAGATTTTGCGCTTTTTGAAGGTTGAAATCACTAACCTTTGTTCCAAATTTCATCACCTTGAAAGGGCTGGTTTTCTACACTCATCAGCGCTATATGCTTGGTAAGTATTTTTATATACGCCATTGTTGGTTCATTTCACTCATCTAAATGTTCTGCCAAAGAGGAATATAAATTGATGATGTGATTGTCAGCCAAGCTGTAATAAACATTTTTACCTTCTCGACGATAACTGACTAAACGCATCGCTTTTAATAATCGCAATTGATGAGAAACAGCTGATTCCGTCATTTTCATCAATGCAGCTAAATCACAAACACATAATTCTTGGGAGGCCAAAGCTGATATCAGCCGCAGACGATTCGGATCTCCAAGTATTCCAAAGACTTCTGCCATTTGTTTTGCCTTGTCTATAGACAAGATTTGTGTTTGAATTGACCGCACATTATCCAGATGCACCAAATGGGTATCACACTTTGGTACGCCTGCATTTTGAAGCAATACCAACTCTTCTTCGCTTTGGCGCTTGTTCATGGCATTAAGTATAGGCAATGGTTATCACTTTCAATTTTAACTAAAATTAAAGTATTGTACAGTTGAACATCTATTCAATTGTTGTATTAGAATATTGGCAGTTAACTTTTTTGCCTTGGTTGTAATGCCATGACTCAAACTCCTTCTCTCAAAAGCCAAACTTTGCAAATTGGTGGTATGGACTGCGGAAGCTGCGCCAAGACGATTGAAGTCGGTTTGCAGCAGTTAAATGGTGTTACAGAAGTAAAAGTAAACTTTACGACAGGCAAAGCCAGGATTTCCTATAACCCAGAAGTCTTGAGTGAAAAGACTATCTATGACCAAATTAGAAGTTTGGGTTATGCGGTTGAACAGAGTCATGACCATAACGTCGATGTAACTCCTGTGAAAATGCTACAACTACAAATCGGCGGGATGGATTGTGGCAGCTGTGCCAAGACGATTGAGGCTGGGGTGCAGAAGATAATAGGCGTAAAACAAGCATCGGTCAGCTTTGCCAGCGAACGATTGCAAGTATCCTATGACCCGCAACTGGTAAATGAGACGGCAATTTATGATCGGATTAAAAGTTTGGGTTATACAGTTGAGGAGGGTGTTGAGGCAAGTTCCCATCATCATACTGATTCTTGCGATGGCGAAACGCCCGCCGTAAGCGATCGTGAGTACGAACACCAACACGAAAAGCCAATAAACAAGCCAAAACAAAAGTCAGACCTGGCAAGCTGGAGATTCTGGATTGAAAATCGCCGGGGGCAGAGTGTCATACTTGCAGGTATAGGCTTAGTTTTGGGCTTAATTTCTCAAAATCTAGCGCTACCTATTTGGGTAGCACGGGCTTTCTATGGCATCGGCATAGTAATTACTGGCTATCCGATCGCACGGGCTGGTTTATTTGAATTGCGCTTGCGCCGCGCCGATATGAATCTGCTGATGACGATTTCGGTGATTGGGGCTGTAATTTTAGGGGACTGGTTTGAAGGGGCGCTAGTCGTCTTTTTGTTCACTTTTGGTACAACACTGCAAGTTTTCACCTTTGGTCGCACTCGCAATGCCATTCGCTCCCTGATGGATTTGACTCCGCCCACTGCTACCGTCAAGCGGAATGGTCAGGAGGTGACAGTTTCCGTCGAAAGTATTCAGCTAGGTGAAACTTTGACAATTCGACCAGGAGGGCGTGTGGCGTTGGATGGTGTAGTTGTTTCTGGCGCAAGCGCCATCGATCAGTCTCCAATTACAGGAGAATCAATTCCAGAAGATAAAGCTCCAGGTGATAATGTCTTTGCTGGGACACTGAATCAGACAGGCTTTTTAGAAGTCAAAGTTACTCACACTGCTAGCGATACAACTGTTGCCAAAATTATTAATCTTGTGGAACAAGCTCAAGAAAGCCGCGCACCCTCGCAGCAGTGGGTGGATAAGTTTGCAGAGGTTTACACACCGATAGTCATTTTAGCAGCGATCGCCATTGCTTTAATACCACCGTTGGCATTTGCTCAATCGTTCAACGTCTGGCTTTACCGGGCATTGGTGATGTTAGTAATAGCCTGCCCCTGTGCTTTAGTAATTTCTACTCCTGTCTCGATTGTTAGCGCCATTGGTGCAGCAACTCGTAAGGGCGTTTTGTTCAAAGGGGGTAATGCGCTGGAAACGGCTGGACGTTTGACTACTTTTGCTTTTGATAAAACTGGTACGATTACGCAAGGACTACCCGTTGTACAGAAGGTTTATGACCTTGGCAAGGTAAGCGCAAACATGGTATTACTGATTGCAGCTTCAGTTGAGCAACAGTCTGAGCATCCCCTCTCCAAGGCAATTGTAGCCAAGGCTCACGATCAAGGGATGGAGTTAGAAACACCTATTAACTTTACTGCACTACCTGGGAAAGGGATTCAGGCGAACTTTAAGGAGCAGTTATACTTCATAGGCAATCAACGGTTGTTTTTAGACCAAGGTATTCGCTTATCTGGTGAAGCTGAATATTTGTTAGCTTCTATTGAACAACTCGGTCAAATTCCGGTGCTGGTAGGAACAAATGAAGGGTTATTAGGAGCGATCGCACTTTCTGATGGTATTCGCTTGGAAGCGACGGAAGCCCTGCGACAGTTGAAGCGGGTTGGATTAAAGCGATTAGTAATGCTAACGGGCGATCGTACTGCCGTTGCTAAACAGATTGCCCAGCAAGTTGGAATTACAGAGTACCGGGCAGAACTGCTACCAAAAGATAAACTTGAAGAAATTCAACTTCTGCGTCAAACAGGAGTAGTAGGTATGGTTGGAGATGGTATTAACGATGCTCCTGCGCTTGCTGCTGCGGATATTAGTTTTGCAGTTGGTGGAATAGATATTGCTCTGGAGACAGCAGATGTCGTGATCGTAGGAAGTGACCTGAGACGACTTGCTTATGCAGTAGAACTAAGCCGTCGCACTGTATCTGTAATTAAACAGAATGTTGTCTTTTCTTTAGTAACAAAAGGTTTATTTCTGCTATTAGGAACCTTTGGGTTTGTTGGGTTAGCTGTAGCTGTTTTAGCAGATACAGGGACTTCCTTATTAGTTACTGCAAATGGAATGCGGCTATTTAGAACCAAGGCTGTCAAGGATTAATATTAGCGGGCGATGCTGCAAAGCAGCCGCTACGCGAACGCCATAATTAAAGATACAGCAGTTTTCGTGTGCATGAAGTACAAATTTACAGGTTGTGAGGCAGGAGGCAGAAAGTTTGTATATTTGATTTTGAGTCCTGCATTTATACTTCACCTACTTGCAAACTGCTGTATATCTATTGCTGAGTCAGATTAGGTGACATACCCAATATGCACAGACAGTAAAACTTTTAGTAGCTTTAAATTGTCTTAGATATCCCATTTTTTACTTTTAAAATATGTTCCATTTCTTCAAATTTCCTCAACTTTCGCATTAGAGGCGTTGAATGCAAAAAAAAATAATTATGAATTTCACTAACCAAAAATTGGGACATTACCACTATCCCTACACTAAAGCTGTAGAGAGTACACAAAACTTAGAGTTACTTTGGGTTATTTTAGGGCTGCGAAGTAGCCTATTCCTAATAGAATTAGGAGTTGGACTTTGGGATAGTAGTTTGTCACTTTTAGCAGGTTCGGGACACCTATTTTCTGATGTAGTGACTTTGGGATTGACAGTGTTAGTAGTCTGGTTAACAGAGCGTCAATCTTCGGGTGAAACGAATTTTAAGTACCAGCAAATAGAAGCTTGGGTAGGATTACTAAATGGGGTGAGTTTAGTAACTTTAGCTGGTTTCATTGCTTTAGAAGCTGTGGAACGTCTTCAAAATCCTCAACCTGTATCAGGCTTACCCATGCTGGCTGTAGCTACCTTGAGCATAGTAATTAACGGCTTAACTATCCAACCATTGCACAAACATAGTCATCATAATTTGAATCTGCGGGGAGTT
>NZ_JBSGKF010000053.1:0-5139 GCF_054786515.1 Nostoc sp. UIC 10890
GCTAATTCCATAATATGGTAATTAGATTCTACTAAAGGTAATAATCTAGATAATACCCAGGTTTTTGCATCTTCACTGTAGCTTGGGTGTTCGGGGTTAAATCCCATTGAGCAAAATAGTAAATTTTTCCATTGTTGTGTATTAAAGTTTTCTCGAAGCTTGGCATAACTTTGTAAATTAATTTGCGAACATTGGAAAGGTTCAAAATCCATTACTTCTACAGTGCCGTCAGGAAGCATAACTAGATCAATTTTCCCCCAAACCCCTTGGCGAAGAAGCATTGTATGGCGTTCTACAATTGTGGGAGAAATTCTACATTCATCTAAATTTAAGACTTTGATTTGTGCTAATGGGTCAGGAATTAATTTACCTTCGTTATTTACTTTAATCCGGACGCGCATTAGGGCAATAATTTTTTTAGCTTTTCCTTGGGATAACTCAAACATGATTTCGTTGTAGTCATCTTTGCGGGGAAAGGCTTTTTTGACAAAGTTATTGATTTTTTCTAATTCTGGGGTAGTAAGTTTTCCAGTTCCCGGGACAACTTTATCAAGCAGCCATTCGGCAACAAAACTAGGTATTCCAGCGGAACTTAATCCACTTGATGGTAATCTATTTTTATCAATGCTCAGATTGCCAAAAACCTCAATAATTAAATCCTGATTATAAGCTAATAGTTCGTTAGAATTCATCTATATTAAATCCTGCAATACCACTAATAAATATTTGTTCAACTCTGAATGTCGAGTCAGCAGCAAGACTTGTACTCATGATTTCACAGCTAGGAAATCGAAAATTTAATTCGCCGCTTAAGCTGAGGATATCGCCTTCATAACCAGGTGGTAACTCTGGTACTTTTGGAATATTTATCGTCAAGGTTAATTTATCATTTGTTGGGATGATTGTTTCTAAGGGTATTCCATAATTGAGATTCGATAATTCATGAATGCGTATGCATACATCCATTAAGGGTACGGAGTTAGGATTATCAATAGTAATTTCTAACTTGCCGATTTTTCCTACTTCTCCTTCGCCACGGCAATATACTAGCACTGGACGGCGTTGTACAGATTTTCGCAATATAGATACGCCAATGACAACTTCTTCGGGAAATAGCCCACCGTGGGAACCGAAAGTTTTTCGATTTTGAGAGTAGCTAAAAGAACTTAAAGTAGCAGCACCTTTAACAATACTGATATCGTGAGGAAGTCCGTAGCGATCGCTTTCTAAAACTACGAACCGAGGATCGTCGATTTTTTCTATAACTATTCTTCCTTGGGCTTCTATGTTGTCAGGGTAGGTAATTTGTTCACAGACACCTAAAATTTGTCCGCGATCACTAGTAACGATAACTTGTAGTTGTTCTGGATAAGAATATTCGGCAACGAAAGATTGGATTTCTCTGGCGATTCCTTCCAAGGTGTGGGGGCGTTTAACTTTATACCAGTGTTGCCAATCTCGTTCAGTTTGGTGTAATTCATCAAATTGTTGCGTATCCCAACAATAAAGCTTGTGTTTGCCTTTTTTTAAATCTTGACGGAGTTTGGCTTTATCAGAGTCTGTATAACGCTTTCCTATTTCCATTTTTGGCAAGGCTTTTTCGGCATTTTTAACCCAAGCAGAATCGTTAGGTAAAAGTTGCGTGTAAAGACTCCATTTGGCGTATGCAGTCGTTGTAGGTAAGATGCTGAAGCGCGGTTGGATATAAGTTTCTATGGCGAGTTGCTGGTTTTGTGTGAGGAAGGATAACAGTTCTAGATGATCTAACCACCCTAAGCCATCAATTACAACCCAAAGCACCGGGGAAGTTTGACAAAGATTTTGCACTATGGATGCAACGCTGTAATTCAATTGTGAATTCTTAACATCATTTTCCTTCATTTGGGGATAGTGATGTAATATCCATGCTACAAAACTATCAGCCAAGTGATCGCTTATATTTTGTGCAGAGATGGGCTGATGGATCGCTATTTCCCAACGACGAAAAGGTAAATAACTTTCCGTAACCCACCTCAAGGCTTCTTGTGGAGTAGCTTGAATATCAAGGGGTTCGGGAATAGGTGGAGGCTGTTTATTGCTAAGTGTTTCTCGCTGCTGATGACTGAGATAGGCAGCAATTTTCTTTTCTCGAACTTTATTCAGCAAGTTAGGTCGATTCTCAAGGACATTATAGGCAACAGTTGCAATCCTCTCACAACCAACTTGTTCGCTGAGAATGAGATTTTCTAATATTTGTCCATCTGAACGGTATAGTTGTTGTTCCCAGTAGCGATCAAACTCTTGTGTTAGACAATTGGGAATTGCTAAGGGATATTTAGGTAGTTCTGTAATAGCTGGTTCTGCGATTCCTAGCCAACGGCGTAAAAGTTTGAGCTTATCTGATGTTTGGTAGTATATTCCTAAGTTATGCTCTAGAAATTGGTTTTGCCATACTCGTTCTAAAGGTCTGTACTCTGGCGGTACTTGAATCGCCAGCCAAGCAGCTAAATTCTCTATGGAAGGTTCGCCTAACCATATTTGCTTGTCAGTTTCGGTAATATCTGCTAATAAATGTGCAATTGGATTATCTTGCGGATAAAAGTCAAGTTTAGTGGCTACGGCTAGCTGCTGGTTTTCTGTCCACTCGCTGGGTAAAGGTAGGGAACCAAAAGTTTCTTGTAAGCGCAGGCGTGGATCTTGTTTAATTTCGGCGATCGCATCTAATTTGTTCCAAGCTTTTAGCCATTCTTGCGCCCAATCACATAATCTTTTACCTCTTACCCAGTAGGGAGAATTAGTAATACCAAAAGATTCCATCCACTCAACTTCTGTGGTAATACCAATGTAACCCAGTGGAATTTCGTATTTTCCTGTAGGGTCTAGAACTATTGGTTTATCTGGGTCAATTTGACTTTGACTTGCCAATTTTGGCAGAGTAAATAAGTTAAAAGTTGTTAGGGTTGTGTTGGTAGTTATTTGTTGTGTTTGCTTGCCTTTATACCTGGATTTAGAAAATATTTGTACTGATTTAATTTCTGAAGACAAACTTCTTGGTTCAGATTTTCTCAGGCAAGAAAGGTTATTAATTGCCTGTAAAAATTCGGCTGCATCAGTAAATCTTTCTGTGCGTTGAGGTGCGATCGCTCGCATCATTACTTGCATTAATTCATCGCTTAAATTCTCGCATCCCTTTAATTCGCTGGGATTGCGGGGTAATTTCCGTTTTGGCGGTTGTGGTTCATCAAATGGGTAGCGACCTGTGACACATTCATAAAAAACTATACCTAAAGCATACACATCTCTGTCGATTTTTTCGGCTAAACTCAAATCTATTGTTAATTTGCAGTCCGGGGGAATGTAGCGACGAGTTCCAGCACTAATAGCCATTTCATCGCTGTCTGATACGGCAACATTAAAATCAAGAATTCGCACACCTTGGACAGTTAAAAGTAGGTTAGAAGGTTTGATATCTTGGTGACAAACTTTGTATTGGTGCAAGTGTGATAAACCAGCAGCAGTCTGTTTAGTAATTTCAACTGCTTTTTCCAGAGAAAGAGTTTGGTTTGCAATTAGAGATTCAATATCTTGTCCAGCGATGTACTCAAAAACAATAAAAGGAGTATCATCTTTTAACCGACTGGCAAATATAACTTCCACAATATGAGGATGCTTAGGAACCTTTAATAAAGCAGTATACTCTTGTTGCAGTCGTTCATAGACAGAACGGCGATCACGAGTAACTAATTTGAGTACCAAATCTGTTTTGCGAAGGATATCAAAAACATGATAAGCTACAGCAAAACTACCAGGTCGCCCCAATCGCTGAATTATCCGATATTGCTCATCAATAATTGTATCGGCAGGCAAATTAGTGATATCTAGATTTGGTAGAGTTGCAAGTGGAATTAAATCCTGTAATGCTGCATCAGCATGAGGATAGCGATCGTTGGGAGCAAAAGCAGATAATTTTTGCAACCATTTATCCCAATCCGATAACAGTTCAGGATTGTGTTGCGATGGCTGAATGGGAAAATTAGCGTTGCATTCATAAATTTGATTAGCATCTACAAAAGCTGGAACTCCCGTCAACAGTTCATAAAATACTAAGCCAACGGAGAACAAATCAGAAACAACGCTGGCTTGAGAAGGATCGTTTTGACATTCGATAGCTTGGTAAGCAGCATATTTTTCCAAGTCATCGATAATATCATCTGCGATCGTGCTGGTGCGATCACAAATACGCGCATAATCGAAATTTACTAAACGAGCTTGACCGATAGTAGTAATTAAGATGCTATCGGGTGTAATATTACGATGAATCACACCATGTTTATGTGCGTGTTCTAACCCCGATAAAACATCTCGCATTACAGCTAATTTTTGTTCCCAATTGAGGCTTTGCTTTTTGATATGTTGGTGCAAAACTTGTCCTGGTACATCTTCATTTACCATTACTAAACAATCATGTTCTCGACTTTCAAAAAAGTCTTGTACGCTGAGAATATTTGGATGGGATGGTAATTGTCGAACTGCGCGAAATGCTGTACTAATAAGTTTATATTGTTCTTGACGCTTGCTAGTTTCTAGCAGTGGATCGACTTGATAAACACGTAATCTTGCTGTCCAGCTACTCATACCCATCATTAAATGTTTAGCACGATATTCTGTATATCGCTCATTGCTACTAAGTTTATCTTCTACTTGCCAATCACGATATCTTTGTGGTGCTGTTTTCGGTCTAGATTTTCCTTTGATTGCTCTTTCAACGGTTGTAACATAATGTTTAATATCTTGATAGCGGTAGTCAGGAATATAAGCTTTACTTTTAAAGTATTTTAAGCAACGTTCATCTAAATATGTTATGTGTTCACCATCTTTATCACAACGATCAATAATTTTGATATCAATATTTGTCATTAACACCGCCGCTTGGATGTGAACTTTCCGTAACTCACTCTCTTTAACGCGATTAGCATCACAAATCATCGTACTCAGGACTTTTGCATGTTTTCTTAATTTTTTTAAAGGCGATAAGAAGGGTTGGTAATTATCTGGATACCAATTAGGGTCATAAATTTCGATGTTGCCATGCCAATTTTTAATATCTACCACATAAACGCAGTGTCGTGCAATGAGAATTAAATCAATCTCACAAATTTC
>NZ_JBSGKF010000054.1:0-4856 GCF_054786515.1 Nostoc sp. UIC 10890
CAACCCGAATCCGTCCGTACCATCTGGATAGAAGGCGGAATCACAGTATGGGTGCAGTTAGTCGGTGGCGGACGGCTACCCTTTGACCGAGACTGGTTCGCTACAAGAGTTGCAGAGGTCAAAGCGACTCTGCCAGAGACACCAAGGGAACGTAACGAACGTTTAAGCGATGAATTAGAGGAAGCCTGCACTGCTTTCGGTCTGTACCACGGGGAGATAGATTGGCTCTCGTTTAGCACCAAACTCTACCAAGACGGGCGCTTTGTCGGCTTCGTCGGGTGCAATCAACAAGGCTGGTACGCCAGACCCAGACAGTACGGACTCAATCGCGTGGCTCCGAATGCAGAACAAGTGATTGCGTCGTTGGGAGTCCGAGCAGCAGTGGCGGCTTAGTTCTGGAAGTGAGAAAGGCGATTGCACACCAAGCAACTGCAATCGCCACCTATATGCAATTACAAATAATCATTACACATAGCCCAGCAAGTAACATCACACTTTCAGATCCGGGTTTCTATGACTGCCAAGATAATTTTGTGCTACCTCCAGCAGATGCGAATGCAGAGGTGAAAGAAATCCTTAGTACTACAAGTGAGAAAAGCGATCGCTTCCCCTAGAGTTATGTAATCGCCGCTACAACGAAATTTAGACAATCCAAATCATGACACAGAATATGATTACCACATTTTCTTGTCAACAGACGGAGTTAGAAGAGTCTCTTGACAAAATTCTGTTACCTCCAACAGACCCGAATGCAGAGATTATCGAAATCCCTGGTTACAAACTCGTGTACGTGAATGGAGCTTGCCCCAGAACTTATCGAGTCTACGCAGATGATTCCATGATTGGGGTGATATTTCAGCATATTACGCACTGGTCGAATGCTGTAGATAAGATTCGATACGCCAAGCCGGTTGATGCAGCAGTTGGGTTAGACAACTTCATGAAGGTGGCAAGGGTATCAACAACGGCTACAGAGCAATCACCCACGGAAGAAGAGTTGCTTGATAAAGAATTTGATGCGCTCACAAGTGAGGAATGGGAACGGCTAAGGAAGTAAGTTCCACAAGCGAAACATTTGGTTGCAGCGTAAAGAAAGGGGTGGGCGTTGCTGCCCACTTCCTCAATAAGACTGTTTTACTCACTTCATAATATACCAATGGAACCGATAGAAATCCTACGAGAATTCAACTCGTGCTACCTGAAAATTCAGGCAATTGCCCAAAACGAAAACTGGCTTTTGTTGATTGCTGATAAAAAGATTGATCCAGAGGCAGCAACTCATTTGGGTGATGTCCTGCACTATTTGAGCGAGGCAATGGGTTGTGTGGAAGAAATTGTTGAAATCAAGTTTAATCAGGAGTTAAAACCATGAAACTTTATGCAACAAGTATTCCTCAATCTTTACCAAGTTGGGCAACTGTTGTATCAAATAAAGCAGGTTTAATTGAGGTTGAAATCAATGATCAAGATCCTGGTTTTCATTCAATTATAGAAGAATTGTCTACCGAAATTGAACCAGGAGTCATTGGTGTAAAAGCTAGCGATTTGTGTCAAAGACTTAGTATTGAAATGATTGATAGTAACGAAGAAAATTGACAACCAAAATTTAGTAAATCCCAAAAAATGAAATTCACAACTGTATCTGTTAGCTACTCTAGAAAATTTAATCTAGGCGACTATGAATCATTAGAACTGGGCTGTTCTCTATGGGCGCAAGTCGAGGATGGGGAAGACGCGGATGGAGTGACACAATTTCTCTATCTGCAAGCCAAAGCTTCAGTAAAACAAGCGGCAATGCCTGTGCTGAAAGCCTCAGAGTTCCAAATTAATAAGGCTAAGTCTAGCAAAAAAGTGTCTGGCGATATCAATGAAAGCGATTGGTAAAAGTTTGGAATTGACTAATGCAAGAATTAATCAAAGCTTTAATCAAAGCAAAGGCAGAGTTTAACCCCATTCAAAAAGACGGGACTAATCCTCACTACAAGCGCAAATATGCAACACTAGATGCTGTACTAGCTGCTGTCACTTCCGCATTGGGTAAATACGGATTAGTCATCATTCAAACTACTGAACTGTGTGAAAGTAAAACTGTACTGCGGACTCATCTTTATCATGAATCAGGTGAAAGCATTGCCAGTACTTATCCTTTACCTGAAATTAGTGATTCTCAGAAGTTTGGCGCAGCATTAACTTATGCACGACGATATGCGGTTTGTGCAATTTTATCGGTGACGGCAGATGAAGATAATGATGCTGAAGGCGCGACTACTCCTCAAAAGCCTGAACAGCCTCAGAATAACATTAGACCCCGCAAAGACAATCAACAGTATAGAGTCCAGCAACCAAAACAAGCTGTAACTCCACCATCAATCAGCCCAAAAGATTTGCGAGTCAAAGAAGTTCGCACACTTTTAAATTATCCACTCGATTTAGTCAAAGAGTGGCTGCACTTTCAGAATGTTAGTAGTCCCAGTGAGCTTGATTCTGTTCAGATTGACGAACTAGTGAAAACTATGTGTTTGGCTTGGGCTGGTAATAAGTTTGGGAATCCTGATTATGCTGCTAACTCTTATCAAAAACACGTAATCGATGCTGTATTAAGAGGTGTCTCTGAGATAGAAGCGATTCAAGTGTGGATGGAAGGGGCACTTGCACAAATGCCTGAACTGAATTGAGAAGAGAAATCATACTTCAAACTAGGGGGTAAATAAAAAATGAGCCTTTGGGAAAGAATGGATTTAATTGCATTAACAAATGAACGTTTTCTAGGAGAGTATTATGATTTTATTTCTGATTACGATGGCGGATGGATTATTAAGTTCTTCTATCTAATTAAAGTAAATGTTGCTCTCTGGTTTGGATTGGAGTCACAGCCGGAATATGATGGTTGGCATTGGGGAATGGGGTGCTTTGGAGAGGAATACCGCCAGGATTGGAATGCACCAATAGGATCTTGTGATTGGTCAGAAGTCTGTACTCCCGTAAGTTTTCTCAGATGGCAATACGGTATCGGTGAGAACTCGAATTATTAATAAAATTCATCCAATACAAGAGGGAGAATAATTCTTGACCGAATATGATTATCTTCGCGCATTTGTTATGGATCGATTTGATTCTGAGGTAACAACAGAAGTAGATCCACTTCATGATCAACACAAGCTTTTGCTTTTGCAGAAGAATTACCTAGAAGCAGCCAGATTAGAAACTCTTCGAGATAGAGTTCTGCAAGAACTTTACATCAAAAGAGCCAGGGCTGAAGAAATTATCAATTGGCTTTCCCTTGATAATCAGCTGCGATGTGAGTGTACAACTTATTGCGATGTCAGATCGGGAAAAATATGACTACTCAAACCACCAATATTAAGCTTGATTCATCTAGTTTAGTGCTTGACACTATTTTCATTTGGAAAGGTGCAGGACATGAACTACAGCAAAGTAATCCAAAGTACTGGGATAGTAAATGTCAACTGCGGATTTATCAAGCATATTCCATGCCGAGCATTGTCTTATGTTCGGATTTAGATGAACAAGACACGGGGACAAGCATTACTAATTCTGCGGAGGGTCTAGCTACATTGATTTGGCGAAAATACCAGAATACTGTGTTATCGGCTCGTCGCTGTTTGGGGGATAATTTTCTATTTATCGAGCATTATCCCCGCAATAAAATAAGTAAAAACGAAGAACCAGAAGATTTTTCTTTAGTGCAATTTAATTGGGATGGTCAACGTTTTAGCCAACCACGTTGGAGTCCTTTAACTCCAAACATTGTGCTGGCTTTGATTCAACAGCATAAGGTCAAAGATTAAAACTGAAAGCGCGATTGCATTTAATCATCAGTGTGCGATCGCTAAAAGTGTTCATTTCCCAGATATGCCGCCTGGTCAAGGAATTTTTTTCAATCCACATCATTTACAAATCATAGAGTCATAGTCAAGATTATGCCGAGAAAATCCACTTACCCCATCCCTACTGATCAGTCCTCACTGTGTCTTCAGTATCTCCGACGCTGTGGAGGTAGCGCACGATTGTGCGGTATCAAATTTAGCCTGGGAGTGATTCAAAGCTTGGTTAATCAAAGAAAAGTAAAGATTACGAATACAGGTGCAGGTTTCTATGTTCAGTTAGAGGATGTAAAGTGAAAACCCAAAAAGTAACCCATCAATCATCTTTGCCTTCAAACACTCGTAATAAATTAGTTCTTCGTCGGACTCGAAAAAGATTCACCCCCAGAATTTTCATTGAGCGCATGATAGAAACAACTGCAATTGTCTCTCTGCTAATTACTGGATTCTCTGGAGTTGGAGCAATGGCTTGTTGGGGGGTAGAAGTAATCGAGTCCAATACTAATCCCAATATAATCATCTCTGGTTGGGAGCAGCAGAAAAATATTTGCCTGGGTGCAATGTTGGTTAGCTGTTCTGTATTTTTGGGCAGTTCTTTGATAGGAGCAAGCTTTAGTATTCAACGGGACAAATTTTAGGTTAGTTAACAGCAATGAAAGAGTATAAAACCAAGCATGGCGGCTACAAAATTGAGACTACCGAATTAAATGATGGTGGTGTAGATGTTCATGTGGGAAAAACAGGATTTATAAAAACAACCTGGGCTACTCCTACGACTCAAACATTTGATAATCACACACAAGCTGTTCGCCACGCAAAGAATGCTATTGATAACGGCGAAATTGACTCAGTTTTTCAAGGTTAAAGGACACCAATGGAAATTAAGCTAACTACTTCAGAGATTCGGACTATCTTACAAGGTTGTCAACATACGTTGCGCCTTGTGGCGAGCAGTAAGGATTATCGCAGGCTTCAATCGTCTGAGTACTTTTCTACCTCCAACGATGTTGT
>NZ_JBSGKF010000055.1:0-4660 GCF_054786515.1 Nostoc sp. UIC 10890
AGCCAGCCATGCCTTAAAGCTTACGCTTTACCTCGCTCCGCTCGGACGGCAAAGCTGGTTTAGTGGGGTTTCACCCCCCTAAAAACCCCCCTCGCGTGATGTCCTCATTCCCCCTAAGTTATGGCGAATCGCAAGCAGTCAAAAGCTCTAGTCCAAAAGCATATTTTCCTAGTTCGCTTAAGCGACATCGAACTGGACTTACTGCGAATAAAATCACTTGATACGGGGATGTCAGCGAGTGAACTAATGAGGCGCAATGCGTTGATGCGTCCATTGCCAATCAAAAATTGATAAACGCTTGTGATTTTATAACCATTCTAAGTAATTCCACAGTTACATCTTTGTTACTTCCACGCTAAGAAGAAGCGAGATAATTAAACTCAAATAATAAAGTGCTGTCTAAAGAGTGAGTTTTATCTGTTCCTGTGAGAGCTAAAGTATAGCTATCAAAATAGACAACACAAAAATGTTTTGATTTGGACTAACCTAGCAATATTAGCTGTAGAAAATAGCTGGTTCAATCATCCAGAACAGATAAATGTTTATGTCTGATCAAACAAGAATACCATCTAAAATTGCCAATTTACAGCAAATATTCAATGCTATCACCCCATGAATTTATCGAGTTACTCATCTGTAATTCCCACCTTTCCCTTGATAGCTATAGTTGGTCATCAGGCGATTAAATTAGCGTTATTAATCGTAGCAGTAGACCCTGATTTGGGAGGGGTGGTTATTTCCGGTCGTCGTGGTACAGCTAAATCAGTTATGGCTCGCGCTCTCCATGCGTTGCTTCCCCCTATCGAAGTAGTCCAGGGTTCTTGCTGCAACTGTGACCCCGATAAACCAGATGAGTGGGATGATGAAACAGTTAGAAGAAGCAGGAAGCAGAAGGATGGACAAACTAATTTCTCCCTACTGCCAACAGAAGTAATTCCCGTTCCTTTTGTGCAAGTTCCCCTGGGTGTGACTGAAGATAGATTGTTGGGGTCGGTGGATGTGAGTCAGTCAATCAAGCAGGGAGAGACGGTATTTCAACCAGGATTGCTAGCACAGGCACACCGGGGAATTTTGTATGTGGATGAGATTAATTTGCTGGAGGAACATATTGCTAATCCGCTCTTGGCTATTTTAGCTGAGGGGCGTAACCAAATTGAGCGGGAGGGCATTAGTTTTCAACATCCCTGCAAACCGTTATTTATTGCCACCTATAACCCAGAAGAAGGTAAACTGCGAGAACATTTATTAGATAGAATTGCGATCGCGCTTTCTGCTGATGAGGTGTTAAGTATAGATGAACGTGTCAAAGCTGTGGAGCAAGTTGTCAGTTACGCAGAATCTCCGCCAAAATTTCTCCAGCAATATGCCGAAGACATCATAGACCTAAAAACCCAAATTATTCTAGCGCGAGCATTACTAAAAGATGTGCAAATTAAACGCGAACAAATTGCCTATTTAGTCAACGAAGCTATTCGCGGTCAGGTGCAGGGACATCGCGCCGAATTGTTTGCAATGCGAGTTGCGAAAGCTAGCGCGGCTTTGAATGGGCGGTTAGAAGTGAATGCTGAAGATTTGCGCCATGCAGTGGAGTTAGTGATTGTACCAAGAGCAACAGTAATTGAGGTGACAAGAGAACAGCCACCACCGCCAGCACCACCCCAACCGCAACCAGAACAACCGGAGCAAACAGACACCGAAACTCAAGAGGAAACCGAACAGGAAACACGGAGTATCCCTGAAGAATTTGTCTTTACCCCAGAAGGAGTTATCCTTGACCCGGCGGTACTTTACTTTGCTAAAATCGCCCACGGCAGACGGGGTAAAGCAGGGGGACGTGGGCTGATTTTTTCCCAAGACCGAGGACGCTATGTCAAGCCGATGTTTCCCAAAGGAAAAATTCAACGGATTGCTATAGATGCCACCTTGCGAGCTGCTGCTCCCCACCAAAAGATACGTCACCAACGTCAGCCAGGTCGTCGGGTGATTATTGAAGATGACGATATCCGGGTGAAGCGATTAGCCCGCAAAGCCGGAGCATTGGTTATTTTTGTCGTTGATGCTTCTGGCTCAATGGCCTTGAATCGAATGCAATCAGCCAAAGGTGCAGCTTTACAATTACTAGCGCAAGCATACCGCAGCCGCGACCAAATTGCCTTAATTCCCGTCCGGGGTGAGCGTGCAGAGGTGTTATTGCCTCCTACGCGCTCAATTACCACATCTCATAAACGTCTAGACCGCCTACCCTGTGGTGGAGGTACACCCCTGGCTCACGGTCTGGCTCAGGCAGTGCGAGTCGGTTTAAATGCCATGCAATCCAAAGATATTGGTCAAGTTGTCATTGTACTGATTACCGATGGTGGGGCGAATATTCCCCTGTCGCGCTCCCTTGGTCAACCGTTTTTGGACGAAGAGAAACCAGATATTAAAGGGGAAGTGCTAGATATTGCTGTCAAAATTCGGACATTAGGAATACAGATATTGGTAATTGATACAGGAAATAAGTTTATTTCTAGTGGGTTGCCCAAGGAGATAGCACAACGGGCAGGAGGTAAATATTATCACTTACCTAAAACAACAGAGCGAATAATTGCAGCGATGACACAGAACGCAATAGCAGATATCAAAGCTGGTTTTTAGCGGTATGCAAAATATATGATTTGCTAACAAGTTGCTCAAATTTTTAGTCACACCAAAAATCCAATCAATACCTTTAATTATTGGTGCAGTTGAACGCCCTACAATGATGATAATATTTAATTTGACATAGGTTTTTCTAGTATTTATTAACTTTTAGGGTGACGCTCAAAAGCGTCGCTAATGGCAGTGCGGTCATGATTATCCATGACCGCACTGCCTCACCAACTCAATCACGATACGCTTGCGTAAAATAATTTTATCGATGAAAGTTACATCATTTTTTATCTTTTTGAGATGAATCAAACAGGCACTTTAATTAATAGTCTAAAGACAAAATGCGTCCTTGAGTGAAATTAAAGAAAGCTTCTTTTTCAGCTAGTTGTACACCCTCAATCAAATCTTCTGGTTGGTGGTTAGCGGCTTTTAAACACATGGGACAAACGCATATCGATACACCTTTTTTAATCAGTTTGGGTAAGAGGGTTTGTGCTGATTCAAACTCCCTAAATTCAATCGTTTTCCCTTTCTTAAGAGGAACTTCTACACTTTGGATATCAAAGAATACTAGGACATCTTTATCCTCGGCCATTTTCTCAGCTAGGGTCAATGCCATCAATACCCTGTGGGGATCTTCTGCTCCTCGACTAATGTGAATGAAGACTCCATCCTTTACTGTAGTTTCCATTTTTTCTCCGGCGAGCTTAAATATTTTGAGTGTTAATTAAAATTTTTGAATCTTGTCCAAAAATTTCGACAGTTTTATTCCTAACCACTCCTGCAATACTGTTTTTAAGGGCGAACAGCCGTTCGCCCCGATGACTGAGGTCTATTTACCTGATAATTGTAGTTAGTTTACAACGACGCGATCGCCTTTTTTGAGTAGATTCGTTTTTGCCTTCGACCTTTTGAAAAAGCTTGACTGAGGCTTCTCCAAAACATCTTTAGAAATCACCAAGCCTAATATGTTCTGAGAGAAGTTTCTTTAACTCCACTATGTTTTGTTTCTCTTGTTCCTTAACCTTGCTCCAAAAGGCTTGTACTGAATCAAACCCCTCAGCATTAACAATATATTGATCGTAACGCCATAGGGCATCCAGTCTTCGACTCAGATCGTGAACCATATCATGGTCGTGGTCTTTAACACCCTGCGATTCTCCCAGGTGTTCTACTTCCTTCTGGTAAGTTTCTAAACTCATTTTTCATTCCTCTGGGACTCGAAAAAATGGACTTAACCGATTTCTGGCTGCAAACCCAGTCTCTGTAGCTATTGGGCTTGTAGTCTCAGTGATTACAATCACTTTCATTCGGTTGTGGTTATAGTTTGAAATACGCCCTAGCCCTAGATTACTCAAGTCTGAGAAATCTTTGCTATTCCTTTTTGCAGATACATCATTTATCAAAAGACAGAATTAGTCATCTCCACCCGAAAGAGCGTAAACTAATATGATTGTTGGGTTTTACTTTGTTACACATAGCCTACTATCGCTGAAATTCATCAAAGTAATCAGCACCAGAACCATACTTCCAAGCATCTATCAAGCGATGCCAATAATATTGCTGCGAATTTGGTTGATTTTTAATCCAATGAAAAATATTAGGCAGAATCAATGTTGATTGGTATTTTCAACAGAAAGGGTGGTTGTGGAAAATCAACAACAGCAGTCCATCTTGCATACTGGTTAGTCCGTTCTAAGTCATTATTAGTTCGGGGAAAATCTTCAATTTCGTAACAATGTAAAAGTCCAGACCAGTAGTTATGGGTGGTTTTTATAAAGTTATCAATTGCGGTATTGAGTGTACCAGCTTTCTGCAATTGAGAGGATATTTCTGTTAATACTTCTTGATAACTTTGTTTAACTCCAGCAGCATCAAGACCTATTTTATTATTGAGAATGTTACTAGCTTTATCAACCCACCGATATGCAACTATAACAGGTGAAAATAAAGATGCAGTCGCAGCTAATCCCTTTGCTAGGAGGTGTTTTAGGTTAACTAAAGGTGGTGGTAAAGCACTTTTTTTTCT
>NZ_JBSGKF010000056.1:0-4645 GCF_054786515.1 Nostoc sp. UIC 10890
GAAGAAACTTTAGATCAAGCTCCTTCCAAGTGGTATCTCACGGGATTCCTTGTACCCTACGGCGTACCAGTTGTGGATAACTCTGGCGATGAAGAAATGGACGAAGTTGGTCGTGTTGGCTCTGGCGAAGACGAAAAGATTCCAGAGAAAGCCTTTGCTCGTAAAGCTTATTTCCCTTCTTCAATGGGATTAAGTGTGCTTTTACCCCAAACCGTTAACCAACTTCATGTCACTGTCGGGTGGGGCGATTACCAACCACTAACCAAACCAGATAGCGAAGGAAAAGAAATTACCTTCACTGGTGATTGGCAGAGAGTTCCACGAGAGGCTGAACTTACCGTACCGTTACGTACAAACGGCAGACCGACTCAATTAGACCTTGGTTTAAATTTAGGCAATACGACTAAACAACTAGAGATCCCCCTTAGTGGAAGCAGTTCCCCAATATATTTAGATGTTCCAAACAGCGATGGTTTACAACTGGTTGTCTCAGTTCGCTCCGTAACTTCTGAGGAATTAGTACCAGCAGGAACACGCTCAGTTTCAGTATTCTTAGTTAATCATCGCCGCCCTAGCCCTGACCAAAAGCGGGATGCTGCTTATGCTTTTCAAACAAATTTAATAATTCAGACAGCTGATTCCTTTGTACCACGCCCCAATTTACGTGGGCGGGATGGTGATGACTGGGATGAGAAAGTTGCTGATTTGCAATACCGAGATGATTATGAATATGCTGTTGGTCATAATGTCTCTGCGATCGCAGTTGCAAATCCCAATGGTGGCTGTCAGGAAGTAAGAACCGCTTGGATACCAACTGCTGACGTAGAAAAGGTAATTGCAACCCAGGTTAAAGATGTCGAAGTCGGCATGGAAGCGTTAGCTGCCGCACCGACGGCAGAAGCATTGAGAAATCTGCTCAGTCCGATGGTTAGTGCATATTCTGAATGGATAGATGAACAACGAGTCAAATGTCCGACTGGGCAAAAACGTTTAGGTGTAGCTAAAGACCTATTAGATCGAGCCGGAATTGCTAAAGACCGGATTGCTGCTGGTTTAAGCGCATTGGATGACCCACAAGTATTAGATGCTTTTCGCATTGCTAATCGAGCGATCGCCTTAGCAATTCGCCAGCGTGCGACTCATAAGAAAAACATTACTCCCGAATCTGTAGCCCCTCCAACTTGGCGACCGTTTCAACTAGCTTTCTTGCTAATGAACTTGGTAGGCATTGCTAACCCCGAACATTCAGACCGAGAACTGGTTGATTTACTGTTCTTCCCTACAGGCGGCGGTAAAACTGAAGCTTATTTGGGGCTAGCAGCTTTTACACTTGTATTACGGCGGCTACGTCATCCTGGTATTGACTCTGCTGGACTGAGCGTACTGATGCGCTATACATTGCGCCTCCTCACTCTTGACCAATTAGGACGTGCGGCGACAATGATTTGTGCCCTAGAGTTGGAACGGGAGCAAGATGTAGAAAAACTGGGAAAATGGCCTTTTGAAATTGGATTGTGGGTAGGGCAAGCAGCTACACCTAACCGGATGGGCAAGAAGGGAGACAATGATGAAAACAGCGCTCGTTCGCGTACTATTGCTTTCCTAAATAATGATCGCAAACCTTCACCTATTCCTTTAGAAAACTGTCCTTGGTGCGGAACTAAATTCAACCGCAATTCATTTCAGCTATTGCCTAATCCTGACCAACCCATAGACTTGCGTATAAGTTGCGCCAATCGCCGTTGTAGTTTTAGAGGCGATCGCCCTTTACCAGTATTAGCTGTAGATGAACCGATTTATCGCCGTCTGCCGTGTTTTATGATCGCCACAGTTGATAAATTTGCGAGTTTGCCTTGGGTCGGAGAAACAGGTGCTTTATTTGGACGGGTAGAACGCTATGACAAAGATGGTTTTTACAGCCCTGTTTATCCAGGTAAAGGTAAAGCACTTGATGCTGATTTGCCACCGCCAGATTTAATTATTCAAGATGAACTGCATTTAATTTCTGGCCCTTTAGGCACAATGGTAGGGCTTTACGAAACTGCAATTGATGCTTTATGCAGTCGAGAGATAAATGGTCAAAAAATCCGCCCGAAGATTGTAGCTTCCACCGCGACAGTGCGACGGGCAACTAAGCAGATTCAAGCATTATTTGGGCGAAATGAAGTTGATGTATTTCCGCCACCAGGGCCAGACCGGCGCGATTCCTTTTTTGCAAAGACAGTACCTGCCGAAGAAAAGAATGCTCGAACCTATGTCGGAATTGCTGCTCAAGGGCGAAGTCTGAAAGTAGTATTGTTACGTACTTATCTGGCATTGCTGGGAGCAGCACAGAAAGAATGGTTAGCAGCAGGTGGGAGCAAAAACCCTGATAATCCAGCAGACCCCTACATGACATTGCTAGGGTACTTTAATTCCTTGCGTGAACTGGGTGGTAGTCGGCGGATTGTTGAAGATGAAGTCAACTCTCGGCTTATTGGTTATAGCAAACGAAAACGAGTCAGTAAAAGTTCAGGTTTGTTTGCAGATCGGAAAATTGACGATGAACCGGAAGAATTGACTTCTCGTGTCAGCACAAGTGAAGTTGCAGATACTAAAAGCCGCTTAGAAGCAACGTTCGATCAAAAAGAACGTGTTGATGTAGTCTTAGCGACCAATATGATTTCTGTCGGTTTGGACATTACACGTTTGGGCTTAATGGTAGTTCTCGGTCAACCTAAAACAGCCGCAGAATACATTCAGGCTACCAGTCGTGTGGGACGGGATGAAGAACGACCCGGATTAGTTGTTACATTGCTCAACGTTCACCGACCGCGTGATCGCTCACACTACGAACGTTTCTTTGCTTGGCACGCTACTTTCTATAGGGCAGTAGAAGCTACCAGTGTTACGCCTTTCTCTCCTCGTGCCATTGACCGAGGGATTGCTGCCATCACTGTTGCTTTAGCACGTTTGGGACATTCTGGGATGACAGCACCACTTCGTGCGATTGACATTCTTCAGCACCGTAAAGAGCTAAATTTTGTCATCGATGCAATCGCCAAGCGTGCCGAGATGCATGACAAAGAACTTAATGCAGGTGATGCTGAAGCACTCCGCCAAAAAGTTAGGGGTCGAGTTAAGGATTTACTAGATTTATGGGAACGGATTGCTGGTGAAAAAATTAACCTCCAATATCAGCGTGAGGTTGGGGAAGCGCCGCCTCTATTATTCGACCCACTTGATCCAGAATTAGAAAAAAAACCATTAGAAGAACGAAAATTTAAAGCTCAACGCAGTTTACGTGATGTTGAGCCAACAGTTAATTTGTGGGTTCGCAATCCTGACGGATTTGAAGTAGAGGAGGAAGAATCATGAGTAAATCAAACAAAAAGCGTCCTCCATCTGGAGAAATTCGCCAGAGCCAAATTTTATCTACTTTTGGCCCTGGGGCAATGGTAGATTTACCCGATTATTCCATACTAATTGGCGGACTCAACCACTGGCACGGTGACAAAAAACGTATTTACGAAGACCGACTAAAGGAACGAGTCGCTGACATTTTAGGGGTTAATGATATTGCCTTATATGCGCCACCTGTAGACGAGAAAGACCCAAAAGCATCTCGCACTGGAATTACAGCTTTCGCTTTCCCCACTTGGTTTGTTGCTCAAGTAGAAGAAACTTGGCCTAAACCAAATGAAGCAGCGCCCAATGCCAAAGTTTACCGGACACGTCCTTTACTACCTTGGGGTAGTTTGGTAACTGGTAAATATCTCAATGCCGACAGAAAGAAAGTGCCAGTCGTACCTGTGCGTTTTGTACAAGCTTGTGTTAATGGACACATCAAAGACATTGATTGGCGTGGTTTTGTCCATGAAAAGTCTCAAGCTAACTGTCGGGGTCAACTATGGTTTGATGAAGGCGGATCTGGCAACGATTTTGCTGATATTTTTGTGCGCTGTGAGGCTTGTAAAGCTCGTCGTCAGTTATCAGATGCAACAGTACCCAATGGCAAGGTCTTAGGAAAGTGCGAAGGACATCGCCCTTGGCTTGGCCCCAAAGCTCAAGAACTCTGTATTTCTGAGACAACAGGGAAACCAGAATATAATCGGCTTTTGGTTCGCTCTGCCAGCAATGCTTATTTTTCCCAGGTTCTCAGTGTCATTTCTTTACCAGACTCGGATGATGCTTTGCAAAAGGCCGTTAATTCAGTTTATGAAGACTTCCTTCAGTATGTAGAAAGTAGCGATGAAGTTAAAAAAGAACGGCGGAAGCAAAAAGTCGCTGCTGTTTTAGAAGGATTTACTGATGAAGCAGTATGGGCAGAAATCCAGCGCAGACAGGGTGGGCAAGGTAAACAATATAAGGGTATTAAGCAAGTAGAAATTGAGACTTTGCTATCTAGTCCCTTTGAAGTCGGAGAAGATGTACCAGAAAGCGACTTTTATGCTCGTGCGCGGAAATTAGATAACATCAAACCAAAATTACTATCTCTTATAGAGAGCATTGTTTTAGTACACCGACTTAAGGAAGTAACCGCCCAAATTGGCTTTACTCGCTTTGAGGCAATTATGCCTGATATTGACGGCGATTTAGATATTCAAGTCAGGCGAGCTGCTCTTGATATTGAGCCTACTTGGGTTCCAGCTATTGAAAACAGGGG
>NZ_JBSGKF010000057.1:0-4627 GCF_054786515.1 Nostoc sp. UIC 10890
GGAAGCTCATGAACAACCAACCGAATCACAAAAACCTTAGCCCACAAGAAACGCCATGTCCTATCTGTGGTTCACAAAATTTTGTGAATGGGTCGTACCGTTGGAGAATCAGTAAGCCAGTGGGTGTATTTCCGTGCTGATGGGGCTGGGTGGGGGGAAGGCGAAAAGCTGCGGACACGGAAATGTAGAGATTGTAACAATGTTCAGTTATTTACGTATGATTAGCTGTCAAGACAAACGAAACTAGCCTTGAAGCTAAAACCAGCACTCCAGTTAAAATTTGTCGCAGATTTCAAGTAGGCGCAGATCCACCAAGCGCATTTCTTTCTGCATCAGCAGTTTCTGTGCCAAAACCACCAGCTTGAGCATGACGGAGTAGCGATTGTACTATCGGCATCGCAATACTCATGCCAAATAAGGCATTGAAACCTGCAATAACCACTGGTGCAGATAATACAACTGTAAATTCTGGAAATAACGCTAATACAGCCACTAAGATCAGAAAAACAATTGGTGTCGCAATGCCTGCTGCTTTTGCAGCTTCTATAATTAAATTTTTATACTCTTCAACAGTAATGTCGCCCCGATAAAGATCCAAGGAGTATGAAATCGCTGTGACTATAACTTGGGTAAGAATAGCGGCTCCTGTAGCAGTGATCCCCAACTTAGCAATTGTTCCAGAATTGCTGACAATAGAATCTACAGCATTGTAAACGCGAATATAAAACTGCTCTCCAACAGTCATAACTTCGGCTCCGCGACGGAGATTATTAATACCCACTTCCCATAAGATGTTGTCAGCACCATTTGAGCCTCCTTGAGAGCGTGGAATGATATGGCTCCCATGTTTATCGCTCAAGAATTCACGAATAGTCCGTTCATTAGCTCCTAGCTTTGATGTACCGGGAATTTTCTCAAAAAGCTTCATGACATCTGTATCAGAGCGAGGCAAATCCCCAGTTCTCAAACCAGCACGATACCTCAATCTATATGCAATCTTGGGCATCTCTAGGGCTAGTTCCGCAGCTGTCTTAGGCAAGTTTTGTAATGCCCCTGCCATAGCTACACTCGAAGTTGTCACACCAATTGCAGTGCCTTCTAATACTTTACCCACATTTTGTACAGCTTGAAAACCTTGCTGTGCTGTTGCAGGCAAATCATTAATTGCATTAATACTTGAGGTAGTAATCTCAACAGTAGTATTTTTAATTCCATCAACTACTCCTTCTATCCCATTTACTGTATTAGTTGCTGCTTCTTGCGCTTTATCTTTGAGCGTATCCGCCAAATTTCGTACTTGGTTGATGAAATCCATGTTTTAGTAAACTGTTGTTTTGAAGATTTTGTATTTAGTTCAGCTTCTCCCCTAAAAGCTAAGAACCACATCAGCATTAATCATGAACTTCCAGAGGATATTTAAAGAGATAGTAAGGAATTTATAAATTTAGGTTGTGCTAGCTTAGAAATTGAACTATGGAGCTAGTTTAGCTGTTTTATTAACTATTTAGATATATTTTTTATTGATACAGCAATCAGCATTATATAAGCCAGTTTTTAGGTTTGGTATTATGTGCTTGAAATGCAAAAACTGTGAATAGATGTAAGGTAAAGCTTTTTCAGTAATTAAGCATTTAGTAAAAATACATGGTAACTAGCAGCTTATCCAACGTATGGCTAGAGACAAGATCCGTATAGCTAGATTTTAGCTATCATAAACGATAGATAGCTCTACAAAAACTAAGCAAGCATGAACTTTTTACTTCAACGCTTAGTAAACAGAATATTTTAAGTAATTTATCCCATTTTTTCCCATTTTGCTTTACAGGATATTTAATGTTTTATAAATTTAGTCTATTTACGTTTTGATAACTTAATGATATATATGTATCAACAAACTATAAATAATTAGTACTATGTCTATTTCAAGCCCAAGTAATATATCGTCTGCTATTCAAGTTGGGAGTATAGCTTCAAAGGCTTTACAAAAAATAGCTCCTATTGTTTCAGAAGCTTTTATTGAATCAATAGAGGTAGAACAAAAACAAAAGTACAAGTCTAGCAAAGATTAATTTTTATAACTATAAGCTCCACGTATGTCGGCTAAAGCACATCCAGGTAATATTTTGAATTTATTTGCAGAAATTCAACATCATCTTCATAATGGCACTATTCACCACGAACTAAGCCTAATTGCAAAACATACAAGAGACAAAGAAATTTTAGATATTTGTCAAAAGATATCAAATTGTTTAGAAATAGAAATAGATACTAGTTTCCATCAAAATAATATAGAGCAGTATTTTAACTCTGTAAAAGCTCTGATTAATCATTTTCAAAAAATAAACGATATCTACAATAAAATTTTAGAAAAAGTATCTGAATGCGATCCAAAATGGATAGAGGCTTTATTCAAAGCTACTGAGTCTCAAATAGTCTCATTGTCTAACTACTATGCTCTCCTTGATAGAATGCCAGATATTACTGATATTAATGGTGAGCCTGTAAAGCCAGGGGATCTTGTGGCTATTAAATGCAAAGATGAAAAGGAGAGAAATTACGAACATTACGGAATTATTGTACCTAGTCAAAAAGGTTTTAGAGTAGCACACTTTTTTACAGGTGCAACCATTAAAGCTCAAAATAGCCTTGTTGAAAAAGGATTTGGTTACGTTCATGAAACAGCCTACTCTCCAGATTGGATTATTAAAGAGCATTTACCAGAAATAATCCCTTACAGCCATTTAGAAGGACGTATTAAAGAGTCTAGAAATCAAGAAAGAAGAGTTTGGAATAAACTAAGCTATAACTGCGAACATTGGGCAAGACAGATGTTTAATGGAGAAGCGAAATGTACCCAATTAGAAGACATGAAAAAGAATAAAGAAGCAGTACCTATCTGCTAGAGTTTTGCTGTTTAACAAGTTATAGCCTGGGGATACATTTGGGTGTTTGACTAGGATTATGCTACGTCGTCTTGTTGTCTAAAGATTTACTTTATAAATAGTCTCTAAGTATTTTTTGATGTACTTACTGTTCACAACCCACACCGTCCCCATCTCGACCAAAACTGTGAGGGTCTGGTAGAACCACTTGCTTCTCTGCGTTAAGGAATATCAGGGCAGATTGAATCAGCCAATTTGACAGAATGCACATATCAGATTAAAAGCAATCGTTTACTAAACTTGCGCCGATCGCTCCTAAATAAAACAAATAGAATGAGTTAATCAATCGGTTCTTGAGTACAAGATAGATAATTTGAGTTAACCCATCCTTCCAAGCCATTAACTTTACTATTCGGGCCTTGAAATACACTTACATAAGCCCAGATGCCTTGTTGTTTCTTTAGTACAACTTGATTACCATTATTCAGACCTGCCCTAGATTGTCCATCGGGACTATAACGAAGTGCCAGTTGTCCAGATTTTAAATTCACTACATCACACCAAATAACCACTTTAATAGGAACTACAGGTACTGGATTGTCGGCAACTGCTATTAGTTTACGGCGCAATATACGTTTATCTCCGTTGTAAATATTCAAATACATTCCTTCATTAGAATTTTCTAGCCAAGAAACTGAATAAGTATAATCGCCATTTTCCCAAGTAATACCTCGATAACCCTGATCACGCCAAGACGTTCCACCTTTTAAATTAATGCATTTACCTTTTGTATCACAACCTGTATAGGTTCTACCATTTTCGCCATCACTCAAAGTAATTGTAAATTCTCCTGCACGGTAAGTATCAGCTTTTGCATGGGTAGCAGTTGCTCCAATTAAAGAGGCAGTCACAATTGCTGTTATAAAAAATGTTTTTAGGGATTTATTCATGATGCTTAAAATCTTTGTAGTTAAGTTAATGTCCGTTATCTGGGGTAGAAGTTTGTTCAACAGTCAAAGAGCGAATCAACTCTCGAATTACATCGGTTGCGGGTCTACCAGTCATTGAGCAGTATTTTTCAAGCTTCTCTGCTTCACTTGATGCCAGATTGATTGTAAGTCGTTTAGTCGCCCATTTCTTATTCACTGATTTAATCAACTCAAATTGAAACTACTTCTCTAATATCAATCATTCAAACTGTTATCACAATGATAAAACTAATGATATTAGCCTCAAGAAGCTGTAACGGAAATACTAATAAGTGTAAAGCCGTAGTGAAGAGTTTAAATTCAGTTTAAGTTATGAAGCTTAAGTAATTTAAAGACAACAATTGTGAATAGAACATAAGCTAAAAGTTTTTCTGCAATTAAGCATTCAGTGTAAATACATGGTAAATAGCAGTTTACCGACTGCATTGCTAGTAGAGGCAATTTTGAACCAACCTGAGTTAAGTTCGGGAGAGTAATACTTTGGTTAAGCCAAGCACCATCGCTTAACTACTTGCTGTAGGCAATTGCCATCCTTATTTAGTTTGCAAATAGTTAACTATACTTGTCTTTGAATAATTTGAGTCAATTCACTGCGACTACGATTTGCTTCTGACCAAAAAGCTACACCAAATATAATCAGCATCAATATAGGCATTCCTACAAATAGTGCAACCATATAATTAGGCATAGCCCCTGTCAACGCTATAGGAATGATTGCACCATACCAGGATAAAAACCAGAACCCTAAAAATGCCA
>NZ_JBSGKF010000058.1:0-4427 GCF_054786515.1 Nostoc sp. UIC 10890
GTCGGACAAAGTAATCCGTCTTTTGAAGTTTGGTTATATTATCATTTTAGAAATCAGAAACCCGAAAATTCCATTGAAAATTGGAAAGATTATTTAAACACAATTGTAAATGGCGGTTTTGATAACAGAAAACATCCAGTTTACATTGAAGCAGCCATAACAAATTCTTCAAACAATTATTCAGCGACAGACAATATTCCCGATAACATTACAACGGAGTTATTTTTGCTTGGACAAAAAATCCTTCCTCTTGTCAAGCCAGACATTGATACACTATTAAGCCAACTAAATGAATAAAAAGGCTACACACAACAGCGATTTGGCTATTGCGGGTGGAAACGGTTGTTTTACATAAACTCTGTCAGTTTTGATTTCTGCACTCATTGGTAAATCATATTTTTTTTGATGCCCTTGATGGGTGTAACCGCTGGTACAAAAATTTGACTGGAAGTGGTTGCTCAAACGGGGCCAGTTTTTACGCCATGATTCAATGACTTTGGGGTAGCGTTTTTCCCAGTTTACAGCCAGCTGATCCAAGTTCCACTCCGACAGTCCGTCAATTTGCGCTTCCAGTTCGCCATTCATAGCCTCTTCCAAAAACTGCTTCAGAAGTGGGGTAAAAACCCCGTCCTTACCCAGCAGCGTGTCAGCTTTCTTGATCCGAGTGGCTGCATGCTTTTTGAATGCTTCAAAGTCAAATGATTTTTTTCTGTTATATCCATATATGTCTATTTTAAAGTTAATAAACTTTAAAATGACACACTATTGCAACACTCACAGCTCCGACTAGAAATCACACCATCAAATAAGTTCAAAATTCAGTCCGCAGGAAAGCTGTAAAAAAACTACTTTTAAAACAATACCAAACAGAAATAAACCAAAATCCTTGACTATATTACAACATGCTTTGAAAATCCTTCAGAATTTATAAAATAAAAACAGAGTAGAATACTACTGAAAAAACAAAATTCTATATGAAATACATTATCGGTCTATTCGTGCTCTTCATATCCAATTCCCTTCTTTCCGGACAAAACAGGACTAACAAAATCCCATTCATCATTCAAGGTCAAATCAGCAATTGTCCAGAAAAGTACCTAAAAATATTTTTCAAAAACGACAACGGTCAAATTTTAATCGATACGCTTCATCTTGATGAGTCAGGAAGATTCTATTTAAAGACCTACAAATTAACAAGACCCCAACAGACCAGCATTCAACAAAACAACATTCAAATCAATGACATCTTTGTTGCTCCTGGTTATAATTTAACGATAACAGGAAATGGAAAGGATTTCCGTTCTCTTTATCAAAGTAAAATCATTTCAGGTATTGGCTCGGAAAGCAATCAATACCGTATATTACTAGATTCCATACTATTGGCTCGAAGAGGAACAAAAAGCTGGTTCGAATTGCCTCCAGACTCCCTTTTGGACTTCATTGCAATTCAACAAAAAATTATAGATTCGGTTCGTGCTGTAGTTTTTGATAAAAAACCAAAAAGTGATAAATACCTAAAGTATTTTGGTGAAATGGTTAATTTAGACAATAAGTTCAGCAATCTCTATATGTTGGTGACACATGTCAATATTTATAATTACAGCTACGATAGCTCCATCTCCTTTGTCCGAAATAATTTTGATCATCAAATATTAGATAATCTTTACAAGGAGGAATATTTACTTTCAAACAGCTATAGAAATGGATTTATCACCAATGAGTGGCTCGCCTATTTGACCAATCTTGATTACAAAAAAGATTCTGCAATTAAAAACCAAAAAGATTACGCTCTAAAAAAAATCAGCACTACCTATAAAGGAAAAGTAAAGGAATACAGTTTAAATATTCTAATGGAATCTTCCATTGAATTTTGTAAAACATTCAGTAAACTCAATGAGTTGAAAGAACAGTTTGATCCGTATATATCAACCCTAGAAAGTAACTTTTACAAAAATTCTTTGGAAAATAAGATTATAGAAAAAGAAAATGAATTGCTTCGTACACAGGTTGGAAAGCCAGCCCCTAAATTTACCATCAAAAATAATGTAGGGGAAATAGTGAGTCTAGGCGATTTTAAAGGAAAAGTTATCTATATCGATTTATGGGCAAGTTGGTGTGCCCCATGCAGAAAAGAAACCCCATATCTACAAAAATTGCATCAAAAATTTAAAGCCAATAAACAGATTGTCATCATCAGTATAGCTGTTCGAGATGGTCATGAAGAGTGGAAGAAAGCACTTCAAGAAGACAGTCCAGAGTGGATACAATTGATTGATGAAAACGATGCGGTATGGCGATCTTATGTGGCGAACACCATTCCAAAATTTATCGTTATTGATAAAAAAGGAAATATCGTTGACTTTAATGCTCCTGCACCAAGCAGCGGTGAAAAAATTGAGCAATTATTGATCCAAGAAATGGAAAAGTGACTGAATGTTGATCAATTGATAAAAAACGACGGACCAATTCCAAGTACTGAAACAGGTAGGAACAAACGGATTCAATTATGAAATTACAAACGATAGTTTACTGTCGATCATCAAAACTTTCCATCAACAAATAGAACTTGAGCTCATAGGAGCTGGACGCGATTGGTGTGAATTCGTCATCAAAAAGGAATCCAAAAATTGGAAAAAACTGGCAAACGAAATTTATGAGATTTGTCCGGATATCGTTGACCAAGGCATAGGATCAGTTGATGAATTGGCCGTAGAAATGAAAAAAACCAAACGTCTTTACTTTTGGTGGGATTAATTGATTAGTAAATCGGTAGAACCACCGTTAATCTTGTTCAGTTCAACCTGAAACTAAATAAACCTTTTTAAACCACAACAGTTCAAAAAAGGCCTATAAAATGATCAGTACATCAATCAAAAGAAATGATAACAAAAAAGAGGAAATTGACAATAACAGTATGGATATCAATTTTACTTATATATTCATGCGAATTCAACAACAAAAAAACAGCCAGTATTTGGAGTGAGTTGCCAACAGTAACCCGATTAGAGCAACTATCGAAAACAGAATTTGTAGCCACCATAGAAAATCCAATATCGGAAACAAAGAATACCATATATGCACCAGCATTCTTATTTGCTTGGGAAAAAATCAAAGAAGAGTTGAAGTCACCCGTCGTCATAACGGAAAAGAACACATTGGATTTCAGACTGCTAAATGAGTCCAAATCTCACAAAGGCTCATTAACTGAGGATGAATATTCGGCTGAGGCAGAAATAATTGGGGATGGCATAATTGCTAAAGCATTTTTCAACAAAACTCTTCCATTTGAAAAGAAGCTTCAGATTTTAGATGACCCCATAGAATTAGACTCGACTAAAGTATCTGCTGTTGGAATGTACTATTATGATGAAGAGATTGTGCAATTCACAGAGATTTTGTACTACAAAGACGATGATCATTACATTCTAAAACTGAAACCGAAGGATAATCAGCACGAAATCATACTAATCAAAGGTCTTGAAAAGTATCAAACTCTAAAAGAGGCCGTTGAATTCACCAATGATTGGATTGCACAAGGAAAAAAAGAACAAGCTGTCCAAAAAAATGAATGGAAATACAAATTAAACCCAGAAGATGTTTTTTCGATACCAATCATTCAATTCAATATAGAGACCAACTACAAGAAAATAGAAGGCCAAACATTTAAAACAACAAACAATAAAAACCATTTCATAGAGAAGGCTTACCAAAGGACAGGGTTCATTTTTAATGAAAATGGTGCCGTAGTAGAAAGTGAAGCAGTTATGGCTGTGGACTCCGTTGGTACTGAAACAATCATCCAAACACCAAAGAAAATGGTCTTTAATCAACCCTTTTTAGTACTCATAAAACGAACAAATCAAAAGAATCCATACTTCATTCTTAAAGTAATGAACTCAGAGCTCTTAAAAAGAAAATAGAAGTTCCGATACCTGGCCTAGAAAAATAGCGATAACCACCATCACCTCGACCCCTAAAAAAGAAGGAATATCGTGCATAGAAATCTGCTGATCAACAGGTAAAGGTGGGTCAACATGCCGGAATGACGGGTCAATGTGGAGAAATGGTGGGTCAACATGCCGGAACGCTGGGTCAACATGCCGGAATGATTGGTCAATGTGAAGAAATGGTGGGTCAACATGCCAGAATGCTGGGTCAACATGCCGGAACGATGACTCAACATACTGTATGGTGGATCAACATGCCGGAATGACAATATAACAAACTGAAAATTCAGTAAAAAAAGCCCAAACAAAAACCAAATTCCTTGTAGAACTACTCAAAAAAACTATTTTGAAAAGAAAACAAATTAACCAAAACCTATTTAAATAAAATAACGCCTGCTTAAACCCTAACCAAGATCATAAAATTTGATCGAATAAATTCGTTTATTTATTAGTTGGCTGTAATTATAAAACCAAAACTTA
>NZ_JBSGKF010000059.1:0-4354 GCF_054786515.1 Nostoc sp. UIC 10890
TGAGACTCTATTCCATCCAAGAATTTGCTTTCGACATCTTTCAGAGCAGCCATAATACTATTGTCTGGTGCTGATAAAATTGAGTATTTTACTTCCCTTAAATAATCTGAAATATTTTGGCGTAGTTGTGGCTTAGATTGTGCAACCATGTGGTTATAATCCCAAACATCCCAAGCTAAAAAGCCTACAATTAAAATGGGATCAAGAAGTTGAGCGCCTGCTTTAGCAATAGCAGATGCCCCAGCTTTGGCAGCGATTTTAGAACCAGCTTTAGCCGCAAAATTAGCGGCTAATTTTAATCCAACAGTAGCTGTGGTAAAAGTAAATGCTTTTGTAAATAAATCACTATTGAAGCTATCTATTGCAAGACTTGATTGACTATTACCTGTATTGTAAATAAGCTGTGATATTTTAATTAAATGTTCTTTCCAGTCGGGATCATTGATTTTATATTGAGATTTAATTGTTAAAAATTGAATACTCATTGCTGAAGCATAAGCCCTACCGATTCTTTCTACTATCCGCTTGAAAGATTTTTCAGAGTCTTCGTTTAAAACTAATTCATGGAATTTATTATTGAAGTCTTGCGTCATTCTTTCTTTAACTATTTCTCCAGCAGTTAAATTTCTCTCTTCTTCGGTTCTAAATAGTTTTAAACTAGAATCTAGTTTAAATACTATCCAAGCAAAGGGAACACCAAATTCCATCAGTTTTTGATTACCATAACTAAAATACCAATTGAGAAATTTATCATCTACTTTTTGCATTAGTTCATTTTGCCAATCCTCTAACTCAGTAATTGCATAATTCTCAGAACTGTTGTACGCGTTTCTAACCGCATTAACTAAATGCTGGTCAATTTCGTACCAATCATTTGAAGGTTTAACGAGTTCTCTCGTAACTACCTTATCTAAACTTTGATCGAGTTCATCTCCATTATATGATGATGTAATTGGTTGCTCTAAAACTATTTTGTTATTAATAGTTTGAGCATGAACAGCAGTTATTTGCCCAGAGCCAGGAACAATACCAACCCAAACTAAAACAATAGTTGCTGCTAGTGAAATAAAACGCTGTAGAGATTTACTGTAAGACATTGACTTAATCAACTCAAATTTTCAGAAGTTAAATCTTGGGCTAAATCTAAAGATTGCTCTATGCTTTGTTGAATTTTCTCAACTACTGTCATAATGCCGTTGTCAGGATTATTTAGTAGAGAACCTTTTACTTCTCGCAGGTACTGAGCTAAGTTATCTCTCAAAATTGGCTTTTCAATACTAGCTGTATGGTGATTATCCCAAACATCCCAAAGTAAAATTCCTACTCCGACCGTAGAATCTAAAAGAACAGTACCTACCTTGCTTGCCAAAATACCACCTGTTTTTGCAGCAATTTTTGCGCCTGCTTTACCTGCAAGCTTTAAAACAACTTTACTACCGATAGTTGGTATCATTTTGATGATTAAAGGCTTAAAGGCTAAATAAGCTTCTCCAGCTAGAAGTGCTTTTCCCGTTAATTTTGATTTTTTGCCTTCAACATTCACAATATCAATAGATAAGTCATGAAGATAACGATTCCAATCAGGTTGAGAAATTTGCTGGTATTTAGGAATTAGGGTAATATTTGCATCAACTGCATTGAAATAGTGTTGAACTGTTTGAGTAGTGATTCTTTCTAAACGAAGTTGAGAAATTTGAGGGCGTAGCACTCGTTTAGCGAACTCTGTTTGAAAATCTTCAGTAATAATTTCTGCTATTCGCTCTTGTGATACTTGGCTATTAGGATTTAGCCAGCGCCCCATATTAGTTGCAATTCCACTAAAAAAGGCTTTGTATTCAATTTTCTTTTGATTAAAATAGCTAAAGTACCAATCCAAAAAGTTACTATCTACACGATTTATTAAGTCATCAGCCCACGCATCTAGTTCTTTAGATGCGTAATCTTCTGCACTTTTGTAAGCAACTTTCAGTTCTTTATGTACTGATTTTTTAACTAGATTCCAGTCAATGGCTTGTGGTGTAGGTTTAGCTGGTGTTACCAAAGCGGGTGGAGGACTTGAAGAAGTAGCTGGTGCTTGAAATGCTTTAGCTATAAATAATTGCCCAATCATGGGTATAAAAACTACAACAATTACTACAGCCCATAGCCAAGGTACTATCAATCTTAAATATTTGAAAAAAGCTTCACTCAATGGAAGCAGGCTCTGGATAGTACCAAAAGGTTGTATAGGAGTTTTTAATGATTCTGCTGGCTGTTGCTCTTCTTTAATATGAGTGGTTCCTAAATCCTTTATTTCATTAAATGCTAATATTTCTTCAGGAGATATATTTTTTGTTTGTAAGTTATCAGAAACAGTTAATTGAACATCGATTTCCTGTATGTCGGATGCTTGTTCATTAGATACATTTGTTGTTTCTAATAGTAATGGGTGAGAATTTATTTCGAGAGATTCTGGATTCATGGAAAGATGCAATTCCTAGTTTAGAAAGTTATTAATGTGCGAGAAAAACACTTGGGCTTACTTAATCACAAGCCTGGAATACTTGCAGATTCGTCTCCTGTTTTACGTGATTTTCTACCTTTGTTAGTATTCCCTTTTACTTTCCCTTTCTCAGCAGCCTTACCGCCTAAAATTTCAGCTTCGGCGCGTTGCTGATTGAGTTCGAGTAAACGGGCTAATACTTCGTCGTGAATTTCTTCGGGCCAACGGTAGCGCCAAGGCTTTTTTTTCTGACGTTTGCTGGTGTTTTCGTTGTCTTCTTCGTCTTCGTAGTCAAGCAGGAAGGTGCAGTCTGTGGAAATATCTATCCAGCCGTAAGCATCGAGGACAGCGCGATCCATTTGGGCGTGGAGTAAGTGTAGTTGTAAAATATCGGGTTGGCGTTCGTCGGGATCGTGGAAGCGGTTGTATGTGTCGGTGAGTCCCTGGTTGTTACGAACCATTAAGGCGGCACGGTATTCGTAGTAGGTTTGACCAGCAGTTTCTAGGGTGGGGTTTGTTTCCCAGTTTTCAGGGAAAGGGAAGGTTTGAAAACAGTCTGAGGGGGTGTAGCGTAAGTCATCTTTCATGGATGAACTGAAGAATCTTGCCCAAATTTCATGTATGCGAGATTGGAGAATTGCAAAAATCCCATGATTTTGAAAAGCTAAAATAGCTAAAGTATTTGCAAATACCATGTTTGATGGTAAAAATGTTAGTGATAAATGCGGTGTAGCACCACAATTTGTTACTAACACGCGATTAAGAGGTGCGATCGCTTTTCCTAAAGCAGGTGTACTTTCACCAAAACGCCACCAATACCGAGCGCGGATTTCACGGTTTTGTGCTAATCTTGCAGGTTTAACTTTTTCTTCTACAATCTTCATCAAATCAGAATATTCTCTAGCTTCAGTCTCACTCATTTCACCAAAATTAATCACATATCGATGATGTGTATTAGTTGGACTTGAGTTAACCTCTTCACCTCCGATATAAGGAAAAATTCTTTCTGCATTTTTAGGATTTTGTTCAATCAATCGGTGCATTTCTACAATGGGTGTAGCATCAGGATTAGAATCGTCAAATGTAAAACCCATTCCTAAAAGGATGCTACCTTGAAAGCTTTTATCAGCATTTACCAATAACACCTTTGGATTTTCATTGCCTCCTGCATGAAACAAAAACGCAGAAATTAAATTAACTTCTTTTCCATCTAGCAATTTTATCTTTTCGTATTTACCTTTAAAAACGTGAATAACACTCACGACAACCGCCGCTAAACCCGGCCACTTCATTCGCTTTTGAGCGTTGTAAATTGTACCGCCTTGCTCACAGATATATCTTAAACCTGTACTACGGGTATCACCTTGAGCAATAGTATTTGTAGCAATCAATCCAAAACATCCAGACTGGCGTAAAAGGCTAAACGAGCGCCTGAAAAAATGTGCTACCAAATCAGCATTTCCATGAGATTCGGGATTAACAACTTTTAACCAATCCTGATAACCAGAAGCATGAGCATTTATTGTTGTATTCTTCCCGGCAAATGGCGGATTCCCAACAATCGCATCAAACCCTGGATTATCTCTATCAAATACTTCAGGAAATTCAATTTCCCAATTAAAGGCCGGAACTGGTTTCTCACCATACCGCAATTCCGCACAAATTCGCCTGACATCTAAATCATCTTCTTGATTTTTCTGCCATTGGTAAAACTTCAACCATGAATTATCACGCTCATCCTTTCTCGCTTTATCTTTATCTTTGGCGAAAAATGAAGCAATAACCAAATCCCCTTTCAGTCGAATATCATGCAACTCTGTTTCTATATTTTTGTAAAAATCCCGTTTGGCTGCATAATTATCTTCATCTAAA
>NZ_JBSGKF010000060.1:0-4337 GCF_054786515.1 Nostoc sp. UIC 10890
AGAATTCCTAGTCGTCCAGCAACTTATTGATGAGTCAAAGGTGCGATCGCAATCGAATAGGCAGATTGAGGAACTGATGCAACGAGGGATGATGGCTCAAACTGCGATCGCAGCAATAACAGTATTGATGTTTTCGTTCATGGGCATATATGGCATAACCCGATATATCGGCTCACAAGTTCAACAAGTACAGCAGACTTATACCAATTTTAAGTAGTTAAAGGGGAGAAAGGAATGTTAGGAAAGTGGCTTCCCGGTTTGTTTGGCGGTAAAGGTGATGGAGTAGTATCAACGGATTTAAGAGTTGGGGATGCTACCCAAATTGAGGGGGATTTACCAAGTTCTATCCGCGCTCGTTATACGTTACCTGCTTACACCACTGCACAACAAGTTTTAGATGAAGCAGAGGTATCGGGAACTCTCAAAGCCCAGAAGTGGTTACACACCAAGTTCTCTCGCCATCGCCTTAAGCAGTTACAATCCTTAGCTGAAATGTATAAAAATCAACTGACATATTCTCAAGAAGGCATGAAGGTTGAGGAAGATTTGCAGCGAACTAGGGCGTTACATGGGGAGGCGGTGATCCGTCATGCCTTCGGGTCGCAGGAACAACAACGCCAGTTGGGGGGATACGAGCAGGCATTTAATGAAGTGGGTGATAGCTTTAGGTTCTAGGTTATGCAGAATAATCAAACTTCTCTTATTAAATTATCCTTTGTTGGATATGCAGTGTGTGGGGTTGGACTATCAATGTTGATGGGTTTTTTATCAGTTGCTAGCCCAGTCAGTAAATACATTCTTTGGTTTATCAGTATAATTTCCATCTGCTGCATATTTCTAGGATTATTCAACTTTGCTGGCTTAGTCGTTAAAGGATTTGGCTTTAACCGCAAGACTTTTACCATTGGGTTAATGCCTGGGGTGATATTCCTTTTTGTGTTTTTGATGTTAGTTTGTGCCGGTGTTGCTTTGGGGGTCAGATAAAAATGACGTTTGAACTAGAACGACTAACCGCCAGTAGTGTGATTCACGCAGAGCGGACTATCTTGTGTTCTTTAGGAGCGAGTGCAGTGTTATGTCTGTCTGCTCCTTTTTTCTTAAACACTGACCGAATAACAACCGGGATGCTACTTGGTGCTGGAACAGTCAGTGCTGGCTTATTTGGGGTATCTGCCCAAATCAGCGAAGGCAAACAGAAAGTATACCAGTCTTTACTAGAAGCTGACCTCAAAGCACTTAAACAGCATTTGCAGGGTCAGGCAGCATACAATTATGTCACCACTGCGATCGCAGCTAAACGCAGAGTTGCTGATTATGTGAATCGGCTACCAATGCAAGAGCGCCCCCGGTGGATTGCTGAATATCAGTTGCAAGGGTTGGTTACTCTTCCCTTACCACCAGCACAACAATCACCTTCACCGACTGGGATTCCTAATCCTGATATTGCTGACATCGATGAAGAGTCGGTACAGTCGGTGATTAATCCGGGTGCGATGAAAGTTCTCCAAGCGATCGCAGCTAATTATCCCTCATACATCAGAATTGATGGTGCGTGGATTGATGAACTGTGTGATGCTGCATCTAATCAAAATATGACCCTTCGCAGTAATCACCATTTCTACATTTCTGGTGGCACAC
Source organism: Nostoc sp. UIC 10890 (assembly GCF_054786515.1). Taxonomy (NCBI): domain Bacteria; kingdom Bacillati; phylum Cyanobacteriota; class Cyanophyceae; order Nostocales; family Nostocaceae; genus Nostoc; species Nostoc sp. UIC 10890. The sequence continues at coordinate 1,639 of NZ_JBSGKF010000060.1, forward strand.
AATCCGGCAAGTCAACTCTGGCTGGAGTGATTATTAATAAAATTGCTGCAAAATCTCAAAGTCCGGCAATTGTCATTGGCAGTGATCCAAAAGATGATGTCACCAGATGGCTGTGCAAGTTTAGCCGTAAGTTTGACGGCATGAAAGAATTAAAAAATTGGATCACCTTTGCCACAGACCAAATTGACAAACAAAAAGCCAGGGTTGCAAAAGTTGGTGGTGAATGTCAGGGTGTCCCGGAATTATTATTTGCCCAAGATGAGGTGGACTCTGTATTCGGTGGTGGCAAGGGACTTCCGGGAATGGTTGATGCCGATACTGCCAAAGACTTGCAAGGTTTTTGGAACTATATCATCAAATTCACGGCAGGGTTAAAGGGTCATGGTTTATTTATGGGCCAGTCCCCACTCTCTGGAGAAACCGGATTTAGTCGCCCGTCCTTGAAAAATGTTTGCTTTATTGCGACGGGGCAGACATCGAGTTATATTCTTGACCATCCCCAAGACTTTGTAAACGTTAAAAAGGAGATTTTGGAGGTCTTGCGACAGGCTTGTGAACTGTTAGACAAAGCCGGAGTTCGATATGCCTTAGTGATTCCCACTCGGTCTAATCCTTTTGTTGCTCTAATCCCGGAATTCGATATCAAAGGTCTAGAACAAAAACAAGAATCCAAACCGAATGGTGACACTGTTAATAGTTCTAAAAATAATCAACAATCCTCACAGCAGCAGATTGACTGGTATCAAGAAATTAGAAACTGGGCAACAGAATTAGGAAGAAGACCACATTTTCAGGAAATTCAACAGAAGTGGCACGAATTAACGGGGCAAGAGTTAAACGAAAAGGGGGTAACTCTATTACTAGAAAATCTCGGCTACACAGACGATTAAACTGGAATGCTCGATATGGTAATCCTAAAGAGTATAGAAAACAAGTAGCGATCGCACACAAGAGAACTCATCAACTTTGTTGTAATTGCTTAGTTAGACCTAGCAAAGAATTACACCACATCCGTTATAGCGATGAAAGAGGGTTAATTGCAGGTAGAGAAAAAATTGGGCATGATATTGTACCCGTTTGTTTACAGTGTCATGAGCGAGTTCATTAACAAGATGCTTGGTATAAAGATTCTTTTGACCCAATTAAGAATAATTGTAATTTTCCGTATTGGGCCGAAAGATTAAGGCTGGGCTATCAACTTCTTTACGATGGTATTGATTTTACTTAAAGGTAAATAGATATGGAAAAAATAGAGCAAGAGTACGCAAAACTTTATTCTTCTAAAAAGTTTTTACCTTTTGGGTCTGGTAGCCCAAGAACACAATTTAGACAGCGAGAGCGAGTGGGATTAACAAAAAAGATAATAAAGTATTCAGTCAACGAGACTTTTTTTGATATATGGAGTGACGATTTAGCTTGGGTACTAGGCTTAATTTGGACTGATGGACATCTTGTTGGAAATACTGTGTCTATCACTTCTAAAGACAAAATTCTACTTGAAAAAGTAAATTCTATCATTGGTAATGAAAGACCATTACGTATAAGAGTGACAGGTAGAGCATGGGATTTATCGGTTTGTAATAGGCAAGTAGTTAAGAGATTAAGAGAGATTGGGCTGATCTCTGGTGTAGAAGGTAAAACTAGAAACATTGAGTTTCCAAATATGCCATTCGTATTTAAGTCTAGTTTTGTCAGAGGATTGATTGATGGTGACGGATGTATTACCAGAAGGATTCAAGGAAAAAATGTTAAAGGGTTATTTGTTTATATATGTGGCGCATCTAATATTTTTAAAGGTCTTGCGTCTTGGCTTCGAGAACAAAATATAAACCACTCTTTGTATTTTGAGACAGATGAAATGTGGCGAGTCTGTGTTTTTAGAGTCAGAGATTTAAAAGTTTTGTATAAATTACTCTACCCTACAGAAAATATTTCTTGTCTTCAAAGAAAAAGAGATGTTTATGATGCATGGATACTCGATCATACTAAATATTCAGTAAGTATCGAGAATGATAATCCGCTATGTAAGTATTGCAAAGGGAAAACAAATCTTGGCGCTACAAGACAAAACGGGACACAAAAGTTTATTTGTAGACAGTGCAAGCGATGCACTTCTATTAAGCCTGAATCTTTATTAAAAGAGTGGAACTCTCGCCCTACTTGTCCTCATTGTAAGGATTCAGAGGTTGTTAAAGCCGGGATTCCTCGTGGAGGACAGGATTATAGGTGCAAAAAATGTAATCGTAGATTTCATATCCCACAACGTTTACAACTGGATGAAAAGCCGTAGTAATCCTGTTTGGGGTAATCGCAATACTGACGAATTTATTACGAGATTGAGACTGGGATATCAATTATTGTATGGAGGGATTGTCTATGATTAAGCTCTTGCTAAAATATGCACCAGATTCAGTAGTTGATGCTGTAAACGATATTTCTTTAGCAGAACTTGATAAACGAGGTTTAATACTGTGGGCTGATGCGCCGCGCCTGGAGCCAGAAGATGAGAACTCAGCATTTAATCTAGCTATTAAGTTCCAAAACGTTACACCAGATAATATACCGTTCATACTCCAGGCGATCGCTCAAATATATACAAATTACGGTGATTGCTTGGCTCTGAAATACTTGATGGAACTTTCAGCCGAATACTTTAGTTTAATTGGAGTTCACGAAGATGTATAACCAATACGATGATT
>NZ_JBSGKF010000061.1:0-4324 GCF_054786515.1 Nostoc sp. UIC 10890
AAGCTTTTTTAATTTCTTTCTTTTGCTCTTTGGTATGGTGTTCTAAATCCTCAAGTACTTTTAATTCTTCCTCTCCTATATCCCGTGAATCTGAAATCTGATCAAGATGATATGAATATTGATCCTCTTTCAGTTCAATCATGGACTCTTTAACAGATTTATTTAACTCTGCTTCATCCTCTGCAATCTCAGGATAAAAAATACTACAACCTTGACCTTCTAAAATTTCAACTACCCAATCTAGAGTAGCTTTCATTGAAAGGTTATAAAAAGCAGCAGTTGCAGCATATCTCTTTTTAAAGATCCAGTTTTCTGTAATGCCGTAAACCTCAGTTAATTTTTCAGAACCATTAGGTAAAACTGAACAGCTATCAAGATCATAAGGTGCTTGAATTTCTTCTAAGCTTTTACCTATTCTTTGTAGTGCTTCATCTCTTACCTTGATTTTTTCTGCTTTTTCTTTTGCCTGTGCATCATCAGCAGATTTAATAAGCTTGTTAAACTGTGCAAGGGAATTTAATGATGCTGTACGCTCATGGTCAATGTGGGTTAAAATGCCTTCCATCGTAACCTCACCACCATGTTTTCTCTGATTATTTAGAGAAGACACCCAAATAGAGCGTACAACATCATCCCCACGAACCCGCCAAAACTGCTGTATGCTCACTGTAGGGGATAGCGTACCCTGTGCAAAGGCATAAACCCAGCCAAAATTATGACCTTCTTCAATGCTTACCCCAGTATCTATGCTTGGTGAAGCTATTACAATGTCATAACCTCTCAAACCAGCATTGATATCTGTTTTAAGAATTTTAGATGCAGGGTGATTTGTTTCAGTTAAAGTATCTCCAGATAAAACCAAGATTTTTAAACTTGGGTATCTATTTTTTAAATCCGCTTCTATGTTATGTGTTCCCCAGGTGCTTTTAACTTGCTGGCCCTGAGAGCATATATAAATAGATTTGGTTTTTAACCCTTGTGCTTGCCCTCCAACTATTGCATCACATTTTTGGTAAATATCAGCTAACATTAAGCCTTGAGTTTTACCCTTGTAAACAGTTACCTTTCTGTTATTAAATTTAAAGGTATTTTCAATTACAAAAGTGTTCCCCGGTAATAGATCATTAATGTAGTGATAGTCCGATGTTTTTATGTCGGCATCGCTAGCAATCAAGCGATCGCACTGGTTAAGCATTGCTTGAAAAGCATTAGCCGCTAATGTTCTCTTGTTTTTAATTTCTGTTGTGCTGCTTAAAAAGTGATCATCAACTTGGCAAAACTCATCAATAATTATTTGATATCTATTGATGTTATTCCGTCTTAAAAATGACTCAACTTTTAAGATTGAATCAAAACAAGCAATTACACCTTTCTTATCAAGGATTACTTGATCCTCATCTTCAATCCTGGCAATGTTAAACTTTTTAGCCTGATCAGCACATAATTGTATTCTATGGCTAAGAACAATTGTGAATGATCCCTTAACAAAAAACTCAGATGTTGAGTTTTGATAATCCTTAATCATTTCAGTTAAAAATACTGTCTTACCTGTCCCTTGGGTAGATTTAACAATGATTTTCTTAGCATCATTAGGTATATCAGTAGTTTTAACTGCATCAGTTAGTCTACCTGCATTAATGGATAAATCAACAGGTGCATAAAAAGCCCTTTGATGCTTATATTGCCAGCGTTTAAAGCTTACGGCTTCATAAACCATCTGAGAAAGTAACCCTTCACCCTTCTTTAGATTAAGAATGTCAGCAATGGATTTAAAATTATAAGGTAAATTTATTACCTTTAATAATTCTTGTCTCTCTTGATCCTTACCTAATTCTTGGGTTAATTTCTGGCCAAGCACTTCCCAGCTATTCATTAATTTATCATTAGCTTTCCAGTCTGTTTTATTTAGAGTTTCAGGCACTAAGTAAACATCTTTTTTGAAGCTAATTAGATCCTGAAGTTCAACAGGTAATTCACCATTAACTAATGAAAGTGATGTGTAAGAAACTGCAATAAAACCAGCATTGGATAATGCTAAAGCATCATCATCAGTTTGGCAGATAAAAGCTGCATAAGGTGAATTTCTGATTGCTGTAAAGTTTTTTACGTCTGGGAGTAAAAAACCTGATCCATAATGAGGATTTTTTTCTGCTGCTTCCTTACTAGGTAAAAATAGTTTTGGTTTTTTCTCAGACAAAGATTGTTGAGCAACTAAAGACAACCTAACAGCGTTTACTTGTTCCTCAGGAGGTTTAGCGCTTTTTGAAGCATTAGAGTAAGCAATTTTAGCACTAGCAATTTGCTGTACTTCAGATGCTTGGAAAGTCTTACTCAACCAAGATTCAAAAAGTTGTTCAGCAGTTTGTAGGCAGGGTAAACCAAACTTTTTAATTACTGTTTCAATTTCAAACAGGTTAAGAGCAATAGCAAACGCTCTTTTATATGATCTGCCTGTTCCGTCAGGAGTACCAGATAAAATCTCATTTCTATTTTTAGGATATAGAAATTTTAAGATATCAACAGCTTTACTACTTTGATTGATATCTACAATTACTTGAGAAAGATCAGCTAAATTAGGTTGTGTTGCTTTTTTAGCTTCTTTTTCCTGCTCTCTTTTTAACTGTGCTGCTTTTCTATCCTCAAGGGAAACATAAGGTTTAAACTTTGTAAGCCAGTTAGCGTGATCGCAAACATCAGCATAAGCCCAAAGTATATTTCCCTCTGTACCATCTTCCTTAATTTCTCTTGGTTGATTTTCTTGTGGGATGTATTCGCCTAAAGCTTTACCAGATACTAGTTGCCAGTGTTCCTCAAAGGTTAATAGAGGGAACTTAGCAAGCGATCGCACTTGTGACTCAATACCAGCAATTAGTTTTTTCTGGTTGTAGCTACCATACATCCGAGAAGTTTTAACTTTTAAATCGCCAAGATTACCACCATCTTTATTAATGAAGCCGTCATAACCGCCAAGCCTCAATATAATTTGTTGCAGTTCGGCTGCTTGCTCGGCCGGGATACCTTCATCAGGGCAATTTTTAAAAGTAATGTAGTGGTGTACTGATTTACCACCACTATAAATTTGCTCATTGCAGCTAAAGCCAAGCTCTAAAGGCTCAAGCATTTGGGCTTCTATAGATTGTCTACGGTCGTCACGTTCTACAAAGAAGCCGTAAGTATTGTTAATTTCTTCCTTAACAGTCCCCTGGTTGCGACCGTTTACGACTAGATAAAAAGCTTTCTTTTCATCTATAGCCTGTGCAAATTTGCTAATGATGTCTTGAGAGCCATAAACCAATCTAGGTTTTTTATTCTCTGCTAATTCACGAGCGTGTTTTGCTTCTACCTTCTGGACTATATCTAAAGGTGCATTTTCGCCAATACAATAGATGCTTGATTGTATGGGTTCTTTCTGTCCTGTTCGTTTACCTGTCTTTTTATCTCTGCTATCAATAGGCATCTCTACTCGGAAGAATAAAGCAGAGGTTTTTAAAATCTCCAGTCCTCTAGCTTCATCATCTAAGTGGGCTAAAGAGGCTAGATTGTAGCGGATACCTATATAAGCAAGGAAGTTGGATCGGTTTACCTCATAATTTAAGCCTCTATAGTTAGAGTCAGGTGCTTTCTCTGCATATTCCGAGACAACTACTTTAAGGCTGCTTAGGTCAAATCCTAGCTGTTTAGATGGTGCGTTTGCTTCATCTATCTTCTGTTGGGCTGCTAGTGCGATCGCTTCTTGTTGCTTTACGTAGGCTGATTTTTTCGTCATTATAATCTATCTCTGGGTTTTTGTTTACTTTTCTGTCACAAACCCCAGAAGCCTTACCGTAATTAGCTTTCAAAATATCTCAACTAGAAATAACAAACATTTGATTATTTGCTATAATCGAGGTATATTGAACTTACTAAGAATATTTTGATGGTGGGCTTTCTGAGGAGAAAAACAACAAGTTGACGCTTGTTGCCTTGGGGAGCTTTCCTTTTTTTATTTACCTACTTTTTAAATCAAGCAGGCTATTTTATCTTAAAAAGGTAAAAGTAAAATATTTTAATTGGACTTGACTTTGACTTTGACTTTGACTTTGGCGGGCCAGAACTAGTAGAAGGGTGCGATCGCCTTTATAAGCTTTTAGTGACTCCTAAAAGCTTCTCCTTATTATCAAATCCTGTTCGCCTTACCCCTTCCAATTATCTTAAAAAATAATTAGTACCTCTCAGGTTAATGATTCATCTCTTATCAAGGTTCAGATAAGAACATTCTATCAAAATATTCTTATCTCTATTCTACACATCAGGAAGAAATAAAACAAGCTAGAATATTTATTGT
>NZ_JBSGKF010000062.1:0-4284 GCF_054786515.1 Nostoc sp. UIC 10890
GTAATCAAGCCCGACTACTGACCCAAATAGGAGAAAAGTATTTAAATGAAGGACGAGCATCGGAGGCCCTTGAGTCCTGGAAATCAGCCACAAAAATTTATCGTCAACTTGGCTACGAAGAGGGTATTACTGGCAGCTTAATTAACCAAAATCTTGCCCTACAAGCTTTAGGTTTAAATCGTTTTGCTTGTAACACACTATTACAAGCTCTAAAGCTAAATACAGACACTAAGATTTGTGCCATCTTGCCACAACAGTCTACTGAATCTACAACAAAACTATTGATAGCAGAGATTGATAAGCAAAAATATTTGCCAGTAAATCTATTTGCATGGCAAAACTTAGGAGATGTCTTGCGCTTAATTGGTAAATTAGATGAATCAAAGGTTGTTCTCGCAAAAACGCTATCAATTGTTCAAAAAACGTCTACTGTTGATACTCATGAGCTTTTGCTGTCATTAGCTAATACTCAAGAAGCTATTTATAAGCAAGCACGAAATAAATATTATGAAGTAGAAGAACCAGATTTCAAAAATGAAATTGTGGAGCTGATTCAGCAACAAGCACTCAATTCACTTGAAATTTATCATCAAGTGAATTTGGTGTCAGCAAATTATCCAGTAACACAATTAAAATCTCAACTGCATCATTTGAGCCTGCTAATAGATTTTGATAATTTCTTAACAACAGAGTTAAATTTAGGTAATTTCAAATTAGTTGAGATTCGCAATCAAATTCAACAACAAATTCACCCCTCTATTAACATAATTTTAAAAAATTCTTCTACATTCTCTCAATTATCAGCTACCCAACTTGTTTATACAAAGCTCAATTTTGCTAATAGTTTAAGTCAAATTCCAGATCAGCAATTACGTTCATTAGCTATTGAATATGGTCAGTCTGCTTTACAAACAGCTAAAAGTACAAGTAATCAGCGAATCAAATCTTACAGTCTTGGCACTCTGGGTAAATTACAACCAAAAAAATCAGAAGCATATTTTTTAAGAGCTTTAAGTTTGGCTCAATCAATTCAAGCAGAAGATATTGCTTACCAATGGCAACAACAGCTAGGAAACTTGTACAACAAGCAAGGAAGGGCTAAAGAAGCCCTCACAATGTACAAATCTGCTATTGATAACCTGGCACATATTCGTGACAGCATATTGTCAAGCAATATAGATATACAGTTATTCTTTCAACAAGAAGTAGAACCTGTGTACCGTGATTATATGAAGTTACTTTTGAAAGATTCTAATCCTAATCTCAAAGAAGTAATTCAAATAAACGAACGTTTACAAACAGCACAGTTAGAAAATTTTTTAAATTGTGGCAAGCTTGACCTAATTGCTCTCAATGATATTCCAGACTTAAATAGTGCTTATGGAATCATTCATATCATTGATTTGGATGAAACTATAGAAGTTATTGTACAGTCTTCAGACCGCTCTCTTCATCATTACTCTGTTGAAGCAAATATAGTTAAAGATAATGTTAGTGATCTTTTATGGAGTTTACAGGATCAGAAACTCGCTACTATTGATGTCCAACAAATTCTTTTGCCTTCTCAAGCACTTTATGAAAAATTAATTGCGCCAATAGCATCATATTTACCTGCATCAGGAACATTAATATTTATTTTAGATAAATCTTTTCAAAGTATACCGATGAGCATATTATATGATGGGAAAAATTATCTCCTCGAGCAATACAGCATTGCAGCAACTCTCGGTTCTAGAATTAGATATCCCAAACCTTTATCAAAAAAGCGGTTTACAGCTCTCATCGCTGCTTTGTCTAAGCCCAGCCCCAGCTTGTTAGATCGCAACGCTCCTAAAGGCGTCAGATCACTACCCAAAGCCAAAGAAGAAGTAAAAGATGTCCAAAGTCACACACAATCTTCCCTTACACTATTAGACGAAAAGTTTACTACTCCACGTCTAGAGCAAGAAATAAGTAAAAATAATTTCCCAATCGTTCATATTAGTACTCATGGACAGTTTAGTTCTGACCCTTTGAAGACGGTACTTCTAGCCTATGATAAGGTCATCAATATTAGAGAATTTGACAAATTACTAAAAGGTAAAATTCAAACTGATGCAGATGCAATTGAGTTATTAGTTTTAAGTGCATGTCAGACTGCAAAAGGTAATAAAAGGTCAACATTAGGAATGGCTGGAGTAGCTGCACAAGCAGGTGCGAGAACTACGATAGCTACTTTGTGGCTAGTAGATGCGGATTCTACTGCTTTATTAATGGAAGAATTCTACAAGGGATTGAAAAATGGTATTCCTAAAGCAGAGGCACTGCGGGTTGCACAACTAGTATTAATGAAAAATCCTAAATACGCTCATCATTACTACTGGGCCCCGTTCTTGCTCGTTGGTAGTTGGTTATAAATTCCCACAGCTTTAAACCTTCTTGCACCTTTGATAATTCCTTTAAGTTCTTATTACTTTTAGCTAACTTCTTTGCTGTTGTGTATTCACTAAAAGCCTCATTAGGCAGTCCTGCCTCTAAGTAGCGATCTGCCAATACTCGATAAATTTCAGGGTTTTTACTTCCTGCTGCCACTCTTGCCTTTAATGTTTGTATCGATTCATTTACCAGATTTTTTGACATATATATAGTATCTAAAACCCCAACAGCAGCTTCATCAGGAGGTACTTTTACTTCGTTAACTTGTTTTACCAGTAATGCAATCTCCTGTTGCTCTTTTTCTGGTAAAATACCAAATACTAAAGGAGCGTGACTTATGATTGAGTTTCCTTGGTACGCAAACACAATAATTCTATACATCCGTCCAAATCTCAATTGAGGTTGCCCTTCTGGATATGGCAGTACAGTATTATTTACTTGTATCTGCCAGTTAACATTATTACCCTTTATCTCTACTGTGTAACTAGTAGCTCCTGGGACTGCACGCCAAGAAATTGATGGTCGGGTAGTCAAGATTCTACCGCCACTAATGTAAGGACTAATTAATCTTGGTCTTGGTACAGAGTTATCATCATCTGGTCCTTTAAGCGTAGTAGGACAGTTCTGCGGTTTAAGATTTGTACATCGAAACTTATCTGCCTCAGTGACTTGTGATGGCGCACATTTGTTGGCAGCGTCAGAAAAATTGTTTTGATTAATGTATAAAATTTTTCGATTTAAATAGCAAACGACTGTAACTGTGGCTCCATTCTCTGGGTGAATTTGATCTCCCGGACACAGCGGACTACCTACTGGCAAGTAGCGATCGCCTGGACTCATCACCTTTCCATCAACATTCTTGCACTGACGCAAGGCTATTAGTTGAGATTGCCCCCATGCATTACTAGAACTTGACACAACTAGTGTTGATATTGATGCGAGTGCTACAATTTGAACTGTGAATATTTTTTTGACTATTGCACTTGTCGAATTGTTTAAAGTAAGCATCAAGATTTTTGTATGGCTATTTGCTAGTTAGTAGCATACAGGAAACAGGAAATAAAAAAAAGGCTTAGGGCGAAGATGGCGTCACAAACTCTCCCAATAAACGCTTTAAGATTTGCAATCTCCACTGCTGAACTTCTAACTGATTAGACTCGGCAATCAAACATATCTCCCAAGTCAGCCTGGCATCATTAATTTCACCTAATGCTTCTTGCGCTTGCGCTAATAAACAGTAAGCATCTGTCCTAGCATCCAGTTTTGTTGATTTTTCCAAATCAGCCTTTGCCTCGGCATAACGCTTTAACTCTAATTTTGCCCAACCTAAGTTTTTGTATAAAGTAGACTGTAATTTAATATTTTCAGTTTTTTGTAAACCGGATTTAGCTAAATCAATTGCTACATCATATTTGCCATTTAAAATCTTCAATCTTGATAAATTATTAATGGCTGGTATTGCTTCTCTACTCATTCCAATGGCTAATATATACTGTTTTTCTGCCAAATCATACATTCGTCTATCATCATAGAAAAGTGCTAGCCCAAAACGCGATTCCCAATTGTCAGGCTTTAATTTAAATGACTTTTCATAATTTTTAATCGCACAGTTATCTTGGTTTAATTGCTGGCAAACAAAAGCTAAATTACTATAAGCATCTGCATCACGGTTATTGTATTTAATTGCTAATTCATAATATTTTTTAGCTAACTCAAGGTCTTTGGTGCTACGGACAGCTTTATCAAAGTAAAAACTTGATATAGTCCGATTACTCTGAGAACGAATTTTTATAGCCCAGTAAAAAAAATCTTGTGCTCCCTGAGAATTATTTGCTGCTTCTAACTTTTGTCCTTGAGTTACTAGGTAGT
>NZ_JBSGKF010000063.1:0-4266 GCF_054786515.1 Nostoc sp. UIC 10890
CCGATTTTCAACTCCCGCCGCACAACGAACCGGCATTAGAGATGCTTAGGGAGGCGAAAGACTATGCGTCCACTCAAGCTCTAGCGGCTGGTGCTGCTGCGCTGGCTACAGGAGGCATAATTCATCCATTTGGATGGGTTCTTTTTGGATTGGCTTACAAGCCGTTGATACGAATTCAAAAACTTGCGCGGCTGGAAAAATTAACAGCCCTACTTTTGAATGAGTTTAAAAGCCAGGGTATACAAGTCTTTCCAGTGCTAAAGCCCGAAGACAAGAACCCCATCGACTTGTTTATTAGGTTTCCGAGAAAGACACATCTGTTTATCTCCATCCGTTCACGGGGAGATAGTCAGGTGGTCTACAACGAAAAAAGGGAAATTCTACAGGTGAAAAAGAAAGATAAAAATGGTTTAACCACCTGGAAACCCTGCCCATTAGTTGAGCTATCGGATTACGAGAGATGGCTGACTAAAAATAGAGATTTGTTTGGAATGTCCTCGAAAGAGGTAACAAAAACACCGACAGCAAAAGTTTTGGTCTTATGGAGTCCAACTCAGGCAGCATCTGACCACAACCCACATCTTTATTCTGAGATGGGCAGTATGAAAATTCTGGCTCTCAGGAGAAAAGGTACTACGTTTGTAATTCAAGAGGAGGAAGTAACCGAGTTCATCAAGGCTTGGTTAGCCAAGTACGAATAGGCTAAAAGCTGAAAACCCTAAGTCTCGATGAGACAAACGGGCTTTCAATTGGAATTGGGGTATAGGTTTCGCCGCCTAATTAATATCCCTAATAGTAATCTTATCAAACCTTTTTGAGTGTTAAGCAATTGTAACACTGGCTACACAAAAAACGGCAACTCAGGAATTTTATCAAATTCGATTTCTGAACGTTTGTACTAAAAGATTACTTTCGGGATAGCTCCAATTCCTCCAACACACTTCAGGAGGAATAGCTCTCATGTCACCATTACAACAATTTAATCACTCAGTATCGGCGCAATCAGCAGGCCAATCAGAAACTTTTTCTGCTGTAAAGACAAAACTTGAGTTGATTGAGAGTCGGATAATCAAGTTTGCGTTTAACGCCACTGGCAGAAACAAAGACTGGGACTTTAAGAAGCTGGCCGGCAACTTCGTTGATGTAGAAGGCACTCTAGCCGATGTCCAGCACCACATTAAAGCAGGTCACGCCATCTGTGCTGGCTTGTTGGATGGTAAATGGCGCAGTAAGGCTAATATTATCGGTTCTCAGTGGCTATTACTCGACATTGATAATTCCGATGTTGCCCGTGATGCTTATGACAAGCCAATCAAGGACGAAAACGGAAATTCTATCAAAGTTTACAAGCACCAATTAACCATAGAAGAAGCCTTAGCCCATCCCTTCATTAAAAAACACTGTGCTTTAATTTACACTACTGCCAGTCACAAACAAGACTGGCATAAATTCCGGTTGGTTTTCCTTCTCCCCGAATATGTCCAAGGCGCTGATACTGTAGAAGCTTGTACACGCTTCCTAATGCAGCAGTTACCGCATGATCCAGCTTGTAAAGATGCAAGTCGTGTTTTCTACGGCAGCACAGAAGCAGAATTCCCCCTGGTAAACCCTGAAGCCACAATACCCGCAGAATGGATAAGTGAGGCGATCGCGATCGCGCAACAGGAACGTATTGAGTATCAGCGACGAATTCAAGAAATTGAGTCACGGCGTAAAGAGTGGCGTGAGATTTCCCTCACTGAAGGCTGGGACATTGACCAGCTAATCCAAAACGCGCTTTCATTCATCCCACCGCGCACCCCAGGAAGCGGCAATTATGACGAATGCCGTCAGGTGTTGATGGCACTAGTTAACCATTATGGGGCATCTGAAGCGGAAATTATAGCCGAGCAGTGGTCGCCCAGTATCAAAGGCTCAACTTGGAACATCCACGCCAAGATTCGCAGTTTTCGGCGTGGGGGAATTACGATCGGTACACTCTTTCACATTGCTAAACAGTATGGCTTTCGCTTCCCGCAACGGCAGTATGAATATAACGAACGCGACGAAGGAGTAATTAGCCGTGAAGAGTGGGAACTGGGGCGAGTCAGAGAGGACTTGAGCAGCTTCCAAAATTTATTAAGGCAAGCGATTGCTCCATTTAGTTCGATATTTAAAGGATTTAAAGCCCCACCAACACGCAAGCTCTTACCCGAAATTGACACGCCTTCGTCCAATGTAATTATTTACAAGCCCGGCAATATCCCGTACATAACTGAAGTTACAGGCAATATCTCTATCTCCTGCCAGCCGGATGAACATATTACCGCTTGGGTGGAAGCTGTTTCTAAAGGCTGGACACAAATCTTAGATAATTCCCACCCTGGACTAGGTAAGTCTTACAACGCGGGGCAACTGACAGCGACCTTATTCGGCGTTGATAAACTAATTTACCAGGATGCCAACCACAGAAACCCATCTACTCTACCGATTGAAGAAAACTTTGTTGACCTGCCAGTGCGTCACAACGGTTTTAAACTAGATCCTACCCGCAAAACTCCTACAGGCGAGGACTTTAAACTGTGGACTAAAGCGGGTGAAACTGCCGACACTGATGGCAATTGTCACAGAACTTATTTATTTAACGCATTTCGTAACAAGAATTTTAGCAGCCTTGATTTTGAAGAGAGCGGCATCAGCCCCATCTGTGGCGGTTGTTCCCTTAAGAATCAGTGCCGTTTTGCCAGTGGTGACGGTTTTGGCTTCCGGTTTCAAAAGCGCAGTGCAATTCAAAATTATTCCGAACTCAGAGCGCATCCTGACTCTACACCAGTTACCTTAACTAACGCTGCTGACCAAAATTTCACCGTTGGGCGGTTATGGGAAGAAGCAGGAACACTCATTAAGCCCGTGCGTAGTGTTGATGTAAACCTCAGCGATTTTGAAACCACCATAGGCAAGCTGCTACTGTTGGAACCAAATATAATGTCACAGCTGCAACCTGCACTCTTGGTTTTACACCAACTGTTAACTCAACAACTTAAATCTGCTGGACGCTACGGCTTTGATGATGCCAGTATCCGTGCGCTGCTGCCCCCTTTCCCCACAGGTTTAGATATCGAAGCGATTCAGCAAACTGTAGAACCTGATTTAACTTTCTTAGAAGACTTGGACTCAATTGATATTACCCAAGATAAACAACTCAAAAAAAGTGCTGCGGCTCGTTATGCTGCCAAAAAGGTAGTTAAAGACAGCGCACGAACCGCCGGGAGAGAGTTTCTTGACTTGCCTAATTACTGGTTGCCTGACTTTCTGGAAGCTTGGAAAGGTGATGGTAGTTTTCAGTCAGGGTGGGGTGTACTCAGCATTTACCGCCGAAATCCCAAACATACTGAATTGGCCCACTCTGCAAAATTTAATATTTATCTTGATGCCACATTCAAATCCCAACAGTTGAAATTGAAACTGGGCATCAGTGACCCTGTATTAATTATTGAGCAACAACGCCCAGACTACGACAATTTAAAAGTGGTCAACGTCACTGGGCTGGGTAAACTGCCCAAAAATCGTTCTTCTCCACTTACTGCCCGTGTTAATGCCCTCAAAGAAACCTTAAAAAAACTCTGCCCCACCCTTGGCATTATCGATTGGAAACAGATTGCAACCCAAGCCGAAGGCCGCACAGAATACGGTCACTTTGTTGATGGGCGTGGTGTTAATCGGTTTAGTGACGTTGCAGCGATCGCAAGTTTTGGCATTCCCTACCAAAACATCGGTGTTTTAGCAGCACAGTATCAGGTGATGACTGGTGAACCAGTCAACCTGGAAGATAAAAATAGCGCTTTCCAAAAGTATCTCACAGACCTGCTAAGAGCAGAAATCATCCAAGAGATTGGGCGATTACGCGCTCATCGTCGCCCCAATGTGGAGCTAACATTCTACTTCTGCGCTGACTATGACCTTAGTTTTCTCTTAGATGAACTGCCCGGAGTCAAGTTAGAGGTTGTCGATGCCTGTACTTTATGCACCGAAGCGGGTAGCCGAGATCAGCAAACCGGACACGCCATTGTCAGAGCCTTTACCCAGCTTTGGCAGTCACACCAAAAAATTGGACAAAAGGCGATCGCCAAAATCATAGACACTACCCAAGGATGGGTGAGCCGATTTACCCAACGCTGGGGGGGCTGGCAGCACTTTAAAAAATTATTACTCTTGCTATTAGATAGTCTTAATAGCGGTAGTAATAAAAATTTGGCTGAATTAACCGATGATGAAAAGTGGCTAGCG
>NZ_JBSGKF010000064.1:0-4238 GCF_054786515.1 Nostoc sp. UIC 10890
TTTCAAGAATATTGAATAGATTCCAGTTAAGATGGTATCCCTTTTGGGCTTTAACCAATAAGCCAGAAGATTTCAATAGTTCATAAAGCCAGGTAAAGTCCTCTTGTTTTGGCAGTAACTTACCAAATATTTTTAAATAGTACCAGCCCAGGCGATTCTGTCCTTGGCTAATTTCACCTGATTTTTTCCAAACTGGTGGAAAAGAAAGTGAATCTTTATATTTTTTAGATTCTCCCTCTGGTTTTTTAAGAAATAAATAATTTTGCGAGCGCCCTTGAGGATCTAACATAGTATCTCTAGCGCCTGTTACTCCTCCAATTTCAGGAAAATATTGGGAAGCCCTCTCAATGCTGACAATGCCATTACGACGAATAATATCAGTAAGGACAGTCAGGAAAATTTGTGCTTCAAGGGAAGTAATTCCAAATCTTTCTGCTACTAACTGAAACAGGCGTTCATCTTCTATTTGAAGATGACAAGCTAATAATCCTAATGACTCTAATGATGAACGTCGGGAAAAACGAATTCCAAATTCCCAGAGCAATAATTCTTTAGCACGAGACTGCGCCCTCTGTTCACAGTCTATTCTATTTTTGGGTTTTTCTTCGCTTGGATCGTTAGGACGGTAGCTGAGATAATTTAGTTGAGAATCTCTATCTGGATGAGGGATAGAAGTTTCTAAAAATTTTTCTGTTAATCTAACAATAATTTGGCTTACTGATGCAATATCTTGAGAATTTTTAACTTCTTGAAAAGCTTGATAAACTAACTGACGATAAAGTGCTTCTGTATGATTACGCTGATAGTCGGAAGCAAAAAATGCAGCGTCTTGTCTCCCATCTGAAAATATTAAAATTTTGCGTTTTGATGCATTTACTTGTGTATCTTCAGTTTCTGGCAGTAAATCAAATAGGCTATCAACTATTGCTTCTAATGGAGCATCAGTGTATGCTACAAAAAATTTAATAGCTTCAGAACGGAGTGGCTTTGCACCACAAGAAGCACATTTTTGTAAGTAACACCCATCCAGATTTTCGTCATTTTTTTGGCGATGCCACGCAAGACAAAATTCACCTTCTACAGCAGCTTTTTGTGTTAAAGGTTCAGGTGAGGGTATACCAATCCAACCGTTACGGCGGCGTATTGTAAAAGTAGCAGGTACTTGAGGTGCTTGTTCTTCCTCTTCTCCAACTTCCTCTTCTTCTGTCAAGCTATCTAAAATACCAGAAGTCAGAGTGTAAATACTAGTATTTTTTCTTAACGTTTTAATGGCTCTAGGTGGTGGCTGTATTTGTGAAGCATTACCCAGTTGTGTTAGGGCATAAACTTGACCGCACTGATAACAACTGCCTAACTCTAATACAGGTGAACTACAGTCATCACAAGTTGTCTTTTCGTTTAGGTAAAGACGACCATATCTCAGGGGCTTGTTTAAATAGTTTGGATCGGACATTGCACCTGGACATTCAGAGTTAATGCAGGCATACAATCCTTCTAAACTACGAAATAAGAGATGGATTCTAACTGGCAGTAAAGGTAAATCATCAGTATTATCACGAGCGAGAGCACCTAACTGTAGCAGATGAGCAAGGGCACTTTTTGCTTCTGTTTCATCAATAGTGCCATCTGGCTTGAACGGTAAACTTACTCCCCAAAGTTCTGTTGATTGCGTAATTTGCTCCCAAGGTTGGGGTTTGCGTCTCAGAATCTCAATGAGTCGATGTACTATCGGATGTTGCTTAAGAGCGTGCCAGAGCAATTTATGGATCTTGCCTTGAGCTTGAGCTTCTGCCGCTTGTAATTGTTCAGTAGGTACAAAGCCACTGAGTCTGTCCAACCAAAAACTCAATTCGTCATCAAGCTTGGGTAATTCTAGTATGCTTAAATATTCTAATATCTCTTCATTAGTAAATTCAGATGGTAATGCGTATGGTTCGCCTAATCGTTCTGTAGCAGTGACGCGATCACCTCTAATAACTTGACTAAAGGATTCGCCAAAAAACTTTTCGGCAAATTCTAATACTTGATTATCAACCGATACATTTCCTAAACTAGCACTGGTAGCAATACAGCGAATCTGACCAGTTTTTTCTTGTTTTACTGCTACTTTTAACCGCTCTATTAACATAGAAACTTCGCTACCAGTAGAGCCATTATAAGTATGAGCTTCATCTACAACTAACATTTTAAATGTTGATGCTGAAGCATTAAATACCTCTTCTCGCTCTTTCGGACGAATCAACATATGCTCCAACATGGAGTAGTTAGTCACTAATATGTGCGGTGGCTTATCCCAGATATCTTGTCGAGAAATTGCTTGAATTTCTAGTATTTTTTCAATAGCTTTATCAATTAATCTTTCACGAGTGCTGAGATTAAAAGAAGCTTTTTCGCTTTCAGTGAAGAACTCCCAAAGTTCTGAAGATTCATAGGCTTGTAACTCTTCTTCCAATGACTCTTCAGCTTTTTGTTTATCAGTTTCAGTTCGGCTGGTGTAAAACCCAAATCTAATTTTTGTCGTTTCTTGGCGACAAAGTAACTTCCGCAAGCGCTTAACCTGGTCATTGACTAAGGCATTCATGGGGTATAAAATCAACGCTCTTACCCCAGGTATGGATAAATTTGCTTCTTCTTTGAGCAGCATATCCAACATCGGAATTAAAAAACACTCTGTTTTCCCTGACCCTGTACCAGTAGCGACAACGACATTTTGTTGCTGTTGAGTTACTACTTTGACAGCTTTTTCTTGGTGTTGGTAAAGAGGACGCTCACTAGGGATAAACATTCTTGCCATTTCTGGATGCAAAATACCCTGATTGACCAATGCACTAATACTGTCAGCAGGTTGATAAGGTTGAGAACCTTCTACATAAGGATGTTGCCAAACTGTCCCTGGTATTTCTAGCTGTTGTTTTAAACCGTAGCGCAGATGGGGGTCACGCAATGGGTAAGCAGTGAGCAGGTAACGAATAAAATCTTGGCGGGGTTGTTCGACTGCTGCGATCGGGTCGAGGTAGTTGCTGTTTTTTGTCATACCAGAAAACATCCTAAACGCTGAAATATAGTTTCGACAAGGGGGTGATTAAGGGATTCAATGAGACGAGTCCTGTATTGCTCACTATCTGGTTCAGATAATCGCCAAAGCAATTGAGCATAAGCACTTGGCAAGCTAGTACCTTGAAGATTGAGCCGACTTTGGGATTTATCCCAATAAATTTTAAGGGGATATCCTGTTTCTTTGTCTTGATGAAACATTACCAGCATCGCTGTATCCGGTTCTAACTCATAAAAAGCTTGATCTTGAAACCAGATATATTCACCAGTAGGAAGTTGTAACAGTGATTTGTCTTCTAATTGCTGATAATTCAGGGGTATCCAGCGATTTTTCTGAGGAGTATTGCTACAAGGTATGTATTGGTGAATGGAGCCTCTACCTTGCCAATTATTAAGCAAAAATGGATTATCCGGCCAAGGCGATCGCAAAACTGCTTTACTCGGTTGGCAAGGTAGAGGCAAATACCCAACACTATCAGCAACAGTCACTAAGCGAATTCCTGCTTGGTTGAGGCGGTTCTTAATTTGATTAAAGCCTCCTATTTTTGGACGAATGGATAAATCATCGTGACTTTGCTCTGTTTTTAGCACCTGATGCGCCAAGGGAAGATAAGCACGATCACCCCGAAATCGCAACCCGATCAAGTTATCTCGATCCAAAGCCAATATAGTTGGAGGAGTTATAGAGTAACGATTTCTCATGCCAGCATAAATTTCACCTTGTGCTTGCAGCTCGCTCAAAGCCTCGTGAATATCAGTTTGTAAGTGCTCTTGTGATTCATTTGGTGACAGACTTGAGCGAATTAGTGTAATAAACTGGTGTTTACTCAAGGTCATCGGTATTGCCGGATTAGCAGGATGTCGATGATTGCTTAATAACAAGGTAATTTTGTCAAACAACATTACTGGTTTCCTAACATTCGACTGACTTGTTCCAACTGCAATGGTCTGCGTTCCATACTTTGGAAGCATTCAATTTTTTGTAGGTTATCATGTGCCGTTCTAAAGTTGCTTAAATTCAGTAACACGATATCTTGGTAAACTAAATCTTGCGGGATTTTTATTTTTAAAATTAATTTCTGCAAGTTATTTTGCTTGATAGCGATGTCCAAACACTTCAAAAAAAAGTCTCGCTTTTTAGAGCGAACGTTGACTAAGTACCAGTTACCACCACCTATTAGTGG
>NZ_JBSGKF010000065.1:0-4200 GCF_054786515.1 Nostoc sp. UIC 10890
TAGAGCAGAGGACTGAAAATCCTCGTGTCACCGGTTCAAGTCCGGTTCCTGGCATAACTCACAAGCTAAAAGCCTTCTGACATAAGGCATAAACTGGCATAAAACTGACATAAAGCAAAAGTCCAATACCAAAAATATTGGGCTTTTCGCTTTTAAGTATTACTTTACCTGGATTTAACATACCTCGAAACCATATATGGCAAACATTACAGGTCTTACGTCATCCTTTTGCAGTAATGCTTTACTGAGTAAGTTGCTGTGTCTACAGGCAGTCTCAGTGTCAGTGCGCTAGTAAGCAATACCCGTAATTTATGCCAGTTTTTATGTCAGTTAGAGAGAGATACGCTTTGTTGCCCTACGACGGCTAGATAAGGACGAAAAGGGTACGTGTACTATACCTACCCTTGGCGGAAATCAGTCCATGATGTCAATTAACGAGTCAGGCTTGTACTCTCTCGTTCTCACCAGTCGCAAGCCACAAGCAAAGCGCTTTAAGAAGTGACTGACGGCTGAGGTGATTGCAGCAATTTTGCGATCGCTAAACTTACAGCACTCTAATCCCAGATAAACAAGTTGTAGATACTCACAAACTCAAAGTGTTACTTCAGAGTAACACTCTAGATAACACTTTGAATGCTACTACAGACTAACACTTTAACTTTGAGCATATACATCTAATTTCTACTCCTAACTACAGATATCTGCAAGAAAGTAATTTATTGAGTCACAGTATACGTTGTGGCTTATTCTTTCATTTTTATCACAAAAAAGATTGACGTTTATTTTTTAATGTGACATAAATAATATAAGCACACAACAGCAAGGGATTCAGAGATTCATCGACTCCATAGCGCTGTTAATGCCCTACACCCACAAAAAGGAGACTATGACACCTAGAGGTATCCCAAGTAGCGGTATAAGGAAACCAGGTTCAGGTAGGAAGAAGAAATATAACAGTGAGTTAGTACAAAAATGGGTTCCAACCTCTATCTCTGATAAGTTGGATGACATTTATCTACTTCTCATTGACCTAGAGAAAGAGGTTAATGCATGGGAAAAAATCTGTGAAGAGAAAAGTACTTCACCACGTTATGAGCAAGCACGTAAGCTAGTTTCAACGCTTAGATTGCTTCTGAATAGACTAGGCATTGATGCCAGCAGTATTTATGCACAAGACAGTGAAAACAACAAACAGGAGAATGAATCATGAGTAAGTTAAAACTTTCAGTCAGCAATTCCATTAACTCTCAGAACAGCAAACATTTTATTGAGTTGACCGTGTTCATATTAGGCAATGAGATAAAAACCGAGATTCCAGTAAGCAAGCAACAGTACAAAGCTATTGAACAGGAAAAACAAAATGGTGAAGAAAGATGGAATACTGCTGAGTCGATCGTTGATGATTACCTTAATGAGAATTTTGAAATTGACTATACTCTCAACAGGAGAATCGAACTTTAATCAATCGACTGCCAGAAGCGCTAAAGCTGACTATTCTCAAAAAACAACACACCCCACTAGTTAGCGCTAACAGGGTGTGAAGTAAAAAAAATCAGTGACATTAAAGCAAGTCTATAGTTAGCAATTGTCTTTAATATCATCAATGACTAGACATCATGATGATGCCACAGAGACATTACTTTTGCAATCAATATACACAAACTTTAGTGTCATTGATTCCTAATCACCACACAAAGGAATCGAAAATAATGACATCCATTAACGAACTCAAGCAATACTCAAAAGCTAAACGTGCATCAATTCAAATTGCAGGTATCGAGATAGAAGTGTTTCAGATGCCGAACGGTGAGTATGTAATGAGTCAGACTCAAGTGGCGAATGCCGTAGGTGTATCAAGTTCCTGTATTTTCAGTTTTTTGCATTCCAATGCGGTCAAAGCTTTGCCTAGTAACGGTTCCGAATTTTCAGTAATAGCTGTAGAGGGCAGTAATAAACCAGTTAATATCGTACCTATTGAAGTCGCTTCAGACTTTTGGTTAAGTCAAGTATCCAAAGGCAACGGCAAAGCTCAATCATTGGTGTCAGCGTGTATGCAGGAGGCATTGCAACGTCGTTGTGACACTGCCTTTAATCAAGCCAAAAGTGAACAACAGTACGAACAACAGTCAGCTATCAATAGGGAGTCGTGGGAACAGTCTAGAGAGTACTGTAGGGATATACATTCATCGTTCACCAATAGCTGCATCAGATGGAAGTTTAATGCTGCTATGGCGCACGATGCGATTACCGTAGCCGTCTGTGGCAAGACTGCATCCGAACTAAAAGAGTTAGATGTGATAAATGGTACTTCTGATATTGGACTGAACCATGTAGCTGATAGAGAATTACTTGTCAAAATAGCTAAGGTCAAGTTTCAATTTTCAAAGTACAGGAAAGGTGGAATATACGATCGCATCGGAAGGGCGTTGAGAGACGTTGCCAGATAGCAAAATATCCCCTTATTGACCGTGAGCGTTAAAGGGATGCAAATCAGATGCCTAGCATATCAATGCTGGGCTTTTTTACTGTTCCAGAAGCGCAAGGCAACAGAAAATGTTTTTCTAATACCTTAAGGTATTAGAATATCTTTTTGCGCTAGAGACTATGTAGCGGCTGTATTTTGAAATTTTGGAGTATTGATTAAAAAGTCTAAGCAATAAATTAAATCCTTTTTTTTTAAAGGAAGTATCCCTAAAACCAAAAGTGCTATGCCAGACTAACATTCTGATATAGCACTTTTAGTGTTACTTGAGAGAAAACATAGGGTAACACTTTTAATGTTACTTTGAGTGTTACTGTAGGGTAACACTTTTTGTTTGTGTATATATTCGTCAGACTTTTATAGTTTTAAGTATTTGGCATTGCAATGTCGCTGACATCACCTAAATATCTTTTAGCAATCATATTGGGTGAATTGCCTACCCATTTAGCAACAACCACGCTATCAACACCACTTCTAACCATCATTGTTATAGCGGTATGTCTCATCTGATAAGGGTTCCTATATTCAACATCTGGTAGACTTTTAAGTACTGACTTCCATGCTCTATTAGCAAAGTTGTGCCAGTCTATAAAGCCACCTTTTTTTGCAGGGAATACGAAATCATCTTGTGAATATTTCTCTGGCTTAATCTCGCTCATAACAGATGCTATCCGTTCGTTCACCGTAATAGAACGTTTACTCTGTGTCTTAGTACCCGCTTCTATCTCACCACTGGCTGTTAGCTTTTGACAGAATGTTATTTTTCCGTTCTTGATGTGCTTCCATTGCAGCGCTAATGCTTCTTCAGGGCGACAACCAGTAATGAATAGGAATTCTATTAATGGAGCATAGTAACTGTAATTACTGCTAGCGTAAAATGCCTGGATAATCCGCTTGCGTTCGTCATCACTAAAGGGATTGATGTCATCCTGAGTAGCTGATTTTTTTGTGGATGGTATTAAGTTTCTTAATCCTTCAAAGGTGTTTGACTGCAATTTCTTGCAAGCTACTCCCCACTTACAGCAAGCGTTTATCAGTTTCCATTGTTTTTCAACGCTGCTAGTGGATATCCCTTTGTGGTCACTTACTAACCATTGCATAATATCTACAGCGTCTCTCGCTAGCTTGTGAGGACATTTCCTAAGCTTGTTTTTGATTCGGTCATAATCAATCATGCTGTTAGACTTCAAAGTTTTAGACTTGAACTGCGTGTAATCCTCAAACAGTTGCAGTAAGTCAACTGCATTCACTGATAGTCTTGCGGCAACAATCTCTCTTGCCTCTTGCGCGTCTTGGATAGCAGCTTCCTTTGTCCTACCCTGCATTGCACTAGGTTTGTACTTTGTCAACGTAGAGTCAAAGTATCCGGTTATGCAATCTTGATAAATTCTATGGGCAATTTCCTCAGCTTTTGCGATCGCTAGTTTGTCAGAGTAGCTGCTACCGGGCGTGGGATTAAAACTGTATCGTTTACCAGCATAGGAAAATCTGAGTACTATAGAGCCGTTATTATCCCTTGGTGTAATTTCTCTCATGCTTGCCACCTTTACTTGCTTGTTTACCCTATTCTGGCATAAAGCTGGCATAAACTTGAATGCTTTGAATCAGTAATTAAAGTACAACCCTTGTTTTACAGCGCTTTTCAAGAATATTGAGTCAGGACTGAAAATCCTCGTGTCACCGGTTCAAGTCCGGTTCCTGGCATACTTCACAGCAGT
>NZ_JBSGKF010000066.1:0-4155 GCF_054786515.1 Nostoc sp. UIC 10890
TAAGTAGTTTTTTGTCTTTACTATTCATAGGAAAAATAACTACAAGTCTAAACAATCAAACTAATAAGTTAAATGAGAAATATAAGCTATATGAAAATAAACTTTCGCTAGTTGACTCCCAGATTAATTTGGCAAAACTTCAAAATATATATTTTTTAAAAAAGGAACGATCGATACCGGAGAAAATTAGAGACCAGCAAATGCTTAAAATAGAAAATACCCAAAACAACATTTGTAGTCAAGAACTTAAACAGGCTTACTTATATAATGTTGCTTCTGAAGAATATCTAAATTTAGGTCTTTTTAAGCAATCAGAACTAGAAATACAAAATAGTGAATTTATTTTTAAGAGGTTAGAAATAAATGATCAAAATACTTTTAATTCTCCTCAAGGATTAAAAGTATTTTCTCTAACTTATAAAATTAAGGGGATGTTGTTAGAAAAACAACAAAAAAAAAGCGAGGCAATACAATCTTATTCTTCAGCAATTGATATTCATAAAACTGATCCTGATAACACTAGCGTTAGCATAGATAGTGATTTATTGACAGCCAAAGATATTCGATATATTCATGAGCGGTTAGCTATACTCAAAGCTGCTTCCGGGCAAAATGCTATCCCAAAAGAAGACGGAAGGATATCTAAAAAATCTATTGAACAACCTCCTCGTGACTTCTGTCTGAACGTATCTAATTAATAGTATTTGTGTAACAAATAAGTTCTTATTTTGAGGATCAAGTTGAAGATTTTTTTGAAACTCATCTGAGTAAAGTGTTCAGACAACGGATGACTGTGTTGTAGCGAAACTTATTAGAGCTGATTCGTAAAGAAAATTTAAAGAGAACAGAGCCTCGGCTTATTTAGACCATAGGCTAAATTAATAACATTGATGTTGTTGTGCATGAACCGTCTACCAACGATTGAAAACCAAGAGCGCAAACCTTATCCAAGTGATTTAAGCGATGCCGAATGGTTAATCCTTCAGCCGCTTCTACCAAAACCTAAAGGATTTGGGCATCCTGTAGAAGTAGATTTACGAGAAATTCTTAATGCCATTTTCTACGTGCAAAGAAGCGGATGTCAGTGGGAAATGTTACCTCATGACCTGCCACCGTACACAACAGTGTATGGCTACTTTCAAAAATGGCAACGTAAAGGTATTTGGCAGCAGATTCACGATCAAGTGCGCCATCAACTACGACAAGACGTAGGAAGACACGAACATTCTACCGTTGCGTAGGCGTAGCCCGTCGTAGACATCACTAACCATCCCACTTCACCAACACCCCATCCACAATCGCAACACCCCACTGAGAATATTTCATCAGCAATTTCTTAATCACAATCTGCAAAGCCGGGTCATCATTCCAGCATTGTTGGAGGAAGTCAAAACCAGGATTTTGCCCCGAATTCGCCGCTCGATTCAGTTTTTCTCTTCTTACAGGTCGCATATTTGACCTCGCAACAATCGCCTCATGTGACCATTTTGCAGTTTGTGACACGGACACAGCGGAATCTTCACCCTCATCAACTGCTTTGACTTCTACACCCGAAACTGAATTTTCAGTCATCAACTCAGCAGAGGGACAACTCGGTTCTATTTTCTGATCTGCGATCGCAGAAGTTAAAGATTTTTCAACTTCAGCAGGCGGCGCGGCGGAACAAGTGTTTTCTCTGTGAAACGCTGCGTAGAACAGGACAGTCTCTCACTTCCTCACCATAGTACTGATTTTCAGCCAATAACAAAGCAAATCCGCCATAGCCTACCCAAAGTAACTCAAGTTAGACAATGGCTAAATTAGTTAAGTCACCTTTGTAGCCACTAATCTCAATCACGGCATCAGTGAGGGCAGAAAATCCATTAATATTGTCATTCAGTGCCAGAAAAGTCCGCTCATTATTGCCTGTACCGAGAGTAAAAGTTGCTGCAACATTAGCCACAAAAGCAGTTGCAGTTAATACCTGTCGTACATCTGACAAATTCAGACTTGCAACAGTGCCAAGTTCAACCAAATTATCGCCTGAAAATGCATTTAGACCATCAATTTTATCTTCACCGATCTTGAGGTCAGTAATTCTATCGAAGCTAGACAGTAGTGAATCACTCAGGCTGTTAAATAAAATTTATCAGCGCCATGACTGCCTGTAAGAATATCAGCACCAGCGCCACCGTTGAGGATGTCATCACCGTTACCACCAACTAGAAAGTCATTCCCAGCTAATCCTAAAAGTTGATCGTTGCCGTTTTTGCCAGAAATTTGATCGCTCCCAGCCGCACCAGTGAATATCCCTATTCTGTCACTCTCGGAAAACAATAATCCAAGCAAGAGTCTGAAACTTTGATTGAGCTAAGGTTTGAACCTTTATTTTCTAACAGTAACTAAAATTTATAGCCAAAATCTGAAAACTAAAGCTGCGAAAGCCTTACAGGGATTAGCTTCCCCCAGATTGACAAAACAGGGTTAAAAACTGCTGCAACATAGGAAAATAGAAGGTCTCGGCAGTGATTTTGGGATTATGGACAAAGTAGTTTAAGCGCTCCATGTGGCTGCGGGCTGTGCAGTCCCGATGACTCAGATAGGGCAACCAGTGGCTCAGACAGGCGCTTTGAGCTTGCAACATGGCGGCGACATTCTCACAAAATACTTGCAGATGTCGTTGGTCTTGGGGACAAATCCATTGACTTAGAAGAGACAAGCAGTTGACGATGAAGATGGGGGACTGACATAGGTAGTTTTTGTGTGGAAACTTGAGCATCCCATATCTTCCCCCTCTCTGTCACCCTTGTCTCAGTAAAATTCCCCCTATATCAAGCCTTCAGGACTTTTCTGCACCACTAAGCTGTTGCAGAATAAGATGTGGTGCTGTGCGTTGGAGATACAACTTTTCTTGATTATGGCAGTATTAAGGCTAAAAAAGAAGGTTACGTCCCAATAGGGAAAGGAGGGAACGGTCTTATATTGCACAGTGCCTTAGCTATAGAACCCATGAATGGTCAATCCATAGGTCTGTTGTGGCAGAAACTGTGGAATCGAGGGTCAAAACAGAAACCACCATTAGATGAAACCCCAGCCCAGAAGAAAAAACGTGATAATTTTTCTAAAATCTGCATAAATAGCTAAAAATCAGCAGATAAGACATCAGTAAGAGTATCAAACTAAAAGCTCTAATAAAGGAGAAACTGATTGGAATGTCTTTTTCTGTGTTGTCAAAATACCTCTTAAATAAGTACATACTTATTTAAAATAGGGTTAATAGTCGCAACACATTCAAAAATGTAATTCTAACCCCGTTACAAAAATGTGGTTTATTTGGTAATAGATATAAAACACCATCCAAAATGATGCAACTCAGCTTGTCCATAATCACAGCAAATTAATTTCCAATACTTACGCATGATGAGAAATTTTCATAAAACATTTGTAGTAGTTGCGATTATTGCCACTTTTGCAAGTGGCTGTAGGTCTACAGATGAGTATAAAAAATTTGCCGAGGCAGGAAACAGTTTTGCTGAAGCTACTAATTCTCTATTAGAAGATGCTGAAAAAATTACAATCAATACAACATCTGAGAGACTACTAAGTGATAGAAGAACAAGCGGCGAATTTCAGCCTAGTGATGAAGCCGCTAAAAAGTTCGTTGCTCGTTACACTGAATTATCAGAAGGAGATACAAAAAGGCTTGAACTTATCAAAGAACTTCGTAGGCATAACCAATTTTTGCAAGCTTACTTTAATAAACTTATAGAGCTAACTGGTTCTGACTCTCCTGAGAGAAGTAAAGCCGCAGTTGAGAGTATAGCCAACAATTTACAAAGTAGTGGTAGCAAACTTGTAAGCCGAAGTTCCATCAAAATTGATAGGCTACCATCGGTAACTAAGATAGTTCTTGACGCTCGGATTCGTGGCGCACTAAGAGAAGAATTAGAAAAGCGTAAGTTCACTATCTATCAAGAAATAACTTTCCAAGAAAAAGTATTAAAACAAATCAGTGAGTCAGTGGAAAAAGATATAACAGAACTACGAAAATTACAAGAATATCGCTTAGTCTTAAAACCCCTGACTCAGTTAGAAAACGTTAATGACGATACATGGATAGCAACAAGATATCAGGTTCTAACACGGGAGGCTGAAGTGGTAACAAAAATCAACGAT
>NZ_JBSGKF010000067.1:0-4086 GCF_054786515.1 Nostoc sp. UIC 10890
GAAGTAGAGTTAGAAATTATCTCTCAGCCTACTCGTAAGCAAATTTGCGATCGCCTTAGAGAAAAATCAGGCTGGGATATCTTATTTTATGCTGGACATAGTAAGTCTAATGCACAGAAAGGATGGATCAGTATCAACGCGAAAACCAAGCTAGAAATATCCGAGTTAAATTCAGCATTAGAAGTAGCAATAGAAAATGGGTTACAACTAGCCATATTCAATTCCTGTCAAGGTTTAGGATTAGTACCTCAACTTGAAGAGTTAGGAATTCCTCAGATTATTGTGATGCGAGAGCAAGTTCAAAATCAAGTAGCTCAAGAATTTTTAGCGGAGTTTATTGCTAGCTTTTCTAGCGGTAAATCTTTCTATCTAGCTATACGAGAAGCTAGAGGTAGACTTAAAGATATAGAAGATAAATATTACTGTGCAAGTTGGCTACCTGTAGTCTGTCAACATTGGTCTGTTAAACCACCTACTTGGGAAGAATTACGTGACCCTGCATTACCATCTCCTCCAAACCTACTATTTCGTCAAGGAGGAGTAATTTTATCTGGTTTATTGGTAGCGATGATGGTAATAGGAGTGCGGTCTTTTGGTTTATTACAATCCTTAGAATTTCAAGCTTTCGACTGGTTGATGAGAATGCGTCCCCAGGAAGAGGTAGATTCTCGGTTGTTAATAGTTGAAGCTACAGAAAAGGATATCAATCGCTTGGGTTATCCTATATCTGATGGTAAACTAGCTGAAACTATCGAGCGCATAAAACACTATAAACCTAGCACAATCGGTTTATTAATATTCCGCGATCGCCCGATAGAACCAGGTCATCAAGAATTACTTAAGCTTTTACAAAATGATGATGATTTAATTGCTTTATGTAGTGTTAAATTGACTGATAATGACCATAATCAACCTGGTATTTCATCACTGTCTAGAGTTACAGAAAACCGTTTAGGGTTTAGCAATGTAGAGCGAGACAAGTTTGATGGGATTCTGCGTCGTCATCTACTGTTCATGAATCCCGATTTTAATAATCCCTGTCCTACCAGCTTTTCCTTTAGCTTTCAATTAGCATCGCAATACTTAAACTCAAAAGGAATCAAACCTGAAGAAATAGATAGCGATCGCATCAAAATTGGTGAGACGATAATTAACCGTTTAAGACCAGATAGTGGTGCATATCATCAACTAGATAATCGTGGTTTTCAACTCTTACTTAATTATCGCACCTCCGATAAGATTGCTAATACAGTTTCTTTGACTGATGTATTAGAAAATAAGTTAGATCCCGAATTAATAAAGGGGCGTATTGTCATTATTGGTGTAGTTGCTCCCATATCTAATCCTACAGATTACTTTTCTACTCCTTATAGTAAAGGTGTATTGCCTCAGATGTCTGGAGTTGATATTCAGGCGCAAATGACAAGTCAAATCCTCAGTGCGGTTTTAGATAAACGACCTTTATTGTGGAGTTGGTCTGAAATAGGAGAAGGATTTTGGGTTGTAATCTGGTCTTTAACAGGAAGTGGAATTGCGATCACCTCCTTAAATCATCGTAATTCTTTTTTACTGATTATATATGCTGGAACATCTATATTTACTCTGTGTCTAATTTGCTTTGTCTTTTTACTACAAGGGGGATGGATACCATTGTTACCAGCTGCAATCTCTTTCGCTGTCAGTAGCTTTGCTGGACGGTTTTTACTAAAACATTGGGATCGAATACCTAGTTTAAAGTTTTTGCAAAGTAGAAATAATACGTAAGAATGGTGATAACGTTATATGTAGGTAATACGGAGAAAGCTTATTTACCTCTATATAATTAGTTACAAATATTATTAATGAGCAAAATAATAGCTTATATTTCCCTTTTAACTTTAACTTTATTCTTAGGCGATCGCTATTTGATTTACCCAGTAGCTGGTCAAAATCTTCCAACCAAAGAACCGCTTCAGTTTAAACCTCCTAACAATGGCGCACCAGGAGGGAATCGCTCTGGATCTTCTGGTAACACAGGAAGTCGTCCTATTTGTCCTACTGTAGAAAAAGATATCACTGCTTTAATACCGAAAACAAATTGGGCAAATACCCTTGCTGAACGTCCTACTTTTTGGTTTTACATTCCTTACGAACGGGGTCGTTTAAAGCTAATTCTTAAAGATGAAGGCAAAAGTACTATTGTAGCTCGCGTGAATTATGAAGTTAATAAAGGTGGAGGTATCATGGGTTTCCCAATACCTAAAACTTCACCTGCTTTAGAAGTAAATCGTGCTTATCGTTGGCAAGTTTCCTTTAGTTGCGAACCCAATATTGAACCTTCATTCACAGGAGTACAGGGAGTAGTGGAACGAGTAGCGAAAAACGAAGCTTTTAAAACTAAATTGACATCAACCACTACTATCCAAGGACAAATTAATTTATATGCCAATCAAGGTTTATGGCATGAAACTATTTCTACATTAATTCAATTACGTCGATCTAAACCGACAGAGCAAGAATTAAAACAAGATTGGTCAGATTTATTATCCAATACCCATGTAGAATTAGCAGGATTCATTTCCGAGCCTTTAGTTGAATGTTGTAATCCTATTCCTGAATAATTTACATAAAATATGAAAAAACAACATAAAAACATCAAAATATTCTTGACATTTTTGGCATTATTTAGTGTGATTTTCACCTCTAGCTTGAGTTTGTTATCTTTTCAATTGCCTGTGGCGATCGCTCAAAATAATACTAAAGCAGAAGCCGATAGATTAAGGCAGCAGGGAGAAAAACAATTAGAAGCAGGACAATATGTAATAGGTACAAATACTCTCGAACAGGCAATGAGGATTTATCAGCAAATTGGAGATAAAAAAATTGCTAATGAGGTTAGAGATAGACTTATTCGTATTTATGGGTTACGAGGAGTATACGATAAATATGAGCAGTTAACTGCTGAGAAAGCTGAAGAAAATCTTGAAGAAGGAGAACAAAAACCTAAATATGAATTTCAATTAAGTCCCCAAGTCGGAAAATTAATTTCTCAAGGCTTAAATCGGCAAAACCAACAAGATTCTGTTAGAGCAAAAGAATATTTTCAGCAAGCATTATCTCAAGCCAAAACGATTGGGAGAGAACAAGACAAAGTTACAGCTTTCGCAACACTAGGAGCATTTTATCTCTACCAAGAAGATTACGTTAATGCTCTAGCTAATTTACAGCCAGCCGAGCGATTATCAGCAGCTATATATAGAGCTAGAAAACCAGGCGATTCTGATTATGAGCAAGAAATTTCAATAAATCGCATTCCTATTTTATTACTAATAGCTGAAACCTATTTACAGAAACAACAACCTAATCAAGCATTACTGTATATTAAAGAAGTTGACGCAATAACACCCACACCAGACAATTGGAACGACATCTCACTTCGCTATCTTTTCCATTTCATAGATTTTAGAGATCCTTCGCTTTACTTCAGTCGAGTACACTATAGTTTAGGAAATTACAATGAAGCCCTGACTTATGCTCGAAAAGCTATAGAAAGAGGTAAAATTTTTCAAAATTATTATGAGATACATGGCAATGGCAATGGCGACATACCCAGGATTGATCGTGAAGGTGACTTAGGTAGTGGACACGGCCATGTTTTAGCTGGAATTGCTTTAGAAAAATTAGGACAGCTAGAACAGGCAGAGGAAGAATTACGAAAAGCTACTCAATTATTTGAATATATTAGGACAAAATCTAGATTTCAAGGACATACTCGACACATTTTTAAACTATTTAACAATCAAGTTCGTGCTACTTCTTTTTTACAGCGAGTTCTCTTAGCTCAAAACAAACCAGAAGAAGCCTTAGCTGCTTCTGAATGGGGACGTGCGCGATTATCGTTAGAAGCGGCAACTGCACCTAGCAATCTGACCTTAAAAGAAAAAGTGGATGCTTTAGTAGATATTGTTTACACTCCTGAAATTATTTGTAAGCAAATTTCTCAAGATATTCAATATTCTCTAGATTCATATCGTAGAATCGGAGTTGACCGTATATATAATAGCGAAGGCAAAGCGTTCTTATTGTCAGATTTAGCAAAATTTGATT
>NZ_JBSGKF010000068.1:0-3926 GCF_054786515.1 Nostoc sp. UIC 10890
AGGGACATTTTGATGTTGTCCACTTGACAGGTCATGCCACGTTCCAAAATGAAGAACCATGTTTTATAACTGAAACAGAGTTTGGAGAAGCCCAGTACAGCAGTGCAGAAGATATAGCGACCGAATTGCAATTCCAGCAGCCCAAACTGATTTTTCTTTCCGGTTGCAATACAGGATACCTGAGAGATAAAGGTAAAGTACCGTCAATGGCGGAAGCATTACTACATCAAGGTGCAACTGCTGTTATTGGTTGGGGTCAAAGAGTTAGAGATATTGATGCAACTGCGACTGCTACAACTTTATACCAAGAGTTGTCAGCCGGAATGACGGTAGTACAAGCACTTGCGCTGTGTTATCAAAGATTGCTTCAAAAACAAGCACGAGATTGGCATTTGTTGCGGTTGTACGTGGCACAAACTTTACCGAGTGCATTAGTAAAGCGTGGACGTAAACCAGTAACTCGTCCTTCTGTCGCTACTGAATTTGTAGATTCTGAGAAAAAACTGAGAGTTGCCACCCGTGAGACTTTTGTTGGTCGTCGCCGCCAATTACAAAACTGCTTACGGATACTTAAAACTTCTACCCAAGAGGCTGGAGTTTTAATTCATGGCATGGGAGGATTGGGGAAAAGTACAATTGCTGCACGGTTATGCGATCGCTTACCTGAACATGAAAAACTCGTTTGGTGGCGACAAATTGATGAGTCCGGTTTAGTGAATAAACTAAAAGATAAACTTGAGACTGAAGAACAGCGAACAGCACTCACAGAAGGTACAGGAGAACTCAAATATCGATTAAAAACGGCTTTCAGTAAATTGAACCCATTATCATTAGTGTTGGTATTTGATGACTTTGAATGGAATTTAGAGCCTCGTGATGGAAGATATCTTCTAAAACCTTCAGTCGCCTCAGTATTAAATGCTTTAGTATGGGCAATTAAAGATCAAAATAATATTAGCTACCACCGTATTATTATTATTACTTGCCGTTATGATTTTGAATCCGATTTATTACGACACTTCTACAAGCAAGCGTTGGAAGGTTTACGAAAAGCTGATTTACAGAAAAAACTGAAACAACTAAACAATTTTAATTCTGATAGGACTGATAAGGAGTTAATTGAACGAGCTTTAAAACTAGCAGATGGCAATCCTCGTTTATTGGAATGGTTAAATTCAGATGTGCTATCAAAGGAAAATGCAGATTCAGAACTAAGTAAATTTGAAGCTAGTTCTCAAGGTTGGAGAGAAAAAATTATTTGGGAAAGAGAAGATGCTCCTAAATTAAAAATCGACTCTTCTACTGAGAAAATAGTCAGTCGGTGTTTATTATTTGAAATTCCTGTTCCCATGACAGCATTAGAAGCAGTTTGCAAAAGAGAACAATTAAATCGAGCAATTGAATTAGGGCTAATAGAAGTCAGCCCCGAACCAGACGAATCCCAACGGGTTTATCGAGTTTCACACATTCTACCTCACATTGTACCCAGTATTCAACTACCCGACGCACCAGGAGTCTATTCTCTGTACCAGAAAGCGCATGAAAAATTACATGAGTTGTGGGGGAATAGAAATAATTACAGTGCAGAAAAATGGCAAGAAATTTTTCGATTGAAATTCGCTGATAAAGCCAATCCTGAACGATTTAGGCAGGGCTTTTATCAGATGTTGGCGGTTCAAACTAACTCAGAAGCCGATAAAGCTTTTGAATCGGAATTGAGAAAATGTGCTGGTGATTTGGTAAAGGATGAACTATACACTCAGTTGAAAAACTATCTTCAGCATAAACAGTGGAAAGAGGCAGATGAGGAAACTGCTTGGATTTTTTACCAAGTCATGGTTAGAGAAAAATATAAAAATTGGAGACAACTGCTGTATGAATTCCCCTGTGAAACTCTCCTGGAAATTAACCAACTCTGGCTTCAAAACAGTACGGATAAATTTGGCATCAGCATCCAAGCAGAAAATTACCAGAAATTAGGCAGTCCGACATATGGTGATAAAAATTGGGATATTTTTGGTGAGAGTTTAGGTTGGAAACAAGATAGTTGGTTGTCGTATGATGAGTTTTGGAAAAAGTTAGAGGAAGAAAGTTTGCAAAGAGGGATATTGCCATCTACACCATCACTGCCTGCATTAATTTATACCCGATATCTAAAACGCGGGAGGTTTAACTGGACACAGGGCTTTTTGACGGATGACGGACGCAACGACTGGGATATGATGCAATGGTGGTTCTCTAATCTCGTGCAGAGACTTGTAAAGTCTAACATCTAACGCTTTGGGAAGTTTGTAAACATTTATGTCACCCTCATTTTCCACGCAATCTAGAAAGATACCTGGCACTGATGGCTGATAGCAATTCGCCTGAATAAATTTTGCTGCTACCTCATGCACCTCCGTATTCTCGGTTACTCGCTGCTTGTCCCAAGGTAAACTCATCTGCCCTGGTGATGGCTTTTTCCCTTTCCCACCCTTCACTACTGATGGCAAAAAGTTGCTCCCCCAGTGGTTCCGTTTCTCTGGTTTCGCTTGTGGTCGATATTTTTGGCAAAACCTGCGGTACTTAGCCGCGCATTCTTCCAAAGTTCGACCCAGCCGTAAAAACGCCGGATGCCATTGCGTAATGCCATCATTGCTCAAACGCTCGTGAGTGCCATAATTGCTAAAGTCGTAGAAATAACCCTGCTGCATACCAGCCGCTTTGGGGTTAGCGTGAATATATCGCAAGGTATTCAAAGCCCGTCGCTGGTCAGTATTAGCAAAACCTGTGCTGTGATATCGCTTCTCCCAAAAATGACCTGTGCGGTTCAACATTCGGTTAAAACACATAGCAGTGTACCAATTCAACCAGTGCATAATTTTCGGTAAATCTTCTGCCTGTTGGGGTTCAAGTAGGTAATGCACATGATTGCTCATGATACAAAGGGCATACAGCTTAAATCCGTACTTTGACTGTGCTTTCTTAATGGCATAAAGGAAGACTTCACGGCATTCCAGCCGCGTGAGACGAAATTCTCGATTATTGCAACGGGTTGTAATGTGGTAGCAAAATCCAGATTGCAAGTTACGTTTTGGACGAGACATTACAAATACGTAAATAACAATATGAATAGTTTAGTTTATAGCCTCTTGTACAGACTCGCTACCCCTCCCAATCAACCAGCACCCCATCCACGATCGCAATCTCCCACTGCGGAAACTTTGCCAGCAACTTCTTGATCACAATCTGCAAAGCCGGATCATCATTCCAGCATTCTTGCAAAAAGTCAAAACCCGGATTCTCCCCTGAATTCGCTGCTCGATTCAGTTTTTCCCTTCTTACAGGTCGCATATTTGACCGCACAACAATCGCCTCATGCGACCATTTTTCAGCACTGAGAACAAGCGCGGTGGAACTTTCACCCTCATTAACTGTTTTGATTTCTACATCCGAAACTTTGTTTTCTCCTGACAACGAAGCAGAATAACCCTGTCCTACTTGCCCCTGTGTTTGATTAGCGATCGCCAAACTTGAAGAAAATTCATTTTGAGCGACGGGCGAGGCGGAACAAGCACCTTCATGAAAGATTGTCGCCTCAACACCACAATCCTGTTTTTCAGCCAACAACAAAGTAGACTGACTCGGTGCATCATCCACAAGCGTTAGCGTGGTACAGTCCGTTGCCACGGGCAATTCTTCAAGCTCTGACGCGCTTTCGATACGTTGAGGCGATGCGCCCCTCAAGGGCGCATGAGCCGTCTCTTCCTCACGCGAATTTTCTGTAAGCGTGTCAGAGAAACTCCTCACAATCTCTTTTGAAGAGTTTGTGAGGAGTTTCTGACCAGTTCGTGAGGGTTCTTGGAACCCTTGCTCTGACTGACTTTTACCTGAAATAGATGCTTTATACGAAGCACCCATTTCTTCAGAGCCAGCATCTTTGTCTG
>NZ_JBSGKF010000069.1:0-3898 GCF_054786515.1 Nostoc sp. UIC 10890
AAGTTAGAAATTCTCAAATGCCTACGCAAAATTTAACTGTCTATTTTATCGAGAAAGTCCCAGAGGATATTTTCCAAGGATTAGGCTGGGTAAAGATGGATTGCAATATAGCTCAAAGATTACAGATTCCTGTTAAATATACTGGAGTAATTACTATTCCTAATCCAGAGCCTTACTGTTGTCCTATTCAGCCAGAAGATAAGCTACCCTGGATTAAACCTCACTACCAGTCCCACTATTATATCCATCCTCCAGAAATTAGAGGCAAGAAGAAAAAATTCCTACTTCATATAAAAGGAGAGAATATTGCTTTATATGCACAATATTCTTTAACTACTGAAGCTATCGTATCATGGCTGCTTTCATGGGCAGATAGCGATGTCCAATTAATCACTCCCGGTAACAAACGTATCTCTCTAGAAGGAAAGATAAAACCTAATAAAGCATTTATTTATTTCATTTTTAATTCAGATAGCTATGCGATCAAAATTGGTAGAGCTAGCGATGTTGAGAAGCGATTACAATCTCTACAAACTAGTAGTCCAGTTCTCTTACAAATGCTGAAAGTTATACCAGTAGATAGTGTTAAAAAATCTCAAGAGTTGGAAGCATACCTCCATACCAAATTTAGACATTTAAGAATGAGTGGAGAATGGTTTAGGGCTGATCCGGAGTTAAGAAATTATATTATTCGTTGTGATGAATCATACTTTAAAGATTCTTTTTTAAGACAATTTAGCCCTAAGTCTAGTGTCCGATTATCAGAAATATAACTTATCAGGACATTTCGGAAATAATAAAAAAACTCTAAAATAGTAACTTAGGAACTGGATCTTCATCAATAGTACAAATACCTGGATGCTGTTCTTGTATGTAGGGCTTCTTATTCAGTAATACTTCTAGCTGTTCACTGGTAAGACAGAGAAGCTCTACACCACTGACAACTCTCAACTCCGAACCACATTCCAAAGGAAATAATTGCCAGCCAATTTCTGAGTTTCGCGCTAATTCCAATCTTTCAGTAAATGACATAGCTTTCACATCTTGCCTCATTGCTTCATAGTCATTTAATGGGATTGAAGTCCAAACTCCAAAACGTTTCTCTTCCATGACTCTGTACATACTAGGGTTGTGCATAATGCGTTCTTCAAACCAAGGAATCAGCCTTGTTTCGATACCATTGCACCTAGTTAACCAACGAGCGCCATTTCTAAGTCGGTCATACTCAATCCATCTAAATAAACTATTGGGTTTTCTATTTACAGCTTGCAAACTCTTCCGAACTAATGTTGTTGCAAGCCGAGTTTCTGTATAGTTAGCCAGATAACCTATAACTATTGTTTTGAGCGGAAGTTTTTCACTCTTCTGACATACTCCGAAAACCAGCACTCGCTCTTTTAATTTTTTGAGCGACAGTGTTAGCATTTGAAAGCTAGGTAACAACTTTTTTTGAGGTACTTTAGTTTGATTTAAAGTTGGGCAATAGTACTGTATGTACTGGCGTTCTAGTTCATTAAGCTGAATTGGTAAGCAATTTAACCAAAATATCTTGACTTCACAACGACGGTTAATTGCTTCTAATTGTGGTAAACGATGATGATTTAGCCAACGGCTTCTAAGATTTACTGCTTGACCAATGTAGAGAACTTGATCGCGAGCTACAGCGAAATAGATCGCAGAGATTTCTGTTAATTTTTGTTTATCTACTAACCTTAAATAAGGTAAGTTGTTAAAATTTTCTAACACTTATTATATTATTAAAAGTTTTGAGTTTGCGGCTGTTTTATTAGTTAAGTAATTTGTTTTTTTAATTATTACGGCAGCTTGACAAAGGATATTTATTATATTGAAAAATATTAGTTTACTTAATGACAATACTTCTTTTTCTCATAAACAAATTGTAAAGATAAGCAGCAGAAATGAACCAAAGCCACCAAAATCTTAGCAGAAAAATATCATAGCTTAGTTTAGGTGTTCTAAAATCAGTCAAACTCTGTTTCAAACCAGTAATAAATAAAGTATAAATTGTAAAAATCGCAACAATTGGCAAAATTGATAATACAAGTATTCCGAAATCTCGAATAACTAATAAGCTAAACTTTGGTAATCTTAACCATTGTGGTGAATTTGACCATAGAAACTTGAGTAGAAATGAATAGGCTCCTGCCAAAATTGAAAACCAGATCAGAGCTAATAACAATGCACTAATAGAAACAATAAAGAAAAAAAGTAGACCGCCACCACCATTGCCTGTAATAGCTAGAAGACCGCCTACTAAAGAATAACGCCAAAATTCAAATGCAAAAATTACAGTTGCGCCAAAGTACGCTGGTATTGCTAATATCATAGCCATCATCCACGATTGTGGATTAGGTAGCCAAGCAGGAAACCAACTTGTTTTGTTCATAGCTTCAATACTATTTATAAATTTTGGATAGAATATTTACGCTGGTTTTTAGCTAGCTCTTAGAATAATGATAATAAACGATGTATATTATATTGTCGCTACGAATATATACTTATAAAATATTAAAAAGTATGATGACGCATACACCTGCTGAGAGGGATCAGGCTACTCAGGATAACCAAATAAGCTAAGATGCAGTTGTACTGTGAAACTTTGGTATGACGAACACACGGTTGAGTTGCCACACCTGAAGTCCTTCAACTACCTGCCCCAGGAATGTCAGCAGATGCAATTAATCAGCGATCACCTTAGTCGAGTGTATTCCGATTCGCTTAAGGAGACAATAAAAAATCTGTTGCATTCCTTGGGGAAACTGAATGCCTCTTATCTGACTGCTGTGGAAGAAAAATTATTAAGTATTTTGGAGTCTGAATACAGGGGTGAGATACTGCCCTAAACAATTTTGGCAATTTGGCATCCAATGTTTTTGGGTTGCAGTTTCAATGAAGATATCACCACAACAGGAAAGTGAAGAAGTTGTACGAGGGAAAAGATAAAACTTTCCGCTTCTTGACATCCAGCTTGCCAGTTGTTTAATTGAGTGCTGTTGAACCCCTCTACATGATTGATATAGCGCTCAACAGAGTTCAGTTAAGGCTCTACAACTGGCTAGAAATTAACAAAACTCAATAGAATCTCAGAAGATGTAGATAACTGGCATTTCTCTAAGAGCCATGCCTGCGATTCTTGCTAGCCTACGCATCAGTAGATTATGGGAAAACGAAAACTTGGAAGAGGCAGCCCGTGCTGTACTGAAGCACTTAGGGGAGTTGAAACGCCCGTATTTGACAGCGTTTGAAGAAGAGCTTTTGAGTTTTATCGAGCAAAAAACTTACAAGTAAACCTTACTTAAATAGCTCAAAAGATTAGTCTCTTCCAAAGAGCGATCGCCATCAGTACTAAGATTTCCGCTCGCGCAACTAGCCAGTATTCCTACCTTTGCTTTAACATTGTTAAGAGTATTGCATCATAGCATTTCTACCTATCGCAAACGTTTTTTGAATTGGTATGAGTTGGTTTCTCAGTTGATTTAGCTATTTTTCCCCCTAACATACTTCATCCTTAGCGATGATTTAAAGAGACGACCAACCCGAAGTTGCCCTGGATAATCTGGACGATCTTCAAACATCCCCACATTTTTCATTCGTTCAATCGAAGTTCTAATTTCTCTTGCGTCTATGTCTACTTTTGAAGCAAGCTCTGAAATACATTCATCCAGCTTAAATGGAGTCTTTAACCCTTCAAAAGCATCTAATAATGCTTTAATCTTGACCTGATTTTCAGAAAAATCCTCTGAAAGACTGATTAAGTAATTTAACTCAGATTGAAGTTGGCCTAAATACTCTCTAGCTGCTGCTTCATGAGCAGTGAATATAAGATTTTGGCTTATCTTGCCATCTTTAGCAATTTGCGAACCTTGAAAAGAACCAA
>NZ_JBSGKF010000070.1:0-3807 GCF_054786515.1 Nostoc sp. UIC 10890
AAAATCTGATTGTGGTACAGCTTGCCCATTAATTTGCTCCAAAGGAGAGTAACAAGCTGTCCGAACAGCAGTTACTTCATAACCCAGACTAGTACCCGTGCTAGTTCCTCCACTAGTACTAACTTTTGCCAAATATGTTTTTGTAATTTCTCTCGCACCTCCAAAATCAACAAGTGCTAGTTCTCCATTCGGTTGACAAATAATATTTTCTGGTTTTATATCTCTATGGAAAAAACCAGAACGATGAACTAGGTCAAGGATCTCAATTAATTGAAACAACCAATTGTATGCTAGTGTTTCCGTAATTTTTCCATGAGATTCTATCCACTGCTTTAAATTCTTTCCTTCAAACTTTTGCATTACTATACAAGGCAGCTTGAGGAGATCATCATTTAATGTAAAAGTAAAGTAATCTTCTCTATGAGACTTAGGAATTCCAGAATGCTTAAGGCTTTGTAATATTAGAGCTTCCCTATGAAATAACTCTGCGTATTTAGTATCATCATTCCAATACAATACTTTCAGTATTCTTGTTTGAGATCCTGACGAATGTATTCCAATATCTTGTACCTCAAATACATCCGTATAGTTAAACTTGTTATGTATAAATGTTAATGGACGTAATAAACGAATACGCCCGTTGATTAGCAAGGGATTACCACAAGATAAACAAGTTTCTTGCTCGTCAGGATTGTGGCGTTCCTTACAAAAAGGGTTTATACAGTAACTCACAAAATATTAACCGTTTGTGTATATTTCTTGGGTTTATTGGACTTTTCATCAATTAGCCCAAGCGGATCAATTAAGATGTATTTTTTTATGACTGGTTGTAAAGTATACCTAGTTTCTTTTTTGTCTGGATCATTGCTCCTTTCAACTAATGAGCGTTGTTCTAATATATCTATATCTGCCATGATTTCAAAAATAGATAAATCTAAACCTAGTTGATCTTTTAGAGCATCAATGAGTTTAGTGAAAGGTATAGGATTTGAATCTTTTTCTAATTCCTTCGCTAAGTAAATTAATATTGTTTTTTGAAGATTGTTCAAGAAACCATTTGGCTCAAATTGCTTGTGTAGCATTGCTTGAAATCGAGAGCTAATTACAGTAGTTCTATATTCAAAAAAACTTTCGATGTTTCCTCCAAAGAAACGATGAATTTTCTCCGCAACTGCCTCTAGCTCTGATGGATTACCTCTATATATTTCAATTAGTTTTTTGCATTCATCTCCAGATAATCCTTTTTCATAGAGCATCTGCATGGCTGCAATGGGATCTAAACCTTCCAACTTCCAATATAAAAAAGGTAAATTAGTTGTTGCATGGGTAAACTCTTTTAAAGGTATTTGGCTTGTAACAATTGTGCAGCTATATTTTTGTTCCTTTGCTAATTCAATAAAAAACTTTTCATACCCCATCCTTTTTTTAAAACTTTCTGATAAAGCTAATTTCTCAAAGCTATCTATTACTAATAAACAGCGATGCAAGGATAGATGTTTTGATATTAAAGAAATTTTATAATCTAAACTCTTATTATTACCTTTTTCTATATTTAAAACATCAATTAATTCATTAACTAATTGCTCTATAGAAGAACAATTCTCAGCTTCTTTCCAAACAACATAATCGTATAGGCTTGGGTTCTCAAAAATTATTTCTTCTACTAACTTGGCTGCAAAATAAGTTTTACCAATTCCACCAACTCCTATTAAAGTTATACAACGCTGATTAAAAAGTCTAATTTGGTTTTTTAGACAGTTTAGGTCTTCTTCTCTACCACAAAAAGATTTTAATTTAGGAAAATCTCCATAAAATTTAGTTTTGCCTACTAAAGAATCGCTATTCAGTTTAGATGCTTCAAGTTGGACATAATGTTTTTTGATTTGTTTAAGTAAAATCTCTTTGAAGTGTGTTTTTTTTACCTTCACTCCACCGAGGGCTTCTGACAGCATTAACCATAATCGGGGGCCTACCTTCTGTTGCAAATAATACGTATTGTATTCAGATTCACGCGCTATGTCAGTATAGTCTTTACCGCCCCATGACCCTTTGATTATAAGCTTTTCAGCTCCTGACAGACGAGTTCCCGTATGCTGAAGCACTTGCTCTTCCACAAATTTTAGTACTTCTTCTATGTCTATTGTGTCTAAATTATTACTAGCAACCATATTAGCTTGTATCGCAGGTACACTATAGTCAATAGTTTATATTCATTTTTACTCAAATTAAATATCTACATTTTAATAATTCTTAATTAGATATCCTATTTCCAAATTGTCTGTTTAAGCTATAAGATTAAAATGCCAAATTATACAGGTAGCAAAAGCACATCTTCACTGTCTTCTCCCAGTTACAGTCAAAGTAAGTTTATTGACAGACTTAACTGCATAGCCAATCAGTAGTTAATTCAGTAACTATGTACCCTTACTAATTAGCTTAATTAGTAAGTTTACAGTTGCATTAGATTCAGTTATACCTCTGAGTGTTAAAGCCTAAGTCTGACATGAATACAGGTATAGCCGTTTAAACCAAAGCCCCTTTTGCAACTGAACAATGCCGCACGCTATATGAGGATCTTACAAATTCTCAGACTATCTCTTAATCAGTTCTTAACGGAGGTGGCAAGATTTAAAGTAAAAAATCAGGATAATGTTAGATTCCAGACGGACATAACTTCTGTACAATCAAGCTAGTTAAAAGGAGGCATAGAGGTGAAGAATTTACAAAAATACGCACATTTAACGCAAAAAGCGCCACTAAGGAGCGGCGCTTCGTGCGTTCTATAAAACCCATAGTTATCAAGAGCGGGGTTGATCTCGAAGGAACAAAATAAGTTGTCGTTGAAGTTTGGCGACCGAGACGACTACTAAATTTGTCCGAGAGTATAATCCGCGCTGCCAGATCCATTATAGGATCTGCCGCTTGGAAAGTCCATTCCTTGCGGTATGTTTTGGCTGTTAAAATTCATAAGTTTTTGTAAAGTTAAGTTTGATGAAGAAAAATTGCGAATTTTATAGCAAAAAAAAGTAGCAGCGCGAATAACAGTTACCAGTTACCAGTTACCAGTTATCAGTCAGAGTCTTTGATAACAGTTAACTGATCCAACCCTCTCTGAACTTGTAAACCGAGTTATCAGGGGAAAAATCATGACAAACAGAGAACGCCCCAAGAGCGCTCTAAAAGAGCGCATGGGGTCGAGTGCAGCTTTCGCATGGCAATTTTGTGCTGTGACGAAGGGAAATTTTCGGAATATCCAGGCTAGAGCAAGAGTTTCGCAGCTTGAAAGAGTTTTTCCCAAGGAATTGCAAGGGGAGAGCCGATGAACGCAGCGACAACTGAATACCCAAACAATCTCACGGCAGAGGAATATCATGAGTTGTTAGCTGGTAGCGCCATTCATCCGGCGTTGATTAAGCGCAACTTCTTTCACGTTGAGGGAGAATCAGTTTATGATTTCCTGTTCATATCTGATAAAATCCCACGTAAGAATGCGGGTCGGGTAACAGATGGATACATCAAAATGTATCAGCATCTATTACTGGGTGGGACGTGGATTCAATCACTTGACCCATTCAAAAACTGGCAACCAATGGAGTGGGGAAGGATCAAGCCCAACTTTCCTCGCATTGATTGGCAAAAAGGGAAACCCGTCAAATACGAGTCACCCCCAAAAACTCCCAACCGCGTTACCTACTTTGATGTCGCTAACCCTATCTGGGACAGAGTTGCAAAGCGTTATTTAATTAAGCGCTATCATTCGCTTTTAGCATTGCGCTTACTGGATCAACTCAATCCACTAATATTTTG
>NZ_JBSGKF010000071.1:0-3797 GCF_054786515.1 Nostoc sp. UIC 10890
GTTCTTCGCTCTTTGATAAAAATTCACTATCTTGTATATTATTTAACAA
This sequence comes from Nostoc sp. UIC 10890, assembly GCF_054786515.1. NCBI lineage: Bacteria > Bacillati > Cyanobacteriota > Cyanophyceae > Nostocales > Nostocaceae > Nostoc > Nostoc sp. UIC 10890. Next base: position 50 of record NZ_JBSGKF010000071.1, read on the forward strand.
CTTTTCCATTTTTGCCCATTTTAAAGCTTCATTTAAGGAGCTTCCCCGCAATAATTGTGAATCATCTTTTTTTTCAGAAGCTAGCCAAGCGCGTAAATTTGCAGTATAAGGACACACCTTATGTAATTGGTTTTCAATCCAACCTATGTCAAAAATTTCCTGATAGATGCGGTTAGAAACCATTATTTTATTCTCTCGTCTAGTAACTAATCCCGAAAGCTCTAATTCGCTCTTTCCTTGAATATCATCTACAGAAATACCATTGTCTTTTGCTAATAAAATCTTTTGATATAATTCCAGTAAATCAGTAGTAACTTTTTCTCCATAGCTCATAATTTTATTTTGAATATTTCTTAAATGCTGCGGTTCATCATTCCATTCCCAATTTTCTATGATGAACATTCTGACTATCTGATCGATGGAAAGCGGATTATCTATGTCAAATTTTTCAACCGCTAGATTACAGAGCTTTTGTGTCAGAAACGGTTGCCCTCTTGTCCAATCCCAAATATTTTGCATTACTGCGTGAGAATCATTTCCGTATGTATCTTTTAAGCCTATCCTGAACGGCTCCATCTCATCTAATTGAAACCCTTCAAGGTGGATAGCTTGGCCAATACTAAATGGTGTAAATATTGTATCCTTTATTAAAGTATTTGGTGAAGCTGTTCCCAACAAACAAAATGTAAGTCGATTATAGTGGGGATTATCAACACGTTTTTTATAACAAGTAAGGATAAAATTTAAAAAAACATCTGCCTTAAAGTCAAGATTTAAAACAACTTCTATATCATCAAGAAAAATCACCATGTTTTCTGAAATTTGTCTCAAAAGTATCATTTCTAAAAAGCGGCCAAATTGTTTAGAACCTAAATCAAAACTGTTTTTATTTAGCCAATCTTTAAAATCTATATCCAGATTAAAACCACGAATTAGCTTTTCAATCAAACATGTGTACCATATCTTCTCTGTTACATCACTACTACCGATACCAGCTAAATCAATAAGCACACATCTTACATTATTCGTAGATAGGCTCTTCATTGTTCTCACGCACAAGCTTGACTTGCCAGTTCGTATAGGATTTAGCACATAGCAAAACTTCCCTTGCAAAAGTGCTTCATACAAGTCTTTATCAGCTTTTCGTACAACATAAGTACTATTCTTATGAGATAAACTTCTAGAGAAAGTGTAGTGATTATTCATAAATTATGTCTGTTGTTTTTGATTATTACAGTTTGTTTAGGAATGCTTACGCATTTTTTATAAAAAACGTCATTGTGAGCAATAGGGAAGTAATTCCGGCTCTATAGCTTACCTTATGCTAAAGTGACTAAGCTATTATTAAATCCAAAGTTAGTAAACAGCAAAATTCTTTATGCATAAGAATGCCAGGTTAAAAAGAAACATGAATATAAAACTTAATACATTTCATGTTCTTATTTCTATTTCCTAATTAAAATTGGATAATAAGTAAATCGGTGAAAATAAATCCAACTATGTTACGAAACGTAAATAGGCTTAAAACTCTTACCAATGACCAATGACAAAGGATAAATCACAGCCCAACTAGTTAGCTTTAACTGCACCGACCTACTTACCTAATTTTTAAATTTTAATTCGCTGGAAAAAAAATAACGGCAGAACTCACTGACAATAATATTATTATTATTGGCATCCAAATTAATCAAATCCAAGGCTAGAAATTGATTCTTCCTTGTATGGCTAATAATATCAGAGATTATAGGTTCTTCGGAATGTAATATCTTTTGATAATCCAATTTTGCTTCAGATTCATCTTCGAAAAAATCTAGTCCGTGTTTTAGTACTTTAGGCATGTCCATTATTATTCTGTTATACATACACTTAAACAGCTTCTCTTTAAATTGCTTATTTCTCAACACATCCTCTATAGAAAAATTATTTTCTACCATTTCATTAAGTGCATTAATTGCATATTTTATTAACTCAATATTTCCACCAAAATACCTTTGAATTAGGATGAAAATGTTGTTGTCTTTCATGTATTTTTCATTTAATCCTTGTTTACAACAAAGAACTTCTATCTCGTCTAAATTAAGCGGATCTACTCGAATAAGATGGCCAAACGAGTACTTAAAATTAATAGAATTTTTGGATTTATAAGAAGCAATCACACATAACCGCAGTTGCTCCCACAATTCCGAAGTATTGTTAGCATCTTTACTCTCGTTCCAATTTTTGAATAGTTGCTGGAACACTTCAAACAACTCTTCATACTCATATAGATAGTCAAAATCATCTATAACTAAAACTAAAGGGGTGTTAAGCATGGGCAAGATATAGTCTTCCATTATAATATCGCAGGCGCAATGGGGAGTGTAAGTATTTTTATTAGGATTAAGTAGCTCTTTAATTTTTTCAGATACTACTAGCTCCGATTTTATTTCAAGTTCAGGTTCCAAATACTTTCGACTTTTTATTAATTCCTTGTTGAGAAGCTGGAAAAAGTATTCTAACGTTCTCCAAAAAGACTGCTTTTGGCCTTGTGTAATATCTAATAACTTGCTAAAACTTATTTTTATTGTTAAGTATTCTTGTTCTGTTTGAAAACGATCAACTACTTTATTTATAATAGTCGTCATACCCGAAGAAGATACTCCTCTAAGAACAATCACACCATTATAATCGTACATATTTTTATATAATTCATTTTCTGGTTTTGTTCGATTTATAAAAAGGTTTTTTTTTTGAGCTTTCTTGATAAACTTTGCAAGTTTATGTTTTAGAACATCTTCCTGCTTAAGCTCGACTTTGACTTTCGGTCGGCTCTTTAGAATATTAAGAATCTTACCTGGAAAGTCACTTTCTGCTATAGCTATAAGGTTAAAGCAATCTGAATTTGCATATTCCATTGGGTCTAAATGCAATGCTCTAAAAATAGTAATATAAGGCATTTTATCTATTTTTACTCCCTTCTTCCGTAGCCTGCGTAAATGGTTATTAGTAACAATCAGACTTAAAGTGTTTTTGTCTATTTCTATCCCTATTTTCTTTAGTTCTCCTTCAAGTATTGATCTGATTTCCTCTGCAAATTCACTGTTACTACTCGCGTCTGGATATGCTTTTTTTAATACCGTTTCGAACATTGAATATTTTGACGGAGAAAGTGAGATTCCCCTCATCCGCCTGTACCGACGTGCAGAATAATTACAAGAGTCGTTTTTATCATTTGGGAGTTTATCCATTAGATTTTAGCAGCTAATTGGAGGAGCATTCACAACTAAATACTAAAAACATGCATAAAAACCAAAATATTCTTAACTGCACTCGCCTCCTCTTAACTGCACTCGCCTCCTCTTAACTGCACTCGCCTCCTCTTAACTGCACTCGCCTCCTCTTAACTATTTTTTCGATTTGAAGTTTTTTATGATAATTTAAAAATGTTTCTTGTTGCAGCTCAAAAGCTGGCTTGTTGCAGTTTAAAAGCTGGATAGAGTAGTAGTAAAGGTTAGAAAAATTTATGCTGTCCTCACAACAACCAAGAGATGGAAATGATCATGATAAGATATATACCTCATGCGATATATCTACTAAATTGCGAGATTTTGCTCAGAAAATTGAATATATTGCTTGCTTAGAAACATCGGGCAAGATGGAAACTATTGAGGCTTATAAACAGAGTGCAGCATATTGGCAAGCCCTCAAAAGCTCCTTCTCCTTTAAGCGTATATCTGCTTCTAATGACCTACTTGAAACCGAACTTTTT
>NZ_JBSGKF010000072.1:0-3646 GCF_054786515.1 Nostoc sp. UIC 10890
TATTCATTGATGAAAAGCCCAAATATTACTGTTTTGCCAATGAAACTAAGAACCTGACAGGGGCCGAGGTATTTGCACAGTTTGCACCTCTTGAATGACTCGTAAACATTAGAGGTTACTTTTTACCAGTTTGAGTTAGGTTAGGACGAATAAGCGTACTGCTTCACTCACTTTCGTGCGACGCCGAATAGCTCGTCGTAGACATCGCCCTTACCTCAAAACGAAAAATCTAGCCCAAAAATACCCTTCACGCTACCAAAAAACTGAAACTGGTCATTGGCATTGCCCACCAGGAGAAGCTTACGCCGCATCTTATGGACTCAAATACCATGTTCGTACTGATACCGAACTGAATCCCATATTCACTCAGAACCTAATGTTTTTAGAAGATTACTTTAGGTTCACCGCCAATATCCCCCACTTCATTACAGAACAAATACTAGCAGCAGTTCAAGCCACCCGAGGAACAACCATAGCCGCTACACTTACAAGCATACCTGGAGTGCGTGCTAACGATATTTACGCCATGATTGCCACAGAGCAAGTCTGCAAATTTACAAGACAAGGGTATCAGTTTTTCAATAATGTTCGCATCGGTATTCAAGGAAATTATTAATTAATGAGTTTATCTACTTTACCTATAGAATTTGAATTAGCAGCCGCTAAAATTTTATCTGTTCATTATCTACACTCTTGCTTTAAATTAACAGCAGAAATTAAAAAGGAGTTTTTAATAATTAATTTACAAGGCTATTCTACCGATACTTTTGATCCGAAAAACCGTCTTTATTCTAATCCTATTAGTGAAGTTTATCGAAATAAGAAGGTTGATTTCCGACTATTTTTGTCTGGGGAACATTTAGCATTATCTGGCTGGTGGAGAACTGCAATTCTATCGCTTGAGTACACTCCAATACGACAAGAATGGTTGAACGAAGACGGTGAGGAAATTCTTCGTCCCTATCCAGATGGTGATAAGTTTGAGGCAATTGCTGCTTCTTTTTACCCGATTTTACAACAGTATTTCCCAATTTGAAGATTATGTCTAAAAAGAAAAGTAAAATTAAAAATAATAGTTACTAAGATGAATCAGCTAACAATCTCTGCCAAAATCGGAACTTATTTTTCTATTAAAAAGCTAGTTAACTTAATAGAAGCGCAAATATTGGAATTAGATGAAAATCTAGAATTAACTAGTGAAGAGATTTTTGAGATTGTCTGCCAAGAATATCACCTAAATACTGATTTTCTCAAACAAGCTTTGGGTTGTAAATGTCCATTTGCTTTAATTGGTTTTATTAATGAATTAGAATTCAATGAATTTTCTCATTATTCTGTTATTATCGAAGACTCAAATATGTATAGTCAAAATGTCAACCAACCAGCCATTTAGGGACTTCCAGAAAATAAACTATTCCATTCTCTGCTTCTGCTGGAAGGGATGATATCTACCCAACCACAGCAGAAGTCTTTCAGCGTTCATGTGACAAAAAAGGAATTATGACTAAATATTTCAACGAGAAAACAAAGCAGCCCTGCATAATTATCGAACACAGTATTGCAAACGCCCCTTATTGCTTGGTTGAGTATGCGGGCCGCATACGCACAACTGAGCATTTTGCAAATTTGAAGAGAATCAAGGTTGAAGTTATAAGATAGGAAAAAGGGCGAATAGGAATTTTATACAATGAGAATTACTGAGATTTACGTTAGGAATAATTGTTTAGTATTTTGTGCCGATGATGGATGTAAATCAATTTATCATTTATCAAATATTATTATAGATACAGGCTTATCAATAGATTCGCTCTCTCCCGAAAACCTACCAGAATCCAGAGTACAAACAATTATTGAAGCTGAAGGTGAACAAATAGCAATAATTGAAATCAAAGGCCCAGTTGGTAGATTAGAAAATGCGGAAAATTGCCTTGATGCTAACTATAATGAAGCTACTCACAGTTGCTCTTATAGCTTTTCCGGGCAAATAAACAATATCTTAAATCAGCTTTTTAGTTAACTTTATGATAAAAATGAAACACCGTGGTATAAGTATTCAAACTTACCAAGATGACATTACAGAATTTTGGTACGCTACAGCAAAACACCCCAAAGAGAAAGGCGCAAGCTTAAAATCTCATGCTGATTATCCCACCCAAGAAGCTGCACAAAAATATATGTGCGGCGTGTTAGATGCAATCTTAGATCAGTGTTCTGCTTGTGCTGGGGAGGGAAAGGTCTATCGCTGGTTGGGCGATCAGTCGCCTCAAAAATGCAATTGGTGTAATGGCACTGGCAACATTAAAAATGTACAACAAATGACATTTTAGGAACCATGAGTAAATGCCCAATAGGATTAATTTGTGAATTTTTTGATTGTGATAAGAAACAATGCTTTCAATTAGTTAAACCGTGGCTATTACCTTATTGCGATAGATCCTTTGATATTGAATGGCGTACAAAGTGGGGCTTTTTGGTGGAAATCCCTCAATACAATGATAGCTATACTGGCGATCCAGACAAGGACGAATCAATTCATCTGACTTTTCCCGTTAAGTCTCCTTTGCAAGCTGCCAGCCTTCACAGAGGTCGTGCAATTTTAACCAACCTCGCCACAGTACTTGAATACCAATGGGTGTTTTACTTCGATGTTCTAAGTAGCCACCAAGACGAGCAACAGTTTCAACAGCCCAGCTAACTGTTAGTACTTTGGGAAGTTTAGGGGACTTAGCTTTTAAAATCTTGAGTTCAAGGGGATTGAGAATTTCAACTGCTGGAGCTAAGGGTTGAGTGCGGTGTAGATAAGTTAACTGCAAAAGTTCAACAGCAATCACACGTAAAGATTCCAATTAGGGTTTTCATACCCTCAGCAGCAAGCCTATATTTTTCGACTTGGCATCCAGACTTGAAAATTTTATGATAGTCCTCAACTCGCCAACGGTAAGAGTACCAGCCCAGAATCATCGAAGCCATTTCGATATCTGCAACAACTTCTGTAGTGAGCAACATCCACTCGATAGGGGTTTCGCCTTCGGGACAATTAAGTTCTGTGGCATAAACAGCATACACAGATAGCGGGTCACGATTAGAAAAACGGTAAGGAGTTCGGAGATTAACAGCACAGAATCTTATTGCCAGTTTTGTTTGGCGTTGCGGACGCTTTTGAGTTGCTGGTAATTCGATTTCTTGTTCAAAACTAATGGGTTGTGCTTCTAACTTCGACCACAGACGTTCACTATCGGAATCTAAACTGCGGTTATGAGCCGCGCGAACCAGAACTCCAGTGTGTTGAAGTTGACGAGTTTTATCAAAAACTTCTGTGATATCACCTTCGCGGTCGAAAACGTGAATCACTTGCGTGTTCTGACTAACAAGGTTTTCAACAGTGGTGAGTGCTTCTACCCATTTGTATGATTCTTTTTGCTCAAAGGGTCGGTTTCGGGCTTCTTTACGGGCTGCTGCCTGTCGCTGTTTCTTCTGTGTTGGAGTTTCATCTAGCAGCGGTTTCGATTTTGGCTCCCGATTCCATAGTTTTTGCCACAACAACCCAACAGATTGACCACTCTCAGGTTTGATAGCTAATGCACTGTGCAATATTAAGCCGTTACCGCCTTTTCCAATTGGGCCGTAACCTTCTTTTTTAGACTCA
>NZ_JBSGKF010000073.1:0-3411 GCF_054786515.1 Nostoc sp. UIC 10890
TCGTAATGCGCTCCCACAAGAATTGCTTTAGCGGCAATGCTCGTTCCTGGGCGTTCGGCAAAAATATTCACACCGTCAGAGAACTTTTCTAATTTAGGTTTCCAGCCTAATTTTGTGAGTTCAGTTGTGATATAAGTGCGAGTAAGCGATCGCTCTTTTGTTGTGTAGCGCTGAAAATTTAACTTTTGGACATGGGTTAACAGTCTGTCAGCAGACACTTGTAGGGCATTGTCAACTTCCTGTAACTCTGGCTGTGGTTGGGGTGTTTCCACTGGAATGCTTTGAACAATTTCTGGTGAGGGACGCTGTTCAAAAAATGTGCTACCTCTGCTACCCACCACAGCAACGGCCATCAGTACCAACAGCATCAGCCAAATCCATTTTTTCATGTAATATTATCCTTGGCTTCCAGACTTAGGGTAGCGCAAATCCCAAATTAGTCCATTTTTATTAAAAGGGAAAATTTTTAGTTAGCAAAGAAGCTATGCCTAATATGGGAAGCAATGTATAGAAGAAAACTAGACTCTAACTACACTAACAACCAGGGGAATTAACTATACAAAACTTAGGCTCACTCTTAGGCTCACTATTGTTCTGATCAATATTGGTTGGATTTTTACTCGGAGTAACTAAAACCCTGGTGATTGTTTCTTTGCGATCGCCATTGTCAAAACTTACTGTTGAGTCACTAACTACGCTATTTTCTGGACTAAATTTAGATAATTTATCTTTTATGCTTGATCGATCATTTCGTACTCCTGACTGTAACATTTTGACCAATATTTTAGTTGCTTCATACGCCATAGCAGTTCTATAGTTTACATCACCGTACCAGTACGTTTCTGCTTGCATAGCAAAAACATTTGCTTTAGGATCTGCTTTATAATCTGCGTTAAGCTGCTTAGGATGCCAGTCAACAGCAATAATCAAGCGATTATTGAGTTCTAATTCTGAAGATTTAAGCTGATTCAAGGTTTCCATAAGATAAAGTGAATTTCCACCCAAGATTAGCTGAGGAGCAAACTTATCCTTGATCACATCAAATACTCTAATAAACGAATTATTATTGTCCACTGTTTGACCATCAGGGAAAACAGCTAAAGCATCAGCTGTTTTCATTTCTTCTAAGTATTGACTCAAACTAAAGTTCGGTAAGGATAGACGATGATGAACAGTAATAATTCCGTTATCTTTTGAAAGCTTTTGAAACTGCTCATTTATAGAAATACTGTATTCTTCTTCGCTGTTGAAAAAAACAACAACCTTCGGTTTGGGTTTTCCACTTTTATCTAATAAGTAATTTACCAGTGACTCGGCTTCTACTTTCGTTGAAGAAACAGTGCGAAAAAACACTTTGTTGTTATCTCCACATTTTGAGCGGATACCAAACATAGTGCTACCTGGAGAAATTACAACAAGATTGCCTTCACTATAATGTGGTAGAGCAGAACAGGTACTACTAGAAGCGTAGTGTCCTACAACAGCAATAACATCTTTCCGGTTATTGGCGAGTTCATTTGCTATGTTCTTAGCTTGAGATTCATCGTTGCCATCATCAGCAATTAATACTTGTAAATTTAAATTTACTAATTTTGAATCTTTCGGCGGACTAACAGCTTGATCTTGTGCTTGAGCAACTCCATGTAGAATATGCATCGCAGGATGTTTTTTCATCGGAGCTGCAACAGCAATTGTGTAAAGAGTTGATTCTGGTAGATCAATATGATTCTGTCGTGCTTGAGCGTTGTTGCGAAATATCAGGATTTCGGGATCTTTTAGAACTAATAAAGCCGCTTTTTTTTCAATGTTATTATCAGAAGTATCATTACTATATTTCTCTACAACACTTTTAGCATCTTCTCGAATATGGTCAAATATTTCAACTGCTTGTTTATAGTTCTTGTTGCTTCTGAATACTTCCATTCCTAACGATTTCTGATCATAGTAATATTTTGCTTTCACTGATTTATGCTGTACAAGATAAAGCAGAGGTTTTTCATCAAGCAGAGTTTTTTCCCCAAAGCTAGTGAATTTTTCCACATTTGGAATAATAGTTGGTTGATAAAATAGTTTTAATATGTGTGGGTGATTGAACCAGAGAATTACTAACAGACTGATAATTGTTAACCCCGCCTGACGACTAAAGCGGTAGGGTCTGCGGAATAACAGAATCCTTAATGTTGTGGTAATCCTATTTAGCCATGATCTTCTGGGAGGTGGTTGAATATTAATAGGTCGAGAGGGTAAGGCTTGGCGTCTATTACGCATACTTTCAACTACCCGTCTAATTTCCCGCGCTACATCATTTAAAGAATCATCAATTGAACAGCCCTGACGGACAACAGGTCTCCCATCAGTCGGCAAAGCCTGAAGATTACTAAAAGTCTCATATCTCCAATCGCAGGAACGAAGAATAATAGGGATGACACAAACTTCACCGCGTCTGTGTCGTTCCAGTGCGAGGGACATCTCATTGTTATAACAATATCTTGAGGCAAGAAAACGTGCACTAACCAGTAGTAAGACAATATCTGCTGTGTTTAACCGATCTTCAATTTCATTTTGCCAGTTTGACCCAGGCTCAATCAGCCGATCATGCCAAATTGTAATAGAACCCGAATTGATAAGACCAGAAAGATGCTCGACCAATTCACGCCGCAGTTCTTCGTCCTGGCGCGAGTAACAACAAAATACATTAACTGACTCATCTACTACCCCAGAAAATGAGCGTGAATTCATTTTTAGTTCTAAATCTAATAGCGATTATTCTGGCAAGAACTGATTATACATTGAGATTCTTTACGTGGGAATTTTGAGTTTCATATAAAACAAAAATATTGAGCAAATTTAATATGGCTGAAGTACAAACCCCATACTTAGTTAAAATTGTTCTAAATAGCACTTAGAAATACTTAATAAGTGTTTACGAGGTGCTCTTATTTACTAATTTAGTTGGGTCTAGGGGAGGTATTATCCTCTGCTTATTCCAAACAGGTGTTTAAATTCTCTGTCCTATATAGTTTTTAGCTTATTCGTTTGGCATCTTGCTCAGTCAGCTTTTGGTAAACTCCCTGATTTAGTATAAATTATTTGTGCAAGAGTTTTTTCTAGATTGACCCTTATGACAGAACATTTATGTTGAGCCTTCTTGCAATGGTCTTAGCAAGATGTCCCAAAAATACTCAGCGGCTCCTTGTTGAGACAATAATTTTTTCACATTCTGTTGGCTTGCAAAGAAAGCCATTCCCAAAGGTTGCAGAAAAAGAGCATATCCATCATCAACTATAGACATGGATTCATTAATACTATTATCACTTCCTGAAGCATTCGAGGAATATGCAATGTCGCTTCTAAAAAGACGGCTACTTTCTCCTGTCCAAATTCGACATTCAGCAGCTTTCTTTCCTCTAA
>NZ_JBSGKF010000074.1:0-3403 GCF_054786515.1 Nostoc sp. UIC 10890
TTTTAGGAAGGTTTTTGTAGCAAGATTATTCCTACGTATTTTTTCGGGGAAAGCTGTCATTAAAAGACTTTCACAATCCTCGACTGTTAGAGAGCCTTTGAGAATTTCAGATCGATGTTCTTCTATATCTCTAATAAGATCTATAAAATGATCTTTATACCACTGAATCTGGGCTATCCGCGACAAAATAAAATTAAAAATCTTTTGTGTATCCCAGCTTAGATAAAGGCTTTTACCATACAGCTGTTGTTCAATGTTCTGATAGCCTCGTCCTGCAAGATCACTTCTTATAAAGACCTTGATGTGTATATATCTAGATAGCCTAGAATCTGTTTCAACGGTTTGCATAAATCTAAAAAGAGCTTCAGCATACGCAAAAATAAGCTTGGCATTAAATGCTGTTTCAAGACCATCTATGAAAAAAGTACGTTTTGGCTTTCCTTGTATCTTTTCAAGAATCCGCAAAATTGGGTCATCGTTTATAGGCTGCTCCATCTCTTGGGAAAACAATCTTGCTAATACTTCGGTAGATGTTTCAGGTGCATCAATTGCAGCAGAAAGTAAATGCCACCATAACTTTTCAGGTGCATCTTTATAAAGATCTGCTGCTCTCGATAATTCTGGACTAGGAGATTTTAGCCCTTTACCATCTTTGCTGTTTGAGTCAACTAATAATGGTTCACCAATCCTAGCTTTTGTAAGCTCTCGAAGTAACCGAGTCTTACCTGTTCCCTTCCGCCCTAAAACGTAGGAAATTGAATTATTAGGGACACTGAGTTCTCGAAGAGCTTCTGTTTGAATCAAATCGCCTTCATCAGAAGCACCACTTGGACTAAGAACTGGAGCATTTTCGATTATATCCTCAGTTTTTTTAGAACTAACATCAAGAATGCTACGCAGTTTACTGAGTGAACCGATGCTCAAACCAGACAACTGACTCTTGTCTGGCAATCTACTTTGCCGAAAGGCACTGTCATAAGACCAAACAATCCAGTGATCTTCAAGTTCAACAGAAGAGATTTCTGCCTCTTGTTCAAAATCATCTGAGGTTTCAGCAGCTTCAGAAATTGTTTCAGCAAGAATATCTAACAGCGAATCTATCTGCATATTATTACGTTGCCGATACGAGATTAAGTCCTCATCATCTGGTTTCCACGAAACAAAAACACCAGGGTTAGCAGAGTTAGTTCGGAGAACTGATTTTATAAATTGCTCGGCGGGTCGCCACTGCTCATCAAGCCGCACACAAACAACTGTGGGAGCTGGAAGTGTACTCATCCAGGGCAAGGTTATAGGCGAAAGTCCTGACCTATGATCAATCAATAGAGCATTATATTGTTTGTTAGTTGCGAATTGTAAGATACGGCGAGCAGCATCTTCGATAATCATAGGTTCTAGAGCGCACCGAAGAGCAAATGCAGATGCATCAATATCAAATTCTTCTGACTTGGGTCTACAAGCTAATAAATCTACATATCCATCTCCTTCTGCTGGTGTTCTGACACGCTCAGGAACTATGTCAGAGGTAGATTGGACAACTCCTAGTAGTGTTCCCGACAGAGTACGAGAAGTTCGAGCATAAATTATATCAAGTGAAGGAGCTTCGATATCACTATCAACTACAAGAACTTTCCACCCATCTTCTGCTAAAGCTGTTGATAAAAGTCCAAGCAGTGTGGAACGAGCTTGACCTCCCTTGTAGCCATAGAAATGAATAACTTTAATTCCTAGAGGTCGCTGCTCTATCGAACCTACTGTGTCTAGTTCTTGATTAATGAGAGCACTAAGCCAATGATGACCTCTATCAGCATTGTTAGGATATTCTGTTAAAAATTCATCAGAAGTAAGCAGTCGTAATGAAAGCAGAGAGTTTCGCAGAACTTTTCGTAGTTCTGCCACACTAATTTTAACTGATGTACAGAAACTAAGTTCACGTTCATCCGGCTCAAGGTTAGTAAAGCTAGGTGATATGCAAATTATATGGACGTATGGAAATCGAAATACCGTTTTGACTTCCCCAACTTTTTTTGCTGCTTTTAGGAGTTGATTTGCATTCATTACAGGCTTATTCCTTTACTAATAAGGCTAGTTCTAATATCCTTAATAATTTCTAAAGCTTCTTTTAACTGGTTATCTGTGGATTTTCCAGGAAAATCAGCTTCATGCCTAAGATATCTAATGTCGGGATAGCGATTAGCATCAACCTTAACCTCAGATCCGTTTCTATGAGTGCAGTATAAAGCAGAAAGTTTAGATTCTAGCTGTGTTCCTAAAGAAGTTTCACCTAGCTCAGTAGTCAGCCAATCAATGATGCAATGCCCTGTTTTCCATGAGCCAAATTGAGAAAGATGATCTTTTATCGAAAGTTCTAGCACTACCAATGAACAGTACAGGCATAAAAGAGGATTGCTAGGATTTGACCCACCAACTTGAAAAGATTTTTGATTGTAACTGTGAGGCATAGTGAATAAATCAATAATTTAGGTCTGGATATTGGTTAATTTTCCGGGTATAAATTATATCTACTACTTGTAGCGAACTGCAAACATAAATCTTCAATCCTTGAGGCAACTTAACTCAAAACTATAATTCCCATAGACAGGGTAACGCCATAACAGATGAAACTGAATTGACCAATAAATGTGCAACTTACGCCAAAAGTTGCCAAGAACCAGCTTATGGTTGAAAATGTGTGACTTAAAGGAAAAGATTGCCGTTTTTTAAAGGATAAGCTTGCCGCCACGGATGCTGAAAGCCCTATTGTTTCGATTGGTTATGAATTGCTGTATGTTTCGGCTTCCCAAAATCTAATAGTAGAAACAAATTTACCTAACTCTATTGCTACCCGTTCCATCGAAAAACCAACCTTTTCGCGTGATTCTCTCAAATCTATAAAGATTAATAGCTTCAATCATCATCAGCATCAGTACCCTTGGTTGTGTCTCCTCCTCTAGTTTCGCCAATCAACTGAGCGTCTGGAGAAATAAAGCCTCGCTCTTTACCTAACCGAAAAAAATGAGTTTCGATGTATCTATTCACACTAGTATTTTCTTCCCTAGCTAATTTAGCCAAAGTTTCTACCACTAACTCATCAATTCGGAAGGAAACAGGCTTTCTTTTTCTGGACATAAACAGCAGCAAGACTTGCATTGACACCTCCTTATATTACATTTGCTGTGCTTTTCATTGCGTTATACAGTTAAAGGTAATGCAAAAATATAGCATATTGCAATGCTTTTGCTATACAAATATTTTATGCTGAATGCCAAAAACTTGGAATACACCTGATAGCAAAAGTATTGCAAAAGCAATGCAATTGGTTTATATTTATTTCAAGGGCAAGGAAAGCGAACCGCCTGCACCCAAACGCAAAAAGGGTTCGCAAGTCAACCATTACAAACCA
>NZ_JBSGKF010000075.1:0-3376 GCF_054786515.1 Nostoc sp. UIC 10890
CACCACGGAATGAATGAACTGCGATAATCTGTGCCATAATTTACCTCAAAGTCATTAATCAAGAGTAATTTTTCCCTTTAAATATCTCCCAAACTTTCAGTCTTGCCATCAACGCTAATCGATAAATTCAATGGCTCACAGATCATGCGATCGCTCTTTGAGAGATTGCACCTGATTCTGCAATCTTTGGTAGTACTCTGTCTCAGTTTCGGTTTGTGTCACTTGCTGTTCTCTAAGCTTTTGGATTTTTTGTTGTAATTGCTGAAAGTGTTCATTTTCAGTAATTTCGGCAACGTGGCTAGCTCTTTTGGTTTCGTTAATCTCAATACAAAGTTCCTGTACTTGCACTTTTAGGCGCTGATCTCGCATTCTGACTGACTCAGCCATCTCTAAAAAGACACGCATTAATTGACCGATATCATCTTGGCTATGGGCAAATTGAGCCAAATTCTGATGTAGTTCCAACACATGAGAATCAAAATTGTCATCCTCTAATGCTTGGGCTGCAACTGTCAGAGCGTGAATTGGTCGAGAAATATTCAGTCCTAAAAGCAGCGCGATGATTGCTGTAATTCCTCCAACAATCACCACACTACTGCTATTTAGCCAAATCAAGCGATTCAAAGGAGCAGTAAATTCTGCTTTCGGCTGGCTTACTCCCAATACCCAAGGTTGCGTAGCTAAAGATGCAAAGCCGACTATCTGCGGCTGTGATCGCGGCAATCGATAGGTGATATGTCCTGGCTGTTTAGCTCTCACCATCACCTTTAAGTCAGGAATATCCAAACTCTGAATCTGATCTACACCGTAGTGTTTGTCCTGAACAATCGGCTTTAGCGTCCTAGTTGACAGTGGAAGCAGGTTATGGTCAGAAACAGATGGATCGGGATAGCTAATGATTATTCCCTGTTGGTCAATCAAGAAGGCACTACTGTGAAAGCCTATATCTAAGGCATTAGCATTAATAGTTGTCCAAATATTTTCTCCCCGAACATTAAGTAGGGTGGTTCCCACAATTTCCCCATCAGGCGATCGCACGGGTTGCGAGAAAAACATTCCTGGACTTTTGGTTGTTTCATCCCCTAAGATGCTAAACCCATAAAAGTTCTTTTGAATAGTGGAGTAGTTTTGACCAATTAACTTTAGGTCTGTGGCAGCAACGCACTGACCCTTTCTATCCATCAGCAAGACACTATCAATGTCTGGATGTGAACGGAAGACAGTTTGTAGTGTCGATTGCAGGTTAAAGCGGTGATTTTCTCGCTTTACTGATGTATCAGCAGCCAGAAAATCCATCACATGACGATCACTACTGACTTGGGCAACCACATGATGGTGGTCAAGAATTAATTGGTCAAAGCGGCTAGCACTACTACTAGCTAACAGTTCCAGTTTGCGGTATTCGCCAGCTTCTACACTGTCTAAGCTCTGTTGCAGGTTGTAGTAGGCGGTGAAGATCATCGGTATTAGCACAGCGCAAACCAATGCTACCGAAATTTTAGCAGCGATTGGCCAAGCAAATGGGTTAAGTAACCGATGGAAATGCTTCATTTGAAAGATGCTTGTCAGCTTTAAAGTGTAATACTTAGTGGTGCTTCAAAAATGGCTTAGAGTTTAGGGATTAAAAGTTAGATATGTCATTCGGTTTGAATGGATTTACAGCTTTATTGATCTACTCCAATTAAGACTAATGGCTGCTACTATCTAACTGCGTTGCGTCTTTCTCCAAGCTTGAGGTGTAATCCCATGATGTCGGCGAAACTGACGAAAAAAGTAACCTTCATGCTGATAACCAACTGCTTGAGCAACTTGACTGACGCATTGATCAGTTTCTAGCAGTAGAGTCCGTGCTGCTACCATTCGGCGTTCAACAATCCAATCATTCACTGTATATCCCGTATTGCGTCGTACTAAATCGGTCAAATAAGCCGCACAGTAACCAACGGCAACAGCAACATCACATAAACTGATTGGTTGATTATAATTTGCCTCAATAAATTGAAAGACCTGACTTAGTTGAGGATTACTAGGAAATATCGTTAGTAAACTATCTGATGATCTAGCAGTATTGGCAAGAGCTTGTTCTGCAACTATCTGAAAATCAGCAGTGCAATGCTTATTCATAAATGCTTTTTTGGTTTAAGCAATAATTATCCCTAAACTGATCAATTCACCAAGAAATCTATTGACTTTCTTGAGAGTGAAAAAATACTTTCTCTATAGTAATATTGCTGTTTCAAAATTTTTGCAAGTCACTTGTTTTAACTAAGCTTTTATACCTAGTTAATTTAAACTAGTAGTCGAAATCCAAATTTTATGCATTGTATTTAAAAGCTTTCTGATTTATGTTGTAGGCACTAAATTAAGCAATCTTTCTTTCCAGAGAGTAAATACGGCTGGGATACATATTAAAATCATCAAAACCTAATGCCATAGCCAAATGTAATGAAGTACGAACTCTCGTCCAAAACCAATTCCCCTCTTTCCAAACCTCAGATATGCATTATTGATCCAGCCTTAGCTCTTTCTGTCCACGGAGTTCCTTTAATTCAACAGTTAGGAGAAGTGATGGAGTTATGGGTTGTACGAGAACTTTGGCACATACTTGACAGTTCTTCCTTTTATTTACAACATCCAGAATTAATTACTCCAAAAGGAATTAACTCTTGTAGAACACCCAAGCAAGAACGTGTTGCACTGGAGGAAACGCTTTGGTCACTTAAGAGATGGGAACAATTCCGTATGGAGAATGACTTAGCAAGACTTAATTTATTTTGGCTGGGAGATAGTCTAAGAGAATCTCTCCTCCCTAAAAATAAAAATCTAGAAATCTTTTGGCAATGGGAAGCGCTTACAAAATCCCTCGATAGTCAACTTGACGAATCTCAAACTATAGACTATGTTTTACCTCTTGCCTTCCGCGATACCATAGCGCTGGCTGCAAGTTTAGGTTCTGCTTTCATTCTGACTTATCAGCCAAAAGCAGATTTTGAAAAAAACTTTCCTCCAGAAATTTGTAAAGCTCTACAATTTTGGGGCATCTCTTGTCAAGTTCTCACACCTAGAGATTCTTGTGTCTCAGTAGAGCGCGATTATTTGCGACAATTACTGGTTTCTACTGGTACTATCAAACTTCTTTGGGCAGGATTACACTTAACAGTTTTGCATCTATTCATGCCAGAATTTCCAAAGACTAGTGTGTTATCCCAGAAGTTACCATTCAGTTCATCTGACCTTGCTAATGATAGGGTAGACAGCCCAAGATTGCAAAATAAGCCTTGGATAGGCGCTAGAGGGTTTTGGTATTTAGTATAGTTGTATACATAAATATTTCTTAATTGATATATATAAAAATTTTAACTATTTAAGCCGAAAT
>NZ_JBSGKF010000076.1:0-3317 GCF_054786515.1 Nostoc sp. UIC 10890
TCATTCAGCAGTATGACCAAAATCTGGAGCAAAGGCTACGGGAATCTGCGATCGCTGGCGGTGAACAACTAGCCGCGCAGTTGTTAGAAGAATTGAGCGACTGGGAGCCAGGACGTAAGCCGGTGCAGTTCAAAAAGAAGATGCAACGTCATCTGATGAAGGTTCAAGTGCTATTGGCAAACGCTTCACCAGAGGCAGGCAGTAGCTTGGAGGCGATGATGGCGCACTTGGATTCTATCGTTAACGATCCAGCGATTGAGTCTAAGAATCTTGGTTCTGATACGCGCAGTCAACTACAGCAAAAAATAGATTCTATCCGCACCAAGTTGTTAGATGAACAGCGCAATCTGCAATCACTTGCGGCTGACGACGTGGGCTTATCGAAAGCTACGGTCATGTCTTTCAAGTTTAGGTAAAAAACAGTCTTGGGCGAGGGTGAATTCGCTCAAGAATAAGTACCTTAAACGAAAAATGCAGCATATACATCTCAAAAAGAGTACCGCACTTCTTTCTACTATAGGAACAAAATTCTTATGTCACACTTCTCAACCGTTAAAACCAAGCTTGCTAACTGTGAATGTCTAATACAAGCTTTACAAGACTTGAAACTGAATCCGCAAGTACATGAAACAGCACAATCACTAAAAGGATACTACGGTGGCTCTCAAGGACAAAGCGCTGAAATCATCGTATCTGGTCGCACCATAAAAGCCCGTGCAGACATCGGATTCAAGTGGAATCAGTCAAGTGGTGTGTACGATGTGATACACGATAGCTACGAGACAGTTCCGAAATTGGGACAAGACTTTTTTAGCAAGAAACTAATGCTGGCTTATGGACAAAGAATGGTTCGCGCTAAAGCTGCCGAGTTACAAGAAAGGTTTGGTGAATGCGCGATCGCTGAATCAACAGAAGGAACTGTGCAAACTCTACGGCTGACTTTTGCTGGACACCAAGAAGTTAAACAATTTGTACGGAGATAAATATGGAACGTTCAATACTAATTCATTTCGACAGCGCTACAGGTGAAGTTCGTGTAGAGGCTGAGGGATTTGAAGGGTTGAGTTGTTTATCGGCTACGCAACCATTTGAAGAAGCACTTGGAGTTGTCAGCGAGAGCGATCGCATCTACAAGGACGAAGCCCAAACCCGACAACTTCAGACAACTTCAACCCACTCTATTCGCTTACGGCAGTAAATCAGGAAAAGGGGAACCGCGACGATTGGGTTCCCCCAAAAATTTTATGTACCTAAAGAGTATCCTTTCATCCACATTTACGCCCAGCAAAAACCACACCAGCCCGTGCTCATCAAAGCAAATACTGAAGGTTTGTGTGTGCTGCTGAATGCCATAGTTACCGCAATTGCCTACCAAGAGAACAACGGTACATCGGAAGTTTTTGACGGCGATGCCGAAGTTTATGAGGTAGTCGTGAGACTTGTTAATACTCACGATGAACTAGCGCCATTACCTTATCAAATTGAAAAACAATGAACCTCTCAAATCTTCTCTCCACATTAGATTCACAAATCCCTATCGCTGCGGTTGATGTCCTATCTCCTGATGAAGCGACGATTATTCAGTGGTTGACTGCTGAAGCTAACAATAAGCTTTCAAGTCCTGTGTTCTTCTGGAATCTGGGAGTATTAACCTTGGAGCAATGTTTAATCGCAGCAGATGGGGGATTGGTGTTTAAACCAGTTGCAGAGTATAAAAGACCACAACACGCTGACCCACTACTGTTTGTATTCGATTACATTGCTAACTTTAGCGGGAATGGTGTATTTATCCTCGGAGATATTCACCCCTTTATTGCTAAGAATTCACCCCAATTATCATGGGAGATTTTAAGCAAGGTAAAAAACCTTTACCACAGGTTAAAACCCACAGATAAACGCATTGTCTTGTTAGGTCAGAACATACAATTACACGAATCTCTAGTCAGATTGATTCCTTATTGTGAAGTCCCTTTACCTAGCATTGATCAAATACTACTTCATCTCAATTCTTATTTGCATGACCTACAACAGTCTGCTATTGAACAGGAATTGACTTTCACTATTTCCTTAGAACATGCTGAAAAAGAAACTCTTTCTCGTGCAGCCCTGGGATTAACCCTGGAGGAGATTAGCGACTTCCTTCGGTTAACAGTCAAAGAAAACTTAACTAATGATGGTGTCATCGTTGATGCTGATTTCATCCCCAAAGCCGTCGAGTACAAAACTCGGCTACTGTCTCAAATGGGTATTGAATTGGGTAAACCTGCGATAATCCCATTTGGCGGTTTGGATCTACTGCGCGAGTGGCTGATGAGGCGGCGGCGGCTGTTCACGCAAGAGGCGAGAAGTCTCTCGTTACCCCAACCAAAAGGTGTATTGCTGGCTGGCCCACCCGGAACAGGAAAATCCCACTGTGCCAAAAACATCGCTAGCATACTCAATCTACCACTTCTACAACTCGACATTGCATCCCTTTTGGGTAGTCTGGTAGGCGAATCTGAGGGTAATGTCAAACGTGCTTTGAAAACAGCAGAAGCGATCGCACCTTGTGTCTTATTTATTGATGAGGTGGAAAAGGCGCTTTCAGGTCAGGGCGATACAAGTGGTGTTAGTCAAAGGATTCTTGGAACTTTGCTTACGTTCATGAGTGAGTGTATGAGTGGTGTGTTTATAGTTGCAACCTGCAATGACCCATCAGCATTACCAAGTGAGTTTAAGCGCAAAGGTAGGTTTGATGAGGCTTTCTTTGTTGATCTACCCACAGAACCAGAACGGGTGCAGATTTTGGGGATTCACCTAGAGCGATTCGGTATTCACCTGGAATCAGAGTATTTGGAAGCAGTTGCTGTCAACACTGCGAAGTTTTCAGGGGCAGAACTGGAAACCCTTGCATCTGAAGCCGCACTGTTGGCATTTGACGAAGGACGACCGCAGCAGGTAACGCTTAATGATTTGGAGAATTGCCGTCAAACCATTACCCCACTTGCAGTTCAGGATGCGGCGGCAGTTGAGCGGATGAGGGAATGGGCATCGACCGCACGACAGGCTAGTAGTCCTGTGGTTGCAGCAAAAACTCAGTCTTTGCGTACTGCTAAATTTCGGAATATGAACTGATATTAATTGCGGTTGCTCCCTATCTTATGGGGGCGAGAGCAATTCGCAATTCGCAATTCGCAATTCGCAATTGCAGACATAATTGATAATTGATAATTGATTCACCTCAGAGCCAAAGCCTTTAATTTCAATTATGGAAAGAAACAAAACACATAGTATCAATATTCCAGCCCTCGCATAAATACGTAGGTTATTATTAATTG
>NZ_JBSGKF010000077.1:0-3294 GCF_054786515.1 Nostoc sp. UIC 10890
TACATTAAAAAGACTACGTACTAAGGAAGGAGGAATAAGTAAAACACTAAAACTAACAAATTTTGATATTCCCGTTTTACAAAAAATTCAATATTCTTTTAGGAAATACGGAAAAGTTCAAGCCAGAGTTCACATGAGCCATAGCCAAGAATACTATTACAAGGATGCACAAAATGATTATTAAAGAAGCTGTTCAGTTTATCAATCTTTCTGCTGATCAACCAATCACACCTAAACAACTAATAAACCAATTACAAGGTAAATACCCGGCACTAAATTTTAATGAAAGCTCTGAAGTGCCAGAAGAATTTCTAGAGGCACTAGAGAAGCGTATCGAAACCAAAAAGCAACAAGATCAAACAGTTGGGAACATTTCAAAAGCAGATCCAAAAAATAGTCTTGAAGCAATCCAAGACTCTAAAAATAGTGATGGTTTCATTACAGAATGTATTGATGAAATTCTATCCCAACCTGAAACCATTCTTATGTTCCAGAAAGGTATTAAAGAAGGGTTAAATTTAATCCATACTTATGAGAATGCGAAAAATCAAGTAATTGGTAAGTATGCTGAAAGCCAAGCTGATCGTATTGAAAATGAAGCTGATAAACTCCAATCTGATATTGATAAGCTGTTAATGGAAAGAGCTACAGAGAGGCAAGAAACCTTGGGAAAGTATACACGCCTCAGACAGAATATAAGAGAGAAGAAACAAGCTACAGACAGCTATCTAGACGCAATTCTAAGCGCTCTATGAATCTAGAAAAGTTCCTCAGACGAAACCAAGTAAAAATCTTAGGTAGTGCTGCTTTATCTGTTCTTCTTTATTTCTCTCAAGATTCAATCAAAGGGAACATTCAAGCAACAAATATTGTAAGGGAACAGGTACAATTTAACGCTACCCAAGAAATGAAATTAAGGGCCAGCCAGCAACACTCTGAAGTAGAAGCTGAGATCGCAGAAGAAAGATATAGCAAAGGTTGTTATTTAGTTGATGGTGACCTAGTTCAGGGTGAACCCGTTTTCAATACCAAAACTAAAAAACCTTTAGTAAGAGGGACTATTGTATGCGATCGCAAAGGCAACACAGGTAAATTAGTTCCCCGTGATTTTGATCAAGATGGTAGAAAAAATGCAGTTGTGGGTGAGCCAGCATTTACAGGAAATGTACCACTAGATGAAGAAAAGCCCCAACCTACTCAAATAGTACGTTATATCAGATAAAAAAATCACCTCTTAATGAGTTTAAGAGGTGACTTACCCAAGAATAACCATAATGACAACTCAAACTAAAAAAAATAATTCTTTATCGGCTTCTACTTTAGTGAACGCCCTTTACTGGATTGTTATATGTCTTGTGCTTTTTTTCATGTATTTAAACATCCAGCCCTATGCTATAGGAGTGAAGCTGATCACATCAAATGGTGTTAGCTTATCTCCTATTATAAACCTATTTTTAGACATTCCGATCATTGGTGCAATATTAGGTTTATTTATTTATGGGTTTAATTGGATTGTAGGGTTTTTATTGTGGGCAGCAATTCAAACTATTCAATTATTCCCTATTGTTATGCGTAGAGATCCGCGCTTTATGCAAAGCATCATAAAAGCTAATGAATCACATGGTAAATACCAGGTAAAAGAATCAGATGATCCAGCATTAGCAGGGTTAAAGCGTTGGTATAATGCCTTTCCATCGCTAACTATATCCAGGGCCAGAAATGCTGCTTTATTTGCTTACGTTGTAGATTTTTCGATCTGCTTACTTGTTTATCCTCCAGTTAAGGGCGGATTTAGTAATCTTATGTTTGTGTTAATGACTGGGCAAATAAGCAGGATTGATTGGGGTAATGTTGTATTGCTTTTGCTAACTATTTTTATAGTTGAAATGTGTGTAAAGTTTTTATTCTGGCTTGCACAAATAAAATACTATTTCAAAGTTGCACACGGTTAATTAAAACTCAACCTCTAAATTTAAGTTAGAGGTTGAGTTTAACTTTCCAAAATAAACACAACTTAAATTTAAAAAGAAAATGACTAATTTTGATAAATTATCTATTGAAGAATGGCAAGCGATCGCATCTGAGCATATAGAAAAGAAAGATGGATCACAATATACGGTAATTGGCGGGATTGTTGCAGGATTAGCTGTAACGGCTGCTACTGCATCCCCTTTGGCTGGATTAGTATTAGCTGGTATGATCTGGCATCATGCCTGGGAAAAAACCCAAACAACTAATAGAAATGAACAGGCTATTAATGAAGGATTAGTGGCCCATGTATTAGAAGGTGATCGCTTGAATCAATATAAAAAGCAGTTTGGGGAAGTAGAAACAGCTTTACAAATAGATACAGCATTAGAAAGAGGTTTTACTGCAACATACGAAGCTGAGGACTTTGCCGATGATATTTTAGCCTCTGATGAGGCTTTACCTATTGCACCACATCAAGAGATAAGCGATCGCCCAAAGCATGATAAATACAAAGCTTTCCGTGATGTTGGGGCAGCTATCATCCAACAGGCAGGCAAACCAGGAAAAAGTAAGGTAGTTGTTGCACCAAGCAGAACAGGTAAAACCACAGTTTTATACTTCCTGCTTGATGAACTATTTAAAAATCAACCACAATCAGAATGTTATGTTTGGCAGGGTAAAGGAGTAGAACCAGTTCACCCTAATATTAAACGTGATCATCACTTTGGTTTTAACCTAAAAGATATTGATTTAGGTGCTGTAGATGCTATTTGGGATATTTACGAAGAGAGGCAACAGCTTTTAGAACAGGGTCAACGTGAGTTTAACCCGGCCTGCTTAGTTATAACTGACTGGCAAAGTATCCATGATTTACTAAAATCTCAAGCTAAGGATGTATTTAAAGATGTGATCAGCCGATTACTTACCATTGTTAATAATGGTGCTGGGCTGGGTGTGACTCTACTTTTAGATACTCAATCAGCAAATATTAACGAATGGGGTTTAGGTTCAGGATCTATCCGTGATAATTTTGATATTTTTGCTATTGCCAGAATAGGTTTTGATGAGAATGATATTCCTATAGGTGATTGCAACTGTGTTACCAAGATCGCTCAAAACCAAAATATAGTAGCTAAAGAGAGCGATCGCACTAGAGTAATGCAGCAGTTTACAGACCTACAAGCAGGGATGAGAAATGGTGATATAGTTTCATCTGTTATTTTATCCACAGCAGGGATTGTACGGATTGGCATTACACCACAGTTTGAAAGAAAAGCTTTACAGTTTGATGTAAAAAAAAAGTAACTAGTCAAACGATCAGTA
>NZ_JBSGKF010000078.1:0-3224 GCF_054786515.1 Nostoc sp. UIC 10890
AATCTGCATCAGGATTTTTGAAAATTCTTTATCCACATCTGCAACTTACATTGCTTGATTATGAGCGAGATTGCCTACAACCTGCTTGTAGACTACGCCAATATATCCGTAACTCACTGTATTATCTCGATGATGAATTTAAGCAACTAGGTCAAGAAATTTACGTTGAAGTCAAGTGATTCAAATAACTAACCCTATATATTTTGACTACCACTCAACAACCCCTGTTGATAAGCGTGTTGTAGAATTGATGCTATATTATATGACTACAGCGTTTGGTAACGCTAGTAGCACTGATCATGCTTATGGAGATGAAGCAGAAAAAGCTGTGTTTCAAGCATCTAACAATGTTGCTAAATTAGTTGACGCATCACCTAAAGAAGTAATTTTTACATCAGGAGCTACCGAAAGCATTAATTTAGTTATTCAGGGTAACATATCTATTAATAACATTGCAGAAATCAAGCCTTGTATAGCTGTTTTACCAGTTGAACACAAAGCTGTTTTAGATACTTGCAATATGCTAAGTAAAAAAAAATTAATTGAAGTTATTAATCTGCAAGTTGATTCAAAAGGTAGATTAGACTTAGAGTATCTTGAGAAAGTCTGTGCTACGAGAATTTCATTACTATGTGTAATGGCAGCAAACAACGAAGTAGGAAATATTTATCCTATTCAAGAAATTGGACAAATAGCTCAAACATATAATATTCCTTTTTTATGTGATGCTTCTCAAGCTGTAGGGAAAATACCTATTAATTTTGAAGAATGGGGTATTACTTATCTGGCGATTTCTGCACACAAGTTATACGGGCCAAAAGGCTCTGGAGCCTTAGTTGTAAAAAGAGGATCTCAACTCAATCCCATTTTATTTGGTGGTGGCCATCAAAAAGGACTACGTTCAGGTACTCTTAATGTTCCGGGCATTGTTGGGTTAGGAGAAGCCTGTCGTCTAAGAATGTTAGAAATGGAAGAAGACGAAAAAGCGATCACTGACCTTAGAGATAAATTACAGAGCTTATTACTGGAAAAAATTCCTGGTCTAGTTATCAACGGTGATGTTGCCAACCGATTATCTGGCAACCTTCATATTTCTATTCCTGATGTTCCTAATAGTGCCATCATTGCTAGAGTGCGTCAAAAACTAGCTATCTCTACAGGGGCTGCTTGCTCATCGGGTGTAGAAGCACCTTCTCATGTACTTCAAGCTATGAATTTATCCCCAGAGATTATTGAAGGGGCTTTACGTATCGGCATAGGGAAATTTACAAAGATTGAGGAAATTGAACAGGCGGCAGAAATTTTATCATTGGCTGTTCAGCAGACTCGTCAAGTTATGTATTTTTAGATTAAGATAACTATTTATACATCCTGTTCCAAAGAATAAGTAAAAAATGTTAAAAGGTTTAGTCATCTACAACGGGCAAAGCAATCGCATTGATCAGCTTGTTGGTAAATACGGCGATTTTCTCGAAGTTCTCAGTAGAGAAACTAAACTCTTGCTCAGGATTACGCTTTCAACCTATGTCTTAGTACAAAGGGAATATACTTCAACTGAATATCCAATTTCAGAAGCCGTAGAAGATGCACTATGCCAATTAGTAATTCCACATAACGTTCCACAAGATTTGTATGATGTTTGCTCTCTATTAGAAGGATTGACAGTTGATGAGGCTGAAACAATATTAGATGCTTTGCAGTATCAGCTTCACTGGGGTAATGCTCGGATAATAGTAAGTCAATAACTGGTTTTAAGTAGATATTTATTTAATAATCTTCACATATATATTAAAACTAATTATTAAATAAAATAGTCACTATTAAAAATTACTTTTATTACAATATATAGAGAAAATGGTAGAAGAAAAGGTATTTATTGGTAACTTTAATTTTTGATATACTTTATCTTTTTTCTACACCACTTATTTAGTAAATATTTAATTATTTTTGTATAAAGAATATAATATCAGTTATCTCAATACAGTTCTATGATTTTTGAACAATGATTGATTCTACAGTAATTTTGGAACTTCTGGCATTCTGTGGCAAAGGCATAGCAAATGCAGGGTTAAAAGATATCTATGAAAAGTGGAAAGCTCGTATTAAAACAAAAATTTCCAGTACAAATATAGGCAAAAGTATAGAACCTGAAAAATTAGTAGAAGAGTATGAGCAAAATCCTGAAATTTGGAAGCAACCTATGAAATCTGCCTTAGACGAAGCTCAGGTTGACAAAGATGATGAGATTATCAAAGGTGCATTACATCTTTTGATTTTGCAAAAACCTACACAACAGATTGGGACTGTTCAAGGTTTTAATAACAATGGAACTGGAACACAAATTAATGTTGGGAATAAAGGTATCGATAATAGTATTGTATATAATCAAGTTGCTGATTTTTTTGATGAAATTGAGGAGAGGAATGGTATACGAACCCGAAAGACTTATCGTAGAGATCCTGGAACAGGTAAACCTATAATTGTAAATATAGAACTTGCGTAAATATTTTTAGTAACTACGAAATGAAACCAACGCCCAATTCCTCACTTTCAACATGGGCAGATGACGCTGAATTGGTGGGGTTTGTGTTTTATGTGACGTTCTCTCTCGTTAACCTTGCGGTATAACGGGAGCTTCTAATTTAGAATCAAATAGTTGAGAACTATGAAATTCTAACAAAGCTTCGCGCTTCATAGGCTGGGCTACTCCAAAGCCTCCACGCGTAGGCAAGGGGACTGCCGAGATACAGATACCGCGGCAGGCTCCCATAGCACACTTAGAAAAAATGTCACTTCAATTGTCCCCATATTCTAGCCTTTGATGCTTTAGGCATGATTCAGACTATACCAGAGTTGATTTCCATGACCTACCATGCCTAAACACTGGTTGCAAAAAACTTCAATCGTTCCAAAATCAAGACGCTCACATAAAGGTATTGCCCCAATCAGCAATCGTGTACAAGCGTATGCGATTGCTCTAGCATTGCTCAAGAGCGCAGACTGAAATCATCGCATTGCACATAGGCAAGTGATCGCTTTGACTGGGTGTTTCAAATAGCAAAAGCCTTGATTGACATAAACTATGGTAGACGCATAGGATCTTAATGTCAACCGTGGTTAATAAAGAAGTAGAGGTTTTGTCAGTGGACATCAGCGATGTGGCATACATCAAATGGAACGCCGAAAAAATTGACATTGTAAAAAAAGCAATGGAAGAAAAAGGC
>NZ_JBSGKF010000079.1:0-3160 GCF_054786515.1 Nostoc sp. UIC 10890
CAGTTTACTATTTCTCTGTCTTTATCATTCCACACTCTACAGATAAATAGAGACTTGAGTAAATTTGTAACTGCTAAAAATAACAACAAAATAAATGTGGAAATCAGCGCATGATGCTTTCCACTTTATACCAAAATGAACAGCTTTTATTTTTTCGGATTCTATCAATAATGAGCTTTCAAAACCTATAAATAAGAAGTTATTAGGTAGTTGCACAGTTGCATCTATATCTCTGGTAATTGCCGCATCGGACACTTATGTTCAGTCATTGGAGTTTTAAAACACCGTGAAAGCACTTTCAGTCCGTCAGCCTTGGGCATGGGCAATCATTCACTCCACCAAAAACATAGAAAACCGTGGCTGGCCTATCAATTATCGCGGCGACATTCTGATTCACGCTGCAAAAACCTGTACCAAGAAAGAGTATCAGCTAGCCAGAGAATTTTGCCAAAGCATGGGGGTAATAATCCCAGAACTAATCTCTCTACGTCGCGGCCAAGTTATCGGTATTGTCACAATAGTTGATTGCCAGTTTTCACAAGTTGCGTCTGGTTGGGGGATGGCTGGGCAATACCATTGGAAGCTGGAGAATCCACGCGAGATTACACCGATTCCTTACATTGGGCGGTTGGGAATTTTTGAAGTACCCGATGATTTGGTCATGGAGGTGGCTGCATGACTAAATCAGTAATATTTGAGTTATCTGCGACACCCGAAAAATTCTTAGAGGACGACCTTAAAAGCTCACAACTTCATAGCCAAGGATGCCTCTATCCGTATCTCGAAAAGAAAAAGCTACTTGATGGCTCAATAGTTTTTTACCCACAAGTTATAGGCCAACGTGACCCAGGCAACCCGATTCAGTGGCGATGGGGTTTTAACTGGGAAGAACGAGTTGATGGAGTATGGAAAGGTCGAAGTATAGGCTCAATTCCCCCTGGTGCTGTCCCAATGATTCGTCTAATGCAACAACAGGGGGCAATTAGGGAAGATATTATCGCCTTTATCAAAAAAGCGAAATCCAAAAAAACATCACCAAAATTAGATGTCTGCAAAAATTTTGATAACACAGACAAAAAACCAGTTCTGCCAGATGATGCCCCGATCGCCGTAGTACTTTTCGCTGGTGGCGGTGGGATTGAAGCTGGGATGCTTCAAGCTGGTATTTGCCCAGTCATTGCAGTAGAATTTGACCCAAGTAAACCAGAACTGAGCAGGGCTATCGCCAAAACCCATCACCACAACTTTAGCGAGTACGGCTGTAGAATAATCCAACAAACAGTTCAAGAAGTAGCACAGTCAGGATTCATAGGTTTTCCCCGCCGCCCCGACTATCTCCACGCCTCCCCGGTGTGCGCCAACTTTAGCCAAGCCCACACAGCGAAAGCGGGCAAGGGCATTGAAACGGCTGACGACCTGAGTGCAGCGATCGCAGTTGCAGAAGCCATTCGACAGTTGCAGCCACGGGTGTTTACGCTAGAGAATGTCCCGCGCTATCAGAATAGTCAGAGTTTCGCTGCTATTTTGGAAACTCTCGAAAGTTATAGATACTTGATTAATTATAGTGTGGTCAACATGGCTGACTTCGGACTACCCCAGGCGCGGCGGCGGTTAGTTCTGACTGCAAGCAAGGATTTTCAGGTTGCCCTACCAAGGGAAAGTAAACCTTGTGGTTGGTACTAAGCGATCGCCCATCTCATCCCCACGATGGCTGATTCATACCTGTTACCCAAACAGCAACAAGCTTTGGAGAAATTTTTAGCCGGGAATGCGCCAACACCATTGCTAATACAAAGAGTTGGGGGACGTTCACAGTCCAAGTATAAACCTGCACACTTGCCCTGTAACACGATATTGCGCTCCCATTTCACAGACCACAAGGGCTGCAACCGGAGCAAATTCGCTGATATCTGGTTGCCTGATGCTACGGTTAAGTCCCTATCAATTCAAGGTGCAGCCATTTTACAGGGTTTCCCTAGTTGGGACGAATTTCCGCCGGAAGCTACTACGCTTGTTGCGTCTATTTATATAGCTCAACTTATACAGCTCAACCCTTGATCTTCGAGAAAATATCACCAAATCGACAGAACCATCTGCTTTAGCTGGCAAGATAGAATCGTAATGAAAGTTAACATTGTTAAATATATCTTCAATTATGTTTCCTAACCTTGTGGAAGATACCAAAGAATACTGGTGCAAGTTAAATGAGTTAGAAGTTGCTTACCAAAAAGGTGAAGTCTCTATTGAAGAGGTAGATGCGAGGGTTAAATTGCTGATGACTGAATTAGGTAAAAGTCGCCAGGCAGCATTAAACTACGTTTTGAATAGCTTTTACCATTTTTTGAATGAGCAAGGAGAAGCAATTGTTGGTATAGCAATTTTAGGAGTCATTAGCTACGCTTGGGTGGTTCTCAGCTAAGTAGGCGGCTAGAATGAAATGTAAGATAAAAGAGATTTGCTCTTTGTAGACGTTACTCTCTTTAATCAGGTTTCTTCAAGTTATTAGTTATACCGGAAATTCCGCTATTGATGCGTGGGTAGGGTCAAGAGTTACGACTATCTTCCTTCTGGCTGGGAAAATGTGAAGGTGATTGCAGATGTAGCGATGGCGTGACCGCCTACCGGAGGCAATCGCTCAAGCGCCCGATGTGGCTGGTGATCGCAGATGTGGTGTACACCAAAGGAGTTGCCGTAGCCATCAAAGCTCCAGTGCAAATTTACAACTCGTTCTTTGACAAGCTCTAACCAAGTATTAACAATTACTCAATTATATATAATAATATCTTCACCAATTCCTAGTAGTCTGCCAACCCAAAAATGCGCTTGTGAGGACTCTTAATTGGGGAAAGGGAACTGGGTTTGGGATTTAAACCCTTTCCCCCTTCCCCTTAAAAGAGCCAAGTTTCCTTGGCGAACTACTAGTGCCTTATAGCTACGTTCAATTATGGTGTCAAAATAGCGATTATCCCACAGATCCCAACTGATATTCTATAGATTAGTTTAGAGAAAACTCTATTTTTAAATCGTGTCAAAGCCCATGCCGATGGCTCTATTTCTTACTCTTGAGACTCTATCTTTTGGATAAACTTCTGAATTGCTTGTAAATACGAGTTACTTCCAGGTTGATAAATTTGCACATGTTTTCCTTTGGGAATTAATA
>NZ_JBSGKF010000080.1:0-3097 GCF_054786515.1 Nostoc sp. UIC 10890
TGGGTGTTAAACATAAAAAGCGGGTGGCTTTGGGGGAAATTTCTAAAAGAGAACCGTCACCAATTGGACAAGAACATTTCTTAATTAAAGGATATGATTTGGTAATCAAACTACTAGCAATTGTTGAAGCTAAAGAACTTAATATTTTATCTTATGAAAACGAAAAATATGAAAATCAGCGCATTCGTATGTTTGAAGAATATGCTAATGGTGGTCTTGAGATATTACAACAGGAGTTGCGAGGGGCAGTAGACTATTCAGAGAGACTTCTATTAATTCTGAGTTCTGAACGTTTCCAACAAGAGCCAGATAAAGAATTTGATCTCAGCAGATTTTTATCATCGTAAATTAGGTTCGACAAGTATTTATAATAATTTGTGGAAGATTTCGCCAGTATTATATTCGTATTAACTAAATTAAGGATTTAAATAATGTCAAGAACTCTCGAACAGCTATTATACTCACTTCGTAAAGGAGACTTACTATTACCAAATTTTCAACGTCCTTTTGTTTGGAACCCAGAACGTTGGCAGTCTCTCCTAGCCTCAATATTACTTGAATATCCTGTGGGTCAAGCTTTGATTGGTACAGAAGCTGACAGTAAAACAATGTCAGTTAACAAGCCACTATCTATCCCTGAAAAAGCCTTGCGTGAAATTTTTCTAAAAAAGGCTAATCTCGATATAGAAGAGGTAAAAGGACTCAAATCAACACAATACTTGCAGAAAGGTGAAGCTTATCCTTGTGATTATCTTTTAGATGGTCAGCAAAGATTAACTGCTCTTGACCTTATATTTGGGACAACTTATCATTTTGCTGATGGCAATGAACTTAATAGAAACTATAGACTGAGATGGTTTTTAAATTTAGATAAGCTTGGATTAAAAGATTTGAAATGGTTTAATATCCGGGAAATGCAACACGAAGAAGTTTGTGAAGCATTCGTTTTTATAAAATATAAAAAAACAGATAAAAATAGTTCCTTTTATTACGATAAATCAGAGTCTGATTTAGCAAATTTTTGTACTGTTAAAGACTTACAAGAACAGTCTAATCTAGAAGAGGGTATATATCTTCCTTTAGACAAACTTTATATTGAAAATGATGATGATAAATCTCTTGAATTCGATCCTACTAAATTCTTGATAGATTTATTTGATGAAAGACAAGACATTATTATTAGTCAGACAATAGAAGGTAAAAAACTAAAGGATAATTATCATCGAAATGATATTGATAAAAACAAATATGATGAAGATTGGAAAAAACTTAAGAGAAATTTTTTAAGCTGGAGAGCCAAACTTCAGGAATTACTTGTTAATATTATTAAATTTCAATTTCCAGTTCTGGAAGTACCATCAAAAGAATTTAATCGCCTATCAGGTATTTTTTCAGTCATAAATATGGGGGGAGTTGAATTAGAAACATTCGACTTATTAGTTGCAAAGACGACTACCACAGATTCTAGCCTTAGAGATGTTATGAAGTCTGCGTGTGTACAAAGTCTTAAAGATTTTAAAAAGTCAATTAAACTACTTCCAGAATCTGCAAAAAAGGATACTGTAGATGAGTTTTGGGATATTGGCGATTTTCTTGGCGAGAGAAATGAAGAGTCTCAACAAGTGGTTGAAGGCGTAAAATTTCCAGAATCTATTGCCAGACCTTTTGCTCAAATAATTGTTTTACATGCAAAATTATCAGAAGCTCTAGGTGATGATTGGTCAAGTAGAAGCAATCCGATTTCTGGTTATTCTAATCCTCAAGAGGCTGCGCGTTCAATTTTGCGACTGGACGGTTGGGGATATTCTGATAAACTGATGCTTAATTTATCGCGTAAAACCGTTCAAGCAATTCAGGAGCAAGCAGCTCAACAACTTTTACGTGCATATTTCTTTATGAAAGCAAGACTTGGTATTCCTAAGTTGTCTTATTTTCCTTATAGACAAATGGATCTTGTTCTTGCATCAATATTGACTGATTCTACATGGAATAAATTGCATCAAGATCCGACTGGAACTATTATGAAAAAAATCCAGTGGTGGTATTGGGGTTCTCTTTTTGGGGGAGCTTACCAAAAGGCTCACTCTTCAATCGATAAAAGAGTTCTAGCAGATATTCCTAGATTATTAGCATATCTCTCGAAACCTGCAATCAAGTGGGAGGAAATCTCTGATTTAAGTAACGAAGAATTCCAGCTGACTGAAACTCCTATATTAGGTTCTAATGGAAAATTAGGGAGCCGTTTTGAAATGATATGTGATGCAGATGGCTATTCAACAAGAGATGCACTAATGACATCTGCTAATAGAACAATGGGTTTAGCAATTCTTGCATTTACCATTAGGAATGGTTTGTCAGACTTTAAATTTAGAGATAAGAGTAGCAGTGATAATGAACTACAGCGAGGTTTGACGCTTCACTCTGACCGTGATGATCTTCAAGCTGATCATCTTTTCGCCGTGAACTCATGGTTCAAGTTTACAGGTGAAAAAATAGGTAGAAATGAAGATCATCCAATCAACTCTCCATTAAATTTCTCTTGGATTTCGGCTAAGGCAAATCGTTATTGGTCAGATAATCCATCTTTTATGAAATTAGAACTTCAATCTGCTTTAGAAGGTAATAATGAAAGCATTGACTTTTTACATCATCATTTATTATCTGTTGAAGCTGTTGAACACGAATATAGAGACATATTATTAGCTTCTGAAGAAAAACAGAAAAAGAGTGCTAAGTCAGTACTTAAGGCGCTCTTGGAAAAACGTTTTGAGAAGCTTAGGCAAGAAGTACTTAGTGAAAACCCTGAAGGTTGAATTTTTTTAAAAATAGAATATTTTGGTTATGTTTCTAGATGTCAATATCAGCAATTACAGGACGGGTGGAAATCCTACTTGCTTAGGTTCAACAAACTCTCCATCAAAGCCTATTGTTCTATTTTCCACAGTCCTAGCATCTGCTAAAGCCTTACGAAGTTCAGCAGATTCCATGTGATCCTGAACTCCACCCAAAATGTAAATCAATAACTTCGCCGCCAAATCTCGTCCAGCAACCTGCACCCGCTTTTTATTTGGGTCATATAAAACCCCATACCAGAGAG
>NZ_JBSGKF010000081.1:0-3096 GCF_054786515.1 Nostoc sp. UIC 10890
AACCTTTTGAGTTCGCGTTCGTAGAGTTTGCGGCTGTTGGGTGCGAGATTGTTGCTGCGTAAAAATTCCAGAACTTTTACCCACCGAATATCGGTTGGTGGTCTTGTACTACTTGTACTAGTGGTGCGCCCAGAGAACGATGCTGTTTCAGCGTTAAGAGCAATGAGTTTAATCGGAGGTAAATTATTTAGTTCAGGGTTATTCACAATAATTATGCGATCGCCTGGAAGCACAGTGGAAGTAACACCCAAAATTGTATGTGACTTCAGGTAGAAATTGCCCAAGACAGAAGGTAAAAGTTGTCCGTGTTGTCACTTGACACGATCTGTATGTTTGGATATCATTCAACTATATGGTTGAATCAAATGTAGCCCTTGATAAAATTTTTGCTGCTCTGGCTGATGTGACGCGGCGAGACATTCTTTTTCGGGTATCAACAGCAGAACATACTATCGGCGAATTAGCACAACCCTATGCGATGTCTTTTGCAGCGATCGCAAAGCACATCAGTGTGTTGGAGAAAGCCGGACTGATTACCAAGCGTCGAAGTGGTAAGGAGAAAGTTATTCAGATTCAGCCGAAAACCCTCAAAGTAGCCGCAGCGTATCTGGGCGAGTATGAAAAAATCTGGAGTGCCCGCTTTGATGCTCTGGAAAAACTACTAGAAGATCGATAACAAAGTAGCAGGAGGCTAATATGGCACATCTGACAGTAACAGTTCCAGAAAATTCACAAAATATCCTGGGTACTGTCACAATTAACGCTCCATTAGGAAGGGTATTTGAAGCATATACCAAAGAAGAACTGTTTGCTAATTGGTGGTGTCGCGGTAATCCAATGAAAGTGTATCACTTCGATTGTCAAGACGGCGGCAGTTGGCACATTGCTGAACAATCAGAAGACGGTCACGAGTATGAGTTTACTGGCTGTTTTCATGAAGTCGCTCTAGATAAACGGATCGTGCAGACATTTGAATTCTTGGGGATGCCGGAACGTGGGCATGTCATGCTCTCAAAAGCTGAGTTTGTCGCAATTGACGAACATACAACTGAGATTCGTACCCATAGCACAGCAATGAGCCAGTCAGACCGTGACGGCATGGTTGCTAGTGGCATGGAAAGCGGCTGGCGGCAGTCCGTTGAAGCTCTGGGCAAGCTTTTAGAACCAAACGATTAATTACAACTCGCTCGCAGGCTTGACATTTACCAAAGCGATCGCTGAGGTAAATGTAAGCCGATATTTGGCAGCTAAAATCCAGAAAGTGTATCCTTGTAGTAAAAGCAAACGTCTATGCAAGTTACATTTGACTTACCTGATGAAGTTGTTAATCAGCTTCAACCCTTTGCAGACAAACTGCCTCAAATCCTAGAGTTGGGGTTACGAGAACTGAATGCGAACGCTGAGTCAGGATTTTCAGGTATGGCTGAAGTCGTAGAATTTCTGGCAGGCCTACCCACTGCTAAAGCCATTATTGCCCTGCGTCCCTCTGAATCCCTGCAAGCTCAAATTAACACTCTGGTAGAAAAAAATCGGACGGTAGGTTTAACCGCAACAGAAGAGCAGCAATGGCAGGGGTATCAATATTTAGAGCATATTGTCAGAATGGCTAAGGCTAGAGCCTTCTTGAAGATCAAAGAAGCTGACGCAGAATGAGCAAAACCTATATTCCTGTAGCTCTCCGAAGACAGGTTTATGAACGGGCAAAAGCTTGTTGTGAGTATTGTCTGATTCCTGATGTCGCTACCTTTGCGCCTCATGAGATTGACCACATTATTGCTGAAAAACATAGTGGACGGACTGAAGCGGAAAATTTAGCCCTATCCTGTACTCTGTGCAATAAGCACAAGGGAAGTGATCTCGCCTCTGTCGATCCAGAAACCGGAAAAATCGTACCCTTGTATCATCCTCGCCAAGACATCTGGCATGAACATTTTCGCCTGAGTGGGTCTGAATTTGTGCCTTTAAGCCCCATAGGTCGGGTTACGATTGGGTTATTGCAGTTAAACCGTCGTGACAGAGTTGAGGAGCGTCAGCTTTTACTACAAGCTGGAATAATCGCTCCATAAGATCGGCGATCGCCTCAATGTCCCAAGCTCTCACATTATGTTTTAAGTTACATTGTTGTTACTGTACTGTAAGGATAAAGTGGTTCTTGTCAGATTTTGGTGATGATGAAAGGTTACGCACTTTAAAGCAGAAGGCAGGAGGCAGAAAGTTTTAAAACGTTTTCTTATCCGGGCGTGGGATTTGTGACTTCAAGGGGCGATTGCAAGAAGGCTTTCAAGTAATGCAGATGTTCTATAATCCAAGCAGAGCTTAAATTGTAGAAATTTTTCCTTCCTCTTGCTTCTACCGCCTGCCGTCAGCATAAATGCCTTACCCCAACCAAGATCACCAAAAGTTGCCAAGAACCGTAAACTTGGACATCCATTTTTGGAAGGTAAAGTTGGACAACGTGTCCAAAATCTTCTTCAAGTCACAGAATTTGCTTTGAAAAACTTTATAGCACTACTCATTTAGCTTGCCTCAAGAATGTAAGCCACTTGCCAATTCTCATCGACGACTTGCTCGTGGGCAATTTGTAACCTGGACTAAACAGACAAAGCATCAGCCAAATCCCGAAGTAATTTTGCTCCATCACCACGCCATGCACTACCATGCATACACGCCAGCGTTGCTGGTTCGGTGGCTGCCAATTTCTCCAGCAGAACGCGAGTATTCTTCGTATGAGAAAAATAATCCATCCCGTGGCGGAATGCTTCGCTCTTGTCGAGAATATCCGACTCAGTAAGTGGTTCGATATCGACACCGCCTTGAGTGAAGAGGTCGCCACAAAACAGTGTTTTGGTGCGTTCTTCCATCAGAAATCCACAATCCCACCCGTGGGGTAGATGGGGCGTATCGAACCAGCGAATGGAGTTTTTGCCCAGCCAGAGCAACTCACCGTCCTCCAACGATCTTGCCGAACGATCGGCAAGGTCGTTGACAGATACCATTGCCGCGATCGTCCCACAAAGGGGCGACGAGTTTGTGGCTACAGCTAGCCATTCATTGAGCGATCTGTAGAGGAATAAAAAAGTTCAACAACAAATAATA
>NZ_JBSGKF010000082.1:0-3092 GCF_054786515.1 Nostoc sp. UIC 10890
TGTCTTTTGACTTACAACGGGCGATAAACTGCTCCCAAATCCTTTGGTCACAGTTGAAAGATGCTAGCTTTTTTGTACGCCCTGTATTGCTCATGTTCACGTATCATCTAGGTAAACTTGGACTGCCCACGCTTGTTAAATCGTGTAATTCATCATGATGAATTACCTTGATGATATCATCGGCAAATGCGTCAGCGCATTCTTCAGCCGATGTCTTTTGTGAAGAGATGCTACCGCCGACAGCTACCATTGGCGATTGCAAATAAATATAGACATCACCCCGTAGCAATTCCAGCATCAACCATTTTTGTCAAATACTAAGTATTAAATCTTATCAGCAATTCCTTTAGTCGCTAAAAATACCCATACTGTTCATCTGCATAGGGATTTCCAGAAAATAAAATGCTATAAGCCTAGCTTTCGCCCCTTAAAGGCGAAAGCGCCTCAGTCCTTGGGTTGAGCCAAAAGATATTTGATACGGCTCTGGGCATTTTATTCCTTGTAGGTGCTATGGCTGCGAAAATTGCACCCCTGGCAAAACCTGTCCCGTGGACTGGGATAATAAGAACAGGGCGGGGTGTTGATGGGGCAGCAACCTTGAAAATTGATAGACACGGGAGAGCAAAGATTCTCTCCCCGCAGGAGATTCAACTTCTCTTCTCGCAGGGGGTAGATTCACTGCGAGATAAAGCGCTGTTTGCAGTGATGCTTTACACAGCGTGTCGCGTGAACGAAGCAGTGACGTTGCTTAAACGGGACGTATATGATGCCAAAGGAAAAGTTAGAGCCAAAATCATCTTTCGCAAAGGTAACACGAAAGGGAAACTGGCTACCCGTACCATCCCGGTAATTCAAGAATTGCGAGTCAGGTTGCAAGCATATAAATCACGTGATGATTCCCCTTGGCTGTTCCCTGGAAATGCTGACCACTCCAGAGCCAATAACCACCTGCACCGGGATTCGGCACTGTGGATATTGCGAGTCGCTTGCAAAAAAGTAGGAGTTGAAGGCGTAAGCTCTCACAGCTTTCGGCGCACAGCATTGACCTCGATGAGTAATGCCGGAATTCCCTTAAGAGTGATTCAGGAAATCTCTGGGCATCGCACGTTGGACGAGCTCTACAAGTATCTGGAGGTGAGAGAAGATCAAGTATTGGGAGCGGTATCATCCTTAGCGCTACTTGCTCCGGTTTCGTCAGACGACTTCGGGAAACCCTTGTTAGTCGAAGTGACCGATAATTCAGTGCATGAAAGGTATTGACCCCATTTTACCAAAAAATCGATTTAGCAAAGCAGCATCAGCGCAATTGCTGAAAGCAAAAGTAGAAATTGCTTCAATGATGCGGTTAGTTATGACGAAAGTTTAGGAGAACTCCATCGGCAACACATCTTCATTCAGCAAGGCGTAAAATTCCGGTACTGCCGACTCCACTCGCCGTAGCTCATTTGCCGCGATCGCTTCAAGTTCCAGCACCGTCTCCCAGCGCAAATCCCCAGTCCATCGCTTGAGAATGCCTTTAATCGCGTCCACTCCACGAGAAATACTAGAGCGAAGTATTTCCACGCAATGAAGTAAGGTAGTGCGAACGGTCGGAGGCGGTTCAATTTCGGTAGTATCCTCCCCTCCTTCATGGGGATTCCCTATAGCATTAAGGGGGGGGGCGGATACGGGCGGCTGAAGAGGGTTTACGCTATACACCGCAGGGGTTTGGGTAGCGTCATAGGTGCGCTTTGCCACACGATGAGCAATTACCTCTTGAGCAAATTCCAATTCCTTTTTAGATAAAGAGAAAAGTTTCACTTGTTGACCCCGTTTACCCTGCTTACGGAAGGTTAACTTTAACCCCAACTGCTCTACTATTGTGGCCAGCAACCAAATAGGCTTACAGTCAGGCGGGATAGTAAACCCAAGAATTGCTTTGACGTGAGCAGCGCAATCAATGGCTCTAGCTGTCATCTTCAGTAAAGCGGCATCGTCGGCGGTAACTTCATCACCCCTGACTAAAGAAGTGAGAATTTGATGCAGCCCCAGGTTAAACCGTGCTAGCCACCGCGCCGAATAATTGCCCCAGTCGATGCACAAAGGTAAATTGTCGCGTTCAGTGCGGTCTTTTTGAGCGACAATTTGGGGCGGGGTGGGATAAGTCCGCCCAGTTTTTGGGTCAACAATTGATTCATCGGCTGGGGCTAAAATTGCCTCAAGTCCAGCGATTGCTCCTATTAATCGACCACCTTTATCAAGTTCCACCAGTGATTCGGTTACTTCGATGCCGTAAGAATCAAAGATACGAAACTTTTCACATTCAAAAATTTCCTTTTGTGATAGGTAATCTTTGCTTTGACGGGCGCGGTACTCACTCAAAGTAATATCCCCCGCTTTGGCAACAGATGAATAATGGGCAGTGTCCAAAGCAGCCGCAGCATTTTTCATGCGTTCAAGAGATTGGTCATCGTCATCACTGCCCATACATATAAATGTATTGCCCATTTCAGTGAGGAGCGATCGCAAATCATCGCGGAGATTATTCAGAGAATAGTGGCGGTTAGCCATAATTTGGCAGTAAGCCTCAAGCGCCCAATCTTTCTCGGCTCCCCGTTTACCTGTTTGACGGTCGATCCGCAACAGAAAAGCTGTCATTTCATTGGTTTGGAGGAGGCGTTCTTTTATCTTGGAAGCGTTTGTATCTTGGTAGCCGAAGGGAGGACGCGGAGCCACCCAAATATGAAAGGGGACTTTCGGGCGATAGCGGTACAACTGCTGGGCGCACTCGGTAGCAGTTTGGGAAACGCCGTGAAACACACCAAACACCAAATCAAAATGATACTCGGAAATATCGACACCAGTCCCCAGGCTAGGGGAAGTGAACAAGGCATCGAAGTTTTTGACGGCGTTGGTGATATCTTTGATGAACGCGACGTTTTCATCACTGCCGGAATTATCGGAGTGGACAGACCAGATGCGCCATTTTTGTGGTGTATTTGATTGGTCAGAGTTAGGTTCAGAGTACTTAATAGTAAAAGACTTTTCGAGTTTTTTGATAAAACGCTTACTGTCACTGGCTACCATAACTTTCAGACCTTGCATTAGTGCCG
>NZ_JBSGKF010000083.1:0-3067 GCF_054786515.1 Nostoc sp. UIC 10890
GTTGCTGCCGCGAGGATTAATTAGAGTTTCAGCTTAGATTATAAATTATCAATTTTTAATAATTAAAAATTTTTCATATATTAGAGCTTGGCATAAAGTCCTTTGACATCACGGAATTCACAAACTGCAAGTGGAGCATTTACATAAACTTCGACAAAATTAACAGTATTGAACCTTTAGTTATTAGCGATCGCTAAGGGTTAAAATCATCTCAAGTTTGAAAAAACACTAGATCCATTTGCCTTATTTCCCACCTCTAGCGGGGGCGCTAGGGGAATCTTTGGCTGGGCAACAATCACATTTGCTAGACTACTGCTGGTTGGAGTCTCCCAGAAAGATAAACCCTCATATTGAGCGAATAAATCAGGGGGTAAAACGGTTGCACGAGGTTGAAACTCGACTTTTGAGCGGACGTGAT
The DNA here is from genome assembly GCF_054786515.1 of Nostoc sp. UIC 10890. Classification (NCBI taxonomy): domain Bacteria; kingdom Bacillati; phylum Cyanobacteriota; class Cyanophyceae; order Nostocales; family Nostocaceae; genus Nostoc; species Nostoc sp. UIC 10890. The sequence continues at coordinate 419 of NZ_JBSGKF010000083.1, forward strand.
GTAGTCCATGTGTATTGAGTCGGCGATCGAATTCGTTGGCTTCATACTGCACATTGGTAAAATCATGCTCAAAAGGTTCCTCTCCCAGAAATTGATAAATCAGCGATAAGGTTTTATCGGGAGCTTGGCTTAAGATGTCGTAGTCCACCAAGAGTAAAGATTCACTATATTCGCTATAGAAAGCTTCTTTGAGAGCGTTATAAGCAAACCCGACTAATCTTCCCGACTGACTTAAAGCTTCGGTGCGCGTGTAAACGGTAGAACGTTCGCCAGGATTATTGAATAAATGCGACACATCAAAAGCATTTTTCCTGATTATTCGTTCCACACTATCCATTATCCAAGCGACATTCCGCACACAGCAAATCACTTTCGCGTCGGGAAATAGCTGGTGGATTAAAGGCAATTTGCTACACCAAAGGCGATTGGTATCGAAGATAACTGCTTTATCTGCTTGGGGCTGATAGAAAGTTGAAAAAATCGTTAAAGTTAGAGCTTGTTTTTGTTCTGGTGTAATAAAGACTGAAAACTCATTATTCTCACTCATGGCTTCCAGCATACTGTTGACCAGACCCCCAACAGGACTGCTCATGTTGGCGTGAAATCGGGGATTTTGCCGCAGTAAAGCTCCAAGTAAGGTGGAACCAGAACGGGGTAATCCAGAGATGAAGTGTAATTTCGGTTGTATCATTTTACCAAAAAATAAATTACTACTACTTGTGGGGTGGACATCTTGTCCGCTCATAGCCAAGGGTGGGCGGACAAGATGTCCACCCCACAAGAAAAATTGGATGTTTTTTATTTGGAAGTCCCTAATTAGATGAGCTTGCCCTAGCTAGGCGATAATCTGAAAATCGCTGGCAGTTAATGTGGGGCTGCCTTGAATGGTGGCAATTCGAGTAAACCTCAGACTCAGAGGATTATCAGAGATGTAGTTCAACCCTCCGGTCTCTAAGTTGTAAACTATATTGACTGCTCCGAGATTCTGGAGAAGGTCGCTTAGGACATTTTGATTGGCGACAACTCGAAACTCATTACTTTGACTGAATCCATTACCCACCACACTATCAATGCCAGTGAAAGTGGTTTTGGATAGAACTATTTTGTCAGTACCTTGCACGAAATCGGTGATGGTATCTAGTCCCACTAATTCGGCGTTAGCTTGGGTGAACTGTTGTCCTGAATTGAAGATAAAGCGATCGCTCCCAGCACCGCCAATCAGGGTATCATTGCCTGCACCACCGTTGAGATTATCATTGCCAAGTCCGCCGTAGAGGATGTCAACCCCAGCATTGCCGTTGAGGAAGTCGTTGCCCCGCCCTCCGAGTAAGATGTCGTTACCACCACCGCCGTTTACGGTGTCGTTACCGGCACCACCATCAAAGGTTTCGTTGCTGCTGGTGCCATTGATTAGATCATTACCAGCCTTGGGTTCAGTCACCGTAGTGATGGTGCCAAATACGTTGTCGTCATTACCGCTAGTTCCTTTATCATCGTTAGCGGAATTACCTGAGTAAGTTGGCAGCGTCCCCTCTGAGACAACAGTAGGCAAAGAGGTGGGCATCCCTTGGTTGTTGTCGTTGGTATTGGTAGTGCGCTTCATAATGAACAATGCCCCTCCCAAGCCTTGACCGTTACTTTCAGTAAGCACAGTATCTCCTCCGCCGCCGAGAGCTCTGTTGTTATTCAGATTGACGGAATTGAGGGTGAGGGTGCCACTACGCATAAAAATAGCACCTCCCATACCTGCACCACCATTGCTCAATGTCAAACTGCCTCCGCTGCTGCCAGCGCCGTAGCCACCGCCACCAGCGCCGCCGCCACCAGCGCCGTAGCCACCCTTGCCGCTGCCAGTGCCGCCAGTGCCGCCGCCGCCGCCGAAGCCACCGCTGCCGCCCAAGGCACTGCCGCCGCCGCCGCCGCCGCCGAAGCCACCGCTGCCGCCCAAGCCACCGTTGCCGGTGCCAAAGCCACCGTTGCCGTTGCCGCGTATGTTACCGCCGCCGCCGCCGCCGAAGCCGCCGTCGCCGCCCAAGACAAAGCCAGTGCGGGCAACTCTAGTGGTGCCACCGTAGCCTCCGTAGTTCCCATTACCGCCATAGCCACCAGGCTGACCAGTGCTAGAAGCAAACAATCCCCCGCCGCCGGTGTAGTACCCATTACCTAACAAACCGCCGCCGCCGCCAAACTGCCCGTCTATACTCCCGCCGTTGCCACCTTGAGCTCGGTTATTGCTAAAAGTTACATCGCTCAAAGAGACATCCCCTCCGTAGATGAACATCCCTCCTCCCATTCCCGCACCACCACCTCCTTTGGGGCCGCCATCCCCTCCTTTAGCGGTGCTGTTGGTAATTGTCAGGTCGTAGAATTTCACGTTTCCCGACTTGATGAAGAAGGGACGCAAATCTCCATTGTCCGTTTGCCCATTGTTGTTGGCATCGCCACTGACAGACTTCCCGTTGCCGATGACCACGATATCACTGTCGAGCAGGGTCTTCATCACGCTCGTAATTCTGATGTTCGTTTTGAACTCGATCACATCAGTTCCTGGATTGACGTTGGCTTGCCGGATAGCATAGCTGAGGCTGCCTACTGTGTCGCCATTTCCGTTATCAATGGTTTGAGTGACTTGATACAGTGTCATAGATT
>NZ_JBSGKF010000084.1:0-2928 GCF_054786515.1 Nostoc sp. UIC 10890
AGCCTTACAAATAGTGGACTTCCTCATCGTTCAGCATCCGTTTGGGGATCTCGCGGCTTACCTGCCAAAGAATTATTGCCAGAGTCAATGATTAAACAAGCTATCTCGGAGCTAAAAATTAAATATAGAAAGCGGTTATATGACCCAATAATAACCTTGTGGGCATTTTTATCTCAGGTTTTAGATACAGACAAAACTTGTCATAACGCTGTAAGTAAAGTAATTGCACATTTGGCGGATGAAGAAGTAGAAATTCCTTCAACAGATACAAGTGCATATTGCCAAGCAAGAACAAGATTACCAGAAAAATTGTTAGAGAAGCTTTTCAATTATTCTGCACAAAATTTAGAAGAGAGAGTGACACAAGAACATTTATGGTGCGGTCGAAATGTGTTGGTAATAGATGGGTCTACAGTGTCAATGCCAGACACTGTAGAGAACCAGAAAGAATATCCTCAACCTAGCACTCAAAAAGAAGGATGTGGGTTTCCAATTGCCAAAATTGTGTGATATTCAGTTTAATTACAGGAGCTGCTGTTGCTTTGTGTATCGATGTTTTGAATACTCATGATATTAAATTAGCTAGGAAACTGTACAGTTTTCTTAAACCAAATGATGTACTTCTAGGTGATAGAGCTTTTTGTGCTTATGCCGATATGGTTGCTATTACCAGACTTGGTTGTGATGTAGTATTTCGTAAGCATCAATCTCGTACAACAACCATGCGAAAAGGAAAAATTGTTGGTGATTGTGACAAGCTTGTTACTTGGTATAAACCTAAAAGATGCCCACAAGGATTAAGCAAGGATGAATTTGATACTCTACCTTCTTCCATAACTGTACGTGAAATTTATTACTACATTGTTATTCCTGGTTTTCGTACTGGGAGAGTTAGTTTAATTACTACTTTATTAGAGCCAGCAACTTATCCTACCTTAAAAATCGTTCAGCTTTATTATCAAAGATGGCAAGTTGAACTCGATTTAAAACATTTAAAAACTACTTTAGGCATGGATGTTTTACGGTGTAAAACTCCTTCAATGGTACGCAAAGAAATTCATGTTTATTTGCTTGCTTACAATTTACTCCGTAGCCTAATGTGGTCGGCTGGGACAACTTATAATACTCCTCCTTTACGCTTATCCCTGCAAGGTACTCGTCACCATTTAATTAACTTTTTTCCCAAATTCGAGGTGGCTGGCTCTAAAAAACGCAAAAGACTTTATTCCACTTTGCTCAAAATTATTGTCCACAAAGAAGTTCCTGACCGTTCTACCAGGAACGAACCACGAGTTATTAAACGCCGCCCCAAATCTTACCCCAGATTGACCAAACCCCGACAAGAATTACGCAAACAATTGCAGAGTGCTTAAACCACAAGTCTTTCAGCTTTTCTTAGTGCCATTCCATTAGCATATCTTGCTATCATGCCCTCAGAAAACCAGCCCTATCTAATTGAGTCGAAGTTGCAAAATTACCCTGGTTACTTGCTGGAAAGCTTCGGGTTGGAATTTGCTCTTTTGGATGCGTCTGAGATTTTGCAGTATTGTACTCACCTAGAGCGTCGTGATAATGATTGGTGCTATGGTAATCTTTATTTGATTCGCCAAGATTGGCAAGCTCCCAAAGTCGGGGCTGACTATATGGGACTGCTTCCACACCTTCATTTAGATAATGGCTACCTTGATCGGTTGCAGTCCACTCCGATTTTGGATTGTTTTTAGATTACTAATGATTGCAGTTGCTAGGGAGATTCGTTTCGCACTGGATCGGTTGAAATACCTCGATCCGGAGGGAATATGTTTGACAATAAACTTAAATCCACCTCTTGGCTCAATGGCGATTCTAAAAGCATTGGAAATTCAGCTACCAAAAGCCTATGCTACTTTTTTGCTAGAGGTGGGAAATGGAGGGTATTGGGATTGTGCAGAGCGTGATCGCTTGATGACAATTGATGAAATCATACAGCATAATTCTACCCAGTTATGGCATCAGTCACCGCCTGATTTCGTTCGTCAATTTCTGTCAACAGGAAAGCAATCTGATGCAGTCGAGTTACCCTATCTCTTAAATCTTAACGCCCTTCCTGGACTATTACGAATTGGGTTGTATCCTCCAGAACAAGAGACTTACGGGTTATTTATGACACAAGAAGGACATGAAGTGAAAATTCAAATCTGCTTACAACCGTTGTTGACCTATGTTGTGATGGAACGCTATACACCGAAGCAATGGTTACAAATGCATCTCAATTTTTTAAATGAAGAGATTTACAAAATCGAAAAATCGATCTCAATTTTGAATTCTCAGCAAAGTCCGTATCTTCTTTTCCAAGGATATTTAATGGGTTTGTCTGAGGCTAAGTTGAAGCAGTTTATTGAAAATTGTCCTGCAATTCCTTTAGAAAGAAAACGAGATTTGCTAGATGAGATATGGTGGACATAGTGAAAACGTTTGTGATGCAAGAAAACTTAATTTTTAACTAACATTATAGATTACTTGATGAGTGCATTCACCTATATTTAGGTCATAAAATATTATTTTCTGTATAATATATCTAACAATTATTATTAAAAACAATTTGATTATATGAACCGCCAACAATTATACTGGGCAAAATACTATACTTATGAAGCTAGACAAAAAGATGTTAGTTGGCTAAATAAAATAATTGAGTCACTACATGAGCAACCAGAATTAGGAAAATATGAAGACGATGAAGACTCACAATAGCTATTTACCCAGGAAACTATCACAGTTGCCCAACGTTTAATGAAATTAGTTACCCAAGAGGAGCCGAATAAACAGGATATTTGTGAATTATATAGATTACTTAAAATTTATAAATATGTCCGTAATTTTGATTGGGGTGACATGTGTAAATATGTGGAAAAATGGCATTGGGTAGTAAATATTTGGGAAACATTT
>NZ_JBSGKF010000085.1:0-2900 GCF_054786515.1 Nostoc sp. UIC 10890
TGGTGTAGAGGAATAAAAAAATTCAACAATAAATAATAAAGTCCAACAATAAATAAAAAAGTTCTACAATTTCTGTTAGGTGCTTTATCCCGCTCCAGGCATCCGTCCATGAATCGCTCGCAAGTCTTACCGCCGTGCGATCGCTACATTATTACTAGAGCGATCGCCTCCGGCGGGGCAAACCAGGGAAACCATTTAAATATCCATTTTAAAAATGTTGGCAGACAAAGCTTCTGGAAGCGGTTATATTGCTGCTCAGTCCATGTACCACTAAAATGAATACTCACTGCTTGCTCACCTTAATATTATGATTCATTGCAAAACTTTTAATTTACTGAGAATAGCTGATATATCTAAATCTAAACATTAGTGTAAGTAATTGATGCTGCTGCACAAATAAGTTTTGTTTTTATAGTTGCGATTTTTCGTTGCTAAGTCATTAGTTTTCAATTGGTGTAAGAAGAATATTTATAATTGGCAACATAATAGATTTTCTTGTTCTAATCCTTCAATAATCTGTTTCTGTTCTAATGATTTATTACTTACCCAACTTAACAAATAGTATAACTGAAATAAAGGACGTAATTGCCAGTATGTAGGGTCAATTACGTTTTGACTCTGATAACCATGCCAAAAACTAGATAAAACTGCATTATTGTTAGTCTCTAGCTGTATTCATGTATTTTGATTCTCTATTTAAAGATAGTTATTATTGCTCAACTCTATAGTTTAAGCGTCCACGACTAATACTTGCGGAACCACTGATAAAAGTATAAGGTGCAGTAGGAGAACGACCATTAACAAATCCCGAATCAGGAAGTCGAGGAACTAAATCTACTAACAATTTACTGAGTGCTGCTTTCACTTCTGGTTCTGCTAGGAAATTACCTATTTGTTCGTTAACTTTAGCTTCAATCTGGGCGCGTATATCTTCAAAATTGCCAATAAAACTTCCTGCTACATCCCCTTGCAGATTGGCATCAAAACGACCAGAGCGTAATTTTAATTCTGGTAATCCACAGGTATCATTAACAATGTCAAAAACAAAAGTAAATTTTGCATTTTTGATGTCCCAATTACCAGGGATAAAACTGTTAACTGTAACTTTCCCACCATCTGCGAAAGGTGCGCTAATTTCTAGGTTATTGCCTGTTAATCGCAACTGTATATTTCTTTGAAAACGAAAGTTAGTAAACCAAACACCTAATTTTGCACCCAAAGGGCCTGGTGTTTTCAATTCTCCCAAATCTTGAATATTTTCTCTTAATCCTGCTGTGCTAAGAATCCGAGAGGGTGTAATTTTCAATTCTGTGTTATTAGTTCTAGGCTTACGATCTAGAGATATAGTAGTACCATTGATTGCCAAGTTTAATAAAGTCAATTCTCTCTCACCCAAACTCACAGCAGTTACATTTCTTCTTACCCCTCCTTCCCATAAAGTCTTGTCTGTATTCAGCGCGTAGATTTTTTCTACACTAGCCGCAGTTATTTCTTCCGCAGCCTGTGGCATATCAATTCGTCGCCAAAAATAAGCTGAACCAACTCTTTCACAGCCAGAACCACTATTTAGCCATAAAGACTTATCAGTGTTGAGCGCAAAAATGCGAGGGAGAGGAGTCCATTGATCCCCAGCAGCAGCAATGCGCTGGGCATATATTGGTCTACCTTTTAATATCCAAGGTATTGCAGTAGTATTGCTGTATTGCCACAATGATATGCCAGAAGTAGACGGCAGAAGTGTAAAAATAGCAGGAATTCTTGCACCATCAAGTCCAAGGGAAGCACCACTTGTAGCCAATGAAAACCCGAATTGAGTGCTGGCTGAACGGCTCATAATTGTTGTCCATTGAGGTGATTCATCACTGCCCGAATTTTGAAAAAGATCCGCACCTTTGACAATATGGAGTTTATTCCCAGCACACAAAATATTTGTTATGGAACCCCTACCACTGGGAAGTGTAAGATTTTGCCAATCGGAACCACGCCCACTGGCGCGATTTACAGTTATAGACCTATCTCTATGCAAAATATACATCCTACCATTAGGGCAAGCCGCTATTTTATTGGCTGTGGGAATAGAGTTAATTCTTGCCCACGATACTGATTGAGCTTTGGCTTGAGGACTTATTAAGACAAAGGTGAAAATTGGTAGGCAGAATCCCAACTTGAGGATAAATTTATATTTCATATTTAAACTTCGATTATTTTTTTACAATTGATATTCAAGTGGAAAAATATCTCAAAGTGAGCAATGTTTAGCAATAAATTATATAGCTTAATATATTGCTACTTTGAGATTTGACTTATCTAGGATTGATGGGATTGGGAGAAGTACGAATCAATCCAGGAAAGGGGTCTGGTTGTGGTTGAGGAATTTTAATTCCTCGAAGTTCTTGTGTTGCTCTGATTTTTTTGAGCCATTCTTCACATTGTTTGGGAGAACGCGAACTACAAATTTTTTGATTTGGACGAATAATTAAATCATCACGGAATATTTCTGGGTTGATACGAGTTGTCTCAATTTGAATTTGTCCAGGTTCTGCAAGTACAGACGGCATGGCGAGCGCGCTAAAAGCAACAATGCCAAATAATACGAGAAAGAGATGCTTTTCAGTACCAAATTTTGCTAATTTCATACTTTACTCCTTGAGATTTATGACTACTGATTTTCAGATTTTGGATTGGGAGACTAGGCTAGCGAAGAATTGCATAATCTACATACCATTTAACTGGGTCATCAAGGTTATTATCTTGAAAAGAAGCCCGATTTTTTTGTAGATCAATTGCAAAATCTTTGAGATGGTGGTCATCCTTAAGAAACTCAAAGCTAAAAGCTTGAATAAATGCTTTTCCCGCTAGGCGTGTAAAGGAAATTGCACCGTTAGAGTTACCACTTACAC
>NZ_JBSGKF010000086.1:0-2867 GCF_054786515.1 Nostoc sp. UIC 10890
GCATTGTAATAACCTCATCTGTGCGTTGTATTTCTAGCAACAACCCAAGTTTGAGATTAAAAATATCTATACTGGACGTGCTATCAATCTGCTTCAATGCAGCTTCTGCATCCTCTGTGTGATAAATAATCAAACTTTGTAGAAGAGAATTATCTGCTTCTGGATCAATGTTGCGTGCCTCTACCGCTAATGTTTTAGCTTTCTCAATATTCTGCTCTACACTAAGAAAATACCCTGACATGGACTGTAAAATCTGCGCCTGCAAGGGTTTATCGAATACATCCCAGCTTTCATCGCCTCGAAGGGCTTCAAGGCAAGTGTAAGCTTGTTGTAAGCGTCCTTGCCGATAAAGTTCCCGGTACTCTTCTAGTTGTTTGGCTTTTGTCTTAGATAATTCAGAAGATAAACGTTCAAGTTTTGAACTAATAACCCCAAACGTTAACTCTGTAGCTCTAGAGTTCTCAGCAAGTTGAGGGTATGGTCGAGGTGCACGACCACAAATTTTTTCTACCCATTCCTGCGATCGCAGGTAACGAAGAACAATTTCAGGGTGAGGTGCTAACTTTTGGCGTATTGTGCTTGCTGACCAAACCTCGTACTGAATGTTAAAACAGGCAAAGCGCTGCTTTTCAATCTCAATTTGTTTTTGTCGCTGAGTTTGACTGAGATCGCAGCCAACAAATAGAATAAATCGCCGAACCTTTTTGTTTAGCCAGTAGTCGATGTATTGAAAAAATTCATCTGACGCATCAATAATCTTCCGAGGTGGAAAATCTTTATAACATTTACACTGTCCCACTTCAGTGTAAATTCCATCATCACAATGTGCTAAAAGGTCAATTCCATCTTGCTGTTGTCCTCGTGTGCCATAAACATCACAAGTAGCGATTCTAGGTTGTTCTGAGAGCAGATCACAGCACAAGTCCTGAAAGGTGTACTCATCAAGCTCATAAAAGTTGGGAGGCAAGTTTGGATTAACTCTAGGAAATACCATTACTACTTCTACTATTTAAAATTTATTGAATAAACTTAGAACATTTAACAGAGGGTAGTGTAACAATCAATACTCGTTATCCTGTGACAGCATAATTATTGCTGACTATCAGTTGTTGCTAATTAGGCATTCTCCTGCTACCTTCGCAACTCATTTCTGACTAAGAAACTACATATTAATTCCTTTTTTTCGACATTTGCACCTGATAAATGTTAAAAATAAATAACAAAAATACTTTGTTTTCCGCCAACTATCTGTCGCTATTTGTCATGTAATCCAGAAACATAACAGTCTACTAGTAAGTAACCATATTAAGATTTCCTACAGATATTACCGAGCAGACGAGTCGAACCGCTTGCCTACTAGCGTTATTCTTCCATTGAAGGGGACGGAGATTTGATAATACATCACTACCACCCAAAGCAACAGGTGTTATATGGTCTACTTCCCAGCCATAAGGGGAGTTTCTATTGCCATATTCGTATCTATTAATCCAAGCACCGCATTGGTCTTTACGCCAAACACGAGGGTCGTAATGAGGCACAACCATAGCTTGGCACCAGACAATCTCAACAGTATTTGTAGTAATGGCCATAACTGTTTATTTGTCAAAAATTTAACTCAGTCTAACACAATATAACATTTAAACATCATAAATCGTCAAATTGCAAATGGAAAATGTTAACTCAATTCGTATTTATAGAGAGCAAACAGGATTTTCCCAGGAACAACTGGGAGAACAGATAGGCGTAACTCGGCAAACAATCGCAGCATGGGAACGAGGCGAACGCGAACCATCACTGCTACAAATTTCTAAAATTGCTAGAGTCTTAGGAGTATCGCTAGAACTTCTACTTGATCAACCAACAGACTCTCTAAAGGGGATTGGGCAACTAGAAGTTAACTTGCTTTTCCGAGCTGATGAACCATCTGCGCTTACCCCCTATGTGCGAGACCATTTAACCCAAAAAGCTGTTGACTATGCTGAAGTAGAAGCGTTGCTAGGAGAGGTTCCTGCAATACCTGCACTCCGTCCCCTAGAAGGTTATGACGAAATACTTGTAGAAGAGTTAGCAACAGAGGTAAGAGACTGGTTAGGAGTAGGAGAATTAACACCTATTGGTGACGTATTAGCTTTATTAGAATCAAAAGGTCTTAAAGTTATCCCATACTTGCTACCAGCAAAAGTTTCTGGTTTCTCCGCCTATACTGAGGCTTGGGGTGCGGTAATTTTTGTCAATGAAGACCATCCCACAGAAAGAAAATTTTTTACTGCCCTTCATGAAGTGGCACACTTAATTTTTCATCGTCGTGAATACAAAGTACCCCAAACCCGTTCTCGTCCAACTGAACCACGAGAAAAAGCTGCTAATCATTTAGCAGGTGCAGTACTGATGCCTAGAGGTGCTGTCTTACGAGAGCTTCATGCCTACCGTAATCGCTGGCTTCCTGAACCGCTCTTAAAAGATATCAAGCGACGTTACGGCATCAGTCTTCGCACAATATTGTATCGAGCAGAACAAGCTGAATTAATTACAAAGCAGCAAAAGGGTCAACAGTTAGGCGTACTCAACAAGAAATATGGTCCAGAAGATGAGCCAGAGAAACTACCATTACCAGAAAGGCTGAATCGTTTGGAACGCTTGGTTTATACGGCATTAATAGAAAAGAAACTTACTGTATCTCGATCTGCCGAAATTTTAGGAGAACATGTTTTAACTGTACGGGAAAAACTCTCTGAATGGTTAAAACAAGGTGAGGAGGATACAATGTGATTGTTCTATTAGATACTATTGCTCTGATTGAGTTACAACAAGCTTATCGCCACTCAGCATTTATCCAACTAACTTCTGTTGAAGTTCTTGATGTAGTG
>NZ_JBSGKF010000087.1:0-2827 GCF_054786515.1 Nostoc sp. UIC 10890
AATACACGATAGCTATGAGACAGTTCCTCGCCTGGGACAGGACTTTTTCAGCCACAAACTAATGCTGGCTTATGGACAAAGGATGGTGAGAGCTAAAGCCGCCGAGTTACAAGAAAGGTTTGGTGAATGTGCGATCGCTGAAGAAACCAACGGGAGCGTGCAAACTCTACGGCTGACTTTTGCTGGACATCAAGAAGTTCAACAATATGTAAGGAGATAAACATGGAACGCTCAATACTGATTCATTTCGACAATGCTACAGGTGAAGTTCGTGTGGAGGCTGAGGGGTTCGAGGGCTTGAGTTGTTTGTCAGCAACCCAACCGTTTGAAGAGGCATTGGGTGTTGTGGAGGACGATCGCATCTACAAGGAAGAGTCAGCCCCACAAATCCGTAACATTAACACCCACCAACAGTATCAGCGCCAGTAGTTAGTAATCAGTAGTCAGTTAACACTTTTAACTGGCTACTGATAAGGAATATCGGCTTCGCCATTTCATAAGTGAAATATTTGAATAATTGACATGAAACTCTCAAATCTTCTCTCCACGCTTGATTCACAAATCCCCATTGCTGCACTTGATGTGCTATCGCCTGATGAAGCGACGATTATTCAGTGGCTGACTACAGAAGCTAACAACAAGCTATCAAGTCCAGTGTTCTTCTGGAACCTCGGTGTGTCCAGTCTAGAACAGTGCCTGATTGCGTCGGATGGTGGTTTAATATTTAAGCCAGTTGCAGAGTACAAAAGACCTCCACAGGCTGATCCGCTACTATTTGTATTTGACTACATTGCTAACTTTAATGCTGATGGAGTTTTTATCTTAGGTGATATTCACTCGTTTATTGGGAAGAATTCGCCTTCGTTATCTTGGGAGGTTGTTAGCAAGATAAAAAATCTCTACCATCGTCTCAAACCGACTGATAAACGCATTGTACTGCTGGGTCAAAACATTCAATTACACGAATCGCTTGTACGCTTAATCCCTTATTGTGAAATTCCTCTGCCGGGAGTTGAGCAAATACTACTTCATATCAATTCTTATTTGCATGATCTACAACAGTCTGCTATTGAACAGGAATTGACTTTCACTATTTCCCTTAACAAAAGTGAAATTGAATCTCTTTCTCGCGCTGCTTTGGGATTAACCCTGGAGGAGATTAGCGACTTCCTGCGGTTAACTGTCAAACACAACCTAACATCAGATGGGATTTTAATTGATAGTAATTTCATACCCCAAGCAGTCGAGTATAAAACTCGGCTGTTGTCTCAAATGGGTATTGAATTGGGCAAGCCTGCTAGCATCTCTTTTGGAGGATTGGATTTACTGCGTGAGTGGCTCAATCGGCGGCGGCGACTATTCACACAAGAGGCGCGTGAGCTACACCTACCTCAACCAAAAGGTGTGTTGCTTGCGGGGCCTCCCGGTACTGGAAAAACGAGTGTCGCTAAGAACATTGCCAACATACTCAATTTACCACTCCTACAGCTAGACATTGCTTCCCTGCTTTGTAGTTTGGTAGGCGAGTCTGAGGGCAATATCCGCCGCGCACTCAAGACCGCCGAAGCGATCGCACCCTGTGTCCTGTGGATTGACGAAATAGAAAAAGCACTTTCGGGAACTGGTGACACGAGTGGAGTCTCACAGAGGATTCTGGGCAATATCCTTACATTCATGTCCGAATCTCAGTGTGGTGTGTTTGTCGTGGCAACTTGCAATGACCCCTCTGCACTGCCAAGTGAGCTAAAGAGGAAGGGAAGATTTGATGAAAATTTTTTCGTCGATTTGCCCACTGAGCCAGAACGGGTACAGATTCTAGGGATTCATCTACAACGCTTTGGTATTCACCTGGAATCAGAGTACCTCGAAGCGATCGCAGCTTCGACCGCGAAATTCTCCGGCGCAGAACTGGAAACCCTTGCTTCGGAAGCTGCTCTGCTGGCATTCGATGAGGATAGACCGCAGCAGGTAACACTTGCTGACCTCGAAACCTGCCGCCAAACCATTACCCCACTTGCGATTCAGGATGCGGCGGCGGTTGAACGAATGCAGTCCTGGGCGGCTACCGCACGACGGGCTAGTAGTGCTGTGGTTGCAGCGAAAACTCAATCTTTGCGTGCTGCTAAGTTTCGGAATATGAACTGAGAAATAATCTTGGGGAAAGGGGAAAGGAATAAAGAAAACCCTCTTTCCCCCTTCCCCTTTTCCCTTTACCCTTCTTGAGGGCGATTGTCTCCTGATTCTATGGGGGCAATCACTCTTTTTTTAGTAATTGAGAGCAATCAATTAACATACTTAATAAGGCGAATAAACATGACGACAGACTTAGTTACTTATTACGGGCAGACTCCAACTATTGACCAACTGGTTGATAAATATGGTGTGTATTTAGAGAAATTGGACAGAGAAACTAAGCTTATGCTCCGAATGGCATTAGCAACTTACATTTTTACGTTAGAAAAAGACAGTTCTACTAAGCATACTGTTGCTGAGGCACTTGAGGATGCATTGTCTAATCTGGGCTTATTAGTTTCATATCCATTGTATAAAAACTTGTTTGAGGATGTCTGCTCTGTTTTAAATGGACTAACAACTCTGGAAGCGGAAACATTACTTGAAGCTTTACAGCATCAAATTCGATGGGGCAATGCCCGTCAAGCTGTGAATTGACAGGGTAAAAAACATGGAAATCTATTTAGTTTTTGTTGATGCTATCCGAAACAGCAATAAATTCTGGGCGGCCATTGTCGAAGATGGTAACTTGACAGTGCAGTGGGGCAGAGTCGGTTATCATGCACAGACTAAAATCCACACATTAGGCAAACAT
>NZ_JBSGKF010000088.1:0-2658 GCF_054786515.1 Nostoc sp. UIC 10890
CTCACTGTTGTTAGATAAAGTAATTGGTTGTTGTCCTCGCAGGGTTGCGCGATCGCCTACTAGTTTATATAATTCTCGTTCTAGGCGTGTTTCACAAACAGAGTGTGGTGTACATTTTGCTGCCATCTGGATTATTTCACCCTTAATTAGCTCAACTCGGTCATTCTCCTCAAAGAAGCCGAGTTCAGCTAGACGGTGATATTCAGCTATAGTAAAGCGTTTAGCAGTAGTAAGACTCATAACAACTACGAGAATGCAGAGTTATTTTTATCTTAATAAAAAATTAGCCTACCGATGACCGACAAGTTTACACAAATTGTTTTCCACAGTCTTTACAAAGATAGCACTGCTTCCCTCGGCGATACCCATTTTTAGATAATCGCTGTGATTGACAATGTAAGCATTTCATTACTTTCATTACATTTCCCAAGAGATTATCTCCAACATGGGGTTCTAAATATAGAACGAGCAAATCTTCAATAGCTTGGGTCAGTCGTTGCCGATGTTGTTGATCTGGGTTGCGAAGTGCCGATAACATGACAGCATTGCTGCTGTGAACACAAACTTCTGCCAGCAAGCTGCACTGTGCTTCACTTAATTTTGAGTTTCGCTGTTTCAAGATATTTGCCGTAAAGTTAATTGCTTCTTGGGTCATGCTTTCATCAATGGACTGGAAAATTTCTCGTGCCATGAAAAACTGCACAAATACCACCCGTGAAACTGGCTGCTCAAATATTTGTGCTACAGAGTTAACAAGAGCATGAATCATTTGACGCAGTGGTAACTGCACAATTTCTGGTGTGTTCACCTGCGCCCACATCTGCTTTACCCGCTCAACATGGCGTAACTCCATAGCTTGAAAAATAGCGGCTTTATCAGGAAAAAACTGATACAAAGAACCGATTGCTGTTCCTGCTTTTGCTGCAATTAAATGGGTAGTTGCAGCTTCATAACCCACTTGATCAAACACTGCTGCTGCCGCATCCAAGATTTTTTCAACTCGTTCTTTTCCTCGTTGTTGTTTGGGTTGACGACGTAAACTGCTTGACGAATGTGAATCTTCTGTCATATATTAAAAAGACGACGGATTTTTCACAATTTTATAACTAGCGGAGAAGATCATGGAATCTATGCTTCCTGGTGCGCCCTGGCTGTTGCTTCACAAGTCGATGTTGGCAGTTAACCAACCTCGAAAAATTTCCTTGTATGGTAATGACTATGTGATGTGGAAAGATTCTACCGAAGCTATATATGCTTTGCCCAATGCCTGTCCACACATGGGAGCAATGTTGTCCGAAGGCTGGTGCGAAACAGAAAGTGATGGTAGGAGTGCTGTGGTCTGCCCATTTCATGCTTTGAAATTTGATGGTTCAGGCTGCACTGTTTTACCTGGAACGAACAAGAAAACATTGCCACAACTCAAATCATTAGAGCTAATAATTCAAGGGGATTTTATTTGGTCTTATGGTGGATATGATCCGAAAATACCTATTCCCACAGTCCTAAATGAGATTGCTAAAACATACTACTTTATTGGACATACAGCAGATAGAACTATAGATACTTCAATGCTGACGATGCTGCTGAATATGCACGACTACAATCATCAAAACGGTACTCACCGAGAATTGTTTCGGATTACCGATATAGAATTTCATCAATTTATTGATAACGGTCATAATTCCCATGCTTTTTATGATTTGCCCACAGCACCTTACAGCTTGCTAGAAAAGCTCAAAAAACCGGATTTACTATTACTGCCCAAGAATATTCAAGCACATCTAGAAAATCACTTTCCATCTCTGATAATTTTTCATGGAGAAATGCCATTAGGTAAAGCCGCACAGTGCCATATATTTGTGCCAGAAGGTGCTAATCGTACACGGACTTATATTTTATTATTTGGTCAAGCCAAGCATCCTATATTTAAGATATTTGGTAGCCAATATCTCAAGTTTGGGGAGGTAGTAGTAAATCAAGATGCAGATATTTTAGGAAAAATTTATCCAAATATGCCTCAAAAAATTAAACTCAACAATGAAGTAGGCATGGATTGGGTGCGACGTAATTTTGAGAACTTTCCAAATATTGTGGAACCTAATTTTTCCAGGCAGACGGGGGATAAAATTTCAGCATCATAGTCATTCCTTGAAATGCTGGCTCTAATTTCAACGATTTGATAATTTTCATAGTATTAGGATTTGACAAGGGATAGCAATAACAAATAAGGGTAAAATTTTACCCCTACAAAGTTATGTATTATTTTAAGAATAGCTAGAGAAGCTTATTACTCTGAAGTTAAGTGACTTTCTAGCAAAGATGCGATCGCTTCGGGATGAATATTCTTGTATTTCTTTTTACCAAGCTGTAAAACACAGTTGGGAGCACTACCACAGCATTTTTGGCAACTTGTATGTTCAATAGTAACTTTGTCTAACAAACCGCGATCGCACAAAGTTTTTTCTAATTCTGATAATAACCCTTTACCACCACGTTTCAGGCAACCGCCCTTTTGACATACCATAATCCTCGCTTTGGTTTGAGGTGGTAAATCTTGCTTTGGACAAGTATTGATTGGTGTCACCTTATAGGCTTTAATTTTAATTTTACTTGTGCGTGAGTCTATCTTACTATGACCACAAATGCGAAGTTGTTGAC
>NZ_JBSGKF010000089.1:0-2654 GCF_054786515.1 Nostoc sp. UIC 10890
GGCGAGGATGATTACCGAAACAAGTGTTTTGTCGATGCCAACTGGCTAGTCATCCGGTTTGCAGAAGAACAAGTCTCGTCTCAGCCAGAACGCTGCGCTCGATTTATTGCTGGTGCGATCGCTCAACTAACGGGCAATGATACTTATCGCCAGAAGCTACTTCATGTAGAAAAAGTTACTCCTATGCGTCAGTGGTCTGCACGTCAAGCTTCCAAATTAAAGAAGAGTGATTACCGCCAAGGCTATCTTGTCCAAAGGAAGAACTAAGGATGTGATATTCGATACAACAATACTAGTGAGAGCGATTAGAACTTAATAGTATTTTTTATACATAATTTTTACCAGAAATACTGTTTGTAGTTGTAACATCTAAAATTAGATTGAAATTTTGCGTAAAATCTTGCTTATTCTAGAGAAAAATAGATAAATGCATTCGTTTCACATCTACATTTAGAGGTAGTTGAGACAATGACTGAGCTTGAGTCGCGTTCTGGGTATGAACTGCTCAGAGAGATATAGAGCATCCTAAAAAGGGTAAAAGATAAGATGAATACACAAGAGTTAGTTGATTTACTCAAGGAGTATCAAAATACTTCACCTGAAAGAGAGGAAAAAAAACATATAAAAATTCAAATTATTGCACATTTATCTTCATGCTATTGGTGGCATTCTCAATATATTATCAATCTTTTTTCTGAAGAGATTAAGCAAATAAAAGAAAATTTACAACAAGAACTAGGAGATACATTTCAACTTCATATAAACAAAAAAAATAACTCTAAAGAATTAGCAGATTTTTTGCTAAAAGAAGCTTTAATTATCCAAAAAAAATATCAAAGAAAGTTAATTACAGATAAATTTATCAATACTTTAGCAATAGAAATTAAAAAAACTCAAGCGAATAGCTTTCAAAGAAAACAAGCCGTGCAATGCCTGATTAAGGCTATGGAAATAAAAAATACATATAAGAAACAAGGACTTGGGTCAACTTTACAATTATCTCCACAAGATTATGAAGATGCTTTTCTAGAAGCTAAAGGAGAGTCTATTCGCTATGTTTTAGATAAAATTGACCGATATGATGAAACAATTGGAGATTTTATGGCTCTGATAAATCACTGGATTTCTATAAAATTTTCAGATGCAGCTGGCAGAATATTAGGATTCAAAAAAAGTCAATCTAAGAAACAAGAAGAAGACAAAATCAGCATTTCTCCCGTAGACATCAATTTAATGAGAGAATATCTTTTTGAGAATGCTGAACAAGAATTTGCTTACTATCAACAATCCGAAGAAATTAAAAATCTCATCCATGAAGATCCTAACAATAAACTTGGCAAACCAATTAGAAAGGACAGAACAGATATTACATTTAAAGATGTATTAATTGCTATCAATTGGGAAGGAGAAACATTTAAAAATCTCTCAAATAAATGGAACATACCATACACTACTATCAAAAGCTTTTACGAACGAGAATTTGAAAAAGTAAAAGCTGATTTAGCAGAATATTTACAATAAATAATTAGGGATTATAAGTCATGAATACTTGGGAACTAACTGAAACTTTTATCTTCACGGTTAATCTAAAATCGGTTCACAGAGAAATAGCCAAACAGTTGAGCCGAAAAAAATTAACTACAGTTAAAGCAAAAGAGTTCTATTATAATGTTTTGGCTTTATGTACTGTGAAGGATTATTTAGAATCTCTGGGATATGAAACTGATTGGAATAACAGCGACTTTAACAATCCTGTAATGTCCACCTTTGCTGATGTAGCAGATTTAGAAGTTAAAAATTACGGTAAGTTAGAATGTCGTGCAGTTTATGGTGATGGCGATATTCATGTTCCAGAAGATGCTTGGTCAAGTCGTATTGGTTATATATTTGTACATATAGATGAATCGTTACAAGAAGCAAATCTTCTTGGTTTTGTATCCTCAGTAGAAGAAACAGAAGGAGTTGTAGCTTTTAATCAATTACGTTCTTTGGAATATTTGCCTGAATATCTTAGCCAAAAAGAACAGTCCGAAATAACTGTTAAACAAACTCTTGGTGAATCAATCAAAGAAAAAGTCGTAATACTCAGACATTGGTTTAAAGAAACTAAAGAAAATATTGGACGAGAATGGCAAAATGCGGAAGAGTTGTTAATGAGACAACCACAAAATCTCAGTTATATGACTAGAAATAGTTCTGAAGCTATTAATAAAGCTAAATTAATTGACTTAAAAATGAATTTAGCTAGTCAAGCAGTAATGTTGCTGATGACTGTGACACCGCAAGCAGAACAAAAGCTAAAAATTCGCGCTCGCTTATGTCCAGTTTCTGGAGAAAAATATTTACCATTAGGGTTGAAATTAGAGGTACTTTCTCAATTAGAAGAAACTCTCAAAGAAGTCAAATCTGAATTTAGAGATTATTTTATTCAGTTACCAGAGTTTACTAGTGAATCAGGAGATAAGTTTAAGCTGAGAATAAGTCTTGGTGATGCTAACATAACTGAAGAATTTATCGTTTAGTTTTTAGAGCGTGACGAACAATAATGAAGAAAATTATTTCTTTGCGATTGGGAGAGGGAAATTTTAAAATCGGGTTTTCTCAGATTTTATTGAAGCTGTATGCAGGAGAACAATTACTTGAAGAAATAGATA
>NZ_JBSGKF010000090.1:0-2615 GCF_054786515.1 Nostoc sp. UIC 10890
CCAACTGCTTGTGCTACTTCTTGGACTTTTGCTTGACCTCTTGCTAACAGCATATATGCTTGCTGCATTCGATAGTCATGTAAATAACCAAACACTGTTTTTCCAAAAACTTGACGAAAACCCTGCTTTAACTTGTAGTCATTCAGCTTTACTTGCCGAGATAATTCTAATAATGAAGGTGGATTTTTAAGACTATGGATTATAATTTCCTTTGCTTGATAAATTCTCTCAACATCATCCAAAGCTAAAGAAATTTCTGATTTAGCAGGTGATACGGGTTCTACAAACTGGCTAAACTGAAGCATCATCAGTTCAATTGCCTTGGCTTCCAAATATAGACGCTTCATTAATCCTTGAAAAGGACAATTTAAAATTTGTTGCAGAGCCAGTTGCATTTCCGGTGTCGTGATTCCCTGGCGATAATGAGCTGGCAGTGAAGTGCCAGCAGCAACTTTTTGTAATTCACAAGGAAGATATTGTAATTGATTAGCATCAAACTCGCTAAAGAACTTTGCCAGATCAATCCAAATTTGTAATCTTAAAACTTTCTGTCCTGCTTCATACTCATCACTTTCCTTGATATCTGGTAAAAATTCTAAATAATTATGACCTACAACTTCATCTGCCGAATTTGCCAAATTTTGTAAAAATGTCTTGGTATTACCTCTAATAAAAAAGCTTAATGTTGTCAAATCATAATTCCCATGTTCTGCGATTTTAATGAAATTATCTATAGGTTGAATTTCATAAGTTCTGATATGTAACCCAGAGCGAAGCGGCATATACCATTCCTGCCAATGAAAATATTTTGTATTTACCTCTGTAGATTCTTCGTAGATATCAGAATTTGAGCTAAATTGATGATTTGTTTGATTTTCATTTAACATTTCGTACCAATCTTGGTCATACAAAACTATTGTCATAATTTCAAGAGAACAATATATTTCAGTTAAGGGTAGTATTTTTGATATTTATTGATATTATCTCTCATTTGGGTTTTAACCTGATTATTTATTCTCCCATCAATATGGTCTGTTTATTTCCACCGTGTTGTAATAGTACAATGCTATTGTTACTAGTCATAGTTTCTGAGCTTTTCACCCAAATATTCCGACTGTTATAAAAATCTCCACGTTGCTCCAAGGTAAAACCACCAAGCAACAATCCTAACCACACCTCCACCATCGGCATTTGCAACACACGTTGCAGTTTAACTAAAGAAATCTCATCTTTGACATTTATCAGATGGTTAGCGATCGCACTCTGCCATTTTTCCACATCTTCATCTGATGCCAAATTGCGGACATCTTCTAAAGTTGTCACCTCATCGAGCATTGCCAAAACATTCGCTTTTTCAACAGGTGCTGCTACAGAATCACCCTCCTGGTTAGGAGATGAAAATTGGTGTGGGCCATGTGGTTTAAAGGTTTGTGGTGTTTGCGGTTCAATCAAATCATCTAAATCGAGGTGCATTGTTGTCCGCACTAGACCAGCAAAGAGATCGGTGCTAACAATAGGGCCCAAAAGACTATTGCGATCGCGGGTATCTTGCAACAGCACTTCGGCACGAGACTTAAGAATATCCGCAATTTGACTGAAGGCAAGCGCTGCGGTTAATAATTGTGCCTCCAAAGGTAAATTCTCTAGCTCGGCATCCAAACATTCCCACATCGATACAAGTGAGGATGTCGCTGGAGATTCTGACAACTCATCTAATACATCCCAGATTGTTAATTGGCGGTATGTGGTCATTGCTACAATTCAGGATTTAACGGGCAGGGTCGCACTGGGCAGTAGCTTGAGGTAATCTCAAACATATCCTTATATTGATATAGTGAAACACTGTATTGTTTCGCAAAAGCCTGCAACACCTGATCTGTATAGGCGCGGATCTTGCCAGCCGTTAACCCAAAACAGTGAATTGGTGCTAATCGACAAATAGGCTGTTGCCCCAGCCAGAGTTCTGCGCCCAAGGCGTGCAATGGTTTATCCCCTGGTTCTTTATACAAATACAACACTGCAAAATATGTTGCTGGTGGTTCGACTGCGATCGCATCAATTTCTGCTGAATTATTCTGGGAGCGGTGGCGGTAAAACGAACGGCGATTATGACAGACTTTGGGATTCCAACACCTGTCCCCTGCTGTTCCATGTAAAACTTTGGCTTGGGCAGTTGGTAGTTTGGAACATAGTTGACATTTGGGATCAAGTGGCTTTGGCATAATCTACTCTGCTTCCTCTTCACCAATCGCGCGATAGTAAGCAGCGATCGCCGCTTCTTGTTCGCTGCGAAGGGTATAGCGCCGAAAGGCTTTCTCGCTTTGATGTCCTGTTAATTTTCGTGCATGGCTGGGGTCAACTCCCAATAGCAATAAGTCAGTGGCATAGGTGTGGCGAAAGGAGTGAGGATGTAAATCCTCAATATGAGCTATTTCACCAATTTTTTCTACAGCGAAGTAAATGCCGTGATAACTTAAGCGTTCACCTTTGTACGAAGCATGGTGTGAAATCATCAGTGGACTAAGGCTGTTTAACACCTCTCCTTGCTGTGAGCGCGTAAGCAAATACTCTGCTAAAACTTCCCGACTATCTTTTCGCAGTGGAACTAAGCGTGG
>NZ_JBSGKF010000091.1:0-2569 GCF_054786515.1 Nostoc sp. UIC 10890
TGAGTCTAGTTTTTCATTTCCCAGTGCTCATGCCATGACGAGTATAACTTTGGTAGCAATTTTGCTATTCTTTACTTGGGCTAGTTCCTGGCGCTGGTTGGTGATCGTATTAGGTAGCTTATACATCATAGCTATTGCGTGGTGTCGTATCTATCTGGGGGTTCATTTTCCTAGTGACATTCTCGCAGGTTGGATGGTTGCATTAGGTTGGACAATAGGCGTCAGTCTAATTATCAAACCGTATAGAACTCAAGCCAAATCCCTTGATAGCGATCGCCCCAAAGATGAAATTACCTTACTCCCTGAAGAAAGAAAGTTGATAAGTGAGGATTAATATTACAGGATGTTTGACAAGTGGTTGGCTATTGAGATGCACTAACCTTGCAACCCACCCCATAATTCATCAATTAGCATAAAGATACCCAAAAAGATTACTACAACCACAGATAACCATAGCGGAAAATAAAAAAGGTATTTAACTAGGATTTAAATAAACAAGATGCGTGACCAGCTATCAACAATATCTACCATTTTCTCACCACTTATACCTTTAATTGGTTTTTTGACACGAGCAATTTCTACTCTTGCTAATACATCTTTCAGAGATTCAAATTTTTTCTTTTTACGCTCTTTTTCAACACTTTCAGCAACCTGAACAGCTTTTTTATCAGTAAAACCAGCAGTTCTTAATCTGAAAGTCAGTTCTAGTAAGCTTAGACTATTAAATGCATCTAATGGTGTAATCTGTTTTGGTATCTGACTTTCAATCAACTTGAGAGTATCGTATAGTTTCTGTCTTTCTTGCCTCTCTTGTACCAGTTCTGACCTTAAATCATTAATTTGCTTTTCCAAGAGATTAAAATCATTATTTTTTGAAATCGATTCTGAATCATTTGTTTTAATTAGAGTTTTAACTTCTGGTTTATCATCAGAATCTAATCTCCTGAATGCAGCTACTTGCTTAAATATTTCATCCTCGTTCTTAGGGGAAATTACAAAGGCATTGACCATTTCGCATTGACGAGGATTTTTTTCTCTTGCTCTAACAGCAGCATAATATTCAAAGTATCCGTCAACTACTGCATAAGTTTCTAAACCTGTAGTTTTCAAAATTAATGGTCTGATAATTCCCCCGCTTTCTATAATCATATCAGCGAGGTTATTTAAAGCATCATCTGAGAAATTGGATGGAGGCACATCACAAGTAATGTTTTTTACATCCACAGTATAAAATTTCATTATTAATTAACTCCTATTTCTTCTAAAACTTCTTGGGCTAACATCTCAAATTCCATAGCAGATTGTTGAGCATTAGTTTTTGATTCTGCATATTTTATAACTGATTTTGGGTCTGGGTATTCTAAATCTCCAACTGTTATAGTATTATTCATACATTCTGACAGAGAGGTTCTATCATAAATAACTGCTTCCATTAAAGGTAATTCATAGCGATCAGATATAACACTTCTTTGTTTTGGAAAAGTGTACTGCAAAAATTTAGCGTTGGTAGAAATTTTAGAAGCTAGAACCCCTATTATGTTTATGGGTTGCTTCCCAATAAGTATTCTATATTCATTAATTTGTTTCAGAAAGTTTTTGACTGTTGGTAAACCTTGGTTTGCAAATGGTTTTAAATCTGAAGGGATAATCAAATAATCAGAAGCAATTAGGGCAACTTCAGCATAATAATCTCTTGACGGAGGAGTATCGATAATTACAATATCATAATCATTTTCTACGATTTTGAGTTTAGAAATAAGCCTACTTCGGCTAACTGCTATTTGATTTAGTTTATCTTGCTTATCAATGAGGTTAATATGTGAGGGTACAACATCTATCTCTGGATTGTTAAAAAAATGAGACTGACGCATAATTTCTGGAACAAAATAAAAATCTCCTGACTCTAATAAATGTGATATATTCTGCTCACGTAAATCGTCATCTTCATCAAATTGAAATTTTATTAATCCTGTAGCAAAAGTAGTATTTGCCTGGGAATCTATATCAATTAACAGTACCCTTTTACCTTTTTTACTCAATGCTGCTGCAAGATTGACTGCAACAGTAGTCTTACCAACGCCGCCTTTATTGTGGTAGATTGCAATCGTTTTCATTGAATATTGCCTCTTAGTTTTAAGATTGAAATTATTTTGATTTATTTGAAGTTCTGGTTTATCTACTAACTGTCCTTCTTTTAGATTCTCTCTACCAATTAAACCTTTAATATTTTGT
The DNA here is from genome assembly GCF_054786515.1 of Nostoc sp. UIC 10890. Lineage (NCBI taxonomy): Bacteria > Bacillati > Cyanobacteriota > Cyanophyceae > Nostocales > Nostocaceae > Nostoc > Nostoc sp. UIC 10890. The sequence goes on from NZ_JBSGKF010000091.1 coordinate 2,233, forward strand.
AAGTTCGTTTCAACTTCTTTGCCAGAACATTGAAATATTAACTGAATGTCAGTCTGTAATTTCTGATAAATTCTAATCTCTTTGCCATTAGTCAACAACCCATACCTGACATTCAAACTGGTTAAATAATGCCTGAGTCGGGGGACATGATTATTTAAGTTTTGTTTGGGATGCTTTGCCTCCATGACGACACTCAACGGTGAATTTGCATCTAAGACAAAGGGAATCACCTGTGCGGCAAATGCTAAGAAATCTAAACGGATGCTACCAACGGCAACCTCTTGATGCCAGGTGTCAGGTGTATAACCTAGCTGCGGTAGCAAATATTGCACTATGA
>NZ_JBSGKF010000092.1:0-2550 GCF_054786515.1 Nostoc sp. UIC 10890
TGTAAATCAGAATTTTTCGCTCAATTTCTGTCAATACGTGACCAAAAACATGATTAAGCATTGCTTCAAACTTACTACTGACAAGAGTTGTTGGGTTTTGAAAAAATACTTGTGTACTGCCAGAAAAAAAGTGATTAATTCTCTCAATTACTGCCTCTAGTTCCGAAGGATTACCACGATAAGTTTGAATTAATTGATGGCACTTTTCTGTGTCAGTCAATCCTTTTTCAGACAAAAACTGCATTGCCGCATCTTCATCTAAACCTTCAATTCTAAAAAATCGAAGAGGTCGCTTCGCTACTATCAGATCATTCAGCTCATCAAGCAGAATTCGATTAGTCAAGAGCAAACAGCTTTGATGCTGTTCTTCTACTAAACGGCGAAAAAATAGTCTGTAATCTAGTCGTTGCTCTAAATTTTTTGTCTGAAATAACGCTTCAGATTCATCCAGCACAACCAAGCAACGGCGTGATTGCATCTGCTTCAGCAACATTGTAATCATTGCTTGAGTATACTTAGGTGAGCTTGAGGGTGTTTCTAAAGGCTCAATTATATCTAACAGTTCGGTTACTAAATCCTGAAGTAGTGGTGCATGAGCAACTGATTTCCAAATCAAATAATCAAATCTAGGTTGAGATTCTGCACTAATTTCCGCTAGAAGTTTTGCCGCTAATGCAGTCTTACCGATTCCTGCTACTCCTACCAAGGATATACATCGCTGTTTAGCTATTAATTCTTTTAAAAGAGTTAGTTCCTTTACTCGTCCGTAAAAACTAGACACATCAGGTAGTTGTCCTCCCAGAACTTGTATTAAGTCGTTGGCAGGGAAGTTCGGCTCCTCTTTTGGCGCAGATTGAGCATAATATTCTTCAGTAACTTGTTCCAAAAAATCACGCAGATTCTTTTTGCCAACCCGTTCGCCATTTCCAATAGTTTCAGAAAGCATATCCCACAATCGACGGGCTATGCCACCTTTTAAGTAGTTAGGACTGTAAGATGAGTTACTTGCTATTTCTTCATAGTCATTGTCATCCCACGCTCCCTTTATAACAAGGATTTCAGCCTCGGATAGATATCTACCTTTCTTGGCAAATACTAACTTATTTACTACAGCTAGGGCTAGTTCAAAAGTAACTTTCACCGTAAAAAGTACTTTTGGTGACTCCTGTCCTGTTTGCTTAAGGGAGGAGTGAGTAGGAGCCTGGAATTGCGATTCAGTACTAAAAACTGTAACCTTGTTAATCATTTTTACACAGTAAATGCCCGAAATGGGCATTTTTATAGATTAGGCTTAGTTTTAAGAGGAGATTGCATTGTATCAATCATATTTGATTTTTCATTTTATAGTTAATTTTTTTCAAAAAAGTACTATAGAAATTTCTAATGTCGGTTACTTACAATAAGAATTACTTTCGTAGACACATCTTGGATGGAGTACGGTAAGAGAAAAGAGGAAGATTAGCACTTACACTTAAGGCTATTTACTGAAATTGGCTACTGAATTTTCATTTCAGCTAAACAGTGAGTCTTCTAGTAATTATTGTTTAGTGTGATATTTGTTACTTCTTTTCCTAAGCAATGCAGGTATTTAATGGTAGTATACATTGATGTTTAAAATGAGGCTGCCTAAAATTTTCAATTTATATGTTGTTCCATTGCGACAGCAAGAGGTAGCGTGAGTAAATTTCTATGCATTACGTTATACATACTAAAATATGGGTTACTGTATCAACCCTCTTTGCAAACAACGTCAAAATCCTGATGACGTTAGTTACTGTCTCTTATGTGGGACTTCATTGCTAATTAACGACCGCATTTGTCTAGTTAAGCCATTAAGAGAGCTTACCGAAAACCCATTTAGCTATATGGAAGTTTTTGAAGTGGACGATGCCGGCACTCAATGGAATCCTGGGCGTAAGCGGCGAGTCATGAAAGTTTTAAAATGGAACACACCTCAGTTAGTTGATCTTATTGAGCGGGAATCTCTCACCTTACGGCTTATTGAACACCCATGTATTCCTAAAAGTACTATAGATGACTTTTTCACTTTTATTCCGAATAATAGCTCTCTAACATTGCATTGTTTAATCATGGATAAATTTGAAGGAGAAAATTTAGAACAATGGTTAGAGTCTAATGGGCGAATTTCACAATCCGTAGCATTACAATGGCTTCGACAGTTAGTTGAAATCCTTGATGAAGTACACCGTACAGAAATTTTTCATAGAGATATTAAACCTTCTAATATAATTCTTCAGTCAAGTGGACAACTTGCATTAATTGATTTTGGTGTAGCACGGCGAGTGACTGATACCTACTTGGCAAAAGTCAGTGGAAGTGGGGGATCTAGCACAGGTAGGGGAGGACGATACGAAATTACATCTGTCAGTACTCCTCGTTACTCTCCATTGGAGCAAGTAAATGGTCAAGCAGTACCTCAATCAGACTTCTATGCTCTGGGTCGGACTTTTGTGCAATTAGTGACTGGCATTCAATTGATGGATCTTCCAACAGATAAAAAGACAGGAAATCTAATTTGGAGAGAGCAAA
>NZ_JBSGKF010000093.1:0-2510 GCF_054786515.1 Nostoc sp. UIC 10890
GTTGTTGGTAATAAATAAAACTAAGAAAGATGTGAGTTTTAAAAGACATTGTAATGAAAAAGAAAACAGTTAAAAAGCAAATCCGGCTAACAATTGCTAGTAATGCAGGCGGGTCAGGTAAAACCACGGTAGCAACGCATTTAGCATATGCTGTAGGTGCCAAAGGTTACAAAGTTACCCTAATAGAACTCGATCAAAACGGCTCACTATGTATTTTTGCAAGGCTTGCACCAGCATCAATGGAGCAGTCTCTAGCTGCTGTCTTCAAAAAAACATTTACAGGTGACTACCCACTTGTTCCACTTTGGACAGAACATCTTTCTACGGTTACGGCTATTCAAGGAGGAAAATTTCTCGAAGAAAGCATTGCAGAAATATATAACTATAATCGCCGTCACTACACACTGAAAGATAGATTAGAAGATTTTCCCTTAAATAGCGATTTGATTATCTTTGATACTCCTGCTTCCTTAGAGCCTATGGGTTTGATTGCACTAGCAGCTTCTACACATGTGCTTGTTCCTATCAAACCAGAATATAAAGATACAGGAGCTTTCGCAGGTTTTTTAGATTGGTTCTATAGTAAAGTAGACGATTTGAGATTGAAACCTCAACCTGAAATATTAGGGTTTGTACCTACACGAGTAGATTTATATGGCGTTGGGGCACATCGAGATATTTTAGGTTTAGATAAAAAGGGCAACCTCAGAACTGATATTGAGCCTGAGAGAACTCTTCCCTTTCTAATTAAACAGATGGGAATCCGATGCTTTCCCTACATTCGAGAATCTAATTACTACCTTAAAGCTAGTGGTTCTGGATTACCCTTAAATTTATATCGACCTGGTTATGATGCTAGTGAAGACTTTAAACCTATTGTGACTAGCTTAATTAAATTGATGACAGAGGACCTGTAATGCCAAGTAAAAAACCTGTAGAAATTAGTCAACTGTTTGGCCAAGCAGGTCAGTCTCAGCAAATTCACCAACTTAAAAGTCAGATAGAGAAACTCGAAGTAGAAATTATACAGCTGCGAACAAATGTATTTAGTTCAGAAGAAAAAATTACATTAGAGCAACAAATTGAGCAACTCACTAATCAACTGGCTACTCAAGGAGGGATACATGAAATTGCAGTAAATCTTATAGATCCCGATCCGGCTCAACCGAGACAAACGTTTCCTCAATTAGTAATCCAAGAACGAGCAGAGAGTCTGCGTCGGCAAGGTCAGCAAAACCCAATAGTGCTTATTCCACAAATTGATGGACGCTACAAAATATTTGATGGAGAACTCAGATGGAGGTCAGCTCCACTTGCTGGAATGACAAAACTGAAAGCTGTTTTTCTACCTAAAGAAGAAACTTCAGATGAAGTCGTAGTTTTTGAGGGTCAACTGGTAAGTAGTATTCACTCACAAAAACTTCATGACCTTGACTTAGCAACTGCTCTTATTCGATTAATTATTTATAAATATCCCGATCTGAGCGGAAGAGAAGACGAGATTCCAAAGTTTTTGAATGCTTTCATTAACCGACTAGTCCGTAGCAAGAAGCTTCAATATCTCGCACTGATTAAAGATTCTGATTTGATGACACAACAAGAATGGCTAGAAACATCTGATTTCAAGGAACATGAGGAACATGAGATTGTCTCAGTTTTGTTAGGATTACAACTCAATCCGGTATCGATTAATAACAATATCTTTCCTCTTCTTAAAGTGACAGAAGACCTCAAAAATGTCATTCGCTCTGAAGGGCTAGAAACCAGCAAAGTAAGAGAACTCAATAAGTTATCCTCTGAACAGATGAAGATTGATGAATCTAAAGCTCTGATGATTCGTACTCAGGTAACTCATCGAGTCATCGAAGAAAAACTATCATTGAGCCAAACTAAAACACTAGTTAAGCAAACCCTAGAGCAGTATAGTGCTTCTAATTCTGAAGCCAAGCAGAACAAACAGATGGACAAAACTATTAAGGATATCCAGTCAATAAATTTAAAAATATTGGAACAGACACGACTTATTAAACTACGCCAAGTCCTTCAGGAAAAGCTCGATGAGATTAAAACCCTGATGTAGTAAGCAGTTTTTGTAATTTGTAATATAGTTATCCCGGACAAAGTGAGTTACCAAGTCAAGGTGTCATATACTTTGTTCTAAACGTTTTTGCCCACCTCGTTGATAATAGGTATAACCAGCATCGCTTTACTGCGAAAGCTACCGCCCTCCTCCAGCACCCAAAAAATCAGTAGTTCCACTTAAGAAAAGGAAGCCTAGAACTATGACATATAAGAGTGATGAAGGGAAATTAGGGTGAGTTTTAGATGACACTAATGCTGGGTGTGTCATATAGTATTTATGTACTATAATTAACTGACTTCCAGTATTATAATAATGTGCGGCCTCTTCTAACAGGCAATGTCCACTCCCCCTAATCTTTCCCCTCAACAAGTAAGTGCCTTTCCTCAACACGAAACAATCACCGGAGTCGTAGAACGCCTAACTTTTT
>NZ_JBSGKF010000094.1:0-2496 GCF_054786515.1 Nostoc sp. UIC 10890
CTAGATCCAACCCAGTGGCGGCGGGCGACTTCGGCAGGCGATCGCTTAAATTTACTGTTAGATGCCTATGTGCGACGGATGCTGACACAGGATACCCCTAGCCGCGCCTATCGTCAGGGAAAGATTCCTAGCCCCGAACAGAGTCAGAAGTGGCTGGAAATTCTGGCCTTAGAGCTTTTGCAAGAGTCAGAAACCGAGTTTTTGATTGAGCAAATTGGAACAAGATGGCTGTCAACACCCCTTCAAAAATGGCTATTTACTGCTTTTGCCGTAATTGGTTGGGGGTTAATCGTTGCTGTAATTTGTTGGGGACTATTGGGTTCGATTCGGTCAAGCTCTAGTTTGCGGTTCGGATTGGTGATTGGCTCTTTGTATGGCTTAATATGTGCAATAGATGTCTTAAATAATTTGCCACAGATAGAATCAGTCGTGGGAGGCATCAACATCTCATTCTTAAGTCTCAAACGACACAAAATATTACGCAAGCTGTCGTCTTGGAAAACTATATTAGTCCCTACTCAAATTAGCGTACTAATTCATAAATTGAATGAATTCAATATTCCAACATTGAACTTCACCTTTAATATTCCAACATTGGACTTCGACTTTGAACAGTGGCGCTTCAAAATTAAAACTTTATCAGTGCCAAATCAAGGAATTAGGAACTTGTGGCGAAATGCAATCCTGATTACGTTAATATTTGTACCTTTGCATACCTTGATAGTCTGTCTTGCACTACGTTCAACGTCTTCTGTTAATAACATTGTGCTAATTTCCCTCTCCATAGCTCTGCTACTATGGATTGCGCGGGGAGGGGGATATGTCTGCATCAATCATTTTCTAGTGCGTTTATCTTTGTGTCGCACTAACTCAATTCCTTGGGACTATGCTTGTTTTCTCAACTATGCTACAGAACGGCTATTGCTCCAGCGTGTTGGTGGTCGCTATCGCTTTATACATGACTTGTTAAGACAGTCTCTTGCTCAACGTATAATTGACACCCATCCACATTTAATTAGTTCTCAAGTTTTCTTTCGTTGCGCCCAAGGCTACTATTCGATGGAGCAGTATGATCAAGCTTTGCAAAACTATGATCGCGCCATTGAACTTTACCCCCGATATGTCGCGGCGATCATAGGTCGAGGCTTTACATATCGCTTGATGGAACGCTACGAGGAAGCGCTGCAAGATTTTAATCGTGCCATTGAACTTAATCCCCAAGATGAACAGGCTATCACAAGTCGAGGCCATACCTATCGCTTGATGGAACGCTACGAGGAAGCGCTGCAAGACTTCAATCGCGCCATTGAACTTAATCCCAAATATGATTGGGCGATCGCAAGTCGAGGCTTTACATATCGCTTGATGGAACGCTACGAGGAAGCGCTGCAAGACTTCAATCGTGCCATTGAACTTGTTGAACCCAAATATGAGTGGATGATCGCAAGTCGAGGCATTACCTATCGCTTGATGGAACGCTACGAGGAAGCGCTGCAAGACTTCCACCGCGCCATTGAACTTGAACCCAAAAATGAGTGGATGATCGCAAATCGAAGCCGTACCTATTGCTTGATGGAACGCTACGAGGAAGCCCTGGAAGACATTAACCGTGCCATTGAACTTGACCCCAAAGATGATTGCTACCGATACTTTCGTTCCCTTATCTACCTCGCCTTCCACCAAGCCGTGTCCGCCGAAGCTGATTTGAACATTGCCATCGAAATCGCCCAGCAAAAACACACCAAAAAACCCGGCAATTACGAAAATACTTTCAACCTAGCACTCTATCACCTCGTTGCAGGCAATCTCTCAACCGCCCAAGAGTTATATCAGACTGCACTTGAGCAGACAGCTTTGCAAACCCAGATCCGAGATGCCATTCAAGATTTGAAGGATTTGCTGCGGGTGTTTCCTGAAAATACCTCTGCCCAGGAAGTAAAAGCAGTGCTGGAGGAAAAGCTGAAATTATATTAACGTGAATTCGACAGGGCTAAAAAATAGCAGGAGGTTAAGCAGGTAAGTCTTTTGGGCAAATGTCAAGAGATTGTTTTTTAGACAAATTAAGTATAAGCAGCCAACCCTGCTATAAAATTAACCAAAAAGTTAAACCTTTTAGGAGAGAGGTCAAAGTCAATACTGTTCGGTTAAGCATTTTTAACTTGGAATTGGGTTTTGGGAAAAGGTTACTGGGTTTGGGTTAAGGTTTTTCTTTCTCCTTTTCCCCTTCCCCTTTCCCCCTTAACCGAAAAGTATTGAGGTCAAAGTCTATCGCATACAAAAGAGCGATCGCAATCACAGCGCCTCAGCTATGTACAAAAATTGTTGAGAGAGTTGACCTGGGGAACATCCTGGAGTGAAGATAAAAGGGTTAGATATCTTGTCACAGTACTAAGCACATCTGATATCGGCTTATTTCCTTTCATTTCCCTACTTTTGGGGTAAAGACAGAGGGTAAGGGCGATAGATATTAACGCGGCAAAAAACTAAAAAAAGTAC
>NZ_JBSGKF010000095.1:0-2458 GCF_054786515.1 Nostoc sp. UIC 10890
TTTATGCACCTGTAGCTAAATCCTTTTTTTTACACGAAAATATTATAAAGTTTAAAAAGAACCAGCTACAACTGATTTAAATGATTTTGACCATGACGTTAATATATGCGATTAATCAGTTATCTCTCTATCTATTGCAATCAATGAACTTCCCCTTTATGCAAGCAATACCCCACTGAGGAAACAAACTTGGCAATCAACTTTTTGATAAGAATCTACACGCGCTGAGTCATTATCCCAACACTTATGAAAAAACTCAAATCTTGGATTAGGATTCAAAATCTTTCCCATCTTGAGCTTTTTCACTCTGGTCAAGCCTTTGACCAAGTGCTATTGCCTCACTTGACGATTTATCTGTTATCACTCACAGTTCATCGGCTGCTTGCCATTAAAATGTCTTGATGGCGGTTGCACATACTAAACGTAAAATTACTTTTTGTTTACTCAATGAATACAGAAATCCAATCTGAGTTTGATTTTTTTCGACAGTGGTATCCGCTTTCCCCTATCGAAGATATCAATCCAAACTGCCCCACCACAGTTGTTCTTCTGGGATTACGCTTAGTCATTTGGAAGCCTAAATTATCTAAAGCTTACCAAGTATTTTTAGATCAATGCCCTCATCGCCTTGCTCCCTTAAGTGAAGGGCGTGTTGATGAAAAAACGGGTAATTTGATGTGTAGTTATCATGGTTGGCAGTTTGATTCTCAAGGAGTTTGTACATATATTCCCCAAGCAGAAAATCCAGAAATTGTGACTAGGAATCAAAAAAACTTCTGTGCAGTTACATTCCCTGTTCGTCAGCAAAATGATTTACTTTGGGTTTGGGCAGATGCTAAATCAGCAGAACAGGCTGCAAATACGCCATTACCTCTGTCACCTCAAGTAGATGCTAGCAAAGGTTTTGTTTGGGATTCTTTTGTACGCGACTTGGAATATGATTGGCAAACTCTTGTTGAGAATGTGGCAGATCCAAGTCATGTTCCTTTTGCACATCATAAAGTGCAAGGTATTCGAGAGCAAGCAGTACCTATACCTATGAATATTGAGAAATCAACAGTAAATTTGATTGAAGCAGTTATTGAAAGAAGCTCAGGACGAACAACAATTACTTTTGAACCACCTTGCCGCTTAGAATATGCAATTAGTATTGGTTCTGGGAAGCAGTTAGGAATTGTTACTTACTGTATTCCAGTGTCTCCAGGTCGGTCAAGAATAGTGGCTCAATTTCCTATTAATTTTGCTAAAACAATTTATAGTCTATTACCTCGTTGGTTAGAACATATCATAATTCGTAATCCGCTTCTTGATGGAGATATGATTCTTCTACATCAGCAAGAGCGCTTTTTTCAACAAAAAAAGTTAGTTGAAAGCTGGAAAACTGCCTACAAGCTACCTACAAGTGCAGATCGTTTAGTCATTGAGTTCAGAAATTGGTTTGAAAAGTATTGTAATGGGGATTTACCTTGGAATGAAGTCGGAATTAATTTCTTACAAAACTCAAATATTAACGACAGTCGGACTGTACTGCTTGATCGCTACAAACAACATACTCAGCACTGTAGTAGCTGCCGAGGGGCGCTAAGGGTGATCCAGCGTTTGCAAGTGGTACTGTTGGCATACTCTGCTATTACTATTTCAGGAATTGCTATCCTCCCAGACACGTTTCGAGTCAAGCTTGGTTTAACGCTAATTATTACAGCACTATTAAGTTTGGCAGCTTACACTTGGCTCAAATTTTGGCTTGTTCCTAAATTTTACTTTGTAGACTATGTTCATGCTAAAAAATAACAGAACTAGACAACAATTACAAAATTATTAATTTTGTAAGTAGCTCAACATATAGCGCCAATTCCGCAGCACCTATCTTCACTAAATGCTGCGCCAGGGCTATCTCTGCCTTGGCGGAAGTTGTGGTCATTTCCCAGCCAACTCCAGGGTATTGGACTGATTTTCGTCAAAGTATTCTTTCATCAGTGCAAAATATAAAAAGCAATGAAAAACCCCAACCTGTTTAAAGGATGGGGGCATAAATAAAAACTCTATATTCCATGATGACACAATTCAATATTTGTTCAACTGCTGTCAGCCTGGAGGTGGAATAATGAACAAACCACTATCTAGACGCAAGAAAATTACCCCTGCGACATCTGAGGAACCAAAGCTAGCAACCGACTCTGCTCCCGAAAATACTTCTAGCGAAGACAACCCAGCCTCAGCAACGATTACGGTTACTGCTGTTGAAATAAGAGAGTTGACCGAAGAAGAACAAAGCTTACGCTTGCAATTGGAACGTCAGGTAGAAAGGGCATTTTTGTCAGCAGGTCAGGCGCTGATGGAGTTGAGGGACAGACGGCTGTACCGTTCCACGCACCAGACATTTGAGGAGTATTGCCGCGATCGCTTCAATTATAGTCGTGATGCGGCGTACTTGAAGATTTCAGCTACTGTCGTTTAT
>NZ_JBSGKF010000096.1:0-2406 GCF_054786515.1 Nostoc sp. UIC 10890
AAGCAGTTCGCTCTCCCAAGGTTGCCACTGACGCGGGGTGCAGCAATGATGAGCAATTAACAGTCCCCAAAGGCGATCGCCTTGTAAAATTCTTACAACCAGCTTGGCTCTGACTTGCAACTGTTCCAATAATTCTAGATGACAAGCAGTTAATCCGGCGGTGTAGATGTCTGGAGTAACGCTGATCAGACCCTGTTGATAAGACTGTCGCCCCTGCGTCTCGACAAAGTAGGTGTCTGTAATTTCCATATTCAGGATTGGCTTCCACCCGAATGCTACAGACTCCATGACAACAGTACCACTCCAATCTGGGTTAAAACGGTAAATCATCACGCGATCGGTTTGCAGAAATTGTCTAACTTCAGCAACAGTTGTGTTCAAGATTTCATCCAAGTCCAAAGACTCGCGGATGTGTTGAGCGATCGCATAGACCATGCGTTCCCGTTCTGTCTGCTGTTGCAGGGCAATTTGTGCTTGTTTGCGAACTGTGATATCTGTAAATGATGCGACCACCGCATAAGGTTTTGATTCATCAGATTCAAACAGTGGTAGAGAATTAATTGAAATCCAACTCAAGCTGCCATCAGGTTTATAAACTCCCATAATGACATTAAATTGGGGTTTTCCAGTGCGTAAGGTGACGATGGCGGGGTGAGTTGACCCTGGAAAAGAAGTACCATCTTCATGAATAGCTTGCCACCGAGGATCAATGGAAGTTTGCCCCATCATTTCATCGGCTGTTAACCCTAAAATTCTTTCGGCACTGTCATTACAGGCGGTAATTCGCCCATCGGATTGCTGTAATACAATACCTTCTGCCATGACTGTAATTACAGAACGATAGCGTTGTTCGCTTTCTAGCAGCGCTTCTTCCATACGCTTGCGTTCGCTAATATCAAACAACGTTGAGCGGCTCATGACAAAGTTGCCTGCTTTATCTTTAATTGCTGTAGCATTCAAGCTTATCCATCGGGTTGTACCATCTTTACTGACAATTTCAAACTCCAGATTATTAAGCCAACCCTGTTGTTTAAACCGAGGAAAGTTCTCTTGAAAAACCTGTTTACTGACAGAGGTGGCAATATCTGAAAACTTCTTGTGAAAGATTTCATCACGGGTATATCCTAGCCAGTTGATTTCTGTATCATTAATCCGAATGAAATTACCCTCTCCATCCAGCGAGTGATAACCACAAGGTGCATTGTTGTAGAGATCCTCAACTTCATGTACATACTGCTGTAAAGATGCTTCTGCAAGTTTCCGCTCGGTAATATCATTGTTGATTTCTAGGATTTTAATCGGTTGACCAGCATTGTCTTTTTGTAAAACCCAACGGCTAGCTACATTAACAGGTCGATCATCCCAAGTAAAATGGATCAGTTCTCCTTCCCAGTAGCCTTTTTCAAAAAGTTCTGTTTCAATTTCTGATAATGATTGAGGAAATTGGGTTTTCAATAAAATATGTGAGATTTGTCCCCAAGCCTCGGCTTTCGTCCAGCCATACATATACTCCGCTCCGTCATTCCAGAAACCGATCGCCCCATTTAAGTCGCGGGTAATGATGGTGTCGTGTGCTAAATCCAGTAGTTGCGCCTGTTCTAAAAGGATGATTTGGGTTTGTTGCTGTTGTCTCACCGTTTCTAAAAGGCGATCGTTGGCTGACCGCAGTTGTGCAGTACGCTGGACTACCTGTTGCTCAAGTTTGGCATTTAGTTGTTGCAGGGCAATTTGTGCCTGTTTGCGTTCGGTAATTTCCTCGCACACGGTACTGATGCCAATGATACAATCGCCATCTTTTAAGGGCAAAAAGCTTTCTAACCAAGTTCGTTGCACACCTGGTTGAGCCGGGGTTTCTCCAGTAATTTCTACATTGAGAACAGGTTCCCCTGTTTCTAAGATGGAGCATAACAGTTGTTCGGCTGCGTCAGCTAAATCGGGTAGCAACTCACGCACCGTGCAACCAATATGCGCTTGCACTGAAAACCCATTCATTTCTGCCAAGCGCTGGTTAATGCGAATAAAGCGGAGGTTGGTGTCTAAAAGGCTTAACCCAATGGGGGCTGACTGGTAAATGGTTTCGATTTCAGCCAATTGGCGCTGAAGTTGGATTTGACTTTCCCTTAACGCTATTTCTGCTTCTTTACGCTCCCTTAATTCAGTCTGTACCTGTTCAAATAAAGCTGCTTGCTGGATAGCAATGCTCACCTGCTCTCCTAACTGCCGCAGCAGATCAATTTCTCTTGATTGCCATTCACGAGGAGCCGCGCAGTGATGAGCTGCCAGTAACCCCCACAATTCGTCTCCTAATAAAATAGGAACAACCAGATTTGCCCTTACCTGGAGACTTTCCAAAAATTCAACATGACAGGGACTAATTTCAGCAGTATAAATATCAGCTTTTGCAGT
>NZ_JBSGKF010000097.1:0-2372 GCF_054786515.1 Nostoc sp. UIC 10890
AGTAACCAGTGCGATCGCTTTTTACTCGGTGAGGAGTGCTGATTGATTGAAACCTAGACATACTGCTTTCTCCTGATGAGTGGGAGAATTTGAGGGCGTTGCTATTGTGTATTTGGCTAGTTGCTTTAGTGTTGAAACAAAATGCGGAATGTTTAAGCTCAATCGTGAATAACTAAACAACCTAGTAGTTCACTTTCCCCAAAATTGCGCTTGTGGAGGTCGGCGCTTGTGCAGGGGAGCAGAGGAGAGATTTGTACAAGTTCTTTCCCCCCTGCCCCTTTGCTTGCCACCACGCAAAATTCCCTTGGCAGACTACTAGCTTTTGAAAATTCTCTAAGTTAGACGTGGCTATCCTTTGCAGAAGAGCTAGTTCAGGTAATTGCTCTGGCATTGCTCAAACAACGTAAGCGTTTGCTGTTATTGGCAATCGCTTTTTTGTCGAATACCAGTCTAAGTTGGAGGAAAAGCCTTAGCCGCCTTAAGTCGATCTGTTACTAAAACAGTTGTTCATAAATAATTTTCGGCATTATCAACCAGGACAAAAGCTTTTAGCACCATAAATTTATGGTGTAACACGAGTTTATTTGGTTGAATTATGGTTGACACCAATATATTAAGGCGAGTAGCATTAAATGTCAACAGGTGAGCGCAATAATAACAAGGTAGATTTACAAATGAAGATTAAAATAGATGTTACTCCGGTAGCATCTTTCCGTTGGAATGAAGAAAACGCGCAGAAATTAAGAGAATTAAGGGAAAAAGCTGGATATAGCCGGAAAGCACTATCAGAGATAGTAGGTATATCTGCTACTTACATTCAGCAATTAGAAGCTCCACACTTGTTTGTTAATCGTCCTAAAAAGCCGAAAGAAGTAACTGTTAGTACTGAAATCCTACAAAAGCTTTGTGTTGCATTAAATGGTGATGTATCTTCTTTAATTTGGGATATAAATTGCACTGTACAATAGTTGCGCTGCGTTACTAAATAGTATTGACAAGTTACAGGTGTGCGTTATAAAATACTAAATATAAGGGCCAAGGAGAGTAAATCACCAGCGCCCCCAATACCTAAAGACTTACAAACTAAATCAACTAAATCGAGTTACTGATACCAAACCAATAAAACTAGTAGCCACCGGGACTAGCAGCCGGAAGCCTTAAACTTGTAATGGTCAAGCCGCCGTGAGATGATTCCGATGACCCACCAAGTCTAAAAACTGGTTGTAAAAAACTTCAATCTTTGCAGAACAAAGGCGATTGTGAACTCTTCAATCGCCTTTTCAATTGTTACCACGCGGCTGTACAGAGGACACGGTAAATCCCAATATCTTCTCTACAGCTTTGTGCTGTTTGCTGTTTTGACACCATCTGATACGCTTTGCCTTGGAATTACTTTATGAGGCTTCGCCAATAAGAGAGTGAGCGTTGTGCAAGCACAACGTTGTTCATGTAAATCAAAAGGCGATCGCCTGCCTGAGAAACTGTGCGATCGCCTTTATTACCCAATCGAAGGTTTTAAAATTATGCCACAAACAACAGCAACTTTAACCTCTTGCGTTAAACCAGTTGAAGAATTGAGATCAGTAGAGATTTCGTTTGAAGATCACGAATTCTATGCAGGTCAAAAGCTCGTAGCTAGCATTACTCACGACGATGACCTAACGCAACCTTGGATAGTGATGGTCAATGATGAGGAGATCCATCGCGCGAACACTTTTAAAAGATGCCACAGCTATATCACATGGCATTACCAGCGCGGAACACTGCCCATACAAGAAGAAACCCCAGTCGCTACAACGGGGAACGAAATCATGGTACAGATTGCTGATGAATGCGAAAAGTATGGGTTTGAAATCCTAAACGATGGTATCTACGACCAGGATCAAAAGCTTGGCGAAGTAGGCTGTACTAACAGCAGATGGTGGGTTATTCGGACAACTTCAGTGCATCAGCAGAAAATTCCGTGTGATTCTGCGTTCGATGCGGTGTGGGTATTGTCGATGGTAGAACTGATGCAACCATCTCGTGAGGAACTGCTGGGTAAGCCGTTTGATCAACTAGCAGCTAATGATAGAAACACCTATGGCAATATCAACCACCCTCAGACGAGTCTCTTGATTGCGGTGGGTTCACAGACTCCGATTTTGCGCGGATAGAGGGAATGGCGGCGTAAGAAAATCAGAAGGCGTGACCGATGAAGATTTCGGTCACGCCTACTGTTTTCTGTTTTTAGCTACGCCTTTTTCAACAGATGAGGAGATGACACAGCGATACCGCTAAAATCGTAGTAGAGGATGTCAGCAAGGAGGTTTAGATGACAGACGATGTTAGATTTGACGATATTTACCTACGCCTCAATGAACTGACACAAG
>NZ_JBSGKF010000098.1:0-2366 GCF_054786515.1 Nostoc sp. UIC 10890
TTTTCTTCAGAACATAAGCTAGCGAACGACACAGCATGAGGTGTTGCTGAATTTGCTTCTGCCGTCAAGGTTACATTCCCGTAGGAGTCTTGCACCCAACCTTGAGCTTCTACAATTTGTGTTGCTTGTTTTTGCAATTTTGGCTCCTCTGAATTATTGTTGATTTGACCAGAAACAAAATTATCTTGCCAAGTTGGTTTAATAGGTGGTACATCTTTAGGACCCAGAGGTAATCTGTCCACGCCACTCATGACAAATTCACTTCCTGCCACGTCTGACTGTCCCTGGCAAACTGATGCAACTTGTGGACTTTGTGCAAGTCCTTCTGGTACGGACTCAATGCCGTTAGGGTCAACGTAAAAGCCGTTGATCTGAACATCACCATTCAATCCGAATTTTGAACTAGCTGTAATTTTACTGTTGGGAGAGAAAAATAATCCACGAGCATTTATCAGGATATTTCCGCCTCGTCCTTTAAAAGCGTTAGCTGTGATACCACTGTTGTCCGCAAGAACTAGGATATTTGTGTTGATATTGATGTTGCCACCATCACCATCTGTGTCTTGCTGACCAGCAGTTGTGGAGATAATTCCATTGCGTATAAAAATATTATTTGAGGTAATATTAATATCACCACCTTGTCCGACAGTAGTGGTTGCGGTAACGCCTCCGTTGTTTGTGATGTTAATCGTATTGGACTTAATTTCAAGTCTTCCTGCATCACCTAAACCTTCATTTGCTACGCTAATTAAACCTCCTTGATTGACATTTAAAAAAGGAGTGTCAATGGTGATATTTCCCGCAGAACCAGTTGGTATCAAAGGTAGTCCAAATATTTTTCTGACAGTTTCATTTGCAACATTGACTGATGAGCTTATAAAACTAGGTTGGAAGCTGTTAGCTTTTCCACTTACTTCGATAAAGTTTTCGGCATTAATATTTATACTGCCAGCATTTCCAGTTGCAAAAGCAACAGAATTAACTACTCCTCCATTTTTCAATCGCAATTCTGATGTCTTTATGGTTAAACTTCCAGCATTTCCAGCATTAAAAGCTGTAGCTGCTATGGTGCTTGGAGCAGAACGCTCTGGTTTTATCCCTGTAATTTCGATAGAATTTGCATTGACAATAACGTTGTTTCCATCTCCAGTTCCGAAGCTTGATGATGCCACTGTTCCTCCATCAGTAATTCGTAGCTGTTTTGTTGACATTTGAACAGAACCTGCTTGCCCAGAAGCGAAAGTAGCAGCACTGATGAAGCTAATAGTATCTCCACGGCGAAAAGGATTAGCAAGCCTGTTTTCTAACAATTGCACAGAATCAGAGGCATTAATAGTTACGTTACCTCCAGAAGCGTTACTGTATGTACCTGCTCCCACTCTTGCTCCATCCTGAAGCGTTAATCGTTGGGTAAAAACTTTTAGATCGCCACCTTTTCCAGTATTTACTGTTTCCGTAAGTATACTACTAGAAACATTGCCATCTGGAGAAGTTCCTTCCAAAACCAAAGACCTAGAAGCATTAATATTGATATTTCCAGATGAAGTCTCGCCTAAATTCTGAATCAACATTGTTGAACCGTCTGTCAGATAGACATTATTTCCATGTAGCTGAATTGTTCCAGCGCCTGTACCACTAGCATTGATTAAAGCTTGTTTCGATAACTGAATATCTTCAAACTTGCGAACTCCTTCGTAATCAAAAGTCCATCCTTGGTTATTGGATTTAAGGTCAACAAAACCAGACCCTACACTACCCAACTCAGATTGTCCCCCTGGAGTAGTTATAATGCCACCTTCCACATTTATGTTACTCCCGATTAAAGCTAGAGTCTTTCCTGGTTGTACTAAAAGGCCTGTTGAATTGTTGTTTACTATGGTAGGGAATAAACCAGCATTTGGTGTAATTTGATGTCCGCCACCTAAAACTTGAATAGTTCCAGTTGAATTATCTCTAAATGATAGCCCTGTAGGGGCGCTAATTGTTAGCAATGCTTCTTTCTGGTTGGGTTGAGCAAAAAACTGTTTACCGTCAGCAAATTTAATACTGTTGGCTGTGGTTGCGACAAATGACCCACCAATGTTTAATTGAGCGTTAGAACCAAAAATAATTCCATTGGGGTTGAGCAGAAATAGGTTAGCTGTTCCATTAGCACGAATTAAACCATTAATGTTAGAAACAGATTTTCCTGTGACGCGGCTAATAATGTTTGTAATATCAGCAGCATTATTAAAGAAAGCAGTATTCCCAGTAGAAACAGAAAAGTCTTGAAAGCTGTGGAATAAATTAGTTCCTACTCTAGTCCCTTCATTGATAATATTGAGACTGCCTTGATTAGTAATGAGAGAATTGTTAGTGAGAGTAGT
>NZ_JBSGKF010000099.1:0-2323 GCF_054786515.1 Nostoc sp. UIC 10890
TCTCGGCGTTCTTTTATATCTTCAATAACATTAATTATGTAACCAAGATTAACGATATCAGCAACGATCTGAGGAGTCTCTGGTGAGTAATAAGGGTCCCAGCCCATGCTTGTGTAGCCCTGCTGTGCAATCCGGGTAACATCACCACCGTGTCCACAGCCATAGTCAAAAAAGGTTGTATTTTGTGTAAACAAGCCTGCTTCCAAAGCTAAACGTACGGGACGGGAAAAGTCATTACGGACAATAGCCGCTTTATGACGCTCTACCTGACGTGGTGTAAATTCACGGTTACTGGTTACGGTTTGGTTTTGGATGAGGCGATGTCCTTGTATCTCGACATTGTAAGCTTGTAGGCGCTGTTGCCATTTTACTTTTGTACCAATGTTTTTCGGATTATTAAGTAAACCTAAAGTTTCTTGAACACTGGTTAATTCGCTAAATTCTTGGTATAAAGGATAATTCGAAGTAACAAAAGTTTCTTTACGATGGAGAATGGGGGGGTTATCTGATATGGTATAGTCCCGATAGGTAACTTGTAAGGTTTCGAGATCAACTTGGATACTTGCTTTTAAGGCTGGATGCGGGTCGGTATCAAAATCTGGATAGAACAGGTAAGAAATTTTAGGTTTCCTAGTACTAAATTTTACGATTGTTGGTGTATCAGCTTGAGAATAGGTACTTCTGGCAAAAATTTCATATTGCTGTAACACCTGTTCAAGGGCAGTTAGGGCTGAAATATGGATATAAAGAGCATCTGGAAGAAGTTTACCTATTGGACTACGTTTGCAAGCTTGAACTATTATTCTTAGTTCAGGTATAGGTTCATGCTTTTCAATTGTTCCTAGTTCATGTATATTAAAAACCTTAGTCTCTTCTATTAAACTAGCTTGTTCTAGCTCATTTAGGCTGTTATCAACTTCAACCATTATCTTAGTTACTTGATAGTACCTGTTCGTTAAATAACTGAATACCTTATTAGAATACAAATCTTCCAATAATAATTAGAATTTTAATCAACTTTACTAAATGTTTTATTAAGTTATAGAAATATTTATGGGAAAACAAATTAGTCTCAACTTAGATGGTGCTGTCAAAGAAATTATTAACGTAAATCCATTTTTTGCACGTCATGAGACATTCCACCCACGTTACGGGTGGATAAAAAAAGGTTTTGATGGTGCTAAAGTTAATCCCAAAGTCTTCTTACAAGAAGATGCGCCTATTAAACTAGGTGTAGGGAAAAATATGGCAAGTGCTATCCGATACTGGTGTAATGCCTTTAAAGTTTTAGAAAATGATAGCCCATCCGATTTTGGTGAGCGCCTTTTAGGAGAAAATGGGTGGGATTCGTTTTTGGAAGATCCTGCAACACTATGGCTTCTACATTGGAATTTACTAAAACCAAGCTGTAATGCAGCTGCTTGGTTTTTTACTTTTAACATTTTCCGAGAAAACGAATTTTCACAAGATGACTTATTTAATAACTTATGCATCTATAGAGATAGCATTGCACCTCGCATTGCTGAATCTTCTTTAAAAAAAGATATAACCTGCATCTTACGAATGTATGTTGAGCAAGCAACTAACAAGGCAAGTGTAAGTGAAGAAAGTTTAGACTGTCCCTTTACTCAATTAGGAATCATACACACCGCAGGAGATTCAAGACACTTTACTTTTCGAGTTGGTGTAAAAGGAAACTTGCCAGCAGAAATATTAGTTGCCACCTGTCTTGAGTACGCTAGCTTTGTAGGACGTGAACAAAGAACTATCTCCATTTCTCGCCTAGTTTACGATATTGGTAGCCCTGGTATGGCTTTTAAACTTTCAGAAAGTGCAGTCTGTGATGCGATTGAACAAGTCGCAAGGCAGTCAAAGTCTGGTATTTCGCTTTCTGACTCTGCTGGTTTGATTCAATTTTCTTTTACATCAGAGCCAAAAGCATTAGCAGAGGATATTTTAGATAAGTATTATAGGCGCAAGGTTGATTAGGCAAAACGATGAATAAAGCTTTATCTAATTATTTCAGTGTTAAACGTCGTTATTCTCGTTCTATCAATGTTGAACGAGACTTTGACAAAATTGATTCATTACAGGGTTATATTCTTACAGAAAGGTCAATTGATGCAATTAGACGAATTTTAGCTGGACTAACAGGAGATTCTGACCACTGTGCTTGGACTATAACAAGTGTTTATGGTACAGGAAAATCTGCATTTGCCCATTTTTTCGCTTCTTTATGCGCTCCCCCAAAAAGTCAGTCGCACCAAATCGCGTTAGAGATTGCAGCAAAAACATTTGGTTCTAATAGTTCGGAATACTTAGC
>NZ_JBSGKF010000100.1:0-2314 GCF_054786515.1 Nostoc sp. UIC 10890
ACCCTTAGAGCTTGATTTTACTTTCTCTATCTTGGTAATTTATTAAACAATTTTCTAATTTCCACTTGCAAAATAAATATAGTTTTTTATACACCAAAATATAGCTATTACTTAGAAGATAGCTTTTAAAGATATAATTCAGCGTGATCTCAAAATTTAAGTATGAAAAAAATATACAAACTTCTCAATTATTTCTTGCTTAATGCTAAATCAGTAGTAACATTCTTAATGTTTGCCATTGTGCTGATGTTTGTAGTTTGAGAGAGAAAGCTAAATTAGCATGGCAGCAACTTGATAATTTTATGCCTCCCTAATTTTTTACTCTCCTGTAGTTTTTCAATTTTGAGTGTGTTTTTGGTTCTAGCTATTATTTTTATTTAAAATAACTAGAACAAAGTGGATTACTCTCTGTGACTGAATTGGGCATCACTGTAGTTGGGTCGCAGTAGTACAGTGACACCTATATGGAGATCAAACTCATAAAGGAGAATTTAATTTTGTTTATATATAAGACTCCTATTTGATTTTTGAACAATCGAGCTGCCTAGAAGCTTGACATACAAAGCTTGACTTCTCAGTATACTGAGCAAGATTCAAGTAGGATTCCTATATAAAATAGATAATTTTGTATAGTGTTGTAGACGTTCTGCGTAATATTTAGCTTTAAGTTGGTTCTCTAACTCTTCCAATTTAGATGATTTTATAGGTTCTAAACCTAAATAATTATGATACGCCTCATTAGCTTCATTAAGAACACTATGAGATTAATATGATGTTTCGTTTTTAACCATAAACTCTATCAAGCTTTCTATAGTGTCACCCTGCCAAGAGTCTGAAATCTTCCTCTTTTAGTCGATGTGGCATCACTCCATAAATCACCAAAGGGTGCATCTTGATTTTTAAATTGTTTGAGCCATTCTCTAAAACTTATGGTCATTTTTCATTTCCCCCTAGTCGGTTGTTAGCCTGTTGGTATACCTATCAGAGCGATTCGCTCGTAACCATCACAGCCTACTGGTAGGTAAAGCAGCTTTACAAATAATCCTGTATTTCAGTATCTATATTTTGTGGCAGTAATGAAGTAAATTTTCCCATTTTGCTGGTTTTATTAGCCGATGGATATAATTTCATCGGTGTTTAAAACTTCAACTGTTGCGTTTGGACTGTTCATATCTGTGGTTTGTTCGAGTAGGCGTGTTGCTTCCTCAAGCAATGCGCTTGCGTTGTGAAGCAGTGTTCGCACTTGGGTTAACTTGTTCCGCCGTTCGATACCAAGTTGTGCTTCTATATACCGTGCATCATGCTGATGGCTGAGGTGAATTACCCGTACTTCTTGTTCTTTCTCTGAAGGTGCAAACATTGCGTTTTCGGCGGTTAGTTTATAGTACGAGTACGTACCACTCGGTCGTTTGACATTGTAGATGTGGAGTTCGCAACCAGGTGGCGCGATGTACTGTCCGTCGAAGTTGGTAAGTCCAGTACGAATATTATTTAATGTGGTGGCGATCGCCTCAATTGCGGGGATAACACTTAACGATTCTGGTGATTGCGGGCAACCGCGCCTCATCAGCATCATGATAGCGGCAGAACGACGGGTCAGGCGAATTTGTTCTTGATACTGGCGCATTTGTTCTTCCCGAATACGAACAAGTTCAAGTTCTTCATCGGGGCTTAGTTGAACCGCACTCCCACAGGTTTTGTAATTTAAGCAGTCGCCAGAGTCTATGCCTGGGTATTGCATCATACTGGCACAGTCAAATCCAAGTCCGCATTTTTTCTTGGGCATAGGTTACATCCTTTTATTCTAGTTACTTTTATAATTTAATATAGCTAGAA
The DNA here is from genome assembly GCF_054786515.1 of Nostoc sp. UIC 10890. Taxonomy (NCBI): domain Bacteria; kingdom Bacillati; phylum Cyanobacteriota; class Cyanophyceae; order Nostocales; family Nostocaceae; genus Nostoc; species Nostoc sp. UIC 10890. The sequence goes on from NZ_JBSGKF010000100.1 coordinate 1,837, forward strand.
CTAGGTACAGTTATTTCCTATGGGGTTATGGGCAAGATAAACGATATTAGGTTTAAGATTATTCTTATAAGTTTAAATTTTTCTCATCAATAGGCTCAAATAGCTATCATACAAACTTCTTGATGTCCGGCAACTGCTTGTTCCCAAGTTGAATATCTCCAGAATTTACCACTATATTCACCTCCAAAAACCATAGTTTCAAAAAGCTGTGGTTCTTGATTAGGAAAATTAGAATAATCCTTTCCTAAAAAGATGGTAGATACTCTTCCCCACGAAAAAGTATCTAAAGCTACTTGTATATTGTTCTCATTTTTCCGCCAATCAGACCATTGCTCAAGACTGCCGGGCTTAATAGGTTGTTTATTTTCATCTAATATATAAAGCTCATCGAGTAGATCCATGTAATTTATAAAATTTTGTGTCATAAGATAATCATCGGACAAACTTATGTGTATTGTGTACATTTTTTCACCTCAGT
>NZ_JBSGKF010000101.1:0-2280 GCF_054786515.1 Nostoc sp. UIC 10890
TCAAAAAGCCAAAACCAGATTTAGGTCTTTCTGGTTTTTGTTGCTTTTTAATTAATTTTCTTTGAGCTATACTGCTATATAAATACACTATGCTTAATAAAAATACAAAGAATATAATACAATTACTTAATGGAGGTAATACAGGTTTCACGATTATCTTTTATTGGGTTAAAGCGAGTTTAAATCAATCACGTCAACTATGTCTTTTGCATAATGCGTTGTAAGCCTTGGCATCTGTTCAAAGTCACAAATGCCGTCTATAAAGTCTCTAGTCTTGTTTTAGTAGAATCAAATGTAGACATATAGATATTTATTCTGATAACTTGTTTGAATCTCTCGGAAAAAAGTGTTGGATACCAATAACTCGTTCAAAATTGCATAGCCTGTTGCCAGCCACGGCATCTGCTCAAAGTCGCGGATGCCGTCACATAATTATTCCATTGCATTCCTATCTTCACGAAGATAAATTGAGAATTCTTGGGGAGCTATTTTAAACGCATTTAGTAAGCTTTTAATTCTGTCCCGAATGTCATTTGCAGATAAATTACCTTCTGCATAGATAACACTATCAATTTCTAATGCTTTTCTTAAAACCTTTTTATCGGTTGCAAAAAATACATTACCACGGACAGTTTTAGCATCTGTGCTATTTATGAATTCTTTGAATAGTTGAATGTTTTTCTTTGCTAATTGTTTGCAAAATAGTCTATATAGGCGTTGCCAATTTTTTACATCTTTGTAAGCTTGTCCTTCAAATACAAAACCATAAGGACGTTTAAAAGTGAAATCCTCTTCAATCGTATGATGCTCACTAGAGTCAAGCTCTCGTATAATGCGCTCATGCTCTGGAGAGCCTTTCTGAACAATACATCCTGCTTCAGAATGAACGTTAGTATACTTCTCAATTAGATTTGAAATTTCAGCAGAGATTCGATTAAACTCATTCAGTTTCTCGTTAAATTCTACTTTAAACTCAGAGCCTTTTTGAACTGCCTGTGAATCATTATGTTCAATATTTAGCCAGATATCATCAGACAATCCTAAAAAACTTTCCTGAACACACTCAAGCTCAGTTAATATTTGCTGTATTCTTGTCTTCATCGTTTTTCTCCATTAATGCAGCTCATAAAATATTGCTTAAAATAGTCAGATACCAGGAATTTGACATAGTAGGTTTCTTGTAACCAAGCTTTCAAATTGCATTTGCAAAGCAATAGCCGTTACTGGGTCATTGAGTAATACACCAGCTTCGATATTGCGCTCGTGAGCCGCTTCCGTAAAATTGGCGGAGGTTACAAGAACACGCTCCTTATCTACAACAACACATTTGGCGTGTAAACAAGCTTTTGATTCCCCACCCAGCTTCAGCGATCGCGGATCGTGAAATACTTCAGGTAGTCTTTGTCCTGGCCAAATATCTTGGCGAAAAGTACTAGCAAACTCCCGCAGTAAAGTAGATGTTGGCACTTCACTGTTATGCGGTCGATTGACGTTAAGAAACATTCGCACATTTAATTCTGGGGTTAAATCCATTCGTTCTGCCAGCACCATAAATAACTCTCGTGCTTTTTGTTTTTTATCAATAGCAAAGCTAGAAATGAGAACGCTTATTTTGGCAGTACTAAACAACTCGCGCACAACAACGCCAGTGTCACGGCTTTGAGAACCAGTAATTTCTGGGCCAGTCCAAACCAAATCAACGCGATCGCTCACAGCTTGGGATGTACTTCGTTCTTCTGCCAGCAGTCGCAGTGTATAAGCAATATGCTGAGAATGTACGCCGATGACATTAAGGCGGTTGAGTTCATCAACTATGTCTCGATTTAAAGTCGCGGGGATGTAGTTGGCTACATTGGATGTGGAAAAGGGCGGGGAAAGTCTGCCAGTTTCTAAAGCGACTGCTAAATTAACCAGGGCTGGACGGCTCAGGTGGAGAAAAGCCATCATACTCTCACATCCTCAAAGAATTCTGCCCCTGGCCCTTCAACAGTAGCAACGACCAATGCCCTGTCAAGAAATTCATTGCGCCGTTCACAAGATGTTTCAGCAATGAGTAAACATCCGTGACAAGCAGCACCATGCAAAAATCTATCTTCTTGTTCGGCATCTGGTTGATGCTGGGCGCAAACTGGATCGTTAGAACAAAGCCTCCCCATCTCCAGTGCAACATCCAAATGGTATTCAATTCGGTTTCCTACTTGTACCAGTCCCCCTAAAGTACCTTCAGAGCCAGGAGAACCAGTATATAAAAGAATGCCATAGCCGGATTCACCAGCATAA
>NZ_JBSGKF010000102.1:0-2220 GCF_054786515.1 Nostoc sp. UIC 10890
CAAAAAATTGAACAAGTAATAAATGAGCATTATCAACAGTATCTCATTAAAAATCGCTTGCCTTTGCCCCTGCGATCGCAAGAACATACAGCACAACTAGGAGTTGGCGAATTAGAAAAACGCGAAAACCGTTTTCGTCGTGGTCAAATTAATATGCTCAGTTGCTCTACAACTCTAGAAATGGGTGTTGATATTGGCGAACTACAAGCTGTAGTTTTACGCAACTTTCCACCCCATGTCAGCAACTATCAACAACGAGCAGGACGTGCTGGACGACGCACAGATGGAGTTGCCATTACTTTAATGTATGGGCAACGTCGCCCACACGACCGATTTTATTTCGAGCAACCTGAGCAGTTGATTGCTGGCAGTAATCAAATTCCTAAACTGGATGCTAACAACTTTCAAATTCAGCAGCGTCACATTCGTGCTGAGTTACTAGCTGAATTTTTGAAGACTAAGGATAAAGGAGCAGAAAAAGTAACAATAGTTGACTTTTTTAGTTTACCTCTGCAAGATTTTGGTTCTAAGCTAAATTTTACTCCGCCGCCTACAGCGATTGTTAACGAATTGCAAGAGTGGTTGCATAGTGATAATGCCTATTCTATTGCTCAGTTATGGATAAATAAACTAAAGATTTCTAGCACCCCTCTTGATATACTCAATCAATTTGTTGAAGCAATCTTAGTTTTTCAGCAAGAAGAACTAGCAGATTGGAATGGTTTGGTATCACCACTTAGAGATATTCGAGAAAGCATTGCTGTCGAAACTGATCGCATAAAACGTAAGGGATTGGAGAAGCGGCGGGATGGCATTGAAGCTGAATTAGAAAAGATTGCCAAGCGCCGACTTCATGATGAGTTAGTTCAGGCGAGTGTACTACCCATCTACGGCTTTCCAATTGATGTAGTTAGGTTACTTACAGGCGAAAGTAATGAATTTAAATCATCTCAAGGAAAGCATAGACTAGAACGCGATCGCCGTCTTGCTCTTGGTGAATATGCACCAGGTCAAGATATTGTGGTAGATGACCGAGTTTATCAAAGTGTTGGTATTCTTAGACCCAGTGACTTAGAACAAAAATATTATTGGGTTTGCAAAAACTGTAATAATTTTGAAGCATCAAATCAAGAACGGATAATTGAAGAATGTTCTGTATGTAGATGGGAACCTTCCCCAGCTTCTGCTGCCAAAATGAAGCCTTACAAGATTCCTAAAGCTTTTATTACAGATTGGTCAGTCACACCAAAGGTTACACCTTATACTAAACCACAACGTCAACCAACATCACAGGTATTTTTAGCAAAGCCTGGAGAGAATCAAGAACAATTAGAATCCAGCTTGTACAAACTCACTGTTAGTAAAGGTGGAACTCTCTTTCTAGCAAATCAAGGAAGTTTGGGATATGGGAAAGGTTTCAATAAGGAGGGGTTTGGTATTTGTCAAAACTGTGGGAGAGACTTAAGTGAATTGGTACAAAAACAGCGTGATGCCAATAACACAAAAGGTCGCAGTAAAAAACAAGCACCAAATTCTAAACATCAACATCCAATTACTGGTAGAGATTGTTCGGGTAGCGGATATCCTCTGACTCATTTGGGGCATGAATTTCGCAGCGATTTGCTAAAAATTCAGTTTGAGCCAACCAAAAATCTTATACCTTTGTTTGGTGGAGTTGTTCACTATGGGGATAGTGCAATAGTTTCGTCTGTGGCAGATAATCCTAACCAAGGGACAGATGGAATAGGATTTTGGCGATCGCTAACTTATGCACTTTTAGCAGCAGCAGCACAAGTAATTGATGTGCCTCGTACAGAATTAGATGGCTTGTTTATACCCTTAGAAAACCAATTGGCAGAGGTAGTTATCTATGACAATGTTCCTGGAGGAGCCGGGTATAGTAAGCGCATTGCTGATCGCTTTTTTGAAGTTTTAGAAAAAACCTGGGAAATTGCTGCATCTTGTAGTTGTGATACTAGTTGCTATGACTGTTTGAGAACTTACTCTAATCAACCATTTCATGCTGAGTTAAACCGGAAATTAGTTGCAGAGTTTCTCAGAGATTTTGTTGTTAAACCAGATCCAGAACTGCAAAGTTTTGCTCCCAATACTAGCCGAGTTAAGTTGGCTCAAATGGCAGTTCGCTTACCTGCACTTTGCCGCATAGTTAGTGGAGTTAGTGCGATTTACTTACCGAATTTGATAGATTCATTGAATTTG
>NZ_JBSGKF010000103.1:0-2201 GCF_054786515.1 Nostoc sp. UIC 10890
GTAAATTCTTCAGCAGCAAATTCTCCACTACTAGGACGGCGTTCTTGTTGGTTATTTAAAAGATAAACATATTGACAAATTACTCCATCAAGTTGAGTTGTACTATCAATATTCCAGGCTTCTAAACAAGCTGCTGTTAAATTTGCTTGGTAAAAATTCGTAGCTAATGCTTGAGTTTTAGTCAGATTTGCACCTTCTAAATTGGCACATTCTAAAGTAGATTGACTCATATCCACTTCGCTTAAATCAGCATAACTCAGGTCAGCACCATCTAGATTGATACCTTTGAGTTTACAGCCGATATAAGATTTATGAGTACCTCTTTTAGTAACAACTAAATCTTGAACTATTGGATTGACTAAAATAGTGTTATCTACTCTCGCTAAACAAAGATAATTCGCTAAATGAAAATTAGTACGGATGAGTTTGGCGTTGCTAAAGTTAACATTTTTTAGTTTGGCGTAACTAAACTCAGCACCAGTTAAGTCTGCTTGTTGAAAGCTTGTTCCGCCGATGCTAGAGACAGCAATAGCTAGTTTTCCTATCCAGATAAACTTTTCATCCCCAGCACTGACTCGCCAACAGATATAACTCACGAATAATATTACAACAACACTACCAACTGAAGCAGCGATCGCAGCTTCTTTGACAGCTTGAGCTTTTATAGGAGAAATTTTATTAATTCCTGTAAATACTTCAGCCACTATCACGCTAATTATAGTAGCAATTATACTGCCAATAATACTACTTATAAATATTAAAAACAGACTAAAAATTGCTATTTTTATTCCAGCCACCTGTTCAACTACTGTCACCAGGAACGCCATCATTACTAACATGGTGTAAACAATTAATGTCGTGACGGTAATTGCCACAATTCCGGCGGGAATACCTGCAATTTTACCTGTCATAGTTCCTAGCACAAGACCGCAAATTACAGCCGTAACAGAAACCGCAAAAAATGCCGTTATCAAATCCTTGTAAACAGTAGTAACAGCAAAAACTATAAAAATACTGAAGACTACAATAGCTGCAAAATAGTTATCTGGACTAATGGAGTAAGGAAAAAGTAAATACCCAGTAAAGACTGGTGCAAATCCTGCAACTAATCCCAAGATGAGAGTTATTAATAAAATTAAAGAAACTATTCCCAATAGCCGATTTCTCGGTAATCCACCTTTGGCATTTTGGAAATTGGTATTCGTGAGAATAGCATTGGTAAAATTGGCACCGCGAATGTCAGAGTTGCTAAAGTCTGCACCTGTCAGGTTTTGCCCACTAAAGTCTTGACACTGAAGATTTTGACCGGAAAAATTAAAAATCATTGCTAATACTATAATTTAAAATATTTGAATGTAGGTATAAATTTGGCAATTTATATAAAATATTTTTGTTGCTAAATCCATAACCTACATTATTTTATTAAACTAAATTATAAAATCTTCGCTAAAAGTGGAATTACCTAAAGCTACTTGTACAGTAAAGTTTTCACCCATTTCGCAGCTAAATTTGAGTTGGAGATAAATATCTGCACGTCTAGCTGTAATTTCTCGCAAGATTTCTCCAGAATCAGCTAGTAATATTAACTTTAAATCTGCTGGTAAATAATTATCATTTGCTGTAGGGTAGATTTGCATGAATACGCCAACATCACCATCTACCTTTTGTAAAAATGCCACAGCCAAAGCTACAGATTTACCTGCAATCTCCATCCCTAAATCAATTAGCTTTACTCTCCTAACACCAGCAACAGGGTTTTCTGGATCAAGTTTTCTTAAACTCTCTACAGCTATCCAGAGAGTTTTATCATCGGAAGTACTTCGTAATAAATTTACTAAGGCTTGAATTGCATCACTATTACCAACAGCAATTTCTCCTAAGCGTTTAGCTGCTAGTTGTCTTTGCGTTTCGTTATTAACAGATGATAGTTGCTCTATGGTTGCGGTAATTTCATCGCGGTTTGGTGGCAGTGGAGAGTTATTATTGCTGCGGGTAGCGATGGGCTGCATCCCACCATAAGTGTTCGCTAAATTTGTTAATGTAGAAAAATCCAACCATTCTGGCTCAAAAATATTTTGAAACCACCGACTGACAAGAACATGATATTTATTTAAGGATGTAGATATTAAATCGATAAATTTATCTTCAGCTAAATCAATTTCTGCTAGTTCTTGCTCTATTTGTAGCTGTTCTTGTAAGAT
>NZ_JBSGKF010000104.1:0-2197 GCF_054786515.1 Nostoc sp. UIC 10890
CATCCTTTGTACGCCAAGAGCTAACCGAACATTTTGATGGTGAAGGCATCCCGATTTGTTGGAATGGCGGAATGGAGCTACCTAAATATTTAGACACAATGGGATTAGGCGATAGGATAGCCGATGCTTGGGCATCCCATATTAGCCATATCAAGTTTTTGGATCATGAATTGAGCTATGACCGCCAAGACAAACCCCTAGTCCCTGATTATTATGTTCAACCATTCAATAGTTCTAAAGCAGACACGGAGATTTGGCAAAGGAACGGTTATATCACTACAAGCCAAAAATAGGGTGTTGGGGGTAGGGTGTTGGGTGTAGTGAAGACGGCATTGGACTGAGCTTGGAACTCCGATCAATGCAAACCAGAGTGAAAAGACAGGGCTTGTAACGAAGAAGGTTGTTGGGGTTATTTCTTTCCAACCTGCAACCCTACACCCTACACCCCGCCCCAACGGGGCTTGATCAAGGGATTTAAACTAGTTTGCATTTCTACGACAACTGTTGCGACTAATGCTGTCTGATGTTAGACAGACATTCTGTCTAACATCCCCAAAGCCAATAAACGTAAGGGTTTGGCTTTGAATGGTGTTTCCCTCCACAGGCGATCGCTCTTACCAATCACAGATGACTCGCGCAAGAATGGCTCAAACAATAACAAGCGTGAACAATTAACATTGGCGAATTGATATGGCTGAAACGACACAAATACAAATACAAGAATTATCACGATTTGCCCAAGAGCAAGACTTCAATCAGCAATATCGACAGTATTTCGGGGATGTCTGGGACGAAGTTGGAGTTAAAGATATCTCCAGAATGACCATCCAAGATGCCGAACAAACCTTGAAGGTACTAGCTGATAGTGAAGCATCTCCCCAATTCATCAAATCCCTACTAGCACAAGCAGCAATTGATGGTGCTACACCGCAGGTTTTGGAGTATTTCTTGAGTAGTGACATTGACGGTGATGGGCGAACTCTCGCACAAGAATTATTTCAGGATGGGACGAACCCGTTGGAGCCAGATACACCCCAACCACCAGCGAAAGCACAGGTTTTATCTCCATCTCCAACTGAAGATTTGGACTGGGAAATATAGCATACATCCTCAAACTTTACTATCAACCTGAGTTTTGATTTTTTCAGTACTCAAGTTGCTAGTTCTTTTTTGAAAGCATATTTAAACTTCTTAAGTTAGATATGAGTTCCATTTTTTAAAAAGCACACTAGGGTGTAATTGAATTATCGATTACACCTGTTCCCTCAGCGAACTCAACAACTAAAGAAGGCCATACTATGACTATATTAGGTATTAATAGACCTTTAGATACAACCCAGGCAAAACTGTGGGACGAGCGCGATTTGTCTACAAGCGATCGCCGCCGGGAGCATCTAGAAATTCTTCTGTGCCAGAAAGTACAGATAGGTGAAGACCCTACCTTGTGTAAACAAGTGTTGAATTATTTGTATTTCTCGGCATTTCAACAGAATCTGAATCGCATCACTGTCCAAAAGGAGAAAGAAAAGTCAGTATTTGCCTCCCTACAGCAAGTGATTATTACGTCTTTTGCTATTTTAGGGATGTTTGCGTTCCTTGCCGCCGCTTCCAACAAGTCAGTTGTGCGATCGTCTGGGGTAATCCCTCCAGCTATAGAACGCCTTGCCAATTAACCAAACAATTCGCTTTTTCGCTCAGGAAGACAACGGAAGATCAACTGAAAGTAATGTGGGCTGAAGTAGTCAGAGAACGCTCGGCATTCAATTCACTGCACATATTAATCATTACAGCCTTTGCCATTTTAGGAATGATTGCCTTTTTTAACGGGGCGTTTCGCTCTGCCAAACCATCGGCTGCTGCTAACCTGCCTGCTGTTCAAGCTCATTAAAAGGATGTCACTAAAAAGCTGAAAGCGCTGTTTTATAATGCTTTCAGCTTATATTACCACTTGCTCTGCTTAGGGTGAGCTTAATATGCTGTGTCCTTGTCGAAAGGCAAAGTGTCAACATCCTCAAAGTTACGCAAGTCTTGCTCCATCTGCTGCCGACGTTGAACGTATGTTCTGCTAGCGCCAATCCTCCCTCTCATCTGCCATGCGCCGAAGTTAATTCCCTGTTCTGCATGTTTTTCAGAAACTTTGTTGTAATCATCAACTTCAATTTTTTTGCGTCGCTCCATATCTTCAAGCCATCCCTCG
>NZ_JBSGKF010000105.1:0-2195 GCF_054786515.1 Nostoc sp. UIC 10890
CAATTCATATCTAATGTAAAAGAAGGAACGGAGTTTATTATCACAATTCCTGTCCAAATTAATTCATGATAAGTTAGTTGAAAAAGCTCTATTTTGATTGGGTAAATAGAGGTGAATAGCGATGCCTGCGGCGGACTACACCTACACTTAAGGATATTTTACCCTTTTGTGCGACTGCTTCGGCGTGTAGGTGCTGGAGTTGCTGGTTCATAAGCTTTAAGTCCCCCATCGCCTGTAAAAATTTCTACTTGAAAGGTGCTACTGGTTTTGGCGTAATATTCAGCCACAGTTTTTATTGTCGCATCTCCAATGGAAATCTTTCTAGATGCTAAAGTAGGCCATTCATTAGCTAACTGTTTTAATTGTTCTGAATTCCAAAGTTCACCCACTTGAGTTTCAAAAACTCCCCAAGGTATAACTCCATCTGCTACTTTCACTAAAATATTACCGAAAGCTTGAGCAATTTCATATCGTTTAGAGTTAGCTTGTGCAATATGATTACCAGTTTCTATAATTGTTGCTATTGGTAGTATAAACTTTGCACCTTGTTTTTCTTCTGCTTGAAAACGGGCTTCAACTCTTTTTTTATCCCATTTATCATTATCAGAGCCACAAGTCTCTTTACCAGGGACACCCAAGTAGACGCAAAGTATTGATGTGTCAATAATCAAAACCTTTCTCATATTTAATTTTACTTATTATCAGAAAGGCTCTTTTCGATTGCGCCTTTAGCTGCTAGTCTGCCTAAAGTTCCTGATGCTAACAAAAGAGGAAGATTTTCAATATCTTCTAAAAGAGTAAGTTTGCTTTCTCCAGTTTCTTTATCGCGGTGTGCGACAACCACAAAAGGGACTATTTCTGGGCCTAAAGCATCTAGCAAAGCTGGGTTATGGGTAGTAAGTAAAATATCAATTTTTCTTCTGCTGCCAATTTCCCGTAATATTCTTACCAACAATTCTGCACGCGAGGGATGAAGACCATTATCTATTTCTTCAATTACTAATTGACTACCTTCTGGTCTAGTGAGTAATGCTGTGAGAATTGCTAGAAAACGTAAAGTACCATCGGACATAGTTCTAGCATCAATCTCTGTAATATGACCAGGTTTCCATTCTTCTTGACAGTAAAGCATGGCATCAGTGCCGAATCTACCAACTTTTTCTGCCCATACTTTTTGAATATCGCCTTCTGGAAAATCTTTGATGTATTCAGATAGAGCTAATTCAACTTCAGCTTTTTGTTCTTCGGTTAATCCTGCTAATACACCAGCAATGTTAGATGCATCACCTTCTAAGGTGTCAGAAAGTCGTGAATAATCACGCATTTTGGAGGGAATAGGATTTAAAATCAAAATGTTTTTAATGATCGGCAAAATTACATAATTAATTAAATGGTCTAGATTATTCTGAGCAAATTCCATTTTCTGTTTAATTTCATATCTCATTTTTTGTTTAATTTCTTCTTTGATTACCTCATGGAATTCTTGGAAAGAAAAATCTTCAAACAAATCAGAAATATCAACACTAAATCCACCATAATTACTCAAATGACTTTTAGCTGTTTTATCATCCACATTTATAATAAATAATTTTTGATTGCGAGAATCTTTATTGTAATATTCATCAATATTTATACATTCTTTTAAAATCCGAACAACTGGTATTGTTTGTAGTGTGATACTGTAAAAATAATCTGTTTTATCATCCTCCCCTTGAACCAGTGCCTTTAATGTAAATTCAGTTTCTGGCTTAATTGCAGCCCATTCCACACCACCGCGAATAGATGAAAGTGTTTTATCTCCTGCTAAAGCTGCTTCAATATTCTCACCTCGTGCTATTCTTTGCAAGAATTCCAAAGCTTCAACCACATTAGATTTACCACTTGCATTTGTCCCAATCAGAACAGTCAACGGGTCAAGTGGAAGCTCCGCATAACGGAAACTTTTCCAGTTTTCTAAGATGAGTTGCTTAAGCATGATCAACTCCAAAACTCTACCTACTTAAATTTAGCTCCTAACAGTAGCGTTGGCAAAGCCCGCCGCAGGCATCGCACAAAGTTCTTTCATCCCTCAATATGTCCGAAAAAAATAGCAAAGCCAGCAGACAGAGTAAAAAATTGTGTCATTACTCTATCCAACTGGCTACATCTCACTGTGATTTTGGCGATTTATTTTTCTGGCGGTAAATCTAGGCTGT
>NZ_JBSGKF010000106.1:0-2181 GCF_054786515.1 Nostoc sp. UIC 10890
TGGGATGATTGGGACGATATTAATTTGTCTACTCCAGAACGTCGCATTGAACGCTTAGAAATTCTGCTGTGTCAAAAAGTCCACAAAGGCGAGGACATATCTCAATGTATGCAAGTTTTAGAGTACTTGAAAAATCGCACGACTCACCAAAAGTTAGAATCTGTTTTCTTTAAGCGAGTTCAGTCTCAACTGACTTACAACTTGTGGCCAATAATTGGTCAGGCTACCTTAATCTCTCTAGTTGCTATTTCTTGCTATTTTGCCATGTATAAAATAGCTACTTCCTCAATATCTAATAATTCTTCGTCGGAATTATCTCAGGGCAAACAATTATCAAAAAACACCCCACCACACGGTAAAAAACATCACAAATAAACATAATCGCAGTGCGGTATATTTCTTGATCGCACTGCAATTACTGACTATGATACTCCATCAGCAATCTCTAAAATCTTTCAAGTTAACGAAGTAAAAAGGCAGTTAATGAATATTTATTTTCATGCCCAAGGTGAGGCGATCGCTTTCTTTCGCATATTCAGGTAAAATCACTGCATTTGATAGATAAAAACTTTCTTTACAGCTTAACTCACCTACTTTAATAAGAGGTGTTTTTATCAAAAGGCAAGCTCTCTTCCGGCTCAAAGTTCCGCAAGTCCTGTTCCATTTGGCGGCGGCGTTGAGCGTAGGTTCTGCTGTCTTCAATCAGAGCATTCATTTTCTGCTCACCAAAGTTAATACCCTGTTCTGCGTGTTCGGCAGACACAGCATTATAATTCTCGACTTCGTTTTTCTTACGCCACTCAAGATGTTCCAGCGAACCTTCACTGATACCAATTTTACGAGCGTACTCTAAATATTCAGGTCTGAGAGAACCATCAGGGTTAAATTCCCTTTTCTCTTGTTCAGTAAAGAAATCGTAGGCTGTGTAGATTGGCCACGGCTCTGGGTCAGTCTCGTCTAGTTGCTTCCACTCGTCATACTCTTCTTTTAATCTACGAGCATAACTCTCAATTGCTCCTGGATGTGCGCCAAGAGATAGCTTTTCTTGTCTTACTTCATCTCTGAGATTTCCATCTGCATTGAACTCTTTCTTATGCATATTTATCCAACGCTTAATTCTTGACATATAGACCTCCCAAAATATTAACTAAGTTTCATTAAACTTTTAAACTCATGACACTGGAATTAAAACATTTTGACCCCAGGCTTAATCAATGGATTTATACAGATGAGCGTAAAACTATTTTAACCGAAAAGCTCAGTAATACTTTACTAGAATCATATTTCCCTGATAAAGAATTCTCATTTGGGCACTCAGATGAATACAGTACAGACGAAGATTTGAAGAATCATCCAGATGGACACATCTTATTATTATCTTCTAAAACTCGCTTAGTTTATGGAGAAAAAGAATGCTTAGAAACAATTCAAAAAATTTGTCCAGATAGTAAAGACCGTGGGGCTTATGGTTCGATATTTCTTGGAGCTTGTAAAAATGCGATTCACGAAAAACTAAATATTTTGGTAGTAGATGATTCTACTGATAATCGGGGTGAAAACGGAGGAATATTATCAAATGATTTAGCATATAAACTAGTTGGCGATTGTTATGGACAGATTTCAACCCAACTTTATGACTTGCTCACTTCAAGAGAATCACAGCAAGATAAAAGCTACCGTGTTATCCAGCATCGATTCGGCTGGAAGGAAGGAAATGGAGAAGAAACTACTAAATACCGCTTTGGGAAAGGAACACTCCGACCATACAGACTAGATAAAATAGAATATGCAGACTCAAATAATGAACCCAAAATCGATATAATTCTCCCTGTAAGTAGTTTCAAAGGAATAGATAAGGATAGACCAGGAGGGGCGACTAAACCTCAAATTAAGCCAGGATTATATCAGCAAAATATTTGGTTGGCTGAAAAAGGACAATCTCAGCAAGGTCAGATGTCAATTTCCCAACTGCTGGCATCTTTCCCCCAAGGAATTAAAGATTTTGCCGAAGAATTAGAGCTACAAGCTGAGAAACTAGCCTCTATTCAAGATGACCCAAGAAGAGTTGCTGCTGACTATTGTGAAAAATACGAAAAACGCAAAGAATCATTGAACCAAGGGAAATTAAAAACAGGAGAAATCACTAGCTTTGAACCAAATGTTAAAAATTCAGGAACAAAT
>NZ_JBSGKF010000107.1:0-2162 GCF_054786515.1 Nostoc sp. UIC 10890
AAGCAAAATTGCAATACCCGTACACGATCCCCTTTGAAACCGATGGGAAGCAATATCGACTGGTGACAGGAAGTGTATATCACAATGCGATCGGCTTGTTGACGGTTTTAGAAATTACAATGCCGATAAATGCGAATACCTTATTTACCAACGTGAATGAGCCGACGTACCTAGAGTTAGTTGTTTGGGCTTCGCTGGAATCCTGCTTACCTCCTGTCGAAGATTGGGAAATGTCTATCGATTGGAGAGGAAGAGAAGATGAGTTGGTAACTTTAGGAACAGATCCTTCCTTACCAAAAGCTGAGTTTTTCTTGAACTGTTTAGCATCTCACCTGGCAAGACTCTGGCAAAATGAGAATCCCACAGCGTTGAAAAAAGGATTGCTCCCTTTGCGAAGTTATTTCCCTAAAGAAACCTACTTTCTCTACTGTCGAGGTCAGATGTTACTATCCGGGGAACTGCGATTTAACTATGGGGAATGGTTTGATGGGGGCTTCCTCCGACTTTTTCGTGCAGAACAAGCGAGGTAAGAGGTGAGTAGATGTGGGATGTTGAATATTTGAATGCAGAGTTACTCGATCTCAAACTTTGGGGCGAAGGCTGTCGCCTGTATCAGATTCGCCAAATGGGTGATGATGAGATTTGCTTGATTCAAACAGATGATACTCCGCAGGAGTCGCTATGCGAACGCTGGCAAGTTGTTTATACCGAGCGTGGTGCGGTTCAACATCTGCTGTTTGAATTTACGGATGAGGCTGAAGCTTGTGAGTTTATGTATCGGGAGATAAAGAGAATCAAGCATCCCCATCTTGTGGGACTATTTCCGACTGATGTGGAGGCAGAGCAATTCTGTCAGGTGTTGACTCAGTTAGAAATTCAGTTCTCTCACGATCCGAAAGGAAGGGTGAGAGTGTATGATCGAGACATTTTTACAGTGGAGCGTCATTTCGGTTGCCAATTACCCCTGCGAAAATGGTTGACCGTTCCTGAACGAATTCACGTCACCCTCGCTCGATTGCGAAAATTCGATCCTTGCGATCGCTATGCTCAAATCACAACTAATCCGCCAATTGGTTCTGAAGCAAAGTTGAGCGCGTTAGAAGCACAACATGGAATTAAACTACCTGACGTTTACAGAACGTTTTTGCTAGAAGTCTGCAATGGTGGTAATTGGGAACGGCTAGGACATTACTGGTCGGCTGAGGAAGTTATGGCAAACAATTCTGCTCAACTATGGAATCAGCCTTTACCTGAGTTCCTCGCAAAGTTGAAAGCGTCAAAGTCGGGGGATTGGCTCAAAAATCCAGGAAATCGGCAATATCCAGGGTTATTACGAATTGTTGATGGGGATAATCCTGTGCGCGATTTGTTTCTCACCCAGGAAGGATACGAGGTTGAAATTCAGGGGGATTGGATTCGTTTTTGTGAGTTTTCTCCAGAACAATGGCTCAAGGATTTTCTGGATGATATTCAATATGGGTTATCTCCAATTGAAGGATTACTGGCTTTTCTTCGCTCTGGGGAATTAATTCGAGATTATCCATACTTTCATTCGGTGAATGTTGCCAGACTCCTTGCAGAAACCATCGGACTCAATATCGATCATGAACTCACAAATGAGCAAGTGAAGATGAGCGATGAAATAGATTATAAAATCAACCAATGGCGAATTGAGAATATGGGTAAGATGCGGTACAACTTTGGGTTTAATGCAGAGCAAGCTGAACTGCGAACGCAACGAATTTTAGAAAGACTGGAATATGTATATCATATACTGTATCCCTAAATTACACATCATCTGGAGAAAAATTTTTACTTTACCTAATCATCTGCCAAATATTCTTTCACAGATTCAATAATCTGACTTTTCCCGTTAAGTCTTGAAAGGCTTAGTGGTAAAGGATTCGAGAAACAGCACAGCATATACGGTACAGTAATGAAAATCGGGTGCTAAAGGTGACAAGCAATGCTGGACTGGTGGGAGAAGAATTTTGCAACCATATCTCTGGGCGATCGCCGATTAAATGAGCGTGCAATGTCGATAGGCTATGCTCTAAGCCTTGGATTTGGGAAAGGGCTGTCAGAAATCTTCAGCAATGGAACAGTACTCAAAAGAGCCTATGAGTTTTTGCCAATCCAAAAGTGCAATTTCCAAACGTGAT
>NZ_JBSGKF010000108.1:0-2156 GCF_054786515.1 Nostoc sp. UIC 10890
ATCGGTTTCCACCGACAATACCATCACATGAACAATCTCTGATTCTGGTTGTGTTACTATCATGACATAACGGGGTGGGGTATTACCCCGTAAAAAGCTCAGAGCTTGGTTTGAGTACAACTTATTCTCTTGAATTGAAAAAAAATCTTGATAATATCTGATTTGACGACTTAATTCCCAGATTTCCCCAGGTTGGGGTAACACCGTAGCCTTCCC
This sequence comes from Nostoc sp. UIC 10890, assembly GCF_054786515.1. NCBI lineage: Bacteria > Bacillati > Cyanobacteriota > Cyanophyceae > Nostocales > Nostocaceae > Nostoc > Nostoc sp. UIC 10890. The sequence goes on from NZ_JBSGKF010000108.1 coordinate 217, forward strand.
CATATCAGCAAAGTTAGATTTTTCAGATTCTCTAAGCATAGATGGAAATTTCCCGATATTAAAGACAGTCAATTGTGTTAACAAGTAAGCAAGTTATTCTATGCCAACTTATAATAAATTTTTCAAATGCTTGACAAAAGCCTTACCATGTAGATTTTGAACGTTGCCTGGTATGTTTGATCTGAATATTTTGTTGTTCTTGTTTAATAGTTTTGGTTTGCACAAGTCCCAACTCTATAACGACACGTCCAACTAATTCCTTCCAACGCTTGGAAACTTCCCCTTGACTGATTCCTAGAGCAGATGCTTGTTGGGTTTGGGTTTTACCTGCAACCATTAGTTGCCATAATTGGAGATAGCCGCGATCGCCATAACGAGAATCTAGATCGATAATTGCTTGCTTTGCTTTGCAGACTAAATCAGCACGGGCTACAGCATCCAACAAGTTGAACTCGTCAGGAATTGTTTCTACCAAAGAGATATCCGTCCCTGTGATGGCTGCATCTAGACTTTGATGGTTCCGCAGACGTTCTTTTTTGACAAAGTTGATAATCTCAAACCTCGCTACAACAGTAGCCCAACGCTGAAACTCTTCCATCCCGCCTTGATGAAACTTACCCGCGTTGACAGCTTCGTATACTTTCATCCTCGCGGTTTGTGCCGCATCTTCGTAGCATACAGAACTCCCTCTAGTATATTTACGAGCAATCTTAGTGATTAGCTCTTGATGTTGTGCATCAATTAGTAGATGTGTAACAGTCTTTGCCAACGGTTTTGGCTGCATAGATATATGATCCTCAATTAGTGCAAGTTAATCAAAAGCGGATAGTCATAATCCAGAGGAGCCGCTGCGAGGACAAGTTAACCTGCATTTCTCACAAGCTTGAGGGAAGGGGCAGAGGGGAAAGAATTTGTGCAATAACTCTCCTCTGCTCCCCTGCTCCCCTGCACAAGCACAGACTTTGAGCATCGATGAGAAATCCGGGGTTAACCCTTGGGCGATAGCCAGCAGATTGCTTAGAACGACTAATATCAAGTTTGTATGTTCCTATTATTTACGTAATTTTACCAGCAAAAATATACTTGGTTCAATTAGGCACTGTTTATATAGGGTTGGTTCTTGTTATGCAGGTACTAACTGAACTTGGGCTAAAAAGCTTTTTGAGCAAGGGTTTTATGCCTTTTTATCAGTTCATACAAAAATTTTTAGTAAATTTTGGAATATTTTATTTCCCTCATTTGTTATGAGAGGTGAGGACAAAAACAGCCTCTGGACATTTGTGATTAGCTCTATTACTCCTCCAATTTAGCTTGATGATTGTGGAGTAATATTTAAGACCTTATTTTTTTTTAAGGCTTTAAATAAAACCATTTATTGGGGCTGAAAAATTAATTTTTCCAAAATCAACAAAATCTGGAATATTTTCTTTCTCTGTTTTGTTGATTAAATCATAAATCATATAACTTCTACCATAAGGAATCATGAAAAATATACTGTTCGCAACTTCTTTGTTTTCCCTAATAACATTTAGTGCTGTGCCAGCCTTTGGACAAATTGTTACAAGTGGAACGTCTTCAGTTACAGGTTCACGCACTGTTTCACCTGGAATTAGTAACAATGCTGGACTGACAGGTTTTCGATTTGGTTTTACAAATGGCGACCATCATATTAAAGGAATTACAGCATTAAAAAGTAATTCAGGAGTATCTGTTAATTTTCAAGATAATGATGGCAATGACCCTTACAGATATACTTTGCAGTACAACAGTTTAGGTACTAACGTCCGCACTGCATCATTTAGAAACAATGAATATTGTGTAGGAGGTACTTGTACAGTTAAACTGCCCTTACCTTGTGACGATAGACATACTTTTGTTCTCACTGGCTTTTCTTTCAAATATGAAAGAGATGATCGCCATATTAAAAAAATATCTGTGAG
>NZ_JBSGKF010000109.1:0-2147 GCF_054786515.1 Nostoc sp. UIC 10890
CCTTAATATTGAATAGCCCTAGCGGTCGAATTGTAAATATGTCGAGTATTGAAGCCTCGTTAACACTTCATGCTGATCCTAATTCATTTATCTATGATTCCAAACCATTTGCTTACAATGCTTCTAAGGCAGCAGTGAACTCATTTACCATTCATTTAGCTCATGAATTACGCAATACTCCGGTGAAGATTAATAGCGCTCATCCGGGTTGGGTAAAAACGGAATTAGGTGGTGAAGGTGCAATGATGGACATTGCATCAGGTGCGAAAACTGGTGTTGAATTAGCGATATTGCCCAATGATGGCCCCAGTGGTGGGTTTTTCCATCTTGGTGAACCAGTAGCTTGGTAAGCTATACCACGATTTGAAGCAGTGGCATAAGTTACGCAAATTTCTCACGATTTTTGTACACTCGATACTATTGACTATTGACCAAGACGGTAAATGGCGATTTATCCCATACATAGAAGGAATGGGATAAATCGCCATCTTTTGTAAAAAGTCGGCTCTAACTCCGATCAAGCTATCTATTATTAGATGTACTTGTTAGTACCTGGGTAGTGACTTAAGCATTGGATACTGTTTCTAGCTGTTGCTTGAGAATTACAATTTTAATTTGATGCACTTCAATTTCAGCTTGAAGTTCAGCACGTAATTCACTTGGTGTAAGAAGATGAATTTTATCCTCTTCAAGATGTGACACTTCGGAAAAATCGTTTTTATCTAGGACAGCATAACGCCAAGATTCGGTACACAAGCCAGTCAATGGATTATTGGGTGGATAATACTGAACCCCTACAATCATCCCTTGCTTGGTTCTTTGCCCTAACGAGTATTTTGGTGATGTCCAATGATTGGGAATAGTGACAACTTTTGAACTTTCCATACGATTTGAATTATTGTTGTTTTGACTGTACTTGTACTACTCGCTGCTGCCTTTTCTCCACCAAAACCTGACCGATAGCTCCCCCAGTACCCAGCCCTAACATTCCTGTAGCAATGATGTACATTGTATTTCTGCCAAAAAACTGCACTCCTAAATACCCAATAGATATGGCCGCTAATGTACCAGTGAGACTTACAACGATTGTTTGTGCTTGATTCCGTTCCATAATTAAAATGCCTTTCCCTGATAGAGGTTATGATTTAAATGATTTTGCTGTTACGCGAACGTGCTACCCCGGAGCAACTTGAACTTATGCTGCAACAGCACAAGTTTTACATTAGAACCGCAGTTGATATCGAACGTCGGGTGCTGGTTGGTGGTGGTGGTCTACACGCTGATTGTGAAGAAAAGTTGCTAGATGACGGCAGTAGACAACAAGATATTTGGGCTGCCAGTTTTATGCCGATAAGTGGAAAAATCATTTATGAGTCGATGGTTAATCTTCGTCCCCGGCAAAATAGATCAATGGAACTTTTAGACCCTAAAATTAGAGAAAGGGTAGCTCAACTGATTAACGAGTTCCTAGGAAATTTATGATCGAAGTGACACCAAAGCAACAAATTTTTATGCAAGATGATGTGACTACACGTTTACGTCGTCTAGCTACACACTTGTCACAAATTCAATCTTTGTGGACTCAAGGCTCATCAGAGGATTTAATACTGGCTTTGGTTGATGAAAGCAGATACTTTGTTGAGTGGACTGTGCCAGACATGGTAAAGGCAGATGATATTGACCGAGCCTGTGAGTTAGTTGATTTAGTTCGTCTTCTGACTCGTTGGCTATTCCATTGGGACGATATTTGGACTGATGCTGAACAAAAGCAATCTGCCTCTGTTCAAATTTCGTATTGGTTACAGCGAGTTTTGGAAATATCACGTACAGAACCGGAATCACTGAGTGCCTGAACTCTATGAAGCCTGACCCTGTTTGACCAACACCGAACGCAAGTACTGTCGGCAAGCTGCTTCTCCCCGGTGTATCAGAATCCGCAGCGCCTGTACTTCCTGTATCGGAGAAATACAAATCTCAGCGATGGCTGAAATTAAATTCTGTTGCTGATGCACATAATCTTGATGCTGCTGCTCTAACTCCAGAATTCTGGAGTTTAACTGTTGTATCTGTCGCAATGCTTGAGTTAAGGAAGATTCTTTGCTTCGAGAGCGATTGTCCAAAGTTAATGTCATTTTCTTGCTCCTCTA
>NZ_JBSGKF010000110.1:0-2146 GCF_054786515.1 Nostoc sp. UIC 10890
CTACGCCAAAACCTTCGAGAGAATCTTGGTTACTGATGAAAAGCCATTACAGATCAAATGTCAGCAAGAAAAAATTAGTAATCAACAAATATCATGGTTAATTAAACAATTAACTCGTTAGTTAAATATCAATAGGATAATATAACATGACTGTAATTGGCATTTTGACCTATAAAATTCCAGTTTTAGTTTAGTGTTACTGGGTATTTGTAATTATTCATTCAGTAACAATTCTAGGTACACCTCCAGTCTTTGCATCTTTAATAAAGATTACAACAGTTTTTAGCCTGCCAGATATGGCAGGCTATAGTAGATTTAAGTGATAGCTGATTTAACTAGCAACTGACGCTATTTCCGGTGAGAATAATTTGTGATTTTCAATGGCATATTTATAGCTAAACAATCCATTGTTTTACAAGAAAAATTTTTATTCACTACCCGATATCTTGAGTACTGTGATAACACATGGTGGTTGAATATTGTTATTGCGAATGAATTTCCTTGCAGTTGTGCAGGTTTTTTCTTGATGGTTATGTTGATAGCAAATCAAGCTTGTAACCTTTGATAGCAAAACTTTTCCGCGTAATCTGCGTCTTAAATTGTATCTACCTAGTTTTTGTGGAATTCGTTTTGACATTTTGCACTCTCCTTAATAATTGTGCGTGGTTTTTATATCGTTTGAGTTGAATTTCAAGCTGACGGGCTTCTTGTTTACTTGAAGTCTTCCACACGTGGACAATTTTGAATTCGATGCCGCGTTTTATCGCAGCACGAGTAAATGCTGCTCCAGATACTTGTAGATGCTGCTGAAATCTTTTCTTGAGGTTCGCGCATGAACCTAAGTAATAACGAGCTTGATGTTTCTCATTTCCAAGTGGACGAGATAGCTCAATCATGTAGCAGCAAGGAATTGAGGGTATTTTTCCTGACAATTCCATTTATGCTTTTTTTAGGATTATTTTGAAACCTGAGGCGTTAGCTGATTGTGGTGGTTTACGTAGTTACGCAGTTGAGTTTTTCTTGTTCTTGTACCCAACTAATTACATTTGATTTACTAATGCTTACAGGCTTATCTTCACCTGCAATAAATACTTGAAGCCAGCCATTTTCCAACTCATAGTAGTCAATAATTAAACCTGCTTCTCTGGCTGTTGTTAGAGCTAATACTTCCTGGGACTGCTCTTTTTCTTGGGATTTGATTTTGGCGTGATAATCTGCGATCGCTTCACGGAGAATTTGTTGGGGAAGTAGCCCATATCCATCAATTAATTCCTGTCTGAGTACCCTTGTTTGGTGGTCTTCTTGCCCAGAGTGACGCACACAATTCGCGGTTAAAATAATCATTTATTATCTCGTCAGACCTACAGACAAGTAACAAATTTTGCTTTCTTTTAGCCAGACGTGGAGGCGATCGCTCTTTGCTGATTTTACTTAACCCGCTTAAAGACAGCATTTCATTGACAAAAACCGATATATTCTTAAAATTGCAAGAAATTGGTAAAAATAGGCAGTTTTGCCAATTTTGGCAATTAATCTGATAACTGGTATTACATTCTAGATGTTCTCTAACTTGCATTCCCACAGCATATGCAAGCAATGGGGGTACCGAATTTCCGATTTCTCTTTGGGCGTGGAGTATTGCCTCACTAAAATTAAACCAATCAGGATAACTGTGTAAGCGAGCAGCTTCTCTAACTGAGATAACTCGTGGCTGTTCTGGATGAAGGGGACGTAATGCGGTGCGGTTGCCACTCCCCGCTCTTAACGTCACGCAGAATCCATCCCATTGCAGCTTTTTTGATTTAGATTTAGCTTCTCTCGCACCTGGGGGAGTGTTGATGAATTGCTGAATTACTTCTGGTGTATGTGTTGTCGCTGTGAATCCCGTTCTAATGTTAGTTACTATACCAAGATTTGGGAATATTTTTTCAAGATACTTAGCATATTCTCCCTTCACCCAATCTGGATGCCATTCTTGAGTGTTTTGCTTGGGGAGTAGGGGGACTGGCAACAAGTCCGCGATCGCATCTCTAACTGTATGTTGAGGTTGATGCTTTGGCGGTATAATTTCTCCAAACTTAGATGCAACAAAAAACACCCTTTTTCTAGCTTGCGGAACCCCGTAATCTGAAGCGTTCAGGTTCCA
>NZ_JBSGKF010000111.1:0-2092 GCF_054786515.1 Nostoc sp. UIC 10890
AAAAGAACTAATTATCACATCGTTTTGTTCACAAGCAGCTTTGAAATCAGCTAGATTTTGCAGCCTAGTGCTACCATGATGCACCATAGTTTTTAAATGAGGTGCAAATTTGGCAATTTCTTTCTGCCAGTTGCCAACAACAGAAGTCGGAGCAATTAATAGTGTAGGCAGGGCAGATAAAGAAGTAATCTTTTCTCCTACTTTCAGAGCTGAATGTAACTCTTTCTCTTGCACTAATCGGGCAATCACCTGCACGGATTTACCTAAACCCATATCGTCCGCCAAACAGCCATTTAATCCCAAGTTTTCTAGATATTGTAGCCAGGAAACACCACGCTTTTGATATTCTCGGAGCGTGCCTTGCAGATTATCAAGTTCAGAAATTGGCTCTAGGCGACTTTTATCTTGTAGCTTTGCTATCATCTCTGACAAAGCTTCGTCATGTTCAATTTCCCATTCTGACCCCAATTCAGCACTGCGTTGTAGAAACTCCAGTAAGGTCATCTGGGGTTGTTCGTTACCGTGGGACTGCCAAAATTCGAGTAACTGCTGCATTTTATCCCGGTCTAATTCCATCCATTGACCGCGAAAATGCACTAGGGGAGTTTTAGCATTAATCAGTTGTTCCCATTCAATAGGTGTGACAGTTTGCTCCCCAATTGCCAACTCATACTGATACTCCACCAGTGACTCTAAGCCAAAATAGCTTTTTGTTTCCCCTTTCGTTGCAGCAAGTTTACTACCCGATGCTTTGAGGCGAATTTTGGCACGGCGACGACCTGCCGGAGTATACCAAGCAGGTACAATTACTTTGAATCCTGAGTCTTCCAGTACCCAAGCACTTTCAGTAAGGAAGTCAAATGCTTCATCTAAGGTAATTTGCATTGCTGTTGGCTTATCTGTCTCCAACCCAAGCCAGAGTTTGGGATACATCCTGGCTGCATACCCCAGATTCAGCAGTAAATTTGTATCAAAATCTTTACCAAAATCTTTATGTACAGCAGTTTTGGAAAATTGATTCATTGTCCAGTAGTCTGCTAACGCTAACTTCAAGGATGGATCTTGTTTACTCGCTACTAGAAATTGAATTTGCCAATTGTCTATTTGTTCATGATCGGGAGAATGTAACTGGAAGCATAGATGAAAAGGTGAATCAGCTTGAGTGCGGGTTATTTTGGTTTTCCACACCAACCATTGCCGATATTCCTCAAGGGCAGTATTTGTTGTTAGTGGATTATGCTGACGAGGATAAAAGCAAGATTCAATTAGAGAATCAGAAATTTGTTTGTCAAAAGCAGCTGTTGATGGGGTGTGAGTCACTAAATCATCAAGTACATATTCGGAAAAGTGACGCAATAGTGTTTCTTGATCAAAAAACTCAATAGGATAGCTAACTGTTGCTTTACCTGCCACACATATTAGTGGCATATAGTCAATATATTTCAGAATATTTGCTTCATATTGTTCGGAAATAATTTCCCAGGTGGCATAAATTTCAAATGCTGCTTTAGCAGTCTTGCTTTTGCCTTTTTTCTTCGGATTTTCCGATGATAACTGTCGATATTTTAGTGCGGGAATAAATTGGTCTTTGAGGATTACTTGTTGAAAACTTTGAGTGTAATGATACCAAAATAATAAATCTGAACCAATTTGAAACTTTTCCGCATTATATATTGCTAAAAAATGGATATCTTTAAGTAGTTTGATAATATTAAGTGCTATTCCACTTTTGGTAGATACTACTGTTTCATAACAATCTACCTGCCAGTACTGGAATTCTTCATAGCTGTCAGTCAACTCAATTTCTAAATACTTGGTTAATTCTGGTGAAGGTAAGGGCTGATTATTGGTGGTTGGTAAGGCAAAGTATTTAGGAGATATGCGTTGGGCAAATTGAGTATTGTCTTCTTTAATTCCCAATTCCTGTACTAAAAAGGCGATTAATTCGGATTTAACCAAATGTCCAGTATGAATTTGTTGACTATTGGTGTGACTTTTTTGGGATAACTGAGTTTCTACCCACAAGTAAAAAGACCCTGACTGAATAAAGTCAGTTTCCTCGTTTGGTATCCAGGTGCCATGAAGTATTCTC
>NZ_JBSGKF010000112.1:0-2027 GCF_054786515.1 Nostoc sp. UIC 10890
TTCTTGAGCAACGTTGAGGATTGATTGCCCATAATCCAGAACTGTTTCTAGGTCAAACAGAGTTCCTTGCGTGGCTATAAGGCTGACCATATCTATATATATGAATACATCACTTTCGCTTTGGCGTAGCCGTTTGACCGTGGGGACGGGTTAACTATAATTTTTTTGGTACTTTCCAGTTATCTTGCGTGGCTTGGTGGACTGGCGCTTAGTACTAGTTGAGGCGTATTTCTTAGACGTGGACGATTTTGCTTCAGGGGGCGACAAGCGAGCTAAAGTGTTTTCTGTATAAGCTTCATAGCCCTTAAACCCCTGAGATAAAAGCTCTGCTTATTGCGAATGGAAGCTACCAGTTCCTCAACCCATGCAAGACATTCATTCCAAGCGACTATCCAATTTTGACCATATAAACCTATCCAAAAATTACTGTGTCGTTTAGAGGTTCGACTTTTTTCTTGAGTGCGGCAAATGTAAGATTCTTGGTTTTGCAATTTAGTTCTTTGTCCATATAACCAAGCACTAGTCATGGCTAAAGCAATTAAGAGAATTAAACGCACAAGTCTATCAGGATTAGCTTTAGAACCTTCGAGATTATAACCACCTGTTTTACAATCACGGAACATAGCTTCAATACCAAAACGCGCTCCGTAGATTTTGACAGCAGTCTCTAAATCAGGCAGATTAGTTAATAAATACCAAGGTGATGGTTCTTGTTTATTGCGATATTTTCGTTTCCAATATATTGCTAAATTAAATCTGCCAAAGCCTCGTTTTTGAGTCAAATTGATACCTAAATAAAACTGGCGGATTCCTGGATAAATATCAATGCTACTTAAAGGCTGAAATTTTTGTCTTTTCTCTCGGAAAGTTGTGTCCTTTTTTTGACGAAATACAAATCTGAGATTCTTTCTGTGTAACCACTCGGCTAATTCTATACTATGAAACTCTCTATCGCCAATAATCACTATTTTGTAATTTTTTAATAAGCGAATTACTGGGCGTAATACTTTTTGTTGTTCAGTGAGGTTACTGCAACCATCTTTCTCTAACAAGCACCAATATATTGGCCATGCTCGTTTTTGGTAAATTACACTCACCATTAACACATTATTTTCTTTCCATTGCGTTCTATCTAGTGCAATAATTACTTGTGAGCCAGCTTTGATTTGCTTACCAAGTATCTCTTCAATGATGGGAAACCACAGCAACACTACACTCAAAGCATTTAGCGTTAGGAATCTTTGTAAGTGTCGCCTCCGACTATTTTGCTGTATGGGTAAAGGTAGCGTTGCAGCTAGCCTTTCCAATCTGACTTGTTTTTGATTTTGTAACAACCACACCAACAATTTTAAAGTGATTAACTGTGATTGATTTAGATATTTTTCGAGGAACGTTTGATAAAATGAGGGCAACATTATGGTGACGGTCTTGTTGAATTGACGAGACCGTTCTTTTTTACCATCAAACTGTACCCTGCGAATAGGTGTTTAATAGCTGCACAGTTTATTGTCAATAAGCTGCATTTTTTTGAGAGGGTCTTTTGCTTCAAGCCCTTTACCTGTCAGACTTTGACAATTATTGTCGCCCCCTCAACGATTTTGCTTTAGCCCGCTTAGGTTTGCTCGGTTGTACTTTGGCAGGTGGGAGTAGTCGGAGTCTGGGAAAAGGGATTATAAAGAATGGCGTGGGAACAGAATGGTGAGGAGATTGTGGTTCTAGAGTCCAGGGGTCAGAAATTTTCTCAAATGCGATCGCGCTTGGAGTGGCTTCTTGGATTTCCTGGTGTGGAGTAGGTTGTAGGGAAGTTGCGGAAACTGTGGGCTGTTCAATAACTGGTGGTTGCCATCCGAATGGCGGTAAGGGTACAACCCACAAACTATCCATGAAATCGAAAACCATCAGCGCAACAAAGCTGATAACGACTGCTTGGATCGTCAGCGTGAGAGTAGCTTGGATATCCATGATTAACTCCAAATGTTTGTGATTTTTCAATGTAGTGAGGCGTTGCAACTCTCCCTCTGGCTTTG
>NZ_JBSGKF010000113.1:0-1984 GCF_054786515.1 Nostoc sp. UIC 10890
AAGTGATCATCATCAAGATAATTGATATTAATTAGCTCAATTTCTGAGTTAGAATCATCCTTTGCACCTGTCTCAAGATGCAAAGAATGAGCTGTTAAAGTTATCGGCTATGGCGCAATACAGTTCAGAATGAGCAACAAAACCCTGATGTAGAGACGCGATTTATCGCGTCTTAAAATAACAATTATCTACACCAAGAACCTATAACCCAAGCGTATTGGGCTATGGCAGGTATTGGATATTGGGAACTGCCCAATTCCTAATATCTCAAAGATTACTTTCAATCAGCTGGCGGTATTCGCTCTTTTGCTTCACACCTTTGACTTCTTTCACCAGTTCCTTATTTTTGAACAATTGAACTGTTGGCGTTCCTGTCACACCAGCATTTTCAGCAATATCTCGGTCTTGATCGATGTCAATTTCCACAAAGTGAATTTTACTGTCAAATTCATCCACCACTTTATTTAAAATTGGCTTCAGGGTATGACAAGGGCCACAACCAGGAGAGACGTACTTAACAAGGAGTAAGCGATCGCTTTCATGGAACAATTTCCGTAAAGCATAACCTCCCTCATGACGTGTTCCATCCAAATTAAATCCAGCTTCTTCCTCAGCTTCAGTCTTTTTGGCTGGCTGATGTTCTAATTCATTGTCTGCTGTTTCTAGCTGTTGATGGAATTCTTGAATCAAGCCACTAGATGACAACCAACGTTCTGCCAACATCGCCGCCATACAACCAGTACCCGCAGCCGTAATTGCTTGCCGAAACTCATGATCTTGGACGTCGCCAGCGGCAAAAACCCCTTCTACACTGGTTTCCACAGTACCGTGCTTGGTGACAACGTAACCCACCTCATCCAGTTCTAATTGCCCTTTAAATAAAGAGGTATTGGGAGTATGACCAACGGCGTAGAATAAACCCTTAGCGTGCAGTTGGCTCTCTTCACCAGTTTTAGTATTGCGGATTTTCACCCCTTCCATGCGACTGTTACCGAAGATATCTACGGCTTCTGTGTTCCAATGCACCTGGATTTTCGGGTTGCTCAAAACCCTGTCTTGCATGGCTTTAGAAGCCCGCATTTTATCGGTGCGTACCAACATATTTACCTTGGAACCATATTTGGTGAGGTAAATTGACTCTTCCGCCGCCGAGTCGCCAGCACCAATTACAGCCAATTCTGCACCGTGGAAAATTGGTGTTGCACCATCGCAAATTGCACAAGCGGAGATACCCCGACTCCAGAATTCATGTTCGCTGGGTAAACCTAAACGCTTTGCAGTTGCACCAGTAGCAATGACGATACTGTTGGTTTTTATTTCCCTTTCTTGCGATCGCACTGTAAATGGACGCTGACTCAGGTCAACTGATATAACATCTTCAGTATATAGTTCAGCCCCCCAGCGCTCCGCCTGCGCCTTCATCTGATCCATCAGTTCCGGCCCAGTAATTCCTTTAGGAAATCCCGGAAAATTCTCAACTTCCGTCGTTGTCATTAATTGCCCACCAGGTAAACCACCGGCTTGGAAACCTTCAAATACAACGGGTTTCAAGTTAGCGCGTCCGGCATATATGGCGGCTGTGTAGCCTGCTGGCCCAGAACCGATAATTACCAAGTTTTCTACAGTTGGGTTAGTCATGACAATATATAAACTCATAACGACTACGCTTAATATAGCATAACAATTTACGATTGGCTATGGCAGATGGTAAGCGATGTCTAAGAGGATGTTTGAAAAGTTACTTGGCGACTAGAAGTCACGGCTACACAGACAAAACCCACCTACGTGGGTTAAAGAGTTTGATTTTGTGTTAGTCCGCGCAGGCGGACTTTGCTTGTGTAGCCGCGATTTCCAGTCGCCCAAAACTTTTCAAACATCTTCTAAGGGCGGGCTACGCCTACGCCAAATGCCTACGCTGCTATGTGCAATAAATGTATAGATATTGGGATTAGTATCAGGTTTGTCAATAAGTTGAAAAAATATC
>NZ_JBSGKF010000114.1:0-1931 GCF_054786515.1 Nostoc sp. UIC 10890
TGTCAAAGGTCAGGCAATTGAGCAAAGTGTCAAAGCCCTGTTGAATATCTTGGGCAAAGATAACCCTGATGGTTCTAAAAGTTTTAAGAGTACAAGTTTTGATTTTGAACGCCTTGGCGAGAATGTAATCGTTCGTGCCAAAAACGGCGATGCTGTTCTCACTGACGGAGTTTTATCACCTAACGTTAGTGACCAACAGTTACAGGCACTTGGTAAGGTTCAATCTGTTGTTGATATGCATCATCAAATTCAGCAGGATTCTCAACAAGAATCACAATCTAGAGGTATGCACAGATAACCCGGATTTCTCACCGATGCTCAAAGCCTGTGCTTGTGCAGGTTCGCTAGTGGGAGCAGAGGAGAGTTATTGTACAAGTTCTTTCCCCTCTGCCCCTCTGCACCCCTGCTTTTGGAGCATCCTTATGCTGCATACCCTTCAGCTTAACAAGCGTGCCATTCGGGTAAGGGGTAAAGGATGTATTTAAAACCTTTCCCCTTTAACCGAACCGTATTGGGATAAGAGGCTCCTCCAAGGTGGTGAAAATGCTTACTATTGCTTTATTGTTTGGACTGGGTGGGATAATTTTTCTAGGTTGGCTGTTTGGTTTTTTTCCACCTCCTCTTCCTGAGCCAAAGTATCGCTCCCAAGATTTTAAACCTGACCAATTACCAGCCAAGAGTACAAAAGCGTCGTCAATTTCACCTCAAAATTTTGTACAACAAAGCCCAACACCGACACAAAAGGCTCTCTTAGCTAAAAATTTTAAAAAGCAGTTACCACTAAGCAAAGCAACAACGCGAAGGGTTAGATTAGCTAAAAAGCTTAAAAAGCAGGCAAATATTCAGTACGCCTCTCCAGTGCTGCAACGGCTTCGGAGCATAACTCCCATTGTTAAATTACCAGTAGTAATTGCCACACTGCGTAGGATATCACCTTACGTTTTTGAAGAGTTGGTACTTACTTGCTGCCTTGAACAGGGCTGGCAAATCCAACGCAACTTTCGGTACACTGGTGACGGCGGTATAGACGGTCGCGTATTAATTTTGGGAAAGCTCTATGTAATCCAGGTTAAACGCTACACTAATCACATTAATGCAGAACACATAAAAGATTTTCTGTACTGTATTGAACACGAAAGAGCTAGTGGTGGATTCTTAGTGCATAGTGGCATAACTGGACGGTTATCAAAAGAGTTGATTCGTCGCTCCAACAAAATAATCTTAGTGAGCGGTCAGAAACTAGTAAATTTTGTTTTAGGTAAGCAGTTGAAGATAATAGGGATAACAATACCACTTAAATCAGTGAACTGATAAGTTAGCGCCGGAACCGTAGATGCTCTTCGTTGTCATTTGGCGATGGCGAGTTGATTCCCAATCTTTTCATAATCGATGGTTTGTCATCTCTAATCAGTTGCCTAACGATGTTGATTTTCTGCTCAAAAGTCAAAGCTTTGGCATCAGTTGTAACATTCGTAAATAACTCGCTGACTTTTGCTCCTGTTACCTTTTCACCTTTGACATATTTTCCTACTTCCATAACTAAAGCAGCCAATCTTTCAATATCTAAACCCGGAATTATTTGTTGAATGTGCAATTTAACTGACTCTATTAATAACTCAGTTTCTACTTCTATTGAGAGGGATTGAACATTTCCTTGAGAATGATTTTGATGATCTCCCCATTTTTTAGTCAAGTCAAGCATCTTTTGTAAAGCATTAGTAAATTCGATATAAGTTTGAGATTGGCTTACCCCTAGCAATTTTGTTAGTTTTGAGAGCGCTGATACAGTCTCATGATTTGCTACAGTTTCTTGAGCAACGTAGTCAGAAATAGCATTAAGAGCTAAGTGTTCTGAGGTTTGATTTTTTCGGGTCAAATACCCTACTAATTCATCGTCAAATAGTTGCTTAAACTGCTTGAATGTGGTGTTG
>NZ_JBSGKF010000115.1:0-1927 GCF_054786515.1 Nostoc sp. UIC 10890
GAAGGGCTGACAGATTGTTTCTGTAATTGCTCATAGATGCATGGTTCCAGGTCAATTGTGATTTTACCTTGGGAGTAAGTTTGAACACCCAAAGGTGAAGCTGTTTTATTCATAACCAATATGTATCATGTTTTGGGCTATTTACGAGAGACATACCATCGGATGGGGGCAACCCGAAAAGTGAGAGGGTGACAATGCAAAAATTCCTTTTTAATGACAGAGATAATTTTAGAGTACAGGCCCTATTCCTTGGTGAGGATATTAACTTACAAACATTGAAGAATTACGTTTGCTTGGCGACTATGCCGCTAATGGTTTCAGTTGGTAAACACGGCTGTGCGGTATTACTGAACTATGGTGCAGTTGTGCTGTTTAACCTTGAGCCTGTGGAAAAGATAGCCTTCTTAACCAAACTATCCTCTCAAGTTAGTGGCACTTTTGCCGATCCGGAAACAGAAGAAGTGGAAGTTCATCTCAAAGTTGCAGAGAGTGAACGAGCTAAGGAAGGAAAAATTTTGCTGCATGAATTTAGCATAGAACGCTTGCAGATAGTGGCTGATATTCTCGCCAAGAGTGTTGTACTGTCTCACTATGAAACCAGCCTAGCGACTGTATTTGATCAAATTGAACCGTTTGCAGCTAGTCTCCAGCGTGAAAACAGGGGAAGACGCCAGAGCCGGGAATTACTGCGTCAACTTGGGACTACCCTATTAGTTCAACATAAGATTGTGGGTCGAGTAGAAATTATCGATAAGCCAGAGTTGCTCTGGGAATCTCCACAGCTAGAAAACTTATATCTGCGCTTGGAGGATGAATACGAAATCCGTGAGCGTCACTATGCCCTAGAACGCAAACTAGAGCTAATTACCCAAACCGCACAAACAGTACTGGAGTTCATGCAGCATAGCAGTAGCCAGCGAGTGGAGTGGTATGTGGTAATTCTGATTGTGGTGGAAATTTTGCTGTCATTGTATGACATCATTTTCAAAAGCTAAGGCTTGTCATTACCAACATCTTTTAGAGTGACTGGGTGATAAAATCGGCAGTCCAACACATATCCTGTAATCGCAACTAACCTCACCATAAGGTCTGCCAACCAGTTAGACCATCGGACTTGCGACCAAGAAAACCACCCAAACGAGCGATCGCTAAAAAGAATTCACCCAGAATCAGCTCGCAACTTGTCAACCTAAGACGAGCAACTAACACCTTTAACATCATTAAATCAGTGAATAGTCAACAGTTATCAGTTATCACAGTAACAGTTAGGATTTGACTACGACTGAAACACACCACTTTTTAGAAGTGGGGGACTCTGACTCCCAATTGACTTACAATTTTTAACTGATAACTGATAACTGTTGAAGGCACGTACTCTTGTGCCAAGAGTTGAGGATTGCTGCGACTAAGTTGGCGTAATTGTAATAATCTGACTGAAACTATTGTCACTCCTATATGGCGAATGTATTGTTATTGGTAGTAGGAAGGAGAGCTTTTCACCCAGACATTGTGGTTGTGATAAAAATCACCACGCTGTTCTAATGTAAACCCACCCAGCAATAATCCCAACCATACTTCTACCATCGGCATTTGCAACGCACGTTGCAGTTTAACTAAAGAAATCTCATCTTTGACATTTATCAGATGGTTAGCGATCGCGCTCTGCCATTTTTGAACATCCTCATCTGATGCCAAATTGCGAACATCTTCTAAAGTTGTCACCTCATCGAGCATTGCCAAAACACTCGCTTTCTCAACGGGTGCTACTACAGAATCGCCCTCCTGGTTAGGATATGAAAATTGGTGTGGGCCATGTGGTTTAAAGGTTTGTGGTATTTCCGGTTCAATCAAATCATCTAAATCCAGATGCATTGTTGTCCGCACTAAACCAGCAAAGAGATCGGTGCTAATAATTGGCCCCAAAAGA
>NZ_JBSGKF010000116.1:0-1913 GCF_054786515.1 Nostoc sp. UIC 10890
TCTAGCCCATTTACGGGGTGGGCGAGGTATCGAGTGCTACGTATGTACGGAGGACACAGCGAGAGGCTGAGGGCGAGAGTACTTTCGGCGTAGCCGTGCTGCTGACCATCCTACAACCTACAGAGGAGGATAGCAACGGCGTAGCCGCAATAGGAAAAAATAAAGTAGTCGGTAAATTCTGGTTCGGCGTAGCCACCATAGAGTCGATAAAAACGGCGTAGCTGCTATATGAAAATTCTCTGATTCAGCGAAGCTGCCACACAATATAATAGTCCGGCGTAGCCACAATACTAAAAAATAATTCAGCGTAGCTGTTTTAAGTAAAATTCTAGATTCGGCGTAGCTGTAATAGGCAGATTTTTTAGCATTAGTTTGGATAAGAATACCAGCGAAGCTGCCACACTAAAAAATATAAGGCGTAGCCGTAATACTAAAAGGTAATTCGGCGTAGCCGCAATCGTCAATTTTTTTTAGCATTTTGAAAATAAATTGGGGAAACTTATTTCAAATAGCCGATAATTATCAGTTAATCGGGATTCACAAGATAACCATGAGTGAACATCAGAATTCAGAAGTTATTACGAAGGGCAAGATTGATAAAGCCATCAATCTGCTGAAGGAGCAGAAGCCGAAAGAGCGAGAGGACATCTCAGACAGAGAAGCTGTTCGCAAGATGAGGCGATATATCGAAAAACTGACCTCTGATAAGTATGGCTATAGTTATGATGAAGTGTCAGAGATGTTGAAAGGGCTAGGCATTAACTTGAGTGGGGGACGAATCAAGTATTTATTGGGTGAGGTGAAGAAAAATACTCGTCGCCGTCAAAAAACTTCGTCAAGTGACAACAGCAGTACATCATCAAGTATTGCTGCTACTCTGAATCAGCCAACAGTGCTAAATACTGCGCCTGTTCAAGCTAGTAGTGAAACTAAGTCAATACCTGTAACTAGTACTCTGGGCAAGACAAAAAATAAACAGTCAGCAGCGCAGCAGCAATCGGCACAATCAAAATCCTCCTCTGAAATAAATAACTATACCTTTGAGCCAAAACTTTATAGTAACGAAGAATTATAAACTGAATTGATGATGACTAAAAAAAGCAGTCTTTCAGTCGAGGGGGCAGCGTTCAATAAGAGAATAGTCCTGTGTACTGGAGATAAGGGAGGCACAGGTAAGAGTACTGTGGCTCGGTTTCTCTTAGATATGTACTTAGCAAATAATATACTAGTTACTGCTTATGATTGCGACTCTAGCAATCCACAACTCTGGAGACACTATAACTATAATGTGACTGGTGGGGTCAAAACGCTCAAATTCAATCAACGGGCTGTCAATGAAGTTTTCTTAAATGATTTATCGACATTAGCTCCTGTTGTATCACTAGTGGATTTGCCACCTGGAGTTGGGGAATATTTTAAGGATTTTGTTCAAGATATTGAATCGGCACGTCTTGGTTATCGCATCACTATGGTATGGGTGCTAGGTCGTGTTAAAGACAGCATCATCCGACTTAAACAGCTAATAGAATCTTGCGGCAATCAAGTTGATTACGTAGTGGTGAAAAATTTGTACTGGGGCGAAGATGGTTTCACCAGATACGACAAATCTAAAACCAGAGCTGCTGTTAATGAGCTAGGAGCAATCGAGCTAAATTTTTTTCCTCTTATAGATCCGGTTTATGACAAAATTGACGAGCTAGATTTAAGTTTTAGAGAAGGACTATTACATCAGAAATTAACGAGCAGCAATAAAGCTAGGTTACGTGTGTGGATACAAGAGAATGAATCCGAGTTTGTAAAAGCAGCAATATTTTTATCACTTGTTGGAGTCTAGCCAAGAGAGGAGGAAACTCTAATGCGCTTAATTAGGATAGCGGAGGGGAGAGAGCCTAACTAAAATTTGAGTCAAAAAA
>NZ_JBSGKF010000117.1:0-1911 GCF_054786515.1 Nostoc sp. UIC 10890
CAACAGCAACGCCAAGCTGTAGAAACAGCAGCCTACTCCAAAATCATGATTTTGACTGGTGGCCCTGGGGTTGGAAAGACCTTCACAACTCACACCATTGTCAGCCTGTGGAAAGCAATGGGTAAATCTATTGCCCTGGCTGCACCCACTGGACGGGCTGCTCAACGCTTAGGTGAAATGACTGGACTTGAAGCTAAAACTATTCATCGCTTGTTAGAATTTGACCCGCGCTCAAGGGGTTTCAAGTGCGATAGCGAAAATCCTTTACCCCACACAGCAATTATTGCTGACGAAGCATCGATGCTTGACTTGTTTCTGGCTTACTCTTTGGTGAAAGCTGTATTGGCTGGGGCTTTACTATTATTGGTGGGTGACATTGACCAGTTGCCATCTGTGGGGCCAGGTCAAATACTGTCTGACCTGATTAATTCGGGACAAGTTCCCGTGGTGCGGTTGACCCAGGTATTTCGCCAAGCCCAAACCAGTGCAATTATTACTGCTGCTCACCAAATTAATAGAGGGCAGTATCCGACAATAGAGCCAATTTCGGATAATCCTGTGTCTGATTGTCTATGGCACGGCGGGGGTCATCAGCCGGAACATGGAGTACAAGCTATCTGTGAACTCATCACTGATTTCATTCCCCGCTTAGGTTTTAATCCAGCTACTGATGTCCAAGTCCTTTGCCCGATGACACGAGGAGTAGTTGGGACTCGCAATCTAAATACCGTATTGCAGCAGTTGATCAACCCACCCAGCCCCGACAAGGTGGAGATTAACAGAGGTGGGAATTTATTGCGTGAGGGCGATCGCATTATCCAGTTGACCAATGATTACAACCGCGAAGTCTTCAACGGCGACTTGGGAATAATCCTCACCATTGATACTGTAGAGCAGGAAGTTACAGTACTGTATGGTGAGCGGACTGTGGTTTACGATTACGCTGACCTGAATGAAATTGCCCTTGCCTGGAGCATTTCGATTCATAAAAGCCAAGGCTCAGAATATCCGGTGGTGATTTTGCCAATCTATATGCAGCACTATATGATGTTGACCCGGAACCTGTTTTACACCGGGCTGACCCGTGCCAAGAAGTTAGCGATCGTGGTTGGAGCAAAAAAAGCGATATCTCTGGCGGTGCGCTCTACCGACGACCAACAGCGCTACACACGGTTACAGCAGAGGTTGCTTCATGCAGTCCAGCATTGTTAAAAATAGAAAACTTTATTGAGCTATTTGATTTATACTTTTAAATTCCCTGGTTTAAAAAAGTGTTGAGTTTGTATGTCCAGCCTCAGTTCCGACATGGTTCGCGTCTATTTGCAAGAAATTAGTCAGTATCCTTTATTAAAACCAGACGAAGAAATTGCTTATGGTAGACAGGTACAACAAATGATTGCTATTGAGCAATCTAAAAATGAACTCACTCAACAGCTAGACCGCGAACCAACAATGACAGAATTAGCTAATGCTGTTGAAAAAACTGAAACACAAATCCGAGCAGCGCTACACCTTGGTCAAAAAGCTAAACAGAAAATGGTGACAGCAAACTTGCGGCTGGTAGTTTCTGTTGCCAAGAAATACCAAAACCGCAATTTAGAATTCTTAGATTTGATCCAAGAAGGAGCAATCGGTTTACAAAGGGGCATAGAAAAGTTTGACCCGAACCGGGGCTATAAATTATCTACTTACGCATACTGGTGGATTCGTCAGGAAATCACGCGCGCGATCGCAGAACAATCCCGCACTATTAGATTGCCTGTTCATCTAACCGAAATCCTTAATAAAATTAAGAAGGTGCAGCGAGAAAGTTTTCTAAAACTCGGCCGCCATGCCACTGCTGAAGAAATTGCTGCCTCATTAAACATAAGCACAGATAAACTTCGAGAATATCTCACCGCTTCTCGCACA
>NZ_JBSGKF010000118.1:0-1910 GCF_054786515.1 Nostoc sp. UIC 10890
TTGGAGAAAGCCTATGACTATTAGAGATTTGCGACTTAGAGAAGCCAAACCAAGCGATCGGCCCCATATTTTGCTATGGGATACGCCTAACGATTTGGAACTGCGACAACTTGCTTACCTTGAGAATGCTGAATGCATTAGCTACCGCACCCATCTGCTGAAGCGAATTGCAGGTCAAAATAGCTCTTTTTTAGCATTACATCTGCGGCTTGACCGAGAATTAAATAGTATTAAAACGATTTGTAGAGAAACGAACAAGCCCTTAGTCATTCTTCAAGACCTTGATCGGCTAATTACATATATGTGCGTACAACCAGAAAGCCCAATTACTTTGTTCTGGCAAAATCTTTTTAATACAAGACATTTGGAAGGAATTCTGTGGATTTTACTACCGAATAAATTAGCTCCTCCCAATTGGGATGAAAGCCGAATTCAACGCATATAAATCATCCATTCTATAAGTTTACAGGGTTGGTTATTCATGCTTCTCTTCAATGAACTAGTTACGATAAATAAAGCAGCACTAGTAGCTAATGCTGTTAGCTTTGATCTTATGGATGATCCTGATGCAAATTTGCGTTTATGTCAGGGTTTTGTATTTAACTTTGACTCTGACCCCAAGAAACTGAAAACTTCTACAGTGGGGGTACTATATGCTGTGCGGCAAAGTTTTCATAGTCCTAACGAACCAAATATTCACCTGATGGTGCAAGATTATGGTAAAGGTAAATCGCACTTTGCGCTAGCGATCGCTAACTTTTTTCAGAAACCATTTAACAGTCCTGAAGTAGATGGAATTATACAACAAATCGAAAACTCTACTCCTAGCAATCATTATATTTTAGAAAATTTAAAGCTTTACAAACGGCAAGGTAAAAACCTAGTTATCTGTCTTAGCGGTGACAAACCTATAGACTTAAAAAAACATTTTCTCCAAGCTTTGCGAAAAGCAGTAGAATCTGAAGGAATTACAGAATCTCTTGGTCAAAAAATTTGTCAAGCACCCCTCCAGTATCTTGAGAATCTTAATACACAACAACGTCAAGCAGCTGAAGCTTATTTACAAGCGCAAGGAAATCCAGAAGGCGACTTAAATACAGTTATGGATCTGTTACGCGAAGATAACTATCAAATTATTTCTCGTGTTAAAGAAATTAGCCGTCAATTAACTGGTACGGGTTTACCGCTTGATTTTGGTGTTGATATCGATGTTGAAGAAATACTTTCTAATGTAATTACTAAACTTTGTATCGGTAAAAATAGTCGGTTTCAGGGTGTATTAATTCTATTTGATGAATTATATAATTATCTACAACTTTGGGCAAATGACCCTGTGCGCGCAGGCAGTACAACATTACAAGGAATTACAAATATTTGTGAGAAGTTTAAAGGTAAAATAGCTCTTCTGTGCTTTAGTCAAAGAAGCCCGAAAAGAGTAACTCCGCTCAAGCATTTAGAAGACTATAACAGATTAGTTTCCCGCATCGAATTACTCCCCACAACCTACGAACCTGCTGCTAGCTTAGAATTAGTACTTAATAATTTATTACTCCAGCAAGAAAAAAGCTCTGCTTGGCAACAGTTTTATCAAAAATGGCGCGATACATTAACTGCACTAAACACAGAAATCTATCAAAATCGTACAACGAACTATTATCAAAGTCGTAACTGGGAGCCACAAAATTTTTTCAGCAGAATTACTTTAGGCTGTTTCCCGTTACATCCATTAACTTCTTACTTACTTTGTAATTTAAATTTTACTCAGGGACGGACAGCAATTCAATTTGTGCAAAAAGATGTTGCAGATTTTATTGCAGAGCAACCAATTGAAAAAAATCATAATATCAATTTTATTTATCCAGTTACCTTAGTTGATGCTTTTGCAAGTAATTTTAAGACATCTGATTATT
>NZ_JBSGKF010000119.1:0-1906 GCF_054786515.1 Nostoc sp. UIC 10890
TTGGATTAAGCTCCCATTTGATTGATCATTGGGTGTTTCACATCGCTAAGTCTTCATCTTTTGCCGTTGAGATGAAGTGGAGCTTGGGTGTAGGTGCAGCGACGGCGATCGTTCTCTTGTTGCTCGATCAGTTAATGCAACCTGTCCTACCTGAAGCGCTACGGGCAGCAAATAATACAGAGCCAAGTTGGTTGAATTTGCTCACAGCAATGTTCTATGGCGGCATCACTGAGGAAATTTTGATGCGCTGGGGTTTAATGTCGCTGCTTGTTTGGATCGCGTGGAAAGGGCTAAAACAAGGCGTTACGTTGCCAAGTCAAGGGATTTACCAGGGTGCGATCGTTCTAGCCGCGTTGGTATTTGGACTACTACACCTGCCAGCGACTGCCGCGATCGTTCCACTCACTTCAGTTGTGATTATTCGGGCGTTGTTACTGAATGGGATTGCTGGCATTGCTTTTGGCTGGCTCTTTTGGCAATATTCGCTAGAGGCTGCAATGTTAGCCCATATCAGCGTTCATGCCTTTTCCTTTGCTCTTAGTCTTTTGCTGGCAAGGTTGGCTTAAGTTTTGGAATAGATATCGTAGGGCTAGCACTGCCCACAAAGCTTTACCGTGAAAGGTTTTAAAAATGGTGGGCGATTCCCACTACTTGAATTGATGCTCAACTCTACAGTTTTAAGGTAGTAAATCAAATGATTCAGTGCAAAGATTTTGCGCCTCGGATTACTGAACGGGGACCCTTCGGCGGAGCTTCCGATTATGAATCCTTCTCTGAGGTTGTGAGTGAGGTCAATCAGTGGATTGAAAATACAACGATACAGGTGATCAATGTTGAAACCGTTGTTTTACCAGATAGCTTGAAAAGCACAAGTGATGGTGTCTACGGCGTGACAGTCAGTAATGGGGTCTACCCAGTGATGATCAGCCAGGGCGTTACAGTCAATTGCTTTCAATGTGTGCGTGTGTGGTACAGAGAATAAGCTTCACCGGAGAAGAAATAATGAAACGATTTACCTTGTTTACTTTCCTGTACCTCGCGCTCGGAGTTTGCCTGAGTGCGATCGCACTTGGAGACCCAAACCTGCCTTCGGGTCTTCAAAGAAGCTTGTTCATCAGTGCAGGAACCTCCTACATTTTTTGTCTCCTCAGCACCTTCCCATTTTGGCGCGAGAGGACGATCCGCTTCTATCGCAGACGGAATTCAGCGGTAATTCTACCCTGGTTGGTGATTGGAGTGAACATTGTTGGGATGATCTGGGAGGTTCAGAGTCAGAACTGGACGATGGAAGCCATTTTAGGAGCGTTTTCGCGGCTAATAGTTGTCTTACCGTTTGTAGAACTCATTGTGATTACATGGCAAGTGAATTCTGAACATTAGGGTCTAAATCGGATGATCCTGAAACAAACTCGTTTCAGCAACGCGAGATAGAGTCAAACGTACTACACAAGGAACACCATGAATAAGCCCAAGTTTTTTGTTACCCCTGGTTATGGGGAATATCTGTTGAATCAATTGCATTACTCGCAAGCGGTAAAAATTGACAATCGAGTGGAGATATCAGGGCAAGGCGGCTGGGATGACAATCTGCAAATTACCGAATCGCTTGCAGACGAGATTGCTCAGGCATTCCGGAACGTCGAGCGAACCTTGGCGACGGCTGGTGCGGTTTGGGAGCATGTGGTTCACGTTAATTCTTACCATGTTGGCGGGTTCCCCCCGGAGGTTAACGAAGTGATGTCCAAGCTATTTCGTCATTATATGCCCAACCACGCTCCAATCTGGACACAGGTAGGAGTCGCGGCGCTTGGACTACCCACGATGCGGATTGAAATTCGCGTGACTGCAATTGTTCCGTGAGTTTTGCAAGCGTTAATAAAACAATTTATGCTGCTCGAAAACTGGT
>NZ_JBSGKF010000120.1:0-1903 GCF_054786515.1 Nostoc sp. UIC 10890
GCTAATCTGATGCATCTGCTGACATTCCGATTCCAGGTAGTTCAGTGGCTTCAGGTGGTCAATTTTCAGGGTGTATTCTCCATCCCACATTGTGACTGTGCAACTGAATTCGCCTACATGGTTGACTATGCCCCAGCATCCACCTTTACCTCTGAGTTCTGGGTTATCTTTTGCAAGAATTTGACAGATTTCGCCTAGCTGATAGGTGTTTGGTACTCTGGTTCGCTCCATTATGCGCTGCACAACATTCTTCACAATCCTACCACTTGGAACTTTACCACCTGCTTCCTCCACTGCCTTCTGCCAAGCTTCTCTTTGTACTTCTGGCTCTAAAGAAGCCAAAGGGCGTACTTGACGTTCATTATTTGGCAAAATTTGTAAACCATTGGTTAACATTTTTGGAGTCTGTAATTCATCCGTAGCTATTTCCTCTTTTTGTAAACCATTGGTTAACAAATTGTCCATGACTGTTGCTGCGGCAATCTTGTAGCTGGCTGCTATCCGCGTGTAACCAAACCTTTGCTTGCAATATTCTTCAAAGGTTTTGTGAGTTGAACGGTACAATTTGCGGTCGCGTAATTCCGCCAGCGCCTTCCCCGCTTCAAAAAACGCCCGTTCTACTTTCCGTTCAAGATGCAAGCGATCACTAATTTCCTGCTCAGTTAACTCTGGAACTTCAACAGCAGTAACGGTGATTGTTGCTAACGCTGGATTTTCTTGACCAGAGATATCTTCATTTGCAGAGTTAGCTGCTGAAGCTGAATCGGCAGATGCGCCAGAGGTGGCTTTTTTGCGTTTACGAGGTGGTTTGTTCATCATTCCACCTTTAATTTGCCAGTGTTTAAGCAGGAATTAAGTTCTGCCATTATGTAACTGTATTAGCTAACATCACCTCTGTTGAACCAGCAGTTACTTTGTCCTAGTCAATGAACTGTACAGTAGCTAATGGATTGACAATTATTTTTTAAATAAATTTCTATTTAGTTTTCATGCTGACCTTTTTTCAAATGGCAACACTATACTGCCGACAGATTTTCTTGCTTTCTTGTTGCTTTGAGATTTAGACTCATCTACAGGACTATTTTGCTCCGTGGCTGGAGTAATTGTACTTGTGGGTAGTTGTGAGTTTTCCTCATCATCGTCCGGTACACGAACTAGTAACTCACCAACTTCGCATTGTAAAATTTTGCACAACTTATCCAGCGTATCTAAAGGTATTGACTTAGCTTGTCCATATTCAATTTTTTGAACATTAGTCAATGACATCTCTAGTCGTCTTGCTAGTTCGTTTTGCGAAAACCCTCTGGCATTTCTAATTTCTTTAAGTCTTACTTCCACAGCCATAATTTGAATTCATATAAATAGACTAACCCACTCTCAGAAGTCTATCTATTAATAGTATTTATTGTAAATGTTTATCGCATAACCAACTCTTATCTTACCATCTATTGTATTACCCACTATTAGTTGGTAACATATAAATAACAGAGGGCAATCACTAGTCCTGGAAAAACTTAGCGCGATTGCCCTTTGTCCTTACATTCAAGGAATCTATATCATGACATATTCCAAATACACTCAGCAAGACCTTTCCCGCTATAATCTCCCGCGTCTCAAAAGAATAGCTGCCGAACTCGGCGTTACACCCACTGGCGACAAAAGAGCGACTGACACCTGGGTAAACGCAATCATCACCCATCAATCCACCCAGCTTCAGAAAGTTGACAACCAAGCCCTCGCCCAAGCCGAACTCGACAGCTACATCGCAACCCAAGCCCAAGCTGTTGCTCCCGAACCCTTCAGAATAGTCGAAATCTCATTTTCCCATCACGAATATTACGCTGATAATCAACTGATAGCCAGCATCAGCCATGACGACAACCACTTAACGCAACCCTGGGTA
>NZ_JBSGKF010000121.1:0-1901 GCF_054786515.1 Nostoc sp. UIC 10890
CACTTATTGCATCAACCTTATCTTGGGAATCGTCTAAGTAGAGTTCGATAAATTCGAGCAGCGTGGCTGTTGCGGTCGTCTCTTTTGACTTACAACGGGCGATAAACTGCTCCCAAATCCTTTGGTCACAGTTGAAAGATGCCAGCTTTTTTTTACGCCCTGTATTGCTCATGTTCACGTGTCATCTAGGTAAACTGGGACTGGCCACGCTTATTAAATCGTGTAATTCATCATGATGAATTACCTTGATAGTATCATCGCCAAATGCCTCAGCGCATTCCTCAAGCAATGCCTTTTATGAAGAGATGCTATCGCCAATGGCTACCATTGGCGATAACATCTCTTCATAGCGGTTACGCTGGGAGCAAATAAATATAGACATCACCCCGTAGAAATTCCAGCATCAATCTTCTTCGCCAGAGACTGAGTATTAAATATCCTCAGTGATGACGCTAATTGCTGAAAATACCCATACAGATCACTAAACCGAAAAGAAGAGCGATCGCATTTCAGAGCCAGGAACGTGTAGAAAAAGTGTAGAAACTACATCAGCGTAGAGGAGATTTCTTCCTCTGTCCTGGAATAGTCAACTTTTGGACAGCACGGCGTTTAGTTTCTTCACCGCGACGGTCATATCTGGCAGTCTGGTCACTGTTTGCGTGTCCAGCTAACCTTTGGACTGTAGAAATGTCTTCACCAGCATCGAGCAACTCCGAAATGAAAGTCCGCCGGAAATCATGAGCAGAGAAATTAGCAACAAAGGCTTGTGCGCCACGTTTTTGCAAAATAAATAGCACTGCTTGAGAGGTAAGTCTTCGCCGCACTATCCTTGAGCCTCTGTTGACATGGCACAGCAAGGGGCCTGCCTCGTACCCTCGAAGCGACAACCAATCCGAGACGACAGTTAGACCACTTTCGGGTAAGTACACAGTCCGATCTTTGCCACCTTTGCCAGCACGCACCTGTATTGCCCCGGTATTCAGGTCAAAGTCGCTCAAGTCTAAATTCACCGCTTCAGAGCGGCGGACTCCAGATCCACGGAGTATTGCAAATATTGCAGCATCTCTGTAACCAGTGGGGGTAGGGTCATCAAAACAGGTTTGCATTAATTGGGCGATTTCTTCTGCCGTGAGGACACGTCCCCGCAATTGCTTGGTGACTTTAACGTTGGGAATGTCTACAGCACGAGCAAAATCAACAGCATCCATTATCTCTAACCGCAAGGCTTCTTTTAAAACTCGCCGCAAAGCAGACAGCACTTTGTTGACATAAGCTGGTGCATATTTTTCGCTCAACACAGAGCGGACTGCCGCCGTATGTTTGTAGCGCAGTGCTGCCCAGTTCAGGGTCATCGCATCACAACTTGAGTTGGTTAATAATCGCGCGATCGCATTTAAAGCTTGGCGCATAGCTGGACGGGAACCAGGGGAAAGCGTCGCCAAGTAGACTTGGGCGGGGTGTTCGATCAGGGGAACGGGAGAGGCAAGGGCTAAGGAAGAGGAGGTACTGTTTTCAAGGGTTTCATGCATTTACTTATCGGAACGTGTCTTCTTATAAGCAAGATTCTGATAAGTAATTGTCCCATTATTAGCGCTAACGCGATCGCTCTTTCTTATCCCTCCATCGGCAACACCTCTTCACTTAGCAAGGTGTAAAATTCAGGAACTTGAGATTCCACAAGTCGCAGTTCACTCGCCGCGATCGCCTCAAGTTCCAGTACCGTCTCCCAGCGCAAATCCTCAACCCATCGCTTGAGAATGCCTTTAATCGCGTCCACCCCCTGCTTAATACCAGAGCGAAGTATTTCTACACAGTGGAGTAGCGTAACGCGATCTGTTGGAGGCGACTCAAATTCGGTAGTATCCTCCCCTTGGCAATGGGAGTTCCCTATAGCATCAAGG
>NZ_JBSGKF010000122.1:0-1854 GCF_054786515.1 Nostoc sp. UIC 10890
AGAGGAACGAATTTCTCAACTGCCACTGTTAACAGAAGTTGAGCAACATCAACTATTAGTAGAGTGGACTGATACTCAGGTAGATTATCCGCTAGATTTGTGTATCCATCAGTTGTTTGAAGAGCAGGTTCAGCGTACACCTGATGCAGTGGCAGTTGTTTTTGAAGACCAACAACTGACTTACCAGCAGCTTAATAGTCGTGCTAACCAGTTGGCGCACTACCTCAAGTCTTTGGGAGTGTCCACAGATATGCTGGTGGGCATTTGTGTGGAACGCTCAATAGAAATGGTGGTGGGACTACTAGGTATTCTTAAGGCAGGTGGGGCATACTTGCCGCTTGACCCTGAGTATCCGACTGAGCGTTTGCACTTTATGCTAGAAGATGCTCAAGTTTCGGTGTTGCTGACTCAGCAGAAACTCCTTGATAGGCTGTCCCAACATCAAGCAAAACTGGTTTGTTTGGATACTGACTGGCAGCTTATTTCTCAGTTAAGTCAGGATAATCTCATCACTGAGACACAAGCAACTAATTTGGCTTATGTGATTTATACCTCCGGTTCTACAGGTCAACCCAAGGGAGTGCTGATTGCTCATCAAGGATTATTAAATTTGGTGTTCTGGCATCAAAACACTTTTAACATCACGACCTTAGACAAAGCCACTCAGCTAGCAGGAACAGCATTTGATGCTGCTGTATGGGAGTTGTGGCCTTACCTGACCGCAGGAGCAAGTATCTACTTAGTCAAATCTGAGTTCCTTAGCTCGTTAGCGAAGCTACGAGACTGGTTGATTTCCAAGCAGATTACTATCAGTTTTCTGCCAACACCACTAGCACAGGAATTATTGTCTTTGGAATGGCCAACTGAAAATTTGGCTTTGCATTCCATACTGACTGGAGGAGATAAGCTTCATCAGTATCCATCAGATTTAATTCCCTTCCAACTAGTGAATAATTATGGCCCAACTGAAAATACTGTTGTTACAACTTCTGGGCTGGTAGTTGCCAAGGAGCAAGATCAGATATCACCGAGTATTGGCAGAGCGATCGCTAACACTCAAACCTATATTCTAGATAGTAATCTGCAATTAGTTCCCATTGGTATCCCAGGAGAGTTACATATTGCTGGTGTCGGGTTAGCAAAAGGCTACCTTAACCGCCCCGAACTGACAACTGAAAAATTCATCCCCAATCCGTTTAAAAGAAGCAGGGGAGCAGGGGAGCAGGGGAGCAGAGGAGCAAAAATTCTTCCTAATTCCCAGTCCCTAGTCCCCAGTCCCCGGCTTTATAAAACTGGAGATTTAGCACGTTATCTACCCGATGGCAACATTGAATACCTGGGACGCATTGACAATCAAGTAAAAATTCGGGGCTTCCGCATTGAGTTGGCAGAAATTGAAGCATTACTGGGACAACATGATGATGTGCAGATATGTTGTGTCATTGCTCGTGAAGAAACTCCAGGTAATAAGCGCTTAGTCGCTTACGTAGTGCCGCATTTACAGGCGATTTGTACTGAGCGGAGTCGAAGTACACCCACAACGGACGAACTGCGTCAGTTTCTTGACGATAAACTGCCTGGGTATATGGTGCCAAGTGTTTTTGTGATGCTGGAGTCCTTACCCCTGACGCCCAACGGCAAAGTAGACCGTCGCGCTTTGCCTGCTCCAGATTTACAACAGGAACTATCAAATTATGTAATGCCAAATACTGAAGTAGAAAAAATCATTGCTGGCATTTGGCAAACAACACTGGAAGTAGAAAAAGTGGGAATTTACAATAATTTCTTTGAACTCGGAGGTCATTCGTTACTACTGGTACGAATTAATCAGCAATTACAAGAAAAATTTGGCTT
>NZ_JBSGKF010000123.1:0-1852 GCF_054786515.1 Nostoc sp. UIC 10890
ATTAGATGACGAGAGTACTAAAGATGACTTGTTCATGTACAAGCTCATCAAAGCTGACTTACTTGGTCATCAGCAGTTATTAGAAACTGAAAAAGTTAAACAGGAATTAAGTCGGTTTGTACAGAGCCAATGGCGAGATATAGCTCTGGGGAAAACGCTTACTTTTGACCGAGGGATGATTATTCCATCCAAAGAACTCAAAAATGGTGAAATTTGTGTTCCTTGGCTTGACGAACAAGAAAAAGTTCTTAACTTCCGTTCTCCTTTTCTGAATTCTAATGGTTTGTGTGTTTCTAATAATAAATATGTTGAAGATCAACTAGGGCCAGACGGTGAACCCTTAAAAGGCATAATTGTAGTCAATGACGAAGACCACAAGCGCATACATCAAAGAATTGCACAGTTAGAAGCCCAAGGTATTGATGTTGGCGAAGTTGACCCAGCAGAAACAGAATCAGAACGCCAAGCACGAGATTTTGATGGTGACTGCATTGGTGTGGCAAAAGCCAGTTTATATCCCAACTTAACGGCAGAGGCAGAGCGAAGAAATCTTCCCCAAAACGCCTATTCCCCCACAGTTAAGCTCAAAAAACAGTCATTTTATGATCCCAGCGATGGAAGCCAGCCCCCATTTGAAAAAATCGCTATCCACATGAGCGATAGCATCAGCGTAGGCATAATCAACAATCAAGTGACAGCACTAGAGGCATTAGAATCGGAAATTGAGGTACTTAAAACTTACGGAACTATCGAACAACAGTCAAATTATCTAGACCAAGTTTCTAACCATTACGAAACCCTGTTTGAGCAAGAACGCCAGAAAGATCCAAAGTTAATTCGAGAAGAATACAAGCTTTATATGCAAGGGTTTGTTGAACTTGCTCATTCTGAAAGAACCCCAGAAAATATGCATCAAGCGATGGATCTTAACCGCTTGATGTACCGGAGCATGATTGAAGAAGGATGTTATCAAAACCAAATAGCGGTTGATTTATTCAAAAGTGCTAAAAAACCTGAGATGGATAAAATCCGGGAAAACAGCCGCTACTTGTATCGTGATGTTAATTATATTAAAGATAAAAAGTCGCGTTCAGTTTATTTAAGCACAGGGATAACACCAAAGGGTTACTCACCAGTAGAATTATTAATTAGCCAAACCAATAAATATTTCCAAGAATCACAGTTAGAATCGCGTCCCATAGTCCAGTTTAAAGACTTATTCAAAGGAGTAGAATTTACACCACAGCAGAAATTTGCAGCGATCGCCGCCAAGTACGAGTTTGATCAGAAATTCAACGCTGCGGTACGTATGGAGCGACGGCGGGAAACCGAGAAAGGGCCATCAGCAATCATCCAAACTCCACAGTCTTGCCAACTCGAAATTACCAATCTCACCCATTACGAACATCCTCTGATTTGGAAAGCCCAAACGTTGAACATTCGCCTAGACGAAATACCAGAGAAATGGCGAACTAAAGAACGCCCCCACAAATTACTAGCAGTTGCACAAATCAATGGTGAGAAAGGTTCGGATAAGAAACCCGCCTACCGCAACCTGGGGACAGTTAGCCAACAATCTGTGACTGACCACAACCTCAAATCGGGGATGACCATGCAGGGAGCTAAACTCCTAGAACTAAAACCAGAACTTACTAGAAGCCAAACTAAATTACTTTTCGACAAGGCACAAGAGGCGGCTCTCGCATTTTACGCGAAAATCCCAGAGTCA
Organism: Nostoc sp. UIC 10890; assembly: GCF_054786515.1. Lineage (NCBI taxonomy): Bacteria > Bacillati > Cyanobacteriota > Cyanophyceae > Nostocales > Nostocaceae > Nostoc > Nostoc sp. UIC 10890. Next base: position 1,730 of record NZ_JBSGKF010000123.1, read on the forward strand.
GAAAAACTTGCATCCGCCGCCGCCGCTTGGAACATCTGTGCATCCCGCCAAGATGAACTCGAAGTTGCAAGAAAAGAAAACGCAAACCCCCAGGCGATCGCTAAAAAAGTTTCTAATTTCGCC
>NZ_JBSGKF010000124.1:0-1849 GCF_054786515.1 Nostoc sp. UIC 10890
TACAATGTCCAGCCCTGCTTTTGCAAATACTTTTGTTGGTGGCATGTGCTATTTTCTATTTTGTCGCCTATAAACAATTCCGTCAACAAGTACGACGTCCTTTCTTTTTGTCGCTTCCAAAAAGAGTGTTTTATATTTAATTGAAGTGTTTTCTATCATGTCCAGTCCCTTGAAAGTTGTTGTTGTGTCAACCGTAGTTACCTTGGAACTGTCCACGTCTCTTACAAGTTTCGGTGGGATGAATTTAATGAATTGGTTCGGGCAATAGTCGCAAGTAGTTAATGTCAAGTCGGCAACTGTCTGTCCTTTAAAAAACTGAATTGTCCATGCGTAATAATAGAAGCCACCGTCTGATGCTGAAAATATTGTGTCGTTCTTGTGAATAGCGATTGGTGATTGTTCTAGGTAAATGCTGCCGCCTTTAAATGTCAACTCGGAAAGATGATACCATTTGTATTGGGGCTTGGCTGGGTCGCTAAAGTTTTTGATTGGAACAAGTCCAATAAATATTCCTTTTGGTTTAAGCTGTCCAAAAGTATGTGTCAAGCTAAAAGAAACAATTAATGTCAGAATGAATTTTGCCATAGTAGGGTGTTCAAAAAGCATTGCCACCAACGTCCGGGGCTTTGGGAAGGTTGGGAAATAGAATTCCTCTTGCCTGGCCTTGGCGGTATCTTTTGTAATTATACGTCCAAAGTACAAAAGCTCAATAGAAATACAAAAGCCGAAGGCTTATTCCCAAACCCAACTTTACCAAAGCCCTTGTTAGCTGCCGTACAAGAGAATATGACGGCTTTCTCGTTTTACGAAAAGGCAAAAGTGTTTTTGATAAGCCATTATTATGATTAAGATTTGCTCTGAAAAGTAGGTAACAGGTTATTATGTTCAAAAATTCGTAAAAGCCAAATTTACTTTATTACGCCAGTTTCCTATTTGGTATACTATTCTTACAGTCAAGCAATTCATCAATATAACCATAGATATGTTCGTCAACTAATTGCTAAAGAAAATAATTTGTAAATAACTCTTTATTTGTTTGATAGATCTTTTTACAATAACACTTATCGTTTATTAATAAGGTAAAAGATTAAAAGAATTATATGCGATAGGATTAAGCTAAATATTGAATATGCAATTGTTGTAAAAAAATTTTGTTCTCCTCCTGATGATTCTTTGGGGAACAATATTGAAAGAAAGGCAATTATTGAAATAAAGACAGTCATTCCAATTGCAATTTTTATGTATTGTTTGTCTGTCATTTAGGGAGTTTCGAATTTGGGTACTGTATGGCAGCTAACGTTTACCGGCTTGGCGAAGGCAGGGAGTTAGAGTTACTCAGCCTAAGCTTGTACCGATGTTGAATAAAGATATATAGTTTAGCCTATGTTCGTCTGCCCTGCTTTTGCCAAACCGCTGTTGCCTGCTGGCTTTCGTCAGCTTAGTTTTTTGCCGTCGCAATAAATATTTCAATGTCGGTCTTCGTATATGGAATAGTGATAGACGTTGCTTTATTGTTAGGAAAAGGAATTTGTCTATCAGTTTCACTAAGAGGTCTGTGTCCGACTATTGGCATTTCCCCACGATAAACGTCAAGGTCAAAGATGCATAGAGAAGGTAATGTTTTCTTTTTTATTAGGTTATCAATATTGATGTGTAAAGTATCGGCGCAAAAAGCATATGGAGCTACAATTAATGAGCGAGGGTGAACCCAATAAAGTTCAGGTCTGATGATGTCACCTTTTTTCTTTTCAGAAAAAACATCCAACAATATTCTTGCAAATCCATATTCACCATGAGCAATACGAAAGGCAATGATATCTCCTTCTTTCACTTTTGCTTTAAGTCGCTT
>NZ_JBSGKF010000125.1:0-1839 GCF_054786515.1 Nostoc sp. UIC 10890
GGGGGATTCAAACCTGCCACTCATTGTAGACCGCTAAATCTTCTCTTTCAGAGACGCTGCACGAACAATTGAGTGGGGTCTTAAACCCACTCAATTGTTCGCTTTTTCATTCACAATTCAATTCTGAATTCTGGTTCCTGACTCCTGAATTCTGTTTGATAAATACTTTATTAAAGGTAAAGAAAACGATGAGCGAGTACCAGTATTACGAATTCCAGGCATTAGACCGACCATTAACTGCATCGGAACAAGCATATATAAGTAGTTTATCTAGTCGGGTACAGTTGAGTGCAACAAACGCAATTTTTACCTACAGCTATGGAGACTTTCGAGGTTAACCCAAGGAAGTTCTAGAAAAGTGTTTCGACATCATGTTATACATGGCGAATTGGGGAACGCGACAATTAATGTTTCGTTTCCCTAAAACAGTGGTTGCTCCATCAGTTTTTGAACCTTATTGTTTAGCTGATAAAATTACTGTATCAAGTAGCAAAAATTATGTAATTGTAGATATCAGTATCCAGGATGAAGAATATGGAGATTGGATAGAAGGAGAGGGATGGCTAGCGAAGTTAGTGCAATTGCGTGATGATATTTTACAAGGGGATTACCGAGTTTTCTATCTGGCTTGGTTAAAAGCAGCTTCAATAGCAATTGAAGAAGGGGAAGATGAAGAAGATTTAGTTGAACCACCTGTCCCAGCCAACTTGAAAAAGCTACCTGATGCGATTGAGACTTTTATAGAGTTATTTGATATTGACCAGGATTTAATTGCATCGGCATCTCAAGTAAGTATTGATAAAAAAGAAAATACTGAACCCATAAAAGAGTGGATTACAGCTTTGTCATCAGAGGAAAAAGACTATTTTCTTTTGAAATTGGCAACAGGTGAAATTAATGTTGGAATACAACTTGTAAAGCGACTGCGAGAACTATTTAAAATTCCCAAAACTGATAGCAATCATGATACTCACAGACGCTCATTCTCCCAGTTACTAGAAAATGCTAATGAGCAAATGCAACAGCGTCAGCAACGAGAAAAATTAGCAGCACAACAGGAAAAAATCCGGAAGTTAGAAGCTCTAGCTAAAAATCAAGATAAAGTATGGTCAGATATATATAAGTTACTTGAATTCAAGCAATCCAAAACTTATGACCAAGCAGTTGCACATCTAATTGACTTACGGGAATTGGCTGAATATCAAGGAAAGCAAGAGGAGTTTAAAGCTTCTATTAAGCAGATGCAAAAAAATTATAGCACCCGGACTGGATTGCTATCGCGCCTGAAAAAAGTTGGATTATTGTAAATTCTCTAAGTGTAAAATTTTTCTTTTCTGACACGGTGATGCCGATTACCAAGAAGGGGGGAAAGGGCAATATACAAAAAACTTTTCCCCTTTATCGTATGAAGCCCCTATTTTTAAATAGGTCGAATAAAAAAAGAAGATTTTTAAGGCACGTAGTGCGATAACTTAGCAGTGCGGAGACGGAGCCGCTCCGCCTCCAATCCATATTTAAAACTTCTGCTTTTAAGTATGGGGTTCCTTTCCCCCTTTCCCTTTCTTCATCTCTTATTTGAGCGAAAAATAAGCTGATGTATCTAATAAATACATCAGCGTTTTGACTTATCCCAAGATTTCAATCACAGCCGCTAGAATAGCTGGGGCTTTGTCTGAAACCGGAATGAATAGACGTTTTTTCCAGTTGATGATCTCGGTGAAACAGCCAACAGCTAAGAGTCGCTCTGCCAGTGAGATAGCATTAACCAGTTCTATGCGAGGTTCTGTGGCAATATAAGAACGCCGTAAAGTAACGCCACCCGGCAACTGCTGGGAATAG
>NZ_JBSGKF010000126.1:0-1828 GCF_054786515.1 Nostoc sp. UIC 10890
ATAGAAGCCAATTTTTATAATAGGTAGTGAAATTTCATGAATGGCTATTATAAAAATTGTAAAAAATAGGATGATTAGGATCATAACTGAAGCCCATAAACAAACTTCAATTAGATTTATGACTAAACCTTTTGATGGAATAATAATTTCTATTAAATTCTCATTTTTATTCAAAACTATTTTACTCTCGGCAAGAGGGAAAGCTGTTGAATTAGTCGTCTTTCTCTGAGCTTGAGTTGTATGTCCGCTTTCTTCTAAGGAGCGCATAGCTTCTTCAACATTAGCGAAGCGTTGGCTGGCAATAGGTTCTGTCATCTTCTTCAACCAATTACTAAAGCCAAAACTAATATTAGCAACTTGCTCAAATTGAATTCGCAGGTCTATATCTGGTAAATCTGCTGGATGATGGCCTGTTATTAAATAAATCAAGGTTGCTCCCAAACTGTAAAAGTCAGAAGCGGTAGTGGCCCTACCATTAAATTGTTCTGGTGGCATATATCCATAGCTCCCAACAACCGTCATACTACTATTTTTTCTAAAACCAGTTTGTACCGAACCAAAATCAACTAAATACACATAACCAACACTATTTCCAGAGCTATCTGTCAAAAGAATATTACTAGCCTTAATATCACGATGAATTATAGATGGCTGTCGCTCATGCAAATATTGAAGAATTGTTAGCATATCTTTTGCTATTTGCTTGACTCCTTCTTCACTGAAAGTACGCCCTGCTTCGATTTCTGCTTGCAGAGATCGGGCCGAGATATAACTTTGTACAAGTGCAAATCCTTTATAGTTGGGTTTATCTAGCTCAAAGTAGTCAAGATAACGAGGAATAGCAGGGTGGTAGAGTACTTTGAGAGTTTCCGCTTCTCGTTCAAACAGTTTGAAGTCACTCCATTCAATTCCCTTGTCAAAAAGAAGTATTTTGATCGTTACTAACTCTTGAGTTTGTAAATTACGGGCTACCAGCGTCGTCCGTCCTACTTTTTTAGATAGATATTGCAGTACTTTGTACCCTTCTGATAACATGTCTTTTTCAAATTCTTCTGATTTTTGACTGACCATTTACTAAGACCTACTTGTTTAAACAATAACTCTCTGATTACTATTTGTTAGCTAATTTCTGCTTTCTCTCAAAATGCTTTTTTTACCTTGGCTTTATACAAACATAATTGATATGTATGTTTGTGCTAAGATACTAAAAATATATAAGCTTTTAAAGAGCAACCGATATCATTTGCAAGAAGCTGTAAATCTTGTAAAAAATGAAGTTTTTAAATCCCACGCCTCATTAGTATGAATTAAAATTCATAAGTTATTTCTCAATATTTTCTGTTAACTTAAATCAATATCGTCTAAGGTGTTGCGAATATTTGCCAAGTAAATATTACGTAAAGCATTCTTAGCCTTCTCGATATCTCTATCTAGTTTGAATCCTGTCTCTAACAAAGTTTTATATTCTGGATCTGCCGAAATTTGGGTAATAGTATTATTAAATAACACAAGCAATTGGCACAAATTTGATCTTGGTTGATTAATCTGTTGCACATTAATTTCACATAAGTTAGATTCTCTCTTATCAGATTGCCATAAATCTTTTTCTTCAAAATATTTTAAGAAACGGGCATTATTATCTATTAACACTGAGTATTGCCAGCCGGAGCCAATACAATTGGCAATTGATGTTGATTTTGGTATATAAATCATGCCAACTATTAAGCCTCTATTAGTTTGCTGATTCAGCATAAAATGTGGATATTTCCAATCTCTGGGTATCGATATAGTTGGTTCCATTTTTACTCCTTGTATAGTATGCCTATTG
>NZ_JBSGKF010000127.1:0-1809 GCF_054786515.1 Nostoc sp. UIC 10890
TTGCCGATCTACTCCCATTTCACAGGCAAATACCTTTGCTACCGTATCTGGGTCTAATCCCATGCGAAAGCCTAAAACTTCACGGGTATAATGTTTATCGAAATTTTCATTACTTTCTGATTGAGATTTTGCATCTTGGAGTTTCTGCAATCCTTGGGGCGTTAGGATTACACCACGTCTACGGCTTCTTTGTTGGGATTTCATGGGGAATGTTGCAGGTGATAAATGTATTTTTTATGGATAGGCATGAGCGTCTGTAGTGCATCGGTAAGATACACCAACAAACAGGAGATGACTGGCACAAGTCAGCAGTAAATAACTTCAGCTGCCAAAGCTATAAAATTATCTACAACTCAATCGAGTCTTAATTGTCAAAACTGTACCTATTCAAACGATTTTTTTAAGAATTATGATAGGAAACACAGATATTAAGCACTATTTCAGTCTGAAAGCAGGTAAGTCTTACAAGACTGAGTGAAGCAGATTTATCCAGCTAATTTTATGTTACTTGCTTTATTCTCGCACTGACGTTAAGTAATTTTACGGGCTTGGATTAAGTTGGCGATCGCCTTTCTGTTGTGTTGTATTTTCGTAATTCAGCTTTTGAATGGCGATCGCTGTTGCTGGGATAGGGGAATTGGGAAGCGATCGCTTCTGGTGACTACTATTCGTCTTTGCGCCGCAGATACTCGATTTTCCTGTGGAGAGTTTTAGCTGTGGTGAATTTTAAGTTTTGTGACTTTAAGATCCCGAAGTTAAGGTTTATTTGCCGATTTTAAGAGAAACAAGGGGAAATAAAGTTTAGTTTGACAATAGTTGAAATCTTTCCTGTGTCTAGCTTGCAGAGACTGAAGTTGAGAAGTTTTTAAGTTCGTCAACTTCGGTTGTGTTGAATGGATTTAAGGTAAATACTGAATTTATAAAGTAAATCTTGAGGAGGGTAAAAGGATTATGAGCGACATATACTGATTCGTAATGACTACCTGTGTGAGCTAGAAACTAGACTGGCTAACTATTTACGTCTAGTATGAATGACTCTGCAATATCTCTGCTCAAGATAAAAATGAAGAGTCCTGAGTGCTGAGTTAAAAGACCACCCACAAAGGGTGGGGTATCAACCTTCTCACTTAAGAAGATTTCGCCGATCAGGGGTGGGGCTTGTACCAAGTACATAAGTTGTAAGTATTTTTTTAACTTACTCAGCACTGAGTACTGAGTATGGTCAAGTTTCGCTCAAAGTCGAAAACCTCAAACTAAAAAACATAGGAGTTACCATGACTTTCAATATATCGATTATCGACATTAAAGAAGGAGACCAAAAATATTACCGTGACAATAGCTGGTGTCTTTATGCCTTTAAGTTCTGTGATGGAAAAGGAGCTCCAGGCTATGTCCCCACTTGGTTTGCTCTGAAACCCAAGGATTGGTCAACAAATATAGACATCTTTTATAAGCCGACTTATTCCGTCTTTTACAACAAGTTTATCAAAGTCAGCGATGACACTATCATTCGGACAAGTACCAGAACTGATGCCATTCCATTAGGCTCAAAAGTACTCCTCAATGAAAATAATCGTCTAGAGGTAAAAGAGGAGGGACGGGGTGCAGGTCCTATTGTTGTGACAAATCATTCTGCATCAGGTCGCGCACTTCTGGGGCTAACTGGTCCTTCAGAAGCTCATGTGGATGATAATGCGCCTTTTGCGGTCTTCGATGTAGCATCAGACAACATCTTAACTATGGAGCCAATTGAGAAAGTTTTGATTTTCCTAGCCGCTGTTAATGTTCAACAAGGTATCATTCGCTCGA
>NZ_JBSGKF010000128.1:0-1804 GCF_054786515.1 Nostoc sp. UIC 10890
AATCCTCCAGACCCTTATGGGTCTTAGTTTCTAGCCAACGATTCGCACAACAATATGCAGCCCAAAATCATGAATGGTGCTGTAAATTCAAATGGGTTACGAGCGGCAAAGGTGGTGACAATATCGAATGCCCAAACCGCAATCACAACCAGCCCTGCACTAGAGCGATCGCGTATACCTGCGGTTTTGTAGTCCGCCCAGAGTTGGCCTACTAAGTCAATCTTGCCACTAGGCTTAGTTTCAAGGTCATAAACCATGTGGTCTTGAAGTTCCCGTCGTGCGGAATCTGGGTTCTTACCCCGTAGGGCGTGGGCTTCAATTACCTGAACACCCACAGAAATTATGAATGCAAGGTAAAAAAACGGGTTGAACAGTGCAAACGGCACATTTAGCCAATTCCAAGCCGGCTCAAACCACGGGCATACAGGCGGGCCTTGAAAGATTAATTGCCAAGTTGAATCAGCACTAATCATGGAACCGCCGATAAATAAAATCCCGCCAACTAACGCGCGACCTGCACCTCCATTAGCAACAAACTGATTGACAATCGCGGCGGCTGCTCTAATGGGTAAACCGACAATCATCACTACAGCCTTGGCACAAAAATCGATTATTTCACCAAGCGATCGCTTCTTACCTTTAGGCTTACTATCGCTGTTGCCAGTACTATTAGTTTCCGCACTTGATGAACTATTAGCCATTACTTTTTCCTCACTGGTTTGATATTTTGAACGCTTTTACAAATCCCTTTGGCTTTGTATTTCCACTTCCAAATTCCTTCTTCAATTCGTCCAATACACTTGCCCGTTGCGTCAAAAACATCAACAATCTCATCATCAAGATATAGGGTTGTGTCTGGTCTGGGATTGCGTTTAGCGCTATCAAAGTAATTGGTAATTCTCAGTTTCCGAGTTGTGGGCATGACTCCCGCCTCATACAAGGCATCACTGGTTTTAGCCCGTTCTTCTATGCGGGAACGTTCTAATTCTTCTGTGGCTTTTAGCCGTTGAAGCTCTGCATAAGCCCCCAATTTGGGTACTAAAGGGATGATTACAGGCAACATGCAGATGCCAACACCAGCCAAAGCTAAGTACAGTTGTTTCTTATACATGAGACTACTGTGTTATAGCGCGTTCTTACTACAAATTTTTCCCCTGTTTCACACATAAAATGAGGCGTTTCATGTTTCACGTTTCACGCTGGGGGAATGCTGTTTCATGCTGTTTCACGCCCTGAAACACTGATGAAACCGTTGAAACGTTTCATGAAACAGTGCTGTGAAACAGCTTCGTGAAACAATCCCGCCCATAAAGGCTTGCGAGTAGGGAATTAGCTGGTGTTTCATGTTTCACGTTTCATGTTTCACGCCGGGCGAATGCTGTTTCATGCTGTTTCACGCCCTGAAACATTGATGAAACCGTTGAAACGTTTCATGAAACAGTTTCGTGAAACAGTTTTAAGAAACACTCGCGCCCATCACTATTACTTTGATGCCCGTCCCAGAAAAGTCAATCCTGCACCAACAAGTAATGCCAAGGGAATGAATATCCCGCTACCAATTAATCCAGTAGCGATAAAGCTACCAACGAGATATGCACTGCCACCTAAAGCGCCAACAACTGAAGTAGCAAACAATCCCGTACTGAGAACATCCATGTCCTGATTTTTCCTTTGATGAGTTAATAGTTCTTGAAGTAATCGGATTTGGGCAACAGTGGCAACAGTTTCATTTTGGATTTGTAACAATGCCGCCACTGTTTTATAAGCTTCTAAAATCGGATCTGTGTCCCCATTGAAGAAACTC
>NZ_JBSGKF010000129.1:0-1788 GCF_054786515.1 Nostoc sp. UIC 10890
TTCTGGCAGCGTCGTTAATTGGTTGCCGCTTAAATTCAGGTTAGTGAGTTGTTGCAGGCTAGCGATCTCTTCTGGCAGCGTCGTTAATTGGTTGCCGCTTAAATTCAGGTTAGTGAGTTGTTGCAGGCTAGCGATCGCTTCTGGCAGTGTCGTTAATCGGTTGCGGCTTAAATTCAGGTAAGTGAGTTGTTGCAGGCGGGCGATCGCTTCTGGCAGTGTCGTTAATCGGTTGCGGCTTAAATTTAAAACCTCCAACCATTCCAGTTCAAAAACCTCAGCAGGAATCTCTGTTAATAATTTTTCCTTGTCATCAGTACCCCAATCATTGCTTAAATCTAATTCTTTAAGCTGTTTCTCTTTGGCTTCTCGGATTTTTTCAAGGAAACGTTGAGGCGTGTTTGCCATACTGAGGTTCACTTGTTAACGAAAATTATATGTAATGCCCCTGATTCGCTGGACAATTTCGCAACCACTAATATTTTGCACTAATCCCAACAACCACCACAGTTTAGAAACATATCGCTAATAGCGAAAGTCCTCTTAAGAGGGCTAAATTCTTTCCAGGGTTGGGTTTTAGTCCACATTGAGTGGACTTTGGGTATGAGAAAGCAAATTCGAGTTCCAGGCGGAGGTGGGTGTTAATTAAGAATGCTGCAAGATATCAAAGCAATTTACTATTCTGTGTATTACTACACGAGCGCTAATAATTTTTACTGAATCTAAAAATAATTTATCATTCCCAATGGTTCAGATTAGCTTGTCAACGAGTCTTTGATACTCATTAATGAGGCTCGGAACTCCGTTAATGAGTCTTTGATACTCGCGGACGAGTCTTTGATACTCGTGGATGAGTCTTTGATACTCGTGAATGAGTCTTTGACACTCGTGAATGAGTCTTTGACACTCGTGAATGAGTCTTTGATACTCGCCGATGAGTCTTTGATACTCGCCGATGAGTCTTTGATACTCGCCGATGAGTCTTTGATACTCGCGGACGAGTCTCTGATGGTTCTTTAGCCGTTTTTTACGCGACTTCTCCAGCCTGAAAAATCTGTTCAGCAGTTAAATTCAACTCTGGAAAGGCTGGCGATTGAATGCGATCACTTCCCCGAAATTGCCTAATTTGATACTCACCTTCAATTAGTTGGTAAATCGAGATAGTTGGTTGTTTAGGATTGCCAATAAACCGCCTACCTCCTAAACCTAGATAATCTACAATCCAATATTCAGGTATTCCAACCTCTTCATATTTACCTGCTTTGGTAAAATAGTCGTCGCGCCAGTTGGTACTTACCACCTCAATTACTAAAGGAATTGATGCCGCTTGGCTTACAGTAGATTCTTTTTTCCACAGAGGTTCATTTACTAAGTTAGAGTTATTCAACAACAGTACATCTGGTGAATAAGCTGCTTCGCTCTGAGCCGGTTTAATGAATGCTGTTTTGGGGATGAAATAAGGTAGTTTTAAACGTTTGTATTCTGTAACTATTTCCCCAACTAAAAATCCAACAATCTGTTCATGTTCACCTGTGGGAGGAGCCATTTCAATAATTACTCCGTCATGCAGTTCATAGCGTCGTTGTGAGTTTTCTGGATACCAGGCGATAAATTCATCAAATGTTACTTTTTTGGTTAAGGCTTGAGTCATACTTTGCCTCTTTGCTTTATGTCAAATTTGACTCCTTTCCAAACTTCTCCCCGACACAGGAAAGGGTTTTTTCTCGTTCTCAAGTTCTGCCAGGAATGCAGTACTTTAAGGCTTCTGTATTTTGTTAATTAGAATAAAGG
>NZ_JBSGKF010000130.1:0-1777 GCF_054786515.1 Nostoc sp. UIC 10890
GGTTTTGGTAGTATTAATGGGAGTTTTCCCAGTGAGTCTCAGCTTTATCAGGATAGTCAAATAGCCTGGAATTATTTAGTAAAAAATCAACAAATACCTCCTGATAAAATTGTTATTTACGGCGAATCAATGGGGGGAGCAGTTGCTATAAATTTGGCAGTAAAACATCCAGAAGCTAGCGGATTAATTGTGCAAAGCTCCTTTACATCAATGGCAGAGCAAATCAAATATAGAGATTGGTTACGGATGTTTCCCATCGATTTGTTGCTAACACAAAAGTTTGATTCTCTTTCCAAAGTTCGTTCTCTACGTCTTCCCGTTTTATTTATTCATGGAACTGATGACAGCATTGTTCCATCCTACATGAGTCAGCAGTTATATAATGCTGCCCTTGAACCCAAACAACTTTTATTAATTCCAAAAGGAAACATGTCCAAATTTATCAACCTGGAAGTAACTCGTATTTACAAGCAATTCAGAAGTTTATCCAAAAGATAGAGTCTCTTGAGTAAGAAATAGAACCATCGGGATGAGCTTCGACACGATTCAAAAATAGAGTTTTCGATGAAGTATAAATCATGACCGCACCCGCTCCAAGTCATAGTCACTCACCCGCGCAATAGAATCTGCTGAGATAAAAACCTCATCACCTTTTTCAGATATACCAGGGGATATCCATTCGATGCTGTAGAACCAACAATCGTTAATCAATTGAATGCCCTGGACAATCCTTGCTGGTGGCCCATCGCCATGAAACCGAAACTCGACTAATTCGCCCAGGCGGAAAACAGGTTTTTCTTTGGTAACTAATTGTAAGTTGCCTATACCAATGATTTCACGTCCTAAAACAGTTAGATTATCGTTGCCGGAGACAATCTCATAGCTCCAGCCTTTAGCTGACCACTCTACACCACAACAGTAACCGAAAGATTTGGTGGTAGTAACGTAGACTTTCTCCAACAAGGAAACTTCTAAGGGGGGAATCTCTTTACCCCAAGGTGGTGAAAGATACCAACAAGTTTCTAGATTCGGGACTTGGTTAATCATGGTTATGCCTCCTGACTGGAGTTTAGACTCCACAAATAATCAATCCGTTTCCAAGCCACAGCAGCTTGCCGGGGAGAACAACTCAAACCATAAGCGCGACGGGCATCATAATTACCCTTGATCCCCTTGGCTACTCCAACGGAAACCCCAGAAGCCACCTCACGAATGCCGGGTTGATAGCTTCGGTCTTCATGAGAGAGCCGTACTTGCGTAATCTGATTTCCAATTTGGTCTGCCCAGGCGGTTGGCTGTTGACGGTGGAATAAGCCATCGGCGTAGGCAATGATAAACACTCTTTCTCTTTCATGTGGCAAGCCGAGGCAATACGCGGGTATAGTTTCCCACTCACATACGTACCGGATTTGGGAAAGGTCTTCGAGGACTGTTGCCATTCCTCTAGAGAGTAGCCCTGTTGGGTTTTCGATGAGAGCGATTGTTGGTCTACACTGGTTGATGATGCGGAACATTTCGCGCCACAGTCCAGACCTTGGGTCGTTGAGTCCTTTTTTGTCTCCAGCGTTACTGGTGCCGCTACAGGGGAATCCCCCACATAAAATGTCGAATTGTCGTCGGTGGCAATGGTAGTTGGTAATATCTGCGTGGATTGGAATTGTCGGTTGTTCATGGCGCAATTGTGATTGAGAATAAGGGGAGATTTCGACAAATTGCTGGACTCGGAATTTGTGGGATAGACCTGCGGCTGATATTCCGTGGTGGCAGAGTCCGCCGA
>NZ_JBSGKF010000131.1:0-1738 GCF_054786515.1 Nostoc sp. UIC 10890
TGGGACTTGATGCCACAGAATTTGATTTCCAAGTTGTCCGCAACACCAATGAAACTGCGGGACGCACTTTTCCGGTGATGTTGAATACTGAACACCCTAAATTTTTCCCACGGCTGCAACGCTGTGCAGGTTATAACTTGAAAATTGCAGAGATTGAGGACAGTTCTGGGCTGAAACTGGTGAAATTGATTCGCAAACTACCTTTAATTGCGGCAATTGTTTGGAATCTGCTGTTACTTTACCTGATCAAACCCATTGATACTGAGGCTTTACGGGGAACGGTTCGTTAGCTGTTGCTCTTAGGCAAGATAGCAGAGGACTCTACGTAGTAAAACAAATATGAATTTTGACATCCTCCCCCATTTAAAAAACGGGGGAGGATGTCAAAATTCATACTTTGATTCAGCAACAACAAAATGGGTATTCGGGACTAACGATCTCTGTAGGCTTTTGCCCGTGGGGAGCTAGCTTATTGTTAGAGCAATCGCTCTATTATGAATGTTGTTTACTCCATGATTTGCGATCGCTAAAACCCCTATTTTTTGATCATCCTGACAGTTCTAGCTTGCTACCTGACGTTGATGTTCTGGCTCCAGAAATGCGTTCGGCTGAAATTTGGCGATCTTCTCATCAATAATAAAAGATTTGACATATTCAATCATCATTGGTTGGAGGGAAAACAGACCTAATTTGGTATCAATCCACGATCGCCCTTGCAGTAGTTCTAAGCTTTCCAGTAGTTCTTGAGATGAAACTGAGGATGGCATCTTTGTTCGTAGCTGTGAAAAAGAAATGGGTTGACGATTAAGTACCATGCATTGAATCGTTGCTTTAGCTACATTCGATAGTTGTTCAAATTCTGGATCTAAATCGTTGAGAATTCTGCCGAAAAGTGTAACTTTTTGTTTTAAAAATTCAGTGATACTACCATCAAATAACTGTTGAATCGTTATGGCAATGCGGTTTAGGATATGGGGATTTCCTGCATAGGATTCAATTAATCGATTCCAGTCGTCTGGCGTTCCTCTAAAGCTTCCTTTTGTTTTTAAAAGTTCTTGTATCTGTGTAACCTGTAATCCTTGGAGAGAGAATACTCGCACAGGTGTTGTCTTTCCTTCAAGCGGGGCGATCTCATGGCATTTGATGCGACTGGTTAAGATTAAGCAACTTTGATGCGTAGCTTCTCCCACTCTTCTAAATAACTCACAGTATTCCCCGACGGTTGTGTGGTGGAGCCAGATGCAATCTCGACAGGTGATTTCTGTGGCTGCACATTCTTGGAGAATTCTGTCAGCACCATCTAAAACCAGTAAGCAACGATGACGTTGTAAATAATGAATCAGTCGTGAAATTCTGTGATTGAATGATTCTGGTAGATCAGTTTCTTTGCCATCGGATAGGACGGAGATCAAGTCTGCTAGGAGATCGTTCACTGAAGGAGCCGGAAGGAGCGATCGCCAAATCACGAACTCAAACTGATTCTGAATCTGCTGGGTGAGCTTGACGGATAGCGAGGTTTTGCCGATACCACCTATGCCCAATAGGGTAATGAGACGGCAGGGTATTGCTTTATCTGGGGAAGACTCAGCTAAAATCCAGCGCTTCAGAGTTGCCAATTCTTCTGTACGTCCGTAAAAAAGGGATACATCTGGTGCTTCTCCCCAATCAATTCGATTTGGAATTTTTGTGTAGTCTTCCTGCGGGTTGATATCTGGATTGGCTAACTGATAGTCGGTAG
>NZ_JBSGKF010000132.1:0-1735 GCF_054786515.1 Nostoc sp. UIC 10890
AAGAAACTTTCTCTTTTGGTAATGGTGCTGGAATCCACCAGCCATGTATATATTCATTAGAGCCGACAATAGGTAAACGCACATCTTTGTAAGGAAGAAAAAAGTCCGGTGAACTAGGTAGCGTTAAGATTTTTGGTGTGGGGCGAAATATTAAATAAGGCTGCCGAACAAACAAAAATAGACAAGTTGAAATGTAGGCGATCGCTATTACTCCTACGCTTGTTAGCAGCAGTTTTCGAGGATTGCTATATACCATGTTCCTAAAGTTATTTTCCATTACTGCCGGGTTAGTGCGTGATTAAGCAGAGGTTCTGTAGTATTTGAAATCTACAGGCGGCGGAGTAACCCCAGTATGTCAATGCGTAAGTCCTAATATAATTCGTTTGTGCTATGTAATACTCTTCAGCTAGAGCTTTGTACTTTATGCAAAAAGAACGAAAAACTTTTAAAGCTGCACTATACAAGGATTAGACGCAATAAACTAAGCCCAATACAACACCCTTAGCTGAATACGTGTAAACCAATGGTTATCACTCATTTGTCAAACATAAATGCACCATTACCTGAAGGTAGCAATCGTAGGCTGTGCCTGTTTCGCGTTTTCCAGATTGGGCAGTGCAATTCATAACAACCTAATACTGCGATTTTCCATCTCAACTGCCTCAAACATTGCTGTAGCTGTGCTGATTATGGCATCTAATTCACGGGTGTAGTAAGGCATTGTCTTACTGCGAGTGATTTGTTGATAGTCAGAGAATTTGATTTTTAACGTTAACGTCCATCCCGAATGGCACTAAGAAAAGCCCAAAAGCTTGTGTAGCCTTGTTCCCAGCCTCCAGGCTGGGAATGTATTCAAAAGAGGCTCTGCCTCTTGTTAAGCTACTGGAGGCGGAGCCTCCCAGAATTGGTTTCCAGCCTAGAGGGTGGGAACCAGTCAGAGCAAGGGCTGTATCTTTTCTTAGTGCCATTCCGTCCATCCCCTTGTGAAGTCCTGCTCTAGCCTCAAAGCACCCTATCACAAGCATTAACAAAAGATTGGCTAGGAATTAAGCCTTGATTAAGATAAGGTTATACAACAGAGCTTTCACTTGTATAAGTCCATCTTTCAGAGCTAAAACCTTTAGGAGCGCTATTGCAGACCCCAGACCCTCCTGAAGTCGGAGACACAGTTTTGATTCTACGTCCTTTCTATGTAACTGGAGAAGTTGGGGTTGTTTGTGGTCGAGAGCCAGACTCAGATGGTCAATCAAGCATACGCTGGCTTATTCAAGTAGATTCAGATGAGGAAAATATTCTAGTATCACTCAGGCGCAATGAGTTTGAGGTGATTATCCCGAAATTAGAATAACTTCAGTCTCTTGCCGATGGCTCCTCGCCAATTCCCAGTTCCTTCTTACTGCGCTTTAACTGTTTCCAAAGTTCCTTAATTTGCTGATAAGCATCTTCTGGCTCAAGCTTACCATTGCTTTCTAAACTGGTGATCATGCCAACTTTTTGAGCAAATTCTTGCAAGTTAGCATTAAACACTAAGTTTTCTGGTTTAACTTGTCCGTAGTAGCGACCACGAGGGGAAAGGAATTTATCTTTGTCTTCCTCATGAGACTGATTCATGGCTTCACCTCCCTACTAATAAGTTTTCATCAATAATGTCAACCCACTTTCAACTATCTCCTTAAAACAATTCTTTTTCGGAGATGTCTTTCATTACGATTACCTGAAATATGCTGTAATTAAC
>NZ_JBSGKF010000133.1:0-1731 GCF_054786515.1 Nostoc sp. UIC 10890
GTTAATCATAACGACCAATCTTTCTATGTCAGCTACATTCACGCCATCCCCAAAAACTGTTTGTCTGCCTGAGTAAGTTCCATGTAGCATGAAGTATGAAAGGTATCGTCTGCCTCGTTGATTTCCCAAGTTGTCAACAGCATCGCTAATTAAATCGACTGCACACAGATCCAAGATTGTTTTGTACTGCCAATTTACTAAAGACTCAACACCTAACCATTCGGCAACAGTAGCCGAGAGGAAGTAGCCATAACCTTGATAAAACCTGTAGGCAAGGCTAATCTCTTTACCAATTTCATCAATAATTTCTTCCACTGTTTCACCTCAGTTGCGTTCATTAAACAATTGTGTAATACTTGGCAACCACCGTAGCTGAAAGACAGTCTGATTTGAACCTTTGGCGATCGCTGAAACCATCCGTCCCCATTGCTTACCTGAGTCGGTTGGACGATATGGGATTTTCTTATCATTAGTACGGTATTGCAAGCCAGCATGAACCAACCAGTTGTTTACAGCTACTGCACTCATTCCAACTTTCTCGCCAATATCGGTTGGTCTTAGGTAAGCATCATCGCTAACATTGGTGCAACCGATCGCAGTCTTGAGTTCATCGGCTGCTGGCTTGAGGGCTGGATTAACTCTGGTGGCAGCGTTAACTGCAAGTTGAGCGGTGAGGGATTTCTCTAATCCAGCAAATTCACCCACCAGCAGGGCTAACTGTGCAGCTTCATGGGATGGGGCTAATGCTTTTGGTGGTTTCTCTGGCTCTGGTATTGGTTTTTGCTCTACTTCACTGGAGAGCATTACTTTCATTAGGGTTCTGTTTGCCCAGATGCGAAATGGAATAGATACCCACTGAGCTAAATCGATTGCTACCTCTGGATATACCCAAGTCCCTTGGATACTTCCACGTCCTTCAACTTCGATTATCAGTAACGATATCGGAATCCCGATATCGTTAGAAAGCTCTAACCAATAGGCTTTTGTAGATTTTCTTTCTTTGTAATGTCCCCAAAGTTTCCCATTTGCCGCGCACATCTGAGTTGCATTCACATAGCCCTTTGGGATACTGTATTTACCTATTTCTCCATCTTGGGGCATTTGCTGAATTTCTGAGCCGCGCCATGAGTGTGTCAACATAATTCATTACCTGTTTATTGAACAAAATAGTGAACTGATTCAGGCATTCACCCGTACTAAACTTTTTTCACCAACCAGCGAGAAGCGATTAAGTATAGTTGGTGTTTCAGCCAATGTTGGCGATACCAATTCGACAAGGTAAAACCAAAACTTATCCACAAGTACAACCCCTAGAATTAGTCGTTGTTTCGTGCCATCACCGTAAGAACATAGGATTACTTTCTGCCCCAAAGCGAAAGCAGATTTTTGCACCGTGAGAGTTTCTAATTGACCAGTCCCAATGATTTGATGTTCTGTAGCGTGAACAATTTCATCACCACAGATGACTGTATAAAGCCAACACTCATGTTTCCATTGCACACCAGAGCAATAACCAAATGTTCTTGTAGTTTTCAGGTAAACTCTCTCCAGTAAATTCACCTCAACGGGCGGAATTGTTTGACCCCAAGGCGGGGAGATATACCAACTGGTTTTAAGTGCGTTAACGTAGTCAATCATGCTTTTTCCTCTGGGATTAATAACTTAAAAATCCTCGGCAATCTCCAACAAAAAGCCGCGTCCCGTGTTCTGTACTTGCACCAATTCTCTATC
>NZ_JBSGKF010000134.1:0-1681 GCF_054786515.1 Nostoc sp. UIC 10890
GCAGCAAGTAGTACAGTTTGACAGATGGCTAGACATGCTACGGTGTCAATACAATTACTTGTTAGCGGACAGGTTTCGTTGGTATGAAGAAAATCGATGCTCCATCAATTCTTGTTCTTTATTTGTTTGCCATTTACCGGAGTTACGAAATAATCCTAACTACAACAGTCAGCAAGACTCTCTACCACAATTAAAGAAAGACCGTCCCTGGTACAAAGAGCTACACTCGCAAGTATTGCAGAATGCGGCCAAGCGTGTAGAGTTAGCTTTTGACAGATTTCTGCATAGTGATTGTAATGGGAAACGAAGCGGAAGACCTCGGTTCAAAGGAGCTAATCAATACAAAACTTTCACCTATCCCAGCATCAAAAGTGATTGTATTGATAACTCTTTCATAACTCTTCCAAAATTCGGGAAAGTGAAGCTAGTAGAACATCGTGCAATACCCGACGGATTCAAGGTAAAGACTTGCTCTATTACCAAAAAAGCTGATGGGTACTACGCAACCCTAAGCTTAGAAGATAAGACTGTACCTGCAATTAGACCTGATTTCAATCCAGAGTCAATAACTGGGATTGACGTAGGTTTGAAGGAATTTTTGACCACTTCTGATAATGATGTAGTTGCAATTCCGCAGTATTACCGCCGCGCTCAAAAACGTTTACGGGTTATTCAAAAACGAGTATCTCGTAGAAAAAAAGGTAGTGTTGGTAGACAAAAAGCTATCAAACAATTAGGTAAGCAACACAAAAAAGTTACAGACAAAAGGAAAGATTTTCATTTCAAAATCGCTAACAACTTATTGAAGAAATATGATGTTATTGCGGTTGAGGATTTGAATGTGAAAGGACTTGCACGAACACGATTAGCTAAATCTATACTTGACGCTGGATGGTCAAGCTTTCTGTCGATTCTGACAAACAAAGCCGAAAATGCTGGTTTGTTGGTTATCCCAGTCAAAGCGTCTGGAACAAGTCAAGATTGCTCTAGTTGTGGTGTGAAAGTCCCTAAAAAGCTGCATGTGAGATGGCATAACTGCCCTAGTTGTGGATGTAGCTTAGACCGTGACCACAACGCAGCGCGAAACATAAAAAATAGAGCTGAGGGTCATCCAGTTCTTAAAGCCAAGAGCCTCCTAAGCAGTAGCCGGATTGTCTTGGAAGCCTACACTCTATCGGTACTCCGATGAGTGTAGGAGATGTCACCTGACTTTCAGCTTAATCGCTTGTTTGTCCTCTGGGTTTTTTCGTATGACATCGCTTAACCATTAGAATATCTTTTCTGAATGTGGAATTTTTATGTAAATTTAACCACATTCACCTGACGAAAGTTTACAATATAGTTACTGATAATAATCTAGCTACAACCAACAGGATTTGGTTCGATCCATGACTGATAATAAACAAGTTGTCTCTCAACTCACTCAACAAAGACCAAGACGTGTTTTGGTTGTAGCTCCAAGTAAACTCATTATCCATCATCATCACAGAAAAACCTTTAAGACACTACCCACTTTAAGCGATTATATTTTCAAAGTCATCGCAAAATTGTCCATCGTCAGCGCTATGTTGTTCGGCATTAGCGCATTAGGGTATTGGGGATTAGAAATCGTTGAAGCTAACACAATCCCGACAATAGAAGACAGATACGATTGGCAAACCCAAAAGCATATTTGTTTGGG
>NZ_JBSGKF010000135.1:0-1635 GCF_054786515.1 Nostoc sp. UIC 10890
CGTACAAATCAAATAATTCTTGTTCTACTGAATCGGCAGACCAGAACCACATAAGAAAAAGAAAACTCCTGCTGGGTGGCTAAATAAAATTTAGCATTTAGTGTGGGAAGTGTTGATGTGAAGACAAGTAGCGATCGCTAATCAAACACCAGGGCTTGTAGAACAGGGAAATTCAGCTTCCTTGCCGGAAGAAAACTCAGTTTCTTGTGATGAAGTCAAAGCAGTTCATGAAGGCGAAGGTTCCGCCCTGCCCGTGCCACAATCTGAAAAGTGGTCAAATGAGGCGATTGTTGCAAGGGCAAGTGTGCGACCTGAGCGGATGCAGAAACTCAAAGTTGCGGCGAATTCGGGGCAGAATCCGGGGTTTGAGTATTTGCAGGAGTGTTGGGATGATCCGGCGTTGCAGATTGTGATCAAGAAGCTTTTGGTGAAGTTTCCGCAGTGGGGGGTTGCGATTGTGGATGGGGTGTTGGTTGATTGGAAAGATTAACAATGCCTAACGCCTTTTTCTTTCCGATACCTCTTAACGTTTGCACCTTTTTTGCGACAATTTTTATACAAAGTTGCACAAAAAAATAAGTAAATCAAAGCTGAGGAAGATTAAGAATCATTATTCATATACTCCCCCGTCCCTCCATTTTTAAATGCTATTTCAGAATGCAACTTAGTATAAGGAGAGCATCAATCAGACGTAATGCCTGAAGTTGCAAGAGCAGAGCAAAGTAAGCGATCAATTTCTGCTATATCAGGATCAAGAATTTGCTCGTTCATATCTAATTGAGCAAAGTTTCCAGATTGACTACTTGCCAATGTTTGTTCTTGTATTGTGCGTAACTGGTGTAAACGATTAATTAGTGAAGAACAGCGGTAAACCATAGCGGAGCGACTATCTACTTTTAACTTAATAAAAATCCGGCGTAGGTGAGCAGAAACAGTCCACTCGCTGATTTGAAGTTGGCTAGCAACTCTTTTATTAGATGAACCTAAACCAACCAGAGCAGCGATTTGCAACTCTCGTCCTGTTAAAATACTAATTAAGCTAGGATCTATAACCTCTGGTGTGTTCTGAGTTTTTACAATTGCATAGTAATTTCCATCAGCTTCAAAATGCCCAACTACAGAAAATGAAATAGTGTCAATAATAACCTCTGAAGTAAACTGTTGGCTATTTTCTGTAGGCGATTCAACTGCAACAATAAGAAAACCAGAGTTTTTTATGAAAAACTTACTAATGACATAGGAATCTGAAAGTAAGTCTCCAGCAAAAATACTAGAAGTTTGATCAACGTGTCTTTGCATGATTTTCTTAACTCTAAATTTAGGTATTAAGGGCTTGAGGCTGATATGTACCTAACAGGCTGAATGGTCTATAGCCGAGAAGATATGCAGAAACTTTTGTGATCAGGAACTTAATGTTTTTGGAATCTAGATGACGTGTAAAAAAAACCGTTTTAAAGCTTTTCTAACCCCTGATGTTTTTATGATTTATGCTTATTACTGCTATTTTCAGGTTAATCCAGCACATTTTTGGTTCTTATGCACAGTCTTAAAGATATACAGAAGAATCCAAAAGCGTGAGCTAAAAACATAAAAACTGCGATAACACAAATCTATTAATAGTCAGGCTGTCTAAAA
>NZ_JBSGKF010000136.1:0-1634 GCF_054786515.1 Nostoc sp. UIC 10890
CAAATTTTCAGTTCCAGAAAATTAGAATCAACATCTTGAGAGTAAACAGTTCTAACACTGCCAGCTAAAACCTGATGAAAATTAATTAACAATAATGTTGCAGCTAGGGCTAGAATCTTTTTCATAATTAAGGGAATAGGGAACAGGGAACAGGGAACAGGGAACAAGGGATGGAAATCATTGTTGTAGCTTTTTAATAAGAGCAATAATCATTCGGCTCTCCTCTCGAAGTAAGAAAATAATCGGTTCTATGTCTGTTTCCTTAGATAATCCCACCCGTTGAGATAAAATAATATGTGTTTCTAATTCGTTAAGTGACCCTTGGGCGATATTCAAAAATCTAATATACTCAGGTGTTGTTCTTCTTCCATATCCCTCTGCTATATTAGCTGGAATAGATGCCGCAGATCGCCTGATTTGTTGTACCATGCCATATAGTTCGTCTTTGGGGAAAAGCTTAGTTAAGAAATAACAATTTTCTGCTATATCCATGCCTTTTTGCCAAATTTTCAAGTCTTTAAAATCATTAATATCTGACACTTAAAACCTCTCATTTTACTTTTCTGTTCCCTGTTCCCTGTTCCCTGTTCCCTTATAACGAAATCGTTTGATTAACGAATACCTGTACTGTCTGACCAGCATCAATCACGAACACTTTTTCTTGGCTATTTAATTGCCCAGAGCGGCTTTGATTAGATGCTTTAATACCTTCGAGAACATTGTTAAATGCACCTTCACCAAAAGCAGAGATGATATTTTTATCATCATTAGTAGTTGTAGTACTAGAAAATCCATTAGTATTAATGTTGGTCTGACTTCTTGGGCGATTCTGGATCTCAGCAGCCTTGGCAACACCGGCAATTACGGCCGACATCAAATCACTTCCTAAATTACTACCTTTGCGAGATTCGGCTTTGAGGAAACTGCCGTTCTTCGACATAATTAAAACAGCGTTTTCTGGCAGTTTCTTTTCTTGCGTGTTTCCTTCGGAATTAATTAAAACTGAAACCCCGCGCAATTGGGCAAATCCTGAGCCATTTGAATTAGTCAATTGAGCTACCAGATAAGAACCCGTGGGTAACACTTCACTACCATCTGATGCTTTCAATGGAAGGGATATCTTAATCAGGTAATTTTGACTGATATCATCATTAGCCCCCCAAAATATTGGTGTCTCTAGTCGTCCTTCTGTAGTACTACCAACTAAAATACGCTTTGTATTATAATCAGTTGTTTGTGCAGTAGTTTGATTTTTAACTTCTGTACTTGACCCTATTCCCCCTTTTATCCCACTGGGGTTTAATTGTTCATCATCAGAGTTGACTGAACTACTGAAACTACCAACGTTTGCAACAGCAAGCCATTGTTGCATCGGGTCTAGAGGTTGAGTTTTTACAGCCGAACTTGCATTGGGGATTATTCGTGCTACTTGTTTTGGTTGGGATTGAGGTTGAATAACTGGCAACGAGCGTCTAACCGATGTATTAATTCTCGGTGGAAAGGGATTTCTAGAAACTGTTACTGGTTGTGTACGCTGAGGTATTGTTCTTGTCGGTGGTGGAGCTACCGTCACAGGTGTGAATGTGGGACTAGGTGTTGCTGTTGCTTCCGCTTTTTGATCGCGGATTTTCTTA
>NZ_JBSGKF010000137.1:0-1602 GCF_054786515.1 Nostoc sp. UIC 10890
TTTAAGCAATCAGTTAACTTTATTGGTTGTGTAGCTCAAGCGGTTAGCGCTGGTGGTTTACGCAAAATGAATGTCGCTAGTGGAGAATATTTCAAAGCTAACCCTAATAACTTTGGAGAACCTGTTAGCGGTGGCAATCTGGGCATGATTCCCGAATGGCTAAAGACCCATTTGCACCCAGGCAATGGGCAACCAGATCCAGCTAGAACATTACTTCAATTCTTCCCGGAATTGATTCAACAGCATGAAAGGGAAGTCATACCCAGAGGAGAGAAGATTGCCCCATCAGACGCAGTTAATCATCTGGAGTCCATTTTTTCAAAGCCTTATCAAGAAGTGGAATTTCTGGAAGTAGAAGAGAGCAGTATTTCTGAGGCTGATTTAGACCAAATTGTGGCGATCGTTGCAGCTACTGCTAATCCTCCAGCTTCTTTTGCGGCTATCAGAAACAGCCGCAAGTGGGGCGAAGAGAAAAAGAGCGTTCTTTACTTGAGGAATGCCTTGTCACAATTGATTGACACTAACCGATTGTGCGGAAATGAAAAAGATGGCTTCAGCGTTTTTACCATTAATCACTAATATTCGTCACAGTTCTCGTTGAGTTCCGGTCGAGTTCCGGTCGAGTTCCGGTATTCTTACATCATTAAATACGGCTAAAAAATAGAGCCTTTTTATTTCTCCAGCAAGATTTAATTTTTCTAACCATTTTCCAGAATGTGGGAGCATAGGAAGTTTTAAAATGAGCGATAAATTAACCACAGCATTACAAAAATTAGCCATAAGTCCAGTTAAAGCAGACAGGCTGGCTATTTATAGATTGGAAAAAGAGTACGGCGCTTCTTTATCAGAAATCGTTGGTGAACTCGAAGATTATGCCATCGTTCACCAATCTATTCAAGACGAAAGAGCTAAACCCAGAAATCAGTTGATTATCCTTTGCTGCTATGGCTGTCTTTGGGGTGCAGTTTTCGGAATTGCGACGTTATTTATCAAGCCCAGCGTTACTGTGGCGGCGATTGGGTTGGGTTTTACGGCTGGGGTGTCTGGGAAATTGTTGGTTCAAAAAGGGAATAAGTTGAATCGGTTCGTCGGTACACTAGAGAAACCAGAATGGGTAGCTGTAGATGTATGCACAATTCTGGAAATCCAAAATGTCTCACAAGCTCTAGCTTCTTTTGATACGAATGAGAATATATTTTAGGTTAGCTATTGAAAAAAATTGTTTATTATATAACAATGTGTGGTAAACAATGCAAGAGTCATTTTCTAATTCAGCAGGCAGGCATCTACAAGATGCCCAAATTCTTTTGAAAGAGCAACGATGGGATAACGCCGTTTACCTAGCAGGTTATGTTGTAGAATGCTCCTTTAAAATACTTGTTGAGCAATACTTTAAGCACGATCAAGGTGCAGTAAAAAAATATGGACACGACCTTACTGAGCTTGAGGGAAGGGCAATGGAACGCTTGCGTGTTCTCTATCCTATTCTAGATAGGCAACTTCCTGCTTCACGAATAGTTGGTACTGTTTTAGCTCAAAATCATCCAGAGAGGAGATATTCAAAATCAGGGCTTTGGGCTGAAGCTGATGCAAAAACTGCCG
>NZ_JBSGKF010000138.1:0-1576 GCF_054786515.1 Nostoc sp. UIC 10890
TTTGAATTTTAGAAGCTTCGATACTAGACTCTGAACCTAGTACATACTCGGTCAACTTAGCGACAACACTTTGGTGCAATTGCGGGTTTTCGTACCTTCTTAATATTCCCAAAATTTCCTCAAATAGCCCATCAATTTGAACTTGATTTTCATGATTAAACCAAACAAGAGAATGAGTTTCCTGCCCATCTGGACGTGTAACTGTAATTTTACGTGCCTCAAAACCTTCCGAAGTTCGAGTTTGAGAATCTTTCTGTAAAGCTTCAAGATTTTTAAAACGTCGGGCAAGGTCTGAAAGTTTTAATTCAAAATTTGTTACATCTTCATCTGTCCAAGATTCAGCAGGCTTATCAGCAACAATCATTAATAGTGCTTCTAACCATTCAGTATCAGTAGCATTTTCATTTACTGCTGCTTGCACAAAACTTCTAACTCGGCGTTCCAACACTTGACCACTCAAATAACTAGCTCTAACCCGCAAATCTTCTCGCAATTTTTCTTCACTACTGCGTACTCCGAAAGCATTATACAGCAGAGATTGGCAGTCACTAAGTAGGCTGTCATAAGCTGTTTGGATCTCGTGTAGCGCTGTAATCAGTTTTTTCCGCAAAATTTTCGCTACTGTCCCATCATCTTCTTGGCTGGCAATAATAGGATTGAGTCCGCAAGCTAGAGGTAAAGAAGTAAACAAAAGCTCGTCTGGCTCTTGAGCTTTCTGTAAATTTTGCAAAACTGCTAATGCTTCGCTACTAAGACGCTTGGTTTTAGTTGTGTATGACGGTAGTTTTTTAACGAATTGAAACAACGGCTTAACTACGGCAAGTAAAGTTGAATTTCTTCCCCCCTGTGCATTGAGAGCATACTGTTTGCGTAAGATTGACTCAAGCTCTCTAAATACTTGTGATCGCAAGCCCACAATTTCAAAATATTTAACCCCAAAGCGTGATGGATCTTTCAGCAATAGCTCGAAATGCTCAGAACCTAAAACTGGAATAAATGTACCATCCCTATAAACGCCTACATCATCAACATGGTGCAGCAATACTGCTGCTATTAGTACTGGAATAACTCCATGCTTTACACCATAGGGAGGAGCGTCTAAAATTCTGTAGAGCTTATCTAAAGTTTGGATTTTATCTTTTGCCTGCAAGCAAAAATTATCTATTACTTGCCAAATTGTCCATATACCAGATGTTTCATTGGGTGGGTAAAATCCCCATTCTTCGTTCTCTTGACGATGAATTCCAGTTTCGTTAAGTACAGAATAGTATATAGAAACTTCTGGCCCAAATCCTTGCAAGCAAAGCCTTTCTCTATCTTGCTTTTCTAACATTGCTTCGATTAGCTCTCTTCTCGCTCTAGCACCTTGAGAAGTTAGCTCCCGACGATTTATTAGTTCGTTCCAGAGTTTTAGTCCTTGATGGTAAACCTCATCGCAGATATCTGATAATTTTGCATTAAAATCTGTAACGTGGTTAACTGTTTTTTGTTTTCCTTCGATCCAACAAATATTATTTATTCCTAAATTAAAAGCTTGAGCAATGGTTTCATCTAACAATTGCTCTGCTTGTACTAA
>NZ_JBSGKF010000139.1:0-1574 GCF_054786515.1 Nostoc sp. UIC 10890
CTGAAGTATCTAATGTTGAATTTAGTTTTAATGGACAACATATAGTTACTACTTCCTTAGATAAAACTGCAAAACTGTGGAATCTCCAAGGTCAATTGGTAGCAGAACTAAAGGGATATCAGGGTGAGGTGAGGAGTGCTAAATTTAGTCCCAATGGAAAATACATTTTTACTATTATATCAGGAGGCGATTCCTTGTTATGGAATGTACAAGGTCAATTAATCGCTAAATTTAGTGGAGATCAATATGATATCCATAATATAGAATTTAGCAATAACAACAAGTATATAATCACTATTTCAGAAGACGATAACACACCACGAGTATGGAATTTACAAGGTCAGTTATTAACTATACTTAAGGGATCTCAAGATAGAATATATAGTGTTGCATTCAGCCCAGATAGTCAGTATATTCTTACTACTTCAATCGATGAAGCTCCTAGACTATGGAATATTCAAGGTCAGTTAATAGGTATCTTTAAAGCGTCAAAAAATTTACTCTACACTAAATTCAGCCCCAATGGTCAATATATTATTGCTATTTCAGATAATAATGCAATATTCTTGTGGAACATTCAAGGTCAGTTAGTGACTGAACTTAAACCATACAAGAGTACTTTAAATAGTATAAATTTTAATTTTCAAATTCGTGATGTTGACTTTAGCACTAACAGCCAGTATATTATTGCTAGTTCAAATAAAATAGTTATATTGTGGCAATTAAAACAATTAGATGAGTTACTTTCTATAAGTTGTGACCGTCTGCGTAACTATCTTAGAAATAATACTTTTGTTAATATTGAAGATCGTAAATTGTGTGAAGATATTAGAAGTAATTTATGAAATAAATCAAAAGTGTTGAATGTTAAGAAAAATCTGATAAAAACAGCCCAAAATATGTTAAATTTTGGGCGGAATATTAAAGTAGGCATAGAGCCGAGATCCCTGCGAATTTGGAAATAGAGGCTGAAAACTCCTGCTATATATAGCTTTTAGCTTTTTTACTACCTCCAATTTTACCCAAATAAGGAAGCAGAGATTTAGTACACAATTACTAATAAATTCGTTTTTTGCTCTCTTAAATACTAACATTTGGTTGAAAGTTGGCATTTGACAGCAGAGTAACATCACTCGTGAGAGGTTAGAGTGATTGCACATTTGTCAAGAGGGTGCAGGAAAAGGAGACAAATCGAGCTTGGAAGCAGGTTTTCGTAAGGCTTTGACTACTCCTAAATCTTGATTCTCTTTTGCAGCAAAGTATTTAATAGGGTCTTCAGCTTTGCCTTTGTCATAGGCAACACTAAAATGATAAAGACCTCGATAAATCATCTCTAAAGAAATACGGTCGAAAGGCAGAGATAATTCATCAGCAACCGCATCTCCCAAGTCAACTAATACTGCATAAAAGAGCCAAGTAGCCCAGACTTGTAGCTTGATGCCATTAATAGAACCAGTCCATAAATAAGATAGTCCCAGTAAGCGTTTAACAGTGTGAAAAGCCTCTTCAATTCGCCATCTTCGACGGTATAAGTCTGCGACTACATAGGGAGGTAAAACTTCTGGGTCAAGGAT
>NZ_JBSGKF010000140.1:0-1557 GCF_054786515.1 Nostoc sp. UIC 10890
CGCATTCTTCTAATAACTCGTTTGATAATTGCGATTCTACTGCGGAGACGCTGTGCGAACGCACCACCAAATCCTGCAACCACTCTTGTAGCTTTCCTGTCTCTGGCAGTTGCCAACCCAGCGTCTGGCAAGCAGCTACAAACTCTTGTCCAATAACAGCTTCCCTATGCAAATTTTTCAGAAATGCAGCATACTCGTCTTCCGATAAGACATTAAGCTGCTGCTGAAAAAACTTTTGAATTTCTCGACTTAAGCGAAATATACGTGATGCCTGAAAATCATTGTCTTTCTTGATACCCTCAATATCACCCAAGCCAAGGGAGAGATTATCTACAAACCAAACCCCTACCTGGCCCACTTCTGGTACTGATAAACCCAAGGATTCACACGCAAATATCAGTTCTATGCCCAAAGAGGTATAACCAGAAAACATCTGCTCCAAACTACCCGGTTGAGGAACCGGCTTACCACTTTTTTGAGCTAGGTCAACTAAATCTAAACCCAAATCAACTAAACGCCTTAAAGCTTTCGCCAAAGTGCCACCCAATATCGGCAGTAAATCATCTACCTTTTGCCGCACACCGGGCGCAAGGGTAAAAGATACTCGGTCAGTATCCCCTCCAGAAAAGCGTTCGCGCTGATTTGACACACGTTTTTTGAACTTGGTTTATCGAGGTTTCTCTTCAGTTTATAGAAACAACAGGGGTTTTAGTTACAAACCTTAAGTTTTATATCAAAACCTATATCGCTAGAACAAATAAACACCTCACCATCAATAAACCTTGTAATTTTAGTGATGCACTAAATCTAATTAGTACATCACTAAATGTTAAATAATATTAATTTAATGCATCACTAACTCGGCAAATCGGTAAACTTTACCTAAAAAGCACAAAAGAAGGGCTTGAGATAAATCGAGCTAACTCGGTAAAAATCGTGCAAGAGCTAATAAAGATGCCAAAGAACTACAAAATACTAGAAGTACTACCAAAACAAGGACTAAAACCCAGACAATTTCTACGCCACTGTTTTGATATCGCTGAACTCACTCCCAGAGAACTGCTCGAAGAAGAAACCGACTCACAATACCGCAAAAAATGTATCACTGTACTATGTGCAGTCTTAGGTGTACAAAGACCAACAGTTCGCAAGTGGGGAAGTGATCTCAACTTTGATGGGATACCCAACTACTCCAAAGTTTCACTTGCTTACATTCACGCTGCCGAAATCGTGCCAAAGCAGCTAAAGAGCATCTTGAGAGGAGAATACAACGCACCGGAAGTAAATGCTCAAACATTTCTAGAAAAAATACTCCTTCAAGGGTTAACTGAACAACAAGTACTACAAACTGTCTCTCACGCCAATTTTCGCGCAACGTGTGTCAAAACTCTCACGCAAGTATTACATATTGGCACCAAGTCAGTCCAAGATTGGGGTCAGGATATGTCGTTTCACAAAATGCCCAAAATTCATAAACACACCTTGGGCTACGCCTTGGCTGCTATCTCCAAATCATCATCAAAAAACTTGCAGAAAGCAGCTTGACTTATTTAACTA
>NZ_JBSGKF010000141.1:0-1527 GCF_054786515.1 Nostoc sp. UIC 10890
TACCAAACTGCTTTTTAATTTGAGCCATTAAGTAAGGAGTTAAAAGAGAGTGACCACCAAGGTCAAAAAAGTTATCTTTTACTCCCACTTTGTCAACTTTCAAAACTCTTGACCAGATTTGCGTTAGTTCCAGTTCTACTTGGTTGCGTGGAGCAACGTATTTGTCTGAATTACTGCTGTGTAAATCCGGTGCAGGCAATACACGGCGGTCTACTTTGCCGCTAGGAGTTAGTGGCATTAATTCCAACATTACAAAAGCACTTGGCAGCATGTAGTCTGGTAGCTTTGCTTTCAGGAATTGCCGCAGTTCGCTGATTGTGGGTGTACAGTTCTGATGTGCTACCACGTAGGCAACTAGGCGTTTATCACCCGGAGTATCTTCGCGGGCAATGATACAACATCCCTCCACATCTCCATGCTGGCTCAGTACTGCTTCAACTTCTCCCAATTCAATGCGGAAGCCTCGCACCTTAACCTGATTGTCAATGCGTCCCAGGTATTCGATGTTGCCATCCGGTAAATAGCGGGCTAAATCCCCTGTTTTATAGAGGCGTGAATCAGGATCAGTGCTAAAGGGATTGGGGATAAATCTCTGTTGTGTTAACTCTGGTCGATTGAGATAGCCTCGCGCCAAAGAGATACCACCAATGTGCAATTCTCCTGCTACACCCACAGGTACAGGCTGTAGATACTTATCCAGGATGTAAATTTGCGTGTTAGCAATGGGACGACCAATCGGAGGCAGTAGCGGCCAAGTCTCTACTGAGTTATTCAGAGTAAAAGTAATGATTACATGGCTTTCCGATGGCCCATAATGATTGTGCAAAGTACAATCATTTAATTTGCTTAACCATTGAGAAATCGCCGGAGTCATCTGCAACTGTTCCCCAGCAGTAATGATTTCCCGCAGATGACTATTAACTAATTCACCACCAATAGCAACTTCAGCTAGTTGCTGTAAGGCAACAAAGGGAACAAACAATCTCTCAACAGCTTTTTCTTGGAGAAAACCTAACAAAGCTGAGGTATCTCGGCGCAATTCCTCCGTAATTAAGAACAATGTGCCTCCCGAAAACCAGGTAGTAAACATTTCTTGGAAGGAGACATCAAAGCTAATAGGAGCAAATTGCAGCGTTTTTGCTCCAGTGGAAATTGTATTATTTTGCAGTTGCCACAGAATTAGATTGCAAAGAGCAAGCTGATTAAGGGCTACACCTTTAGGCTTACCTGTAGAACCAGAGGTATAAATTACATAAGCTAAATTAGTTGCTTGTACACCAGAGATAAGATTATCCTGACTCGACTGAGAAATCATCTGCCAGTCAGTATCCAAAAAGACTTGGCTTGCTTGATGCTGAGGTAATCTGTCGAGGAGTGAATGTTGGGTTAACAACACTGAAACTTGAGCATCTTCTAACATGAAAGCCAAACGCTCTTGAGGGTAGTTTGGATCGAGTGGCACATAAGCCCCACCAGCTTTGAGAATGCCAAGTAGTCCTACTACCATCTCTAGCGATCGCTCCACAC
>NZ_JBSGKF010000142.1:0-1525 GCF_054786515.1 Nostoc sp. UIC 10890
TTTCATAATTTTGTAGTAAAACTTAAGCCAAGCAATCTACTTAATAGAAGAAAATTTGGCTCTCCCAGACTAGATATGTTAAATTAACAACAGAAATACCAATTGAGTAAAATCCTTCTTCTAAAATTATTAAAGTTAGTTAAGCCATAAGCCCTTCTTTTAATGAGCTTAATTTTCTGATTAATCCCCTCAACAATACCTTGAGTAGTTCTGTGATCAAAATAAGCGAGAATCTCATCTATCCATCTACTAATGGTTCGACAACTTTTTGGGAAAAATTTATAAGCCTTTTCTGTCCATTCCAGGAATTTATATAATGCTTCATCACTGGTTATGTGACTTTCAAATATATCTCTAATTGCTTCTTTATTTCGATACATTTCTCCTAATTCTGGAGCGAGTTTTTGCAGGGAATTTATCTTGACTTTTTCCTCATCATTGAGGCTTTCTTTTTTCTTTAATAAAGGGTATTTACTGTGAGTTAACCCTGCTAATTTCTCCTCTCTCTCTTGCCGATTTTTAATTTTGACTGCTGCCCGTTTTTCCTGCTTTCTTCTTTCATCTAACTCCTGATTTATTTGTTTCATTACATGGAATCTATCGGCTACTACTTGAGCATTTGGTAGCATTTCTTGGATTAAACTTTTATAGGGTATCCATAAGTCTATACTGACTTCTTCTATTTGATTTAATACCTCCGAACCCAGGCTTGACAAGTATTCTGCTATGACGGTTTTATTTCTTTTCTCCAACAACGTTATTGGTTTTCTTGTTTCTAAATCTACTAATACAGCCGCATAGTTTTTTCCTCCTTTTAGCTGGGTTATTTCATCTATACCTAACTTTTTTAGCTGAAGAGGTTTTTCTTTGAGTAAATCAGCTTCTTGTTCTTTTAATAAGGTTTCTACCTCCGATGCTGTCATTCTATTTCTGATGGCTGCACTCTCTACATTCGTTTCTAATACTTCCTTAATTACTTTCATCGCTAGTCTTTTTGTATAGGTTCTTCTAGTTTTTATAAAATCTAGTGACTCACTGAAGACTTTGCGACATTTTGTGCATCTCAATTGCCGACGATTTACCTTTAACAATACTTGATAATCACTCAGAGGTATATCTCTAACTGTATACCAATGATTTTGATGGATTTTATCAGTTGTATGTCCACACTGTGGACATTGACCAACTTTTAGCTTATTTTCGACTTCTATAACTATTTCATCCTCAGTGATAAAGTCATAATTAATAACCTTGATATCTTCAAGATTAATAACTTTAGTAATAAAGTGCAGTAAGGGATTAGATGGCATATTTATTAAATTACTAATTTTATTTCAACCTTTTTTATATTTTCTAGTTCTAATTATTTTTGTATATCTACCCCAGACTCGCTTTGAGATGTTTTTTATGATAAAAATATGGGCAGTTATCTATTTTATTTATAGTATTTTATCATAACCACTCTAGGAGAGCCGAAAATTTGAATCTATTGCATATCAATGTAATTAAATTGTCTATACTAGAT
>NZ_JBSGKF010000143.1:0-1506 GCF_054786515.1 Nostoc sp. UIC 10890
CATCTGGTGTTTTGGCTACTTGTTCTTCAAATAACTTATGGATGCAAGCATCTTTAGGGTAATCGGCTTGGGTGTTATTCCACTCTACTAATAGTTGATGTCGTTCAGCTGCTGTGAAAAGAGGTAAATTTGAAATATGCTCTTGTGGGTTGGCGACGATACCTTCGAGTAATGTTTGGAAATGTCGCAGCATTCGAGTAATAGTTGCAGTCTTGAATAGGTCTGTGTTGTATTCTAATCCGCCTCTAATAACTTCTGATATCTCTTTTAGTTCAAGGGTTAGATCAAACATTGACCTCCCATTGTGGACTTCTATGGGAGTTAGGGTCAACTCCGGTAGCTCCTTGGCAAGTCTTGGGGTATTCTGAAGGACAAACATCACCTGGAATAGAGCTGAACGGCTCAAATCTCGTTCTGGTTTAAGTTCTTCTACTACTTTCTCGAAGGGTACGTCTTGGTGAGTATAAGCTCCTAAAGCGACTTGGCGTACTCGACCTAGCAGTTTCTGGAAAGGAGGGTTGCCTCCAAAGTTGGTTCGCAGAACTAAAGTATTGACAAAAAATCCAATCAACTCTTCAGTTTCAACTTGGCTACGACCAGCAATAGGAGTACCGATAATGATGTCTTCGTGTTCTGAATAGCGGTAGAGTAATGTCTGAAATGCTGCTAGCAGAGTCATGAATAGAGTAACATCTTCTTGCTCACTCAAGGTTTTGAGTCCTTCAGTTAGACTTTTTGACAGTTCCAGAGATTGGTAATCACCTTGGTAAGTTTGGACTGGTGGACGTGGATAGTCAGTAGGCAGTGGGAGCAGGGGCGGACTACCTTTCAATTGTTGTTTCCAGTAGGACAGTTGAGATTTTAAAACTTCACCTTGTAGCCATTCACGCTGCCAAACGGCAAAGTCTGCATACTGGATGGTTAGTGTAGGAAGAAAGGATGGTTTGTTAGCAGAGAAGGCTTCGTAAAATGCTATCATTTCTCCAAAGAGAATGTCGTAAGACCAACCATCTATGACAATGTGATGTATTGTCATAAGGAGTAAATATGTCTCTTCACCTAGCCGTAAAAGTTTGACTCGAAACAATGGGCCAGTGGCTAGATCGAAGGGTTGCTCAATTTGAGAGGTAGTTTGTAACTGAATCTCAGCATCTTGATCCTCAGAAGAAAATTCTCGGAGGTCTATAACTGACAAAGCTAAAGTTGTGTATGGGTTTACAACTTGAACAGGTTGCCCATCAACAGATGGAAAAGTAGTTCGTAAAACATCGTGGCGTTGAATAATACTAGCCAGGCTTTGTTCTAGAACAGTTACACTGACATGACCCGTTAGATAAAAGGCTATTGGTAAATTATAAACAAAACTATTGGGTTCCCAATATTCCAAGAACCAAAGTCGTTCCTGAGAAAAAGACAAGGGAATAAAGTTAATCTTTTTTGATTTTTGCAGGAGTAATTCTGCTAGAATTTTACGCTTTTCTTCTAGTGATAGACTAAGTACTTCAT
>NZ_JBSGKF010000144.1:0-1502 GCF_054786515.1 Nostoc sp. UIC 10890
TGGGTCGTATTCTATCCCAACGTCTCCATCGATCTAGCCACAAAGCTAAAAGTTCACGAATTGGGCTTGCTAAAGCAGTATAGGAAGCAACTAATCGATCTAATTCATCATAAGTGACAAATAACCAATCATCTGCTTCCATAAGTTTTTGATCTAATTTATCTAATACAGAATTTAATTTTTCAAGATTTTGATTGACAATAGGTTGCCAAATTGATATACGAGATAAGTCATCTCTAAGAATGTTAGCTATTTCTGTCTCTATTTGTTCAATAAGAAAATCTTTGAATTTAAAATCTTCTTGCTGTAATAAGCCGCCTAAAATTAAACCAATCCAGAAGCTACGCCATTCAATATTTGTAGCCTTATCCATTTGTCTTTCAACACTCTCTGGCGTTGGAAATCGCTTTTCGGCTTTGCGGCTCCTTCCAAAGCCAGCTATCCATGTTGTTTTACTCAAAGTAGGCAAGGATCTGACTCCCAAGCTTTCAACCAAGGATTCTCGTCCTAAAGGAATTGCGAGTAAACGGAATAATTCGGTTTTTCCTACTCCACGTCCTCCTAGTATTAATAATGTATTGGGTTCTAAAACAAGACGATAATCTGCTATAGGTAAAAAGTTTTTTAAGAATTTATCTTCATTATCACTTTCGTGTTCAGCAGTGCCCCAGCCGGGGGCGATATCCACGATTAATTCGAGTAGTTTTTGCTTATTAAATTCACTCATACTTTCAATTTAGCTACGTTTTTAAATTCACGCCCAAAAAGTATACATAACTTTTCTGCAATCTCCTGATAAGGAGAATTAGTCATTATCTTTACGAGGTCTGACAGTCGATTTGATTCTTCTGGAGTTGAGTTGCGAAAAAAAAGAGCTATGTCTCCACGTAGACTCTCCTGATAGGAAACCACGATAGGAAAAAATGGTGCTTCTTTATCGTTAGGATTAGGGACATCTTCATCTTCAGAGTAATAGTTTTCTTGAAAATGTATGTAGGCTATGTCCCGAAATTCTTGCAATTCTGTTTCTCGTCCTGACATTCCGATTGATGGAGCCATCGAATGTACAAGAATCAACGGTAAACGCTCATCAACTCCAGGGCTTGCTAAATGTCGAATAACATGAGTTAGTCCAGCCCAACTTTGACGTGATTGAGTACCAAAGATGACTGCTGCATGGGAGAGAGCAGAGATAGCCAAGCCACCAATATCGTGAAAACCAGCCCGCGCATCCATCAAAATAAAATCTAAAGGTCTTACTGCACTTTCCAATTCTCTTAACATATTTTGCATTGTACTTTGCAGTTCACCATCAACAAGGTTCTGAAAGTCCAATCTGGCTAACTTCTCCAAATAATTTTCATCCACGGTTCCAGCCGGAAGTAATTGTATACTTTCACCATCGTCTCCTAGCAAAGTCTGCTCATTAATGCTTGTGAGATGAGTACGCAGTTTCCAATCGTCTTGTTGAATTTTCTTTTCCAATAAATAATCAGTTACAC
>NZ_JBSGKF010000145.1:0-1485 GCF_054786515.1 Nostoc sp. UIC 10890
AACGACACTGCCAGAAGCGATCGCCCGCCTGCAACAACTCACTTCCCTGAATTTAAGCGACAACCAATTAACGACACTGCCAGAAGCGATCGCCCACCTGCAAAAACTCACTTCCCTGGATTTAAGCCGCAACCAATTAACGACGCTGCCAGAAGCGATCGCCTGCCTGCAAAAACTCACTTCCCTGGATTTAAGCAGCAACCAATTAACGACGCTGCCAGAAGCGATCGTCCACCTGCAACAACTCACTTCCCTGGATTTAAGGGTCAACCAATTAACGACGCTGCCAGAAGCAATCACCCGCCTGCAACAACTCACTTCCCTGGATTTAAGCAGCAACCAATTAACGACGCTGCCAGAAGCGATCGCCAGCCTGCAACAACTCACTTCCCTGGATTTAAGCTACAATCAATTTGCAAAAATCCCTGATGTAGTTTTCCAGCTTAAAGCTTTAAATCAACTTGTTTTATGTGGTCTTAATTTAACTGAACTTTCCGAATCAATTTCTCAACTAGAAAAACTAGAATATTTGAATTTATTCAATAATTACTTAAGTTCATTGCCGGACAAAATATCAAACTTAAAAAAGCTAATATTTCTTCGGATAAGTGGTAATCAATTAAAGACTATTCCTGATTCTATTTATGAACTCTATTCTCTAGAAGAGCTAGACTTAAGTGCCAATTCATTGTCTGAAGAGGATCATCTAAATAAGATTCAATACATATCTCCAAATATATTAAACTTAAAATTGTTGAGGACTTTAGGTATAGACGAAAATCCTCTGGAAAATCCGCCAATAGAAATTGCTGCAAAAGGTATTGATGCGATTAGGGATTATTTTCGACAACTGGAAGCAGAAGGTACAGATTATCTGTATGAGGCCAAGTTACTAATTATTGGCGAAGGTGGAGCAGGAAAAACAACACTGGCGAAGAAAATTGAAGACCAAAATTATCAACTTCGAGAAGAAGACTCTACGAAAGGAATTGAGGTGATTCGGTGGGATTTCCCAATGAAAGATGGGCGAGAATTTCGAGTCAACATCTGGGATTTTGGTGGGCAAGAGATTTACCATGCTACTCACCAGTTTTTCCTCACCAAGCGTTCTCTCTACCTTTTAGTAGCAGATACCCGCAAGGAAGACACAGATTTTTATTACTGGCTGAATGTAGTAGAACTGTTGAGCGATAACAGTCCACTGTTAATCATGAAAAATCAGAAGCAAGACCGCCGCCCAGAAATCAATGAACGTGAGTTACGGGGGCAGTTTACTAATTTGAAGGAGACTTTACCAACAAACCTTGCTACCAACGAAGGTTTAGAACAAGTTTTACAACAAATAAAGCATTATGTTAAAAGTCTGCCCCATATTGGCAGTCCCCTCCCAAAAACCTGGGTTAAAGTCCGGGAAGCTTTGGAGAGTGACAAACGCAATTACATCGGCTTAGATGAGTACCTGAACATCTGCCAACAAAATGGGTT
>NZ_JBSGKF010000146.1:0-1483 GCF_054786515.1 Nostoc sp. UIC 10890
CTCCAGGCAAAATTTTGAATCTGCTGATAAAGTTCACGCTGTTCACCAACAGTTAATTTTCCAGTTTGCTGAATTTTAGATTGAAATTCCAAATGTCCTGGCGCTACAGTCTCATGACTTGAACCATCCTTTTCTAACTGCTCCCAATATTCTTTCAAAACTGGATGTAGTGGTAGCACAGCGTTATCTAACCCAGAAGAAAATTTGGGTTGTTTTGTTGGTTGCGATGGTGTTGTGTTTTTAGGTGTTGGTGTAGTTGAATGTGATACAGCGTTGTGTTGTTTTGGAGAATTAGAGCTTGCTCCTTGTGGGTTTGATTGTGTCTTGCGATCTGGTACTTTGGGCGTAGATTGAGTAGATTGCTTGTGGTCTAAATTACGGGTAATTTCGGGATGAACGGGCAAATCAATGTCACGGGTATCATTAGGGTTGCCTAACATTGCTTTGTAATTAATATGCAGTTTTTGAGCCAATAGTCTTAACTTTTCCAAATCAGCTTCAGTGATAGCCATCGCTTGGACTTGATGAGTCATACCAGTGTCAGTTTTCTCAAACTGAAAGCGAACAGCTTCCCGATTTGTACCGTTGTGTTCAGTTTTGAGTAATTGCAGAGTAGATGTATTGTCAGTGGTTTGCCGGAAAAGAATCCGGTAATTGCCCAAGGTTAAATCGTCTTTCTCGAAGCTAGTAATAGTTTGTGTGAGTATTTTTAATGCCTCTTTCTCTTTGAAACTTTCTAAAATATTGTGTGTACCTTTAGGGGAGAGAGAGGAAAGAGTAGATGCGATTTTGCGCGGGTCTTCATCAACAGAGGGCAATTCTTTACCAGCTTTGAGGTAGTCAGCCACTAACAAAAACTCCTGCCTTTCAATAGGCAGAATATTAATTTGTTTTTCTATCCAAATTTTTGGATCATCCTCTATTTCTGTGTAAGAAATTTTAATATTGCCTACGTGTCCCCATTTATCTGCCTGAAAATTGATTAACTCTACATCATCATGACGACGATAGATACTGTATTTATCAGCACCATGATTCTTAATTACAAAAGCATCAGCATGGTAAATTTTACCGATGGTCTGCTGTTGTTCATCTTTAGCCTCAACACCATACCGTTTTAACAGAGTATAAGCAGCAAAGGCTATTTGTTTATTCTCACTAGCTTCTAGGCGCTTTCTAAAAAAATTAGACTCATAAAGCGTAACATTTTCTTTTTTAGCCCAAGAAGAACTAATTACAGGGATTTCAAGTGGTTGGGCTGGCTCAGGGTTAACATCTATATAAATAATGTCTGAATCATTAACTTTTATATCTATAATTTGTGAATTAGGGTCAATAGGTGATTTAGCACGACTTTTTTTAAATACATTCATATTTGGTTCTAAATCGGGAGCATCTGTCACAGTAGAGTCTCCTCTTTGTTGATCAATTGTTTTGACTGTGCCATCCTTGAGCTTGATAGTAAAACGTAAACTATCAAGTT
>NZ_JBSGKF010000147.1:0-1463 GCF_054786515.1 Nostoc sp. UIC 10890
ACTTTCATTTCTTTGGAAGAAAGCTTTATTCGGAATGTGCAGGTAAGTTTGTAGAGATGCAACGACTTCTTCTGTGTTGTCTATCTGAAAAGGAGGACCTCAGAAGAAGTCGCTTATGTGTTTTTGCGGACCATATTCAACAGAAATTGTGGATCATTAACTTTTTTCTTACCTTTCTGCTTGATTATAATTCAGACTGTAAAACCTAAATGATACTGATGAAAACGATTAAGCAGATTTCTTTTCTGTTGCTGACAAGCCTTGCCTTATTCTCTTGCAGCAAAGGTGGTGATGGAGGTGGATCAACTCCCCCGCCCCCTCAGGAGGCCAACCTTACCATTACTACCAATCCAGCGAATAACGCTGTGGTTCCAGCTGCGGTAGGCACTACCTTTCCGGTAACCATCAATGTAACTTCAACCATGCCCTCACAAGGG
Source organism: Nostoc sp. UIC 10890 (assembly GCF_054786515.1). NCBI lineage: Bacteria > Bacillati > Cyanobacteriota > Cyanophyceae > Nostocales > Nostocaceae > Nostoc > Nostoc sp. UIC 10890. The sequence goes on from NZ_JBSGKF010000147.1 coordinate 438, forward strand.
GTTAGGATAGAAGTGACTGCTGCGCCAGAGGCCGGTGGGGCCAGTTTTTTCACCAGCAACACTACCAGTTCTAACGCAAGCAATACGATCACCATCAACAATACCCCTGCTCAAGTTTCTTGCGTTGTGAACATTCGTGTAAGTTCAGTGGCTCGACCATCCAACGCAGCTACTAGCTCCTACCGCTATTCCAGAAAAAACTAAAAAATTTCTCCTAAGCAATTGTAGCGATTCAATAGACAGGCAGTTGGTGTTTTTAGTAGGATTTCATTCCAACAACTGGGGGCTTCATATTAAAAAACATCCGTTCTTTCGTTGTTCATCCTCTGCGATCAAAGCTGTCTTTGATGGCTAATCCCAGCAGGTTAAAAGCCAATACCAAGAGTACGATCGCAATTCCAGGCACTATAGCTAAAAAAGGCTGATTGGTGATGATAAAGTTGTAGTGCTCTCTCATCATCAACCCCCAACTGGGTTGAGGAGCCTGTACGCCAACTCCTAAAAAGCTAAGTCCAGCCTCTAATACAATAGCACTGGCGAAATTAGCGGCGCACAAAACAATTACCGGTCCCATAACATTTGGCAATATATGACGAAACATGATTCTGAATTCGCCATACCCAAGTGCGCGGGCTGCTTCCACGTAAGTCAATTCTCTTTCGCTCAACACTTTGCCCCGAACCAATCTGGCCACATTCACCCAAATAGAGAGCCCAACGGCGGCGAAAACTTGCCAGAACCCTTTGCCCAAAATCCAAGTAATGCCAAAAACCAATAAAAGGGTTGGGATGCTCCACACTACATTCACAACCCATTGAATCAGCTGGTCGATTTTTCCCCGATAAAAGCCGCTCAACATCCCAAGAAAAACACCTAAAACTAGGCTGATGACCACCGCGACCAGTCCGACCGACAAACTTATTCTCGCCCCTAGAACCAATCGGCTCAAGATATCTCTCCCATATAAATCCGTTCCCAGATAGAAGGTTAAGGTGGTTGCTTTGATGTTGGGACTGTTTTTTATGA
>NZ_JBSGKF010000148.1:0-1433 GCF_054786515.1 Nostoc sp. UIC 10890
ATGACAGTACCGTATTCATCCTGGGGTGTGCGGTATCCAGCGTTAACGCCAGGAATAGCGATCGCAGCATAACCAGCAGTCAGTAAGCAAGCAGCTTTCTTGACACCTTCCACGATTGTCACTGGTACATTATGCCTCCAAACCCAGTGCCAGAAACCGCCAGGATGCTGTAAGTCCTCTTCAGTGATGGGGATACCGCTACGATTGGAAACTTTCACCCAAATGTGATTCGGTACTAGAAGGAAGAAGGCGCGTGTCTCTTCTCTAAATGGATGTTCATACTTGATGAACTTGTGGATCTTCTGGCGGTCGCGTCTGGGATGGTCTGGTTTGAAACAGCCCCACATCATTAATTTGTAATCGTTGAGGGGGTCAACGCCATTGCACCACCAGCCGCCAAGTTCAATGTGCTGGTATTTCTTCAAGTCCCTGTCTCTGAGCCGCCCATCATTGCGACGGGAGATTTTGGGACTGTAGAGGAGATATTCGTAAGGCAAAGTAAAAGACAGCGATCGCACATTGAGATGAAAGATTTCTTCGTCAACGCCACTGTTTAACCATTCTTGTAAGTGTAGAGCTTGAGAATCAGATTCGATTGTACGCATATTTCCTCTGTTTTTTGACGCATGGAAATGGAGCGGCACTTGAGTCTGTGCCGCCGGTTCAAACTTTTTGCGATATTTATAGCTGGCTATAAAGTCGTCATTAAGCCAGCTACAGCTTTATCTCCCGCCTCCGGTATGCGGTCGGAACGTGAGATTAATACGTGTGCTAACAACTTTGTTGGTCTTGGGAACCTGATGCAGATGTGTAGATTGACAACCGGGGTGCATCACAAGTAAGCTGCCGTGTTCCAGCCAGAAATCTGTTGCTTTGCCATTTCTCGGTTTGATTTGAAATTTGCGACATGAACCCAGGCTTACCGACGCGATTGCAGGGTTAGATCCCATCGATGGTTCGTTGTCGGAATGCCACCCGATTGAGTCAGTCCCCGTGCGGTACTGGTTGCCGATTACGATACGGAATTTGTAACCAGTCAGTGCGGTGATTCTGTCCCGCAAGTTAGACAGAGCTTCTGTCCAACATAGTGGTTTCAAAAATACGCTGTTGGAGTAAAGATAATCACATCCGGCATCACCATAAATACATTCGAGACGAGGGATGGGCATTGTTTTACCCGCAATTCTGATTTGATTCTGTTGCCACTCTAGTTGTAGACAGTGTTGGTAGAGCGAGTTGGCAAGTTCCTGACTTAAGAAATCAGGGTAATAGGTGACTGGTAAAATTGGGGTTGATTCAGCGAAAAGTGTGAGTTGTTGCATGATATTTCTCTCAAAACAAGAAACTGCTATTAATTCTGTTCGGCTTTAAAAACCTCAACCAAAATACTTTCTGGATACAAACCGACTTTTCCAAAACGTGGGTCATGAATG
>NZ_JBSGKF010000149.1:0-1431 GCF_054786515.1 Nostoc sp. UIC 10890
ACCTTTTACAGTTCAAGGAACTGTTTCTTGGACGTTTTAATAATTAAGAAAATCATGCGACGTTTTTTCTGTTGGTTAATATTAGGCATCTTGGGATTTACTCTAGTTACAGGTTGCCATTATTTCACATCTCACAATACATCCTCTTTACCTAAACAACAAACCGCAGAATGTCGCATGGTTAAACACAACCTGGGAGAGACTTGCATCCCTACAAGTCCCCAGCGTGTTGTGACACTCCACACCTCAATCCTGGCTCATGTCCTGGCACTTGGCATCAAACCCATTGGCAGCACTTATCTCCAAGCATTCACTAATAATGTTGAAGTTCCACCTTATCTGAAATCTTATCTCACTGACATTCAGGTGTTGGGTGGCTATGACCCTAACCTCGAAAGTTTGCTGTACGTCAAACCCGATCTGATTATTGGGTATGATTGGGAGAAAAAAGTCTACCCTTTGTTAGCCCAAATTGCGCCGACAGTGCTGAGTCAGTCTCATAACAATGACGATTGGCGAAATTCTTTTCAGTTTGTGGCTGAGGTTTTAGGACGGCAAGACGTAGCCCAACAAGCCTGGGATCGCTATCACCATCGAATTGCAAAACTCAAAGCAGCATTAGGAAAACAATATCAAAATCAAACTATCTCTCTCGTTTCCATCTCTGGGGGTAGCATCTTTAGTGAGGTTAAAGGTTCATTTCCTGACCGCATCCTCAAAGATGTTGGATTACAACGTCCTGCTGCTCAGGATGTTATGGCGCAGGCTAACATGATGCCAATCTCTGAGGAAGAAATAGACAAAGCGGACGGCGATATCTTATTTGTGGGGATGATGACAACAGGCGATTACAAAAAGCTAGAAACTCTCAAACAACAACCACTTTGGCAAAAACTTCGTGCCGTTCAGCAAGATCAGGTTTATCCGGTTGATTATATGACCTGGCGGGGATTTAACCTCTTAGCTGCGGATGCCATCATTGATGACCTCTTTAAATACCTCGTTAACACACCCTCAACTTATGATTAAACACACCATATTCATCTGTAAATCCTGCCATCGTTCATCTGAAGAACGACCAGAAAATCCGCCTTTTGATGGAAATACTTTACTTGACAAACTAAATAGTTTATGTAACGAACAATTCCATCCTGACGAACTAGAAATTCAGCCTGTAGGATGTCTTTGGGCTTGCAGTCAAGGCTGTGTTGTATCTGTATCTAGCCACGAGAAACCCACCTATCTATTTGTCAATCTTTCCCCAGAAGAAAGTTCAGCAGCGTTAATAGAATTTATGCAACTGTATATCAAGAGTAGTAAAGGTGGCGTAGTTTGGGAAAAATTTCCCGAACTTTTGCAGTCTAAGATTTTCGCGCAAATTCCGCCTGCAAAATCATAGCTTTGGTAAAATATGTTTGATTTGACTCTAAA
>NZ_JBSGKF010000150.1:0-1422 GCF_054786515.1 Nostoc sp. UIC 10890
TGGTTGAAATTCTTCATATAAATTCTCCAAACGAACTACAAAAGGGGTTTTTGCACAATACGAACTAACAGTTGCTTGTTGATTTATCAAATCAAAAGAAACAGCTTTAACCAGCAATGACTCAGGAGGATAATTAGCCTTTGATAATAAACTTTTAAAAAAGCCATTCTCATAAACCACAGTATTTGGTGGAAGAGTAGAAACAGGCTTGTTGTAAAGTAAAAGATATCTACTGTCTACTTCGTATTGAGAATTTATTCCAGGCTGCTTTAGTCCGGGAGTCACTATATTATTGTATTTGAGGTTTCTCAAACTCGGACTCCGTTTAACTGCATCCTCTCCCATTTTCATATACACTTTACAATTATTTTCTTGACTAGCAATAAACTTCTCATATTTCACTTGATTGTCTTTCCATACTTGAAAACTTCCAATTGATACTACACCTGCCAATATTGCCAATAAAATCTTGTTTTGAATTAATAATGCAAGAATTTTCATAATGGTTTCCCTTGCTTAATGCACTCAACATAATACTTTGAAAATTCTGCCACCCAAGTGAACTTATCATTGTAAATTTTTTTAAACTTGTCTCGTGATTCTTGCTCCTCCCTACCATTCACAACCAAACCCAAAAGGGGAGATGAAGGATAATAACGGCATCTTATATATTTATTGTTGTAGTCCAACAGCCATAACGTATATAGCTGTTGGATGTTTGGCATGAAAGTTTCATTTACATCTATAATTTCTCTCGGCATACCAAGCAATTCCGAAAAACTTCTCGCTGCCCCTGGGACAATTCGCCCGATTAATCGACAAGGCATATTTTGTAATATTTGTTCCCCTGCTTCTGATTTGGCAATCGAAATCACATCTTGAGCAGCTAGAGCAATGCGACATCCTGATTTCCGAGCCGTAGCACATTTACGGCCTACTAACCGAGATAACGACGGGAACCGTAGCAATACACTCGCCTCATCCATGAAAAACATACTGTTTGTCGATGATAGTGATTGTCTCGATGCCGCAATATACGCTGACATCCCGAACACCTCTGCTTCTCTATCTGATTGCAGATTCGTTAATGCAAACGTAATTAGCTTGCTGTCTGTTTGGAAAGTTGAAGGTTTACAAATTGCATTTCCTATTGAGCTTGCCTGCCAATACTGTAGTCGTAAGCGTATATAATTGAGCGCCTTATCAACATTCTCATCCTCATAGCCTAAATCAATACAATCTGCACAAAAAAACTGTTCCATATCAACTAGAGTCGGCGTGTTATCCCACTCTGAAGTTCCAATTCCTGCTGAGTGTGCCAACTCAAAACGTCGCTCAATATCTGGATTCTCGTAAAAAGCTTTTGTTCCTAAAGGTATCAACGATTCTATTGTTTGAGCAAGGAACCCCTCAAACTGCTGT
>NZ_JBSGKF010000151.1:0-1400 GCF_054786515.1 Nostoc sp. UIC 10890
GTCAAAGGTCAACAATTTCGTAGTCAAAGATGCCTCTATCAGTATCTCGAAAAGAAAAAGCCAACGTTACCAGATGATGCACCGATCACTGTAGTATTGTTCGTGGGTGGTGAGGTTGAAGCTGGTATGATAGTTAAGCACATTTGTACTCTATTATACTACCGCCAGAGTTACAAATTAGTAATTATTTCGACAGTAGGTTGCTCCAATTGGGCATTGGCATCTTTCTGAATTCCTTTGCGTTTACGCCAGAGTTTGTAGTAAAGAATCGGCACAGCTGATCGCGACAGTAACAAAGATGCAACTTCACCCGCCATCAGCGAAATCGCTAGCCCCTGAAAAATCGGATCAGCGAGAATAATTGCCGATCCCACAACTACGGCGGCGGCGGTTAACAGCATCGGCCGAAACCGAACGGCTCCCGCATCGATTACGGCTTCTTCCAAAAGCATTCCTTCTTTCAGACGTAACTCGATGAAATCTACCAGGATGATGGAATTCCGCACCACAATTCCGGCTCCGGCAATAAAGCCAATCATTGAGGTAGCTGTAAAGAACGATCCCATTAACCAGTGAGCAGGCATAATTCCGATTAGTGAAAAGGGAATGGCTGCCATAATTGCTAATGGGGTTGTAAATGATTGGAACCAGCCCACCACCAGGGCATAAATCAATACAAGCACCACTGCAAAGGCAATGCCTAAGTCACGGAAGACTTCATAAGTAACTTGCCATTCGCCATCCCACTTAATCGAGTAGGTTTCAGTGGTTGGGGGTTGTTCAGTTAGGTAGGTCTGAATTTTTGCACCAGTTGTGGGAATCAGTTTATCGATTTTTGGTTGCAGGTTGAGCATGGCATAAACGGAACTCTCGACTTTACCAGACACATCGCCCAGAACATAAACAACCGGCTGTAAGTTTTTGTGGTAAATGCTAGTATCAGCGATCGCAGTTTCTGTTTTCACTAAGGAACTCAGAGGTACTAGATTGCCGTTTGCGCCCTTAAGGTTAAGGGATTTCAGATCCTCTAAGCTGGTGCGGCTTGACTGACTAAAACGCAGATTAATCGCCACATCCTCACGGGCATTTTCATCATGTAACAGTCCAATATTTTCACCAGAAATTGCCATTTGCAAAACTTGGGAAATTTGAGTGGGACTGATGCCGTTGAGTGTAGCTTTCTCACGATCAATTACTAATCGATAATCCGTCTGCGGAGTTTCCACATACCAGTCCACATCAACAACACCATCAGTTGACTGATATAATTGATAAATTTGCTTGGCAAGGTCAATTTGACCTTTGTAATCAGCACCATAGACTTCTGTAACCAGCGTTTGCAGCACCGGGGGGCCGGGCGGAATTTCGGCAATTTGAATCCGAGCATTGTAGCGATCGCT
>NZ_JBSGKF010000152.1:0-1395 GCF_054786515.1 Nostoc sp. UIC 10890
CATCATCTTCGGGTCGGAGTATAATAACCATGTCGTCCGCGTATCGGACTGATGGTTCTATGATTGACTCGTTTGGAGTCTTGTCGTGTACCTTGCAACCTATTTTGTGGTTGTAGTGGTATCTGTGTATACTCTCAATCCCATTGAGCGCAATGTTAGCTAGTAATGGACTGACCACTCCCCCTTGGGGTGTTCCTTGTTCGGGGAATTCTGGATTTACCCCTGCCTTAAGACATCGGAAAATACCGATTTTTAAGCCTTTTGGGGCAATGAGTTCGTCCATTATTGCTGAGTGGTTGATCCTGTCGAAGCACTTTTCAATATCGAGTTCAATTACTCGTTTTTCTATTCCGTTGCTGTTGGAGCGTAGGTTATCGAAGATGTACTTTTGTGCATCATGGGCAGAGCGCCCAGTTCTAAACCCGTAACTCCTCGCATGGAAGGTGGCTTCGTGTGCTGGTTCGAGTACGTATTTTGCTAGGCATTGCCAAGACCTATCCGCAATTGTTGGTATCTTAAGCATTCTGGTTGTCCCGTCCTTTTTGGGGATGGGGATTTCCCGTAATCCTTGATGCTTCCAATTTCCGCTATTCATTTTCAGTAGTTCTTCAAGGTTGAAGCGTTCTTCAAATGAGAGGGATTTTTTGCCATCAATACCAGCCGTCTTTTTACCAGCGTTTAACTGAGATACTTGTCTTATTGCAAGAAATCGAGCCGAGGTGGATTTTAGAATAAGCTTTTGGAGTGACCTAACTAACCGCTTGTCTCCAACAAGAACCGCTTTGTACACGCGCTTTTGAAGGCGGAAAAGATTTCGGCGGAATTTCTTCCACGGTAATTCTTTCCATGATTCACTAGTTTTGTAACTGTGTCTAATCATACTCTTCTCTAGTTAATGTATTCTGAACACCTCCGACCAATTACGGTCTGTCCTACCCGACTTGAGAGAATTCCGCTTCTCGTCTAGCCTACCGGGGGTTCGACTGCCCCAGGACTCCCAAATCGTTTTTATTCGTTCCCTCGGAGAGATTGATTGTTCCGTTAGATGTAGCCACTTTAACCACTGGATTCCCTGGACTCTTGCCGTTATTGAGCGCGGAATGCGGCGGGAATTGATTCTCCAGTAAAGTCAGGGATTTTTGTGTTACGCCCTGCTCGTACTTAGGTCACTTTTCTAGGCTCTGTTTCATCATAGGAACTCCCTGTTAGCGCCAGTGTCAACCCGCAACGGTCGTCTGATTGCGCCCTGTTCCCAGCTTCACTCTACAAGAACCGAGCTTGTTCGGTGTGGGCAGGTAAGGAGTCAATTCTGAGTCTGAATGGTAGGGCTTTCACCTACATCTGGCCGAGAGTTCAGCCTTTTGTGACAGTAATCTGCTGTCGGGCTGACTTAGT
>NZ_JBSGKF010000153.1:0-1392 GCF_054786515.1 Nostoc sp. UIC 10890
GGGACTGTTGTAGTGACGATCGCCTTCAATGTGCCGCTGAATGATGCCCTGGCGATCGCCAAACCAGATAGCACTGAGGGCGCAGACTTGTGGGCTAGATATCTGACCACCTGGACGCTCTGGAACCATGTTCGGACGATAGCAGCGTTTGGGGCAGCAGCATTGCTGACAAGTGCGCTCTGTAAGCAAACAGTGCAATAAAAATGTTAAGTATCAGAGTAAAAAAAAGTATTAAAAGGATTTAACAGAACTATGCCAATTAAAAAACCCATTAATCTGAATCAAGGAAGTTTCCTCAATCCCGCAGATACAGCAGATTTGAGGTTCATGAGGTACAGTAGCAGCAATTAGTAAACCAATTTTTTAGATGCATTGGCTCAACTAGTTTTAGCGCAATTTTAATTAAACCATCAACGACAGATGCACTCTTGGGAGAAAATTGTTTCAGAAAAGCTTTTAATTGTGACCACCAATGTTCAATTGGATTGAATTCAGGAGAATAAGGAGATAGATAAACAACACTTGCTCCCACTCCTTCAATCAAAGGCTTAATCTCTTCGACTTTATGAGCAGGTAGATTATCCATGACAACGACTGCACCAACCCATAATTGCGGAAGTAAAAAATGTTCTACAAAAACTTTATATGCATCTCCATCCATTGAGCCGTTTAAAGTCATCACGGCTAAAACTTTCTTTAAGCTAATTCCTCCGATTACACTTATTTTTGCACCTCGGTAATATGGTTTAAAATTATACGCTCTAGTGCCGCGCTCGCTTCTTTGATGAGTCCTAGTTAAGCCGAGTAAAACACCCATTTCATCTATAAATACAAGGTCTTCTGGGTCTACTTGCTTTACTTTCTCCCAATACTCTATTCTCAGTTTTTGGACTCTTTCTGTTTTTCCTTGGCTGCTACGCAAAGTCTTTTTTTTCGCGTTAATTTTTGTTTTTGTAATGCACAACACATCACACTTGCACACACCCAAACGTTGTATTTTTCTCCAAAATATTCGCAATATTCCAATAAAGTTGCGTCTGGGTAAATTTGAACCATTTCGGCTAATTCGTTAACGAAATCATCTAGCCTACCCTTCATGGCTCCACCTTGCTTTTTGGGTTCTAGATGTCCTTGCGCTCTATGAAGTTGGATTAGCTTTTGGACATAGCTTTTTGCTACACCAAATTGCACAGCAACCTTTCTTATTGAAGTACCACCCTTTTCGTAAGTATTTACTATTTTTTCTCGTAAATCGATTGAGTATGCTTTCATTTTAAGTCTTGATGCACCAATACTATGTGTACCTCATTTACCTCGAAAGTGCTGTAAAAAGATAGTTGTCATCTTAGATAGTGAAGATATTTTAACTTTAATCACGCAAGAATTAAAAAC
>NZ_JBSGKF010000154.1:0-1392 GCF_054786515.1 Nostoc sp. UIC 10890
CTCGACTCATTTCTCCATCACTCATCAAGAAAAATAACCATTGGCTAAATAAACACCTTGCCAATCCTAGATAAACGATGATGCCAAGAGAAGTCAGAAGTAGATGCAACATTAACCGTCTAATATTAATAGTAAAGTTTTGGTCAACAAGAAGCACAGGCAAAGAGGGGATGGTTCGCTAGTGCGAGAAACCCCATACATAAATTTAGGGCTGCTGAAACAAGAACCGGAGGCAGAGCGTTTCGCCTGTCCACCGCAAACACAGACAAATTTCTTAATGCTCCTCCAAAGTGAAACTATTAACCCTCTATTATCAGGCTAAAATGAGTCCAAAGCACAAAATTACCCTGACTTTTATCCTTCTTTAGTAGTAAAGGAGAGTTTTTGTGTAGCCAAGGGACTTATAGTAGCCAAAATCTCATTGAGACAAAGAGGCAGCGCGGTCTTCTGCCTTTGGAAGCTATATCTGCATGGTATTTACTCAACTCTTGGAGCGCGATCGCAATCTCAAAGTTTTCTTGGCTTTTAACCATTTAATATCAAGCAGATAAATGCTATTCGCTTAAATTCAAGATTAAAATCATGATTTTAACTTGCTAAGGGAGTCCGAAATTAGCAATTCTGACAAAAGAAAGTTTTATCGCAAAAAACTACTTTTGTAAGTTACTAGCAATAATAATCTTTGGTACTTGTATTAATATGCTAATAGACTAGACTGACATACTGTTTAAAGTTCATTTTCAGATTTTATCTGGTGTTTACTCGGCTTTCTTTTGTTTTATGGAAAAAATATATGATGTTGTAATTGTTGGTGCTGGGCCCGTTGGATTAGCAACTGCTATAGGCTTACGCAAGCATGGTATAGAAAATGTTCTTGTCATCGACCAAACTCGTACCTTCCGTCAGGTTGGTCATGGGTTGGATCTTCTCCCAAATGGATTAAAAGCTCTCAAATGTTTAGACTTTAACGCTTACGAACAGGTCATAAAAACTAGTGTTAGGTTCTTTGATTCTCAACAATCTAATAACGAGAAAACTGTTAAAACCAATCAGGGACAAAAACCTCCAAAGACTTCTTCTAGATGGGTTTACAAAAATTTGCAGGGGCAGCTAATTCGGTCAATACCTCTTGGGTTCGACGACTGGTTTAAAGATTATGGGGAAGGTCGAGTGTCAGTTCCTTGGTATGATTTGCAGACAACCTTAAGACATCTACTACCTCAGGAGCAGGTTCAAGCTAATCACCGTTGCATCGATGTTGTGGATGAACCAGGAAATGGGTGTGTCCGAATAGATTGCGTATCTAATACACACATAGAAACCAACCCCTATGCTCATTGGACAAACAAAGATAAATATAATGATATACAGTTCGAGAGTTCAAATACTGCC
>NZ_JBSGKF010000155.1:0-1365 GCF_054786515.1 Nostoc sp. UIC 10890
CGGCGGACGAGTTCGGCTTGTAGTTCTCTGGGAGAGTAGGTATTTTTTTCCCATTCTTTCCCTAGAGGACGTTTACCAAAGGTAGGGACGATTCGCCATTCTTCGGGTAAGTTGTCAAGCGAAGATACCAAATGACGGATTTGGGCGTGCATGAATTCATGTGGCTAATTATTTCGATAATTCATGCACAGCTGCGTTAGTGAGTGTGGTGGTTTGATATTATGATTACGGTGCTAACTGATGGCCTGCTTCAACTAGCTTGGCAAGGGTATTTTGGTCAAACGCCTTTATGCCAGATACAAATTGTTGCCACTGCTGCCATTTCTCCTTTGAGTAAGCATGATTGGGGTCAAAGTTGCAGACTTCACAGAATTTATGAAAGTCAGCATTCCAATGAAACGTGCAAATGCCTGTTATTAAATAACTGATTTGTTGGTCGCTCATGAGTGATATTTTAGCTTCTGATTTCTGTTTTAAGCCAACCTTTGGTTAAGTGCATTTTCGACTTGATAAGTTCCAAGAGTACAGTTTGTATTGAAGGGAAACGTAGGAAATTCAAGATAATTATTCATGGTTTTTGTTACCTTGCACAGTACCATTATCCCGTCCCTACCCTTTTTTTCTTGATTGTGATAGTAGCTGATAACCTCAAACTCATTGTTACCAGCTTCAAATCTGCTTCCTACATATTGGGAGATAGCGTTTTTCCAATCTGGCTGCCAGAGCATGAGTGTATCTATTGCCATTGCTCTAATAACCGGGTTATCTACTTTAAGAAGGATATCTGGTAAGTAATGGCATTGTTTGGCAATTACCTCTCGTGCGTAATTTATTAGCCAATACTCGGCTTCTTTTAAGAGAGCTTTTGATTCGAGATTTTGGCACACTTCATCGTAAACTTTAGACATTAAATATGCCCTTTGTTCAAAAACCATCCCATTAGTTCGTAATTTTAAGTCTGATGGATAATTAATCATCAAATCAGCAAGCTCCTCACTGATTTGAGGGAGAGTATATTTTTCATTGTCTTGCTCTTTGGGATGGGATATTTTTACTTCATATCCTAGATTTACAGCATGATTGATAATAAAATCGATGCTATTAGACTCAACAAAATCTCCTAACTTAAAATCTGTTTCTAGGAGGATATCTGTTGGTGCATGGAGAATTTGAAACCGTTTAGGGTTTTGACTTGAATCGGCTAATAGTTCGATGTACATTGCTTATTATCACAAACTTTCATAAATCTTGTGCGTAAGCGATGTATGTGGTTTAATTACTGAAAAGATAATCCTACCCATCTTGGGTAGGATTATCTTAATTATTGATTAATGATTTTTGTTTGTGTCGAATTGATTATTTCCT
>NZ_JBSGKF010000156.1:0-1347 GCF_054786515.1 Nostoc sp. UIC 10890
TTTAGACCATTTCCAGCCACCATCCTCATCAGGAGTAAGAAAATAAGTTTCTTCTCCTATTTCGATTCGACATTTTAGATCAATAGCTGATTCTATTGATTTGTAAATAAACTCTCCTAAAGGATAAATAAAAGCTCTAATAAAATGCTGACTAGCTCTAGCGTAAGCAGAAGTGAGTTGCAAATGTCGTTCATCAAACATATTTTTTTTAATTATTTATACACTGTGCCTTGTGCTGTACTTTTGTTTATGAACAACAGTTGCAGCGGACTTGCAAATATTTATTATTAACAGGGTTTTCTAAAATCCGAGAACAAGATTGACGTAAAATCTCATATTGTTGCCACTTAGCCCCCAAGTATTTGACATCAATGAGCTTACCTTGGGGTGTAACTCGATTAAAAACAATATGAATGTAAACGTTACTTGGATTAATATCAAAAAAACAAATGTACTGCAAATCATGCCAGCCAATACCATAAATATATTGATTAACAATTTGAATACATAATTGTTGATTTAGGTTAATATAAATATTTTTCAAACTGATGACAATATAGATTCCCAAACTCTTAAGTCTTGGTCTAGTTCCAGATAAGGTATTAAAATTGTCAATAATTTGAGTTAAAGTCAGATTAATATCAATGAAACTACCATTAGCGAGAATATGCTGTTGAGATAAAGTTCTAATTAAGTCAAAACTATCAATCTTCAATTCTTCAATAGTCATTTTCATAATATTAAAACCCGATATCAGAAGGAACTTGGTCTTGATTAACCATACTGCCAACGTTTTTTGATGTCAGACCGGGATTATTAGAAACAGCTTGAGGATTTTGGGGAATGGGAAAGCGTAACTCAACTTGCTTAACTCGCAAAGCTAAATCTTGCCCAGAGGGAAATTTCTGTGTACTTTTCCTAGCTAGTAAACTAACAATTCTCGCCCATTTCAGTTGATTGTATTTCTCAATATTTTTCAGAGTCTGAGAAATTTTAATAGTTTTCAACAGTGGAACTGAACCTTCCTTTTTATTAGCATAAGTAGGGTTAATGAAAACGCATTTGCCAGCAATTAACTTCAGAAATTGAGCCGATTCAAAAAGCTTTCTAGTTTTCTCTTGCTCACTAATACTAGTGCTATTATTTTTACCCCCAGTAGAACGGCTTTTTTGCTTGTACTTAATCTCTTCATCACCTAAGAAGTTGGAAAACAATTGCGCTGACTCGTTCTCACCAGGATTGAATATAAACTTAGTGCTGCAAGCACCAAGGATAGCCTTAGCGATATCTTTACCGTAGTTCTTCTCAAGCTGCCCCATATTTTGGAAGCCGATAATACCGCAGAAG
>NZ_JBSGKF010000157.1:0-1342 GCF_054786515.1 Nostoc sp. UIC 10890
AGATTACCTTCAGGTAGGTTAGCTACTTACCTACTTGAATTAAACAATAGCCCTGAGTTTTACTCTGCTGTGTTTGACAGGCTTCAATCGCTGCTTGATTCTTCAAGATTATTTGATACATTTGCTTACCCTCTTGGGATTTTGCCCATTGGAGAATCTTAAGATCGTTACGTGAGACTACTACTGACTGATTCGTTCCTATATTTTGCACCAGATTCCATGTGGTCAGCGAACCCAGCAAGGTACTGCCAGCCGCCACTAACCCACACACCAGAGATACTGTTCCTAACCCCCAGCCGGACTGCACTTTCATCCCTGCGCCGGTGGGCTTGATTTTTTTGATCTCATCGCGTACAGCATTTGACACAACTGTATAGTGCATTGACTCGGCTTGTTTGCTTGTCTTCTCAAGTTTTTGGTCTATCAGTGCCGCCCATGCTTCTATCATTGCCTCCATTCTTGCCTGGAGGTCTATGATCGTTTCTTCATATCTGCCTAGTGTCGCCATCATCCTAAACGTTGGATCATCGGGTGTGATTCCTAGCTGATAAGCCCCTTCAACTATGCGCTTCTGTTCTGAAGGGGAATAGCCTTGTAATATTTCTTGTGCTGTCATTAGTCTAGTCCTAAATTTTTAACAAGTTGTAATACTAACGCTACTGACTGAGCCTCCAGTCTTGCTTGGAGGTCTATTATGCTTTCCTCGTAACGCCCTAAAGTTGCCATCATTCTAAAGGTTAGATCGTCTGGTGTGATTTGTAGCTGATAAGCTTTTTCAACTATGCGTTTTTGTTCCAATGACTGAGCCTCCAGTCTTGTTTGGAGGTTTGTTATAGTTTCCTCGTAACGCCCCAAGGTTGACATTATCTCAAATGTGAGGTCATTTGGTGTGATTCCTTCTTTTGCTGTCATTAATCTAGCCCTAGATATTTAATAGCCAAATTGTTATTCATTACTGAATGACGAAACTTTTTAATCCACTGAAAAATGAAGCTTCTCCAAAATAAAATTATTGAAAGATCCTGGCAAACTTGTGAATAAGGTTTATCAGTCTTTTCCATCGCTTGATAATGATTTCTATGTAGAGCCGTTAATTCTACTTCCGTACCTCCTATTATTAACAGCTTTTTCCGTATCTTCTCCTCATATTCTCTAAACTCTGGCGCAAAATGGTAATTTTTCACTACCACGTAGTTAGCGTTATTAGTCGCGTTCTGGATGATTGCATTTAAGTAATATATACAGTCTTCCCTGTGAGAAATAGGTTGAAGAAATGTTAAATTCCAGCCAAATTTTACTACAACCTCAAATAAGCTAGCATTTTCGATGTATTGAATTATTT
>NZ_JBSGKF010000158.1:0-1340 GCF_054786515.1 Nostoc sp. UIC 10890
CGGAGTAAATCATTATCTACTACCCAAAGATATAACATTAATGCTAATTTAATCAGCCTAAAAAAAGCCTTTTTAGCTGACAAGCCTGTAGAATAGGTATTGTTGACATTTTCAGTATTAAATAGGGAAAAATGCAAAATTGGAGCGCTTGCATTGTTAAAAGCTGCTCTTAAAAGAGATAAAATATTAATTAGAATAAATAACTTCCATAGTAATTTAAATGACTCGATTTATTCACGACCAGTTTGCTAAAGACTATTTGGAAGAGTTACTAAAACCTTATGGGGAAGTAAAAGCTTCTAGCCGTGTAGCTGGTGAGATTAGAGAAATTGATGTTTTATTTTCTCCTGCCCAACAAGCTAATAATTTAGAGATGCTAGGAATTCTGGGGAAATTTGCAGCTACACCTGCTATTTTTGAACCATTTCGCAATCCTGCCTCTGAGGAGGAAATCTGTGATTGTTTGCTGAAACTATTGGAAGTAAGAGGTGCTTTACAACGCGAAGCTAACCGCAATAAAATCTCTATTAAAGAATTAGAAATTCCAAAATTGTGGATACTTTCTCCAACCGTATCTGTGAGAATACTTTCAGGTTTTAGTGCGATTCAAGCATCTAATTGGGTGTCTGGAGTATACTTAATGGGGGAGTATTTGCGAACAGCTATCGTTGTAATTCATCAACTGCCACGTACTCAAGAAACTTTGTGGCTAAGAATTCTCGGTCGAGGGAAAGTACAAAAGCAGGCTATTGATGAATTAGAAGCGCTATCATCTAATCACCCGTTTCGGAAAGCCACGCTAGAATTACTGTACAATTTACAGCAGAACTTGGTAATGTCTCAAACTGAAGAATTAGATGACAGGGAGTTAGTTATGCGATTAGCACCACTTTATCAGCAAGACCGAGAACAAGCTAGACAGGAAGGACAAGTAGAGGGAATTAAGCAAGGTGAAGAACGTTTAATTATACGTCAACTAAATCATCGTTTTGGTGAAATTGACTCTTCAGTACTTGAGCGAATTCGAGGTTTATCTACTGACCAATTGGAGACTTTAGGAGAAGCCTTTTTAGATTTTTCTTCCCTCACTGATTTAGAAACTTGGTTAGACCAAAATCTCTAAATAAAAAGCTTGTGCTATTATCTCTTGCCTGGAAAGTAGATACTCTCTTATCAAGGAGATTTGAGGCAAGGGGGAAAGGCTTCGTCGTGAGCGCAACTTCTCTTCTTAGGCTGCGCCCTAAGCGTAGCTATGCCGCAGGCTTTACGACAAAGATAAAAAGCTATTTGAGAACAGTAGTTGCGCCATCATTTTTCCTTTTTCCCCTCTTGTTTGCACC
>NZ_JBSGKF010000159.1:0-1280 GCF_054786515.1 Nostoc sp. UIC 10890
GACTTCGCCTGATTGGTTTGGGCAGTCATATCTGTGACATCAATCTGAGCCAAGACTTGACCTTTATGGAAGCGATCACCTGATTCTAGCGATAACTTGGTAATCCTTCCCATCACCCGTGTTGACAGGGTTGCCTGATCAACAGGACGAATTGAACCAGAAAGTTCCAAGGTATTGACGATTGGTTGAGAACGAATAGTCAGGGTTTCAACTGCGATCGCCTGGACTAAGGCGGCTTCTGGTGAATGGGTAGAGCGAGTCAATTGTAAAATGCCCCAGGTTCCTCCTGCCAGCAGCAATGCACCTAAGAGCCATAATTCCCACCCCTGACGAGAAAGCCTTGGTGAAGGAGACTGTTTTTGCTCAGTTAATCCATCAATTGTTGTATCAATCGGTTCATTCAGCGATTCATCTGAGGTAGTGTGAGTCATAGAATTAAGTCTTGCTTCTTAGAAGTCATAAATAGGGTACTAGTACTGTGATCTAGCCAACAATGCTAAACTAACTTTTAGAATCTTTCTCTCTGTGTTCTCCGTGCCTCTGTGGTTCGTTATTTAAACTAAGCAAACTTCGCTTGACAGACTACTAGGCAAGCCAAAGCGTCTACGTTATTCCGTAACTTGTGGATAACGCACTGGAATCCCTAGTGTGCTTTGAATCCGATTAGCAAAGCTCTGCAATAGGTCAACTGAAACATATTTGAGCGATCGCCCTAAATCAGAGTTTTCCGAGAGATGATTACCTCTTGCCTCCAAAAGATGGGTAAGAGGTTTAGGACGGGTTGGCGTATTTAGCTGAATTTCATCTGGGCATAACATCTGCATCAGAGAAATGTATGCTTCTTGTTCTCGATCATTCCATTCGGTTAGTAGCATGGTTTGAATTGCTAGTCGTCCGGTATAGATCCGGCGAAATTCTAAGATCCCTGCCCAAACGTGCATCAGGTCGAGATCGGATAGTGAGCGGTTGACGAGATGAAACCGTTGAATACCGACAGCATCAAGTTTGACAGCGACCAGATCGGCGATCGCCAATGCTTCTCTAACTGACGCATCGAGAAGCAAACTTCCATTTGTCAATACCGCTATAGTCTTGTTTGTAAAGGCTTTAGCAGTTATTAAAATCTC
Organism: Nostoc sp. UIC 10890; assembly: GCF_054786515.1. Classification (NCBI taxonomy): domain Bacteria; kingdom Bacillati; phylum Cyanobacteriota; class Cyanophyceae; order Nostocales; family Nostocaceae; genus Nostoc; species Nostoc sp. UIC 10890. The sequence goes on from NZ_JBSGKF010000159.1 coordinate 1,128, forward strand.
TGCTAAATTTAATGCTAGTGTAGGTTCTCCGCTACCGCTTAACGTCACACAATCGATATCTGATGGCGTAAAGTATTGCAATTCTTGATGAATTTTTTGGGTAGGAACAAAGATCCGGCGATGAAGGCTTTGATGCTCAATTTTTCCCAATTG
>NZ_JBSGKF010000160.1:0-1276 GCF_054786515.1 Nostoc sp. UIC 10890
TCAAAAATATTACGAGCAAGAAGAATTAAAAATTTACATTGATCAAGTTCTTGGTGTTGATGCTATTCCTATAGCTTTAGGTGTCTACTTAATTTTTCGGGATGAAGCTCAGGCTCAGTCATTTCGTGCTTCTTGCTTCCGTTCTCGTACCACGACCCCCAGAATTCGTTCTTGCATCAAGCGATTTGAAGATTATCAGGAACTCCTAGCACCCTTAATGTCTTTTATTGCTGAACGTGGCCGTCTTCCAATTAAAGGTGAAATATCACAAGAAGCTGATATCAATGCAGAATTTGGCAGTTTACGGCGTGCTTTTCAAGTAATTTTAAAGGCAACAGACCCACAAGAGTGGGAGGCGATTTCTGATAAACGCCGTCAAGATTTAATGGTTTACTTAGCTCTGTGTCAATTTAGCCGCCGCCCGAAATTAGGAGAATTAGCTTTGGAAGCCCAGGAAGATATCCTCGCTTTATTTGGTACGTATAAACAAGCTTGGATAAATGCCGACCAAATGCTACATAGTTTAGGAAATTCAGAAATTATTGTAGAACGCTGTCAAAATAGCCCAATTGGGAAGAAGTTACCGAATTCTCTTTGGATTCATGTTTCCGCCCTACAAGCTCTTGATCCGCTACTGCGCCTTTATGAAGGTTGTGCTAGTCGCGCTATAGGCCGATTAGAACAAGCAAATGTAATTAAATTTCATACTAAGACCCCAAAAATTTCCTATCTGTTTTACCCAGATTTTGATGCTGATCCTCATCCTGTATTACAAACTTGTATGGAAATCAACCTGCGTGACCTGCATGTAAATTATCGAGACTACGATGTTGATGATCCTCCAGTGTTACATTGCAAAGACGCTTTAGTTACTCCTGATTATCTGCTTTATGAGAAGTTTGTCAACCTGACTCGTAGAGAAGAAAATTGGGGATTGTTAGATGATTGGCACCTCATTAGTCATCGCTCTGGTTGGCTCAGATGCCTTAAAAAACACTGTGCAACCCTTAAAGGATATCAGTTATCTTGGCAAAAGGATGCTGATCCATACAAACTAAAGCTACTGCGCTCTGCGGCTCAGAGTCGTCAAAGGAAAAGACGTAATGTTAGCGAAAGCAAATGTTCTAAAACAGCATCTTCTATTATTAATAATGAGTTGAGTGAAAGTTAAATTTCCTTGGTTATTGGATATAGCTCACATTCAACTTGCAAATGGGTTGAGTAATAAGGTTTTTTACATCCTAGAGTTGCATGACATTCAATCTGTAAAGCCATA
>NZ_JBSGKF010000161.1:0-1273 GCF_054786515.1 Nostoc sp. UIC 10890
TTGCCATGACCTACGGAAATGTCTACGTAGCGAGTGTAGCCCTTGGCGCTAGAGATGAACATACCCTGAAAGCATTTCTGGAAGCAGAGGCTTATGATGGCCCATCACTGATTATTGCTTACAGCCATTGCATCGCCCACGGCATCAACATGACCACAGGGATGAATCATCAGAAAACTCTGGTAGAATCAGGTCGTTGGTTGCTGTATCGGCATAATCCAGAGTTGCTTAACCAGGGTAAAAATCCATTGCAATTGGATATGCGATCGCCTACGCAATCGGTAGAGCATTCGATGTATCAAGAAAATCGCTTTAAAATGCTCACCAAGAGCAAACCTGATATTGCCAAGCACTTGTTAGAACAAGCCCAAGCTGAGGTTGATGCACGTTGGCAGACGTATCAATATCTGGCAAAGCGTGACACTCTTTAAACATCTACCCTGTTTTTGCTAACAAAAATCGTGATTTTGGTTAGGGAACTCCAACAAATGAACTGGGCAGGAAAACCCGCCCAGTTCATAAGGACGGGCGAGACGCCCATCCTACAATAAATATTGCGATATTTTATTCTAAAGTCTTTTTAACTTCATCTTTGATATTCTCAGCGGTGTGACGGACTTGGGCTTCAGCTTGTTTAGCTTTACCTTCAGCTTTATCTTTAGGATCGCCAGTTACTTCGCCAATAGCCTCTTGTACTTTTCCTTCAATGTTTTTAGCAACAGCTTTTGCTTTATCTTCGATACTCATATTCTTTGTTCCTAAAGTATTTTAAGTGTTGATTTTTTATTGCTTGCTCGAAAAGCGCTGCAATGTTTATAGATTACTTTTATACAACTTTTAATTCTTCTATCTGACGATGCTTTTATGAAGAATATTTGTGTTCTTTGTACATAGTTATTTAACAGTTAAATTCATCTTGGAGAGTTCAAGTAACATCCAAAAGAGGGAAAGGTATCATTCTATTGTTCTACCTTGAGACAAAATCATTTACAACTTCAGGTAGACAGCGATGATGTTGAAGGAGCTAGAAGGCAGGAATAATAAGCTGTAGGGGCAATTCATTCTTTTTGGGTTCGATGGTCAGTTGTAGGGGTAAAGCGCAATGCTCATTGTTGTCAACTTAAGCTAAAAGCCTTTTCAAATCTCGTTTCCAGCCTCTGGGCTGGAAATGCTGCTCTTGGCGGCTCTGCCGCCAGTAAGCGAGGCGGAGCCTCTAAGATGGCATTCCCAGCCGGAGACTGGGAACGAGACACGAGATAATACCTAAAAGCTT
>NZ_JBSGKF010000162.1:0-1262 GCF_054786515.1 Nostoc sp. UIC 10890
ATCGCCAAAAAATAACAGCATCCCAAAACTCCGTATGAAGAATTACACAGCGATCGCATGAAAAACCCTCTCATGAATTTAAAATTTCTAATATGGATATAAATAAAATTCTCAAATCTTATGCTGCTGGAGAAAGAAGCTTCACAAGACTGAATCTGCAAGAAGCAGAATTAACGAATGCAGACCTCAGAGGTGCAGATTTTAGCAATGCTGATTTACGTCAGACACGACTTGGTAAAGCCAACTTCAACAAAGCATGTTTGCGAGAGGCAAACATGAGTGAAGCGATTCTCTGGGGAATAGACCTAAGTGAAGCAGACTTGTATTGCGCCATTCTTCGTGAGGCTGATTTAACTGGTGCAAAGCTGGTTCAGACATGCCTAGACAAAGCCAACTTAATCAAAACTAGTTTATGTGGTGCTAATTTAAATGGTGCAAAACTCTCTGGTTCTCTACTAATTCAAGCAGATTTACGTCCCAGTTCCAATCAACGCACAGACTTGGGATACGCGATTTTAACTGGGGCAGACTTGAGCTACGCTGACCTGAGAGCAGCTTGTATGCATCATACTAACTTAGATGAAGCGAAGTTATGCCGGGCAGACCTTAGTCGAAGCATCCAGTGGGGAGATTTGGCAACGGATCTTAGTGGAGCCAGTTTGCAAAGAGCAGACTTGAGCTATGCAGACCTCAATGGTGCGATTCTGCGAAACGCTAATCTGCAAGGAGCAGACTTAACAGGAGCTATTCTCACTAACGTTGATTTCCAGGGAGCAATCATGCCCGATGCTACAATTCATGATTGAAGAGGAGCGATCGCACTCGTTGCTGAAAAGTTTAAAATCATCAGCTATTTGTCAATAAGTAATAGTGCTTAAATTATTGCTAAAAATCGGCGTAGAAATGGCTATTATGTGCATAAGATTGGTTGAAAAGACAAGTCTGTTGATTCAGAAAACAAGTCTATAGCGATCGCCTATGCTCAAGTAGAACCTAGCGATCGCCCAGTACGATAAATGATGCGGTTGATGGCGATCGCACTACTTCAAAAGATGTGAGTGAAGGGGCGATCGCACGTTTGTTATCCGACCTCACCAAATGGTGTTGCTTCCAAATAGAATTATCATGACATTCCAATCATGGCTGGTCTATCAACCAATAAGCACCTGCATTTTTTTTAGTTGTTAGATATGAACCGGAATCATTAATACACAACCACTGATCCGTCCAGTGATGATTGACAAAATAAACTTCGTCGCCAT
>NZ_JBSGKF010000163.1:0-1261 GCF_054786515.1 Nostoc sp. UIC 10890
CTGCTTCTTCAGACTCTGAAAGAAACAATTTGCAATTATTGCAAAAACACCTGCAACAGTGGATAGACCAGGGTCTGCTCAAGCTCTATGAAACACCTGTTAATGATGTGCCAATTCTGTGTCTAAGCACTCAGCAACAACATCGTATTGCTTTGCAACTGCACCGAAACTCAGATAATGAAATATGGGAATGGTTTGAAACCAGGAGTTCTGAAGGTGTAGAGACTGTTTTTCGTTATTTGCAAAACTTGCGATCGCAAGCTCGGCTTGTTGAAGTTAGAGAACTGGAAGACCCCAACACTACAATTATCTTTCCAGATAGAAACTGGAGTAACTTAACTGTGCAGCAACTGCGACAACGACTTGGAATAGAGCGTGTTTTGTTGGGAAATGAGGGTGTGAACATAGTTTATCGCGATCGCTACCTAAACGAGAAAGGAGCCAAAATTCTTACCGATCTCTTACAAGGTGATGCTCTGAATACAAATTCCTCTGTGAGCATTTGGGTTTTAGAAGATTTACAAGGAGAGCGAGCGTCTAAAAGAAAAGCAAATTTGGAAGCCACACTTATTGAAATCAAAAAAAATGGAATTTCTGCAAATGTAAGTGTTCAACCCTGGAATCAACGGTCTTACTTCCCTCATGCACGCGAGATGGAAGTCAACATCTCAAATGGACAAAGATATCAAATTATTTTTGATAAGGGAATGGACTTTTTAGAGATGAAAACAGTTGGTGTTTATTCTGTAACAGAGCCAACTTATGTCATCATTAATAGACAAGATTAATACTTAAGCGCTCTAAGTGTATTTTGGAACATATTTAGAGCGCTCAAAGAGAATTTTACTAAAAAATAATACCTCAACAGCAATAGGAAGTATGGCAGACCGCAATTGAACAAGTTGGCGGTAAAGTGCCGACCAATAGGATCGTCAAAGATGTGGTGCAGCGCATAATGGAACGTACTAGAATACCCAACACCTACCAAATTGGCGAAGTCTGCCAAATTTCAGCCAAAGATAATCCCGAACTCAGACGTAAGGGTGGCTGCTGGGGTATCGTCAACCATGTGGGCCAATTTAGCTGCACCGTCAAAACCTGGGATGGCGAGTATAGTGCGATTCGTTGTCTAGTGAATCACGGTAATCAATCAGTCCGTACATAACTAAACCAGCCCGACAGCAGATTACTGTCAGCAAGGGCTGAACTCTCGGTCAGATGCAAGTGCAAGTCTTGCCATTCAGACTCAGAATTGACTCCT
>NZ_JBSGKF010000164.1:0-1250 GCF_054786515.1 Nostoc sp. UIC 10890
GAACCTTGAAAACCGCATAATTCCGTTGAGGTGTGTCGATGCCTTACGCAGTAAGCTTTTCAGACTGCAAAATTGATACTTTTTTGAAAATTTTTTGTACTTTTCAAGAGGTGTGTCGATTGGGGTATCTGAAACCCTCTCCCAGTAAGGTTTCCAAAAGGTAACTCTTTACATAACCACTTCCCCTAACGGGGATGTAAACACTAAGTCTAACTGCTGAACACTTGGAAGAATTAGGACTTTACATAACCACTTCCCCTAACGGGGATGTAAACAATCCTCTATCTCCAGCACGCCAATTATTTGTTTGGCTTTACATAACCACTTCCCCTAACGGGGATGTAAACTCTTCAGGTTGGTTGCATCAGCTTTAATTGCTTCTTTACATAACCACTTCCCCTAACGGGGATGTAAACACAACGTCAACCGTAATTCTTTCTTCTCTTTTTACTTTACATAACCACTTCCCCTAACGGGGATGTAAACGTATTTCTTCCAGATTTGGTGATTTTCCATGATACCTTTACATAACCACTTCCCCTAACGGGGATGTAAACGAAATCGTAAGAGAGCCTTTAGCCTGGTCTCGTTCTTCCTTTACATAACCACTTCCCCTAACGGGGATGTAAACTCGGCAATATTAAGTACAGGATTTTCTGTACTTGACTTTACATAACCACTTCCCCTAACGGGGATGTAAACCATAAGTCTGGTTATGTGTATTTCATGTGTGACCTTTACATAACCACTTCCCCTAACGCTGTATCTAAGTTTTTTAATTGCGAATTGCGTTAGCGGAGCGGGGCGTTAGCCCATTGCGAATTGCGAATTGGTATCACAACCCTAAATTTAGCCTTTGAAAATGATGTCGTACAGTGATAGCAGAATTTCTACCACAATCAGAATCACCACATACCACTCTACACGCTGACTACTGCTATGCTGCATGAACTCCAGCACTGTTTGGGCAGTTTGGGAAATTAAATCTAGTTTACGTTCCAGGGCATGGTGACGCTCACGGATTTCGTATTCATCCTCCAAGCGCAGATATAAGTTTTCTAGCTGTGGGGATTCCCAGAGCAACTCCGGCTTATCGATAATCTCTACTTGACCCACAATTTTATGTTGAACTAATAAGGTAGTCCCTAATTGACGCAATAATTCCCGGCTCTGGTGTCTACTTCTGTTTTCCCGCTGGAGACTAGCTGCAAATGGTTCAATTTGATCGAATACAGTCGCTAGGCTGGTTT
>NZ_JBSGKF010000165.1:0-1243 GCF_054786515.1 Nostoc sp. UIC 10890
CTTTTGTTCTAACCAAAAATCCTCTAAAATATCAACAATAAAATCGCTTGTAACTTTTGATTCTGTAAAGTATAAAAATAGCTCATCCTCCTCTGGAAGAAATATACCGTAAGGAGTTACAGTTGTTTTTGGATTATAATCATGGTCGTCAGCTTTCGCTCCGTCCCGGCTTTTACCCTCGCGATCAAATGAGCCAATCTTAACGCGAGCTTTTGCGTCCATGCTTAGACGTAAAATACTTTTATCTTCTGAAGCATCAATATTAACTAGGTCTAACTGCTCAAAGATGGCATCAGTTTGTGGGATTTTTTTTGAGGTTGAACTTTCTTTACCCTTTTGAGCTTGTAACCTAAATTATTTAATTTGACTCGAATTGTTTCTGATGTATGCAAATTTTCATCGCTATAACCATACTTTTCTATTAGTTGCTTTCTGACTCCTGAATTCAGAATACCTGAATTCTTCTTCAACCATCAAAAAGTCTGTCACAAACACCAAGCGATGGGCGCAACACAGTTCCCCAGGCAGGTTGTCTAATAGGATAGCTATCACTAAACACATTCTGCACGCGATTGCGTAAGTGCTTTTTCTTGCATAGGAAATCGGTGGTATGCGATGTCTATTTTTAGAGCTGTGCCTACGCCCCTCAGTTCTAGCTTGAAACTAGAACTGAGGGGCGTAGTTTACCGCCAACTCTTGGAGACGCTCCGTGCGTTCGGCACTGCTTCCCTTGGATCACCCCTGCACCGCTAATCACATTTAAGAGCTAGTGTCCCGACGGATAAGCGAAGAAAAAAAGCGATCGCTTACTATTGCGTCCACAGCACAAAAGAGCAGCCTCAAGTTAACTAACAATTTGGGTTATTAATTTAACTTTACTGATTTTATTAGCTACTTTTAATTAGTTGTCTGGGCATCATAAGTATTATATAGTGATTATTACTACAGATGCTTCCGAAAATTCCCTTTGTTGCAATTAGCGTTCTGCTTGTAGCTCAAATGTCGTTACCCGTATTTGCCAACAATCTTACCGCTACAGTTGTAAGCGTAGGTGACGGTGACTATTTCTTGAATTCAAAATTCAAAATTCAAAATGCAAAATTAAGAATAAATAAAAATTTTGAATTAATTATACTTCGAGTCAGAGCAAGCACTGATTTAAACAATCAGTGGCGGGTTTCAAACCTTCTAGAAGTACAATTTTGAATTAATAATTTTGAATTTTGAATTGTTTTGATTGTCC
>NZ_JBSGKF010000166.1:0-1228 GCF_054786515.1 Nostoc sp. UIC 10890
GTTGATGATGCCGAGTATACTCGGCCAAAATTTCCTTTTCCAATCTCCTGTTCGACGTGGTAATCGAGCCAAAAATTGTTGTCGGAATCGGGATTCACACGAGTAGCGAGGAATATTGGGGAGTCGTACTCTCTGCAAAATCGACTAAATTTTTCGAAGTCGAAATTATTATTATCGTCAGAAAAATTACTTTCGCTAAGATTGTTCAAAGACATACGTATTTCGTTCGGCGAAAGCTTAATTAATTCGCCAGGACTGGGGAAATTACTTATCGCGGCACTGTTTGTAGGAAGGACTGGATTCCGAAAAGATGGATCCTTAGGGACAAAATTTATCAAAGTATCTGTAAATATCTTTAATCCTTTCTCCCAATCATGCCCTTCTAAAAAAATAGGCTGCACAGGGATGTCATGTATTTTATTTATAATTGAATCGCTTCTTTTGCATAGAATAAAAAACTCGCCCCCATTTAGTTCTATTTCGCGAAGGTATTTAAGATGCCCTCCGACCGAAACATCGTCAATTCCAACGCCATAAAAAAGAACTAGGCTTTGTGAAAGAATAGAGCGAATATATGAAATATAGCGCCTATTCTGTAGGAGCTTTTCTAAATCAGACTGCGTTAATACCCAGTTTGTGGGCTCATCGATGTTTCCATGAAGCTCAACAAGCTTGTTATGTCCAGCTGAGAAAGTGTCCATTCGTCCCCCGATCGTGAAACCACAATCGGTCCTAAGTGGTACGCCTGTTCGAAGGTTGGCATATGCTTGGCTGGCTAAGCCATCCAAGTTCAGTGTTAAAAAAGTGCTGGGGCTAAGTTTCCAAAGCGAGGCAAGCGCATCGGGAGCGGATACAGACTCATTTTTTAGTATCGCGCGAACAGCATATACGTACTGACTGTCTAAATAGCGCGATAAGAGTTCAATCTTGTCCCAATTGCTTGATTGTGAATTTATTTCTTGAATCTCCCTTTCGAGAAAAGCGTCACCGAAGACGCCCTTTCTTAAGGAAATGAGTTGTGAGATAAGCTTTTCTACCAGTTCGTCCCAACTGGGTAGTCCTGCAGTTCGAGACGAGCCAGCTCCGGTGAAAACAGTAAGGGGAAGAACCTTCTGTGAATATACATTCGCAAATCGTTTGAAGTAGTCCTGCTTCCAAAGGAATTCAGAATTTGATTCCATGATATCCAACCTTTTAAGTTAAGAAAGTGGGTTGGTCTGTAGAGGTG
>NZ_JBSGKF010000167.1:0-1216 GCF_054786515.1 Nostoc sp. UIC 10890
CAAAAATAGTGGCACTATGCTGCACCAGGTCGTTAAACGTAAAAATACGATGTTCAGGCAAAAAATTATATATCAAGTAAGACCAGCCACCCCAGTCTGATGGCTCATTTGGCGGTTTAGCAAGTCCTTTATCTCCAAAACTGAAATAGAAGTGCATTAGCCAATCTGTAATCAGTGATTCGAGGTAAAGATCCTTGTCTAAAACTACTTTTCCTTCAACACTTAAATAATTGTTACTAACTAAACCAGCTCGAACAGCCCAACTTTTCATTGGGGTTACTTTCTGATTACCTAAACCTGTTCGTTCCATCAATCTTTCTTTGGTGTCGTCCAAGCCTTTTTCTTCAGTGCAAGCTTGAAGAATTTTGAGTAAATCTTCCTTTTTTAAAGCGAAGGTACCGTGGAAGCTTAGTTGTAGTTTAGGCATGGACTTTTCTGGTAGATGGAGTAGATAACACTTGGTAATATTAATTTTTTACTATACTTAAAGTACCCATAAAAGTTATAAATGACACATTAGGCAAGGTAAAGATTCATCTTCCTCATCTAGTACTTCTGCAAGAGCCTCAGCAAGAGATCGATTAGGAGCAGCTTTTTTTTCTTTAGCCATTGATTTTTTATGTTGAGCAATAATTTCATCCTTGCGTTCTAGAAGTTGTAATAAGCTTTCTCCATCTGTCCATGTATAAGTACGACCATCGGCATGGTTGGATTCATACTCAACCGCTTTTTGAAATAAATCAGGATGTTCCTGCGCTAACATTACCCACTCATACTTGCGTTGGAAAAAACAAAAGAAACACCCAGAACGGCTGCGCCAGCGATAATAGTCAGGGAGTCCAATTCCACTATCTTCTAATAACCGAATAATATCGCTTTTAACTAAACCCCTTTCCTTAAAGGGGAACACAGGTTTAATATTAGGTTTAGTGGAGATATAACCATCACGGTTTTCATCAGCACGGATGCCAATATAACTAATAGCCTCATCATTGCCCACGAAATCCTCTAAAGGTTTAATTTTCATCTTGACGGTACACCAGCGCATTTGAGGTGAAGGCAATAAACCATCATGAATTACTAACCAGTGGTCAAAGCCTCGTTTTTCGCTGAGATAGTGAATTTTAATACCTAGACGTGCCTTGATGCGGTCAAGATATTCATAAGTCTCTGGTAATTCTTTATGGGTATCGCAAAAAAAGTATTCCATATTGGG
>NZ_JBSGKF010000168.1:0-1215 GCF_054786515.1 Nostoc sp. UIC 10890
TCGCTTTTGACATATTATGCTAATTTATCGATTTTTAAGCTGAATATTCTGACTTCTATAATGTTTTTATGATATTATTACAATATTACTTTATTCTCAGGTTATGCGATTACACCCATACTTGTAGGAGCATATTATAAGGGGAGTCAAATTATGCGTTCCAAGTCAAATAAACATAATTCTGCCAGTGTCACACTTCGCGTAGAACCAAAATATGTGAGTGATTTAAAGCTCTATTCACAGGTGGTTGGAAGAAATCAGTCTGAAATTCTGCGGGAATTACTTATATCTGCCCTCAACTCCATCCCTGAACATCAAAGAAGAGCTATGGAAATTATTGCTCAGTGCAGAACCTCTAACTGATTGCTCTCTTCTCACTTGTAGCTCTACTACAGCCCTCCTAAGAAAGTGAGGGTTTTATTAGTAGTAAGCAAATTTTTTTCCAACTACTAACACGAGCATAATCTCTGCAAATTCCTGGTACTTCATTAACCACACACCAAAAATACTTGTCAATATACATTGAAAAAACATTGGGATGCTAAGAGATTAATCTGCTCCCTAACTCCAGTGACGGCAATCCTAACTGATGTACTTAATCAAACCCGTGCCTCAATACTTGTCGGGTTTTGGGGAATTGGGTTTGGGGTAAGGGGAAAGAAAAAACCTTTAACCTTTTCCCCAAACCCAATTCCGAGTTCAAAATGCAAAACCCAAGCAGTATTGACCCGTGCCTGCCTAACTTCCGAACAGCGATCGCCTGGGCGTGGGCGGCTACGCCATCGCCCAGGCTCAAGCGCTTGAACTATCGTATCCAACCAGACTACTGCTTAACTTACACTTTTACGATCATGGCTATTCCAGCAGCCGAGTTAAAAATCGGGCAATCAGTAAGGTATTTAATCGGCACTCGAAGCGGTATGAGTGCAGCAATAACCGATATCAGCAAATCATCTCTTAGCATCAAGAATACTCATATCGTTACTTTGACTTTTGATGATGATTCACTACCAAATCACTTAAAAACACAACAACTAACTGTTTATGACGAATTGCTTGAAGGTTGTGAAATAATCACATTTTAAAAAATTAAAATTGGCAACAGCAACAGATACCGCGCACATTTGCCGCGACAAGTTGAAATTAATTAAAATACTAACTTGCTGGCTGATATAATCCCGTATTTTGGTTAAATTCCCACCCAACACCGGCTCT
>NZ_JBSGKF010000169.1:0-1211 GCF_054786515.1 Nostoc sp. UIC 10890
TACCAATTCTTTGATTAGTGCTGATACCCATTTGGCGAAAAAAGTCAGCTATTGGTGCGACATTCCTGGCTGATTGATTAGCTAATTCAGGTATAGCTTTGACTAAATCGTTAAGGGTTTGAGTTTTAACAACTCCAAAATCATCAAGCTTTAAACCATCTAAATCAATAGCTAATGCTTGAGAGATCGCCCTTAGAGTAAGCTTTTCAATATTCAGATTGGCATCTTCAAAATCTCCAAGCTCCATAAAATCGCCAATGCTTTGTCCAGCTTGCCAAGTTCTAGTCTGATTCCCTCTCAAGGATGGGTAAGTCACATTACCAGATTCAGATACAATCATGTCTTGAAACTTCATTTGTGACCAGTCTGGAATCAAGCCATTGCTGCTACTGACAAATGGGACTTGTGCCGAGGCTTTGGGCAGAATTAACCCGATAACTTGGTTGAGAATTCCATATTTCCAAAAACTGTGAATAAACAATCCTCCTAACAACCCAAACAATATTAAATAGCGAATCGTGTCAAAACTAATTTGGGGCGAACGCTTTGATGATTTCATATTTGTCCAAGCTCGATTAATTTGTTAACTAAATTAAGTGAGACACCAGCTTGAAGAGCAGCAGCAGGAATTTGCTCTCCAGCTTGAAAATGAGTCAAGAATTGCTCAATCCGATTGTGAAGTTCATCAGATGAGGAGAGCAAACCATTACTAATAGCTACGCTCATCCCTGCTCTGATTTGTTTTGTAATTCTGGTGGTTTGTACTAATGGCGATAATTTGGGTCGAGTAACTCTTGAAGATGGCTTATCCGAGATAATTGACACTTGACTGTATTCAGGACGGGAATTGGATGGGGTAACTTGAAAGTGGTAAACTTTGCGTGAGCCAGAAGCAGTTTGAGTAATCACTGTAAGCAAAGTTGCACTTGTTTGCGGCAGTCCTGGAACCGAAACTTTTTTAATCCGGCGTAAGTGAAGTAATCCGGCACTACTGTTTTGACAGTTCTGGTCGATTCCTTCTAAACAACCATCAGTGTCAATCAAAACTTGGGAGGGATCGTCAATCCACACCCGCTTTACCATTTCATTGACTTCATAAAATGAAATTGATACGCCTGAACCATTCCAGACCTGAATTTTTTGCAGCTTGGCAGTACTGCCACTAACCTGAGATTGCTTTACGGTGCGGACTGTACTTTGAGCATAGGTTT
>NZ_JBSGKF010000170.1:0-1209 GCF_054786515.1 Nostoc sp. UIC 10890
CTGTTTGGTGTTGACAATGATCGCAATCTGGACTGAAAAACATAACCACTACAGGTTGATTTTTTTTCAGGTTGCTTTTGGAAATTTTCGTTTTCCCATCCTCCTTGGTCAGTTCAAATGGAGGAACAGTTGGAAACCTTTTATAGGGTAAATCCTGTTGTTCTTGTTTAGAGCTTTTCCCCAATTGCTGATGAGCAGCATGATGGGCATTGGATTCAGAACTTGTTGTTGATTTTTGCGCAGTTGCCTCCATCAAAAGGCTTGGAAAAAATCCACAAATCAATCCAAATATCCAGACCATTTTTCTACCCTTACTTACCAAAAAACTTCCTACGCTATTCGCTAAAAAATTCATGCCTTCCAACTTATTGCTACCGAAGAATGCCATAAAAAAGAATTTAATTGTTCTTAAAACAGACCCATTGAGTAAAACCCTTTAAGTGGAGTATAACCTTTGAGGCAAAAAATGGTTTTCCCTTTCAACACAATTCAAAAATACCTCAATCGATGGTGCAGCAAAAGTAAACCCTCCAACGGGCTTCCCCATATCTGCACCCAATAATTTCAACACCAATCTCTTTTTTAACAAAATATTGAACAGCTTATTTTTTTCATTTCCGAAAGTTTCGTAAATTTACGAAAAGTTCGGAAATATGTATTTTACGGATAAAAAAATGATGCAAGGGTTTGTGTTTCGTTCTCCAGAGGTGGAATTGGGGGCAGGCGGTTCTTCGGATTCGTTGGGGAAGAAGGCGGAAACTGTTTTATCTGGGGAGGAGGCTTTCGACCAAATACAGAGAAAAGAAAAGGGTTGGCGGCATGAGCGGCTGAGCAAGCAGGAAGAAGAGGCGATGCTGGCGGTGTGGAAAGTAGGTCGAGGTTTCATCAAAGATTATTTGGAAAAAATGGGTGAACCGCAGCCTCATTACAACACCTTTACTTCCACCATCAAGAATTTAGAGAAGAAGGGATTCCTAACAGGCAAAAGGGTAGGCTTAATGTATGCATATGAACCCCTCGTATCGGAAGAAGAGTACAAACAGCGTTTTTTGAGCAATGTTGTTCAAGATTATTTCAAAAACAGTTACAAAGAGATGGTGGCTTTTTTTGCCAAGGAACAACAAATCAGCGCTGAAGAGTTAGAAGAAATTTTAAAAATGATAAAAGACGGTCGTTCCTAAGAGAGGAGGACTTAAACCAACAGGTAAT
>NZ_JBSGKF010000171.1:0-1206 GCF_054786515.1 Nostoc sp. UIC 10890
TTTAAACAAGAAATTTCTTGTTTATTCTGGCTCCTGAATTCTGGCTTCTGACTTCTGAACTCGATTTACAAAAGTAACATAGGAGAAAAAGCGATGTTTTCATCAGATTTTGCCCCAGATAACGTAGTTTCAATGCCTAACCGCTTACCGCCCCAGGCGATTGAAGCTGAAGAAGTAGTACTTGGTGGCATTTTGTTTGACCCGGAAGCGATCGCTCGTGTGATTAAGATTTTGCAACCAGAGGATTTTTACGTTGGTTCCCATAAGGACATTTACCGAGCCGCAGTCAGATTGCACCAGTCTCAGCAACCAACGGATTTATTGTTTGTCACTAGTTGGCTGGAATCTCATGGTTTATTGCATAATGTTGGCGGTAGAAATAAACTTGCGTCCTTGCTTAACTCTTGCGTGTCAGCAGTTAACATCGATGCCTTAGCAGAATTGATTCGAGAAAAAGCGCAATTGAGAGCGGTAATCCAAACAGCTTTACAAATGGCACGCTACGCGATGGATGCTCCTTTGACTGAGACTACTGCAACTTCAGTCATCGAAATGGGGCAACAAAAACTTTTAGAGTTGCGCCAATTAACTACAGCTTGTCAGATGAAGCTAATGGCTGACATCATCCCTGACGTTTATGCCGAGATTGAATTGGCCAATAACGGTGAAGATGCGATTGAGGTGAATGTCCCCACCGGATTCTATGATTTGGATGGGGTAATTGGCGGGATGCCCTTCGGTTCTTTGACCGTTGTTGGAGGTCGCGGCGGCATCGGCAAGTCCACCTGGGCATTAGATATTGGGATTCGGGCTGCTGCTAGCAGCTTAACAACCGCTTATTTCGCTTTAGAGATGTCTGCCTCACAAATGGTCAAAAAGACCCTCTCAAGGCTGGCAGCACCCCATGTTCCTGCTGACCTGCTTTTCAAACGCAATGCACTTCGGGAATCTCACTGGAATCCTTTAGCTCAAGCTTGCGCTGACGCGATGGCGCTACCATTTTGGTTGAATGACAACCCCGTAATCACCACATCACAAATCAAGGGTGATTTGCAAGATATACAAGCTCGTTGCGGGTCAGTCAGTTTGGTGATTGTGGACTATGTGCAGTTGATTGAACCAATGCGCCGTGAACGTGGGGAAAACCGCGTGCAAGAAATTGACTCCATCTTGAAACAACTCAGGGCGATCGCTAAACAGTTCAAT
>NZ_JBSGKF010000172.1:0-1189 GCF_054786515.1 Nostoc sp. UIC 10890
ATGGCGGGAAAGTAACAAGTTGCTGCTCTGGGATCGGGAAATTAGCACCAAGATTAAGTGATTCTAAATCACGATTTCCTGGATAACCAGCAAACCCAGTTAGAAGATAAGCATTTCCCTGAGAGTCAAATTGTACGTCTTGAATACCAGCGCCTTGGTTGCCACTGGGTTGCTCTGCTATAGATTGAAAGTTATTGAATAGACGCTGTGGCTGACCGCCTGGTGTAACTTTGACCAGTGAACCACTATTACCAGCACAGATCGGCTGAAACAGTGTACTAGGAGATGGTTGGCAATTTCCGTTTCCGCCGATACCTGGCTCTGCTACGTAGAGAGTACCATCGGGGCCAAAGCTAACACCCCGTGCATTACTGATTCCATCGACAATTGTCGTTAGGGTTGCAGCTTGTACAGATGGTGTTCCGCAAATAGCAGCAAAACAAAATGTCAGAGATGTCAGAGCAAATGATTTGAGTTTCATACCTTTCAAGGGAGATTAAGAGTTAGTAATTTCGGGAAAGTTTTATGGTTTTAAAGACAAGAAATCCTAGTCCCTGAAGAATGCAGGGTAAATGTCCTTGAGAGGAAGTGATATTGGTTTGAAACTTTTACTTGAGCGCCACAACTCTATCTCTGAGCGGTTTGGGGATTCTTTTCTTGTGCAGCCAAGCAACGCCGAAAGCGCCGATCGCAAACACGCCGAAAGCAGAACTCGGTTCCGGGACAGACCTAGTATTCTCAATTCTGATCACTTGTCCAAGTCCTGGGCGATCGCTCCGGTTTGTGACGTATACTGCACCATCAGCACCTATAGTCAGGGCGCTAGGTGACTCTAATCCATTGCCACTCAGAAGAGTTGTGCGTGTCCCATCGGTAGCTATTTTGATCACAGAACCATCAAAATTACCCTTCCAGGCTGACTGATTGGCATACTGCAAAGCATACAGATTGCCTTCAGTATCAAATTCCAAGTCTGTGAGTTGGGTGAAACCATCGGCGAAAACTGATGATTTACCATCAGCACCGACTCGATAGATTTTTGCCCCACCTTCAGGGAAGGGAAAACCTGTAAATTGGCTGACGTAATAAGCGCCATCAAGTCCTTTGGCAACACTTGAGGGTACTGGTTGAGTTGCAAACTGCGATGGGCGTCGCACCTCTTCACCTTGAGATGGAACCTGTGCAGGTT
>NZ_JBSGKF010000173.1:0-1172 GCF_054786515.1 Nostoc sp. UIC 10890
CGACAAATCTCTGTGTTAATTAATGAAGGTCTGGAACAAAAGGGAAGATTTTTCTTTGCTCCTAGGTTTAAAATCTGCAGTATTCATGGGCAAGATATCCTTCATTGGAAAAACTTGATTCGCTCCCGCGATGATTGCTGGCCAGATGATTTTAATGCTGCCATCGATCAATAAATTGAGCCGTCGAATCCACTACAAGATGCGCATAAGTTGGGGGTAAAAAATAGAGGGATTAGGCGTTTGTTTTGATGTTTATGGCTAATTTGCCAGCCGAATCGATTTAACTCAAGTATATGGTAAAAATGCAGGTGATTGGGAATCTGGGAAAAGATTCCATCGTAAACAATGTTAATGGCCGATCTGTCATCAATTTCAGTGTTGCGCACACGGAAAAGATTAAGGATCAACAGGGCAATATGAAAGATAAAACACTTTGGGTGGAATGTGCCTACTGGACGGACCGCACTGCGGTAGCGCCATACCTGAAAAAAGGTACACAGGTTTATGTTGAAGGTATCCCTGATATCAGAACCTATACCACCAATGACGGCCGGAACGGAGCCAGTTTGGTGTTGCGTGTTCAATCGGTTCAACTTCTTGGTGGCGGCAACCGGACGAACGAAGGCGGAGACGCTTACAACAACGCAGGAGGTTACAACAACGGCATGAACAGTGCTCCCACTGGCGGCGGATACTCTTCTAATGCCATGCAAAACGGAGGAAACATGAGTGCAGGAAATGCCTCCGGGTTTGGAACGGATGCTCCTGTAGACGATTTGCCATTCTAAGTTTAGCATATGAAGGAACAACAAAAGGTCATTTTGACCTACAACCGACTTCTTTCCTTTTCGGAGTCGGTTTTTTTGGCCATGGGCTGTTCTCCTGAACACGCTGCTTTGGCGGCTCGCGTTTTGGTTAGTGCAGATTTAAGAGGGGTCGATTCTCATGGCGTAGCGCGTCTTAGTGGTTATGTTCGACTTTGGGAAGCCAACCGAATCAACAGCAACCCGAACATTCGGGTGACTTATGAAACCCCTTCCACAGCAGTAGTCGACGGAGACAGTGGTTTAGGTTTGGTGGTCGCCCCTTTTGCCATGAAAGTGGCCATGGAAAAAGCAGCTAAAGTAGGAACGGGCTGGGTAAGTGTTTGCAATTCTAATCACTATGGAATT
>NZ_JBSGKF010000174.1:0-1170 GCF_054786515.1 Nostoc sp. UIC 10890
ATCTTGGTTACTCAGCGTTACTGTCACAACTTGTTCTGATGCGACATCGTTGATACTCCCGGAGTAGTCTACAGGCAGAGGAGAAACTTGCTTGTGGCGATCGCTCAACCAATAATTTTGAGCTTTCTGTAAATTTGCGGAGTGGGCGTATTCCTCTAACCGTAAAGCCCATTGTTTGTAAGAGGTTGTCTTTGGTAGCAGATCAATCGCTTTACCTTGACGGATTTGTTGATAAGCCGTTTGCAGATCCTCTAATAAGATTCGCCAAGAACCGGGATCTACTCCCAAGTGATGGCTAGCAATGAACAAGCGGTTTGATTTATTTGCACCCAAGTTAAAAAGCGCCATCCGCACAATCGGCCCTGTTGACAGGTTCAGGCTAGCTTGTAGTTGAGCAGTCGTTGTCTCCAATGCCAGTTGTTGAGCATCTGATGCCAATGCCGATAAATCTATATGTGTAAATGGTACTTCTTCTAGGCTAGCGTTCACTGCTTGCCAACCACATTCTGAGAATTTGAACCGCAAGCGAAGGGCATCGTGATGTAATAGTAATTGCTGCCACGCTTGTTTTAACATCGCTGGCTCGATCACATCTGCGGCCTCTAACAAAATTGATTGGTTCCAGTGGTGTGGTTCTGATATATTCCGTTCAAAGAACCTGTGCTGAATCGGTGTCAGGGGTAGTGAACCAGTTACTAAACCTTGTTCAGCCTGAACTACTTGGGTTGTGCTTACCACCTCTGCTAATTTAGCGATCGTTTGATGTTCAAATAATTGCTGAGGAGTTAACCGCAAACCGACTTTAGCCGCTCTGGCACTGACTTGAATGCCAAGTACAGAGTCGCCACCTAACTCAAAAAAGCTATCGTGAATGCCTACTTGCCCAATACCAAGGAGTTCTTGCCAGATATTGGCGATCGCTTGCTCAACTTCACTTTGAGGGGCAATATATGCGTTATCTAGATTTGGTCTTAAATAAGATGAAGCGGAACTAGTTTTGGGTACAAGTTGAGAATCTTGACTAAATTCAAGTTGAATCCATCTTTTGATGCTAGCTTCCAAGTCTACTGTTGATGTGACTATCTGTGTAAATTTACTTATAGATAAAGCCCGTTTAAAAACCTCTAGTCCTTCTTGCCGCGTCATCATTGAGTCCGCACCTTTAGGCGC
>NZ_JBSGKF010000175.1:0-1156 GCF_054786515.1 Nostoc sp. UIC 10890
GGGTTAAGAGAACCGTCTGGGTTAAACTGCCGCTTTTCTTCTGCTGTGAAGAAATCGTAGGCAGTATAAACAGTCCAAGGTTCTGGATATGTTTCGTCTAGTCGTTTCCATTCATCATATTCTGCCTTACATCTACGAGCATAACTATCAATTGCTCCTGGATCTGACCCTCTAGATAACTTTTGTTGTCTTACTTCATCCTTTAAAGTCCCGTCTGCGTTAAATTCTTTCCCGTGCATATTTAACCAGCGTTTAATTCTTGACATATTGGACTCCTAAAAATTTTCAATGATTAAACAAGATTATGTCTTTGCAATTCCAACACTTTGATACCAGACTAAATCAATGGATTCATACTGATGAAGATAATCAGAATTCCCAATCAATTTTAACTGAGAAATTAGATAATACTCTATTAGAATTTTACTTTCCAGATCAACAGTTTTCTTTCGGACATATAGATGAATATAGTACGCCAGAAGATTTAAGAAATCACCCAAAAGGGCATACGTTGTTATTATCTTCTAAAACCCGATTATTGTACGGGTCGCCAGAATGCTTGGAAGTAATTGAAAAGTTATGCCCTGATAGAAAAGATAGAGGTGCTTACGGTTCAATCTTTCTAGGGGGGTGTAAAAATTCGATACATGAAGAGTTAAATATTTTGATTGTAGATGACTCTACTGAAGCTCAGGGTGAAAATGGAGGAATTATTAACAAAGACAATGCTTTTAAGTTGGTAGGTGACTGCTACGGGCAAATTTCTACCCAGCTATATGATAAATTAGCTAAAAGACCAGAACAGCAAGATAAAAGTTATCGTGTAATTCAGCATCGATTTGGGTGGACAGAAACTGATGGAGAAGATACTAAATATCGATTCGGTAAGGGGACATTAAGACCTTACAGTTTTGATAAAATCGAGTATGCTGATACTAATAACGAACCCAAAATTGACTTAATTCTTCCCCTATCTAGCTTCAAAGGTACAGACAAAGATCATCCCGATAAACCGACTAAACCCCAAATTCAACCGGGATTATACAAACAAAAAATCTGGTTAGGCGAAAAGTCCCAATCAGAGAGAGGTAAAACTGCTATATCTCAATTATTAGCATCATTTCCTCAAGGTATTAAGGATTTTGCTGAAGAACTA
>NZ_JBSGKF010000176.1:0-1154 GCF_054786515.1 Nostoc sp. UIC 10890
CTCATCGACTTCATCTGGATACAGGACTTGGTCTGCATTTTTGATTTCCAATTCCAGTCCATCATCGTTTTTACCGGAATGTCGACGGATTCCTTGGTTGAAGAGTCCTAGAGTGGGCACTTCTTCTTCCTGTTCTAGTTCCTGTCCTAGCTCCTGTTCTAGTTCCTGCTGTTCTTCCCGTACTCCTTCCAGTTTCTCCGGTATGCCTACAGAACTATTTGTTTTGGTAGATGGTGGTTCTGCAAGAAGGGACAAATCATGGGCTCGGCCCAGATCGAGGTCATTGTGAGATTGAAGATGCTGTCCTGCAAATGCTGGTTCTCCCATATTTTCTAGGGCCTCTGGTTCTTCCGGTTTGGTGATCAGTTCGAATTCGATGGTGGGTTCAACGGACTTGGGAGGAATCACCACAATGCCCTTTCCTTCAAATCCAGCACCATCATTGAGCAGAGAATTGGCGGAAGTCGATTCGTGGTGATGGGCTTCAGCATAAAGATCGTTGATGCTCTTGGGAGCAGAACCGGTTCCATGGTCAACAGCAGATGGTTCCCCATTGGCATTAAGGTTCTCGCCAGTAGATGCCGCGGCACCAGCGTTGGCGTTACTGTCTGCATCAAGGGGAACAGCGGGGGGAATGGAGGATTTCACCTTACGTTCCGGCAGAGAAAATTTAGGATTAAAGCGCCAAACGAAATAGGAAAAAGCGCAGAGCAAAAGGACGGCGGCTGTTCCCACACGACCGATAAGGGCCGACATCCAGTTTTGGATCAAATCGCCCATAGCGCCTCCCCAGGGGAAACTAAAAGACTGTCCGGCAAAAGAAGCGGCCACCGAAAAAAGAAGAATGCCCAACAAAGAATATTTCAAGTTTCTCTTAAGGGAGAAAAAAGGGCGGGCAAAAAGTTTATTGATGCCCAACATAAAAAAGAAGGGGCAAACTAAAAACGAAGCAATACCGAAAGCATTAAAAAAGAAATGGTGAGAAACGAAGGCACCGAGTGCCCCCAACATATTAGAAATTTTGAGGTCGTTGGGCAACAAAATAGAAGCGCCTGCGGCAAAAACCTGATCTTGATCTTCCTTCCAGGTAAAGAGGTAGGAAAAGAAAGCAAGAAAAAGAAACAGAGAAAAAATAAGGGAGACGCCACCCAAAA
>NZ_JBSGKF010000177.1:0-1146 GCF_054786515.1 Nostoc sp. UIC 10890
ATATAGGAAACGAATTTCCACAAGTATTCTTATATGGTTTTAGAGAAAATAATGGAATAATTGGGTAAAGACATGGATTATTTTCCCAATGCCTTGGATAGATTTACATTCCAATCAATGGATTGCTTATCTTTTGTCGTCATTCCAAACTGGTATTGCCAGGTTTAATGATCCAAGCGTCCAGATGAAAACGAAAAAACATTAAACAAAAAAACAGAACCCTACAACGATTGCTATGGATTCTCCTGTTCAAAACGTTTCCCCAAAGCAGGGCACCGGACAATTTAAGTTCGCATTTATATTGGTGACCTCTCTCTTTTTTATGTGGGGTTTTGCCCACAATTTGGATCCTATTTTGATTCCTCATTTGAAGAAATCCTTTACTTTAACCAATACCCAAAGCACGCTGGTAGATTCCGCGGTTTACATTGCTTATTTTTTGTTGGCGGTTCCTGCTGGACTTTTTTTGAAGAGATTCGGGTATAAACTGGGCATTGTTGCTGGTTTACTGTTGTTTGCTGCTGGGTGTTTTTTGTTTATTCCGGCCGCTGATTTTCAATCCTATCCCTTCTTTTTATTTGCCCTTTTTATCATTGCTTGTGGATTGGCTACGCTAGAAACAGCGGCCAATCCTTACGCTGCGGCATTGGGAGATCCTGCCAAATCAACGCAGAGATTGAATCTGGCCCAGTCTTTCAATGGTTTGGCCGCCGCGTTGGCGCCCCTTATTGGCGGGGCTGTAATATTCACTGAGGGCTATTCTGAGGAAGAGTTGGCATCGATGTCGGCAGTGGCCCGACAAACCGCTTTGGCTGCTGAAGCCGAATCCGTTAAATTGCCCTACTTTATTATTGGTGTACTGTTGGTAGTAATCACCTTAATTTTTTTAAGAACAAAACTGCCTAAACTGCCACAGGAAATTGCCAATGAAAATGAGGCAAAAACAGGTCAATCTCTCTGGCCCGGTTTGCTTCGAACTATAAAAGTGCCAGAGCTGGGATGGAGTGTTGTTGCGCAATTCTTGTATGTAGGGGCACAGGTTTCGGTATTCAGTTTGTTCCTGTTGTATGCAGAAGTGGCCGGACCTCTACCACAAAATGAAGCGACCACTTACCAGTTTGCTTGTGGCCTTGCTTTTCTGATAGG
>NZ_JBSGKF010000178.1:0-1144 GCF_054786515.1 Nostoc sp. UIC 10890
TGATATAGGTTATGAGCTTGCCAGTGCTTATTGGAGGCAAGGGTTTATGACAGAGGCAGGGTGAGCGAAAAAAAGTGTGGGGAAGAAAAAACAAGTTAGCGTACTATCTACGCTAACTAAACTCTGACTGATGTAGATGTTAACTCTTACTTCGATATGAATTATTTTTGAAATCTTGCCGCTTCTTCAACTAGGTCATTGAGTCCTAGCTCTAGTGTATGAAGCACCTGGTTTAACGCTTCGATTTTTGTCCGATTTTTCATCATCTCAACTGCTTTTAAGAAAGCTGGACTACCTGCTTTACCAATATATTGATGACAACTTTTATTACCATTTTTGGTAACAAAGATAGGTTCTCCTGATTGCCACTTATAATACCAATAAGCTCCGCCCTTACCTTTGGCACGGTAACGAACAATCCAACAACCAGATTCAGCTACATCACTCTTGTTAAGAGTAAAGATTTCTTGGTTGATTTCTTCTCTTTTGGCAATTAAAAGTTCTACTCTGTGTGCTAAATCTGAAAGATTCTGTTCTCTTGTTTTGACCACTATTAAATACAAGCTTAAAAGTCCAAGGTTAGCGTGAATCTTACGCTAACTTAATTTGATTGTAAGATAAGGATGACCAAAAATTTGACCATCGCGAAGAAGAACTTAAATATGCTGCCCTAAGAGCCATAACTCCTTCGGCTCCAAAAAAAGACCAATGCATACCTGCTTGTTTTAATCTTTGTGTAACCACACGCCGATTAGAACTTTCAACAACTCCTGAACCAATCATTAAACCAGCTTTTAAATAAGAGCGATAATCAATTCGACTTTGATTATTAGTTAAATAACGCTCTAAATCGGTAATTGCTTTGGTTAAATCTTTCTTCTTTTTTGGGAATTGATGACAATTTTCAATTACTGTAGTCCATTCAGATTTCTTCAGTAATTGTTGTTGGGTTTTCACCCAATCTTTTTGAGTGTCTTCAATATTAGGATAAGCGGCTTTCGCCACTGACCACACATATTCTGAGAGATGAAAAAAGTCGAGAATTTCCACTCCCCCTGGAAATTGTTCTGATGCCATCGACCAAATCCAATGTGCGCCATCACCAATCACTACGGTTTTTGTGGGTTTTGTACCTGCTACTTGA
>NZ_JBSGKF010000179.1:0-1113 GCF_054786515.1 Nostoc sp. UIC 10890
ACGAATTTTTCTTTTGCATCATCACAAGCGTACACTTCTGCTATGCCTCTTAATTCTGTGTTTGAGCCAAAGATCAGATCTACCCTTGTAGCTGTCCATTTTACAGAACCTGTTTTGCGGTCACGACCTTCAAACATGGTTTGAGCTTCGTCGGTAGACGACCAAGTGGTTCTAAAATCAAGAAGGTTTACGAAATAGTCGTTCGTTAATACTCCCGGACGGTAAGTAAACACCCCGTGCTTGGAATGATCGAAATTGGCGTTCAATGCACGCATTCCACCCACCAAAACCGTCATTTCTGGAGCAGTTAACGTCAAGAGTTGAGCCTTATCAATGAGCAGTTCCTCAGCGGTCACGCTGAACTTTCCTTTTACATAGTTTCTGAAACCATCTGCATTGGGCTCCAATGGCGCAAATGACTCTACGTCGGTTTGATCCTGTGCAGCATCGGTCCGTCCTGGACGGAATGGAACCACTACTTCAACACCAGCGTCCTTGACCGCTTTCTCTACCGCTCCTGTTCCTCCCAGTACTATCAAATCGGCTAAAGAAACCTTTTTGTTGCCAGACTGAGCGGCATTAAAAGATTTTTGCACCCCTTCCAATATGTTCAACACATGGGCCAATTGACCGGGATTGTTCACCTCCCAATTGTTTTGTGGCGCCAATCTTATACGAGCTCCATTCGCTCCACCGCGTTTGTCGGAACCTCTAAATGTAGAGGCAGAAGCCCATGCTG
The DNA here is from genome assembly GCF_054786515.1 of Nostoc sp. UIC 10890. Lineage (NCBI taxonomy): Bacteria > Bacillati > Cyanobacteriota > Cyanophyceae > Nostocales > Nostocaceae > Nostoc > Nostoc sp. UIC 10890. The sequence continues at coordinate 740 of NZ_JBSGKF010000179.1, forward strand.
TTGCCACCAATTGGGACACACTTAAACCAGACTCCAATATTTGCTTTTTCAGCAATGCGATATCCTGCTCATTCACCAACTCATGGTCCACTGCTGGAACTGGATCTTGCCATATTAAATCTTCAGCAGGTACATCAGCACCCAAATAACGAGATTTAGGGCCCATATCGCGATGCGTTAATTTGAACCAAGCACGCGCAAAGGCATCGGCGAGCTCCTCAGGATTTTCGTAGAAACGACGAGATACCTTTTCATAAGCAGGGTCTACACGAAGCGACAAGTCGGTGGTCAACATGAACGGAGCATGAAACTTGTTGGGGTCGTGTGCATCTGGCACCAGCCCTTCTCCTGCCCCATCTTTAGGTTTCCATTGC
>NZ_JBSGKF010000180.1:0-1101 GCF_054786515.1 Nostoc sp. UIC 10890
TATTACTACCGCTATTAAGACTATCTAATAGCAGGAGTAATATTTTTTCTTTCCGTAGCCCAGCCCTAGAAGCATTACAATTCTCAAAGCTTTAGCATTTAAAGATAGGAAATCTTTGAAATAAGAACAAAAGTATATTAATAATAAAATGAAAATTAAATATGAAAATCAGTATGACTAAAGACGAAATTAGAAAATATATTAGTTGTAAGTATCAAGGACTGAATGTAACAGAAGCCTACTTAGAAACAACTTTCTTTTATAACCCTGAGATGAAGTTACCCAGAGGGGTTTACTTTGCAACAATTAAAGAAGTAGATGGGCCAAATGATAAAAGTTCAAATCTTAATAGAGATGCGGTTTTTAGACTTAGTATCGGTATTGGAGATCAAGAATATCTTAAATTATTTGGGCAAAGACCAAAAAGACCCGCTAAAGGCAAGATAATTGATGGAGACTGGGATTTTTCTCAGTTAAATGTACTAACCCCGCATCCTATATATGGTTGGCTGGGATGGGTAGCTATCAACAATCCGCAAGGAGAAAACCTAATTAAAGCTTTTGAGTTCATTGATACAGCTTATAAAAATGCAATCTTAAAGTTTAATAAAAGAAAAGAAATTAAATAAAAATTTCCTACCTGACATTTATCCTACTTTAGTACTTGCACCCTAACTCGCCTTCAAAGCACCTTGCTCTTTACCATAGAAAGCAGTAATCCTAATGCACTCATGCTGTACAAAGCTCTGGTGGGGCGTTTCAAGGCATAGTGAACGAGACGCTCACTCAATGATTAAGTAGACAATCATGATTGTGAGAATCTTTTACTACTGGTAGGTCGGTAGAAATGATTTCTGATAAATTTTATCAGGTCACTGTCGGGTTAGTTACGGCTTGCATTGGGGCAAAGTCTGAGTAAACTTCAGTAGGTAAACAACGCAAGATAATCATCAGCAAGTCAGCCAAAACTATCGGCGTGCAGAAGTTAAAAACTCGCCGCAGTGCAGTATTAGTAAAGATTGTGGCAACTTCAGCGACGTGTTCTAAGGCATCTTCTGGTGATGATTCTGATTCAGCAATCAACATCGGGAAGTATGTACG
>NZ_JBSGKF010000181.1:0-1100 GCF_054786515.1 Nostoc sp. UIC 10890
GTAAAAAAAATTGAGGATTATCTCCTGAATCGTTAAACCATTGTACTTTAAAACGGTCTTATTAGAAATGGATCAAGAGAACAACATACCCCACAGCAACCGTCAAGGTTCAATTCCTCCGCAAGGGGAAGGGACTTCAGCGCCAAAGGAGAATCCCTTCTCGAATGTGGAGGAAGGTAATGTCCAGGCTGAACTTCAACAAATCAGCTCTTTATTGGCGAAACTGCCCAAAAAACCAATGAGCAACGATGTTGTTCCAGCAGGGTATTTTGAACAGTTTCCAGATCTGATGCTGCAGAAAATCACTCGTTCAATCGCAGGCGGAAATTTAGAAACAGCCACCCAAAGCGCAGCCACTTCCGAAACAACGCCACCATTAGCAACGGCTCGACCAATTGCAACAACTCGACAAGAAGAAACACCGCAATCAGTTGAAACAACAAAACCCGTTGAGGAGATAAAACCTTCGACCAGTTTGGTAGTGCAATTCAAAAGATTCAGTGTTTCCATTGCAGCCGCAGTTTTACTCTGCTTGGCTGGAGTATGGTGGTTCAACGGCCCGTCTTCCTCAGAAACTTCACCGCAAAAATTAGCGGAAATGAAGAATGCGAAGCCTTCGGGCACCGAATCATCATCCGCAGGAGAATGGACCGAGTTGAATGCCCAATCGGGCGAATTGGAATCACTGGAAACCGATGGTTCTGCTTGGATCGATGCGAACGAGGTAGCCATCAGCACCACCGTAAAATCTCAACTGCAGAATCTTCCAACCGAAGTATTGACAGAATATCAGCAACTTTTTCCTGCACAACCCATCGCCCCACAGCCCAACCAAGTGGTATTGGACAAAAAATCTTTGCCTGCACTATTTGAGGATTACTCTACAGAGGAGCTAGAATATTACTTGGAAACGTATGGCGATTAAAATATGCGCCTTAAATTAGACAATTTCTAATTTTTTCTATATTTCAATAAATATTGTACTAGAAATGAAAAAAATATTTTTATTTGCATTGTGTTTATCGCTGTTTTCTTTGAAAATGTTGGGGCAACAGTCCAAACAAACGCCACTCGAACAGATTCAGTCTTTAAAGATTGCT
>NZ_JBSGKF010000182.1:0-1095 GCF_054786515.1 Nostoc sp. UIC 10890
TGGCCACCCTCGATTTGTCAAATAAACAGTTGAGCCATATTCGCCATTTCAAATCACCCTCTCCCGTCCGTGAAGTGAGTTTGGTTATTCACCGCGATTTTGTAAAACGTCGCCTCATCGAAGTGTTGAAAGAAGAAATTCTTCATTTCCTACCTGAAAAAATCAAAAAGAATAAACCCAAAAAACTGGTAGCAGTTCAGTAATAGAGAATCAGACTTTTTGAGAAGGCGACAAGCTGTAATGTTTAAATGCTCAATCAGGTATACGAAAAGCAATATTTCAGATATGCGAAAAACACTGTTTTTTTTATTGTGGATAGCGGGCGCAGTAGCTTCCACTTTTGGCCAAACCCTGCCGTCTTCTGGCCAAACCCTGTCGTCTTCCGGACAACCCCTACCGTCTTCAAGTTCAGGAAACAGTTCCTATCATGAAGACGTGAAGGCTTTGAGGAAAATCTTGGAGAAGACACCTTCTTTTAAGACGCAGATCAAAGGAAATGCGCGAAAAATTTATCAAGCCACTTATCGAGAAGTTTGGAACGACTCCCTACAGCAACCATTTTCTGCTGGATATTTTTTGAATCTGTGTAGGCTTTTTTATCCGCTTTCAGACAATCACTTGGCTTTCTATCAGATAAAGCCATTGATCAGTGAAGCGAATTTCCCAAGAATGAATCTTTCCATAGACTCTTTGGCCCAGCAAGTCGCAGTAAAACCGGAATCCAGTTTGGAGGGAATCTACCATTACGGCGATTATTTTTCCTTTGTTTTATTTGAGGCCGAACCCGCTCATTGGGTTGGACTAATTTTAAATTCGAATGTCCCGAACTGGACATCGGGACAAATCATTGTCCATCTCTATGGCACTAAATCTGGTGCAATCCGAGGGGTGTATGCGCATCCGAAATTTAAAACCTTAATGTATCAACCAAACGAACGTTTGGTGAACGGCAAACTGATCAATTCTTCTTTTTACCTATCCTTCTCCAACGATAAATTTTCTAAATCTTCCTCCAATAATGCCAATCTTAGTCTGAATCAAAATACACTTCTTCGGGAAAAAGAAGGAAATAAAAATGAAAATTCAGACGAAAAG
>NZ_JBSGKF010000183.1:0-1094 GCF_054786515.1 Nostoc sp. UIC 10890
ACGCTTCATCACGAACAAAATGGTGGCGGTTGTAGTCTGTCCGCATTTCTGTCAACATCGCCTGTAACTGAGTTTCCTGAGCAGATAAATCCAGGTTGGCTGCGGTTTCAAAATCTGTAGTGTAAAACCGGGGAGTGAGTACAGTTTCTTTACTAGGGGTTTTAATTTCTGGCTTGGGTAGAGTATTAACCATGTGTAATACGTTAAGCGAGTTAATCGTTGCATAACTATAAGGCTATGATAATTGGAATTCTTTTACTAGACCTCTTTACAATCCTTAAGTTAAGTCGGAAATGCCCATATAAGCTTATGCTCTAAAGTACAAGCAAAAAAGCTTTGAGCGTTTGGATAGGGCTTAGATTTAGATAATTTCAGTAGACTCACATCTTGCACATACTAGCCCTAGTGATTAGAAATCGCGGCTATACAAACAAAGTCCACCTCCGTGGACTAAGAGGAAATCAAGGGTTTTTAACCCACGAAGGTGGGTTTTGACTGTGTAGCCGCGACTTCCAGTCGCTTGGTGCAAGCCCTAAGTAGACGTAAAACTTCTGTTAGCGCTAAAAATCATATTTAAGTATAAGGGGTTCACCCGGAATACCTTCTCGATGGGACATAAGGATCAATTGGGTTCCACATACAAGAACGATTACGCCCCTGTGCTTTAGCTTGATAAAGGGCTTGATCTGCTGCTTTAATCAAATCCAAAGGAAGCATATTAGGTGTCGGAATCACTGTAGCAATTCCGATACTTAGGGTAACGTGCTGCTTCACAGCCGATGCTGCATGAAGAATATTTAGCCGTTGGATAGCTTGATGAATTTCTTGAGCAACCTGAAAAGCTCCATCACTAGCAGTGTTGGGTAAGATGACAACAAACTCTTCTCCGCCATAACGAGCAGCTAAATCCCTAGAACGTTTGACAGCTTGTTTTAAAGCTTGGGCAATGAGTGTTAAACAAGTATCCCCGGCGGCATGACCATAAGTATCGTTATATTGTTTGAAATAATCAATGTCACATAGGAGTAATGAAATAAAACCTTGTTCTCGTAAAAAATATTGCCAAACAGAATCAAGCCTACTATCAAAACATC
>NZ_JBSGKF010000184.1:0-1081 GCF_054786515.1 Nostoc sp. UIC 10890
GTGAGGCTTTCCGATTAAATATTGGAAGCCCATGCAAATCCAGATATGGAAATACTTGCAGGTTTTGCTTTGGAAAGGGCTTGAAAGCAGGCCTCTAAAGTTGCTCCGGTCGTAATCACATCATCTATCAATAGAATATGTTTGTTTTTTAGTTGTTCTGGGTGTAGAACGAAAAAACCATCTTTCATATTTTCCCACCGTTCACTTCTTGTTTTTTGCGTCTGACTTTCTGTAAAGGTTTTTTTGATTAGGTTCAGACAAATTTTTGGTTGGTTCCAGCTTTGAACAATGCCTTTTGCCATTTCTTCTGTTTGATTGTATCCGCGCTTTCTTCGTTTTTGTTGGTTGAGGGGAACCGGACAAATAAGATCGATTTTATCAAATCGATTGGATGTTTTCAATTTGGCCCCCATCCATTCTCCCATAAAAACTCCTGCCTGAGGGATATTTTTGTACTTCAAAAGGTGCAATAACATTTGTACAGCAGAGTGTTGCGCAAAATAACAGCAGGCTGCAGCCGCGGCTGGTTCCCCTCTACCGATGAACATTCTTTCAATTGGGTTATTCTGCATGCTTTCAAAATGCGTAAAAGGCCAAGTTAAGTAGCAGGCGGCACACACAAAACGGTTGGGTGTACTGAGTGGTGATCCGCATCCTACACACAGATGGGGGAACAGAATTTTTAAAAAATCAAAAAGCATTTTTCAGTAAAACTCGTGCTATACTTCCGCATAGCCATCCGTATTTTTCTCCAAAAACAAAGAGAAATAAACGGACATGGGCACGATAACTATGGCACAAAAAAATAGGCTTATTGCATTAGGAAAAGAGCAGTTGATGTAATTCTTCCACTCTTCCTAAAGGGATGATTTGGATGTTCAAGGAAGAGGGTCTAAGCCCTTTTTGGTTGTATTTGCTGACAATAATTTGTTCAAATCCAAGTTTCTCTGCCTCTGCAATTCTTTGTTCAATTCTGTTTACGGCCCTGATTTCACCACTTAATCCCACTTCTGCAGCAAAACAAACAGAGGAGGGAATAGGAATATCTTCAAAGGAGCTGAGCAGGGCTGCTACCACTGCG
>NZ_JBSGKF010000185.1:0-1080 GCF_054786515.1 Nostoc sp. UIC 10890
TAGGTAAGATTTTACTGCAACAACAAATGAATAAGTTTCTGGGATTGAAACCTGCTAAAAACGACCCCAAAAATATTTTGTCCAACCTTTTCTACTAATCCTTTTGCACGCTATTCCTCATTGGACTCCTTGAGTTGTGCTTAATATACCAACAGTAGGTTATTACAAGGTCCATAGGATAGTTTTTTAGTGCCAAAAGAATAGTTTTTACAGTATCAATAGCAAAACTCTTTGGTATCGAAAAATGCTCCGGTAGTGTCGATTGCAGACCTGCCGGAGCATTTTACATTGGATAACCTTGCTTTACCTTTTTTCTAGTTTGTTTTCACCCATTTTTGGGTAGACTGTCGGTTTCCATTTTTCACATGAATCAGATACACACCACTAGGCACTCCCGTTAAATCAAAATCAAATTGATTTCCTGCCCTATTCTCTCTGATTTGTTTTTCCTGAATGATTTGACCGCTTAAATTATAAACCCTTACCACACAAACCGCAGGAATAAAACGATCCTGAACCACCACTTTCAATTGACCAGTACCTGGATTTGGAGACAATACCACTGCAAATCGAATTTCTTCCCCGGATTCATTTCCCCCCTCAACCTGAATGGTAACCTGTGCTGCTTCCGCCGCTAAGAAATTGTCATTTCCCGGTTGAACAGCACGGATCATCACCGTTCCAGGATCTGTAAAAATCAAAAAGCCATTTCTGATTTGAGCGGTTCCCGTCATCACTGAAACTTCTACTGGAAGCCCACTGCTTGAATTTACCAAAGTAGAAAGGGCAACAGAATCGCCAACTCTCTGAGGCGGCAAAGCAGCAAATGCAATGAGTTGAGTCGCTTTTCCAACGTTAAGAAGAACAGTATCTGTTTTGGGTAAGAATAAGGGCGAACCTGCCTGATGCAATCGAATGGAAACCGCACCAGCACCATTTACCGCCAAAAAATTATTGTCTTCCAACTGAGCTGGCCCAGAAACCACTGAAAACTCAATAGGCAGTTGTGCACTGGATGTCGCTTCCAACTTCACGGGATCAATGCCGAAAGTTATCCCAGCAGGTGGTGTAAAGGAGATG
>NZ_JBSGKF010000186.1:0-1080 GCF_054786515.1 Nostoc sp. UIC 10890
CCGCCCGCATCATGGCTAAATCCCTTAACTGTCAGTTAACCGATGAGCCAACAACCAAGCCCTGCGGAGAATGCAATTCATGCAAGGGAATTACAGCCTCTTCTTCACTGGATGTAACTGAGTTAGATGCTGCCAGCAATAGCGGGGTAGAAACAATCCGCGAGTTAATTTCCACTACCCAGTTTGCAGCAGTTGAGGGAAGATACAAAATTTTCATTATTGATGAATGTCATGCCCTGAGCAGTCAATCGTGGCAAGCACTCCTCAAGACAATTGAAAATCCACCCCGTCATGTAGTTTTCATCTTCTGCACAACTGAAATACACAAGGTTCCTGAAACTATCATCTCGCGCTGTCAAAAGTTTGATTTTAGGAGAGTAGGACTAGAAACACTTGTTCAGTATTTATCAAAAGTTGCCCAGAATGAAAACATCAACATTAACGCACCTGGTATTTGGGCGATCGTCAAGTCTTGTGGAGGTTTTATTCGCAACTGTCTTGTATTGCTCGATCAATTGAGCAACCTGGGAGTAGATGAAATCACACCAAATTGGGTTTGGGAATTATCAGGTGTCGTTCCCGAACATGACCTACTTACCCTAACAGAAAACCTTGCTAAAGGAGACGTAACAACTAACTTACAAATCCTCCAAGACTTAATCGAGTATGGCAAAAACCCATTCGTCATATACTCAAGTTTAACTGGGTTTCTCAAAGACCTGCTAGTGGCTAAAACTGCTCCTGATAATAGACAAATTACTCAACTGGAGGAAGACACTTGGCAGGAACTCGTTACTATTTCTCAGATGTGGGAACTAACCCAGATTCAGGCAAGTATTGCCCTGTTAATGTCAAGACAACAGTTAATGCGTGACTCGGAGGCAGCTAAACTTTGGTTGGAAGCGACACTCATTGAGTTAACCAATATCAAAGAAGAAAAACAACCTTGGACTAATTGGAAAACAATCCAAGATGCTATCAATTGGGGTAAAGAACAACTCCCACATTTATCTCAATCTGAACTCGAAAGGCATTGGAACAATGTTACTCCCATTAAAGGTAAAAAAGCACCTGCGTGGG
>NZ_JBSGKF010000187.1:0-1076 GCF_054786515.1 Nostoc sp. UIC 10890
GAAATCAACGCTGAAGTGTTATACGCTGCGAAGGAAGCTGTCGGGGCGTAGGTTAACAGGTTAGAGATTTTTAATAATAAAGGGCATATCTTAAGGAATGCCTTTTATTATTACTTATTCTGACTTCAGCAGACGAAGAAAGCCAGCTTGTTCAAAGTGGTGATCTGTGGTTAATGCCTCTTTAATGCCAAGCTGTTGCATGACTATAAAAGAAGTGCTATCCACCAAAGACCAAGCTTTATCTTCTCTAGTTTTGAGTAGCTCCCAAGCTGCTGAATCTATTGTTGGTTCAATATAAATCAAGTTGATATAAGGAGCAGTTCTGACCGCTTCTACGTATTTAAATAATTGGGGACGAGGTACGCGTAAAGGGCTATTCAGCAAAGCCACTAGTTCAATCACAACATAATTAGTTGTTACCATTGCTTGATTTTGCTGACGTTTATGTTGAAAGCACTGCTTTGCTTGTTCATGGTAGGACTCAGTTGCAATAAATAAATTAGCCCACCCAGATGTATCTATAAAGACTTTATTCGTCAATTTTTAACTCCTGCTGCAAAGTTTGCTGGAGATATTGATCGTGGTTTTCTCCTACATCAAAATTATCAAATTTCAATGTACCTAGTAAAGGTAAAATTGGATCGAATTCTGAGATATTCTCCTGTTTAGCTGATTGAGATAACGATTGCAAAATTAAATCTTCTAAAGATAGATTCAGTTTTTGTGCCTGAGCAGTTAATTTACTTTCTAAGTCGTCTGACAACTGTATTGTTAATGTTTTAGCCATTTTATTCACTAGTTACGAATGAGAAAAATAACATTCCAAATGAGTATTTCAATCAGATGTTAATAATCTCATTATATGCCAAAATAACAAGTGGAATAAAGCCTGCCTTTGTCTAGCTTGAGAACAATCACAACTATTTGTAAGATGTGAATTATAAGTTTGTACGTCCTATTCAGCAATGATTTCACGTAACAGAATATAACTCTAGTGCATCACTAATAAATTTAATTGCGATCGCGGTTTCAAAGAAATCAACGCTGAAGTTTTGTACGCCGCGAAGGAAGCTGTT
>NZ_JBSGKF010000188.1:0-1075 GCF_054786515.1 Nostoc sp. UIC 10890
AAAGATAATGCCTTGGAATTGCTACGAAAACAAGTTCAGAAATCGACTTTCAAGCAGCACCAAGCAATAACTATAGATATAAGTGCCCCTTTTGAGAAGCCAGTACTAAAACAAGAGACGACAGTATCTACTCCTTTTGTCGAGCCAATTGTGAAATCAGTCGCATCTAGCCGGACAACAAGCCATGATTCATCAATAAAAGTACCGAAAGTCTTGCCCGTCTTGAAGGAGACACCAAACTATAATACTGTTGAATCAGTTTTCTCTAAGCCAGTACTGAAATCTGCTGTCCCCACAGAAGCGTTCTGGACACCACATCATACTGAAAAAATACCTAATTTTATTGAACCAAAGCACTGGCAAGAGTTTGAAGATAGCGCTATCCATCCTGATATTGCGGCAAAAAACTTTGAAAGTCTTCAATTCAACTATGCAGATGGTGAGCATGAGGCTTGGGAAAGGCTGATGGTTAGCGAAAAACTTAATCGTACAAATACCGGGAGGTTAACACAAGGATTTCTAAACGCATATTCTCACCTTGATGCTGGTGGTTGGTGGTGTGATGCTGGAGTTGATGCGCGTTCATTTGCTGATTTAACACCAGGTGATAAACCTGCAATTAAAAGATGGGGATGTTACAAGCCGAACACACCTAGACCCAAAAAAGATGAGGAGAACCAGGTAATTGAAGGGAAATTCATTAAATATGAGCATCCCCCAAAGGTTGAATTAAGTATATTCTTGCTTAATGTCCCTGAAGATATTGCCGAACGCATCTACTCCAAACACAAAGTTAACCCCAGCCAGCAGGAGCGCCACTCAGGATTTTGGTATTGTGTGTGGAAATATAATTTACCGTGTGCGATCGCAGAAGGAGCTAAAAAAGCAGCCAGCCTGTTGAGCCAGGGTCACGCTGCCATTGGGCTACCTGGGATTTCGGCGGGATACCGAACTCCCAAAGATGAGTTTGGTAAAAAAATCGGTAAGTCTTACCTGCATGAGGAATTAGCGGTTTTCGCCACACCTTCTCGAGAAATCAAATTCTGCTTTGACTATGAAACCAAGCCTAAAACGA
>NZ_JBSGKF010000189.1:0-1074 GCF_054786515.1 Nostoc sp. UIC 10890
CCCATTGTTTCCAACGGCAAAGTTACCTACATATTCGTTGTTACCTTCACGGGTGTAGGCCACAAAAGTATTGTCGCCTTGGCTAGATGCTAATAAGTAGCCTGTACCATTTTTGCCGTAATAAATGGTCAGTCCTTCTACGTCATCGGTGAGGTTAGTACCGCCCAAATCTCTGACTTGATCAATTAGCTTGCCAGTTGTACCACCGTTTGGTTCTGCTTGGAACTTCCAGATACCGACATTTTCCTGGCCGATGTAGAGGAAACCAGTTTCCTGGTCTACTACCATACCCTCTGTTTGCGGATCGCGTCCCTCAATTGTTGGTACGGTAAATTCTCGGACTCGTTCAATACCAATTTTGCCATTACCTTTGTCAATCAGCTTAAACTGAGCGACATCACCAGTTTCGCGGCGATTGGCAAAGACATAATAATCATTGGTGATTGGACTACGGTACAATGCTAGCCCGTAAGCACTCCGAGAAGATGAGGAATAAGGTTCTGCAAAAGGTAACCCTTGGAAGAGAGTACCAAGGCTGCTGTCGGTAATATCTTCCAGGTAATTGCCGTCAGTGCCAGGATTGGGGTTAATTTTGAAGATTGCTAGTTTATCATTGTTGCGATCGCTAGCTACGGCAATATCAACTGATTGATTGCCTAATTTAAAACCGTATTGCAGGTCAATGTTGTTGTAGCGAATACCACCGGGATTAATTGTCTCTAACAAATTACCAGACAAGTCATAAACCCGCAGTCCGCCATTTTTCACTGAGGTTAATACTAGGCTATCAGCAGAATTTGTAGCATTAATATAGATGGCAGGATCATCAGCGTCGGCACGTTGATCGACTGGGAGCGTTTCATCATCCAACAAATCGGGACGAGTTTCTACCGTGGGTGCAGCAGTGGGAACTAAGTCTGCATTCAGTGTGAGGATTTGGGTAAATTGGCTCTGGTTGAAGTTGTTATCACTTACCAGCACAATCGACTGGCTACCATCTGCTAATTTGGGGCCAAAGGTGATGCCTTCGATATTATCTGTACCGTTAGGCAAATCCAGATCATTTAAATTTAA
>NZ_JBSGKF010000190.1:0-1069 GCF_054786515.1 Nostoc sp. UIC 10890
TTCGATTTTAGGAGATTTACGGTGTTTAAACGCATCAAATAGCATGGGAAATTTTCAACGCATAATCAGTAATTTTAAGGTATTACACAAACCTCTTTCCTGAAAATGGCTGTAATTGCAGTATGAATCACTCTCATACTTTTTCCAACTTTTCCAACATGGAAGAAGATTCTATCCCTAAAACGATCCCTAATAGGGATTTTTAGTAATTGCAATTCATAGCAGCTTCCTTACGCTCCATCCAGCAGTATTCGGTTTCAATCCCTAATAGGGATTTTAAGTAATTGCAATCGTTGAGATTCAGCCAAGACAGCCTGTAGCTATTGTTTCAATCCCTAATAGGGATTTTAAGTAATTGCAATATGATGGCAATACGCCAAGTGCCGCGTGGCTAGCGTTGTTTCAATCCCTAATAGGGATTTTAAGTAATTGCAATTGAATTATCCGCAGAGGGTGCAGTGAACTACCGGGTTTCAATCCCTAATAGGGATTTTAAGTAATTGCAATAGAAAGGTTGCTTACCAGTGGTGGCCACAGTTGTTTCAATCCCTAATAGGGATTTTAAGTAATTGCAATATCAATGCATCCCCGGCAATGCCCTCAATCTTTGCTACTGTTTCAATCCCTAATAGGGATTTTAAGTAATTGCAATAATCCAGAAACCAATCTCTACCAAAATCTTGGTATCGTTTCAATCCCTAATAGGGATTTTAAGTAATTGCAATAGAAGGTGCGATCGCTGCTCTATGAATTCATTGACGTTTCAATCCCTAATAGGGATTTTAAGTAATTGCAAGGGTGTGGAGTGCAAATTCTGTTTGTTCTAGCTCTGTTTCAATCCCTAATAGGGATTTTAAGTAATTGCAATGTAATGGCTTTGTTGCTCCCACCATTCGAGCGAGGTTTCAATCCCTAATAGGGATTTTAAGTAATTGCAATGTGCAAAAATATTTGGGAAGCAAGGCAGTTATCTAGTTTCAATCCCTAATAGGGATTTTAAGTAATTGCAATTTGGCTGCGTTAGTTGCTTGGTCAAAATTAATTCCGTTTCAATCCCTAATAGGGATTT
>NZ_JBSGKF010000191.1:0-1057 GCF_054786515.1 Nostoc sp. UIC 10890
CCATGAATCATCCACAATATAAGACCCAGACAGAAATTCACAGTGCGCCTGACCTGCGTAAATAACGCTTTCAAGTTGTGCCTCTGACAACAAGCCTTGTGTGATAATGTTGCTAGGAAGATGCGGTTTGTAATTTGGTGCTGGTGGCGAGACAAGTGCTAGGGCTGCACTCTCACAAAGCAGCGAGGGATGAGGTAAAGCGTCCTTGATTCGGATTCGCTGTGGGCGATAGGTTTCGTATAAAGTATCTTTGAGTCCATCCGTAGCAGACCATTCGATAACCTCATACTCCAGAACAACCACATCTGAAATTTCTGCGGAGGGTTCTGGTAAAGCGATCGCTGTACGCTTCGTTGGTAGTTTAATAACCTTCGCTGCAACGACAGCAGCTTTAATAGTTGCAGCATTGCATTGCGATGCCTGCGGCAACGTCAAAGACGAACGCCCAGGCAATTGCTGAATCAGTGCCAGTATTTCAGGCAGATCCAAAGTTTCAGTAATGCAAGGGATTTCGCTGGAGTCAGCCGGAACTTTGTCGATCACTGTAATCCGAGTGTCGATAGTTGTCCCATGTTTTGAGTAAACCTTGCCGTTAACCCCGACTGACATTAAAACTCGTGCTTCTGAGTGCCACCTAACAAAAGTCTCTCGCCAAGTAGGATTATTGGGAGAAAACCAGTTGGCTGTGATTGTTACCAGCCGTCCACCGTCAGCCAGTCTTCGCAGTGCCGAGTTGATATGCCTTTTTGTTGCGTCGGGATTGCGACTGCTGATTTTCGGGGATGACGAAAACGGTGGATTCATCAGCACAACTGAGGGCTGAGTCTTGCCAACCAGATAATCGTTAATTTGTTCCGCGTTTACTGAGAATAATGGTGTACCAGGGAATAACCGTCGCAGAATCTTCGATCTATCGTCGGCTAGCTCGTTGAGCATCAGACTTGCACTGTGCAGTTTAGCCATTTGTGCCAATAGACCAGTTCCGGCACTTGGTTCCAGCATAAGGTCGCTGCTACTGATTTGTCCCGCCAATGCTACCAAGTATGCAAGCGGCAGA
>NZ_JBSGKF010000192.1:0-1041 GCF_054786515.1 Nostoc sp. UIC 10890
CCACGCCTCTCTGCAGTGGTAAAAGTTGCCCAAGATGCCAATGTTCGTTTGAGCTACCAAACCGCTTACCGTTTCCCCTCTACCCAAGACCAATACATCGATCTCTTCACCGGTACCTCAACCCTGATTGGTGGTCTTCAAGAATCGGTAGACAAATACAACTTCAGCGGTAATCAACCTTATACCGCTAATTCGGTTAGGCGTTTCCGTGAGACACAGAACCCTGCTTTGTTGGAACCAGGTACCTTTGAGCCTTTGAAGGCGGAGGTTTCTAATTCCTACGAAATTGGATATAAGGCCCTTTACGGAAAGAAGTTCCTCATCGATATGTACGGGTATTATTCTGTATATAAGAATTTTATTGGTCGAGTTGCAGTGATTCAACCGCAGGTTGCGGGTGCTGCTGGAATTCCTGGTTTGTTGATTCCTGCTCGTCCATTCTCCAATAATTTCTCTTACCCACAGAACAGTCCTGATAATGTTCAATCGATTGGATATGGCGTAAGCATGGAATACCGTCTCGGAAAAGGATACACGCTTAATGGAAACTTTGCCAGCGATCAACTCAATAATGTGCCCTCCGATCTGGTTACGTTCTTCAATACACCAAAATATAGATACAACCTAGGTTTGGGAAATCCTAACATCAAAAACGGTTGGGGCTTTATGGTGAATTACCGTTGGCAGGATAAAGTGTTTTGGGAAGGAACCTTTGGAACTGGAAATATTCCGTCCTATGGTACCATGGATGCTCAAGTAAGCTACCAAATTCCTAAAACCAAAAACCTAGTAAAAGTAGGGGCGTCTAACTTGCTGAACAGATACTTTGTGAGCGCATTCGGAAACCCCGAAGTTGGTGGATTGTACTACATCAGTTACGGATTCAATGTTTTCTAGTGAATACCATAGCCGTTCTAACCAGATGGGTACTCGTTTGTCCATCACTTGAATACACTATCATCAACTATAAAAATAAAAGCGCTCGGAATCCCGAGCGCTTTTATTTTTATAACTACTTTCTAAATCTTCTGGCGGTTTAGC
>NZ_JBSGKF010000193.1:0-1037 GCF_054786515.1 Nostoc sp. UIC 10890
AAGCAGAAGAAAGCCATTTGTTGCGAATGGCAGATACGATGGCCGACTCATTTTCAGATTCAAATTTGGGAATTACACCCGCCAACTCACAGAGCCGCTTCCAGCCAATCGCACGATTCTTCTTGTACAACATAGGAAGCGGCATTTCATAAAACTCCACAAAATTCCTCAGATTTAAGGGTAGTGTGGTTTGGTTCTGATACGATTGTATTTTTTGAATGAGCTGATTTTGATTTAGAGAAGTTGCGGCTATTATATTGTTCAGGATAACCTCTTTTGCCTTTTTTTCTAAAACTATTGAGCAACCCAATGGCAAATGTGGGAAATGGTCTTCTATCTCCTTTTTTACCGGCGTAGATGTTTTTCCAATCAATGCCCGAAATTTATTCTCGAAATTGTACTCCGGTCTGGCATTGCCCACGAAATCCAATACCGTTAACCCTTCCTTTCCTTCTGCCAACCGCAATCCTCTTCCAAATTGCTGTAAAAACACCGTTAGACTTTCTGTTGGCCTCAAAAATAAAACGGTATCTATCTCCGGTATATCCACCCCCTCATTGAAGATGTCCACCACAAACAAATAGTTGATTTCCCTTTTTTGAAGTTTTTGTTTCAATTCATCACGATCCTGCGCATTCGCACTTGATAAATAAGCGGCTTTCAAATTCGCCAATACAAACTTTTCCGCCATAAACTTAGCATGTTCTATGGTCACACAAAAACCCAACGCCCTCACCTCGGTATGGTCCTTTGTGTACCGCTCCAATGCCCTGATGATCTCCGCTACCCTCCGGTTATTTCCTGTATATACCCTGCTTAATTCACTGGGCAAGTACCGACCTTTTTCCCAAGCTATATGGGTCAAATCCACACTGTCTGACAAGCCAAAATACTGAAATGGACAAAGTAATTTTCGATTCAAAGCCTCAGGCAAACGGATTTCCGCTGCGATGCGGTAGTGAAAATCCTCCTTGATATCGCCCCCATCTAAGCGCTCAGGCGTTGCCGTTAATCCTAATAATACTTTTGGTTGGAAG
>NZ_JBSGKF010000194.1:0-1036 GCF_054786515.1 Nostoc sp. UIC 10890
CGTAAGAAAGTTATCCCTGGGGCATTTGGTGAACCAAAGCCAGCAACCGACTCTGCTCTCGAAAATACTTCTAGCGAAGACAACCCAGCCTCAGCAACGATTACGGTTACTGCTGTTGAAGTTACAGAGTTGACCGAAGAAGAACAAAGCTTACGCTTGCAATTGGAACGTCAGGTAGAAAGGGCATTTTTGTCAGCAGGTCAGGCGCTGATGGAGTTGAGGGACAGACGGCTGTACCGTTCCACGCACCGTACTTTTGAAGAATACTGCCGCGATCGCTTCAATTATAGCCGTGATGCCGCCTACCTAAAGATTTCGGCTACTGTGGTTTATGAGAATCTCCAAAAGTTTTTGCCGACCAATGGTCGGCAAATTCCAATGCCGACCAACGAACGACAATTGCGCTTTTTGGCGAAAGCTGAATTGGAACCTTCTGTGCAAGCGGATGTATGGCAGCAGGCAGTAGAGCAAGCTGGCAATAAGATTCCATCTGGTCGCATAGTGAAAGATGTAGTGGATAGGATACGCGAAAGGACGAAAGTACCCAATCCTTACCATATTGGTGAAATATGCATTCTTCTGCCCAGAGATAACCCAGACTTGAGAGGTAAAGCGGGTTATTGGGGCGTGGTAAGTCACGTTTGGGAATACAGCTGTACAGTCCAGACCTGGGACGGCGACTATACCGTGAAGATTGAACACCTGAAGTTACTGGAATTGCTTGATGAAGATTGTAGATTCATGCAGCAGCTATGTGTGAGGTTACGGCAGTTGCATCAAGTGGCGACCCGTGACTCTTCTGTGGATTGGCTGTTGCAGGGGTTGGGGAAACAAGCCAAACCTTATCTGTCATCCTTGCAGGCAAAATTGCTGGCGGCTATGGAACGGGAGTACAAAATCGAGTGGAGGCAACAGAAATGATGGTGCAGCGAGGAAACAATAATTTAATGCAACAAAGTTTACTAAACTCGTTCACTTTCAAATATTTCTCGCCACAATTCAAATTCTGGACAATTACACCAAAGGGTAACGAACC
>NZ_JBSGKF010000195.1:0-1032 GCF_054786515.1 Nostoc sp. UIC 10890
CAAGAAGCTTACAAACTGCTTTCACCATTATTAGGCGTTAGTGCTGCTAGCGCCATCTTTGGGATTGCCTTACTTGCTTCTGGGCAAAGTTCGACACTAACTGCAACCCTGGCTGGGCAGATTGTCATGGAAGGCTTTTTACAATTTCGCCTTCCATCCTGGTTACGGCGTTTAGTTACCCGTCTGCTTGCTATCATTCCAGCGTTGATTACAATTATTATCTTTGGGGAACATAGTACAAGTCGCCTTATAGTTTTAAGTCAAGTTATCCTCAGTTTGCAGTTACCGTTTGCAGTGATTCCTTTAGTGATGTTTACAAGTAACCGTCGCTTAATGGGAGAATTTGTAAATCCTTTGTGGCTCAAATCTCTAGCTTGGCTGGTTGCTATTATTATCGTCGGGTTAAATGTTTGGTTGCTATTACAAAGTATTTTGATTTGGCTGGGTTTCAATCTCTAAATCTCTCGAAACCGCTTAGGATGGATCTAGTTGAGAAAAATCTCGTGTATCTGTCTTGATATATCTATCAAGGAGAAAGTCAAGCCATGAACCATATTCGCAAAGCTGTTGCCATTCTGGGAATAACGAGTAGCGTACTGAGTGGAATACCTGTTGCTGTCCATGCTGCACAGGAAGCACCAACGCGCATCCAACAGATGAATTTTCAGGAATACCATAACCAGGGAGTGCAAAAGCTTGAACAAGGCAACTTCAACGGCGCAATAGAAGATTTTAGTCGGGTAGTACAGTTAAATCCCCGATACTACGAAGGTTTTTGCCTCAGAGGTTTAGCAAAGTCTCAATTAAGAGATTTTAAAGCAGCCGTTAGCGACTTCGATCAAGCACTGCGACTAAACCCCAACCATACAGATGCTTACAACGGTCGAGGAACTGCTCATGCGGAACTAGGAAGTATTGAAGCGGCCATTACCGACTTTAACCAAGTACTAAGAATTGATCCGAAGTCTGTAGATGCTTACTACAATAGGGGCTTTTTGAATTATAGACAGGGAAATCACAAGC
Source organism: Nostoc sp. UIC 10890 (assembly GCF_054786515.1). Taxonomy (NCBI): domain Bacteria; kingdom Bacillati; phylum Cyanobacteriota; class Cyanophyceae; order Nostocales; family Nostocaceae; genus Nostoc; species Nostoc sp. UIC 10890. The sequence continues at coordinate 1,024 of NZ_JBSGKF010000195.1, forward strand.
TGGCGATCG
>NZ_JBSGKF010000196.1:0-1026 GCF_054786515.1 Nostoc sp. UIC 10890
ATTGAGCCTCTGCGCGATATTCTAGCAAACACAGCCGTTTTTCTTGGTGTAAGAAAAATTTGTTTTTGGGTAAATACAAGTTTTAGGGAACTCGACTGAAGAATCAGCTAACACTTGTTTGTAGATGCAAAGTAAATTTTCTAGATGATCTCCGCTTAATAGGTTAAAGGGTTCAGGAAATTCTTCTATAGGTATAATATCTCTCTCTTCTACATTCAAACCTAAAGCGCGAAATCCAATCGTAACACCTGCATGAAGATATACTTCCTGAAGTTCAAAACCTAGATATTTAGTAATACGAAGGGCGACATCATAATTGGCTAATTCACCAAAGCCTTCTACTTTATTTCTAACATCCTGAACAAATTGATAAATACTATTAAAGTTGTCAAAATCAATAATACACTGAGTATCTAAATGTTTTAAAGCAATATCAGCCGCTAAAGCTAGACGCCAACGACCAACACGCCTTTGATGACTATGAACTTTTCCCTGCTCGTCTTCGCTAAGAAAAGCTTTTCTGACAGCATCTTTTAAATTGTCAGCTTGTTTATACCAAGAATATTCTTTCTCTGCATAGAGATAAACATTCTTATGATAGTCCTCGTATATGTCTGTGTAGGATTTCATATCTAAAAACTCATCCCGCAAGTCATATTGTAATCTTTGAGACTATGTTTGTCAAATTTGCTAAGTATATATGTCCCATCCTCTAACCGAATATTAAACACCAAAGCACGAATTTTTTGCCGCAGTTCTGTATTTATTTGTCTTTCACAACCCCATAACTGTGCGGTAATGAGCCTCAATTTGCGCGACAGTTTCAGATTTACGCTTTGTCTCCCATTGACTGCGGTTAAATAATTCTTGCCGCAATTCATCAATATTAATTGTGGTAACTTTCCCATCAGCAACAATTTGCTTACCATTCACCCAAGCACTATCTACAACATTACTAGGACGACCTAAGACTAACAAGCCAATGGGATCTGTACGGGGTAATAATGATAAATTGGTGAGATCATA
>NZ_JBSGKF010000197.1:0-1024 GCF_054786515.1 Nostoc sp. UIC 10890
GAGCCACCCCAATAAGAAGTAGCGATTTTCTTTTTGTTAGAGTCGCTAAAAAACACCCTCATCAAAATATAAGCACCAAGTAAGGACAAAACTGTTAGTCCATTGGGAGTGAAAAGAGAGTGAGTGTACTTGCCAATTGCGTCATTATGATTTTGTAATTGCTCAAATCGAAATCTTTGAGGATTAGCGCTATTTATTTTGAAATATTTGCTCATTTTAAGGTAGAGAATTAGGTTCACCAAGAACGATAGGGTCTTTCTCCTGGTACTCAATAAAAGGTACAGGCCCTATGAAGTATGGACTACAAGTGCGACCAATGAAAGGGATAGTTTTACAGATACGGAAAAACATAGTAGTCTCTACCTTTCCACTGCCTTCATAAATATTCCAAACAACTTGCTTAAAGCTGGAGCCAAAGGGGTTTCGACCAGTAGGCTCTTTACCATCATTAAGAGCTTTTAAAATGCCAAATCCACCATTAACCTTTTGGAATTTCCCGGACATCCACTGTGTTCCAGTAGTCTTACCAATGCCGGACATTTCCGCATGAGCGCAATTATTTTGTAGACAGGGAACATTAAAGCCATCTTGATAGCTACCAGATATGGAGCGCTTGAGGTTAGCCTCAATATCTCCCAATGGCAGATCAACTTTGGCAACAAATGAAAGGTCAAGTGTTCTCAACCCCGGTAAATTATCCCAGGTGAGTGTTGATAATCCCGGTACACCATCAATTCTGGAGTCTTGCCAATTGGCAAAGTTATTTATTGATGCGTTCTGGATATTAGAAATGGATGTCAAAGGATAATTTCTTAAATTAATTACTCGACCAAGTTGAACATTACTTAAATTGTCATAACGGCTGAGATTAGCGATTGTACCGCCATTAATGCCAAATCTTCTCGCAAAATCACGGATAGGTATAACACTATTAACGTTTCTGTTACCCAAATTAGGAACAGCTCTGACCAAATTTGGCAAGGTCTGCCATCTTGTTAATTGAAAATCATCTAATGTTAACCTA
>NZ_JBSGKF010000198.1:0-1019 GCF_054786515.1 Nostoc sp. UIC 10890
TCATTATTGTCTGTGTTGCGGTCAAAATAATTCCCTGTCCGGTAAGCGGACTCTCCAACTGTATAAGCAGTGCCGTTAAAAACTACGCGCCCTGGAACATCTTCCATCTCGGCATTAGTTATATAGCTGGGGACACGAACTACTTCAAAGCCATCGACTAAAAGTTTGAGACTTCCGTAACCGTTATCGAAACCCGCAGGAAAAATTTTTTGCAAGGTGTGAATGTTTGACATAGGCTCCAAGTAATAAACTTTAAGAAAGTGAAAATTATCTGTTCCAGTGATCTTCAAGAGCAAGAGAAAGAAGAATAAAATAACTTCATCCTTATTTTCCTAATCTCAAAAGTTTATCATCACCCCTTGGGGGCTAAGTGGGGTACAAAATATCAGTCAGTCAAATATACCCTACTTAGCACCTATATATATCCTATATAGGGGTCAAAATGTCACCAAAGTCCTGAACTATTGTTGGGGTATATATAGCCCCCATATAGCCCCCAGTAAGAATTTTTGAAATCTTTTTTATCAACGCAGCAGAAATTAATTTAGATGGTTGGCTGTTTGATTTATACTTTAATGCCTTTGTAAGATGTTCAAGGTGATAAGCGTGGTCTAGCATGATCGTGATTTTGGGGATAGCGACGGGTTTCGACTGGAAATAAGCGATGTTGAGAGTTAATATCTCAATTAAACCTGCATCATTCGAGACATTCGCAGGGGTGCAGTGTGTAAAGAAGGGAAAGTTGGAGTAGCTAAAAAATATTGCTGGAATAACCTATAACTGCTGGATTTGAATCAAGAAGGGCCAACTGATCTACAAATGGGAGTGGAAAAGTTTAACCTTTATAATTGCCTAGTCCAATGCTATGTTCCTTTTGTTTCTGATATCTTCCCACAGTTACACTTTAAAGATGTTATTGATGGGCTACCGGTAGGTGCTAGAACGGTAGTAATTAGCGAATCTTAGAGCAGAAGAAATTAACCTTAGTCATATACAAGGTTATGAAACTAATGTTAGTT
>NZ_JBSGKF010000199.1:0-1013 GCF_054786515.1 Nostoc sp. UIC 10890
TAAAGCTTTTTCATCCCTCAAAATTACTGTCTTTGATGGCAGTTATCACGAATATCACTCTAAGGAGGATCATTATCGTATAGCTGCTTTCATCGCTTGGAGGAATGCTTTAAAAACTGCTGAATTCATACCTGTTGAATAATTAAGATTAGGGAAATGTAACCACTTCACCATTATTAAGATTGATGATTTTAAGCTCAGACAGGGGAAATAATAAAAATCCAATTCCTTTAGAGAGAAAATGAGAGTTACTGGATGAGAGATAAGCATGAAAAAACCTTTGTTCTGATTGATGGATATACATTAGCGATCGCACAAAGCGATTCAGGTGTGTTATTCTCTGGTCGCCACAGTCGCAAAGCCATAACCCGATATGACGATTCGCTCCTAATTCAGTTTTTGGCACGTCAGTCCCATAATGATACTTTCTGGCAGTGCTTTCAGGCGCGTGAAATGTATGAGAATGAGGATAATCGCTTCTTTGTCAGGAATTGCCAGCAGTTGATTCACTATCCCAGTTGGAAACTACCGCAAGTTTATCAAAATTGGGCAGTTTGGGAACTGATCGATCAGCTGTTTCAAATTTATGGCGAGTCTTACAATGAACCGATTTGTTTATGGCATCCTGGAAGTTACTATCCGATGTATGGTATTCCCTATGGCACTGCATTGAAGGTGATACAGGTTTCTCAAAATTGGAGCAATCTGCAAGAAATTGAGGGAGTTGAACTGCTTAATGAAACCCAGTGGAATTTACGCTTTGCGTCTGCTGCGAGTCCTACTCAACCCTTACTAATTCCCCAGATTTTATCTGAGATTGAGGAAGTTGCTAGTATATATCTACTATTTTTTGAAGAACAATCCCGCTTATATACACCTAATCAGGTTGCTGCAATTAGATATGAACTGCTGCATCAGATGGCGATCGCCAACCTGCTCAACCGTGAAATCTCGGCAGAAATTCTTGCTCGTCTAGTTGCTTATCCAAATCTGCAACGCTGCATCATTCAAGC
>NZ_JBSGKF010000200.1:0-1013 GCF_054786515.1 Nostoc sp. UIC 10890
AATGATGACCTACAACCAATTAGCGACTCAGTTTCTATCTTCCTCGACTATTGCGATCGCGCCGCAAGTCGGCAAGATTTAACCAAACTCAAACGGGTAGCGAACAAAGCCAAAAAACAAATTTCACGGGAGAGATATCACAAGCAAGAATCTGCTAACATTGTACAGTGGCGTGCCAACTGGGAAGAAATCATCAGCACAGGCTGGACAGGAAAAGGACAAACAAACACCCTCCTACAAATCTTCGTAGGGTACGGAATCGTCTTTTTAGACTTAGAGAGTGATAAATTAGTCGAATTTTGCCTTACTACCGCAATTAACGCCCCTGGCTACAGCCAATATTGCCGACACCAACACGAAATCGAAGCTAGAGTGCGGCATTGGGTAGAATCCACAATTAGCAACAAATGGTACAGCGCCTACATTAGTTATCCCGAAAGGTTGTTGGGTACATTCGCCAACACCTTTGCAGAAGCCATCGCAGGCATTAGCAGCATCCATAAACCCAAAGACAACGTAATCCCATTTGACCGTCGTAAGCAACAGAACTGGGAACGCAGCCAACAAGCCCAACAACGCATCCAGATAGTAGTAAGGGCAATAGAGTGGGATAGAGGCTTACCAGCAGGGCCTACTGAACGAGGAAAAGCGATACGTGCTGAGTACAAGCGCCGCTTTCACAAAACTATCTCACAAGAGACACTACAAAAACATTTGCATTTGTGGCATCCTACGCGCTACATCTTAGATCCGTGGGCAGAAAATAGCTCAAACCCTTATCAATCAAGCAATGACGGGCAATTTAATAGTTTTCAAAACTCATTTGCAAAACAAGGTGCTGAAAACCGTTATCAAATCGGGAATTACGGTCATTTTTTCTATATGAAGGTTTTTTGTAATTGCTTACCGCCTGCTGCCGATGCCCCTACAGGGCAGCAGGCGGTAGCAAGTTTTGAAGAAGTTGCTGTGTCTGTAGGGGAATTGTTTGTACCACAGGTACAAGATGAATCTGA
>NZ_JBSGKF010000201.1:0-1001 GCF_054786515.1 Nostoc sp. UIC 10890
GCAACCAGTACCGATTGGTGTACCAGGTGAATTGTATATTGGTGGTGCGGGATTAGCCAGAGGCTACCTTAACCGTCCAGAGTTGACAAAAGAAAAATTTATTCCCAATCCCTTCGGTCGAAGCAGGGGAGCATGGGAGCAGGGGAGCAGAGGAGCAGAAATTCTTCCTAATCCCCAATCCCCAATCCCCAGTCCCCGACTTTATAAAACCGGAGATTTAGTACGCTATTTACCAGATGGCAATATTGAATACCTGGGACGCATCGACAATCAGGTAAAAATTCGGGGCTTCCGCATTGAGTTGGGAGAAATTGAAGAATTACTGAACCAACATGACGATGTGCAGGCGGCTTGTGTTATTGCCCGCGAAGATAATCCTGGTGATAAACGCTTAGTCGCCTACGTGGTAGGACATAAACAGCATCCAGCTACAATCAGCCAGTTGCGATCGCTTCTTTCTAGTCAACTGCCACAATACATGATACCTCATGCTTTTGTGATGCTAGAGTCTTTACCTCTGACTCCCAACGGCAAGGTAGACCGTCGCGCATTGAGAGCGCCAGACTCTCGTGAGGGACTGAAAATAAGTTTTGTCGCCCCGCGTAGCCCAATTGAAGAAATACTGACGCAAATTTGGACACAAGCCCTAAAAGTAGACCAAGTAGGCATATATGATAACTTCTTTGAACTTGGGGGACACTCACTACTAGCAACGCAACTAGTTTCACGTATCCGCAACATTTTCAAAGTGGAACTACCATTGCGTGAGTTCTTTGCCAGAACAACAGTTGCCGAATTGGCGCGATCGATTGAGCAATTGCAGCAACAAGACTTAGAATTGGTTTCTCCACCCATCTCACCAAGGGCAGAGAATGCAGAATTACCACTGTCTTATGCTCAACAGCGTCTTTGGTTTTTAGACCAGTTCGAGCCGAACAGTGCCATATACAACATTCCTATGGCTTTGCGTCTAGTCGGAACTCTTAATCAAGTTGCCTTAG